>NZ_JBJDNO010000002.1:44950-611880 GCF_044900755.1 Microbacterium sp. NPDC087868
GGGGACCCTTCGACAGGCACAGGGACCCATGTTCGGCCGGGGGGTGGGACCCTTCCACCGGCACCGGGCCCCGGTGTGTGCGGGTGGGGCCCGTTGCCCCCCCCCCCCCCCCCCCGCTCCCTCCCTCACCCTCGGGCTAGGACCGCCGCAGGCGGAGAGCCAGCGTGATCCCCGCGGCGAGCGCACCCGCCCCGAGCGCGATCCAGAGCAGCATCCACGATCCGTCGAGACCGGTCGTCGCGAGCGAGTCATCCGACCCACCGGCCCCGGCATCCGCTCCACCACCGGCCGAGCCACCGCCAGGGCCAGGGCCAGGGCCAGGGCCACCATCCGAACCACCAGCCGGATCCACAACCGTCACCGAATCCCACCCGATCACCTCACCATCCGCGGCGTAAAGCGCGAACCGGTGCTCACCGAACGGCACCGTCTCCGGCACGGTCAGCGAGACCGCACCATCCGACACGACCCCCGACCCAGCCGACACCGGCGAAGAGAACAGGAACCCGTAAACAGTCGCCCCCTCGAACCCGTCAGGCAGCGAAACCGAAACCGTAGACCCCGGCGCGAAGCGCGACGGGTCGACCGAGATCACGCCTTCCAGCGCGTCGGTCAGATCCGACTCCACCGGCGTCCACGGCGACGAACCCTCACCGATCACCACGGACACAGACACTGCCGCAGCACTCCGCGTCCCGATCGACGGAACGAACGACACCGCGCGCGCGCCAGACCCCGAGATGGGTGACGACAGCGCAACCGTCCACGACCCGTCAGCCGCAACGACCGAAGACCCGACCGACACCCCGTCGACCACCACACTCACCGAAGACCCGGCAAACCCGCCCCCGGAGAACGACGACACCACAGCATCCGACGGCAGCACCGCATCGAAGTCACCGGAAACCGAGAAAACAGAACCAAGATCGGCCCGCTGATACAGGAACTCACGCGAAGACAGCGCATGGTCCACCACGCGCACCTCGCCGACACATCCATGCCAGCCGTGCTCGACCTCGGTGTTCCACGTCGAGGCGCCGATGATCCACGGCATGAAGTCCGCGGCCATCATGCCGCCCACACCCGACGCGTTGCGCAGCACCGGCACGCCGTCGACGTACATGATGGCCGTGTCCGCGCGAGGGTCGTTCACGATCGCGACGTGGTGCCACGACCCCTGCATGATCTCGCCCGACCACAGCGTGTACGAGTTACGAGTGTCAGTGTCGCCCGCCGAGAACTGGTACTCGCGCAGGCTCGAGATGCCGAGCCACGCGGCGCCGGCACCCGGGTCGGACGAGTCGTTGATCCCGATCCACTGGCGCGCGCCTCCACGCGTCAGCGCGGCGCTCCACCGGTTCGCGGCCTCGGTCCATTCCTCGTCGAGCTGCAGGAACGCCTCGACCGTGTACCCCGACGACGACGAGAGATCGGCGAACGTCGCTGGCGCCCCGTACTCGGTCGAGATGTACGACATGTTGTCGGGACCACTCGCGTTGCGGTGCACGTCAGCGAAGCACACGGCTCCGCGATCCGAGGAGTAGAACGGCACGTTCGAGTGGGATACCTGCACGTCTTCGAGCTTCTCGGGAGCATCCGTGTTCTCGATCGCGCTGCGATACATCGGGCTGTCACCGGCGACATCCGGGATCTCAGTGGACGAATCCACGACGCCTTCTGCCACCGAACCGAACCGCCAGTGCGCCACCGTGCCATCGACGCCGACGTAGTCATCCGCCCGACCCGCCGCAGCCCACTGCTCGCCGACGCCGGTGCCGTCCCAGCCCTCCAGGACGATCTCCTTGGCCCGCTCCGACAGGTCGCCCTTCGTCTCAGAACCGGCGACCGGCGAGTACCCGAACCGCGCCTCGAAGTCCAAGTCCATAGAGAACGACTGCCACTTCCCATCCAGCACCGGAGTGTCGTTCGCGGTCAGAGACTCCTTGTCCTTCACCGTCACCCACGGCGACACCGACTCGACGTCGATGCGGTCGTTCGTCAGGTCGAACTCGAACAGCGTCATGTATCCATTGCCGCCGTCGGCAGCCATCTGGTAGTCGGTGAGCACCTGGTACACGGGGTGACCGAAGTCGTTCGTGCGCTCGCGCATCGTGGTGCCGTGGAAGTGCCCGTTGACCGTCATGATGATCTCGTCGTTCGAGCGGATCAGCTGGTTCCACAGCTCCTCGCCCCACCACCAGTCCGCGGGTGACGTCTGGTCGAGCGCGATGTTGATCACCGCGTGCGACGACAGGATCACCGGAATGCCCGGGTTCGCGTCGATCACGCGCTGCGCCCACGCGAACGTGTCGGCCGAGGCGTTCCACGCGAGCGCGAGCGACATCCACTCATGCCCCTCGGCCTCGAAGATGTAGGCGGTCGAGAGCCCGTTCTGGAAGCTGTCGACGAACGTCTCGCCGCCCTGCGCGGCCATGCGCCCCGCGTCGAACCGCTGCAGGTACTGCCACGAGTTCGCCTCCGACGACCGCGCGTTCATGTCGGCGACGTCGTGGTTGCCGGGAACGACCGAGTACGGCACGCCCCCGTCGGTGAGCTTCTGCATGGCCCTGGCCGCGGCATCCCACTCGCCCGTCACCCACTGCTGGTCGACGACGTCGCCGACGTGCACGACGAACGGCACATTGAGGTCATCCTGGTGCTCGACGATCCAGTCGGTCTGCACCTCGAACGGGTTCGTGTCGTACTTCGGGTAGAACTGCGAGGCGCTGTACCGCGAATAGAACTGCGTATCGGGCAGCACCGGCAGCACGAAGCTCGAGCGCAGCTCATCGGCGATGACAGCGGATGCCTGCGCCAGCGCATCCCCGATCGAATCGGTCGAATCGGCCGCAGCCGCCGGAACGACGGGCACGGCGAGAAGGCCGGCGGTGACGACCGCGGCGGACAGGGCGCGCCACGGGCGGCGCGAAGTGGGGGAGGTCATGGTCTTCCTCAGGGAGAAGGGGAAAGAAGGGAGAGGGGTCAGCCGGCGAGCTCGGGGCCGTAGGCCTCGATCTCGGACAGGCTCATCCAGTTGCCGCTCGACTTGTTCGTGAAGATCACACGCAGGCCGGTGGCGAGCACGGGGGTGCTCTCGAACTCGAGGCTCAGGTCGGGCGTCTGGTTCACGTACGGCCAGGCGACGGCATCCGTGGGCATGTCGATCCAGCCGCCGATGAGATCGCGGTACTGCACCGTCACCCCGCCGACGTTCTTCAGGCCGTTGAGGTCGAAGACCCCGGCGCCCGTGAGCTGGCGCGGCTGGTCGAAGTAGAAGCTCACCGTGTTCGGGTTGACGCGGTTCGCGGCCCCGCCGCTGCGCCAGTCGTCGAAGCCGGTGACCGTGCGGTTGCCGTCGGTCAGTCGGAAGTTCGTGCCGTTCATGTGCGTGTAGTCGTAGTGGATGCCGGCGCCGCGCAGGATGTTCACGCTCTCGGCGGGCGCGATCGTGATGACGAGGCGGGCGTCGAAGCCGGTGGCCGCGGTGGCGGGGACCTCGATGGTGCCGGCGGATGCCGTCGCATCGGCGGCCACGGACGCCCAGTCCCACGTGACCTTCGCGCGCACCGTGGTCGTCGAGCCCGAGACCGTGCGCTCGACGTGGGTCGGCGCGTGCATCTGCAGCTCCTTGAGCGTCTGGCCCACGTAGCCCGACATCGTCGCGTCGGCCGCGCCGCCCAGCGAACCGACGAGGTACTCGGCGGTCACGGGCACGGTCTCGCCGAAGTATCCGGTGCCGGTGCCCTCGACGGTCACGGTGCCGTCGGTGTTCCAGACGTCGGATGCCGGCGCGTTCCACGCGATGTTCGCGAGCGGAGCGGTGAGGCCCCACGAGTACTTCCCGGTCAGCGCCGTCGGGAACGCGGGCGTCGTGCCCGTGTCGACGCGCTGCTGGTGGGTCTCGACGGTGGCGGTGAGCGGATGCATCCGCCACTTCTGCACGTTCGCGCCGCCCGCATCGTAGGTCTGCACCTCGCTTCCCGCCGCCGTGGCCCAGTTGTACATGTCAAGGCCGGCGATCGCGCCGTTGCCGTAGGCCTGGACGCCGCGCAGGTAGCTGTATCCGTTGCCCGCGTCGCTCACGGTCCACTGCGCGAGGGGGTTCGCCGCGGCCTCGTCGAGCGTCACGCCGGGGAGGGTGAGGTAGCGGAAGTTCGGGTCGTCGTTCGCGCGGCGGGCGAGCACCTGGCCGTCGTCGTTCGCGAGCACGAAGGTGTTGCTCGCGCCCTCGACCGGGTAGGCGAGCACGGCCTGGGCGCTGAGCTCGGCGGGGGTCTTGGCGAACGGGAACACCGCCGCGGCGGCACGCGTGCTGTCGGGCACGGTGGTCTGCGCGTTTGGATTGCCGATCTCGATCACCTTGCCGGGAGCGCTGAGGCTCTCGATCAGGAACGGGGTCGGCTCACCGAGCAGCGCGGGATCGGGATCGGCCTCGGCGACCGCGATCGAGGGCAGCAGGGCGAGGGAGGTGAGGGCGGCCACGCTCACGGTCGCGAGGGCACGCCGACGGGCACGACGAGAGAGGGTTCTCATGCGGGGGGTCCTTTCGGAGCGCGCACGAGCAGGGGTCTCGCCGCGCCGACTCCGAACCTAGGGATCGCGGATGCCGGCAGGCGGCGCGGGAGTGAACGAAAAGTTAATGGGGTGAGGCGTTTGGGTGCCCCGCGGCACCCCACGCGCCCAACGCATCGATCGCGCCGCGCAACGCTTCCCCGCGCTCGGTCAGCACGTAGGCGCGGGTGTTGTGCGTCAGCGGCAACCGCCTCAGCACGCCGGCTTCTTCCAACTCGCGCAACCGGGTCGCGAGCATGTTCGTCGGCGCCCCGAGCTCGCGCTGCAAATCGCCGTAGCGTTGCGCACCGGCGAGCAGCTGCTCCACGATGAGCAGCGCCCAGCGCGCACCGACGATGTCGAGGGCGGCGGAGAGGTCGCTCACGCGGTCTGGTCGGTCGCCGGCTTCATCCAGAACGGCGAGTAGTGGTAGCCATCGGGGTCGTCGAACTGGCGCTGATACATGAAGGGGTAGTCGTCGATGTCTCCGACGCGACCGCCCGCGGCTTCGGCGCGCGCGACGAGTTCGTCGACCGCCTCGCGGCTGTCGAGGTCGAACGAGACCGTGACCTTCGACGGGGTGTCGGGGCCGCCGATCAGGTCTTCGGTGCCACCGACGCTCGCGTACATCTCGCGGCTGCCGAGCATCACGTACTGCTCGGGCGCGATCTGGAAGCACGACACGTTGTGGTCCGACATCTCGGCGTTGAGGGTCCACCCGAGGGCGGTGTAGAAGGCGGTGGCTCGTTCGACGTCAGCCACGGGACAGGTGATGAAGAGGCTCATGCGAAGATACTTGCAAAATGCAAGTGCGGGGTCAAGGGGTGTTCGGCATCCGCTCATCTGCCCCTCGTCTGCAGGCTCATCTGCCCGCTCATCTGCAGGGACGAATCACATCTGCAGGGAGAAACGGGCGGATGCTCCCTGCAGGCGTGACATCTCCCTGCAGGTGTTGCGGGGTGGGCCCTTCGTCTCGTCGCTTCGCTCCTCGCTCAGGGGCCGGGTGCCGGTTCCTGAGCGAGCGAAGCGAGACGAAGGGCCCACCCCTATCAAACCGCCGAGATCCCCCGCAGCAGCACCCGCACCGTCGCCTCGACCCGCTCGTCGCTGAGCGGCCGGCCCAGCAGGGCGGCATAGCTCGCCATCGCGACGAACTGATCCGCGATGACCTCGGCGTCAGCATCCGATCGCACCTCGCCGTCGGCGACCGCGAGCGTCAACCGCTCGCGCACCCACTGGCGGATCGGCGCGGCCAGCCGTTCGTTCAACGCGAGCCCGAGCGCGGCATCCGACGCCGTCACGACGATCAGCGCCCGCGCGATCGCGACGCCCTCGGCGTCACCCAGCGACAGGCTCATGGCCGAGAACCAGGCCCGCAGATCCGCCCCCAGATCAGAAGTGAACGGCACCCAGACCGCGGCGCCGGGCACCGACCCCTCGAGCAGCGCCTCACCGAGGATCGCAGCCTTCGACGGCCACCAGCGGTAGATGGTCTGCTTCGAGACCTCGGCGGCCTCGGCGAGCCCCTCGATCGTCACCGATTCGTAGGCGCCCGTCGACACCGCGGTGCGCATCGCGTCCAGAACGGACCGGCGCGCTTTCTCACTGCGAGGACGGGGCACCATCAGAGGCTACTCGGGCGTACACTGATCCATAAGTAGACGCACCGTTGCGAAACTCGCAGGAACCCGAACAAGGAGCACGACATGGCCCTCACCGCCCACTCCACCATCGGCGAATGGCTCGATGACTCGACCGGCGGCCCGCTCATCCGCGGACTCTTCGAGCAGACCGGCGCCGACCCGTCGCTCCTCACCCCCGTGCTGGGCCTGCCGCTGCAGCAGCTCGTCGCGATGAGCCAGGGCGCGATGCCGCAGTCGGTCGTCGACGACCTCGTGCGCGCGGCCAACGGCGGCGTCCTGCCGGTCGAGGAGGCCGAGCCGGTCGTCGAGGCCGGCGCCCGGTTCGCCGGCAAGACCGTGATCGTCACGGGCGCGGCATCCGGCATCGGGCGGGCGACCGCCGAGCGCATCGCCCGCGAAGGTGGACGCGTGATCGCCAGCGACATCGCCGCCGAGAAGCTCGACGCCCTCAAGGCCGACAACCCGGATGCCGACATCGTCACCGTCGCCGGCGACCTCACGAAGCAGGACGCGATCGACGCCGTCATCGCCGCCGCGGGTGACACGATCGACGGACTCGCGAACGTCGCCGGCATCAACGACGACTTCTCGCCCGCAGGTGAGACGCCGGATGCCGTGTGGGACCGCGTCATCGCGATCAACCTCACCGCCCCCTTCAAGCTCATGCGCGCGGTGCTGCCGATCATGGAGAAGGCCGGCCGCGGGTCGATCCTCAACGTCTCGAGCGAGGCGGGTCTGCGCGGAAACGCCTCGGGCAACGCCTACACCGCCAGCAAGCACGGCATCATCGGCGTCACGAAGTCGGCGGCGTTCATGTACGGCCCGAAGGGCATCCGCGTGAACTCGGTCGCTCCCGGCGGGGTGGCGACCGGCATCCCGATGCCCCCGCACATGTCGGAGTACGGCTCGGCCCGCCTCTCCCCGTTCCAGCAGGCGATCCCGACCGTCGCGACCGCCGAGCAGCTCGCCGCCTCGATCACCTTCCTGCTGTCGGACGACGGCGTGAACATCAACGGCGCGATCCTCGCCTCGGACGGCGGCTGGTCGGTGCAGTAGGCGTCTCGCCGCGCGCCGGAGTGCACCGATCGGTCGGAAATGTCGGTTCTCGACCCGGAGAACCGACATTACTGACCGATCAGCGGCGGGCCGCGGGAGCATCGGAACCTCACCCCACAAGGAGCGGGCGATCGCCTAGGCTCGCCGGATGACTGAATCAGACGCCTCTACACCGCAGCCGTCGCTGATCCAGCAGCGGATGGCGCTCGAACGGAAGAGCCGGTGGGCGATGGGCCAACTCGTCATCTCGCTCGTCCTGGCCGCCGGATGGGTCGTGGTGCTCATCACCGACAGGGGCGCCAAGCCCTGGCCGTGGATCGCCGCGATCGTCTTCCTCCTCGTCGCGATCGCGTGCATGGTCTCACTCGGCAAGGCGCGCCGCGATACTCGGGCGTTCGAGGACGAACACGGTGCGGATGCCGGGGTTCAGGAGCGGATCTGACTCCGGCGCCTCAGCGCACCGCATCCGCCAGCACCCGGTCGATCCACGGCTCGCGATCGAGGCCCGCGATCTCGGATGCCGTGAACCACCCGACCTCGACGATCTCATCGCCGTCGGGCTCGATCTTGTCGACCACCTCACACGCGTAGGCGGTCGTCACGTAAGCGGCCCGATCACCGTTCGGGTAGTCGACGACGAGCGACTCACCCCCGTAGGCACCGACGATCCCGGTGATGCGGATGCCGGCGCCGAGCTCTTCGCGCACCTCTCGGGCAACGGCATCCGTCGGTTGCTCGCCGGGTTCGACTCCGCCACCGATCAGGCTCCATACATCCGACCCAGCGCTGCGCGCGAGCAGGAAGCGCTCGCCGTCACGGATCACGGCGGTGACGCCCGGGAGCATCAGCAGGTCGTGTCCGATGCGGTCGCGCATCGCACGGACGTAGTCGGAGATCACGAGCGCCCGAGTCGCTCCTCCGCCAGTGCTTGGCGATGCGAGGTCAGCGCCGCGCGCACGGCCGTGTAGATCACGAACCACAGCACGAGTAGCCCGATCAGCACGATCGCGACGTAGATGAGCAGGCCGATGACGAAGGTCGGAGCGAACATGCCCCCACGCTAGGGCCGCGGGCCAGAGTGGAGCGGCGTGCCGCACCCGATCGGTGCGAAATGCTGCCTATCGACGCTCAGAACCGTCATTTCCGACCGGTCGGTGGCCACTGCGGCGACGAGACGTCACCCGCGCGCACGAGAACGCACCGCCCAGGGGTGGTGACGGTGCGCTCTCGATCCTTGCCCGGGCGCGCGGACGCGACCGGAAGATTCGGATGCCGAGGCTCAGCCCTGCATCGACACCCCGACACGATCGCGCGGATGCCGCGCGTACGGGTCGTCGGCGTCGGCGGGGGGCTCCTCGTCGTGGATGAGGTGCTCGACCTGGCGCGCAGCGGCCGAACCGCGGCCCGCGACGACGGCATCCGCTTCGGTGAAGTATCCCGACCCGATCACCCCCGCCTCTCCTTCGATGCGGTTGAACCAGATTCCGTTGCGGTGAAACGTCACTATGTCGCCGGCAGCCATGCCTATCTCTCCTTCGATCTGCCCCCTGTCTACGCGACGGCACCGCCCCGCAGAACCCCCTTGCCGGATCCCTCGACGGCAGGTAACGGGACAGGAAAAATTCCTGCAATCTGCCCGACACAATGGCGATATATTGCCGACACAGGACTTCCCTAGGTTGCGATCAACCCGCATTCGCGACCCCGGCCACAAGCCACCCCTGCACCACGACGACGTGACCGGTCGCCTTTCGTTCCTGCCTACCCGAAAGCACTCATGACCCGACTGACTCCTCTCCGACGTCGGCGGCTGCTCGCGACCACCATGGTCACCGCGCTGTTCGCCGGCTCCCTCCTCGCCACCGCCGTTCCGGCATCCGCCGCCGACGACCCGATCGACGGAGCCCGCACCTCGGGCGACGCCATGTTCCCCAACGTCGGCAACGGCGGATACGACGCCCTCGACTACGACATCGACATCGCGTGGAGCCCGACCGGCGTCGCGAACAACGTCATCACCGGTCAGTTCGACTCGGCCTCCACCACCATGACGGCCCGCGCCCTCGCGCCGCTGCGCTCGTTCTCGCTCGACTTCGAGGGCCTGACCGTCGACAGCGTGTTCGTGAACGGCCAGCCCGCCGCCTGGAGCCGCGACATCGACGCGGCAGCCATCAAGTACAAGCTCATCGTGACCCCGGCGACCCCCGTCACCGGCGAGTTCACCGTCACCGTGAACTACAGCGGCGTCCCGGTGTTCCACACCGACGCCGACGACAGCCAGGAAGGCTGGAGCGGAACGAACGACGGTGCGATGCTGCTGGGCCAGCCCATCGGCATGATGACCGGCTTCCCGCACAACAACACCCCCGGCGACAAGGCCACCTACACGATCACGGTGGATGCCCCGTCGACCCTCACCAACACCGCGGGCGTGAGCGCCCCGGGCGCTGTCGCGAGCAACGGCGAGCTGCAGTCGAAGGTCGTCAGCCAGTCCGGCGAGCGCACCACGTGGACCTGGCGCCAGCAGAAGCAGATGGCGTCGGAGCTCGTCGTCATCGGCATCGGCCGCTACGAGGTCGTCGAGGGCAGCATCACGCTGCTCGACGGCCGCACGATCCCGTCGTGGTCGTTCATCGACTTCGGTCTCAGCGACGCGAACAAGACCACGGTGCGCAACCGCATCACGCAGCTGCAGACCATCACGCAGAACCTCGAGCGCATCTACGGTCCCTACCCGGGCAACAGCACCGGCGTGATCGTGAAGACCGTTCCGAGCGCGATCAACTACGCACTCGAGACGCAGGACCGCTCGTTCTTCCCGAGCGTGAACTCGGTCAACGGCAACACGCTCATCCACGAACTCGTGCACCAGTGGTACGGCAACAACGTCGCCCCGTCGACGTGGACCGACATCTGGATGGGCGAGGGCATGGCGACCTGGGGTCCGACCTACTACAACTCCTCGGAGGCGTTCGGCACCGGCGCCCTCTCGGAGCAGACGTACTTCAACGCCTGGAACAACGCCTCTCCGACCAGCCCCAACTGGAACATCGCACCGGGCGCGCAGACGAACTCCGCGAACCTCTACGGCTACCAGACGTACACCCGCAGCTCGCACTTCTGGGCGGCCCTGCGCGTCGCGATCGGCGATGAGGCGTTCTTCACCCTGATCAAGCAGTGGCAGGTCGACAACGCGGGCAAGAGCCTCGCCGGCGCCGACCTCAAGGCCCTGGCCGAGGAGCTCTCGGGCTTCGACCTCACCGCGTTCTGGACCGACTGGATCCTCGAGCCCGGCAAGCCCGCCTGGCCCGACAAGTACTCGGTCACACTCAGCGGCGGCAGCCCCGAGGTCGCGCTCTACCCGGGCGAGACCGTGTCGTACACCGTCACGGCGCTCAACACCGGTCGCGTGCCGCTGGCCTCGTCGGTCGTGTCGGTCGACGTGAGCGCGCTGCTCGCGAACGCCGACCTGGTCGTGCCCGAGGGTGCCACGCTCGACGGCACCACGCTCAGCTGGCCGATCCCGGTCGGCACGGCGGTCGGCACGAGCGCGTCGCTGACCATCGACGCGACGATCAGCGAGAAATCGGCCGGCGGCTCGTTCGCGCTGGCCGTGAAGCCCCTCACCCTCGGTGGAAGCTGCACCGAGACGTGCGCGGTCGACACCTCGGTCGTCGAGATCGTCGCCCCGACCGAGCTGCCCACCATCACGGGTGAGGCCGTCGTCGGCGAGACGCTGACCGCGACCTCCGAGGGCTGGCCCGAGGGCACCGAGCTCACCTACGAGTGGGCGATCGACGGTGTTCCGGTCGAGGTCCCCGCGGAGGACGAGGAAGAGCCGGTCGACGAGCCCGCCGGGCTGATGGCCGCTCGCGCCGTCGATGCCGGACCGAGCTTCGTGATCCCGGCATCCGCCCTCGGCGCCCGCATCACGGTCACGGTCACGGGAACCCTCGAGGGCTTCCGCAGCGGATCGGTCACGAGCGAGGCGACCGTCGCGGTCGCCGCGGCCGAGGTTCCCGGCGGAGGCGAAGACCCCGACAACGGCGGCGGCACCGGCGGCGGCACGGGTGGCGGCGGGGCGGTCACCCCCGGCGACCCCGACGGCTCGGGCGAACTCAGCCAGACCGGGGGCGAACTGCCCACGGCACTCGGCCTGCTGGCCCTCGTGCTGCTCGTCGGCGGAGGCATGTTCGTCGCCGCTCGGCGCCGCAAGCTCGAGGTCTGATCGAAGTCTGATCGGCTGACGCACGCGAGCGCCCGTCCCCGGGATTCCGGGGGCGGGCGCTTTCGCGTGCGGTCGGCGGCGCGGCGGTGGCGGTGCGTTGCCGAGGTGAGGGGTCAAGACACGCCGTAGACGGATGCCGCGGCAGGGCGCGTTGTGACCCCTCGGCGACTTGGACGGGGCCCTTCGACAAGCTCAGGAACCCAGTTGCAGGTGCGGCCGAGGAACCCGGGTCGCTGAGCCTGTCGAAGCGTCCCGCCCCGCGAGAGATCAGCGCCCCGCGACGGCGGCCGAGCGGATGCCGGAGACGATGAGCGCGAGCCCCGCGGTGAAGTCGTCGTCCGGGTTGGCGCCCGGGGAGGCGAGCCGCGCGGGCGAGAGGTCGACGGAGGCATCCGCGGCGCCGATGACAGCCGCGTGCACCCGCTGCTGCTCGTGGAACGTGAACCCGATCACGTAGTGCACCAGGGTATCGGCGGCGACCTCGGCCGCGGCATCCGTAAGCCCCGCGGCGAGCGCCGCCTCGACGAGCCGCTGCCGAGCGGGCAGGTCGAGCAGCCCGAGCGCGAGCGAGCTCGACACGACCTCGGCGCCGTCGCGGTGGGCGAGGAGACGGTCGCGCAGCGCGGTGGCCGTGGCGGTGAGGTCGGGGGCATCCGATTCGGCATCCGATTCGGCGTCCGATTCGCCGGTGACCATGCGGGCGCTGACCGCGGCCAGAAGCGCCTGCTTGTTCGGGAAGTGCCAGTACAGCGCGCTCACCTGCACGTCGAGTTCATCGGCGATGCGGCGCATCGAGAGCCCCGCGATGCCGTTCTCGGCGAGGACGCTCATGGCCGCGTCGACGACGTCGGGCTTGCTGCGCCTCGGGGCGGGTTGATCTGCGGATGCCGCGTTCATGGTGCTACTGTACCGAACAGTGTTCAGGTGAACAGTGTTCAGGAGGAACTTCCCATGTCAGCATCCGCCGTCTCCCCGCGCTCCGCTCTGGTGCTCGCCGACCTCGTTCCCGGCGCACGGGTGCGGGATATCGCACTCACGCTCGCCGGCACCGCGTTCATCACGGTTGCCGGATACATCGCCATTCCGCTTCCGTTCACGCCGGTGCCGCTGTCGCTCGCGACCTTCGCCGTGCTGCTGACGGGCGCCTCGCTCGGACCCCTGCGCGGAAGCGCGAGCGCACTCCTCTACCTGGCTCTCGGCGTGATCGGCGTGCCGCTGTTCGCCGGCGGCAATGCGGGCTGGGCGTTCTCGTCGTTCGGATACATCGTCGGCTACGTGGTCGCCGCCCTGCTGGTCGGCACTCTGGCACGCCGCCGAGCCGACCGTTCCGTGCTCTCGACGCTCGGACTCGCCGGCCTCGGCTCGCTCGCGATCTACGCGTGCGGTGTGCCGTGGCTCGCGGCCTTCGCCGGGGTCGACATCCCCACCGCGATCGGCCTCGGCGTCGTGCCGTTCCTCATCGGCGACGCGATCAAGATCGTCGCGATGGCCGGACTCCTCCCCGCCACCTGGCGCCTGATCGATCGCACTCGCCGCGACTGAGTCGCCCCTGCACGTGCACCGATCGGTGCGAGATGTCGGTTCTACCGCCGGATAACCGACATTTCGCACCGGTCGGTGCGGTGGTGACTCCTAGACTCGGCGGCATGACGAACTCCCCCGCACCCCACGTGCGTCCGAACCGGATCGCCCTGCCCGCGCTCGCGCCGACGCTGTTCGTCGTCGCCGCGCTGTTCCTGCCGATCGGCGCGTTCCTCGGCACGATCAACGCGGATCGCGACGTCGACTGGGCGATCTTCCAGACACAGCTCGGCACCGTCATCTTCTGGTTCGGAGCGGTGTCGCTGTTCATCGGCCTGCTGCTCGTCGGCATCCGCTCGATCGCGCAGCAGCACCTCGACTTCGCGTTGCGGGCGCAGCGCCTGCAGCGGCCCGAGTGACGCACGCCGGCGGTTCATGACTCCGGAAGAATGTGCACGAAGGGCCCCGAATCCACCGATTGGGGGCCCTTCGGCGTCGAAAGTCCGGAGTTACGCACACCGGCTCGCCCGCACCCCGTACCCAACTCAGGAAAAGTCGGCCGAATCGGCCCCAGAACCCCCATTCCGGCCCGATTCGGCCAGTTCTTCCTGAGTTGGGTACAGCACCGACCGGCCTCACGCCACGTCGAGCACCCAGGTCACCCCGAACCGATCGGTGAGCATGCCGAATCCGGCCGACCAGGCCGAGGCGGCGAGCGGCTCGACGACGGTCGCACCCACGGCGAGCGCCTCCCAGTACCCGGTGAGCTCGTCGAGCGACGAGGCCCGCAGCGACTGGAAGAACGGACGGTCCGTGATCGTCACGCCATTCTCCCGACGGGTGACGCCGACCGGAGCATCCGTCGCCCCGGGGATGTCGTAGGCCATCAGCGCGATCGCGCCCCCGGCGATCTGCCCGAAGACGACCTTGTCGGCACCGGGCACGTCGGCCGGCATTCCGAAGTCCCCGTAGGTCGCCGCCGTGACGGTGCCGCCGAAGACCTCGGCGTAGAAGTCGAGCGCCGCGCGTGCGGTGCCGGCGAAGTTGAGGTGGGTCGTGGTGGTGACGGTCATGATTCCTCCTGTGAGAGATGAGCCGAGCGGATGCCCGTGCGCCCACTCTCTCGACAGAAGAGGTCAGTTTCGGTCCGCTTCTCGGAGCACAATGGAGACATGGCCGGAAGCTCATCACGGATGCTCGCGCTGCTCTCTCTTCTTCAGACGCAGCGCGATTGGCCCGGCGCCGTGCTCGCCGAGCGTCTCGAGGTGAGCCCGCGCACGGTGCGCCGCGACGTCGACCGGCTCCGCGAACTCGGTTACCGGATCGGCGCGATCAAGGGACCCGACGGTGGGTACCGACTCGCCGCCGGGTCGGAGCTCCCACCCCTCCTCTTCGACGACGAACAGGCCGTCGCCGTCGCGGTCGCCCTGCAGAGCATCCCGGCGAGCGGCATCGACATCGACGAGGGAGCCGAGCGGGCGCTCGCGACGGTACGCCAGGTCATGCCCTCGCGCTTGCGGCATCGGATCGACGGCATCCGCTTCCAGGGATCGACGGCCGCCGACCGCGTCGACCCCGCCACGCTCGAAGCGGTGACGGCCGCGGTGCGCGACCGGCACGTGCTGCGCTTCGACTACGGAGCGACCGAGTCGGATGCCCCGCGCCGCCGCGTCGAGCCGCATGATGTCGTGTCGCGCCAGGGCCGCTGGTACCTGATCGCGTGGGATCTCGACCGCGACGACTGGCGCATCTTCCGCCTCGACCGCCTGCACCCGCGCATCCCGACCGGTCCGGCCTTCTCCCCGCGCCCGCTGCCCGGCGGCGTCGACGCCCGCACCTTCCTCGCGGCGCGGTCGAAGGGATCGGATGCCGCCGACCGCTGGCCCTGCATCGGCACCGTCGTGATCGACCTGCCCGCCCGCAAGATCACTCCGTACCTCGACGACGGCGATCTCGAGCAGCTCCCCGACGGACGCTGCCGCCTCACGCTCGGGTCCTGGTCGTGGACCGGTCTGGTCGCCGCGGTCGCCCGCTTCGACGCCCCCTTCACGATCGAGGGACCCGCGGCGTTCGCCGAGGCATCCGCCGCTCTCTCGGCACGCCTGGCCGCGGCATCCGCCCCCTGACTCGCGCGCGACTGCACCGATCGGTGCGAATCGCGGGCGACTGCACGGATCGGTGCGAAACGTCGGGAATGCGGTCCCAGAACCGGCATTTCGCACCGATCGGTGCACCCGAACCACCGATCCACGCACCCGAACCACCGATCCACGCACCCGAACCGCCGATCCACTCCCCCCACGACACCCGGCCGGCCACCCGACCGCGCCCCGGTAGACTGGCACTGCCCCGCCGGCCCCTTCCTCTTGGAGTGTGCGTGACCACCGCCCCTGCACCTGCCCGCAAGCACGTCCCCGACTCCGTCTCGAACGCGATCGCGACGCCCGAGAAGGAGCAGCCCTACGCGGCGCTCGGACTCAAGCCCGACGAGTACGCGAAGATCCGCGAGATCCTCGGACGCCGCCCCACCTCGGGCGAGCTGGCGATGTACTCGGTCATGTGGTCGGAGCACTGCTCGTACAAGAGCAGCAAGAACTACCTGCGCCGCTTCGGCCAGAAGGTCTCCGACGAGATGAAGGAACGCCTCATGGTGGGCATGGGCCAGAACGCGGGCGTCATCGACGTCGGCGAGGGCTGGGCCGTCACCTTCAAGGCCGAGAGCCACAACCACCCGAGCTTCATCGAGCCCTTCCAGGGCGCGGCGACCGGCGTCGGTGGCATCGTGCGCGACATCATCTCGATGGGCGCCCGCCCGGTCGCGGTCATGGACGCCCTGCGCTTCGGTGCGATCGACCACCCCGACACCGCCCGCGTCGTGCACGGCGTGACCAGCGGCATCAGCTTCTACGGCAACTGCCTCGGCCTGCCGAACATCGGCGGCGAGACGGTCTTCGACTCGGTCTACCAGGCCAACCCGCTCGTCAACGCGCTCGCGGTGGGCGTGCTGCGCCACGAGGACCTCAAGCTCGCCAACGCGACCGGCGTCGGCAACAAGGTCGTGCTGTTCGGCGCCCGCACGGGTGGCGACGGCATCGGCGGCGCGAGCATCCTCGCCTCCGACACGTTCGCCGACGGCGGCCCGACCAAGCGTCCCGCGGTGCAGGTCGGCGACCCCTTCGCCGAGAAGGTGCTCATCGAGTGCTGCCTCGAGCTCTACCGCGACGAGCTCGTCGAGGCGATTCAAGACCTCGGCGCCGCGGGCATCTCGTGCGCGACCAGCGAGCTCGCCGCCAACGGCAACAGCGGCATGAAGGTGTCGCTCGACAACGTGCTGCTGCGCGACCCCTCGCTGACCGCCGAAGAGATCCTCATGTCGGAGTCGCAGGAGCGCATGATGGCGATCGTCGCGCCCGAGAAGCTCGACGCGTTCCTCGCCGTGGTGAACAAGTGGGAGGTCGAGACCTCCGTGCTCGGCGAGGTCACCGGCGACGGACGCCTCGTCATCGACTGGCAGGGCGAGCGCATCGTCGACGTCGACCCCTCGACGGTCGCGGTCGACGGCCCGGTCTACGACCGCCCGGTCGCCTACCCGACGTGGATCGACGCGCTGCAGGCGGATGCCGCCGAGCTGCTGCCCCGCGCGAACGACGCCGACACCCTGCGCGAGCAGTTCCTCGCGCTGGTCGGCTCGCCGAACCTGGCCGACACGAGCTGGATCACCAACCAGTACGACTACTACGTGCTCGGCAACACGGCCCTGAGCTTCCCCGACGACGCCGGCATGATCCGCGTAGACGAGGAGTCGGGACTCGGATTCTCGATCTCCACCGACGCCAACGGCCGCTACTGCCAGCTCGACCCCTACGCGGGTGCACAGCTCGCGCTGGCCGAGGCGTACCGCAACGTCGCCGTCACCGGCGCCGTGCCCACCGCGATCACCGACTGCCTCAACTTCGGTTCTCCCGAGAACCCCGAAGTCATGTGGCAGTTCGGCCAGACGGTCGACGGCCTCGCCGACGGATGCTTCGAACTGGGCACCCCGGTCACCGGCGGCAACGTCTCGTTCTACAACCAGACCGGCGACGTGCCGATCCACCCGACCCCGCTCGTGGGAGTGCTCGGCATCATCGACGACGTCTCGCGCCGCATCCCCTCGGGATGGCAGGACGAGGGCCAGAACATCTACCTGCTCGGCACCACCTCGACCGAGCTCTCGGGTTCGGCGTGGGCCGAGGTCGTGCACCAGCACCTCGGCGGACTCCCCCCGAAGGTCGACCTCGCGGGCGAGAAGCGCCTCGCGGGCCTGCTCGCCGCCGCGCGCGACGAGTGGCTGATCTCGTCGGCGCACGATGTCTCCGAGGGCGGCCTCGGCCAGGCCCTCGCCGAGGGGGTCATGCGCTTCGGCGTCGGCGCCCGCGTGTGGCTCACCGAGATCATCGACCGCGACGGTGTGGATGCGGCATCCGCCCTGTTCTCCGAGTCGACCGGTCGCGTCATCGTGACCGTGCCGCGCGAGGACGACGTGAAGTTCCGCGGCCTCTGCGAGGGACGCGGCTACCCGGTCATGCGTATCGGCGTGACCGACAGCGAGCCGCAGCTCGAGGTGCAGGACGTCTTCACGATCCCCGTCGCCGAGCTGCGCGAGCGCTCGGCCGCCACGCTGCCGTCGCACTTCGGTCCGACCGTCACCGAACAGGTTTCCTGATGAGCGACCTCAGCCGGCGCGAGCCGAACGAGCCGGCCCGGCGCGAGAGCGCCCGTCCCGAGCTCAGCGAGGACTACGGCGACCTCGGCGAGCGCCGCAACCGGCGCATCCGGGTGATCGCGTGGACGGTCATCATCGCGCTGATCCTCGGTGGTGGCGGCGCGACGCTGTTCACCCTGCTCCCCGGTTTCTGAGGCATCCGCTTTCCGGGCCTGCGACGCTTCGACAAGCTCAGCGACCCAGGGCGGTCGGCTCAGCGACCCAGCGTTGAAACTCGGTCCCTGAGCCTGTCGAAGGGGCCCACCCCGCGCATCGCAACGCAGGAGATCTCGCCTTCTGCAGGACCGAATACCGCGGATGCTCCTGCGATACGCGAGATCTCCTCCCGTTCTGCGTAGGGGACGCTTCGACAAGCTCAGCGACCCAGCGTCTTGGCTCAGCGACCCGGCGTCTTGGCTCAGCGACCCGGCGTCTTGGCTCAGCGGCCCAGGAGGGAAAGCCCGGCCCCTGAGCGAGCGCAGCGAGACGAAGGGCGCTCAGCGCGCGAACAGGAACCGCGCCAACCGAACGACGCCCTCGGAGTCGCGCTTCTCGCGCCCCAGCGACTCGACGATGATGGCGCCGAGGATCGCCCGGCCGATCTGCGCGACGGGGGCATCCTCGGCCAACTGGCCGTCCCGGATGCCGGCGCGCAGCCGCGAGCCGAGATGCTCCTCGACGCCCAGACTCTCGCCGAGGTGCTGGCCGACTCCGGCGTCTTCGGTCGCCGCCGCGACCAGCGAGCGCAGCAGCGCGCCGCCCTGGGGTTCGTCGAGGATCGCGAGCACGCTGCGCAACCACGCCTCGACGTCGACGGAGAGCTCGCCCGTGTACGGCACGACGAAGTCGACGGGGATGAGCCGCCCCTCGGCGAGGCACTCCCCGATCAGGGCTCCGCGCGACGGCCACCACCGGTAGATGGTCTGCTTGCCGACCCCGGCCTCTTTCGCGATGCCCTCGATCGTCAGCCGGTCGTAGCCCTGGTTGTGGAACAGCCGGGCGGTGGCGTCGAGGATCGCCTCGCGCGCGGCGGTGCTGCGCACGGGTCCGCTTCGATGCTCGTTCGCCATCCGTTCAGGATAGCCACAGATCTCTAGACGAGACGTGCCGTATGCTCAACGAGTCTGAAGGAGATCGTCTTGGCCTCACTGCTTTTCCGTCTGGGTTCTTTCGCTACGCGCAAGGCATGGACGGTGGTCATCTCGTGGGTCGTGATCCTCGGCCTCGGGGTCGGCGCGTTCCTCACGCTCGGCGGCACGCTGAGCAACAGCTTCGACATCCCCGGCACCGCCTCGGGCGAGGTCATCGACGAGCTCGCCGACAAGCTGCCCGACACCGCCGGAGGCACGGGCACCGTGGTCTACCAGACCGAGAACGGCGAGCCCTTCACCGACGAGCAGAAGAAGGAGATCTCGGCCCTCGCGGCGAGCGCCGAGGACCTCGACGGAGTCGCCCGGGTCATCGACCCCTTCGACGCCCAGCAGCAGCAGGCCGACCAGGAGAAGGAGCTCGCCGACGGCGCCGCACAGATCGCGGATGGCCGCACGCAGCTGGATGCCGGTCAGGCCCAGCTCGACAGCGGACGCACCCAGCTCGAAGACGGCATCGCGCAGATCGACGCCGGCATCGCCCAGGCCCAGGCGGCCGGAGCCCCGGCACAGCAGATCACCGTGCTCGAGGGGCAGAAGGCCGCGCTCACCTCTCAGCTCGCCGCCCTCGATGCCCAGCAGCAGACGATCGACCAGAACCGAGACGACCTCGACGCCAACGCCGAGCAGCTCGACCTCGGTACGACCCTCCTCGACCTCACGAACGGCATCGGCGTCGTCTCGGATGACGGCTCGACAGCCATCGTCAACGTCTCGTTCGTCGACCCGCGCCTCGAGCTCTCCGAAGAGGTCAAGCAGGGAACGATCTCGCACTTCGACGACACCGCCGTCGAGGGCACCACGGTCGACTTCGGCACCGACATCGCCCAGGGCGTTCCCGAGATCTTCGGCATCGGCGAGGCGATCGGACTCGCCTTCGCGGCGGTCGTGCTCATCGTCATGCTCGGCTCGCTGATCGGCGCGGCACTCCCGATCATCACCGCGATCGTGGGCGTGGGCGTCGGCGTGACCTCGTCGCTGGCCTTCTCGGGCGTCGTCGACATGGCATCCGTCACCCCCGTGCTCGGCGTGATGCTCGGGCTCGCGGTCGGCATCGACTACTCGCTCTTCATCGTCAACCGCCACCGCAAGCAGCTGCTCGCCGGATCCCCCGTGCGCGAATCGATCGGGCTCGCCACCGGAACCTCGGGCACCGCGGTCGTCTTCGCCGGCGCGACCGTGATCGTCGCGCTGCTCGCCCTCAACGTCACGGGCGTGCCGTTCCTCGGCCTCATGGGCACCGTCGGCGCCGTGTGCGTCGCCGTCGCCGTGCTCGTCGCGATCACCCTCGCCCCCGCGATCCTCGGCCTCATCGGCGACCGTCTGCTCGGCAAGAAGGCCCGTGCGACCGTCGGCAAGCCGCACGCCACCGGCAAGCCCGTGAAGCGCATGTCCACGCTGCGCGCCATCGTCACCGTGCTCGTCAGCATCGTGGGCCTGCTCATCATCGCGATCCCCTCGATGTCGATGCGCCTCGGCCTGCCCGACGGCGGCAGCGAGCCCAGCGACTCCACCAGCTACCGCGCCTTCCACGCCGTGAACGAGCAGTTCGGCGAGGGAGCCAACGGCCCGCTCCTCGTCACGGCCACCCTCGACGAGGCGGTCAGCGACGACGACCTGCTCGCCACGCAGGTGGAGGTCGCGCAGAAGCTCGCCGATCAGGACGACGTGGTCGCCGTCGCGCCCGTCGCGACCTCCGACGACAACACACTCCTCGCCTTCCAGGTGCTGCCGGCCGAAGGCCCCAACAGCGCGTCGACGGAACAGCTCGTGCAGAGCATCCGTTCGCTGCCCGAACTCGACGGCGGCATCACGCTCGGCGTCGCCGGTCAGGCGGCCGTCAACATCGACATCTCCGAGGCACTCGCCGGAGTCCTGCCGCTGTACCTCGTGGTCGTCGTCGGCCTCTCGCTGCTGATCATGATCGTCGTGTTCCGCTCGCTACTCGTGCCGATCATCGCCACCGGAGGCTTCGTGCTGTCGCTCTTCGCGACGTACGGCCTGATCGTCGCGGTGTTCCAGTTCGGCTGGGGCGCCGAGATCATCGGGCTGCACAGCACCGGACCGATCCTCAGCTTCCTGCCGGTGATCCTCGTCGGCATCCTGTTCGGACTCGCGATGGACTATCAACTCTTCCTCGCCTCCGGCATGCGCGAGGCGTACGTGCACGGGGCGTCGGCCCGGGATGCCGTGGCGCAGGGCTTCCGCGCCGGCCGCTCGGTCGTGATCGCCGCCGCCCTCATCATGGTGTCGGTGTTCGGCGGGTTCATCTTCTCGGAGTCGACGATCATCCGCTCGATCGGCTTCGGCCTCGCGTTCGGTGTGCTGCTCGACGCGTTCGTCGTGCGGATGCTGCTCATGCCCGCGCTCATGCACCTGCTCGGGAAGTCGGCCTGGTGGCTGCCGCGCTGGCTCGACCGCCTGCTGCCCGACGTCGACATGGAGGGTGCCGCGCTCGAGCGCGACCACCCCGCCGTGCACACCGACAGCATCCCGACGGTAGAGACGCCCGAGCCGAAGACGCGCGCCGAGCGCAAGCGGCGGGGCTGAGCCCTTCGTCTCGCTCCGCTCGCTCAGGGACCGAGTAACCCGGTTCCTGAGCGAGGAGCGCAGCGACGAGACGATGGGCCGCACAGTAGGGTGGCCGCATGGAGGAGGACGACGGTCGGTTGCGCGCGCTGCTCACGGCCATGCGTGCGCAGGCGGATGCCCGTGTCCGGGCGACCGCGGCGATCCTCACCGAACTCACCCACGACCGCGAGGGCTCGAACGACGACGACGAGCACGACCCCGAGGGGGTCACGCTGTCGTCGGAGTGGTCGCGGCTGACCGGGCTCGCGGAGGCCGCGGCATCCGAACTCCAGCAGGTCGACGATGCGCTCGCACGCATGGATGCCGGCACCTACGGCGTGTGCCTGAACTGCGGCCGACCTATCCCGGCCGCCCGGCTCGAGGTGCGTCCGTTCGCCGAGTACTGCGTCGCCTGCGCCGAGAAGCTCGGGCACTGACAACTCCGGCGCGCGGGGCTAGCATTCCGAGCATGCCCATCGCACTCGAGAACGTCGGCATCGCGGTGCGCGACATCGACGCCACCATCGCCTTCTTCACCGACCTCGGCCTGGAGGTCGTCGGCCGCGACACCGTCAGCGGCGACTGGGCCGACACGGCGGTGGGGCTCGACGGCAACCACGCGCGCATCGCGATGCTGCAGACGCCCGACGGCCACGGCCGACTCGAGCTGTTCGAGTACATCCATCCCGGCGCGATCGAGACCGAGCCGACCCTCCCGAACGAGATCGGGATGCACCGGGTCGCCTTCTCGGTCGACGACATCGACGCATCCCTCGAGATCGCCGCCCGTCACGGCTGCCACCCGCTGCGCGGGGTCGCGAACTACCAGGACATCTATCGCCTCGCCTACGTGCGCGGCCCGAGCGGCATCATCGTGATGCTCGCGCAGGACCTCACTCGCGGCTGATCCCGAGCGAGAGCAGCGCGTCAGTCGCGGCGAGAGGCCAGGCGGATGCCGTCCCACAGCCGCGAGAGACGCTCGACCATGTCGACCTCGGGGTCGAGGAGCCACTGCACCTGGAGCCCGTCGGCGGCGGCGAGCACGATGTCGACCGCGATCTTCGGGTCGAGCGTCGCCCCGAGCTCCCCGGACTTCTGGGCGCGGTCGATCACGCCCGTGAGCACGCCGCGCGCCCACGCGTAGCGTTCGACGAAGTACTCGTGCGCGGGGTGGCCCACCATCGTGGCCTCGGCCGAGAACTCGACGAAGAGCCGCACGAGACCCGGGACCGAGACGTTGTGCTCGATGATCGACAGGAACCCGGCGAACGTGGGGTCGGGGTCCATGAACTCGCCGAGGTCGCGCTCGTCGCGGGCGCGCAGAACCTCCATGTAGAGCTCTTCGCGCGAGCCGAAGTAGTGCATGAGCCCGGGCTGGGTCAGACCGACCCGCGCGGCGATCTCACGATTCGACGCCTTGCGGTAGCCGACCTCCGCCACCACGTCGAGCGCGACCTGCAGGATCTCCTCCCGCTTCGCCACACCCTTCGCGTACCTTCCCCGCGCCACCATGCGCACATTCTAGGTTCGAATGCCACCCAGAACCCCATTTCCTGCGTCTGCCGTCATCGAAGAGGGCGCCTCACGACCTCTCGGCCGCGACCGCGGCCAGCACGGCGACCGTCGCGGTCATCTGCTCGGGCGGTACCGGGAGCTCACCGGTGTCGAGCATGCGCACGAAGGCCTCGACACCGGGACGCACGTAGTCGGACCCGACGACGATCTCACGGCTCTCCGTCCCGCCGCTCCCGACGGCGGTCACGCGGAACGGCACCGACACCTCGCCCTCCGGGCGCACGAAATCGAGCGTCACCCCCACCCTGCCGACGGCGTATCGGGCGCGCACGCGCCCCGGGGAGTGCTCCACCTCGACCTCTTCGGGCGCCCCGGGAACCAGGCGCTGGGCGAGATCGGCGAGATGGATGCCGTAGAAGAAGAGGCCGCCGTAGGGTCCGTCGGGATCGGCCGGTCCGGTGATCGCGAGGCTCTGCACCTCCCCGATCGACGGGAGCGCGGCGGCGACGGCATCCGTGTCGGGCAGCCAGCGCAGCGTCGACGACGACGTGACGGGCGTCGACCCGGCGGCGGCGAGGATCGCGTCGGCCTCGGCGACCGAGAGCGCGAGCGGCTTGTCGACCCACACCGGTATGCCCGCCTCGAGGAAGGGCACGGCGAGCGAGCGATGCGTCGCCCCGTCGCGAGTGGCCACGATCAGGGCGTCGACCTCGCCGATCAGGTCGGTGGATGCCGTCACGATGCGCTCGATGCCGCCGAGCTCGGCCAGCCGCTCCGTGCGGTCGGCGAGACCGGCGACGAGGGCCGTGATCCGGGCATCCTCGACGCCGTCGACGTTGAGCGCGCGCACGATGCCGTCGGCGTGGGTGTTCTCGATGCCGACGATCCCGATGCGGTGCGCTGCCATGCCCCCATCCTCTCGAAGACGGCACTCTCGGGTGTCGGCACGCGCCAGTAGGCTAGGCACATCATGGATCAGATCATGTGGTGGGCAGAGCACTACTGGTGGCTCGTCTTCCCGATCATGGGCATGGCGGGTGCCGCAGCGAAGGCCTGGGAACGGTCGGCCAAGAACCGCCACGAGCGTCGGATCGAGACGCTCCGCATGAAGGCGCAGCTCAAGACCGCGCAGATCGAGGCGCGGGCGCTGACCCACCCGACGAAGAACCGCGGTGCGACGATCGTCGACACCACGGCATCCCCCGTTCCGAACGATCTGCTCGCGCGCCTGCTCGCCGAGCACGACGAGATCACCGCGCGCTGGCTCGACTACGAGCTCGACGTCGCGAAGCTCATCGCCTTCCCCGCCATGAGCGATGGCCGCCAGCCGCTCACGGCCGCGTTCCTGCGCGCGAAGCGCACCGCCGACGCGCTGCGCCCGGCATCGGCCGACGCCAAAAAAGTCACCGAGCAGCAGGTGTCGGAGTACCTCGACGCGGTGGGCGCATACGCCGTCGCGTTCGAGATCGCCGAGAAGGACGCCCGGCGCCTGCGCGATTCGACCTTCACCGACGCCGAGCGGAAGCGCCTCGATCGCGCGCAGCAGCTGCTGAAGGTCGCCGTCGACGAGTCGGCCACGCAGGCCGAGCGCAATGTGGCTTACAAGCGCGTGCGCGAAGAGCTCGACGGTCTCATCCTGCTGTCGGACGACGCCGTGCAGGTGCTCGAGAAGCAGGTCGCGCGAGAGATCGCGGCTCCCGCCGCACCCGCCTCTGCGCCGAGTGCGGCGTCGACCCCGGAGACGGCTTCCACCCCCGAGCCCGAGCGGATGCCGCTGCGGCGCACCGACGAGCAGTCGTGAAGGCCGAGAACCTCACCGGCCCGATCTGCGTGCACGCCGAGGCGCCCGTCTGGTCGACATCGTGGGGCGGAGTCCGCTGGGTCGACGGCGACGCCGCCGACCTCGTGACGCTGCGCGACGACGGCATCCATCGCCTGCACCTCGATGACACGTATGCGGCGTTCGTGCGCCCGCGCGTCGGCGGCGGATTCGTCGCCCTCGGTGCGCGCTCGCTGCACCTCTCGGATTCGCCAGACGGACCGGCCCGCGTCGCCGCGACCTTCGACCTCGGCGATGCGCGCTTCAACGACGGCACGGTCGACCCGCTCGGGCGGCTGCTCGCCGGGTCGATGGCTCTCCGCGGTGCCGGAGCCGTGGGGCGGATGCTGAGGATCGGCGGCGACCTCGGCTCCACCACGGTGCTGTCGAGCGTGACCATCTCGAACGGTGTGGCCTTCGCCCCGGGTGGATCCCGGGCATACTACGCCGACACGGTCACGCAGCGGGTCGACGTGTTCGATGTGGCTGAGGGGGAGCTGCGTGGACGCCGCGGATTCGCGACGATCCCCGAGGAGCAGGGGTCGCCCGACGGGTTGACCGTCGCCGCCGACGGATCGGTGTGGGTCGCGCTCTGGGGCGGTTCGGCGGTGCAGGCGTATTCGCCGGACGGATCTCTCATCGCTCGGATCGAGCTGCCCGTCCCCCAGGTGAGCGCGTGCACGTTCGGCGGAGACGACCTCGGCACGCTCTTCATCACGACCTCGGCGCAGGGGCTCGGGGCGGACCACGGCACCGAGGCGGGCTCACTCTTCGCCGTCCAGCCCGGCGTGAGCGGTATGCCCGTGGCGGCGTTCGCCGGCTGACGGGTCTCTGGGGACCGGGTTTCTCGGGGCGGGACGCTTCGACGGGCTCAGCGCCCCAGTCAGAAGCTGGCTCAGCGACTCAGTCAGAAGCTGGGTTCCTGAGCCTGTCGAAGGGCCCCTGACCCAGCGACCTCGTCGTTGTGCGCGGCATCCGCTCGGCACCCGTTCGGGAGGAGAACTCGCCCAAAGGAGGAGAAGAACAGCGGATTCCTCCGCCCAACGCGGAGATCTCCTCCCGAACGGGCACGGCGACCCGGGGGTCGCGTGAGGAACTGGGCCGAGGCTCAGCCAGCGTACGCCGGGTTCACGATCGGCACCGATTCCCCGGCGAGGAAGCGGATCACGTTCTCGGCGGCGTGCACGGGCAGGTCGGCGAGCGCCTCGGGCGAGAACCACGCCGCGTGCGGGCTGAGCAGCACCTGATCGAGGTCGCGCAACGGGGAGCCGTCGGCCAGCGGCTCACCGTCGAAGACGTCGAGCGCGGCCGCGCCCAGGCGCCCGGAGCGCAGCGCATCGGCCAGCGCTCCCTCGTCGATGAGCGGTCCGCGACACGTGTTCACGACCACGGCTCCGGGCTTCATCGTCGCGATCGACTTGGCGTCGATCAGGTGCCGGGTCGCCTCGGTGAGCGGCACGTGCAGGGTGAGGATGTCGGCCTGCGCCACGGCATCCGGGATCTCGACGGGCTCGCACCCGGCCGAGCGGATGCCGTCGGCGGACGCGTACGGGTCGGCGACGAGCACCCGGAAACCGAGCGCCCGGCATCCGCGGGCCACGATCGATCCGATGCGGCCGAAGCCGAGCACCGACACCGTGGTCGTCGACGGACGCACGGCGAGGGGCCGGGCGTCCACCGCCTTCCAGGTGCCGGCGCGCACCGCGCGGTCGTAGGCCGGCAGGCCGCGCGCCTGGGTCATGATCATCGCGATGGTGTGCGCGGCGACCTCCTCGATGCAGTAGCTCGGGGTGTTCGCGACCGCGATGCCGCGAGCGGTGGCCGCTTCGACGTCGATCATGTCGTACCCGATGCCGACGCGGCTGATGATGCGCAGGTTCGGCATCCGATCGAGTACCTCGGCCGTGATCGGGGCCCATTGCACGACGAGCCCTGTGACATCCGCCCCGAGAGTTGCGAGGTCGTCGGATGCCGGGGACGCTGCCCGTTCGGCGTGGAGCCCGGCGGATCGGAGCGTGTCTTCGATGACGGTTCCGGGGAGGTCGCAGTCGCTGACGAGGATGAACGGCGTTGTCATGAGTGCGATGCTATAGCATCTAGCACTTAGTCCTCCGCGTCGTACAGGCTCAGCACGTGGTCGGCGGCGAAGGCGCTGAGCTGCTCGGCCACCCCGCGGATGTCGTCGCGCGCGTAGTGCGTGCGCTCCCAACTCGCGTACAGCGCGCACTGCATCGGGATGCCGCGGTGGTGCAGCGGCTTCGAGATCAACCCGAAGCGCGGCGGCTCGACGACCACGCAGGGGCCGTGGCCGGCGGCCGACCGGGCCTGGATGATCGGGGCATCCGCGCCGAAGCTCGCCATCTCGACCGACCACGCCTCGCTCTCGGCCGCCCTCTGGATCTGCGTCCACGCCGCCGATCCGGTGCCCGAGGTGAGGAAGGGGCCGGCCAGCAGATCCTCGAGCTCGAGACGCTCCCCGGCAGCGAGCGGATGCGACGCCGGCAGCTGGCAGTAGAGGGGCAGGTTCATGATGCGGATGCTGCTGAGCCGCGAGTCCGGCGGACTCGTCGTCACGGCGAGATCGGCCCCGGAGCGCAGCCGGTCGTAGGTCTCGACCGGCGTCGCGACCACGACGTCGGAGATGGGTCCGCCGCCCGCGATGAACGGCGCGAGCACGAGGACGCTCGTCATCTCGGGGGCTGCGGCGACGAACGAGCGCTCCTTGAGCACGATGCCGCTCATCACCTCGCGCGCTCGCCGACCCCGGCGCACGAGGTCGCGCGCCATCGGTTCGAGACGGTCGCCGGCGTAGGTCGCGACCATGCCCTGCGGCATCCGTCGGAACAGGGATGCTCCCACCTGGCGCTCGAGCGAGGCGATCTGCCGCGATACCGTCGGTTGCGTCCTGATCAGGCGTTCTGCCGCGAGACTGACCGACCCGGTGTCGAGCACCGCGACGAATGCCTCGAGTTCGCGTTCCCCGTACATACGTAAACCGTATACCTCACCCCATTTTCCTCATTGGACGAGCATGGGGTGATCACCGCAGGATGGGCAGAACCCGAACTTCCCCCTCCTTCCCCGAGACAGAGAGCCCTCCCGATGGCTGCTTCCCGCACTGATATCAGTTCTGCCCGGCAACGACGCTCGATGGTGGGTGCCTTCGTCGGCACCGCGATCGAGTGGTACGACTTCTACATCTTCGGCACGGCCGCCGCCCTCGTCTTCGGCCGCGTCTTCTACCCCGACGTCGCACCCGGCGCCGCGCTGCTCGCCTCGTTCGCCACCTTCTGGGTCGGCTTCCTGATGCGCCCGGTCGGCGGACTCGTCTTCGGCCACTTCGGCGACAAGTTCGGGCGCAAGAACGTGCTCGTGCTCACCCTCATCCTGATGGGGACCGCCACCACGCTGATCGGCCTCCTGCCCACCTACGCCCAGATCGGCATCCTCGCGCCGATCCTGCTCGTCGTGCTGCGCGGCCTGCAGGGCTTCGCGGTCGGCGGCGAGTGGGGCGGCGCCGTGCTGCTGTCGACCGAGAACGCCACGGCCAAGAAGAAGGGCCTCGCCGGAGCCTGGGTGCAGCAGGGCTCGCCCGCCGGATCCATCCTCGCGACCGTGATGTTCCTCATCGTGGGCCTGCTGCCCGACGAGCAGTTCATCACCTGGGGCTGGCGCATCCCGTTCCTCGTGTCGGCGATCCTCGTGATCGTGGGCCTCGTCATCCGCGTGAAGGTCGAGGAGTCGCCCGACTTCGAGGCGGCGAAGCAGTCGAAGGAGGTCGTGAGCGCCCCGGTGCTCGTCGCGATCCGCACCGCGCCGCTGCTGATCGGGCTCGGCGTGCTCGCGTCGGTCATGGGCATCTCGAACGCCTACTTCTCGAACACGTTCCTGCTCGCCTGGACCACCGGATCCCTGGGCATCGATCGGCAGCTCATGCTCAACATCCTGCTCGGCATGGCGATCCTGCAGTTCATCTGGCAGCCGATCGCCGCCAAGATCGCCGAGCGGTTCGGCATCGCCCGGGTGATGCTCGCGGGCCTCATCCTCAGCGTCGTGCTCACGGTGCCGTACTTCCTCGCCATCCAGGCCGCCTCCCCCCTGTGGATCACGGTCACCCTCTACGCCACGATCATCGGCAGCACCGCGTACTACGCACTGCTCGCGACGCTGCTCGCCTCGGCGTTCCCGGCCCGCATCCGCTACTCCGGCGTCTCACTGGCCTACCAGCTGTGCGCGACCGTCTTCGGCGGATCGACCCCGCTGGTGGCCCAGTGGATCCTCAACTCGACCGGCGGCAGCGTGTGGGGTGTGGCCGTGTTCTACGCGGTGATGATCCTCATCACGATCGCCGGTGTCTGGGGACTCCAGCGACGCATCGCCCGATCGGTCGAGGCGGAGACCGCGGCCACGGCCACGGCCACGGCATCCGTGGCCTGACGGCAGCCCCGGCCCGACCGGCATCCGTCCCGCCGGCCGAGCGACCACCCGAGCGACCCCCGAGACCCGAGAGAGACCATGCGCGTCGACACCATCTTCACCCACGCCCGCATCCGCACGCTCGATGCCGACCGCCCCGCGGCGCACAGCATCGGCGTGCTGGGAGGCCGCATCGTCGGCTTCGACGACGACCTGCACGGCGTCGAAGCGGACCGGGTGGTCGACCTCGGCGGTCAGCCCGTGCTGCCCGGGTTCCACGACGCGCACCACCACCTCTCGCTCACGGGCTTTCGTCTCGCGTCGCTGAACCTGCGCCCCGGCGCGGTGAACTCGCTCGACGAGCTGTACGAGGCGGTGCGCGTGCACGCCGAGGGGCTGGCGCCGGATGCCTGGGTGCGGGGTTCCGGCTACGACCAGAACTTCCTCGAGGCGCATCCGACGGCCGAGGGGCTCGACCGGGTCGCGGGCGGGCGACCCGTGATCCTCGAGCACGTCTCGGGGCACATGATGGTCGCGAACACGAAGGCGTTCGAGCTCGCGGGGTACACCGGACGCGAGGGGTTCCCCGAGATCGCGGGCGGCGGCATCCCCCGCGACGCCGACGGTCGGCCGCAGGGACTGCTGCAGGAGTCGGCGATGGCCCCGATCTTCGCGCTCGTGCGGCCGATGAGTCTCGACGAGGTGCAGCGCAACCTCGGGCTCGCGAGCGATCAGGCCCTGAGCTACGGCCTCACCTCGGTCACCGAGCCGGGGATCGGCGAGATCCGGATGGTGGGCAACAGCCCGCTCGACTACCACGCCTACCAGTCGGCCGTCGAGCAGCGGCAGCTGCGGGTGCGCACCACTCTCATGCCGTACATCACGGTGCTGCACCCCTTCACCGACCTCCCCGACAAGGACGTGCTCGGCCTCGACCTCGGCATCCGCACCGGTCTCGGCGACGACATGCTGCGGGTCGGACCGGTGAAGATCGTCGCCGACGGGTCGTTCATCGGCCGCTCGGCCGCGATGCACGCCTGCTTCCACGGCGAGGCCGACAACTTCGGCGTGCTGCTGCACGAGCCCGAGGCGCTGCGCGACTACATCGTGGGCGCGCACCGGGCCGGGTGGACGGTCGCGACCCACGCGATCGGCGACCGGGCGATCACGCACGTGCTCGACGCGATCGAGCACGCGCAGAGCGTCGCTCCGCGCCCCGACGTGCGGCACCGTATCGAGCACTTCGCCCTCGCGAGCGACGACGACATCGCCCGCGCTGCGCGGCTGGGGGTCATCCCCGTGCCGCAGGGCGTGTTCGTGTCGGACTTCGGCGACGGCATGGCCGCCGCAGTGGCCGCCGACCGGCGCGACGACATCTACCGCGTGAAGTCACTGGCGGATGCCGGCATCGTGATCAACGGTTCGACCGATTCGCCCATCTCCGACGCCAACCCTCTCGTGTCGATCCGCGACATGGTGCTGCGGCGCACGAGCGGCGGCGAGGTGCTGGGCGAGCGCGAGCGCGTGACGGTCGACGAGGCCGTTCGCGCCTACACGTACGGGTCGGCGTACGCGGTCGGCCAGGAGCACGCGACCGGCACGCTGAAGGTCGGGATGCTGGCCGACTTCATCGCCCTCAGCGACGACCTGTACGAGATCGAGCCCGAGCGCATCGCGGACCAGTACGTGACGACGACGGTGGTCGGCGGCGAGGTCGTCTTCGAGCGCTGAGCGCTTTCGCCGGGCGGACGTTTTGCTATAGCGTTTAGGGATGGACACTCGCCGCGCACTCATCACCGGGGCCAGCTCCGGCATCGGGACGGCCGCCGCCCTCGAACTCGCCCGCGAGGGGCTCGACGTCTGGCTCACCTACACCGGGCGCGAGGCCGAGGCCGCTCGTGTCGCCGAGGACTGCCGCGCGGCCGGCGCGTCCGATGTGCGGGTCTCGCGACTCGACCTGCGCGACCCCGCCTCGATCGATGCATTGGTCGCGGAGATCGCGGATGCCTGGGGCGAACTGCACGTGCTCGTGAACAACGGCGGCGTGTGCCCCTACACGCCCTACGACGAGATCGACATCGAGGAGTGGGACGGCGTGCTCGAAACGAACGTGCGCGGCACGTTCCTGTTGACGCGTGGGTCGCTACCTCTGCTGCGCGCCGCCGCGGGCGATCGCAGCGTCATCAACCTGTCGTCGATCGCCGGACAGGTGGGCGCCCTGCAGACCGGGCTGCACTACGCCGCGAGCAAGGGCGCGATCCTGGCATTGACCCGCAGCTTCGCCCGCCACCTCGCGGCCGAGGGCATCCGAGTGAATGCCGTCACCCCGGGGCCCGTGGCCAGTGCGATCACCGATCAGCTGCAGGGCGAGGGACGCGCGAAGCTCGAGGCATCGATCCCGCTCGGGGCGTTCGGACAGCCGGCCGACGTCGCCTGGATCATCGCCTCACTCGCCTCGCCGCGGGCGGGTTTCATCACCGGGGCCACGTACGACGTCAACGGAGGCGTTCGCATTGACTGACGGCATCCACTCCCGGTCCGCGGAGCAGACCGTGCAGGACCAGCTCGCCGCGTTCAACGCGCACGACCTCGAGGCTTTCGTCGCGACATACGCCTCGGATGCCGTCATCACCGGCGTCGCTCCGGAGCCGATCGTCGGCACCGCCGCGATCCGCGCCTTCTACGAGCCGCGGCTGCAGAACCCCGAGCTGTCGTGCGTGATCGAGCAGACCGTGCTCTTCGGCGACCGGTGGGTCGTGGCACAGGAGCAGGTCGTCAACGCGGGCACCGCAACCGAGACCATCGCCACCTTCGACGTCGTCGACGGGCTGATCTCGCGCGCCTCGATGCTCAAGGCGTAGGCAGGACCAGCCTCCCCGACCCGGGTCGCTGAGCCCGTCGAAGCAGCACGGGACGGCCCCTCGCTCGCTCAGGCACCGGCGAGAAGGCTACGGTTCCTGAGCGAAGGGCGCTCAGGAGCCGGAACCCGAGAAGCGCTCGCGCAGCGCGGGGTCGACGGCGACGTCGCCGAAGGATGCCGTCCACGCTCCGTCGACCGCGATCGACTGCCCCGAGAGGTACGGCGCCGCGTCCGACAGCAGGAACGCGGTAACCGCTGCGACCTCCTCGGCTCGCGCGATGCGCCCCATGGGCGGCCCCTCGGACAGTGCGCACTCGGCGGCTATCGGGTCGACGGATGCCGCGATCTGCGCCTCGAGGTGCGGAGTGCGCACCCCGCCCGGTGCGACCGTGTTCGCACGGATGCCGAGTGCTCCGTAGGTCACCGCCACACTGCGGCTGAGCGCATCGATGCCGCCCTTCGTGAACTCGTAGGCGGCGTGGTCGACGAACGACGCCCGCCCATGGATCGAGCCGATGTTCACGATCGCCCCGGCGATGCCCTGATCCACGAAGGCCGAGACGGCGGCGGAACACCCCCAGAGGTAGCCGAAGCCGTTGATGTCGAGGATCTCGCGCACGACGCGTTCGTCGAGCTCGTGCAGCGGTGTGCGCTTCGTGATCCCCGCGTTGTTCACCCACCCGGCCAGCGGCGCGAGACCGCGGGCGACCGAGGCGGCCCGCTCGTGCGCCGCGCGATCCGACGCATCGCCGAGCACCACCTCGGCCACGACACCCGCCTCGATCGTCCCCGAGCCGGACGAGCGCTCGAGCCCGACCACGACCCAGCCGTCGGCCGTCAGCCGCTCGGCGACCGCGCGGCCGATGCCCTTTCCGCTCCCGGTCACCACGACACTGCGCATCGCATCAGTCATCGCCGTCTCCTCCCGAGGACGCGCCGAGATCGAAGACCCCCGGATCGAGCGTGAAACCGAGGCCCGCGGCATCCGTCGGCCTGACCGTGCCGTCGAACACCGGCCCTCCGACGATGAACGACGGCGCCGGGTCGTAAGGGTTCGTGCCGCGCGCGAAGGTCTCGACGCCGATGCCGAGATGCGCCGTGACCTCGGGGTACACGTGGCCCGACACCGGAACGCCACGATCCGACGCCCAGGCGATGAGTTCGCGTGCCGGTGTCACTCCTCCGATCGCCACCACGTCGAGGCGCAGCACGTCGACGGCCTCGGCCTCGACCAGTGCGCGCAGCACGGCGGGGTCGGTCACCTCGTCGCCGACGGACACGCGCAGCCCGCTCTCGCGGCGGATGCGCGCGCACCCCGCGGCGTCCTCCGGGAGCAGCGGGTCCTCGAGCCAGGCGAGGCGCGGGTCTCCCCACTGCGCGATCTCGGCCAGCGCCTCGTCGGCATCGCGCCAGCCGAAGCCGACGTCGACGACGAGACCGGTCCCCGACGGCAGATCATCGCCGAGCAGGGCCAGCAGTTCGCGCATGTATGCCGGATCGGGCATACGCGAGATCTTCACCTGCGACCACCCGTCCGCCTGGGCGAGCACCTCGTCGGCGACCTCTCGGGGCGCACGCGCCGCCGAGGGGTAGGCGGCCACGAGCATCGCGTCGCGCGGGGCGTCCCCCGTGCCGAGCATCCGCCACAGGGGCATCTCCGCCCGTCGCGCGGCGACATCCCACAGCGCGATGTCGACCAGTCCGATCGCTCGGCGCACGAGGCCGACGCGCCCGACGATCGCGCTGCCGCGCAGCATCCGGTCCCATGTCGCGGCCGGATCGTCGGCATCCGCTCCGATCGCGTGCCCCGAGACGAGCCGCTCGACGATCTCGGCCATCGGCGCCTCGCGCGACAGGCAGTAGGCGACGCCCGAGAAACCATCGGCGTCGGATGCGCGCACCGCGCTGTACTCGCGCCGGGTCACCGTCATCGCCCCGAGGTGCAGGGGCGCCGGAAGGGGCAGCACCGCCGTCGCCGTGTCGATGCGCGCGATGCCGGTCATGCGGGCTTCTTCGCGAGCGGCACGCCGTAGTCGACGAGGAATCCGCCGTCGACGTACAGCGTCTGCCCGTTCATGTAACGCGATTCGTCGGACACGAGGAAGCTCACGGCCGCCGCGATCTCGCTCGCCTCGGCCAACCGCCGGGCCGGGATGCGCGACAGGATCGTGTCGAGGCTGAGCGTGCCCGCCTCGACGCCCTGACGGAACACCCCGGTGTCGACGTAACCCGGGGCGACCGCGTTGACCCGCACGCCGCGCGCGGCCCACTCGGCACCGGCGGTCGCGGTGAGACCGATCACGGCGGCCTTGGTCGTGGCGTACGGCGCGCGTCCGGCCGAGCCGCGCGACGAGATCGACGAGATGTTCACGATGCGGCCGTCCCCGCGCTCGAGCATCCGGCGTCCGGCCGCCTGCAGCGCCGAGAAGACGCCGTGCAGGTTCACGTCGACCACCGCCTGCCATTCGCTCCACGTGAGGTCTTCGATCCCGCGATGCCGCTGGATCCCGGCGTTGTTCACGAGCACTTCGATGGGCCCGAGCTCGGCTTCGATGTCGCCGAACACGCGATCGACGCCGTCGTGATCGGTGACGTCGAGCTCGCGCCAGAGGATGCCGGCGGGGTTCTCACCGGCGGTGAGTCCGGGCACGCGATCGGCGGCGACGACGAGGTAGCCGTCGGCCGCGAGACGCTGGCCGATCTCCCAGCCGATGCCGGCGGAACCTCCGGTGACGATGGCGACGAGACGGGTCATTTCTCTCCTGGGGTCGTGGTCGCCAGAAGCGCGGCGACGAGGTCGGTGGCGTGCTTCTCGAGAAGCTCGAGAGCGCCGGGGGCGAGCGGGGTCTGCCAGGCCTGGTAGGCGCCGCGGTCGTAGGCGTCGCGCGTGGGGAGGTACACGAAGCCGGGTCCGTTCGTGAGATTCATCACGACGATCGGGTTCTCGGGGAACCTCGCGCGCAGGGTCGTCTGCAACCGCGAGTACGCCTCGCCCGGGTGTCCGACGATCACCGCATCGCCGAGACGCCATGCCCACACGGGGTGCGCGACGGTCGGACCGTCGATGTACCCCTCGCGCAGATTGCGCGCGCGCCCGAGGCGCTCCTCGCGGGAGCGCGGATCGATGTCGGCCCACTCGCGCGCCAGATCGTCGAGCGTCGGCAGGTCGCGCAGGGGGAGGGAGACGGATGCCGTGACGCCGGCCGAGCGCCCTTCGTCTCGTCGCTCGGCTCCTCGCTCGGGGACCGGTTTGCGCCCCGCCCACACCGCCAGCGGCGCACCCGACTCGACGATGCGATCGAGCGTGAGCTCCTCGCCCGGAACCGGCAGCGCGTCCACCGCCGCGAGCACGGCGTGCCCGAGCGAGCGGCCGTGACGATCGGCCACCGTCGCATCTCCCGTGTACTGCTCGCGCGGGGCGAGTTCGCCCGACGCGCCCTGCACGAACAGGCACGGGGCACCGGTCGCCGCCTCCACGACCTCGCGCATCGCGCCCACGTAGTCGGGCGACACCGCGCGACTCTGCCACGCGAGCGTCGTCGGGTGGCAGGCGTAGTTCACGAGCGTGGCGCGCACCCGACCCGCGACGCTCACCCGACCGATCACGACCGTGTCGTCGGCGACGGCATCCGGGCGGAAACCCACGAGCGCACGCCCGTCGAGATCGAGTTCGCGGTCGGCGGCGAGGCTGCAGCGTCCGGTCGTCCATTCGATCAGGCCGGCCTCGGCGGTGCTCAGCGCCTCGCGTCCGGCCGCGATGCCCGCGGCGGCGAGCGCATCGAGGTACCCGGGGATGAGCTCACCGCCGGGCAGATGCGCGTCGGCGGCGCAGAGCACGGCGCCCGCGTGCGTGTGCGAGAGCGAGAGCATGAGCTGGTCGGGAGCGAGCCCGAGGCCCGCGAGGATCGACCCGCGCACCCCCTGCTCGTCGGCGACCCGCCGCCACCAGGTGCCGTCGACCGCGAGCAGAACACGCGGACGGTCGTCGTCGCCGATCATCGCGAGGGCCGTCAGCTCAAACGGCCGATGCGCGCCCTCGGAGCGCTCCCAGTCGGCGGGCCCCCAGTTCTTGGCGCGGATGCCGGTGGGTGGCGTGATGTCTCGGCGCGCCACCCCGACCCGCAGCGCGCTGCGCGGAATGCGGATGCTGTCGCCCAGAGCGGTGTTCATCGTGGGTGCTCCCGTCGTTCGGCCGTCTCATCGACCGATGCCATAGCATCGGTGCGAGCGTGCGACCTCGGAACCCCGAGCTCCGCCGATCGCCGCCCGTTCGGAAGGACTCCCCCGATGCGCACCGTGTCAGACCAGAACATCGCCGAGCAGGTCGCCGACGAGCTGCGCGCCGCGATCCACTCCGGCGAGCTCGCCCCCGGGGAGCGCCTGGTCGAGCGCAAGCTCGCCGACCGCCTCGGCGTCAGCCACATCCCGGTGCGCGAAGCCCTCACGCGGCTCGCCGAGGAGCGGCTCATCGTGCGCGAACCCCGCCGGGGTGCACGGGTCGCGGAGTTGACGGCATCCGATCTCGACGACATCTCGAGCCTGCGCATCGTGCTCGAGCAGTTCATGGCGATCCGGGTGCAGGAGCGGTGGAACGCGGATGCCGCGGCGCGCCTCGAGACGATCGTCACCGCGATGGGCGCCGCCGCCCCCGGCGACGTCGACGAGGTGCTGCGGCAGGACCGGCTGTTCCACGAGACGCTCGCGGAACTGGCGGAGCACCGCTTCCTCGACGAGGTCAGCGCGCAGCTGCGCGGACGCATCGCCGGGTTCATCCGCGCCGCGAACGCCGCCCTCGACGTCGACGAGCAGGAGGAGCACGTGCGCAGCCACCAGGAGATCGTCGACGCGCTCGCGAGCGGCGACCCCGACCGCGTGCGCACCGTCGTCGCCGAGCACATCACCCGAGCGGTCGAACGCATCACCCCGACGACAGGAGCAGACGCATGACCGCCAGAACGATCGTCCTCACCGGAGCATCCGACGGCATCGGCGCGGCCGCGGCCCGCCAGCTCGCCGCGACCGATCACCGGCTGATCCTCGTGGGTCGCTCGCCCGAGAAGACGAAGGCCGTGGCCGACGACACCGGCGCCGAGTACTTCTTCGCCGACTTCGCTCGCCTCGACGACGTGCGCGAGCTGGCCGCGAAGCTGACGGATGCCGTGGGCGCCGACGGCATCCACGTGTTGGCGAACAACGCCGGCGGCATCTTCGGTGACCGCACGCCCACGGTCGACGGTTTCGAGAAGACCATCCAGGTCAACCACCTCGCGCCGTTCCTGCTGACGAACCTGCTGATGCCGACGCTGCTGGCGTCGAAGGCGGCGGTGATCAACACGTCGAGCGTCGGGCACCGGCTCTTCGGGCACATCGACGTCGACGACCTCGACAACTCGAAGAAGTTCAGCGCCAACAAGGCCTACGGCGACGCGAAGCTCGCGAACGTGCTCTTCACGAAGAGCCTGCACACGAAGTTCCACCCCGACGGCCTGAGCTCGGTGGCCTTCCACCCCGGCACCGTGCAGACGAACTTCGCCTCGGACTCGTCGAGCCTGATGCGGCTCGTCTACCGGAGTTTCCTCGGCAGGCTGCTGCTCACGAGCACTGAGGAGGGCGGCGCGATCCTGCGCTGGTTCATCGAGGGCACGCCCGATGAGACGTGGTTCTCGGGGGCGTACTACGACGAGCGCACGCTGTCGTCGAAGACCAACCCGCAGGTCGACGACCCCGCCCTCGCCGAGGCCCTCTGGCAGCGCAGCGCCGAGCTCGTCGGGGTGTAGAGGATCCGGCGACTTCGATACCCTTCCGGAATGCCTCTCGCACTCGTCACCGGAGCCGCACGGTCGAACAGCATCGCCGCGGGAATCGTGCCCCGTCTGCGCGCCGACGGCTGGACCGTCGTGACCAGCGACCTCGACAGCGGCGACCACCCCGCCGACCTCTCCGACCCGGCCGCGCCCGAAGCCCTGATCGACCGTGTGCGTCGCGACCACGGCGAGCTCTCGGCCCTGGTCCTGAGCCATGCCCACGACGTGGAGTCGGGCATCCTCGACACGACCGCGGAGAGCTTCGACCGGCACGTCGCGGTCAATGCGCGCGCGAGTCTGCTGCTCATCGCCGCCTTCGCGCGTCAGGTCGGGCCCGACGGCGGTGCGGTCGTGGCCTTCACCAGCGACCACACCACCGGCAACCTCCCCTACGGGGCGTCGAAGGGCGCACTCGACCGGATCGTCATCTCGGCCGCCCGCGAGCTGGGCCCGCAGGGCATTTCGGCGAACGTCGTCAACCCGGGGCCGATCGACACCGGATGGATGGACGACGAGATCCGCGATGCGCTGACCCCGATGCATCCGCTCGGCCGTGCCGGCACGCCGCGAGACATCGCCGGCATCACCGCCTTCCTGCTCTCGCCCGAGGGTCGGTGGATCTCCGGCCAGCTCCTGCACACCGACGGCGGCTTCTCGGCCCGCTATTGACGCGGATGCCGCGCGGCGGCCCTTCGTCTCGTCGCTGCGCTCCTCGCTCAGGAACCGGTTCCTGAGCGAGCGAAGCGAGACGAAGGGCCCACGCATGAGCACCTCAGACCGTGACGTTCGCGGTGTCGATGACGCGGTCGCCCGCGGCGGGGAAGGCCGTGCGCGTCACGCCGGACTCGACGTTGGCGGTGTGCACGAGCGTCGACGACGACCCGAAAGCCCCGTCGCCGAGTTCGATCGCGCCGCCCTCGAAGCGGTTGCCGACCGCGCGGTAGTGCGTGGCGCCGGTGGTGATCGACACGTGCGTCGCCGCCCCCTCGGCGCGGAACGTGCTGTCGGACAGCGCCACGTGCAGCTCGCCCGCTCCGGTGCGCGCCAGGCCGGTGCCACCGACGTTCACGACGTCCGACCCCGCGACCTCGATGGTCTGGCGCTCCCCCCGCGCCGCCGCCACACGGGCGTTGCGCAGGGTCGAGCCCTCGAACCGCAGACGCTCCGACTGCGACACGATCGGTGCGGCGTCGTCTGCTCCCACGAGCGTCGACCCCCGGAACGTCACGGCACCCGGGCCCGTGATCTTCAGTCCGCCCACCCCGCTGAGCACCGTGTCGACGAAGGTGACCGGGGTGGTGACGGCCGCACTCGTCAGCTCGCCGCCGGCCGCGACGAAGGTGACGTGCGAGCCCTCGATGAGGTTCGGCCGCGACGAGGCATCCGACTGCTGGGTGATGATGAGCGTGTCGGATGCCGTGCACCCGCGCAGCTGCGCACCGTCGGCGTTGATCCACAGCATGCCGGAGCCCGCGAGCGACGGCTTGCCGATGACCTGCACGTCTTCGAGCGTGAGGTCGGTGATGCGCACGCGGGCGACGAACCACGAGCACACGTGCTTGCGCACCGTGATGCGCTTGGCCGCCGAACCCCACGCCGCGCCGGAGTTCGCGAAGGTCATGAGCCCCGAGTTGCCGGTGTAGGTGAGGTCGTGCTCGTACTGGCCGTGGGTGACGAACGGCCCCTGGTCGTCACCGTCGCCGTGGCAGTTCTCGACGAGGCAGTAGGCGCTCGCGGTGAAGTCGTTGAGGTGGCGCGCGTTGGCCGTATGGCAGTTCGCGACGTAGCCGTAGAGGCAGTAGATCTGCTGCGTCAGGTACCCGGCACCGCCCCAGGTCACCGAGGTGGGGTTCTTGAGCGTGCAGCTCACGGTCGAGTAGTAGGTGTTCCAGCGGCGCTGGATCAGCGGCCAGAAGGTGCCGGTTCCGTCGATGTGGTCGACGTCGCAGCGCACGGCGTACTCGAAGGCGAGGGGGTGCGATCCGGTGTACTCGTCGGTCCCGGTGCCGAGGAACTTCAGGTTCGAGACCGTCACGTCCTGCACGGGCAGCACGTGGCGCCAGGTCATCGTGCGGTCGGCGGCGAGCGGCCAGCCGTTCTTGTAGTTGATGCGGATGTGCGTGCCGTCGACGATCTGCGTCACCTGCACCAGTCTCTGCAGCTCGCGCTCCCAGCGGCCGGCGAGCGCGTTCACCTCGGCCGCGTACCAGTCGCCGACCGTGAAGAACGACGAATCGGCGACCGGGAAGACGTCGCCGAGGTCGGGCACGACCTCGTTCAGGCGCGCCTCCTGCGCCGCACCCGTCACCTCGCCCTGGAAGAACATCACGGCGGCGAACGGGTCGTCCTTGCCGGCGTTCTCGATGCCGACGGTCGTCATCAGGTGGTTGCCGAAATCGAACGCGATGCCCGAGCGGCGGAAGATGTGCCGACGCACGAAGTTGAGGTCGCTGTGCGCCTCGACGCGGTAGATGCTCGGATCGTTCACCATCGCATCGAGCGCATCATCGGCGTTCACGCTCGCGTCCATGATCCCGAACGCGCGGAAGTCGACGACGCCGTGATGCACGAGCACCCACGCGCCCTCCTTCCGCGCGGCGATGACGGTGCCGCCGTTCACGGCCGGGGCATCCTTCTTCACGAACCGGTAGAGGCCGTGGCCACCGTCACCCGGCGCCGCGTAACCGCTCGTGCGTACGAGGTCGCCCGCCTTGCCCTTGAGCGAGGGCAGGTCGGTCGCGAGACCGGCGTTGCCGACGTCCTTCGAGCCCGAAGAGCTCATCGGCGCCACCGGGCCGGCGGCCTGCGCGGGTGTCTGCACCGCGACCGCCGACACACCGCCGAGGGCGGCGGCGCCGAATCCGGCGAGCAGCATGCGCCTGCTGCGCAGCGCGGCGGTCGAGGTGGTGCTGTCGGTGTCGTGCGTGATCGTCATGTCGTACCTCCTTGCGGCAGCGTGGCCGCGGTCGGGCGTGCGGCCTCGCGGTCGTCACGCAACATCCGGTTCAGTCCCCAGAGCCCCCAGAGGTCTTCGGGTTCATGCCATCGACGCCAAGTGCGCGCGATCGACGGCATGGGCGAGCGGTCGGCCCGAAGTGAAGCGATCGAGCTCGTCGGACACGATGCGGCCCTGACGCAGCCGGCCCTCGGTCGTGCCGGCCGCCCGGTGCGGCGTGAGCAGCGCGCCGGTCAGCGTGCGCAGCGGATGCTCCGCTCCGAGGGGCTCCTCGTCGAACACGTCGATCGCGGCGCTGAGACGCCCCGCTCGCACTTCGTCGACGAGCGCCTCCTCATCGACGAGCCAGGAGCGCGCGGTGTTCACGAGACCGGCGCCGTCGGGCATCAGCGCCAGTTCGCGACGTCCGATGAGATGGTGCGTCTCGGGCAGCGTCGGCGCGTGCACGGCGACGATGCGCGCGCGCTCCATGGCGGCGTCGAGCGTGACGAGTTCGGCACCCAGAGCGGATGCCGCGGCCCGATCGAGCGTCGGGTCGACGAGCAGCGGACGCGCGCCCAGCAGCCGGATGAGTTCGAGGTAGGCGCGACCCGTGCGCGATGCCCCGATCACGGCGATCGGGGCGTCGAGGATCTCGTGCTGCGCCGGGACGCCCGCGTCCCAGCCGCCGCCGCGCAGCCCGTTGTGCATCTCGGGCACGCGATGCAGCAGCGCGAGCGTGAAGGCGAGCGACACCTCCGCGACCGATCGCGCCATGCCCGCCCCCGCCTGAGTGACGACGACGCCCCGGTCGAACAGCTCCGCGGTCGCGAACGCCTTGATCGAGGCACCCGTGTGCGCGACGAGCTCGAGTCGGGGCATCCGGTCGAGCACGGCGGCGTCGAACGGATCGATGCCCCAGCTCGTGATCACGACGCGCACCTCGTCGAGCGGCGCATCCGTCAGCCGGTCCACCCGCACGAACGATCCCCCCAGCCGCCCGGCGACCCCCTCGAGGCGATCGGCATCGTCGGGTGAGAAGAACTCCGCGTACAGCGCCTCGGGCACCACCGCGACCACGACGGGGAGGGCGCTCATCGCAACCAGTCCTCGCGGTGCGCGGCGATGAACGCGTCGTCGTTCAGCGCGGGGTAGGCCCGGCGTACGCGGGCGATCTCCTCGGCCTGCCCGGGCGAGAGGCCCTCGGCGGGGTCGAGGCACCAGGTGCCCTCGAGCAGACCCTGCTGTCGGAGCATCTCGTGCACTCCCGCGATCACGCCGTGGAAGTCGTTGCCCGGGTCGAACACCGCCTGGTTGACGTCGACCATGTCGGAGGCGAGGAGGCTCAGCTCGCGATAGGCCGTGGCATCCCCCGCCATCGCGCGGTGCGCCTTCTCGAGCAGCGCGACCGCGGCGCGCGTTCCGACGGCCCACTGGCCCAGCAGTCCGCCGACGAAGCGCAGCGTGCGCGGCCCGTCGGGCGACTCGACGTGGAACTCCGCGAGCAGGTCGGCGACGATCGCATCGTCGTTGCCGGTGTACAGCGCGATCTCGTCGGCACGACCGGATGCCGCGACCCCGCGCACCAGTTCGAGGGTGCGGTAGCGATCGAAGGGCGCCGCCTTCACGGCGACGACCGCGGGGATCGCCGCGAACTCGCGCCAGAAGTCGCGGTCGAGAACCGGTCCGCCGATCGCGGTCTGCAGGTAGAAGCCCACGAGCGGCAGCACCTCGCCGACGGCGCGGGCGCGGTCGAGCAGCGCGCGCTCGTCGGCACCCGCGACGCGCGGGCTGATGAGCACCGCGTCGTAGCCGAGCGAGCGTGCGAGCTCGGCTTCGGCGACCGCCTGCGCGGTGTCGCCGGCCACCCCCGCGATGCGCACGAGGGCGGGATCGGAGCGGGCATCCATCTCCTCGGCCGCGAGCGCGAGCACCGGCTCGAAGAGTGCGTGCTCGGGGTCGCGGATCTCGAACTGCGTGGTGTGCACGCCGACGGCGAGGCCCCGGGCCCCGGCGTCGAGGTAGTAGCGCGACAGGGCGCGCTGGCGACGCTCGTCGAGTGCGCGATCGGCGGTCAGTGCGAGCGGATGCGCGGGGATCACCGCGCCGCGGGCCAGAGTGGCCGCGGCTTCGGGACGCAGCGACGGCACGGTCGCGGCACGCGCAGCGGAGGTCGCCATCAGAACTTCCCGTCCCGCACGGCCCACTTGGTGGGCTTGGCGATCATGGGCAGGCCGCCCGCGATCCAGTCGGCCTGCATCGCGATGAGCGTCTCGGCCGACACCGACGGGTAGCCGAACAGCGCCATGCACCGACGCGCATCGCTGAGCAGCGCGGTCGGCTGGGGCTCGTCGACGAGGTCGACCTCGCGGTCGAACAGCGCTCCGAAGCGGCGGGCGATCGACTCGACGCTCAGCAGCTCGGGGCCGGTGAGGTTGATCGTGAACGGGTCGGTGGAGGCGTGGTTCAGACTGCGCAGCACCACCTCGTTCGCGTACCCCTGCCAGATCACGTTGACGTTGGCGGTGGCGACCGACACCGGCTCACCCGCGTTCACCGCGCTGCCGATGTCGGCGAGCACGCCGTAGCGCAGATCGACGGCGTAGTTGAGGCGGATGATCGCGACCTTCGTCCCGCGCTCCTGCGCACCGAACTCGAAGACCCGCTCGCGTCCGAGGCACGACTGCGCGTACTCGCCGATCGGTGCGGGAGCGAGCTCTTCCGATGCTCCGCCCGACGACGCCGGCACGAAGGGGTAGACGTTCCCGGTCGACAGCACCGAGATCGCGCTGTCGCGGTAGCGGCGGGCGACCCGGTCCGGCAGCGCCGCGTTGACCTCCCACGCCCACGAAGCGTTGGTCGCGGCCCCGAACTTCGCCCCCACCATGAACACCACGTTCGGGGCATCCGGCAGCGACGAGAAGTCGTCGTTCTCGATGAGATCGAACGGCACGACGCGCACGCCGGCCCTCTCGAGGCGCGCACGGATCTCGGCGTCGCCGAACCGCGAGACGGCGTAGACCGCATCGGCCTCACGGCCCGCGGCATCCATCCCGCGACGGGCCAGCATTGCGAGGGTCGGGCCCATCTTTCCGCCGGCCCCGAGGATGACGAGGTCGCCCGAACCGCTCGCGAGGTCGTCGACGAGCGCGTCGCTCGGTGTCGCGAGGGCCTCCTCGAGATCGGCCTCGGAGGTGAAGTGGCGCTGAGGCATGTGGTGCCTTCCCTTCTTCTCAGCTGGTGTCTCTAGCCCTTGATGCCGGTGCCCGTGACGCCCTCCTGCACGTAGCGCTGAGCGATCAGGTACGCGAGGAAGATGGGCAGCAGCGCGACGACCGACCCCGCGAGCATCGTGCTCAACGGGACGTTCTGCTGCTGCAGCGACGAGATGCCGACGGTGAGGGTGAACATCGAGTTCGACTTGGCGATGATGAGCGGCCACAGGAAGTCGTTCCAGTGCCACAGGAACACGAAGATGCCGAGGGTCGCGAGGATCGGCTTGCACAGCGGCAGGACGATGCGCAGGAAGATGCGGAACTCGCCCGCTCCGTCGATCCGCGCGGCCTCGAACAGTTCGTCGGGCAGCCCCTGGATGAACTGGCGCATGAGGAACACGGCCTGCGCGTTCGCGAGCGTCGGCAGGATGAGGCCCCAGTAGGTGTCGATGCCGCCGAGGTTCGCCATCAGGATGAACGTCGGGATGAGGGTGACGTGGAACGGCACCATCACCATCGCGAGGAACGACCAGAACATCACCTCCTTGCCGCGGAAGCGCTTCTTGGCGAACGCGTACCCGGCGAGCGCCGACAGGAACAGCACGGCGACGACCGAGACGAGCGAGTAGACGAGCGTGTTGAACAGCCAGCCGAGGATGTTCTGCCCGCCGAGCACCTGCTCGTAGGACTCGAAGGAGATGTCGGTCCAGGGGATCAGCGATCCGGGAAGGTCGACCACCATGCCGGGCTTGAGGCTCAGCACGACCATGGCGTAGAAGGGGAAGAAGCTCAGGATGCCGGCGAGACTCAGCCAGATCCACCGTACGACCACGCCCATGCGGGTGGGTTCGAGGGCGCGGAACGAGCGGTGGCGGCGCGGGGCGGCCGGCTTCTGCGGCGGCGCCGAGACCGGCGTCTGCGTGGGCGGCTGGATCAGGGCGGTCATTTCTGCTTTCCGATCACGAGGCGCTGGATGAGGGCGACCACGAGGGTCATGACGAAGAGGGCGACACCGACCGCGGCCGCGTAGCCGTAGTCGAAGTACCGGAAGCCCTGGTCGTAGAGCAGGTAGACGAGCGAGTAGCTGGCGTTCGCCGGCCCACCCTGGGTCATCACGTAGATGACGTCGAAGACCTGGAAGGCGGCGGTCGTCTCGATCACCGCGAGGAAGAAGAACGTCGGGCGCAGGTACGGCAGCACGATGTAGCGGAAGCGTTTCCACGCCCCTGCCCCGTCGACCAGCGCCGCCTCCTCGAGCTCGCGAGGGACGTCCTGCAGGGCCGCGATGATGATCATCATCCCGTAGCCGAACCGCGACCAGACGCCCACGACGACGATCGCCGGGATGACGAGCACGGTGCTGCCGAGCCACGAGCCGCCGAGCCCGAGCGGAGCCATGAGCTGCGACCAGGGCCCGTTGCTCGAGAAGATCCAGACGAAGATGCTGCCCGCGAGCACGAGCGAGGTGATGACGGGGAGGAAGAAGATCGACCGGAAGAACCGCGCACCGCGGAACGCGCGTCGCACCCCCAGCGCCATGATCGTCGAGAGCGCCAGGGAGATCGGCACGGCGAAGACGGTGTAGACGAGCGTCGTGCCCATCGCCCGCCAGAAGAGCGGATCGGCGACGAGTCGCTGGAAGTGGTCGAGACCCCGCCAGGCGATCTCACCGGAGATGTCGTAGTCGAAGAAGCTCAGCGCGACGCCGGCGATACTGGGGCCGAAGCGGAACGCGATGAAGAGCAGGAAGGCGGGGAGCACGAAGAGGAACGCCACCCGCGCCTCGCGCCGGGCGAGCAGGCGGGTCACCGTGCCCTGCGGCTTCTTCGGCATGGTTGCCGTCGTCATGAGAACCTCACGTCGGGTCGGGAAGGGACGGGGGTGCGAAGCGGATGCCGCGGCGCACCCCCGTGGTCACTACTTGATGAGCGGGGCCGCGGCGGTCGCGGCATCCTTCAGCGCGTCGGCCGGGGACTTCTGACCCAGCAGCGCCGCCTGGATCTCGGGGGCGAGCACGCCCATGAGCGCACGCGAGCTCTCGTTCAGCTCGCCCACCGTCGTGTCTGGCACGTACTTCTCGACCTCGCCGAGGAGCGGGTCGTCGGCGTAGAGCGGCTCGGTGGTGCTGAGCGCCGAGAAGTACCCGGCGGCGGTGAGGTAGGGCTCGACGACCTCGGCGCTGGTGGCGTACTCGGCGAACTTCGCCGCGGCATCCTGCGCCTTCGATCCCTTGAGCACCGAGAGCGAACCGACCGTGCCGTAGGCCACCGACTTCTCATCGGTGAGCGGAGCGAGCACCTTGACGTTCTCCTCGCCCCAGAACGGAGCGACCTCGGTCACGCCGTTGTTCCAGGTGCAGGCGACCTTGCCCTGAGCGATCGCGGTCTGCTCGAGCGGCACGTTGGTGGTGAGCGCCTCGGGGTCGAGGGCCCCCGCCTCGGCCAGATCGGTGATGAAGGTGAGCGCCTCTTCGCCGGCCTTGCTGTCGAAGCCGACTTCGCCGTCGTCGTACACCTGTCCCCCGGCCTGCCAGAGCAGCGGGTAGAAGGTGAGGTTGAGGGTGTTCTCGGCCGACGCCGGGTAGTTCAGCACGTACATGTCGGCCGCCGTGAACTCCGGCGCGATGTCGATGATGTCGTCCCAGGTCTCGGGGTACTCGGTCACGCCCGCGGCCTCGAAGGCGGCGGCGTTGCAGATGAGCGGCTGGGCGCTGGTCAGGATCGGCGCCCCGAGGATGTCGCCGTCGATCGTGACGGACTCCTTGACGTTGGGGAGCAGGTCGTCCTGCCGCTGCTCGCTGAGCAGGTCGTTGAGCGGGGCGATCGACGACTGGTACGCCGACAGCTGGTCGGGGATGAGGTAGACGACGTCCGGACCCTTGCCCGCGGCGATCGCCGTCTGCAGGGACTCGTCGCGGTTGGCCCACGGGAAGATCTCGTAGTTCACGTCGATGCCGTCGTTCTCGGCTTCGAAGGCCTCGATCGTCGAGTCCCAGAAGTCCTTGTGCACCGCCTCGTCGGCGATGACCGGGTAGAGCCAGACCGTGATGCTCTGGTCTCCTTCAGCGGTGCTTCCTCCGCCGGCCGAACATCCGGCCAACAGGGTGGCGGTCGCGACTCCCGCGACGACGCCGGTGATCTTGCTGACGCGCATGGTGCTCCTTTGCTTGAACCGTGCTGAGTACGGTTCATTATGACATCGGGATGGGATAATTCGTCAAGGACAAGTTCTCAGACGGTTGTTTCCGCGGTGTTTCCGGCTCGAGAACGTCCGAGCCTGATCTGAGAATTCGGTGTGCTAACTTGTTCGCACACCGACCACGTCGATGAAGAGAGGACCGCACATGGGCGTGTCAGGCCAGCTGTCGATCGTCGCGCGATCCGCGCTGCAGCTCCGCGATGGCGGGCCCTCGACGGTCAACGACCTCTCCCGGTCGCTCGAGATCTCGCGCACCTCGGTCGAGAACGCCGTGTCGGTGCTGAGCGATTCCGGGCTGATCGTCGACGCCCCCGTCGCGAGCGTCGGCGGAGCCGGCCGCCCCGCGCGGCACTACTCGTTCCACGCCGAGGCGGGCACCGTCGTCGGAGTCGACATCGGGGTCGCGAGCGTGCGCGTGCTCCTCTCCGACCTCGCCGGCCACGTGATCGCCCAGCGCAGCTTCCCCGGGGTCGAAGCGCACCCCGACGGCGCCGCCAAGCTCGCGGCCGTGATCGACGACGTGCGGCAGACACTGGGCGGAGCATCCGTCGCCTCGTCCCGCGTGCCGGCCATCGGCGTCTCGCTCCCCGGCCTGGTCGACGACGCTGGCCGCGTGGTGCTCTCGGTCGTGATCCCCGAGTGGTCGGGCGCCGACATCGGTGCGCAGCTGCGCCAGGCGTTCGGCTGCCCCGTCTCGGTCGACAACGGCGTCCGACTCGCCGCGGTCGCCGAGCACCACCTCGGGGTGGCACAGCTCGTCGACGACGTCATCTACCTCTCGGTGGGTAACCGCATCTCGATGGGACTCATCCTCGGCGGGCGCCCGCGGCGCGGCATCCACAACGCCGCCGGCGACATCGGCCGCCTCGCCTTCCGCGGCCTCAACACCGAGACCGGGCAGATCTCGTGGCGCACCGCCCCGACGGCCGCGGAGGTGTTCGCCGCCGCGCGGGCCGGGGACGGTGCCGCGCAGGACGAGCTGGACGCCTTCATCGAGGAACTCGCGCACGGCATCGCGACCCTCACGATGACCGTCGACCCCGCCATGATCGTGATCGGCGGCGGTCTGTCGGCGGCGCACGAGCAGCTGCTCGATCCACTGCGCCAGGCGCTCCCCCGGCATCTCGGACTGCCGTTCCAGGTGCCCCTCGCCGAAGCGCGCCTCGGCGGCGAGGCCGCGGCGCACGGCGCGGTCGTGCACGCCTTCCAGCGGCACGCCGCCGACATCTACGGCATCGACGACATGCCGGTGCCGCCCATCACCCCGCTGCCGCACGACACGGCATCCCCCACCCCCGAGGAGACGAAGTGAGCACCCTGAAGGTCGGACTCATCGGAGCCGGCGGCATCTCGCGCGTGCACGCCGACGCCTGGAGGGCGCTGGGCGCACAGGGCTACGTGACCTCGCTGGCGGGCGCCGAGGAGATCGCCGAGGAGTACGGGTTCGAGCTCGTCGCCGATGTCGACACGCTGATCGACCTGGTCGACCTCGTCGACCTCGTGACTCCCAGCAGCACGCACGCCGACTTCGCGCTGCGCGCCATCGCCGCCGGCCGCGACGTCGTCTGCGAGAAGCCGCTGGCGGCGACGTCGATCGACGCCGCACGGGTGACGGATGCCGCGGCCGCCGCGGGTGTGCGCCTCTTCCCCGCGCACGTCGTGCGTTACATGAGCGAGTACGCGCAGATCAAGGCCGCCATCGACGCGGGGCGCATCGGAACTCTCGCCGTGCAGCGGTTCAGCCGGGCCGGTGCCGCGCCGCAGTCGCCGTGGTTCTTCTCCGAGAGCGCGGGAGGCGGGTTGATCCGCGACCTCATGATCCACGACATCGACCAGGCCCTGTGGTTCGCGGGAGACGTGTCGCAGGTGTTCGCGGTGCAGAACCCGCCGACGATCGACGACCGCGTGCCCGCTCCCGTCACCTCGCACATCGTGCTGACGCACGCGAACGGGGTCATCAGCCACATCCACGGCAGTTGGGTCGCCCCAGGCATCCCGTTCCGTACGAGCGTCGAGGTCGCGGGCTCCGAAGGACGCCTGCGATACGACAGCGCCGAGGACCGCACGCTGCGCACGGATGCCGCAGCCCTCCCCGGTGCCACCGACTACCTGCCGCCGATGTCACCGCAGGACAGCCCGTACTACGCCGAGATCGCCGATTTCGTGGCAGCGCTGCGCGAAGGGCGGGAGGCGCGGGTGACACCGGCCGACGGCATCCGCGCGGTCGCCGTCGCCGAGGCGGCGATCGCGTCGATCGCCGCCGGGACGCCCGTCTCCCCTGTTCCTTCGCCGACCGAGGAGGTCGTCCGATGACCACGCCCCTGCGGATCGCCGTGCTGTCGTTCGCTCATACGCACGCCCTCAGCTACGTGCACGCCCTGTCGGCGATGCCCGACATCGAGCTGATCGCGACCGACCCCGACGGGGCATCGGCGCCGGATGCCGTGCCGCGCGGGGCCGCGCTGGCCGCCGAGCTCGGCGTCGCGTACGTCGACAGCTACGACGAGGCGTTCGCCTGGAAGCCGGATGCCGTCGTCGTCGCGGCCGAGAACTCCCGGCACCGGGCGCTGGTCGAGCGCGCCGCCGCCGAAGGAGTGCACGTGCTGTGCGAGAAGCCGCTCGCGACGACGGTCGAGGATGCCGTCGCGATGCGCACCGCCTGCGACGACGCCGGAGTGATCCTCATGGTCGCCTACCCCGTGCGCTTCGCGCCCGCCGTGCGCGACGCGATCGCCGAGCTGCGCAGCGGGCGCCTCGGCCGGGTGCTCGGTGTCACCGGCATCAACAACGGCAAGCTGCCGCAGGATCGCGCGTGGTTCACCGATCCGTCGCTGGCCGGCGGCGGGGCTCTCGTCGACCACGTCGTGCACTGCGCCGATCTGCTCGACGACCTCCTGGGTGAGCGCGCCGCGTCGGTGAGGGCCGTGTCGAACGGCATCCTGCACGGCCAGCGCGACCTCGCCGTCGAGACCGGAGGGCTCGTGACCCTGCAGTACCCGAGCGGCGTCATCGCCACGATCGACTGCTCGTGGAGCTGGCCGATGAGTTCGGCGACCTGGGGCGGACTCACCCTGCAGGTCGTCGCCGAGCGCGGCACCGTCACCGTCAGCCCGTTCGCGAAGGGTGTGGCCGGTCACGACGCCGCGGGAGAGACCTGGGACCCGATCGGCGCCGACCTCGACGCCCTGCTACTCGAGGAGTTCGTCGCGTCCGTGCACGCCGGGCGTCAGCCGCAGCCCGACGCCGGTGTCGGCATCCGCACCGTCGAGATCGTGAAGGCCGCCCAGGCGTCCGCCGCTCGCGCGGGCGAGGTCGTCACCCTGTAGCCCGGCTGGACCCTGTACCCCGGCTGGCCCTTCGCTGAACTGGGTCCCTGAGCCTTTCCTGCGGCCCCCACCCCGCTCCGGGCGGAGATCATCGTGTTGGGCGGAAGCATCCACCAGATTCCTCCGCCCAACGCCGAGTTCTCCGCCCGAGACGTCGCCCCTCCCCCGCGCACAACGCAGGAGTTCTCCCGCAGCACAGGAGCGGATGCCGCACACACTCCTCCGTTGCGCGAGAACTCCTCCCGAGCGCGCGGGCGGGGATGCTTCGACAGGCTCAGCACGCAGAAACCTGCCAGAACCGAGGAGTATGCTCTCCCCTTGGGTCGAGTGACCCGATGAGTCCCGAAAGGCGGTGATGGCGATGTCCGACGATAGTAACGACGCCGCCCTCGCTGCGTCGCGACTCCCTGCGCTCGCGCGTTGAGCATTCGCTCCGCGTTCGCACGTCGATCTCCGCAGTCCCGGGTGGCGTCCTCCGCATCCTGACGATTGCGCGCGCCCGACCCCGGTCGGTGCGCGCCTGCGAGAGAAGAAGCACTCCCATGGCCCTGATCGACAACGGCGTGTACGTCCACGGACGTCGCGTGGAGACCCCGCAGAACCTCGACGAGACCTACCGCATCCTCGACTCCGTCGGCGGCATCGCGTGGATCGGCCTCTACCGACCGAGCTCCGAAGAGGTCGCCTCGGTCGCGCGCGAGTTCGATCTGCATCCGCTCGCCGTCGAAGACGCGCTCTCGGGCCACCAGCGCTCCAAGGTCGAGCGCTACGGCGACACGCTCTTCGCGGTGCTGCGGCCGGCGCGCTACCGCGACGAGCAGGAGTCCGTCGAGTTCGGCGAGCTGCACCTGTTCGTCGGCCCCGACTTCGTGGTGACGATCCGCCATGCCGAGTCGCCCGACCTCGCGGCGGTGCGGCGGCGGATGGAGGCGCACCCCGAGCTGCTCGCGATGGGACCCGAAGCGGTGCTCTACGCGATCCTCGACGAGGTCGTCGACGAGTACGAGCCGATCGTCGCGGGGCTCGAGAACGACATCGACGAGATCGAGGACCAGCTCTTCGGTGACAGCGACGACGACGCGCTCTCCCGGCGCATCTACGAGCTCTCGCGCGAGGTCATCAACTTCCAGCGGGCGGTGCACCCGCTCACCGGCATGCTCGAGTGGCTGCGCCGAGGGTCCGACAAGTACCGCATCGACGAGGAGCTGCAGCGGTCGCTGCGCGACGTGCTCGACCACACGATCCGCGTGAACGAGCGGGTCGACTCGTTCCGCGCGATCCTCGAGAACGCGCTGCGTGTGCACTCCGCTCTCGTCGCCCGTCGTCAGACCGACACGAGCATCGCGCAGAACGACGAGATCAAGAAGATCTCCTCGTGGGCGGCGATCATCTTCGCCCCCACCCTCGTCGGCACCGTCTACGGCATGAACTTCGAGGTCATGCCCGAGCTGCACTGGGCGTTCGGCTACCCGCTCGCTCTCGGCGCGATGGCGGCGTTCGCGATCGGTCTCTTCGGGATCTTCAAGTACAAGCGCTGGCTCTGAGCGCGGCGCCGCACGCCCCGGGAGGAGAACTCGGCTTCCGCAGGAGGCATCCGCTGTTTCGATCCTGCGGAGCGTGAGATCTCCTCCCGTTGCGCGCCCGCGTGCACGACGTCGGATGCTGTGGATAGGGTCGGAGGCGTGTCCGACACCACCGCCCCCACCGCTGCATCCGATCTCGCCCGCCTCGCCGACCTGCTCGCGGGCGGCGACCCGCTGACCTGGGTGATCACCGGAGACTCGATCACCCACGGCCTCGTCTTCACGCAGGGCGGCCGCAGCTACGCCGAGCACCTGCACGAACTCGTTCGCGGCGAGCTCGAGCGGGTGCGCGACATCGTCGTGAACTCGGCGATCAGCGGGCACCGGATCGTCGACATCCTCGGAGACTTCGAGCGCCGGGTGTCGTCGTGGCGGCCCGACGTCGTGACGCTGATGATCGGCACGAACGACCTCTCGACCGGTGGACCGCAGCCGGTCATCTCGCCCGAGGAGTACGCCGCCTCGCTGCGCGAGTTCGTCGCACGGGTGCGGGCGCTCGGCGCGATCGCGGTGCTGCAGACCCCGCCGCCGATCGACGTCGCCAACGCTCCGGAGCGGGCCCGTGTCGCCGAATTCGCGGATGCCGTGCGGCAGGTCGCCGCGGGCGAGGACGTCATCCTCGTGGATCAGTACGCCCGGCTCATCGAGCTCGGCGCCGGCGGAGTCCCGTGGGGGCTGATGGGCGACCCGTTCCACCCGAACGCGGCCGGGCACGCCGCCCTCGCGCTCGAGATCGCAACAGTGCTCGGCATCCGCCCGAAGCCGGAGCGCTCACGCACGCTGCCGCTGCTCGAGGCGCAGGTCGGCGCGGCGCGCATCTACAGCTGAGCGGTCGCGCGGGGCGGCCCTTCGACAGGCTCAGGGACCCCGTGATCCGGAAGAAACCGGGTCGCTGAGCCTGTCGAAGCGTCCCGCGGCAAGAACCTCAGGCGTCGTCGCGGCTGATGTGGTCGAGCAGCGCGTCGCCCGAGGCGAAGGAGATCGTCTCGACCCCGTCGTCTTCGGCGACCTCGACGCCGTCGACCTCGAGCTCCTCGTCGAGCTGCACGAGGATGCGCGAGTCGGGGAACTGCCGCGGGGCATCGAACGACACGAGCACGGCATCCGCGAAGACCACGACCGACGCAGCCTCCATGTCATCGCGCAGGTCGATGCGCTCGCTGACCTCGGACTCGCCGACGGCCTCCTCGATGTCGGACGCGGCCTCGTCGACGATGGCCCGCCAGCGCTTCTCGGTGATCGAGAGGATGCGCTCGACTCCCGCGACCAGCTCCTCGACGTCGGCCTCGGCATCCGCATCGCCGTCTTCGATCTCGGGGTCGATGTTGACGGTGACGTCGGTGCCGGCGGCCTCGAGGTGGGCGCGGCCGTGCACGATGCCGTCCTCGGCGACCGGTTCGTCGAGGTGGCCGCTCTCGATGACGGCGGCCAGGAGTTCGTCGAGTGCAGTGGTCATGTTCCCATCCTTGCCGACAACTCCTCGCTCCGGTCTGGCTATGATTAATTCATGTCGTCAAGTAACCCCGTTCCGGACAGCGCCGTTCCGGAAGCCACGCACCTGCGCAACGGAGGCGTGAGCCTCGTCGTCACGACCGACCTGTTCGGCGCCCCGACCATCGCGCACTGGGGTGCGCCGCTGACGGATGCCGATATCCCCGGCCTCCTCGCGACCGCCACCCCCGCCGTGATGAACAGCTCCCTCGACGTCGCCCGTTCGTTCTCGATCGCGCCCGGCCGCGCGCACGGATGGTCGGGCACCCCGGCGATCGAGGCGACCGCAGCGGATGCCGTGATCGACGGGTTCGCGCTGACGCGGACGGTGCAGACGGATGCCGCGAGCGCGAGCTTCGTGCTGGTGGATGCGCGCGCCACCGTCGAGGCGACGTTCACGTTCGTGCTCGACGACGCCGGCGTGCTGCACTCCTCCGTGGTTCTCGAGAACATCGGCGCCGAGCATCCGGTCGACGTCGGCGCCGTGCGCTCGCTGCTGCCGCTGCCCGCCCGCGCCGCCGAGGTCGTCGACTTCACGGGCCGCTGGACGAACGAGAAGGTGTCGCAGCGCGCCGCGATCCACGACGGCACCTGGCTGCGATCGTCGCGTCGCGGACGCCCCGGCCACGACTCCTCGTTCCTGACCCTGACCGGCACCGAGGGCTTCCGCTTCCGCTCGGGCGAGGTCTGGGCCGCGCACCTCGCGTGGGGCGGCAACCAGGAGATGCTGGTCGAGCGTCTGCCCGAGGGCGCCGGAGCCCACCGCTCGGTGCTCGGCGGCGGCGAACTCGTCGATGCGGGCGAGGTGCGTCTGCAGCCCGGCGAGACGTACGGCTCGCCCGAGCTGCTCTCGACCTGGAGCGACGAGGGGATCGACGGCGTGACCGCCCGGTTCCACGCGTCGATCCGGTCGCGCCCGAGCCACCCGAAGACGCCGCGGCCGCTGCTGCTCAACACGTGGGAGGCCGTGTACTTCGACCACGACCTCGACACCCTCACCGCGCTCGCGACGACCGCCGCCGAGCTGGGCGTGGAGCGGTTCGTGCTCGACGACGGCTGGTTCCGCGGACGCCGAGACGACCATGCGGGCCTCGGCGACTGGTTCATCGACGACGACGTGTGGCCCGAGGGGCTCGCACCGCTCTCGGCGCGCGTGCACGACCTCGGCCTCGAGTTCGGCCTGTGGTTCGAGCCCGAGATGGTGAACCCCGACTCCGACCTGGCGCGACAGCATCCGGACTGGCTGCTCGGCGAGAACCCGCTGCTCGCCTCGCGCCACCAGTTCGTGCTCGACTTCTCGCGCGACGACGTCGTCGACTACATCGTCGAGCGGCTCGATGACGTGATCACGCGCGCCCGCGTGGACTTCGTCAAGTGGGACCACAATCGCGACCTGCACGCCTCGCTCGACGCGCGCGGCCGCCGCCGCGTGCACGCGCACACGCTCGGGGTGTACCGCGTGCTCGACGAGATCCGTCGCCGGCATCCGCGTCTCGAGATCGAATCGTGCGCCTCGGGCGGAGGCCGCACCGACCTCGGCACCCTCGCCCGCACCGACCGCGTCTGGGCGTCGGACTGCAACGACCCGATCGAGCGCCAGAGCATCCAGCGCGGCACGCAGACGCTGCTGCCGCCCGAGCTGATCGGCGCGCACGTCGGCCCGACGGTCTCGCACACCACCGGTCGGCACGCGTCGTTCGCGTTCCGCGCCGCGACCGCCCTGTTCGGCCACGCCGGCCTCGAGTGGGATCTCACGACGGCATCCGACGACGACCGCGCCGCGATCGCCGCCTGGACCGCCCTGTACCGCGAGCTGCGGGGACTGCTGCACTCGGGCGTCACGATGCGCGGCGACGACGTCGACTCCGGCAGCCTGCTGCACGGCGTCGTGAGCGCCGACCGCGAGGAGGCCGTGTTCGCGTGGGTGCGCACCGAGACCAGTGCCACAGCGCAGTCTCCGCGCGTACCGATCCCCGGCCTCGACCCCGCGGCGACGTACCGCGTGCGGGTGCGCGACGAGATCGGCGGAGCGCACCGCCACCAGGTCGCGGACCCGGCGTGGCTCGCGGCATCCGACCTCACCGTCACGGGCGCGGTGCTCGCGCAGGGCCTCCCCCTGCCGGTGCTGAACCCCGGCAACGCACTGCTCCTGCACTTCACGGCCGTCTGACCCACGGCATCCGAGCGATCTCGGACGCTCTGCGTTGACAAGGAAACTGAGTTGACTCATTATTGAGTCAAATAGACCTTGGGAGACGCTACATGCGCGCGTTCGCGTTCGAAACCTACTCACAGCCGCTGCACGAAGTCGCAATGCCCGAGCCCGAACTCGGCGTGCGCGACGTGCTCGTGCGCGTCGAGGCGGCCGGCGTCAATCAGTTGGACGAGAAGATCCGCGCGGGCGAATTCAAGGCGATCCTGCCCTCCCCGCTGCCCCTCGTCCTCGGTCACGACGTCGCCGGTTCCGTGCTGCGCGTCGGGTCGGAGGTCACGGGATTCGCCGTGGGCGACCACGTGTTCGCCCGTCCCCGCGACCAGCGGATCGGAACGTTCGCGGAGCGCATCGCGATCGATCAGGCCGACCTCGCCCCCGCGCCCGCGTCGATCAGCATCGTCGAGGCCGCATCACTGCCGCTCGTGGCGCTGACGGCATGGCAGGCACTCGTCGAGAGAGCGAACGTGCAGGCCGGTCAGAAGGTACTCATCCACGCCGGCGCCGGCGGAGTCGGCTCGATCGCGATCCAGCTCGCGAAGCATCTCGGCGCGCACGTGGCCACCACGGCATCCGTGAAGAACGCGGACTTCGTGCGCGAACTCGGGGCCGACGTGGTGATCGACTACCGTACCCAGGACTTCGAGAAAGAACTCTCGGGTTACGACCTCGTACTCGACAGCCTCGGCGGTGAGAACCTCGAGAAGTCGCTGCGCGTCCTGCGCCCCGGCGGAAAGGCGATCGGGATCGCGGGGCCTCCCGACCCCGCCTTCGCTCGCGCGGCGGGACTCAACCCCCTCCTCCGCCTCGCGATCGCGGCGCTGAGCCGCAAGATCCGCGCGCGGGCGAAGAAGCTCGGCGTCGGCTACGAGTTCCTGTGGATGAGGGCCGACGGCTCGCAGCTGCGAGAGATCGCCGCGCTCGTCGACAGCGGCAGCATCCGCCCCGTCGTGGGCGCGACGTTCCCGTTCGACGAGACCCCGCAGGCCCTGGCCGCGCTCACGCGCGGCGGCCTGCGCGGCAAGGTCGTCGTCACGGGTGCGGGTGCGGTCGTCTGACCCACCCTCGCACCATCCAGAACGGACGAAGAGGAACTCGATCATGGCCGCCCCGGTGGCGCGAGGTTCCTCGCCGCCTGACGGCCTTCGGCATGCGAAAGAGGGCACCACCGCTCGGTGGCGCCCTCTTTGTCGCAGAAGGCTCAGCCCTGCGCGAGCTGCGGATAGACCACCTCGAGCGGAGCCGAGAGTCCGGCCTTGGCCTGCACCGAGGTCTGGTCGGCGAGAACCTCGTACCCGCCGGCCTCGAGCGTGTCGAAGATCTGGGTGACGAGGTCGGCCGGGTCGAGCTTGGGGCTGGTGGCGTGCGCCGCCATCGCGGTGTCGACGTAGCCGACGTGCACGCCGACGACCTGCACCCCGGCGGGCTGCAGCTCGAGCCGCAGCGAGTTGGTGGCCGACCAGAGGGCCGCCTTCGTCGCCGAGTAGATGCCGGCGACGGCGTACCACGACAGGGCCGAGTGGATATCGATGATGGCGGTCTCCCCGCCGTGCGCCGAGAGCAGCGGGGCGAAGGCCCGAGCGAGGAACAGCGGTCCGAGGAAGTTCGTCTCGACGTTGTGGCGGATCTCCTCGTCGGTGTGGGTGAGGATGCCGGGGGTGGGCGTCGAGGCACCGGCGTTGTTCACGAGCACCGTGACGTCGGATGCCGCGGCGACGACGGCAGCGATCGACGCCGGGTCCGTGACGTCGAGAGTGAGCGGAACGACGCGCGGGTCCGCCCACTCGCGGGGCTGGCGGGCGGTCGCATAGACCTTCGCGGCGCCCCGGGCGAGTGCCTGCTCGACGAGATGCGTTCCGATGCCTCCGTTCGCTCCGGTGACGAGGACGACGGCGTGGGTGAGGGAGGTCATGAGGACTTCTTTCGGCTCGTGGAACAATGATTCCTGTCGCTCGTGGCCCGCACGATCGCGACTAAACTCATAACTGAGCCTGGTCAGAATCTATTCCGAGGGGAGTCTCGTGCCCGCAGAGAGCGCACCCGTCGGAAGACGCGAACGGAACAAGCAGCAGAAGCTCGAGCGCATCGTGGCCGCGGCTGCCGAGCTCTTCTCCGAGCGCGGCGTCGACGAGGTGACGACGCAGCAGATCGCCGATGCGGCGGACATCGGCACCGGCACCCTGTTCCTGTACGCCAAGACCAAGGGCGAGCTCCTGCTGCTCGTGCAGAACTCGCACTACGCCGACGCGCTCGAGCGCGGCCGCGCGGCATCCGCCGATGCCCGCACGCCCCTCGACGGCATGATGGCGCTGGCGACGCCCATCATCGAGTGCAATCGGGTGCAGGTCGAGAACGGGCGCACCTACCTGCGCGAGATGGTCTTCGGCGACCCGACCGAACCGCATCACGCCGCGGCACTCGCCATCGTCGGGGAGACCGAGCAGGCTCTCACCGAGACCCTCGTGCGTCTCGCCTCGATCGACGAAGCCGAAGCATGCGTCCTGGCGCACGTCGTCTCTGCGATCCTCTTCGTGACCATGGCCTCCAGCGGCCCCGGGGTCAGCATCGCCGACATCGTCACGAGCGTGCGCACCCAGGTCGCGGCGGTCCTGCCGCGCTGACCGCGCGCGACGCGAGCGGGGTCACTCATGGCTCATGTTCTCCGGAGTTGCGCACACCGCGCGTCGGACTCAGCCCGGTACCCCGGCTGCCACCCGCATAACTTCTGAGATCTGAACTGACACGCCGGGCACGGATGCCGTTGGGTCGGCGTGTCTCGTCAGATCCCCCGAAGTTGTGCGCGGTGGGAGCAGGGCCCGTCGTCGGAACCGTCCCACCCGACGCCGAGAGCGCCCCGGACCCGAAGGTCCGAGGCGCTCCGGTGTCGCGCGCGGATCAGCTCCGGAGTGCGCGACGGAAGGCCAGCACGGATGCTCCGACGAGGAGCAGGATCGCGCCCACGCCGCCGACGAGCCACGGGGCGTCGCCGCCGGTGATGGCGAGGGTCGCGCCGGTCTGCGCGACGGGTGCATCCGGCGTCTCGGGCAGCACCGGCGCAGCGACGACCGAGAGCTCGGCCGAGTCGCTCCCGGCGATGGGGTCGCCGTGCGGATCGATCGCCGTGCCGCTCGCGTCGTTGGTGACGGTGCCGATATCGGCGACCGCGACCTCGTACTCGACCGTGCAGGTGAGCGTCTCACCGGGAGCGAGCGTGACCGGTGCGCTCTTGTCGCAGGTCAGCTCGTCGAGCGGCGTCGCGCCCGTGAAGTCGACGTCCGAGAGTTCCACGTCCGACAGCGTCAGGGTGCCCGCGTTCGTGGCGGTCAGCGTGTACAGCACGGTGTCGCCGACGGCCGCGGTCGGGCTGTCGACCGTCTTCACGACGTCGAGCAGTCCGGTGCCCGGGGTGTCGAGCAGCGCGGTCGAGGAGTTCGCATCGACGGTCACCGAGGTGCCCACCACGCCGGCCGACGCGGTCGCCTCGTTCGAGACCAGGCCCTCATCGATGTCGGCCTGGGTCACGACGTACGGGGCCTGGCACGTGGTCGACTCGCCGACCGCGAGCGTGGTGACCGGGCAGACGATGTCGCCCAGCTCGCCCGTGCCCGTGAACGTCGTCTCCTCGATCACGAGGTTCTCGACGGGCAGTGCGCCGTCGTTGGTGACGGCGAAGTCGTAGACGACCGTGTCGCCGACGGATGCCGTGGCGGGCGAGACCGACTTGACGAGGCCGAGCGACGCCTGCTTGGCGGTGTTCGTCACGACGCAGTCGACCGAGTCACCCGCGGCGAGCGTGAGCTGCTGCGCCGGATCGGTGCCGTTCGGGAGGACGGTGGTGCTGCCCTCGGTGTTGTTGGTGCACGTCCACGCCGCGTCGTAGTAGTCCAGCGGGCTCGGCGCTCCGGCCGTGGCCGCCTCGGAGAGCGTGAACGCCCCGCTCGGGATCACGGTGGTCGCGGAGGTGGCGGCGGTGTCATCGGCGCCGGTCGTGGCGGTCGCGAGGGCGACGCCCTCCGGCGAGGTGACCTGCACGTCGAACGAGTCGAGCGGGTCGACGCGGCCGTCGACACTCTTCTCGAGCGTGAGCGTGGAGGTGCGGATGCCGAAGGCGAGCGCTTCGCGCTCACCGGCCGAGTTCAGGAAGAGCGTGCCGGAGATCGAGGTGGCCGACGGAGCGGCCAGGATGGTGCCGAAGGCGCTCGTGGTTCCGGCGTTCGCCGGGTTGCACACCGCGGCGTGCGTTCCGTCGCCGGCGAGCGGGATCGTGCATCCCCCGCCCGAGGTGATCGGCGTCGTGCTGTCGATCATCGTGAGCGGCTGATCCGAGTCCCAGAAGATCCGCTCGCCCAGCGAGCCGACGATGGCGTCGGGGGTCTCGGGGGCGGCCGTGACCAGGTCGTAGCCGGTCACCGGCACGCCCTTCAGCGTGACCTCGAAGTCGACGATGTTGATCTGCACCGAGCCGAACGAGGCGCCGCGGTTGGCGTAGAGGTAGGGCAGGCCCGGGATGCCGTCGTAGTAGTCCCAGTTGCCCATCGGGAAGAACGGGTCGGTCGACGGTCGCGCCTCGACGCCGCGCGGCTGCCACCCCATGCCCGTGGGCCGCTGGGTGACCGTGTAGGCGATGTCGTACTCGCCGAGCGTGGTCTCGAACCGCTGCCCCTCAGCGGTCAGGCCGATGGACTGGTCGTATCCGGCGAAATCGAACCAGCAGATCGAGTCGGTGAACTTGCCGCCGGTGCCCTCTTCCGCGTAACCGCATGTCGCATCGATGGGCGCCGCGGTCGCCGGTGCGGCCGCCACCCCCGTGAGCAGCAGCGACACCAGCGTCGCCGCACCGGCCAGCGCCGATATCTTCGTGAACTTCATTTCTCCCCCTGGAGTTGTGACGGGCAGCGGCGCCCCATCGACGCCTTCCCGTTGATCAACAACGAGGCAGGGACCGGTGTCTGACGATGTAACCGGTATTCAGTGTTGCTAAGTACCGGTACCTAGTGTTACTTTGTACCGGTACCCAGCATCACTGAGTACCGACGGATGAGAGGGAGGCGAACCCGATGGGCAAGCAGATGACCGAGATGCTCAAGGGCACCCTGGAGGGCATCGTGCTGGCGCTCCTCGCCGAGCAGCCGGCTTACGGATACGACATCACCGCACGCCTGCGCGAGCACGGCTTCACCGACACCGCCGAGGGCACCGTGTACGCGCTGCTGGTGCGGATCGAGAAGCGCGGGCTTGTCGACGTCGAGAAGGTGCCCAGCGAGAAGGGGCCGCCCCGCAAGGTGTACACGCTCAACGCGCAGGGCACCCACGAGCTGGCGGAGTTCTGGAAGACCTGGAGCCTGCTCGCCCGACGGATCGACGGCCTGAACCCCGCGATCACGAACACCCCGAACGACACGAACGACACCCACACCACGAAAGAGGAGAACTGACATGGCTGCGAAGTGGATCGAAGCGCTGACCGGATCGCTCGAGCAGAAGAAGCAGTACCGCGACGCGAAGAAGCGGATCGACGCCCTCCCCGAGCCCTACCGCTCGGTGGCGAACGCCCAGCACCGCTACTCGATGTACTACGGCGGCATCACCGACGGCGACACCCTGGTGCAGATCTTCCTCGGCCTCGCCGACCTGTGGGAGCGGGCCGCGATCGACGGCACTCCGATCTCGGCGATCGTGGGCGACGACCCCGTCGAGTTCGCCGAGACCTACGCCGAGTCGTACGGCGGAGAGCAGTGGATCGACAAGGAGCGGGCGCGCCTGGTGAAGGCCGTCGACGAAGCGAAAGACGAGGAGAAGGAGTCATGACCGCAGCGATCACCGTCACCGGCATCGAGAAGTCGTACAAGGACCTCCACGTGCTGAAGGGCGTCGACTTCGAGGTCGAGGCGGGGTCGATCTTCGCCCTGCTCGGCTCGAACGGCGCCGGCAAGACGACCATGGTGCGCATCCTCTCGACGCTGCTGACGGCGGATGCCGGCACGGCGACCGTGCGTGGACACGACGTCGCGAGCGACCCGCTGAAGGTGCGCGAGACGATCAGCCTGACCGGCCAGTTCGCCGCCGTCGACGAGATCCTCACGGGGCGCGAGAACCTCGTGCTCGTCGCGAAGCTGCGGCATCTGCCCGGCGCGGGACGGATCGCCGACGATCTGCTCGCCCGCTTCCGGTTGACGGATGCCGGTGGCCGGAAGGTCGGCACCTACTCCGGCGGCATGCGCCGCCGCCTCGACATCGCGATGAGCCTCATCGGTGACCCCGAGGTCATCTACCTCGACGAGCCCACCACGGGTCTCGACCCCGAGGCCCGCCTCGAGGTGTGGCAGGTCGTGAAGGACCTCGCGCACACCGGCACCTCCGTGCTGCTCACCACCCAGTACCTCGACGAGGCCGAGCAGCTCGCCGATCGCATCGCGATCCTGCACGAGGGCCGCATCATCGCGAACGGCACGCTCGCCGAGCTGAAGGCGCTGCTGCCTCCCGCGAAGGTCGAGTACGTCGAGAAGCAGCCCACGCTCGAGGAGATCTTCCTCTCGCTGGTCGGCCCGAGCGCCCCGAAGGAGGACCGCTCATGAGCACGCACTTCGTCGCCGACACGGCGACCCTCACCGGCCGGTCGATGCGGCACATCTTCCGCAGCGCCGACACCATCATCACGACGGCGGTCACCCCGATCGCCCTGATGCTCCTGTTCGTGTACGTCTTCGGCGGGGCTCTGCGTCAGAGCACCGGCCAGGAGAACTACGTGAACTATCTGCTCCCCGGCATCCTGCTCATCGCGATCGCGTCGGGCATCGCCTACACGGCGTTCCGGCTCTTCACCGACCTGCAGAGCGGCATCTTCGAGCGCTTCCACTCCATGCCGATCGCCCGATCCAGCGTACTGTGGGCGCACGTGCTGACCTCGCTCGTCGCGAACGGCATCACCCTGGCGATCATCTTCGGCGTCGGGTTCCTGATGGGCTTCCGCACCAGGGCCGGCGTCGGGGCATGGTTCGCGGTCATCGGCATCCTGCTGCTGTTCACCCTGGCGCTCACCTGGCTGGCGATCATCGCCGGGCTCAGCGCCAAGACGGTCGACGGGGCGAGCGCGTTCTCGTACCCGCTGATCTTCCTGCCGTTCATCAGCTCGGCCTTCGTGCCGACCGACACGATGCCCGGGCCCGTGCGCTGGTTCGCCGAGAACCAGCCGGTCACGTCGATCGTGAACACGATCCAGGCGCTGTTCGCCGGGGAGCCCGTGGGGTCCGAGATCTGGGTCGCCCTCGCCTGGTGCGTCGGCATCCTGATCGTCGCCTACGCCTTCGCGATGCTCGCCTACCGCAAGAAGGTGCGCTGAGTCGGCCGTCGTACCCAATTCAGGAATAATCGATCGAAACCGCCCCGGAACGGCCGTCCGGGGCGGTTTCGTGTGCGGTCTTCCTGAATTGGGTACGCGTCACCGCCGAGACCGGGGCATAACTCCTCAGAATCCCACCGCATCCGGCCCGATTCGGCCGCATCAGCCCGGTTACGGTGGGATTCTCCGGAGTTATGCACACGCGTTCGGCGGAGAGCGGATGCCGGGGATAGACTCCGCGGCACCATGACTGATTCTGCGACCTACGCCTACCTCGGGCGCTGGAATTACAGCCTCCAAGAGCCGGTGCCCGATGAATCCTGGATCACCGAAGACCAGGCGCGGGCGGGGCTCGAAGCAGGGGGGAGCGTGATCGAGTACATCTACCCCGACGACACTCGGTGGTACGCACAGTACGACTGCGCCAAGCTCTTCCACGGGATCATGAAGCCCGACGGAACCGGCTTCCGCACGATCAACGACAAGTCACGGCCCACTGTCGATCTGCTTTCGATCGATCAGATCGACGTCTTGAGCAACTGGCTCGGCCGCCCCGCCTTCGGCGATTGGCACGTGCTGCTCGACCCGGACTTCGGTGTCCTCCCGACCTCACCGGGCACGCTCAGCGAGCAGAAGCCGCGGCGCCGACTCGCGTGGTCGCCGTTTCGGAAGCGGTGACCGACGGCATCCGCTCGTCGGGCTGGAGGACGGATGTCGGATGCTTTCGCCCAAAGCATCCGACATCCGTCTCGCCGTCCCCCGATCTGAGCGGCGCGCCGCGCGCAGTACTGAGGAGATCTCACGAACGTGCGGCCGGACCCCCGGCGGAGAAAACACCGATGGACGGAGGATTCGAGAAGAATCCTCCGCCCATCGGCGAGAAATCCGCCCATCGCGTTGCAGCGCGGGGCGCGCGAGAGCGTCAGATCAGCTGACGACCCAGTCGAAGTCCGCGCCGTGCTCCTCGAGCCACGCGTCGACCGCTTCGGCTTCCTTGCCCTCGCCGTACTCGTTCACGACGAGGTCCTCGAGCGAACCGTACTGGGCGTCGTCGAGCTTGATCTGCTCGATCAGCTCCGCGGCCTCGGGGAACTCCGCGGCGAAGCCCTTCGTTCCCAGGAAGTGCAGGGCCTCGGGGTCGCCCATGGCACCCTTCGGGTCTTCGAGGTCCTTCACGGGGAAGGCGTCGTTGGCCCAGAACGGACGCCACAGCGTCACGACGATGTCCTCCTGCTTGTCGGTCGCCGACTTCAGCTCGGTGAGCATCGCGGCCGTCGACGAGGTGACGAGCTCGTACTCGCTGTCGAGGCCGTACTCGGGCAGCATCATCTGGGTCTGCGCGGTGAGACCGGCACCCGGCTCGATGCCGTAGATCTTGCCGTCGAGCTCTGCGCCCTTGCCGACGAGGTCCTCGATCGAGTTCAGCTCGGAGTACTCCGGAACCGCGATCGTGAGCTTGGCGTTGTCGTAGTACGCGCCGAGGTCTTCGATGTCGTCGCCGTAGGTGTCCATGTAGGACTTGTGGGTGAGCTCGGGCCAGGCCGACGGGTAGATGTCGACGTCGCCCTGCGCGAGGCCGGTGTACAGCGGGCCGGCCTCGGTGAGCGTCTTCATCTCGACCGTGTAGCCGATCTTCTCGAGCTGGTCCTGCAGCAGGTACGCGGTGCTGAGACCGTCGGTCCACGACGGCAGGAATCCGAGCGTGATCGTGCCCTTGTCGCCCGAGCCGGCGTCGCCGCTGTCGGAGCCGCCTCCGGTGCCGCCCATGCCGTCGCCGCTGCAACCGGCGAGGGTCAGGGATGCTGCGGCGCCGATCGCCGCGATGGTCAGGAGCTTCTTCTTCATGTGTATCTCTCTCGTCACGTATGGATGTGTGCTGTGTTGCGGGTACTGCAGTGGTGCTTCGGAAGGGAAGACGTCAGGCGGTGGTGACCGGGGCGCGGTGCGGCGACGCGACGTGGCGCTCGGCCTCGTCGGCGGCATCCGTCGCATCCGTCGAACCGGACGACGAAGCGGATGCCGTGGCACCGCGCTGCTTCGCCTTGCGACGCGCGAGCATGCCGAGCAGCGACGACGGGTTCTCCCCCAGCGTGCCCAGCGCCGCGGTCACGCGGTCGAGGAAGACGGCGATGAGCACGACACCCAGACCCGCCTCGACGCCCTTGGCGATGTTGATGGTCGAGATCGCTTCGACGACGAGCTTTCCGAGGCCGTCGGCGCCCGCCATGCCGGCGATGACCGCCATCGACAGGGCGAGCATGATGACCTGGTTGACGCCGGCGAGGATGGTCGGCATCGCGAGCGGCAGCTGGATGCCGCGCAGGATCTGCCCCGGCTTGGCGCCGAACGCCTGCCCGGCCTCGACCGTCTCGGAGTCGACACCGCGGATGCCGAGCTCGGTCAGTCGCACACCCGGAGGCAGTGCGAAGATCACGGTCGCGACGAGGCCCGGCACGACGCCGATGCTGAAGAACACGATCGCGGGGATCAGGTAGACGAAGGCGGGCATCGTCTGCATGAAGTCGAGCACCGGCTTGAGGATCGCACGCACGGTGGCGTTGCGGGCCGACCAGATGCCGAGCGGGATCGCGATGACGACGGCGATCACGGCGGCGACGAGCACCAGCGCGAGCGTCTGCATCGCGGGCACCCAGAGGTTCATCGCGACGATCAGGCCGAACGACACGACCGTGCCGATCGCGAGCTGCCACGAACGCACCAGCCACGCGATGAGCGCGGCGATCACGATGATGACGATGAAGTGCGGGCTGAGCAGCGCGCGCGTCAGACCGTCGACGAGGAACGAGACGACGAACGAGATCGCACCGAGGAAACCGTCGAGATTGTCCTTGATCCAGTCGACACCGGCAGCGACCCACGTACCGAGGGGAATGCGGAAGTCCATCAGCGCACCTCCTCGGTCTCGTCGGTCGACCCCGGCGTCGCGGGCTCCGCCGTCCAGCCGTCGTCGAGCACGGCGTCGATCTCGGCCTGCGGCATCGGAAGCAGGGGCAGCGTGAGCTCACCCGTCGCACCGGGGCCGGGGCCGAGGGCCGCGAGCAGGGTCACGCGCGGGATGACACCGGCGAGTCGGCCGGCGGCATCCGTCACCGCGAGGGGCAGCGGCGACTCGACCGCGGGCACGAACAGATTCATGAGGACCTCGTCCTCGCTCACGCTCTGCGGCACGGGCTTGATGATGTCGCGCAGGGTCGAGGTGCCCTTGCGCACGAGCTTGACGGCATCCCGGTCGGTCACGATGCCGATGAGCTGGCGGTCGCGGCCGACGACGTAGGTCGCCGACATGTAGGCGTCGCGCATCTGGCGCAGCGCGGTGCGCGGGCCGGCTCCCTCGGCGACGACGGGGCGCGGACGCTCCATCACGTTGCCGGCGGTGAGCACGCGGGCGCGGTCGACGTCCTGCACGAACTGCTCGACGTAGTCGTTGGCCGGGTCGGTGAGGATGTCTTCCGGCGTACCGATCTGCACGATGCGGCCGTCGCGCATGACCGCGATCCGGTCGCCGAGGAACATCGCCTCGTTGAGGTCGTGCGTGATGAACACGATCGTCTTGTGCAGCTTCTGCTGCAGTTCGAGCAGCTGCTCCTGCATCTCGCGGCGGATGAGCGGGTCGAGGGCGCTGAACGCCTCGTCCATCAGCAGGATGTCGCTGTCGGCGGCGAGCGCGCGGGCGATGCCGACGCGCTGCTGCATGCCGCCCGAGAGCTCGGAGGGCAGCTTCTCGCCCTGGCCCTCGAGGCCCACGAGCGACAGGATCTCCTCGGCCTTCGCGAGGCGCTCGGCCTTGGCGACGCCCTTGAGCTCGAGCGGGTAGGCGACGTTCGCGGCGACCGTGCGGTGCGGCAGCAGGGCGAAGTGCTGGAAGACCATCGACACGCGGTCGCGGCGGATCTCGCGCAGACGCGACGCCGGGATGCCGGTGATCGGGTCGCCGTTCACCGTGACGGATCCGTCGGTGGCGGGGTGCAGGCCGTTGAGCATGCGGATGATGGTGGACTTGCCGGAGCCGGAGAGCCCCATGATGACGAAGATCTCACCGCGGTTGACGGTGAAGCTGGCGTCGATGACGGCGGCGGTTCCTGCCTCGGCGACCTGCGTTCGGCTCTCGCCCGCCTTCAGCCGGCGGACGGCCTGGTTCGGATTCTTCCCGAACACCTTGAAAAGATTGCGCGCTTCTAGAACGGTTTCGGACACGTTTCCCCTGCGGCTCGCCTTCGGGTGGCTGAGCCTGCTTCGGTTACGCCCGGGTGATGCTCTCGAGGCCGTTCGACATGTCTGCTGTGGCGGCACGGACGGTGGATTTCGGATCCACCGCGATAGAGCAACGACCGTACGTCCACGCCTCTTCGCAGCACAGCTCATCGAAAGAAGGACGTGGTCGCGGACTGGTCTTCGGGCCGTCAGGCCCACAGACCAACGTAACGAAATGGCCGGTCAGGGGCAAATCCGGTCTATCGGCATACTCATAGAATCGCGTGCTGACCGGGGAATTGCTCGGGCATCTAGCGAATCTCGAGCGGGCGTGCCGCGAGCGTTTCCCGTGCCCGCTGAGGGGTCGAGACACGCCGCGCGGCGGCATCCGATCGCGGCGTGTTCTGACCCCTCAGCTCGGGCGACGGATGCTGCGCATCACCGTGAACTTCGGCGTGCGGTTCAGCTGCTCGGTCGGGCCGACCAGACGGGTCAGCTCGGCCCGGTATCCGAGTGACGAATTGAACACCGTGAAGAGCTCTCCGCCGGGTCGGAGCACACGAGCGGATGCCTCGAACAGACGCGTCGCCGCACCCGTGTGCACGCTCGCGCCGAGGTGGAACGGCGGGTTGAGCAGCACGACGTCGGCGGATGCCGTCGGCACCTCGGAGCCCGCATCGTCGTGGGTCACCGTGACCCGGTCGGCGACGCCGTTCGCGACGACGGTCGCGCGGGCGGAGGCGACGGCTGCGGCCGAGCGATCGGTCGCGATCACGCGGGCATCCGGGTGCGCCCGGGCGTAGGAGACGGCGAGGGCTCCGGTGCCGCAGCCCAGGTCGAGGATGCGAGCGCCCTTCGTCGGGTCCTGAGCGCCCTTCGTCTCGTCGCTGCGCTCCTCGCTCAGGGACCGCGAAACCTCCGGTTCCTGAGCGAGCGAAGCGAGACGAAGGGCCCCACCCCGCGACAGCCGCAGCACATCGAGCAGCACCCGCGTCCCGATGTCGAGCTTCGCCCCGGCGAACGCCCCGCCGTGCGCGACGAGCGTCAACCCGTCATGCGCGGCCGTCACCGGGAAAGGCCGCGCGACCGGGACTTCCTTCGGATCCGACGCGATGACGAGTCGCGACTTCCGCTCGGCGCGCTGCGCCTGCACGATGCCGAAGCTGCGCCCGAGCACCTCGTTCTGCGCGATGGTCATATGCTTCACGCGCCCGCCGGCGACGAGCACCGCATCGGGGGCGGCCCAGCGGGCCACGGCATCCGCGATCTCCTCGAGCTCGGCGAGCGCCTTCGGCAGCTGCAGCAGCACGAGTCGCGCGCCGTCGAGCAGCGACCTGTCGAGTTCGTGCGCGACGAAGCCGTCGATCCCGAGGTCGGCGGCGTTGCGGTCGAGCGCACGGCGACCGGTCGCCAGATCCTGGTGCACGCGGATGCCGCGCAGCCCGGCATCCGTCAGCGCGAGCGTGATCGCCCCGTACTCGTCGCCGATGACCGCGATCTCCGGGCCGGCGACACCGCGCTCCACGGCGAGCGCGAGCGCACGCTCGGTGAGGAGCAGGTCGGTCGCGTCGTGCGCCTGCAGGTTCTCGGCCTCGACATCGGGCCAGCGACGCAGGCGGCTGTAGGGGAACTCCGGCACCTGTTCACTGTACGCGGGGCCCCTTCGTCTCGTCGCTGCGCTCCTCGCTCAGGAACCAGGGTCCGAAACGCTTCAACAGGCTCAGCGACCCAGGGTTCAGGAACTGGGCCCCTGAGCCGGTCGAAGGGCCCGCCACGAGAGAGCCCTCAGAAGAACGTGCGCACGAGCTCCACGACGCGATCCGACTCGGCCGACTCGACGACGGGCAGGAAGTGCCACTTGTCGAACGCGGTGCACGGGTGCGAGAGGCCGAGGGCGACGACATCGCCGATCGCGACGTCCGCGCCGCGTACGAACGTGTGCTGGTCGTTCATCGCGGTGATGGATGCCCCGGCGACCGGCGCGAGCGCCTCACCGAGATCTCCGGCGACCCCGTGCACGACGGGCAGCCCCTCGTCGAAGGGGAAGTCGCGCTTGCCGCCGTCGAGCAGGGCGAGCGCGGGCTCGGGGTGCGAGACGACCCGCGCGTAGCCGCGCATCGCCGAGCGGAACACCCCGCCCGCCTCCGTGCCGGGGAACGTCTCGTCGAGAGGCGAGATGCCGCGGTAGAAGCCGTCGTCGTGCACGATGTACGCGCCCGAACGCAGCGTGAACCGCGTGCGGGAGTCGCGGGCGATCGCGGGCGCGTAGACCTCGGCGACCAGGTCGAAATAGGCGCTGCCGCCCGCTGTGACGAAGACATCGCCCTCGTCGTAGAGGTCGCCGAGGGCCTCGTGCACGACGAGCTGGTCGGCCAGGTAGGCGCGGACGGCGGCGAGCGCGGCATCCGATCGGTCGTGCCCGAGCGCACCCTCGTAGCCGCCGACGCCGGCGAGGCGGAGCACATCGGATGCCGCGATCCGACGCCCGATCTCGATCGCCGCCTCGACGCTCCGGGCGCCGGTGCGCCCGCCCTCGGCTCCCAGTTCGACGCAGACGTCGACCCGACGCGGCACACCCGTCTCGCGCAGGGTGCGCTCCATCGCGTCGACGGTCTCGAGGGAGTCGGCCCAGCTCACGAAGCGGAAGTCGGGGTCGGCGAGCTCGCCCGCGAGCCACCGCAGCGAGCGCGCGTCGACGACGGCGTTCGCGAGCATGACGCTGTCGAGGCCGAAAGTGCGGGCGGTGCGCACCTGGCCCATGGTCGCGAGGGTGATGCCGGGGCATCCGATGTCGAGCTGACGCTGCCAGAGCGCGGGGGCCATGGTCGTCTTGCCGTGGGGCATGAGCTGCAGGCCTCGGGCGGAGGTCCAGTCGGCCATCACCGAGAGGTTGTGGCGCATCGCGGCGTCGTCGAGCGCGATGATCGGCGTCCAGAACTCCGACAGCCGGGGCCCGGTCGCGAGGAACTCGTCGACGGCCAGCCCGATCGCTCGCTCGGGGATTCCCTTGTCGCGTGCGGTGAGGCGCTCGTCGCCCCACCCGTCCTGAAGCCGTGCCATGGGGTGTCCTTCGCGTGGGGTTCGTCGGGGGTCCTTACGAATCTACGCGACCGAGGGGTTGACAACACCCCCGGTTAGGGGGTTAATTAGTCATGTAAGTAACCCCCTAACCTGTGGAGGACGCGTGATCGAAGAAGGCAAGCCCCTCTTCCTCCAGATCGCCGAGCAGATCGAGGACTCGATCGTCGACGGTTCGCTGGCCGAGGAGGCCCAGGCGCCCTCGACCAACGAGCTCGCCGCGTTCTACCGCATCAACCCCGCCACCGCAGCGAAAGGAGTCGCGATGCTCACCGACAAGGGCGTCATCTACAAGCGCCGCGGGATCGGCATGTTCGTCGCCGACGGCGCCCGCGAGCGCCTCCTCGGCGAGCGCCGCGCCGCCTTCGCCGACCGGTACATCGATCCGCTGATCTCCGAGGCCCGCACCCTGGGTCTCGACGCCGACGACCTCGCCGCGCTGCTCGCCGAGCGCGCGGCACGAACCCCCACCGCACGAGAAGGGAAGACCCCCGCATGACCACCGTCATCGAGGTGCAGAACCTCACCAAGCGCTACAAGGACACCCGGGCGCTCGACGACGTGTCGCTCTCGCTCGAGGGCGGCCACATCTACGGCCTCCTCGGTCGCAACGGCGCCGGCAAGACGACGCTCATGTCGATCCTCACCGCCCAGAACTTCGAGACCTCGGGCTCGGTGCGGGTGTTCGGCGAGCACCCGTACGAGAACTCCCGCGTGCTCAGCCGCATCTGCTTCGTGCGCGAGAGCCAGAAGTACCCCGACGACGCCTACCCGCGGCACGCGTTCACGGCCGCCCGCCTGTTCTTCCCGAACTGGGACCAGGCCCTCGCCGACGAGCTCATCGCCGAGTTCCAGCTGCCCATGAAGCAGACGATCAAGAAGCTCTCGCGCGGCCAGCTCTCGGCGGTCGGAGTCATCATCGGGCTCGCCTCGCGCGCCGAGCTGACGTTCTTCGACGAGCCCTACCTGGGGCTCGACGCCGTCGCCCGGCAGATCTTCTACGACCGCCTCATCGAGGACTACGCCGAACACCCGCGCACCATCATCCTGTCGTCGCACCTGATCGACGAGGTGTCGAACCTCATCGAGAAGGTCATCGTGATCGACCAGGGGCGCATCCTCCTCAACGACGACACGGATGCCGTGCGCGACCGTGCCGTGACCGTCGTCGGCGACGCCGCCGCCGTCGACTCCTGGGTCGGCGACCGCGAAGTCCTCCACCGCGAGTCGCTCGGGCGCGTGGCATCCGTCACCGTGCTCGGCGCCCTCTCTCCCGCCGAGCGCGCCGAGGTCTCCGGACTCGGACTCGACCTCGCGCCCGTCTCTCTCCAGCAGTTGATCGTCCGACTCACCCAGAAGGCCGAGAATCCCTCGGCCGTGAAGGAAGGGGCACTCTGATGCGACGCACGCTCAACGTCGTCCGCCTGCAGCTCATCAACCGGCAGACCTTCGTCTGGGTGCCGCTGATCATCCTCGGATCCGCCGTCGTGATCTCGGTGCTCATCTACGCGATGATCCCGACCTCGGGCCCCAAGTACGGCGGAGGCGGTCAGGCCCCGCTCTGGTACTTCTTCGCGCTCGGCCTGTCGTCCATGACGCTCACGTTCCCGTTCTCCCAGGCGATGAGCGTCACGCGCCGGGAGTTCTTCGTCGGAACTCTCCTAACCGCGGTTCTCGGCAGCACCTTCCTCGGCATCATCTTCCTGATCGGTGGTGCGATCGAGACCCTCACCGACGGCTACGGCATCAACGGCTACGTGTTCTACCTTCCGTGGCTCTGGGAGGCCGGCCCGCTCGGAGCATTCACGGTCTACTTCGCGTTGGCCCTGCTCCTCTTCGTGATCGGCTTCACCGGAGCGACGATCTACAAGAGCTGGGGCCCGACGGTGCTCACCGTGGTGGGCGTGGGCCTCGCGCTCGTGCTCATCGGCCTGGCCTTCCTGGCCACTCGGCTCGAGCTCTGGGGGGAGGTCGGCGCCGCGTTCCTCGACGCCGGCGCGCTCGGCATCGCACTGTGGGGACTGCTCGCGGCCGCGATCCTCGCCGCGATCTCGTTCCTGGCCTTCCGCCGCGCGAAGCCGTAGCGCCCTTCGTCTCGTCGCTGCGCTCCTCGCTCAGGGACCGGGTGTCGGTTCCTGAGCGAGCGCAGCGAGACGAAGGGTCGATCAGATCGTGTCGTCGGCGCCGATCACGTCGATCTGCCAGTGGCGACCGGCGGGGTCGGCGTCGTCGTGCGCCTTCTGCGCCTCGTCGAGCACGTCGTTCACACGGATCATGGCCTTCTCGAACTCGGCCTCGGTGAGCCGGATCGTGCGCTGCGAGAAGGTCGCGTGCACCTCGGCCGTGCGCCCGGCGACGTACTCGGGCGTCCACGCGATCACGCGGCGGAACAGGTCCTGGTGCTCTTCGGCGATGGCCGAGATCACGGCGGTTCCGAGAGCCTCGTCGACGACGGGGTTCTCGGGGCCACCGACGTTGAGCGCCCCCTTGCGGCTCGTCCACACGCGGTCGCGGCGGTCGCGCGCGTGCTCGGGCGCCTCGACGATGAGTCCGGCATCCGCCAGTGCCCGCAGGTGGAAGCTGACGCTGTTGGCCGGCACCTCGAGCTCGGCGGCGATGTCGGCGGCGCGCAGGTGCTCATGACGCGAGAACAGGCGCAGGATGCGGCGGCGCAGCGGGTTCGCGAACGCCTTGAGCATCGCCGAGGTCATCCACTCGGCATCCGCCGCGGTCTCGTCGTCAGCCATGCGCCGAGTCTATCCGCACCCGAATTTGCGCAATAGTAGTTGCGCAACTGTTCTTGCGGATCTACCATCGAGCCATGACCACCGCGACCGCCCCGCACCGCCTGTGGCGGAACACCCGCTATCTCACCTGGCTCGTGAGCGACACGAGCAAGGGCCTCGCCGCCGCCCTGTCGGGCTTCGCGATCCCGCTCCTCGCCCTCATCGTCACCGACGACCCCGCGCAGGCCGGCATCATCGCGGGGGCCGGACTCGTCGCCCGCCTGCTCACGACCCTGGTCGGCGGGGTGCTCGCCGATCGCCACCGCCGCGTCGTGCTGATGCTCGTCGGCTCACTGCTCGGTATCGCGCTCGCCACGGCGTTCACCCTGCTCGCGGCGAGCGAGGCGCTCACCTTCAGCGCACTGTTCGCGATCAATCTGCTGCTCGCGGCACGCAGCGGACTCTTCGACGTGGCCGGCGAGAGCGCGCTGAAAGAGATCGTTCCCGACGACGCCATGGGCCGCGCGCAGGCCGCCAACCAGGGGCGGGATGCCGCGCTGCAGCTCGCGGGCGGACCGCTCGGCGGTGTGCTGCTCGGCGTCGGAGGGTGGCTGGTCGGCCTCGTCATGACGCTCTGCCATCTGATCGCCGCGGGCACCGCGTGGGTGCTCGCGCGGGGCGGCTCGCGCACGACGCGCGAAAACGGAGACGAACAGACGGATGCTCGGCACGTCGCGCTCGGACACGCCGCGGATGCCGCGGGCGATCCGGGTTTTCGCAGCGGAGTCCGTGAAATGGGCGAGGCGTTCCGCTGGTTGTTCTCCCGCCCGGATCTCGGCGGAGTTCTCGCCATCACCACGATCGTGAACCTCGGGTTCAACGCCGCGATCACCACGACCATCTACGCGCTGCAGCAGGCCGGGCACTCCGAACTGCTGATCGGCGCCCTGAGCGCCGGCGTCGGGGCCGTGATGCTGGTCGGAGCCGTGATCGCCCCGCTGCTGGTTCCGCGCATCGGCGCCGGCATCCTGACCATCACCGCCCTCTCGGTGGTCGCGGTCGCCACCGTCGCGCTGTCGTGGATGGTCGAACCGTGGGCGATCATCGCCGTGCTCGGCGCGGCGGTGCTGCTCGTGCCCGCCCTCAACGCCGGGATGATGGGCTACTTCATGGTCGCGACCCCGAGCCGCCTGCTCGGGCGCGCGAACAGCGCCGCCGGGGTGCTGGGCATGGGGGCGATGCCGCTCGGACCGCTGATCGCCGGATTAGGGCTCGCCTGGATCGGCCGTCAGAACACGATCCTGGTCTGCGCGGCGCTCTGCACGGTCGCGGTCGCGCTGGCGATCGGCAACCGCGCACTGCGCGCCCTGCCGGTCGAGGCGCGGTGGGCCGAGCACGCCCGCCGCTACGAGGCCTGAGCCCTCGGCATCCGCCGGCGCCTCGAAACCCACCGGAACCGTCGAGACCCACCCCTATCGACGTCGCGGACAATGGGTCTCGGCGCGATCGATGGGTCTCGACGAACGGATGCCCGAATTCCTCGGCGCCCGACTTACAGCGCGCCCGTGAGTGCGGCGATGCCGGCGAGCAGTGAGAGCAGGGCGAGGGTCAGCGCGATCGAGATCAACACGATGTGCACGATCAGGAACTTCGTGGCCTTGCCGTTCGCGTCCTTGGCACGCGGGTCCTTCGCGACCCGGCGGAGGAACTGCGGCCACGCGATCGCGTTGAAGGCGGCGTTGAGGAACAGGATCACGGCGAGAAGGGTCACCCGTCCACCGTATCGGCCCGGCATGACGGCATCCGCTCCCCGGATTCCTGGACTCCGACCAATCACGTCATGTATCAGAAACCTCTTGCCGTGCTCCTGGTAGGTGTGCTCACAATGTCTTTCATGATCGACGGTGCTCCCGGCACCGCGCTCGATCCTGCGTCGGACGACGGTCCCCCTCGCTGGCAGCATGCGGCGAACCTGTTCGACGCATGGCGCGAGGGCGACGGTCGCGCGATGGACGGGCTCGTCCGCTTGATGACGCCCGTGCTGTGGCATGTCGTCCGGGCGTATGGACTCGAGCGCTCACTCGCCGAGGACGTGGTGCAGACCACATGGATGCGTTTGGTGCGCGGTCACGCGGCGATCTCCGATGCGCAGGCTGTCTCGGCCTGGCTCACGACGACCGCCCGTCGCGAGGCCTGGCGCGTGGGCAAGGCCCACGGACGCGTCGACACGGCGGATGCCGACGACCTCGACGCCCTTCTGCCGGTGCAGGACTCGGCCGAGGAGCGGGCGGCGATCGCGGATGAGCGGCGGCAACTCTGGAACGCCGTGCGTCGACTGGCCGAACGGTGCCAGCGCCTGCTGCGGGTGGTCGCGTTCGAGGACCGCCCGGACTACGCCCGCCTCGCCCAGGATCTCGCGATGCCAGTGGGGAGCATCGGCCCGACGCGGCAGCGGTGCCTGGCGAAACTGCGCTCGCTGCTCGACACCGCCCCGCGGGCGGAGGGGATCGCATGAGCACCCACGATGACGCCCTGTTCGCCGAGCTGCGGGCGATGTGGCGCGATGCCGACCCGGTGCCCGACACGCTCGTCGATCGGATGATCGCGGCCGTCGCCGCCGACGGGCTGAGCCAGGAGTACGCGCTGCTGACGCTCATCGAGGACCAGCTGGGCGCGGTGCGCGGAGACACGGATGCCCTGACGTTGCAGTTCAGCGACGGCACGACGAGCATCCTGCTGCACGTCACGGCGAGCGCGGGCGGCCTGCGCCGCGTCGACGGGTGGGTCGACACGGCGGCCGTCGAGATCGTGCTCGCACAGGGCGAGGAGGGCTCGGCGAGCGAGACGATCCGCACGACCGCACCCGCCGAGACCGGACGGTTCGTGTTCGACGAGGTCCCCGCGGGCATGACCACGGTGCGCCTGACCACCACGGTCGGCGGCGAGGCGCGCACTCTCGCGACGCCGCGCTTCGAACTCTGACCGCCGTGACGCCGCGGCCGCTGTATCGCCGTAATCGCTGTATCGCCGTAATCGCTGTATCGCCGTAATCGCTGTATCGCCGTAATCGCTGTACCGCTGTAGATCGCTGTAACCGCTGTGAGCTGTGGCGGTGCCCGCCGACCCGACGGGCACCGGGGATGGAACGCGGGGAAGGACCCGCGCAGGAAGGGATGACGCATGGAGCAGCCGAGAGGGTGGAGTTGGCAGGACCGGGCAGAGGGATCGATCAGGCGCGGCACGGCGCTGGATCCGAGCGTGGAGCCGGTCGACGGCATCCGCGCGTTCCCCACCGCGTACCTGCCCACGCGCCTGCTGATCACGCAGGACCTCGAGAACGGGGAGGAGTACGACCGCGAGCTGCGCACGTTGCGCGATGCGGCCGACTCCTTCGGATGGACGCTCGAGATCGAGGCATCCGATCGTGAGAACGCCGGCGAGCTGCTGCCCGGCGTTCCCGGCTTCCTCCGCGCGCGCCTGACCACCCCAGAAGAGCCGACCGGCGGCGAATCCCCGGTCGCTCCGGATGCCTGGCGCGTGCTGCAGCGCGCCCGCCGCATGTCGCGCTCGACCATGCCGCGCACGAGCCTCGAGCACGTGCTGTCGATCGATCCGGTCGGCCTCAATCCGTTCAGCCGCACAAATCCCTTCAGCCGTACCAACCCGTTCAGCCGCACGAATCCCGTGCGCGGGGCCGGCGCGGGAGGCAGCGACGACTACCTCGAGCCGGGTCGCGGCGCGCGGCAGCCGGTGAGCTGGCTGGGCCCTGCGCCCCGGCGCGGACCCGACCCGACGACGGGCCGGCGCCCCGTGGTGGCGGTGCTCGACACCGGCTGCGGGGTGCACGACTGGCTGCCCGATGACATCGTCACGCGGCACGTCGAGCTCGACGGGGTGCCGATCGGCCTGACCGACGACGCGGATCCCGAGCGCTACCCCGACCTCTACGGGCAGCTCGACGGTGAGATCGACGCGGTCGCGGGGCACGGCACGTTCATCGCGGGCATCGTGCGCCAGACCGCTCCGGATGCCGACATCCTCTCGGTGCGCGTCGCCGGGGCGCTCGGGGTGATCGACGAGAGCGACCTGCTGACGACGCTCGCGCAGGTGATCGAGCTGCTGCGGAGGTATCGCGAGGACCCGAAGACCGGGCATCCGATCGACGTGCTCAACCTGTCGCTCGGGTACTACCACGAGACCCCGGAGGACGGTCTCTACAGCCGCACCCTCTACGCGCTGCTCGCCAAGGCGCGGGAGCTCGGCTGCGTGGTGGTGTGCTCGGCCGGCAACGATGCGATCGACCGCCCATCGTTCCCCGCGTCGCTGTGGGCGTGGCCGGGGGCCGACAACGGCATCGACCGCGATCGCTGGGCGCCGCTCGTCTCGGTCGGGGCGCTCAACCCCTCGGCCCGGTCGGTGGCGCTGTTCTCGAACGTCGGACCGTGGGTGCGGCTGTACGCCCCGGGGGCCGCGGTCGTCAGCACGTCGCCGGCGTTCGTGGGCGGTCAGCAGGCGATGACGCGGGCCGACATCGACGGGCTGCGGCGCGAGACGATCGATCCCGACGACTACCGCGGCGGCTTCGCGGTGTGGAGCGGCACGTCGTTCGCGGCACCGTACGTCGCGGGCCGGATCGCCGCGCTCCTGGGCGAGGTCTCGGTGGCGGATGTCGACGCGGATGCCGTCGACGCCGCCGTGACCTCGGTGGTCGCCGACCTCCCCTCGCCGGTCGACTAGGCCGCCCCCTGGAGCATCGGCTGGGGCCCTGAGCCTGTCGACGGGTCCCAGCCAGCCGGCGACAGGACTTCCCCCCGGGTGCGGCGACCCGGCATTCTGGGGGGATGCCCCTGTCCGCGAGCGAACTGCACCGGCGCGGGGTCGAAGCGGCCAACGCCCGACGGTTCGCGGCGGCCCGTCGCGCCCTCGACGACGCCGCGGCCCGCACCGACGACGCCGACCTGCGGGCACGGATCGACGGCACCCGGGCGTACGTGCAGGCGCAGACCGGGCATCCGTCCGAGGCCGAGCAGCTGTGCCGCGAGGCGCTCGATCGCGCGGGGCTCAGCGACGCGACCGTCGCACTGCTGAGCGGGCAGCTCGGCACGCTGCTCATGCACGGCGGCACCCTCGCCGAGGCCGAGGTCATGCTCAGCCGCGCGATCGACGCGCTCGGGGCGACCGGCGACGAGAGCACCGAGCTCGCGAACTGCCTCATGAACCGTTCGATGGTGCGGATGCAGCGGCACGATCTCGCGGCATCGACCGATGACCTGCACCGGGCCGTCGCGGTCTACGAGGCGAGCGGCGACGAGGAACCCCTCGCCGAGGCCCGCCACAACCTCGGCTACGCGGCGCTGCTCGGTGGCGACCTCGTGACCGCGCTGTCGCTCATGACCGCCTCGCGTCCGGTGTTCGCTGCGACCAGCGACCTCGCGACGGCGATCAGCGACCTCGACCGCGCCGAGGTGCTGCGCGATGCCGGGCTGACGACCGAGGCCGAGACCCTGCTCGCCCGGGTGGCCGGGCAGTTCGGTGCGCAGCGGATGCCGCAGGCCCGGGGCGAGGCGGAGTTCCACCTGTCGCGTTCCCTGATGCGGCACGACCCGGTGGCGGCCGAGCGCATGGCACGCACTGCGGCCCGCCGCTTCGCCGCCCTCGGCAGCGCGGGCTGGGCGGCGCGCGCCGACGCCGTGCGCCTTGAGTCGCGGCTGCGCACCCGCCCCTCGGGCCGCAGTGCGCGCATCGACGACGACATCGAGCGCACGGCATCCGCTCTCGCGCACGGCGGCTTCCGCACCGAGGCGACCGCCCTGCGCCTCGACGCACGCCGCGACGGCAGCGGACGGATGCCGCGCGTCGATGCGAGCGCCCCCACACCGCTGCGGCTGAGGGCGCACGAGGTGCGCGCCGCCCGGGCGGCGGCGGGCGGTCGCCACACGGCGGCTCTGCGCGCGGCGACCGAGGGACTCGATCTGCTCACCTCGTGGCAGCAGTCGTTCGGCGCGCTCGACCTGCAGGCGTCCGTCGCGATGCACGGCACGGATCTGATGTTCGCGGGGCTCCGGGCGGCGGCGAGGACGCGCGACCCCGCCGTGCTGTTCGAGTGGGCGGAGCGCGCCCGCCACCTCAGCCACCAGGTCGCGCCGGTGCGTCCGCCGGTCGACGACGCACAGGCATCCGATCTCGCCGAGCTGCGGATGCTGCGCGCCGACCTCGCCGGTGCCGACTGGACGACCGACGCCCGCGTGCGCGTGCTGCGCGACCGGGTGCGCGAGCGGCAGTGGGCGGCGACCGGCGCCGGGGAGACCCGCGGGCGCCTCGATCTCGCCGGCGCCCGCGCGCACCTCGACCCCGGCACGGCGCTGCTCGCGTACCTCTACACGGGCGATGAGCTGCTGTGCGTGGCGACGACGGCATCCGGAGCATCGGTCGTCGAACTGTCGTGGTCGCGCGTGCGCGCCGCGATGGACGGGCTCCGTGCCGACCTCGACGTCGCCGCCCTCACCCGGGGCGGCACCCTGTCCGCGCTGATCGAGCGGTCGCTCGCCGTGCGCCTGCAGACCCTCGACGACGAGCTCCTCACCCCCGTGCGCGCCGCGGTGAACCCGGCGGATGCGCAGCGCGTCGTCATCACCCTGCCCGGCGTACTGGCCGGTGTGCCGTGGGCGATGCTGCCCGGCATGCACGGCGTGCCCTTCACGGTCGCGACCTCGGCGTCGCGCTGGGCCGAGGTGCGCACCCGCCGCGCGACGGGTCGTCGCCCGGAACGCATCGGCTTCGCCACCGGCCCTCGCGTTCCCCGCGCTGGGGAAGAGGTGCAACGGGCACGCGCGGCTTGGGCGACGACGGATGCCGCGACCACCACGCTCCTCGGAGACGAGGCGACGGTGTCGGCCGTGACCGAGCTGGCCGGGGCATCCGATCTCCTGCACATCGCCGCGCACGGGCGGCACTCCGCCGACAACCCCCTGTTCTCGGGCTTCGAGCTCGCCGACGGCACGCTGTTCGGTTACGACGTCGACCTGATCCCGACAGCGCCCGAGACGGTCATCCTCTCGGCGTGCGAGCTGGGCCGATCGGCGGTGCGCTGGGGCGAGGAGGCGCTCGGCATGACACGGGTGTGGCTGCATGCCGGCACCCGCTGCGTGATCGCCGCTCCCGTCACCGTGCCCGACGATGTCGCGTGCGAGTTGCTCGCCGCGGTGCACGGGCACCTCGCCGACGGCATGGACCCCGCGCCCGCCCTCGCTGTCGCCGCGCAGGAGACCGGGCATCGGGCGCCGTTCCAGTGCCACGGCGCCGGGTTCTGAGGTTTTTCGAGTTTTTCTCGACGCGATGTATCACGCGGGGCGCGAGGCGCTCCTGTTCTTCGGAAGGTGTCGAACGCGGGAGGCTCCGAGCACCGGAGTCGGGAGGACGCGGTCGAGGGGGGTTCATCCGTGCACTGGGGAGTGCGGGAGGGCGACGACCGGCACCGACTGCTCAGAGATCACCGCGGCTCGGCTCCGTGATGGCCTCGGAAGGGTCCGGCGGACGGGGAACGCCGGGCCCTTCGTCCGTCTGCGGTGAAAGACTGGGGTCATGAAGATCGTCGTCATCGGAGCATCCGGAAGCATCGGCCGCGTCGTCTCGGACACGCTCGAATCCCGCGGGCACGAGGTGATCCGCGCGTCGCGCACCGGCGAGGTGCGCGTCGATCTGGCGGATGCCGCGTCGATCGCCGCCCTGTTCGTCGAGGTGAACGACATCGACGCCGTGGTCGTGGCGGCGGGCTCCGTGCCGTTCAAGCACCTCACCGAACTCGACCGCGACGACTACACGGCGGCGTTCCTCGGCAAGACGCTTCCGCAGATCGAGGTCGTGCGTCAGGCGATCACGCACCTGCGCGACGGCGGATCGGTCACACTCACCAGCGGCGTGCTGTCGCGCGACCCGATCGCCACCGGCGCGGCGGCCGCGATGGCCAACGGTGCGCTCGAGTCGTTCGTGATCACGGCGGCCGCCGAGGCGCCCCGCGGCATCCGCATCAACGCGGTCTCGCCCGACGTGCTCGAGAACTCCCCCGGCTATCACCGGCTGTTCGCCGGTCACCGCCCGGTCGGCGACGACGAGATCGGTCGCGCCTACACCCTCGCGGTGGAGGGCCTCGAGACGGGTCGGACGATCACGGTCTGACCGACGGGTTGGCGGGCGGTCGGGCCGGCTGGCTCGGTCAGCGTGACTCGGCTGCCGCGGTGTGGTGACGGATGACCTCGGCCACCACGAAGTTGAACCACTTCTCGGCGAACTCGGGGTCGAGGTGCGCCTCCTCGGCGAGCGCGCGCAGGCGGGCGACCTGCTGCTCCTCGCGGCCGGGGTCGGAGGCGGGCATGTCGTACTCGGCCTTGAGGTGACCGACCTGCTGAGTCGCCCGGAAGCGCTCGGCGAGCATGAAGATCAGCGCGGCGTCGATGTTGTCGATGCTGGCACGCAGGCGCAGCAGTTCGGCCTTCGGATCCTGTGGCGCGGTCATGCCTCCACTCTAGAGCGCGAGCGAACGCCGGTGATCGGATGCCGGGCACCGCTATCGTGAGCACATGAGCAACGAGAAGCCGCCGGCATCCGGGCCCTCCGACGACGCCGCGGCGGCGGACGAGCACTCGCCGGCCGCGGAGTCTGCGGCCGCTCCGTCTGCGGCGTCGGCGTCGGCTCCGTCTGCGGCATCGGCGCCGGACTCGACGACGTCGCACCCGCAGCGGGCCGTCGTGATCGAGCCGATGACGCCGAGCCGCTCGTTCTGGACCCGCATCGACCGCCCCTTCGTCTTCGGCTTCCTGGTGACGCTCGGCGGTCTCGGCGCCCTCGTTCTCGGGCTCGCGGTCACGAGCCTGTCGACCGTGCTCATCTACATCGCCCTCGCCCTCTTCGCCGCCCTCGGGCTCGACCCGTCGGTGCGCTTCCTCGAGCGCCGAGGGCTCTCCCGCGCGATCTCGGTCGTGATCGTGATCCTGTCGCTGATCGTCGTCGTGGCGCTGATCCTCTGGATGGTGCTGCCGATCGTGATCGAGCAGATCGCGAGCTTCGTGCGATCGGTCCCCGGGATGATCGCCGACTTCCAGCGCAGCGATCTCTACGCCACGCTCGACGACCAGTTCGGCGACCAGTTCCAGGGCCTCGTGGCCGACGTGCAGAAGTTCCTCACCGACCCCGGCAACATCGCCAGCATCGGCGGCGGCGCATTGCAGGTCGGAGCATCCATCGCCTCGGGGATCTCGGGTGTGATCGTGGTGCTCGTGCTCACCCTGTACTTCGTCGCGACTCTGCCCGGAATGAAGCAGAGCATGCTGCGCCTGATCCCCGCCCGCGACCGCGACCGCGCCGGCGACATCACCGACCAGATCACCGATTCGGTCGGTGGATACGTGATGGGCATGGTCGTGCTCGCGTTCTTCAATGCGATCCTCGCGCTGCTGCTCTACACGTTCCTGGGGCTGCCGTTCCCGCCGCTCATGGCGACGGTCGCGTTCTGCATCACGCTGATCCCGCTGGTCGGATCGGTGATGTTCTGGATCATCGGTACGGGCCTCGCGCTCTTCACCGACCCGCTCGGTGCGCTGATCTTCGCGGCGATCTACCTCGTCTACATGCAGATCGAGGCGTACGTCATCACTCCGCGCGTCATGAACAAGGCGATCGCGATCCCCGGCTCGCTCGTGGTGATCGGAGCCCTCGCCGGTGGCACGCTGCTCGGTCTGCTCGGGGCTCTCGTGGCGGTGCCGGTGGCGGCATCCATCCTCATCATCATCAAACAGGTCTGGGTCCCGAGGCAGGACGCCCGGGTGTAGCGGGGGCGGATCCTCCGTCGGAGCCCGCCTCTCGCACGCCCCTCGCGCATCCCCCTCTCGGAGTCGCGTCGACGGATGCGGGACGGATGCCGGGCACACGCAGAAGTGCCCGGACCCATCGGGCCCGGGCACTTCTCGTGATGCGGTCAGGAGGTCAGATCAGACCCTGGTCCTCGAGCCACTTCTTGGCGATGTCCTTCGACGACTGCTGGTCGACCGTGCTGAGCACGTTCAGCGACACGAGCTCCTCGGCGGTGAGCTTGGCGCTGACCTCGTTGAGCACGTCGGAGACCTCGTCGGCGATGTCGCTCGACACGATCGGCACGACGTTCGACGAGATGATCAGGTTCTCGGGGTCTTCGAGGGCCACGATGTCTTCGGTCTCGAAGGCCGGGTCGGCGGTGTAGATGTCGGCGACCTGGATCTCGCCGGCGAGCAGCGACTCGAGCGTGCTCGGGCCGGTGGCCGAGAACTGCAGGTCCACGCCGTAGACGTCCTTGGCCGCGGACGGGCTGTAGGGGCGCTGCTCGAACTCGGGAGCCGCACCGATGGTGACGGGCGACGGAGCCTTCGACAGGTCGGCGATCGAGGTGATGCCGTACTCGTCGGCGAAGCTCTTGAGCACCGTGTAGGTGTCCTGGTCGGATGCCTCGGCGAAGTCGAGAGCCGTCAGGCTGTCGGGCAGGGCGTCCTGCAGGGCGGCGTAGACGTCGTCGGGGCTGGTGACGTCGACCCCGTCCTTCGACAGGTACTCGAGCAGGCTGCCCGTGTACTCGGGGAAGACGTTGATCGCGCCGGACTCGACCTCGGGCATGTACGCGTCGCGCTGACCGATGTTGAGCTGCGTCTCGACGTCGAAACCGGCGTTCGAGAGGGCCTGGGCGTAGATCTCGGCGATGATCTCGTTCGAGTAGTACGCCTGCGAGCCGACGACGATCGTGTCGCCGCTGCCGGAACCGGCGCTGTCGGACGGCTCGTCGAGCGGGTTGCTTCCGCCGCAGGCCGACAGGGTGAGCGCGGCCGCGGCGACAAGGCCGACGGCGAGGACGGAGCGCTTGCCTCGTGCTGTGAACATGGATTTCCTCTTCTCTGGAAACTGCTGGGACTTCGAGTGCTGTGGATTCAGGTGGATGACGCCGGGCGGTGCTCAGGCGGTGGCGGGTGCGGGTTCGGAGCTGGTGGCGGATGCCGTGGCCGAGCCGGTGCGGGAAGCCGCGGTCCGGCTCGATCGCTTACCGTCGGCGCGCGGCCCACCGCCACGGAGCCCGGCGGGAACGGCGGCGCGCTGGGCGGTGGCGAGAAGCAGATCGACGATCAGGGCGAGCACCGCGACGATGATCGCGCCCGCGAGCACCTGGTCGAACCGGCGCAGCGGGATGCCCTGGATGATCGGCCAACCGAGACCGCCGAGGTTCACATAGGCGGCGATCGTGACGGTCGCGATGACCTGCAGGAGCGCCGAGCGGATGCCGCCGACCAGCAGCGGCAGACCGAGAGGCACCTCGACCTTCCAGAACACCTGCCAGCCGGTCATACCCATCGCCTTGGCGGCGTCGAGCGTGCGCCGATCGATCGCTTCGAGGCCGGTGTAGGCGCCGGCGAGCAGCGAGGGGATCGCGAGGAGCACGAAGGTGATGATCGCGGCCTCGGGGATGCGGAGCACTCCGAGCAGGAGCACCAGCAGCACCATGAGTCCGAACGAGGGGATGGCGCGGGCGGCACCCGAGACGGCGACCGCCACCTCGCGGCCGCGGCCCGTGTGCCCGATCAGCCACCCGATCGGGATCGCGATCGCCGCGGCGATCAGTACCGAGATCGCGGTGAGGGCGAGGTGCTCGCCCAGGAGTTTGGGCAGCGCGTAGGTGCCGGTCCACTGGGCGGGGGCGAAGATCCAGGCGAAGGCTTCGACGAAGAGGTTCATGCGGGAGCCCCCACGGCGATCGCGCGGCTCGCGGTGGCCTTCGAGGCCGCCCGGGTCCACGGCATGAGCGCGCGGCCGACCAGCAGCAGGATCAGGTCGATCACGAGTGCGATGACGACGACCGCGATCACCCCGGCGAAGACCTCGGCGATGATGCGCCGTTCGAGGCCGTTCGTGAAGAGGTAGCCGAGGTTCGTGACGCCGATCAGGATGCCGACGGTGGCGAGCGAGATCGTGCTGACCGCGGTCACCCGGAGTCCGGCGAGGATCACGGGGCCGGCGAGCGGGAACTCGACCGCCCAGAAACGGCGGAAGGGCGCGAACCCGGTGGCCGTCGCCGCCTGGCGCACGTCGTCGTCGACCGAGTCGAGGCCGTCGGACACGGCGCGCACGAGGATCGCGATCGCATAGATCGTCAGGGCGATCACGAGGTTCGTCTCGCTGATCGCCGAGTAGCCGAGCGTGGCGGGCAGCAGGATCAGCAGCGCGAGCGAGGGGATCGTGTACAGCAGACCCGTCAGAACGATGATCGGGCCGCGTACGAGTCGGTACCGCCAGGCCACCCAGCCGAGGGGCAGCGAGAGGACGAACCCGAGCACGATCGGCACGATGCTCTGCCGCAGGTGCACCGCGGTGAGCTCGAGGATCAGCCCGAAGTTGCCTACGACCCAGTTCACGGCTGACCACCCTGCACGGCGCCGAGGGCCGCGGCATCCGGCCCCGCCAGCGGACCGTCGACGTGCTCGGTCTCGGCGACGAGCGCCCCCTGGGTGCGTCCCTCGGAGTCGACGACCACGGTGCCCTGCGGCGTCTGCTTGAGGTGCAGCGCGCGGCGCCCGCGGTCCGCACCGATGAACGAGGCGACGAAGTCGTCGGCCGGGTTCTCGATGATCTCGCTCGGCGAGCCCACCTGAACGACCCGCGCGCCCTTGTCGAGGATGACGACCTGGTCGCCGAGCAGGAACGCCTCGTCGATGTCGTGCGTGACGAACACGACCGTCTTGTCGAGCTCGTGCTGCAGCCGCAGGGTCTCCTGCTGCAGGTCGGCGCGCACGATCGGGTCGACGGCGCCGAACGGTTCGTCCATCAGCAGGATGTTCGGGTCGGCGGCGAGACCGCGGGCCACACCCACGCGCTGCTGCTGACCGCCCGAAAGCTGGCTGGGGTAGCGCTCGGCGAGCTTCTGGTCGAGACCGACCGTGTCGAGCAGTTCGCGCGAGCGCGCGTACGCCTCGGACTTCTTCACACCGTTCAGACGCAGCACGGTCGAGACGTTGTCGATCACCGTGAAGTGCGGCATCAGTCCCGAGTTCTGCATGACGTAGCCGATGCGACGGCGCAGCTGCACCGGGTCGCCGCCGAGAACGCTCTCGCCGTCGATCTCGACGTCGCCCGAGGTCGGCTCGACCATGCGGTTGATCATGCGCAGCAGCGTCGTCTTGCCGCAGCCCGACGAACCCACGAACACCGTCGTCTTGCGCGACGGCAGCACCAGGCTGAAGTCGTTCACGGCTACGGTGCCGTCGGGGAACTGCTTGGTGACGTTGCGGAATTCGATCATGGGTGGTCTCCCGTCGGGGGATCGATGCAGGGCGCGACGATGGCGGGCATGTGTGCGGCGGGTTCTACGACGACGAGCGGATGCCGTCGCCGATCAGGCCGAGACCTCGACGCTCGGGTCGAACGCGACGTAGCCCGAGAAGTCGCCGCCGACGCGCTCGAAAGCGGTCGGGTACGGCGTCGGGTACGACCACGCGAGGTCTTTGTGCAGCTCTCCGTCGACCTCGACGGAGAAGTACTGCGCCGCACCCTTCCAGGGGCACGTGTACGGAGTCGGGCTCTCGACGAGCGCGCCCGGCGTGATCGACGCCGGCGGAAAGTACCAGTTGCCCTCGATGCGGAAGAGGTCGGCTTCGTCGGCCTCGGCGATCACGGTTCCTGCGAGTACAGCCTTCATGGTTCTGCCTCCTGGGATGTGGGTTAGAGCGTATAAGAGGTCGCCGACATTGCGGCGGGGGTTGTGCGCGCGGCCGTCAATGTGAGAAATAAAGCGCGCAGCGAAGCATCCGCCGTCACTCCCTGTTCGGAGCGTCGGCCGATTCGGATCGGATGCCGCAGCGCCTCCGTCGACGCCCCGGCCCGGCGGCTCACGCCGAAGCCCGCCCGTAGCCCTCGAGCAGGCGCAGCCAGACCTCGCTCACCGTCGGATACGAGGGCACGGCGTGCCACAGGCGCTTGATCGGCACCTCACCGACGACCGCGATCGTCGCGGCCTGCACCAGTTCGGCGACCTCCGGGCCGACGAACGTCGCACCGAGCACGACGTCGCGCGCGGTGTCGACGACGAGCCGGGCCTGCCCCTCGAACCCGTCCTCGTAGAGGCTCGCCCCGGCCACCCAGCCCAGGTCGTAGTCGACGACCTTCACCTCGTGGCCCGCATCGCGTGCGGCCTTCTCGGTGAGCCCGACCGATCCCACCTCAGGGATCGAGAAGGTCACCTGCGGAACCGCGGCGTGGTCTGCGGTGGCGGCGTGGCGACCCCACTCGTCGGCATCCACCGGCTCGTCCTTCGCCCGGGCGGCGATCACATCGCCCGCCGCGCGCGCCTGGTACTTGCCCTGGTGCGTGAGCAGCACCCGGCCGTTGACGTCGCCCACCGCGTACAGCCAGTCCGAACCGGGCACCCGCAGGGTGTCGTCGACCTCGATCCACGTGCCGGACTCGAGGCCCGCCGTCTCGAGGCCGATGTCGCCGCTGCGCGGCGAACGCCCCGTCGCCACGAGCACCTCGCTCGCGGTGATCTCGCTGTCGTCGTCGAGGGTGATCGTGACGCCGGCGTCATCGCGCCGCACGGCCGACGTGCCCGTGTTCAGCCGCACGTCGACGCCGAGCTCGCGCAGCCCCGCCGCGACGCGCTCGCCCGCGAACGGCTCCATGCCGCCCAGCAGGTCGCTGCGTGCGATGAGGGTGACCGTCGATCCGAGCGCGGCGTAGGCCGTCGCCATCTCGACCGCGACCACACCGCCGCCGATCACGGCCAGCGAGTCCGGAAGCTCTTCGGCGCTCGTGGCCTCGCGGCTCGTCCACGGAGAAGCCTCGCGCAGGCCGGGGATCGGCGGCACGACGGCATCCGAACCCGTGCTGATCGCGACCGCGTGGCGGGCATGCAGCACCCGCGTGCCGCCGTCGGCATCGGTCACCGTGACCTCGCGCTCGCCCGTCAGGCGCCCGTGCCCGCGGGCCAGATCGATGTGCGCCGACTCCAGCCACTTCACCTGGCCGTCATCCGACCAGTTGCTCGTGAAGGAGTCGCGGCGCGCGAAGACCGCACGCACGTCGAGAGCACCGGTCACCGCCTCTTTCGCGCCGGCGACGTGCTGGGCCGCGCGCAGCGCCTGGGCCGAGCGCAACAGCGCCTTCGACGGCATGCACGCCCAGTACGAGCACTCCCCACCGACCAGCTCGCTCTCGACGATGATCGCCGTGAGACCTCCCTGCACCGCGCGGTCCGCGACGTTCTCGCCGACCGGTCCTCCGCCCAGCACGATCAGGTCGTACTCGTTCGTCTTGTCTGCAGTCATCGCTTCGCACCTCTCCGCGCAACAGTCTCGCTGAACAGCAACGTCGTGTCACGGGGTGGTTGTTCCCCGACGCGCCGGGTACGGTATGCGCCGCGTGGGGTTCACAACTCCGGGGAAACCGGGCCGCGCCGACGCTGGGGGTGCGAAACCCGCCAGATCGGGACCGATTCTCCGGAGTTGTGCACCGCTTCTCCGGCCGAGGGCGTACCCAACTCAGGAAGAACCGGCCAGAACCGCCCGAAACAAGCCGAATCCGGCGAAATCCGAGCCTTCTTCCTGAGTTGGGTACACACGCCGAGCAGGATCGAAGCCCCGGCGCCGGGGTCAGCGCACCGGCAGGATGTGCGTCGGCGTCGCGGCGGGGGCCTGGTGGCGGATGCCGAGGGGCGCGCCCGTGCGTTCGTCGAGGTCGATCAGGCTGATCGAGTCGGACCGCTGCCCGGCGACCACGAGCTTGCCCTCGAACACCAGGTGATGGCGCGGCCAGTCGACGCCGGAGTCGGCGAGCGCGATGGATTCGAGGCGCTCACCTCCGCCGAGCACGCGCAGCGCCGCGATCGTGTTGCTGCCGCGCAGAGCCGTGTACAGGAAGGCGCCGTCGCGGGTGCGGGCGAGCTCGGCGGGGAAGTCGACGCCGACCTCGGCGATGGGACTCGACAGGGTCGACGACACGACGGCCCACGACCCGCTCGGGGTCTCGGCGAGGGTGAACACCTCGCACGAGTACTCCGTGACGATGTGCAGATGCCCGCTCGGGTGCACCACCATGTGACGCGGACCGACGCCGAGCGGCAGGATCACCTCGTGGTCGAGGCGCAGCCCGGTGCCCGACAGCCGCCAGAAGCGCACGAGGTCGAAGCCGAGGTCGGTCGTGACGATACGCCCGTCCGGCAGGAACGCCGCCGAGTGGGCGTGCGAAGCGCGAGCGGGCAGACCGTAGGGATCGGATGCCGCCGCACCCACGCCCGGCTCCTCGCGCACCGCGTTGGGGTCTTCGTCCTCGCCGAACAGTGCCGCGCGCAGCGCCGCCGCAGCATCCGCCTTCGCCGGCACGATGCGCCCGTCGGTCGCGAGGCCGAATCGCACGACCCGACCGTCGCCGTAGCAGCTGGCGATCAGCGTCGCCCCGTCGCGCGAGACGGCCAAGTGGCACACGGCGTCACCCGCCTGCACCGGGCCGCCGAGCGGGGCGAGCGATCCCTCGCCCGAGCGCACGAAGGCCTGCACCGCGCCCTCGTGCTCGAGCGCCGCATAGACGACGTCGAGCGACGGATGCTGCGCCAACCACGACGGCGAGGATGCCGTCGCCGCGAGGTCGCGGTAGCCGAGCGTCGTGGCTTCGCGGCCGTCGTCTCCGGCAAGGAATCCGATCCCCTCGGCGGAGCCGTCCATCTCGGGGCCGTAGCCCCCGAGCCAGAAACGGGTCACGGGGTCAGTCGACGAGGTCGTGGCGCACGACCACCTGGTCGCGCTCCGGGCCCACGCCGATGACCGAGATGCGCGTGTTGCTCATCTTCTCGAGCGCGAGCACGTAGTCCTGCGCGTTCTTGGGCAGGTCGTCGAAGGTGCGGGCGACCGAGATGTCTTCGCTCCAGCCGGGGAAGTACTCGAGGATCGGCGTCGCGTGGTGGAAGTCGGTCTGGTTGACCGGCACCTCGTCGAAGCGCTCCCCGTCGACGTCGTAGGCGACGCACACGGGGATCTGCTCGAGTCCGGTGAGGATGTCGAGCTTGGTGAGCACGAGGTCGGTGATGCCGTTGACGCGCGTGGCGTAGCGGGTGATGGGGGCGTCGTACCAGCCGACGCGGCGCGGACGGCCGGTGGTGGTGCCGAACTCGAAGCCGCGCGAGCGCAGCCATTCGCCCTGCTCGTCGAAGAGCTCGGTCGGGAACGGACCCGATCCGACGCGGGTCGTGTACGCCTTGACGATGCCGACGATGCGGTCGAGCGCACCGGGACCGACGCCCGAACCGGTGGCCGCGCCACCCGCGGTCGCCGACGACGACGTCACGAACGGGTAGGTGCCGTGGTCGACGTCGAGCATGGTGGCCTGGCCGCCCTCGAACACGACGACCTCGCCGCGGTCGAGCGCCTCGGCCAGCAGGTAGCCGGTGTCGGCGACCAGCGGGCGCAGCCGCTCGGCATACGAGAGCAGGTCTTCGACGATCTCGTCGACCGTGATGGCGCGGCGGTTGAAGATCTTCACCAACAGGTGGTTCTTCTGGTCGAGCGCACCCTCGACCTTCTGGCGCAGGATGTTCTCGTCGAACAGATCTTGCACGCGGATGCCGACGCGGTTGATCTTGTCGGCGTAGGCCGGTCCGATGCCGCGTCCGGTGGTACCGATCATGCGCTTGCCGAGGAAGCGCTCGGTGACCTTGTCGAGCGTGCGGTGGTACTGGGTGATGATGTGCGCGTTGGCGCTCACCTTCAGGCGCGACACGTCGATGCCGCGGGCGCCGAGCGCCTCGAGCTCGTGGAAGAGCACCTCGAGGTCGACGACGACGCCGTTGCCGATGACCGGCGTCACGCCGGGGGAGAGGATGCCGGAGGGCAGCAGGTGCAGGGCGTACTTCTCGTTGCCCACCACGACGGTGTGCCCGGCGTTGTTGCCGCCGTTGAACTTCACGACCCAGTCGGTGCGGTCACCGAGCAGATCGGTGGCCTTGCCCTTTCCTTCGTCGCCCCACTGCACGCCGACGATAACGATTCCTGGCATGGGTGTCCCCCTTGCTTTCGCCGGGTTTGCACCGGCTGATGAGCTGGCCCTTGTCGGGCTCCCCCATCCTATCGAAGGGGCCGACATCGCCTTCGGCGAGGTCCTGGCGGGATATGGACGGATGCTGTCGCTCCCGCGCATCGCGGATGTCGGAGGCCCCTGTCACCATCGGAGGATGTCGAAGACCGCTCCCCTCACCGGCGACCTGCCGGGCACGAAGCCCCGGCAGGGACCGCTCGTGCTGATCGCCGCCCTCGTGACGGTCGTGCTCTGGGCGTCGGCGTTCATCGGCATCCGCGGGGCGGGTCCGCACTTCGACCCGGGTGCGCTCGCACTGCTGCGCATGGCGGTCGGCAGTCTCGTTCTCGCGATCATCGCGGTGCGCCACGGCATCCGTCTGCCCGCTCGCCGGCACTGGTGGCTGGTCGCGGTGTGGGGCGTCGGGTGGTTCTGCGTCTACAACCTGGCGCTCAACGCCGCCGAGCGCACGCTCGACGCGGGCACGGCGGCGATGGTGGTGAACCTCGCACCGCTGATGGTCGTGGTGTTCAGCGGACTCTTCCTGCGCGAGGGGTTCCCGAAGCCGCTGATCATCGGGGCGCCGATCGCGTTCCTCGGCGTCGTGCTGATCGGCATGAACTCGCAGGCGGCCGAGGGTGAGGGCCCCGATCTCACAGGGCTGCTGCTGGCCCTGCTCGCCGCGGTCATGTACGCGGGGTGCACGCTGCTGCAGAAGCATCTGCTGAGCGCCGGGTCCGATGCGACCACGCTCACCTGGCTCGGCGCGATGGCCGGCACCGTCGCACTGCTGCCGTGGACGGGCAGCCTGATCGGTGCGATGCAGAGCGCTCCCCTCGGCTCGACCCTCTGGGTCGTCTACCTCGGCATCTTCCCCACGGCGATCGCCTTCACGACCTGGGCCTACGTGCTGCAGCGCAGCACCGCGGGGCAGACCTCCGCCACGACCTACGTCGTGCCCGCGGTCGCGATCCTGATGTCGTGGGCGATCCTCGGCGAAGTGCCGACCCCGCTGATGTTCCTCGGCGGCGCGCTCTGCCTGCTGGGTGTGCTCGTGACGCGGTTGCGGTGGGGGCGGCGGGGCTGACTCAGGCGTATCGATATACCGATCGCCATAGCGAATCCGGCCGAATCCGGCCGAATCCGCCCGAATTCGGCGGCCCACTTAGTGATATTCCGACAAGCCCGCGTCCAGAGTGGGAAACCGCCCGGAGATGCCGGAGTTCGTCCATTTCACGGCTACGGTGTCCGACGGTTCGACCGCCAGAGTGTCGAGCACGGAACGTCGGAGGAACGATGAAAACTGTGTGCCCTTCGTGCGGATCGTCGCCGCCCTACTCGCGCTCGCGGCACTCGCGCGGCAGCTCACACGCGAGATCGCGACCGCCCAGGCGGCGACGACCGAATGGGGACGCGACATCCCCACCGCGGTCTCGAACTTCTTCAGTTTCTTCACCACGCTCTCCGGTCTCATCGCGGCCATCGTCCTGCTGATCGCCGCCGGGTGGATGCTGCGCACCCGCCGCAGCGACGACACGGAACCCCGCTGGCTCGCCGTGCTGCTCGCCTACGCGAGCACTTACATGATCACGACGGGCATCGTCTACAACCTGCTGCTGCGCAACATCCCCTCGCACAGCGCGACCGAGGCGTGGACGAGCGAGACGCTGCACGTCGTGCTCCCGACCGTGATGCTGCTCGACGTTCTCTTCGCACCCCGCCGCCGCGCACTCGGTTGGGGCACCGCGCTCCCCGCCGTGGTCTTCCCGCTCGCGTGGGGCGGCTACACACTGGTTCGCGGGCCGTTCATCACCGACCCGTTCACCGCCACGCCCTACTGGTACCCGTACCCGTTCCTCAACCCGAACACCTCGAGCTGGACCTCGGTGGGCCTGTACGTCGCCGCCATCGCGGCCGCGATCGTCGTCATCTCGCTCATCGTCGTCGGGATCGGGCGCCTCCGCGGCGCGCGAAAGCGTCACTAGGTCGCGCCGTTCGACTGAATCAGGCCGCTCCGCGACGGTACGGGCCCGAGCCGACCGTGGCGCCCGTGCGGGCGCCGAGTCCACACTGATGTCATCGGTCTTCTCCCGATACATTGGCGGCGGAGGCATGATGACGACTTGGTGGCCCTACCTGCGGATCGCCGCAGCCCTTCTCGGCGCTGCGGCGCTCGTGCGGCAGATTACGGTGTCGATCACGAACGCGCACTCGTCGACCACCGAGTGGGGTTCGCACGTGCCGACCGTCGTGGCGAACTTCTTCAGCTTCTTCACCGTGCTGTCGAACATCGGCGCGGTGGTCTCCCTGACGATCGCCGCGATCTGGATGATCCGCACGCGCCGCGACGACACCCCCGAACCCCGCTGGTTGGCCACGCTGCTCGTCTGCACCAGCACCTACATGATCGTCACGGGCATCGTCTACAACCTGCTCCTCCGGTACATCAACCTCGACGGCGTCTCGGAGGTGTGGACCAACGAGACGCTGCACGTGATCGTGCCGCTCGTCATGCTCCTCGATGTGCTCTTCGCGCCCCGTCGGCGCGCACTGCCGTGGAGCGCGGCCCTGGTCGCCGTGATCTTCCCGCTGGTATGGACCGTCTACACGATGGTGCGCGCGAACTTCATCACGGGCCCGATCACCGGGAACCCGTGGTGGTACCCCTATCCGTTCCTCGACCCGCACGGCCCCGGCGGATGGGGCTCGGTCGTCGTCTACATCATCGGGATCGCGATCGGCATCGTCGCCGTCGCCGCCGGTGTGGTCTGGGTGGGTCGTCGCCGAGGCATCCGCGTTCCCTGATCCGACGGGGCGCTCGGCCGATGGGGACTCCTCCCCATCGGCTCCGAGCCGGCGCGTCGGTGGATGCGGTTACCCTGGTGCGGGGGAAGGACGCGATGTTTCCCCGCGTGATCGAGGAGACTGCAGATGAACGAGCCCTACGCGCCGGACCCGTCGACGAATACGGCCCCTCCGCCCGCGCCTCCCGCGCCGGCACCCGCGCTTCGCAGCGAACAGCGCGACGCGACGACGCCGCCTCCTCCCGCCGCGGCGGCGCCCCCGACGTTCCCGACATCCGCTCCCGCCGCACCTGCACAGGCCCCGGCATCCGCCCCGGCTCCGAAAGCGGATGCCGCGCCCAGGACGGCCCCGTCCGACGCGGAGATCTCGCGGGCGAGCGACGTGCTGAAGGTCGTCTCCGACGCCTACTCCGCGAAGATGGTGGGCCAGGAGCGCCTGCGCATGAGCCTGCTCATCTCACTCATCGCCGGCGGCCACATCCTGCTCGAGAGCGTGCCCGGCCTCGCCAAGACGACCGCCGCGAGCACCCTCGCCGACACGGTCAAGGCGCAGTTCAAGCGCATCCAGTGCACGCCCGACCTACTGCCGAGCGACATCACGGGGAACCAGATCTACGACGCGGCGACCGGCTCGTTCCGCACCGTGCTCGGCCCCGTGCACGCCAACTTCGTGCTGCTCGACGAGATCAACCGATCGAGCGCCAAGACCCAGAGCGCCATGCTCGAGGCGATGCAGGAGCACCAGACCACGATCGGCGGTGAGGTGCACCACCTGCCGAAGCCCTTCCTCGTGATCGCGACGCAGAACCCGATCGAGCAGGAGGGCACCTACGAGCTGCCCGAGGCGCAGATGGACCGCTTCCTGCTCAAGGAGATCGTCGAGTACCCGAGCCCCGCCGAGGAGTTCGAGATCCTCGGCCGCATCGACTCCGGTGTGCTCGACCCCGACCGGCACGTCTCGAGCGCGATCTCGCTCGACGACGTCCACATGCTGCAGGACGTGGCCAGCCGCATCTACGTCGACCCCGCGATCCGCAACTACATCGTGTCGATCGCGTACGTCACGCGTAACCCCGCACCGTACATCGGCGACGACCGCGCCCGGTTCATCAAGTACGGCGCGAGCCCCCGCGCGAGCATCGCGTTCCTGCAGGCGTCGCGCGCCCTCGCCCTGCTCAAGGGTCGCTCGCACGTGCTGCCCGAAGACATCCGCGAGCTGCGCCACCTCGTGCTGCGCCACCGCGTGCTGCTGACGTTCGAGGCCGACGCCGAAGGCATCCGCAGCGAGGAGATCATCGACCAGATCTTCGCCGCCGTCCCCACTCCCTGACCCGGTCGCCGAGCCCGGAACCGTCGCCCCGCACCGGAACAGAAGCCCATGCCCAGTCTGATCACGCAGGTGAAGAGCAAGCTCTTCCTGCACTCGTCGCGCAAGTCGATGCACGCGCTCGACGGTGCGCACGCGTCGCTGCTGCGTGGGCGCAGCCTGGACTTCGAAGACCTGCGCAAGTACGAATACGGCGACCAGGTGCGCGACATCGACTGGCGCGCGACGGCCCGCCTGGGCACGCCGCTGGTCAAGCGATCGCGGGCGATGCGCATGCAGACGGTGCTGTTCGTCGTCGACACCGGGCGCTCGATGACGGCCCTCGCGGCCGACGAGCGCCCGAAGAAGGACCTCGCGATCATGGCGGCCGGTGCTCTCGGCATCCTGACCCTGCGTCACGGCGACGACTTCACCACGGTGTACGGCGATGCCTCGCGCGCGCGTCGCCTGCCCCCCGGTCGCAGCGAGGGCGCACTCGAGCACGCACTGCGCACGATCAGCCGGGCGACCGACGAGAGCACGGTTCCCAACGACCGCGACGGCCTGCTCTCGTACGTCACCCGCACGGTGTCGCGGCGCATGATCGTCGCCGTCATCACCGACGAGGCGCCCATCACGAGCGAGACCGAGCGGATGCTGCGCCGGCTGCGCGTGCAGCACGACGTGCTGTGGCTCACCCTCCGCGACGCGGATCCGGTGCTCGATCACGCGACGGGGCGCATCCGCAGCGACGTCGACAGCAGCTGGGACGTGCCGGACTTCGTGCAGGGCGATGCGGCGATCGTGCGCCAGCTCACCGCGCAGGCGCAGGCCGAGGAGGCGCACCTCGCCGAAACCCTGAAGCGCCTCGAGATCGGACACGCCGTGCTCGAGGGTCAGGAGTCGGCCGTTCCGCAGCTGCTGCGCCTGCTCCACGGGGCGCTCAGCCGATCCGGCGGGAGGTCGAATGCCCGGGTCTGATGAGCTCTACCCGCCGGCGCAGTACGGCTGGGGCTGGGTGCTGCTCGCGTTCGGCATCCTCGCCCTGCTGATCGTGGGCGCATGGCTCGTGATCGCCCTCACGAAGCAGCGCCGCCCCGCCGACCGTCTCGGCATCGAGCAGCCGCAGTTGCTCACGGGCGACGTGCTCAGCCAGTTGCGCGTGGAGTACCTCGACCGCGTGCAGCAGATCGAGACCGACTACCGCGAGAAGCGGCTCTCGCCCCGCAACGCCAACCTCGAGCTGAGCCGCGTGGTGCGCACCTTCGTCAACGAGTACAGCGGCCTCGAGGCCCCGGTGCTCGCCCTCGACGACCTCGTCTCCCGTGGAGTGCACCCCGCCCTGATCGACGCGATGCGCCGGCACTACTATCCGAGCATCTTCCGCCAGGGCCCGCCGATCGATCCTCTCGCCGGCGCCGAGGCGGCCCGGACGGTGGTGCGCTCATGGCACTAGCGAACGGCTGGCTCATCATCGTCGCGGCCGCGGTCGTGATCACCGCCCTCGGCATCGGTCTCGCGCTCGGACTGCGCAGCCGCGGGCAGTCCACGGGAACCGACCGCGCACGCATCGCCCGCGCGGAGCGTCTGCGCGCGCTGCCCGCGTTCCGTGAAGCGCTCTCCCGACGGATCATCGCCCTGAGCGGCATCCTGCTCCTGGGCGCGCTCACGGTCATCACGGCCGGCGTCGTGGCCGCCCGGCCGATGTCCTCCCAGACGATCCAGCCCGTCAACACGAGCCGCGACATCATGCTCTGCCTCGACGTCTCGGGATCGATGTCGGAGGTCGACGTCGAGGTGCTGACGGTGTTCGAAGAGCTGCTCGACGGCTTCGAGGGCGAACGCATCGGGCTGACGATCTTCAACAGCTCGCCGGTGCAGATCTTCCCGCTCACCGACGACTACGACTTCATCCGCACGCACCTCGAGAGCATGCGCGAGAGCTTCGACTACGTCGATCAGATCCCCGAGCACTGGGTCGGCACGCTCAACGGCAACGGCGCCTCGCTGATCGGTGACGGGCTCGCCGCCTGCGCGATGGGCTTCGACCACCCCGACGACGAGCGCTCGCGCTCGGTGATCTTCGCAACCGACAACGAGATCAACGGCGCGTCGATCGTGACGCTCGAAGAGGCCGCGAACTACGCCGCGTCGAACGGCGTGCGCGTGTTCGCACTGAACCCCGTCGAGGGAAAGGACGCGGATGTGAGCGCCGAACTCGCCGCGGCGGCCGAAGCGACCGGCGGCCAGGCCTACGGACTGCGCGACACCACGACCGTCGGCGACATCGTCGAGCAGGTGCGCGAGCAGGACGCGACCGAGCTCCGCGGCGAGGCGCAGGTGGTGTGGACCGACGCCCCCGATCTATGGATCGTGGTCGTCTCGATCGCGCTGCTGTCGTTCGTGGTGCTGCTGTGGAGGGTGCGACTGTGATCTTCCAACCCGCCATCAACGTCTTCCTGCTCCTGCTGCTGTTCGCCCCGATCGCCGCGCTCGTGGTGTGGGTGCTCGTGCGCGCGCCGAAGGACGCGGGGCGCTCGACAGCCCAGACGCGCAACCACCGTCTGCTCTGGGCGCTGCGGTTGGCCGCGGTGCTCGCCTGCTTCGTGATGCTGCTGCGCCCCGGCATCCCCGGCGGCGCCACGCAGACCCTGGCGACCGACACCGACATCGTGCTGGTGGTCGACACGACCGCGAGCATCGTCGCCGAGGACTGGGCCGACGGAGAGCCGCGCCTCGACGGCGTGCGCGCCGACGTGCGCACGATCATCGCCGAGTACCCGGGCGCGCGCTTCGCGCTGCTCACCTTCGACGCCGCCGCCGAACTGCGGATGCCGTTGACCACCGACACCACGGCGCTGGTCGGGTCTCTCGACGTGCTGCGCCCCGAGGTCACGAGCCAGTCGCGCGGAAGCTCGATCGGCATCGCCGCGACCCTGCTCGAGCAGACGCTCGCGTCGGCGGCCGAGTCGTCGCCCGACCGCTCGCGCATGGTGTTCTACTTCGGCGACGGCGAGCAGACCGTGTCGTCGGACCCCGAGTCGTTCGCCGCGAGCGCGCCCTACACCGACGCCGGCGCGGTGTTCGGTTACGGCACCGCCAAGGGCGGGCCCATGCGCATCACCAGCGGCGGCGTCGACGGAACGGATGCCGGGTACATCCAGTACCAGGGCTCCGATGCACTGTCGGTCGTCGACGAGCAGAACCTGCAGGCGCTGGCCGCCGAACTCGGCGTCGAGTACGAGCACCGCACGGCCGACACCGAGCCGCAGCTGCCCGAGGCACCGACGACCACCACGAACTACGCCGAATCGGGCGAGGTCGGCAACGTGACCGAGTTGTACTGGATCGCGGCGCTCGTGCTCATCGTGCTGCTCGGGATCGAATTGGCGCGCGCGACCATGCTGATCGCCCGCCTGCGCGGCCTCCGCACCCCGAAGGGAGGCACGGCATGACCGACGCTCCGTCCGCCACCGCGACCGACCCGCAGGCTGCGGCCGCGCAACTGCTCGCCTCGAACCGTCGGCGCCGCAGCATCCGTCGATGGATCGCGATCGGTTCGCTGCCCCTCGTGCTGGTGTCGCTGTTCTTCGTGGGCAAGATCCTCAGCATGTACGCGTTCGCGCACCAGGCGATCAGCGCCTACGTCGTCGACGACTACGCGGGCTCCGAGGCGGCGGCCGAGGGCCAGGAGTTCCTCAACTGGTTCGAGCCGTACAAGGCCCCCTTCAACGTTGGCACCGCGCTCGCGGGCGCCGAGGAACTGCCCGAGGCACGCACGAAGCTCGAAGAGGCTCTCGACCTGGCGACGGGCCTGGAGGTCTGCGCCGTGCGCGTCAACCTCTCGCTCGTGATCGAGCGGATGGGCGATGCGGCCCGCGAGGGCGGCGACGGCGCCGGTGCGGCCCAGCTGTACGCCGAGGCGCTGACGATCGTCGTCGAGACGCCCGAGGAGTGCAACAGCGAAGAGGCCGAGAACCAGTCGTCCGATCCGGATCGCGACATGGGCGAGAGCCTCGACGACTCCGAGGAGCGCCTGAAGGAGAAGCAGCAGCAGGAGCAGCAGCCCGACCCGCAGGGGGGCGAGGAGCAGCAGGAGCAGCCGCAGCAGCCCGACGAGCAGAAGCTCGACGACCTCAAGGACAAGCTCGACCAGGGCACGCAGGAGCGCGACCAGCAGCAGGGCGGCGACGAGCCCGGCTCGGGAACGGACAGGCCATGGTGATGGATCACGAGAGCCAGCGCGCCCGCTACCTCGCGGGCGCCGAAGGTGCGCCACCCGTTCCGCCGCCCGGCGGCTACCGCGGTGCGCGCCGCGGCACCGGACCGCAGGAGGCACCGGCGTTCCCGACGTTCGTGTCGGTGGCCGACGGCGACGACGAGCGCCGGTCGGCGAACGCGGTCGGATGGATCGCCCTGCTCGCCAGCATCCTGTTTGCCATCGTGCTGCTGGGCACGATGCTCGCCGGCGGCACCGACCTGCTCTACGGCGTCACGATGCTCGCCCTGCAGCTCGTGCTCGTCGCGGTCATCATCGCGGCGATCGCCACGAAGCGGGGGCGGATGCTCGGCGCGATCGCCCTCGTCATCGCGGTGCTGTTCAACGTCGCCACCGTCGGCGGGCTCAGCGCCCTGCAATCGTCGGCCAGCGGCAACTACGACGGATCGAAGTCCGACGAGCAGAAGCACGCCGAGGCCTACCCCGGCATCAAGGGCACCGACAACCAGGACGTGCTGAACCAGCAGTCGCTCGAGGAGGTGCGCGCCGAGGCCGACAGCCTCTTCGCCGACGTGCGCCAGCGCCTCAGCGACGAGTTCGGCTACACCTGGACGCAGTTCACCGACGAAGACCTGCGGCCCGAGCGCAACGGCTACGGCGGGGAGTCGATGCTCTACGAGTACGGCTCGGCGGGCTGGGCGACCAACGAACCGATCCAGGACTACGCGCGCAAACAGGAGGTCATGGCCGTGATCGATCAGGTCGTGCAGGAGCACGGCATGTACGGTCTGTACGCCTTCAACGACCCGACCGGATCGGGCATCGACCCGACGATGATCGAGAAGCTCTACGGCAGCGACGACCCGCGCACCCAGCACACGTGGGAGTCGTACACCGAGAACTACCCCGATCCGCTGCGCTTCTATGCGACGATCTACGACCTGTCGAACGACACGGACGGCGGATTCAGAACCGAGCGCGAGGCGCAGAACGCGCGCACCGGCGAGCCGGTCGAGGGACTGCAGCTGTTCGTGATCGCGAGCGCCGTGCTCAGTGACGACGACCGCGACGAGTTCGAGAAGAAGATCCAGGAGTACCCCGGGTTCTGAGGCCCGGGGCCGCTGCCCCTCGCTGGGTCGCTGAGCCTCGCCTCGCTGGGTCGCTGAGCCTCGCCTCACTGGGTCGCTGAGCCTCGCCTCACTGGGTCGCTGAGCCTGTCGAAGCGTCCCACCCCCGGTGAGGCGCTCAGCTCGCGAGCGCGAGACCTGCGGCGAGCGCGAAGCCCAGAACGGTCGCGAGACCGGTCGACTCCTTGGCCTTGGACTGGGCCTCGGGCACCATCGAATCGACGAGCATCACGAGCAGCGCCCCGGCCGCGAAACCGCTGGCCGCGGTGCGGAACGCATCGCCGGTAATGCTCGCGAGGCCGAAGCCCGCGACGGTCGCGGCGGCGCAGATCACGGCGACGCCGGCCCACAGCAGCAGTACGCGCGAGCGCTTCATGCCGCCGTCGAGCAGGTCGGCGGCCGAGCCGATCGATTCGGGCAGGTTGGAGACGAGGATGGCGACGACGAGCGCGATGCTCACCGGTTCGCCGGACGCGAGGCCGATGCCGAGCACGAGCTGCTCCGGGATGCCGTCGAGCAGTGCACCGACGGCGAGTTGTCCGCCGCCCGCGTCGCCCTTCTTCTTCGCGGCGCGCGCGTCGAGGATGCGTGCGGCGACGTAGTAACTGATCGCGCCGAGGGCGACGCCGATGACCAGAGGGAACGGGCCCCCGCGATCGAGGCCCTCCTCCCAGAGCTCGAAGGCGATCGAGGCCATGAGCGCGCCCGCACCGAAGCCGAGCACGATGCCCAGCCAGCGCGGCGGCCATTTCCGCAGCATCGCGAGCACGGCACCGATGAACAGCGGCGCCGCCGCGACCACGCCCCACAGCACTGCTGCGCCCATGAGCACCTCCGTGGCCCACTCTGGCACGACAGAGCGCCGACGGCATCCGCCTCTCCCGTGCGGAGGAGATCTCTCTCCCATACGGAGGAGATCTCTCGCTCCGCAGGACGGATTCGAGGATTCGCTCCTCCGTTGCGTGCGATCTCCTCCGCTGCGTGCGCCGGAGCCGGCAGCCGCACGCCGGCAGCAGGCCGGAATGGACCGCATCCGGATGCCGTCACGCATTCGGGAGCGACACGCCGCCCGCCGTAGACTGGAGGGTATGTCCAAGGTCCTCCAGTCCCTGCCCGTCGGCGAGCGCGTCGGCATCGCCTTCTCCGGAGGACTCGACACCTCCGTCGCCGTCGCGTGGATGCGCGAGAAGGGCGCCGTGCCCTACACGTACACCGGCGACCTCGGCCAGTACGACGAAGACGACATCGACTCGATCCCGGGCCGTGCCCTCGAGTACGGCGCCGAGGCCTCGCGCCTGGTCGACGCCAAGACCGCGCTGGTCGAAGAGGGCTTCGTGGCGCTCTCGTGCGGTGCGTTCCACATCCGCTCGGGCGGCAAGACCTACTTCAACACCACTCCCCTCGGGCGCGCGGTGACCGGCACGATGCTGGTGCGCGCCATGAAGGAGGACGGCGTCGACATCTGGGGCGACGGCTCCACCTACAAGGGCAACGACATCGAGCGGTTCTACCGCTACGGCCTGCTCGCCAACCCGCGTCTGCGCGTCTACAAGCCGTGGCTCGACGCCGACTTCGTGACCGAGCTCGGCGGGCGCAAGGAGATGAGCGACTGGCTCGTCGCCCGCGACTTCCCCTACCGCGACTCGGCCGAGAAGGCCTACTCGACCGACGCCAACATCTGGGGCGCGACGCACGAGGCCAAGACCCTCGAGCACCTGAACGTCTCGCTCGAGACCGTCGACCCGATCATGGGCGTGAATTTCTGGGACCCGTCGGTCGCGATCGACAGCGAAGACGTCACCGTGACGTTCGAGGCCGGCCGCCCGGTCGCCCTCAACGGCGTCGAGTTCTCCGACCCGGTCGCGCTCGTGCGCGAGGCGAACACGATCGGCGGACGCCACGGCCTCGGCATGAGCGACCAGATCGAGAACCGCATCATCGAGGCGAAGTCGCGCGGCATCTACGAGGCCCCCGGCATGGCCCTGCTGTTCATCGCCTACGAGCGCCTGGTCAACGGCATCCTGAACGAAGACACCCTCGCGACGTACCACGAGCAGGGCCGACGCCTCGGTCGCCTGATGTACGAGGGGCGCTGGCTCGAGCCGCAGTCGCTCATGCTGCGCGAGTCGATCCAGCGCTGGGTCGGCCTCACGATCTCCGGATCGGTGACGATCCGTCTGCGCCGCGGTGACGACTGGACCATCCTCGACACCGTCTCGCCGAACCTGTCGTACGGCCCCGAGAAGCTGTCGATGGAGCGCGTCGGCGATGCGGCCTTCGGCCCGGTCGACCGCATCGGCCAGCTCACCATGCGCAACCTCGACATCGCCGACTCGCGTGCCCGCCTCGAGCAGTACGCGGGCCTCGGCCTCGTCGGCGGTGCCACGGGCGAGCTCGTCGGTCGCGTGACCGCGGGCGAGTCGGGCGAGATCACGGGTGCGGTCGAAGAGGTCGACGAGAACCTCGCCGACGCGGTCGACACGGCTTCCGAGGGCGCGGCCTTCGACTCCGGCACGGACTGACCCCTCGCGGGTTTCGATCAGGGGGCGGGTGCTGCGGCATCCGCCCCCTTTTCCGTGCGGTCTCGCGGAGTGCGTGGCACGAGCGGATGCTGTGAGTCCGTCGAGTTATCTTGCACACAACTGTGCACATTAAGTACACTCGAATCCATGACCACCCGCGCACCCCGTCGCGACGCCGTCGAGAACCGCGCCGGCATCCTCGACGCCGCCCGTTCCGCGCTCTCCGTCGACCCCTATGCCTCGGTCGACGTGATCGCCCGCAGCGCCGGCCTCTCGCGCCGCACCCTCTACGGCCACTTCGACGACCGCGAAGCCCTCATCCGCGAACTCATCTCGACCGGCGCCCAGCGCTTCAACGCCATCGCCGAATCCGTGACCGACGCCGACGCCCGCCTCGCCCTCGCCCGCCTCACGGCACGCCTCTGGCACGAGGCCGCGCACGTGCAGGTCGCGGCCGCCCTCGCGCTCGACGAGGCGCACGTGCAGCACACGGCCGACGCGCTCGCCCCGCTGCGCCGCACGGTCGCCGCCCTGGTGCGCCGCGGTCAGGACGACGGCAGCTTCCGCAGCGACCTCGCCGCCCCGACCCTCGCCCGACTCATCGAGGAGATCGCGCGCACGGTCATCTCCCGCACGGATGCCGCGAGCACGGGTGCCGCGAACCTCGCCGTGCGCGCGGTACTCAGCATCGCCGGGCTCTCGTGGCGCGAAGCCGATGAGCTGCTCGCCGCCCACCCCGACATCGTCACCGGCCCGACGGAGGCCCCCGCATGAGGATCACCCTGCACGATGTGAGCAAGGGCAAGAACGGTCAAGCCCTCCCACCCACGACTCTCGAGTTCCACACCGGCGAGGTGCGGTACGCCCTCGCCGAGACCGAGCAGCGCCCGACCGTCCTCGGCCTGATCGCGAGCGGACGCATGCGCCCCGAGACCGGTCGCGTCACGATCGATGACTCCGAGAGCGCCAGGGAGCTGCGCCGCCGGGTCGCCCTCGTCGACGCCCCCGACGTCAGCGACCCGCACCCCGACATCTCGCTCGCGGGCGTCGTCGGCGAGGAACTGATGTTCGCCGGGCTCGGCGCGACGCCGCTCCACGCCAAGCGCTGGCTGTCGCAGCTCGGGTACGCCGAGCTCGCCTCGGTGCCGATCGGCAACATCGACCCCTCGGCGCGCGTGCGCATCCTGTGCGAGCTCGCGGTGCTGCGCGACGGGACGGATGCCGTCGTGCTCGTGTCGCCCGACCGGCACGGCGGCTCGCCCGACGGCTGGTGGCGGATCGCCGCCGAGTTCGCCGAGCGCGGGTTCGCGATGCTCGTGATCCTCGGCGGTTCGGCCGCCGTGGCGTTGGAGCGGATGCAGGAGCTCGGCGCGGTCAACGCCTCCGGCCCGGTCGAGCCACTCGTGCTCGAGCCGGAAGCGGATGCCGCGGCGGAAGCCGAAGAAGCCCGGCCCCTGAGCGAGGAGCGCAGCGACGAGACGACGGGCGCTCAGGAACCCGAACCCGAAGAAGCCCGGTCCCTGAGCGAGGAGCGCAGCGACGAGACGAAGGGCCGCACCACAGACCCCGACTCCGACCCCGACCCCGACGACGAAGACGAAGACGACACGAACGGAGCCGCCTCATGAAGGTTCCCGCGATGATCGCGGCCGAGCTGCGGCGGCTGACGGCGAGCAAGATGGGCATCATCGCGCTCATCGCGCTCGTGTGCGTGCCGATCCTCTACGGCGGCCTCTACCTCTGGGCGAACCAGGACCCGTACGCCAAGTTCCCCGAGGTGCCGGTTGCACTCGTCGTCGACGATGCGGGCGCACCGTCCACGGCATCCGACGCCGCCGTCGGCGACACCGTCAACTACGGCGAGGACGTCGCCGACAACCTCATCGACGGCAACGCCTTCGACTGGCAGCGGATGACGGCCGACGAAGCGGCCGATGCCCTGCGCCACGGCACCGTCGACTTCACCGTGACCATCCCCTCCGACTTCTCGACGGCGCTGACCTCGGCCGCGGGCGACGACCCGCACCAGGCCCGCATCGACCTCGAGACCAACGACGCGAACAACTACCTCGCATCGTCGATGGGCACGCAGGCGGTCGAGAAGATCCGCAGCTCGGTGGCCGAGATGGTCGGCAGCGAGGCGGCCGAGCGGCTGCTCACCGGGCTCAGCGACATCCGCGACAGCCTCGTGACCGCGACCGACGGCGCCACGCAGCTGACCGACGGCGCGAACACCGCCGCCACGGGCAGCGCGACCCTCGCCGACGGCACGGCCCAGCTGGCCGACGGCACCGCGCAGCTCGCCTCCGGCGCCCAGACCCTGGCGACCGGGGCGCAGTCCCTCGCCGACGGTGCCGCGCAGGTGAGCGACGGCAACCGCCAGCTCGCCGACATCGCCGACCGGGCGGGCTCGGTCGTGCAGCAGGCGACGGATGCCCTGCCGCAGGTGCGCACCGACATCACGACGATCCTCACCGATCAGGGCCTCACGCCCGAGGAGATCGACCAGGTTCTCGCGAAGCTCGACCCGCTCGCGACCCGGCTGCAGGACGGCAACGCGACCGTGCAGGCAGATGTCGGCAAGATCGATCAGCTCGCGGATGGCGCGGCACAGGTCGCTTCCGGCGCGGCGACCCTCTCGACCGGCGCCTCGAGCCTCGCCACCGGTGCGGGCACGGTCGCGGAGGGCGCGGCATCCGCGAACGACGGCGCGGCGCAGCTGCGCGACGGACTGAGCACCCTCGCCAGCGGAGCGGCCGAACTGCGCGACGGCTTGGCATCCGGTGTCGACCAGATCCCGGCATCCACCCCCGAGCTGCGCAGCCTGCAGGCCGACACGATCGCCGACCCGGTGAAGGTGTCGAGCGACAAGGTCGCCTCGGCCGAGGACTACGGCGCTGGGCTCGCCCCGTTCTTCGCGGCGCTGTCGGCCTGGATCGGCATCTACGCGCTGTTCCTCATCGTGAAGCCGATCTCGCGGCGCGCGATCACCGCGCTGCACTCCCCGATCCGCATCACGCTCGCCGGGTGGCTGACGCCCGCGGCGCTCGGTGCGGTGCAGATGGTGGGGCTCATGGGCATCCTCGCGCTCACCCTCGGGTTCACGTTCAACCATCCGCTCGGAACCCTCGGGGTGCTGGTGTTCGCCTCGGCGACGTTCGCGGCGATCATCCTCGCGCTCAACGTGTGGTTGGGCTCGGTGGGGCAGTTCCTCGGGCTCGTGCTCATGGTGCTGCAACTCGTCACCGCCGGCGGTACGTTCCCCTGGCAGACGCTGCCCGCCCCGCTCGCGGCACTGCACCACGTGCTGCCGCTCGGCTACGTCGTCGATGCGATGCGGCAACTGATGTACGGGGGTGATCTCGCCCGAGCGGGCGGCGACCTGATCGTGCTCGGCATCTGGTTGGTCGGTGCGCTGCTGTTCGCGATGATCGGCGTGACACGCATGACGCATCGGCGCACGCTGCGCGACCTGCAGCCCAGCCTCATCGGCTGAGGTCCGGCGCGGGGCGGGGGCTGAGTCCCCGGCACGGGGCGGGAGGCCGTCTCTACTAACGTGGAACGGTGCCCACCAGCTATCTCGCCCCCGCCGGGACCCCCGTCACGCTCCTCGAGTTCGAGCACGCCGGGTCGACACTGATCGCCGAGACCTTCGGCGAGGGCGAGCCGACGTTCCTTCTGCTGCACGGCATCGGCATGGGGCGCAGCGTCTACCTCGACATCGCGCAGCGGCTCCCGGGTCGGCTCATCGCGCTCGACCTGCCGGGGTTCGGCGAGGCCCCCGAACCCACCCGCACCCTCACGATGGAGCGCCACGCCGACCTCGTCGCGGCATACCTCCGGCACACGGGCGAGGGACCCGTCGTGGTGATCGGTCACTCGATGGGCAGCCAGATCGCGGCGGAGCTCGCCGCACGGCATCCGCTCCTCGTCTCGGGCGTCGTACTCGCCGGGCCCACCGTCGACAAGACCAAGCGCAACCTCGCTGCGCAGGGCTCTTACCTGATGCGCGACCTGATGGGCGAGCGACCGCTGGTGATCTGGCGCGGCGCCCGCGAATACCTGCGCGGCGGGCCGCACCTGATCCGCAAGATCAGGGCCACGATCGCTCACCAGCCCGAGAAGGCGTTCGTGCGCATCACGGCGCCGGTGCTCGTGCTGCGCGGTGAAGACGACCCGCTCGCGCCGATGAGCTGGTGCCGTGCGATCCTCGATGCAATTCCCGGTGCTCGGCTCGAGGTGATCCCCGACCACGGCCACGGCACGCTGATCAGCGACTCCGAGCCCGCCGCCCGCCTGATCGAGGGCTTCGCCGCCGAGTTGTGAGGGGTGTCGGTTCGTCCTGTACCCAACTCAGGAAGAACTCGTCCAAACAGTCGTTCCGATCGCTTTTCAGGCACTTATCGCGCATTCTTCCTGAGTTGGGTACCGCGGCGACCGGAGAGTCGCGGGCCCAGCCGCTCGATCACGTCTCGCAATGCACATTGCACCGACGCCGGATCGCCGAGGACATCGGATGCGAGAGGTCGCACCGTCACGTAGCCGAGCCTCATCGCCGCAAGGTCTCGCTGACGGTCCCGCCTCTGCTTCTCCCAGCCCTCGTGGAAGGCCCTGCTGTCGCACTCGATGATCAGCCACCCGTCGACCACGAAATCCACTCTCCCGACACCGACGATCACGACCTGACATTCGTAGTCGACGCCCAGAGTCCGAAGCATCAAGCGCACGAAGGTCTCCGGGCCGGACTCGGCCGTCGGATCCACCAGGTTCAGAATCGCACTGAACCCAGGTGGGAGTGAGTCGAAGAGCCGACGCAGTCCTGTCATTGTCATCAGTCCGTGGTGGACGACGCTGTCCAACGTGGCGATCGCCGCACGCGGCGTCTGGCAGCGAAGCGAGTGCAGAATCGCTTCCTTGAGCCCCGTCACGTGGAGAAGTGCGTCCCGCTCGCCGTCGTACCAATGCAGCCGGCATCGCCTCGCGTGCGCCGCATCGAAGCGCGAGCGATTACGCCGAAGCCGCACGTGCGTCTCCGACGACGACAGGACGAAGACGCCCAGCATCTGCAGCAGCGAGATGCATGTGAGACGTGCGCCGATAGCTGACGCATGCGCAACCGCTTCCGGGATGTCCCCTTCGGCGTAGCGGTCCCGACGCAAGCGGCGCAAACGCCCCTCGTCGACTGCGCGAGAGATCGACCGTCGGGTGTGTCCCCTACCGAAGAGATCGGCGCGCGTGAAGACCATCGGCACGAAGAGCGCATGAGCGAGGTCGCGGGGAGTGGGAGTCACCACGACATCCTGCGCGTCCGCGGCTAGCCAGAGGAGCGACCAGACACCGATCTCCCGGAACTCCGACCTTCTCCCGCTCCGTGCAGGAGGAGTCGATACCCGCCCCGCTATGTACCTAACTCAGGAAGAACCGCACCACACACGTGCGAACGAGCGGAATCGGCGAGCAATCGGCCGATGTTCCTGAGTTGGGTACGCCGGCGCCCCCGCGCACTACCCCGCGGCGGGCGGGGTCTGCTTGGCGTCAGCGAGCTCGTCGACGACGAGGTGGCGCTGATCGGCGGAGCCGTTGCGGTAGGCCTGGCGTCCGACCATGTGCGCCGAGAGCGGGGCGGTCGCGAACTGCATGAGCACGATCGGGGCGACCAGCAGCAGCCCCAGCAGGATGCCGCCGACGCTGCGCTGCGCGAGGGCGACCGCGAGGCAGATGAACACGAGTCCGAGCACCTGCGGCTTGGTGGCGGCGTGCAGACGTGACGGCACATCGCGGAAGTGCAGCAGTCCGACCGCAGCAGAGAGGCAGAGCAGCGCGCCGAGCAGGATGAGCACGAGCACCGTCACGTCGATGACGGCGTCGGGGATGACGAGACCGAAGATGTTCATGGCGTCGTGTTGTCCCTTCGTGCGACGAAGCGGGCGACCGAGATCGATCCGAAGACGCCGATCGCGGCGATGATGAGCAGCACCGGGATGCTGCGCGTATGGCCGTTGATCGCCATCTCGGCACCGAGCACGCACATGACCTCGGTGAGCAGCACGTCGGAGGCGACCGCGCGGTCGAGGATCGTGGGCCCGCGGAAGATGCGGATGACGGTGAGGATCGCGGCGATGCCGAACACCACCATGATCACGAGCAGCAGGATGTTCACCGGGCACCGCCCTTCGTCGAAGACCCGGCGGCGGTCGCGCGTGCCCGCTCATCGGCCTTGAGCGCACGATACTGCGCGGGATCGCCGAGCGCACGCACCACCCGCTGCTCCCAGCGCAGCACGATGCGGCGCTGCTTCTCGACGTCGTCCATCCCATCCACGCCGATCACGTGCATGTAGAGAACGCGGCGATCACGATCGGCCTCGACCACGAGCGAGCCCGGCACGAGCGACGACACGACCGCGACGTGCGTCATGACGAGGTCGTCGGCGTAGCGCAGCGGCACCGCGATGATGGCGGTGCCCGGCTGCTTGCGGAAGTCGAAGACCTGGATGGCGACGGTGACGGCGCCTCGCAGCAGCGCCCAGAGGAACTGCACCACGAACAGCGCGGCGTAGAAGACGTTGACCCGCCCCGACAGCTCGACCGTCGGCAGGCGGAACACCCGGGTCACGAACACCGCGACGACGAGTCCGGAGACGAACGCCAGCAGCGTGAACTGCCCCCACAGCAGCATCCACAGCACGACCAGCCAGGCGAGGAACGGCAGCTGGGCGCGCAGGTCGCGCCAGAAGTGGCGCTTGCCCTCGGGACTCATCCGCCCACCTCCTCTTCGAGCTGCACGAGGTTGACGGGCTGCAGCAGCGTCTCGCCGATGCGGTCGCAGAGCTCGTAGAGCGGGCCCGCGAAGACGGTGAGCGCGACGGTGACCCCGACCATGCCGGCGGTCGCGAGCGTCATGATCTTGGGGATGCGGCGACGCTCCTGCTGCTCATCGGCGGCGGGCGCGTTGCCGAGGTACGAGATGCGTCCCTCGGTCTCGGTCGAGTCCTCCTCCTCACGCCAGAACGCGAGGTTCCAGGCGCGCATGAGCGCGTACAGGGTGAGGAGCGAGGTGAGGATGCCGCCCATGATCAGCACGATCATGAGGGGGGTGCCGACGGATGCCGCGGCCTCGAAGAGCGCGAACTTTCCGATGAACCCGGAGAAGGGCGGCAACCCGCCGAGGTTGATCGCGGGGATGAAGTAGAGCACGGCGATCACCGGCGCGATCTTCAGCAGCCCCTTGACCCGCAGGATCGAGGTGCTGCCGGCTCTTCGTTCGATCAGTCCTACGGCGAGGAACAGGGTCGTCTGCACGACGATGTGGTGCACGATGTAGTACACCGTGGCGCCGATGGCCGCGGGCGTCGCGATCGCGAGACCGAAGATCATGTACCCGACGTGGCTGACGAGCGTGAACGACAGGATTCGTTTGAGCTCGGCTTGCGCGACGGCGCCGAGCACGCCGACGACCATGGTCGCCAGCGCGATGATCAGCAGCAGCGTGTCGATGCTGTTCGAGGCGAACAGCTGCGTCTCGGTGCGGATGAGCGCGTAGACGCCGACCTTGGTCAGCAATCCGGCGAAGACGGCGGTGACCGGGGCGGGCGCGGTCGGGTAGGAGTCGGGCAACCAGAACGACACCGGGAAGATGGCGGCCTTGATGCCGAACGCCACGACGAGCATGAGGTGCAGCACGAGCTGCGTCTCCTGCGGCAGCTCGGCCATGCGCTCGGCGATCTGCGCCATGTTGACCGTGCCGACGGCTCCGTAGATCATCGCGATCGACGCGAGGAACAGGATCGACGACACGAGCGACACGACGATGTACACGGCACCGGTGCGGATGCGCGACTCGGTGCTGCCCAGCGTGATCAGCACGTACGAGGCCACGAGCAGGATCTCGAAGCCGACGTACAGATTGAACAGGTCGCCCGCGATGAAGGCGTTGAAGATGCCCGCCGCGAGGATCAGGTACGAGGGGTTGAAGATCGAGATCGGGGTCTCGTCGGTGCCGTCGGCGGCACCCTGGCCGATCGAGAAGAGGAGCACGGCGAGCAGCACGATGCTCGAGATCAGCACGAGGAGGGCGGCGAGCCGATCGACGTAGAGCACGATGCCGAACGGCACCGGCCATCCGCCCACCGACACCGCCATCGGGGTGTCGCCGGCGTCGACGGCGACCAGCAGCACGGCGGCGATCACCGAGACGGCGGCGAGCGTGACGACGGTGACGAACACCTGCAGGCGCGCGTTGCGACCGAAGACGAGCGTGATCGCGGCGCCCAGCAGCGGGAGCCCGACGAGGAGGGGGACCAGAACGCTCATCGGCGATCCTCCTCATCGGTGTGCTCGGGGGCGTGGTCGTCGGATGCTTCGGCATCCGTCTCATCGACGGATTCGGTCTCCACCTCGTCGTCGTCGGGAGGCGCCGATTCGGCATCGAGGACGCCCGCGGAGGCATCCGTCCCGTACGAGCCGTACGCCCGATCGACGGGCGCGTCGTCTTGGATCGAGGAGTGGTCGCGCATGTGGAGCACTGTGATCGGCGCGGTCTGCACGCCGACGAAGTCGGTGGTGGCCTCGTCGTCGTCGGACTCGGACTCGTCGTCCATGAGATCTTCGTCGGCGTCGGTGCGCTCGCGCAGCGCGATGTCGGCCTCGTCGTCTTCGACCGTGTCGGCCTGGCCCAGCTGCCAGGAGCGGTAGATGAGCGCGAGCAGGAACGCCGAGACCGCGAACGTGATGACGATGGCGGTGAGGGTGAGCGCTTGCGGGAGCGGGTCGCTGATGTCGCCGTCGACGCCGTAGAACGGCGCGCGTCCGGGCACGCCCATGACGATCATCAGCAGCAGGTTCGTCGCGTTGCCGAGCAGCAGGAATCCGATGAGCACGCGGGTCAGGCTGCGCTCGAGCATCGCGTACACGCCGCAGGCGAAGAGCACGGCCATGATCACGATGAGGGTGAGCGAGACGTCCATCAGTGGGCACCCCGCCTCTCACGCGAGACCATCGGCGCATCGCGCAGCGCCTGGGTCTGACGGTCGACCTCGGCCCCGAGGCTGCGCAGCACGTCGAGCACGAGGCCGATGACGACGAGGTAGACGCCCACGTCGAAGATCGTCGAGGTGACGAACTCCATGTGGCCGAAGCCGGGGATCTCCCACTCCCAGAACGTGCTGGTGAGCGGCGCCTGGCCGAAGAACAGGGGGATCAGCGCGCTGCCGACCGCGAGGATGAGGCCCGCGCCGAGCAGACGTCCCGCGTCGGTGGGTGCGGCTGCACCGAGCTCCCAGCGGCCACCCGCGATGTAGCGCATGACGAGCGCCATGCCCGCGACGAGACCGCCGGCGAAACCGCCACCGGGGAGGTTGTGACCGGAGAAGAGCAGGAAGATCGACACCACGATGATGGTGTGGAACAGCACCCGGACGATCACCTCGAGCAGGATCGACCGGTTCTCGGGCTTCATCTTCGTTCCGCCGACGAGCCAGGCCCGGGGGCTGCTCTCGTTCTCGGTGGTCTGGAAACGGATGCCCTCGGTCGTCTCGACCAGCGGGCGGCTCTGCGTGCGGCGGCGCTTCGACCGCGGCAGCTTGAGGGTGGCGGCGAGCATGTCGGCGCGATGGGTGACGAAGACGAGCGAGGCCACACCGGTCGCGGCGAGCACGAGCACCGACAGCTCACCCATCGTGTCCCATCCACGCAGGTCGACCAGGGCGACGTTGACGACGTTCTTGCCGTGGCCGATCTCGTAGGCGAGCTGCGCGAACGAGGCGGAGATGGGCTCGTGGATGCGCGACTGCGTGGCGACCACGGCGACGAGCGCCATCGTGAGACCGACGCCCACCGCGAGCAGCGCCCGCGGGATGCGCCCGACCGAGGCGTTGTGCTCGCCCATCTTCGAGGGCAGACGCCGCAGCACGAGGGCGAACGTCACCATCGTGACGGTCTCGACGAGGATCTGCGTGAGCGCGAGGTCGGGGGCGCCGCTGGTCGCGAACAGCACCACCATGCCGAGGCCCGTGACCGACACGAGCACGACTCCGGTGTAGCGCTTCTGCGCCCGCACCGCGAAGAGACCGGCGGCCGCCATGATCGGCGCCACGACGATCTGCACCGGCGTGTGCCAGGCCGACAGCTGGAAGCGGTCGATATCGGTCGCGACGAGCGCCGTGACCTCGGCGGCGACGAACACCACGAAGATCGTGCCGACGTACACGGGCAGCGAACCGCGCTGGGTGAGGGTCGTGCTGAGCACCGACAGGCGGTCGACGCCGCGCATGACGAAGTAGTAGACATCGGCCGCGGTGAACGGCAGCAGGCGGGCCTTGCGGTCCCAGCCGGTGCGGCGGGAGAGCAGGAAGATCCCGAAGCCCAGCACGATCGACAGGATCGAGATGCCGAGCGCCGGCTCGAAGCCGTGCCAGAGGGCGAGGTGCCCCGGGCCTTCGACGGCCAGCCCCTCGGCATCGAGGCCGGGGGTCGCCGTGACCGCGTATCCCTGCAGCGCGACGTCGAGCGCGGGAGCGCCGATGCCGGCGGCGAGCGTGACACCCGCGAGGATGATCGGCGCCGACAGGAACCCGACGGGCGGGTCGGGCCAGGGGGTGTCCGGCATCCGATCGCCCTGCGCGTCGCGCTTGGTCCAGAAGGCTCCCCAGAGGAAGCGCACGCCATATGCCGCAGTGAGCATGGATCCGAGGATCACGCCGATCAGGGCGACGAGTCCCCACGCGGATCCGCCGATCGCATCGTCGAGCAGGGCGGTGAGCGTCGATTCCTTCGCCACGAAACCGAGGGTCGGGGCGATGCCGGCCATGGAGGCGATCGAGATGAACGCCGCCGTCGTCATGACCGGGGCCTGCCGGCCCACGCCCGAGAGCTCGTTGATGTCACGCGTCGAGAGCTGACGGTCGATCACACCCACGATGAGGAACAGTGCCGACTTGAACAGCGCGTGGCCGATGACCAGCGCAAGCCCCGCCAGCGCCGCGGCCTGCGTGCCGTAGCCGACGACCACGGCGAAGAAACCGAGCTGGCTGACGGTGCCGAAGGCGAGGATGCGCTTGAGGTCGGTCTCGCGCAGCGCCTGGAACCCGCCGATCAGCATCGTCAGGATGCCGAGGCTGATCACGATCGGACGCCAGGTGGGGCTCAGCGCGAAGATCGGCGCGAAGCGTGCGATGAGGTAGATACCCGCCTTCACCATCGCGGCGGCGTGCAGGTAGGCGCTCACCGGAGTGGGAGCGGCCATCGCACCGGGCAGCCAGAAGTGGAACGGGAAGATCGCCGACTTGCTGATCGCGCCGATCAGGAGCATGACGATCGCGGCATCGATCATCGGACCGGTCGGCACCTCGGCGAGGATCTCGCGGATGCTCGACGTTCCGGCATCGACCACCAGCAGCACGACGCCGACGAACATCACGAGTCCGCCGAGCGTGGTGACCAGCAGCGCCTGCAGCGCGGCACGACGGCTGGCCGCGCGACGGCGGTAGTGACCGATGAGGAGGTACGAGAGGATGCTCGTCACCTCCCAGAACATGACGAGCATGACCAGGTCGTCGGTGAGTACGAGGCCGTACATCGCGCCGGCGAAGCCCAGCAGAACGCCCGCGAACTGGCCGATCCCGGCCGAGTCGTCGTGGAAGTACCAGCGGCAGTAGAGGAGAACGAGCGAACCGACGCCCGTGACGATGAGCGTGAGCACCCAGCCGAGCACGTCCATGTTCATCGACAGGTTCAGCCCGAGCTGCGGGATCCACGACACCGAGACGAACGGGGAGTCGCCGTCGATCACCTGCGGCGTCATCACCAGCGCGTGGACGAATGCCGCCGCGGGAATGAGAGCGGCGATCGCGAATGCCTGAGACCCCAGCCAGCGCACCAGAACGGGCATCAGGAGAGACCCGAGGAGGAACACGGCGAGGAGCGTCAGCATATACGCGGCTCCTCAGGGCTCGTCGGCCGGGGGAAAACGGCGCAGGCGGGCGGGTGTCTGGTTCTATTCTACCTGGCGTTAGGGAACCGTTAGGCCGCGGCCCTTCGTCTCGTCGCTTCGCTCCTCGCTCAGGGACCGCGAAGCGAGACGATGGGCGCCCCGGGAGCTACTCCGAGCGCGCCGCGAGCACCGGGCCGAGGCGGGCGTAGGAGTTGGTGATGTGGGTGAGCATGGCGGCTGCCGCGGCATCCGCATCGCGATCGCGCAGCGCGGAGAGGATCTTCTCGTGCTCGCTGACCGTGTCGTCCTCGAAGTCGTGGCGGAAGTTGAGCCGGTAGAGGTGCATGTGCGAGCGCAGCCGCACGATCGCCTCCGAGAGCAGCGGGCTCTGCGCGTGCTCGGCGATGAGGTGGTGGAAGTGCAGGTCCTCGTCGATGAAGCGGCGGTAGTTCTCGAAGTGCTCGTCGTCGTCGGGGGCGGATGCCGTGCGCATCTGCGCCACCGAGGCGGTGAGCTCGGCCTCGGTCTCGGTGTCGATGTGCGTCGTCGCGCGGCGTGCCGCTTCGGGCTCGAGGAGTTCGCGCATGTCGTAGAGGTCGCGCAGGCCGTCGGCATCGAGCAGCGGGGTGGCGACGTAGCCCTTGAGCGCGCGCTTGATCACGAGCCCCTCGGACTCGAGGCGGGTGAGTGCCTCGCGCACCGGGGTCGGCGAGACGTCGAGGTCGCGGGCGACCGCGTCGATGTTCACGCGGGCACCGGGTTCGATCACCCGGTCCATGAGCAGCCCGAGCACGGCGTCGTAGACGTCGTCGACGAGGGCACGGCGGGCGGGCAGAGCCCGTGGTCCACGGGCTTCGTCGTCGCTGAACATGAGTCTCATCGTACGGGTTGCCCTTCTCGCGCCCGCGGCTGCCGCGCGGAGGCATCCGTTCCCAGCAGCCCCTGCTCCTGCAGTTCGCGCCAGACCTCCTCCGGCACCGGTCGGTCGGCGAGCGCGCTGTTCTGCGCGAGCTGGGCGGCGCTGGCCCCACCCAGCACGACGGACGCGACGGCCGGATGCCGCAGCGGGAACTGCACCGCCAGCTCGGGCAGCGTGCGGCCGTGCCGGTGCGCGATGCGCGCGATCTCCTGCGCGCGCTCGACGACCGCGCGGTCGGCGGGACCGTAATCGAACAGGCTCCCCTGCCCGGGGGTATCGGTCGCGAGGATGCCGGAGTTGAAGACGGCCGCGGCGAGCACCGAGACATCGCGCTCGGCGGCGAGGGGCAGCAGGTCGTCGCCGGCGGACTGGTCGAGCAGCGTCCAACGCCCGGCGACCATCATCACGTCGGCATCCGTCTCGCGCACGAACCGGGCGAGCATCGCGCTCTGGTTCATGCCCGCCCCGAACGAGCGGATCACGCCCTGGTCACGCAGGTCGCTGAGCGCGGGGAAGGCACCGTCGAGGGCCTCGGCCTCGAAGTCGTCGGGGTCGTGCACCAGCACCAGGTCGATCCGGTCGAGGCCGAGCCGCGTGAGCGAGTCGTCGATCGAGCGCAGCACTCCGTCGCGCGAGTAGTCGCGCACGCGCCGATGATCGGCGGGCACGGCGAACAGGTTGTCGATGTCGGTGCGGCCCGCGGCATCCTGCGGCACGAGCAGCCGTCCGACCTTGGTCGAGACGATGTACTCCTCGCGCGGCAGCGCCCTCAGGCTCTCCCCCAACCGCCGCTCGGCCAGACCGAGACCGTAGTGCGGGGCGACGTCGAAGTAGCGGATGCCGCCGGCCCACGCCGCGGGCACCACCTCAGGCCAGGCGTCGTCGGCGAGCGCGCTGTAGAGGTTGCCGAGCGCGGCCGCGCCGTACCCGATCGGCGGGGCCGAGAGTCCGCCGCGACCGATGCGCACGGGAACGGGACGGGTCACGAGACGATCAACCGCCCGAGCGCCGCGTCGTCCCACGCGATGCCGAGGCCCGCCGTGGTCGGCGCCCAGCCGCGACCGCCCTCGATGCGCAGCTCGTCGGTGGTGACGGCCCGCAGCTGCGGGATGTGCTCGAGGTAGAGGGCGTTCGGGATGGCGCACACGAGCGACACGTGCAGCTCCATGAGGAAGTGCGGGGCGACGGGGGCGTTGAACGATTCGGCCAGGTGCGCGATCTTGAGCCAGGGCGTGATGCCGCCGACCCGGGCGACATCGGGCTGCACGATCGAGGCGCCGCCGCGCTGCAGGTGCTCGCGGAAGTGGCCGATCGAGTACATGCTCTCGCCGACCGCGATCGGCACCGAGGTCGACCGGGCGAGCTGGCGATGGCCCTCGATGTCTTCCGCGGGCAGCGGCTCCTCGAACCAGAAAACATCCACCTGCTCGAACAGGCGCGCACGGCGCACCGCCTCCGACACCGTGAACGACTGGTTGGCGTCGACCATGATGTCGAGGTCGTCGCCGACGGCGTCGCGCACGGCCCGCAGACGCTCGAGGTCCTGGTGACCGCGGGGCTTGCCGACCTTGATCTTCACCCCGCCCATGCCGCGCTCCTTCGAGGCGACCGCGTGCGCGACGAGCTCGTCGACGGTGAGGTGCAGCCATCCGCCCTCGGTGTCGTACATCGGGATCGACGGCGAGGCTCCCCCGCCGGCGACCCACAGCGGCAGGCCGGCGCGGCGGGTCTTCGCATCCCACACCGCCGTGTCGACCGCGGCGAGCGCGAGCGCGGTGATCGGCCCGACGGTGGTGGCGCGGGTGATGCCGAACAGCGCGAGCCACACCGCTTCGGGCCTCTCGGCCTCCAGCCCGATGAGTGCGGGCAGCAGCGTCTCGCGCAGCAGGCTCAGCACCGCCCCGCCGCCCGTGCCGATCGTGTAGCTGTATCCCACCCCCTCGGTGCCGTCGGCGGTGCGGATCCGCACGAAGATCGTCTCCTGCTTGACGAAGGTCTGCAGGGCGTCGGTGCGCACGGTCTCGACCGGCAGGTCGACGAGCTGCGCCTCGACGTGCACGATCCGGCTGCCCGCCGTCACATCGGCGAAAGCAGCGTTGGCCGCGGTGGTGGCGTCGAGGATGCTCGAGCCGGTGTTCTGCGATGCGTTCATCATCGTCCTCCGAGTCCGCCCAGGGTGACCCCCTTGATGAGCTGCCGTTGCAGCAGCAGCACGAGGATCAACGAGGGGATGACGGCGAGCGTCGACGCCGCCATGAGTAGCGACCATTGCGTGCCGAACTGGCCGGTGAACATCCCCAGCCCGAGCGGCACGGTCGCCATGTCCTGTGTGTTGATGATGATCAGCGGCCACAGGTACGAGTTCCAGTAACCGATGAACGAGAAGACCGCGAGCACGCTCAGCGGTGCGACCAGCTGCGGCAGCAGCACCGACCAGAGCGTGCGCAGGCGCGAGGCGCCGTCGATGAGCGCGGCCTCCTCGTACTCGATCGGGATCGTGAGGAAGAACTGGCGCATGAGGAACGTGCCGAACGCGGTGAAGGCGAACGGGATGATGAGCGCGCCGTAGGTGTCGTTCCAGCCCCAGCTGTTGATCATGATGAACAGCGGCACGACGAGCACCTCCTGCGGCAGCACGAGCGTGAGCACGAACAGCAGGAAGAGCTTGTCGCGGAACCTGAAGCGCAGCCGCGAGAAGGCGTAGGCCGAGAGCACGGCGACGACGACCGAGAGCGCGGCACCGGCGATCGCGACGATGAGCCCGTTGAGGATGAAGCGCCCGAAGGGCACGACCGTCCACGCCTCGACGAAGTTCGCCCAGCGGATCTCGGACCCGAAGATCTGCGGCGTCGCCGTGAAGACCTCGTTCTCGGGTTTGAGGGCCGTGAGGAACATCCAGATGAAGGGGAACGCGAAGATCAGCGCGACGAGCGCGATCGCGGCGGTGTTCAGCCACTCCTTGAGGGTCGATCGGCGCTGGTGCCGACGGCGCGGCAGGATCAGCAGCGCGGTCGCCGAGAGGTCACGATCACTCATAGTTCACCCACTTGCGCTGGCCGACGAACTGCAGGGCCGTGATGAGCATCACCACGACGAACAGGATCCACGCGAGGGCGGAGGCGTAGCCGAGCCGGTCGAAGACGAAGCCGTTGCGGTAGAGGTACAGCACGAACGTGTTGGTGCTCTCGCCCGGGCCGCCCTGCGTGAGGAACAGCGGTTGGACGAAGACCTGGAAGGCGCCGATCATCGTCATGGTCGAGCAGAAGAAGAGCGAGGGCGAGAGCAGCGGGAGGATGATGTAGCGCAGTCGCTGCCAGGCGCTGGTGCCGTCGATGCGGGACGCCTCGAGCAGCTCTTTCGGAATGGCGCTGAGTCCCGCCGACAGCACGATGACGTTGTAGCCGAACGACTGCCACACCGACATCGCGATCACCGAGGGCAGCGCCCAGGCCGAGTCGGAGAGCCAGTTGGGTCCGTCGATGCCGACGGTGGCGAGCATCGAGTTCACGAGCCCGTCCTGCGAGAGCAGCAGCCGCCAGACGAGGGCGTTCGCGACCATCGGGGTGATGACCGGGAGGAAGAAGATCACGCGCCACGCTCCCGCGGCCTTCATACGGGTATTGAGCCAGAGCGAGATCGTGAGAGCGACGAACAGGTTCAGCGCCGTGTAGACCACGGCGAAGATGACCGTGTTGCCGAGCACCGTGTAGAAGGTCGGGTCGCGGAACAGCTTGACGTAGTTCTCGAGGCCGATGAAATCCGGGTTCCCGAACAGCTTCCAGTCGAAGAGGCTGATGAAGGCCGACCCGAACAGCGGGGTGAGGATGAAGAGGACGAACCCGATCATCCCGGGGGCGAGGAACGCGACCGCCACCCACCCGTTCCCGCGCCGACGCGGCAGCCGCGGCCCCGGTGGGGCGGGGGCGCCGATGGGCACCCCCGCCACGCCGGGCATCGCGGAGGAGGCCGTGGCCTCGCTCCGGTCGCTCATGATCGCCATCCGCTCAGCCCGCGACCGAGTTCGTGATCGTGTCCATGATCTCCTCCGCCGTCAGCTCACCCCGGTAGCCCTGCACGCCGTACTGCGTCATGAGGGTCTCGACCTGGTTCCAGGTCGGGGTGGTGCGCTGCGGGGTCGCGTTCGAGAGCAGAGCCTCGACGACCTCCGACGAGCCCTCGGTCTTGCCCTCGGCCCAGGCCGGGAGCGCCTCGATGCGAGCGGGGACGATGCCGCGGGCCTCGGCCTGCTTCTCCTGCACCGACAGCGAGGTGAGCGCCTCGATGGCCGCGAACGCCTCGTCGGGGCGGTCGCAGTTCGCCGCGATGCCGAAGCCGGAGCCGGCCGTCATCGCCGCGGCCTCACCACTGGTCGACGGAACGATCGAGACGCCGAGGGTGAAGTCCGCGGCATCCGCGAAGCTGCCGTACATCCACGGACCCTCGATGAGCATCGGCACCTCGCCACTGGTGAAGGCCTGCTGCGAGACCTCCGAGCCGTCGGCGGCCTCGGGGGCCTTCGCGACGCCCTCGACTGCGACGAGGTCGAAGAAGCTCTGGACCTGCTCGACGAACTCGGGGTTGGTGAGGTCGAGCTCGCCGTCCTCGGTGACCGCGGGCACGCCGTCAGCCAGCGACCACGCGTTCGGGATGAAGATGCCGGGCGCGAGCGCGAGGCCCTTCTTGTCGCCGTCGGTGAGCGCCTTGGCATCCGACACGAACTGGTCGCGCGTGTAGGTCGCACCCGGCAGTTCGAGGCCGGCGGCCTGGAACGCCTCGACGTTGTAGAAGAGCACGATGGGCTCGGCGTCGTAGGGGATCGCACGGATCGTGCCGTCGACCGTCATGCCGCTGAGCATCGACTCGTCGATGTTCTCGATGTCGAAGCCGCTCTTCTCGATCAGGTCGTCGAGGGGCATGAGCAGGTCGCCGAGCTCCTGTGCACGGGCGGCCTGGGTCGTGAGCAGGCAGGGCGGGTTGGCACCCGAGAGGCGGGTCTTCACCTTGGTCCAGTAGTCGGAGAAGCTCGGCCCCTCGACCGAGATGTCGAGGTCGGGATCCTCGGCCTGCGCCCCGGAGATGAAGTCGGCCCACTGGGCCTGGTCGCCCTCGCTGGCGGCCCAGGTGTAGAGCACGAGCGGGCCGCCGGCCTCGCCGCCGCCTCCCCCGCCGCCGCCGCTCGCGCACCCCGCGAGAGCGAGGGCGCTGAGGCCGGCGACGCCGGTGAGGATGAGGCGCTTCGCGCGCCGGTTCGAGACTGCATTCATACTGACTGCCTCCTTCATTGGATGCTGCAACTGATGCGTGTGTTGTTGAGGGGGTGTTGCTCGGGTTACTGCGGTACTGCTCGGATCACTCGGGTATCACTCGGTATCACTCGGTGGAGAAGTCGATGGCGATGACGTCGATGAGGGCACCGCTGGGGGATGCCGGTGCGACGATGCGCAGCTCGCCGGAGTCGTCGCCGGCGGTGGATGCCTCGTGCACCTCGAAGCTGGCGTCGTGCTGCAGTTCGAGGCCGTCGGCGAGCCGGTGCACCCGCGTGATGCGCCGCACCGGCAGACCGCGCACGATGATCTCGTCGACCGGGATCGCGGTCAGGTGCAGGTAGAGGCGCCCTTCGCGGGCGGTGGTCGGCCCGTGGAAGTCGATGCCCTGCGTGGGTTCCACACCGATCACGGATTCGGCGTGCGCGTGCATCCAGTCGGCGAACTCCTGCAGGCGCTCGTTCTCGACCTCGGGCAGGGTGCCGTCGGGGCCGGGGCCGACATTGAGCAGCAGATTGCCACCGCGCTCGACCACGTCGATGAGGGTCACCAGCAGCGACCGCGCCGACTTCTCGTTGTCGGGGTGCGTGCGCCAGGCCCAGTGGTCGCCGATCGTGAGGCACAGCTCCCACGGACCGGTGGGCACCGTGAGCGGGAACCCCTGCTCGGGCGTGCGGTAGTCGCCCTGCCCGGGAAGGCGGTCGTTGATCACGACATCGGGCTGCAGCTCCTTGATCAGGCGGCGCAGACCCGGAGCGGTCCACTCCGCCGCCGAGCGCTCCCAGTCGCCGTCGAACCAGAGCAGGTCGATCGTGCCGTAGTTCGTGAGCAGCTCGGTCAGCTGCGCCCGCACGTACTCGAGGTAGCGCGACCACTCCTCGGGGCTGGAGCGACGGTGACGATCGGTGGCATCCGGGGTGTCGGCGAACTCGGGCATGCCGGCGGCGGGCCAGTGCTCGAGCTTGTAGGGCAGGTCTTCATCGCGGAACGCCGGGTAGTCGGGGTGGTTCCAGTCGGGGAGGCTGTAGTAGATGCCGACCTTGAGCCCCTCGGCGCGCACGGCGTCGACGAACTCGCGGGTGATGTCGCGACCGAAGGGGCCGTGCTCGACCCCGAAGTCCGACTGCTCCGTGAAGAACATGTTGTATCCGGCATGGTGGCGCGCGGTGAAGACGACGTAGGTGGCACCGGCCGCCTTCGCGCGGCGCGCGAGGTCGGCGGCATCCCAGTTCTGCGGGTCGAACGTGGGCGCGGTGGCCTGGTATTCGGCGACGGTCACCGCGTCGTCGACGGCATCCACGCCCGGGATGATCGAGCGGCCGACCAGCGGCCAGGAGATCTCGATGCCCTGCTGGGATGCCTGATCCCAGTGCACGAAGATGCCGAAGCCCGCGCCGCTGAACCATTCACCGCCGGGGATGCGGGTGGTGGGGCGTCGGAAGTCTGCCAGTGTCATTGAAGCTCCTCGTTGAGTTCCAGATTTCCTATAGGATAGGTGATAGTCGAAGCAGTTCACAAGGGTGTGACGAAAGGTGCCGATGATGGCCATGTTCAAGACCGATCCTGTTCGCCCCGCGGAGTACCGCGCGTTCGAGCGCCCGCTGCCGGAGTGGTTCCGCGGCTCGGCGCTGGGGATCTTCGTGCACTGGGGGCCGTACTCGGTTCCCGCCTGGGCCGAGCCGACGGGCGAGCTCGGGGCCGTGCCGCGCGAGGAGTGGTACGCCCACAACCCCTACGCCGAGTGGTACGCCAACACGATCCGCATCGAGGGATCGCCCGCGCACCGGCACCAGCAGGAGGTGCACGGCGGAGCCCCGTACGACGACTTCCTCGACCAGTGGAAGGCCGAGGAGTTCGACGCCGACGAGGTGCTCGCGGTCGTCGCCGCGACCGGCGCCGGGTACTTCATCCCCACCACCAAGCACCACGACGGCGTCACCCTGTGGGACGCGCCGGCCACCGATGGACGCAACACCGTCGCCCGGGGACCCCGCCGTGACCTCATCGCCGAGTTCGCCGACGCCACCCGCGCCCGCGGCCTGCGCTTCGGCGTCTACTACTCCGGCGGTCTCGACTGGCACTTCTCCGATCTGCCGCCCATCGACCGCGACGACGCCCCGGCCCCCGACGACCTCGCCTACGCCGAGTACGCGCACGATCACGTCATCGACCTCATCGACCGCTACCGCCCCGACGTCCTCTGGGGCGACATCCGCTGGCCGCAGGCCGGGATCGAACCGGGGCCCAAGAGCCTCGCGCACGCGTTCCAGGAGTTCTATGACGCGGTTCCCGAGGGCGTCGTCAACGACCGGTGGGGCGAGTCGCACTGGGACTTCCGCACCAGCGAGTACGTGCACGGCACCGCGGTCGAGGTCGGCGAGGCGTGGGAGAACTGCCGCGGCATCGGCCTCTCCTTCGGGCACAACCGCAACGAGGGTCCCGAGCACCTCCTCACCGCCGACGAGGCCGTGCGCCTGCTCGTCGACGTCGTGTCGCGCGGCGGCAACCTGCTGCTGAACATCGGACTCGAGGCGTCCGGTCGCATCCCCGACGCGCAGCGGCAGACGCTCGAGGGGCTGGGCGAGTGGAACCAGCGGTTCGGGCATGCCGTCTTCGGCGCCCGGCCCGAGCCGCGCCTGCAGCCATCCGACGAGCCGTGGGTGCGCTGGACCCGCACCGACGGCGCCGTGCACGCCGTGACCGATCAGCGCGGAAGCATCCGTCTGCCCGATCCCGACGGCCTGCTCGACGAGACGAGCGCGCGCATCGGCGACGAGCCGGTCTCGGCCTCGCGCGACGGAGATGCCATCGTGGTGGAAGCAGCGGATGCCGCGATCCCCGTCGCGATCTCCTTCCGCCCGCGCGACTGACCCGCACGACCGACGAAAGGATGCCCATGCGCATCGCCCTGCACTCCGAGATCCGCGACGGCGCGATCGACGACTACCGCACGCACCACGCCCGGATCCCGGACGCCCTCGCCGCGACGTTCGCGCGCATCGGCATCCACGACTGGACGATCTGGCGTTCGGGCCAGCGGCTGTTCCACCTGGTCGAGTGCGACGACTGGGATGCCGCCGTCGCCGCGCTCGACGAGGACCCGGCGAACGCGGAGTGGCAGAAGGACATCGGCCGCTTCGTCGAACTGTTCCGCGGCCCGGACGGCGCCGAGGGCTTCGCCCCGATCGAACAGGTCTGGGACCTCCGCGCCCAGGTCGGCTGAGACCCTTCGTCTCGTCGCTTCGCTCCTCGCTCAGGGACCGAGCCGCCGGTTCCTGAGCGAGTGAAGCGAGACGAAGGGCCGGGCCCGCGTCGCTGGCAAGAACTGGGTCTCTGAGCCTGTCGAAGCGTCCCCCACACGAACACTGTCGTGGCAGAGTAAGCCCGTGATGCGGACGTGGGTGCGAGAGCTCGGGGGATGGGTGATGGCCGCCGCCGTGGCGCTCATCGTCGCAGCATCCGTCGCCTCCTCCGCTCGCGCCGACCTGCTGTTCCGCGACGGGGACTCTCTCATCGTCGCGATGCTCTCGCGTTCTCTGCTCGCCGGCGATCCGCTCGACTGGGCGATGTCGAGCGTGCTGTTCCTGCCCGAGACGGCGGTCTTCACCGGTCTCGACGTGGCGCTGCCGCTGGACACGAACGCGCTCTTCGCCGTGAGCGCGGTCGTGAACCTGCTCGCCCTCTACGGCGCGCTTCGGCTCGTCGCCGGACGACGGCGCGAAAGCCGCGCACCGGTCGCCTGGTCGGTGGTCGCCCTCGCCGCGTTCGGCGCGCTCGCGATGACCGAGACCTCCGCCTCGCGCGACGCCCTCGAACTCGCCTCGCTGCAGCTCACGACCACGTACTACTCGGCGACCGTCGTCGGGGTCGTGCTCGCGATCGGCATCGCCCGACGGATGCTCGACGGCGCCCGCCTCGTGCCGATGTCATTCGCGCTCGGCGCCGTAGCCCTCGTCTCGACGCTGTCGAACCCGCTGTTCGCGGCCTGGGCGACAGTGCCGCTCGGTGCGATCGTGATCATCGGCGTCCTGCGTGCAGCCACGCGACGGCGGATGCTGACCGTTATCGCTGCACTCATCGGCGGCACGGCACTCGGCTTCGCCGCGCGTATTCCGTTTTCGGCATGGATCGCGAACACCGGTGCCGGATACGCCCAGCCCGACCTCTGGATCGAGTCGATCGGGTACTACGGCGACCTGCTCGCGGCGCGTCTCTCGACGCCGCTCGGCGTCGTCGCGCTCCTCCTCGTCATCGCCCTGATCGCGCTGGCCATCGTGCAGACCGTGCGGGTCGACGACCCCGGCTCGCGATTCGTGGCCCTCGCCGCGTGGGTCGTGCCAGTGCTGGTCGCCGTCGGCGCGATCGCGCTCGGCACGCACGCCGCGCGCTACCTGCAACCGCTCGCGTTCGCCCCGGCGCTCGCGTTCGTGGCGATGCCGAGCACGCTGCGGATGCCGGCACGACTCCGGCGACAGGCGGCGGCGGTCGCGGCGGTGATCCTGCTGGTCGGCGGCGGCCTCAGCATCCCCCGCCTGAGCGACGCCGCGAACGCACCCGATGCGGATGCCGCGTGCGTGACCGACTGGGTCGAGGCATCCGCTCGCACCGGCGCCGGGCAGTTCTGGACCGTTCGTCTGCCCAAGCTCCACCTCGACGACCCGTCGCAGCTCGTGCAGGTCGACCACCAGCTCAACGGCTACGCGTGGCTCGTGAACCGCACGCACTTCGACGCCGAAACCGTGTCGTTCCTCGTCGAGGATGCGCAGACGGTCGAGTGGGAACTGCCGATCCAGGCGATCCCCGACGAGGTCGTCGACTGCGGCCGCTACCGGATCCTCGACTTCGGCGAGACGGAACTTCCGCTGGGCCCGCAGCGCAGTTGAGCCCTTCGTCTCGTCACTGCGCTGCTCGCGCAGGGACCGGCGACAAACCGGTTCCTGAGCGAGCGAAGCGAGATGAAGCCCCTCAGCGCGCCGGAACCCCGGTCGTCGTCCCCGGCCGGAACACGCACGTCAGGTTCTGCGTCTCCCCGGCCTCGCCGCCGAGCATCCGCGCGATCTGCTCGCCGGCGGCGCGCCCCTTCTCGACGGCCGGCTGCACGGTGGTGGTGAGCGACTGCCCGCCGAGCCCGTCGATCGCGATGCCGTCGAACCCGGCGACAGAGACGTCCTCCGGCACCCGCAGGCCGAGTTCCTCCGCGGCGCGGATCACACCGACCGCGAGCAGGTCGCTCTGCGCGAGAACCGCGGTGGGTCGGGTCGCGGCGTCGGCGAGCAGCATCCGTCCGATGACGATGCCCTCGTCGATGAAGCTGCCGGATGCCGAGATCGCCGGAGCGTCGGGGAAGACGCGACGCATGCCCTCGAGCCGGTCGACGGTCACCCCGACGGTCGCGGCGGCGAGGCGCTCGGGCGTGACGGGTCCGCGTTCGCGGTCGTGGCCGAGCGTGAGGGTGATGAGGGCGACGTCGCGATGCCCGAGGTCGTAGACGTGCTGGGCGACCTCGGCCGAGGCATCCGCGTTGTCGAGTGCGATGCGGGGGATCGTGCCGTCGCCCGGGTCGCCCTCGATCACGACCACCGGCAGGCCGCGACCGCGCACCACCTCGACGGACTCGCGCGTGCGACCCGACCAGCCGATCAGCACGTACGCGTCGACGGGAGCGCTGGCGAGACCCGGGCCGTCTTCGCCCGGCTCGTCGCGCATGAGCAGGATGCCGGCGCTGAGCTCGGCGAGCCCGTCGGCGAGACCGTCCATCATGGCGGTGGTGACGGGGTCGAGGAAGGCGTTGCGCAGGTGCCCCTCGAAGACGACGGCGACGATGCCGCTGCGTCCGAGTCGCAGCGAAGCGGCCCTCGGGTCGGGGCCCGCGTAGCCGAGGTCGGCGGCGGCGGCGAGCACGCGCTCGCGGGTGGCGTCGGCGACCTTGGCCTTGCCGCTGAAGACGACGGATGCCGTCGATGTCGCGACTCCTGCCTCACGGGCGACGTCGGCGATGGTCGCGCGCCGAGGCGGCTCCTGACTGCTCATGCTTCGAGAATAGCCCGCCCGCCTTTCCGCGCGTCGAATCGATTCGATAGGATGACGCCCATGGATGCCGCCCTCACCCGCTCGCAGTTCGTCCGCTGGCGTGCCGCGATCTTCGCGATCTTCATGGCCAGCGGTCTGTCGATCGCCACGTGGGCGTCGCGCGTCCCCAGCATCAAGGCCGATCTCGACCTCGACAACGCGCAGGTCGGACTCATCCTGCTCGGCATGGGCATCGCCTCGATCATCGGCATCTCGACGAGCCCCGCCGTCATGGCCCGCACCGGCGCGCGCGTCGGCATGCTCACGATGATGCTGATGTTCTCGGCCGGCATCGCGCTCGTCGGCTTCGGGTCCACCGTGTTCGGCTCGGTGCCGCTCGTGCTCGCCGGCATGGTGCTCTTCGGATTCGGCAACGGATGCCTCGACGTCATGATGAACGTCGAAGCCACGGCGATCGAGCAGCAGATGGGCAAGACGGTGCTGCCGGTGTTCCACGCGTTCTTCAGCTTCGGTACCGTGATCGGCGCGGGAATCGGCGCCCTGGCCGCCTGGCTGCAGCTCACCGTCGCGACCCACGCGGGCATCATGGGCATGCTGCTCGCCCTCGTCGCCGTCGCCACCTTCCTGCAGGTTCCCGTGCGCGAGGCCGCGCTCGATCCCGAACCCGCCGAGAAGCCCGCCTGGCGCGAGCGCCTGCACACCTCGCTCGAGGCGTGGCGCGAGCCCCGCACCTACCTCCTCGGCGTCGTCATGCTGGGCATGGCCTTCGCCGAGGGCGGCGCGAACGACTGGATCGCCCTCGGCACCGAGCAGGGTCACGGCTTCACGACGGGCACCGGTGCCATCGCCCTCGCCGTCTTCTCGGTCGGGATGACCGTGGTGCGCCTCTTCGGCGGACCCCTCGTCGACCGCTTCGGCCGGGTGGCGGTGCTGCGCGTGCTCGCGGTGTCGGCGGCGAGCGGGGTGCTGCTGTTCATCCTCGCCCCGAACCTGCCCCTGGTGCTGGTCGGCGCGGCACTCTGGGGCATCGGCGCCTCGCTCGGCTTCCCGATCGGCATGTCGGCCGCGGCCGACGACCCCGCCAAGGCCGCAGCCCGTGTCAGCGCCGCCGCGACCATCGGCTACGTCGCCTTCCTCGGCGGCCCACCCGTGCTCGGCTTCATCAGCGAGCACATCGGCCTGCTCAACACGCTGTTCATCCTGGTCGCCCTGATCGTGGCATCCGGCCTGTTCTCGGGCGCCGCCCGCCCGCTCCGCGCCGACGAGAAGGTGGCTGCGACGAAGTAGGCGCGTCGGCCGCGCGGCGTCCGCCTGCCGCTGCGCCCTCCGACGCTCAACCCGCGAGACGATCCCGTCGACCGTGCGACGACGGTGAGCACCCGCACCCCACCCGTGCGCAGACTCGCGAACCCGTCGCGCGAGAACCCGCGCGCGACGAAGTAGGCTCGTCGGGTGCGTCTCGTCATCGCCCGCTGCTCGGTCGACTACACCGGTCGGCTCAATGCCCATCTCCCGCTTGCCACGCGTCTGCTCGTGCACAAGGGAGACGGGAGTCTGCTCGTGCACTCCGACGGCGGCAGCTACAAGCCGCTGAACTGGATGAGCCCGCCGTGCACCCTCACCACCGAGGAGCCCGGCGAAGAAGAGGCGAGCGCCGGCGTCGTCGAGGTGTGGCGGGTCAGCCACAAGAAGACCGGCGATGCGCTGCGCGTGCAGATCTACGAGGTCATCCACGACACCTCGCACGAACTCGGCATCGACCCCGGTCTGCAGAAGGACGGCGTCGAAGCCGACCTGCAGCGCCTCCTCGCCGAGCAGGTCGAGCGCATCTCCGAGGGCGCGACGCTCGTGCGCCGCGAGTACCCGACGGCGATCGGTCCGGTCGACCTGCTGGTGCGGGATGCCGACGGCGCCGCCATCGCGGTCGAGATCAAGCGCCGCGGCGACATCGACGGCGTCGAGCAGCTCACCCGCTACCTCGAGCTCCTCGGCCGAGACCCGCACCTCTCCCCCGTGCAGGGCGTGTTCGCCGCGCAGGAGATCAAGCCGCAGGCGCGCGTGCTCGCCGAGGACCGCGGCATCCGCTGCCTCGTTCTCGACTACGACGACATGAAGGGCATCGAGTCGGGCATCCCCCGCCTGTTCTGAGTTCTGCCCCCGCCTGCACGTCCGTGCACCGTGTGCGATCACGCGCCCCGCGCCCCATAGGCTGGAGGGCATGGCCTCCTCCCCTTACTCCTGCGTGCTGTGGGATGTCGATGGCACGATCGTCGACGCCTCGGTCGGTATTCTTCGCCGCCTGAACGTCGCCCTCACCCACTTCGGGCACCCGGCGCCGACGCGCGAGCAGCTCGTGCACTGGATCGGGCCGCCCATGTTCCAGTCGTTCCAGGACCAGGCGGGCATGACGCCCGAGCAGTCCGCCGAGGCCGTGTCGTTCTACCGCACGCTCGGCAAGGCCGACGGCTACACGACCGACGTCACCACCTACCCCGGGGTGACCGACCTGATCCACGACGTGCACGCCGCCGGCATCCCGCAGGCGACCGCGAGTTCGAAGCCCGAGAACCAGGTCGACGCCCTGATCGACCACTTCGACCTGCGCGCCGACTTCGTCACGACGGTCGGAGCGACGCCCGACGAGTCGACCCTCGCCTCGAAGACCGACATCGTGGCCGAGGCGCTGCGCCGCCTCGAAGAGCGCGGTGCCGACGTGTCGCGCCCGGTGCTCATCGGCGATCGTCACCACGACGTCGAGGGCGGCAATGCCAACGGCGTTCCCGTGATCTTCGTCGAGTGGGGCTTCAGCGACGCGCACGAGGGTGACGACGCGGCGTTCCGCGCAGCATCCGTCGACGAGCTGCGCGCACTGCTGCTCTCGGCCTGACGCCGATCGGTCGCGCACCCAACTCAGGAAGACTCGACCGATCGGGCGCGATTCGGGCCGGATCCGGCGGAAATCGCCCGTTCTTCCTGAGTTAGTGCACGCCGACCGACGCGCTCGCCCGCCCCGGAATCACCCCGAAAAGCACAAAGCTCCCCGCCGGATGTCACCGATGGCGACGGATCCGGTCGGGGAGCGATGCTCCTGCCCGCTCAGAGGGGGCGGATGTTCTCTGCCTGCAGGCCCTTGGGGCCCTGCGCCACGTCGAACTCGACTCGCTGGTTCTCTTCGAGAGACCGGTAGCCGGAGGAATCGATTGCGGAGTAGTGCGCGAAGACGTCAGCGCCTCCGTCGTCGGGGGAGATGAAGCCGAAGCCCTTCTCCGAGTTGAACCACTTGACCGTGCCCTGGGTGCTCATGTACTGCCTGTTCTGCTGGAAAAAATAGCCGACGCAGGGATGCACCGACATCGCTAACGCTAGTGGAGGAGACCCCGAGGGCAATAGCCGCAATCAGAAGGTAATCCAAATGTTGCACGAGCGGCACGGTAGCGGGGGCGTCGTGCGCCGACGCCCCCGAGGACGGACCCTCGCTCAGAAAATGGTGTGGCCCTCACCGCGGGGGGAGCGATGAGGGCCGAAGACGACCGGAGGGTGCGTCAGATTCCACTGTACCTCTCTTTTTGGATCCGTGTCCCCCATTTGGGGGACAAATCTCAAAAAAAGTGCAATCATGTCGATAGCGGCCCCCTCGAGTAGCCCATTGGGGACTGACCTACTCGAGAGGGCCCAATCGCATGCACGGATCGTCTTGCCTCTGGGGAAGGCTTCCCGTCTTCTGGGGAAAGACGGAGACGATCGATCCCCATGTGCATGCATCTTCACCATAGGGGAGGAAGCACGAACACGCTACGACGGGGGCCGTGGCGGAAGCGGCAAGGGTGGGGAGACTGATCCGCAAGGATCGCAGGTTTCGGGAAGAGGCGGGGCGGACAGCACGGGGGCACCTCCGGCGTTCCGCCTCTCCCGAATCCGCGAGGCGCTCGAAGCTGAGTAGCCTGAGCGGGTGACCATGCTGAACAAGGACATGACGCTGTGCATCTCGCTGTCGGCTCGACCGAGCAACAACGGCACGCGCTTCCACAACTTCCTCTACGAGGCCCTCGACCTCAACTGGATCTACAAGGCCTTCGCGCCGACCGATCTCGCTCAGGCGATCGCGGGCGTGCGCGGCCTCGGCATCCGCGGGTGCGCGATCTCGATGCCCTATAAGGAAGACGTCATCGCGCTCGTCGACCGCATGGACGAGTCGGCGTCGGCGATCGACTCGGTCAACACGATCGTGAACGACGACGGCGTGCTCACCGCGTACAACACCGACTACTCGGCCATCGCCCAGCTCATCGAGGAGAACGGCTTGGATGCCGCAGCCTCGGTGCTGCTGACGGGATCGGGCGGCATGGCCAAGGCCACAGCCGCCGCCTTCCGCGACGCCGGATTCGCGAACGTGACCATCGTCGCCCGCAACGAGCGGGCAGGGCGCGCCCTCGCCGACCTGTACGGCTTCGCCTGGCAGGCGGATGCCGGAGACAGCACCGCCGACATCATCGTGAACATCACCCCGATCGGCATGGCCGGCGGGCCCGACGAGCACACGCTGTCGTTCTCGGAGGAGGCGGTGGCCGCAGCATCCGTCGTCTTCGACGTCGTGGCGCTGCCCGCCGAGACGCCGCTCGTGCGCGCGGGGCGCGCGGCGGGGAAGACGGTCATCAGCGGCGCCGAGGTCGCGACGCGGCAGGCGCTCGAGCAGTTCGTGCTGTACACGGGAATCCGCCCGTCGGCCGAGCAGGTGCGCCAGGCCGAGGAGTTCATGCGCGCGCAGTGACGGGCGCCCTTCGTCTCGCTCCGCTCGCCCAGGGACCGGTGCCGAACGCCGGTTCCTGAGCGAGGAGCGCAGCGACGAGACGAAGGGCCGACACTCAGACGCCGACGACCTCGCTCTCCTCCGCCCGGGGCACACCGTGCGCACGATGCGCCGCAGAGGCCGCCCGCGCCGCGAACACCATGATCACCAGGGCGGATGCCGTGATCGCCGCGCCGATCCAGATGGGGGAGGTGTAGCCGAGTCCGGCGGCGATCCCCACACCTCCGGCCCAGGCGCCGAGCGCGTTGCCGACGTTGAACGCGCCGATGTTCGCGCCCGAGGCGAGCGTCGGCGCACCACCCGCGAACTGCATGATGCGGCTCTGCAGCGCGGGAACGGTGCCGAAGCCGAAGCCGCCCATCGCGACGAGGATCACCATCGTCGCCGGCTGCGACCAGGCGAGCAAGGCGAACGCGACGAGCACCACGACGAGCGCCGCGATGAAGATCAGCAGCGTGCGGTCGATCGAGCGGTCGGCGAGGCATCCGCCGATCGCGTTACCGGCCACGAGGCCGACGCCGAAGAGCACGAGCAGCCACGGCACGGCCGCGGTGTCGAAGCCCGAGACTCCGGTGAGCGTGTAGGCGACGTAGGTGAAAGCGCCGAACATGCCGCCGAAGGCGAGCACCGTGATGACGAGCGACAGCCACACCTGCCCGGAGCGGAACGCCGAGAGCTCCTGCCGCAGGCTCACGGCGGCACCGTCGGCGCGCGGCGCTTTGACGACCGCGGCGATCCCGATCAGGGCGACGACACCGATGACGGTGATCACCCAGAACGTCGCACGCCAGCCGAACTGCTGGCCGATGAAGGTTCCGAACGGCACGCCCAGCACGTTCGCCGCGGTGAGGCCCGTGAACATGATCGAGATCGCACCGGCCTTCTTGTCGGGGGCGACGAGCTCGGAGGCGACGACCGAGCCGATGCCGAAGAAGGCCCCGTGGCACAGCGCCGCGACGATGCGTCCGATCATGGCGCCGGTGTAGTCGGGAGCCATCGCGGTGAGGGCGTTGCCGGCGATGAACAGCACGAGCAGCCCGATGAGCACGGCCTTGCGCGGCAGCCGCACCGTGGCGGCGGTGACGACGAGCGCTCCGACCGCGACGCTCAGCGCGTAGCCGGAGATGAGCCAGCCGGCGGTGGCCTCGCTCACGGCGAAGTCGGCGGCGACCTCGGGCAGCAGGCCCATGATCACGAACTCGGTGAGTCCGATCCCGAAGGCGCCGAGGGCGAGTGCGATGAGTCCGAGTGGCATGGTGGTGCTCCGTGGTGCTCTGATAAGGTAGTTGCAGACGCGGGATATTGCGTCCGGAACACAATGATTGCACGCGCAAGTAGTTTGCGCAAGCAACGACTTTCGGAGGTCACCATGGGCATCTCGGACGACGCCGTCGAGATCCGCGCACGAGGCTGGCGCACACTCGCCGCCCTGCACGGGATCATCGAGACCGAGCTCGAACGCGCACTCGGAGCATCCGTGGGCCTGTCGGTCGTCGAGTACACCGTGCTCGACGCGCTCAGCCGTCAGGACGGCTGGCACATGCGGATGCAGCAGCTCGCGCGCGCGACCGCCCTCAGCCCCAGCGCCACCACCCGCCTCGTGACCCGCCTCGAAGATCGCGGGCTGCTGACCCGCATCCTCTGCGCCGACGATCGCCGCGGCATCTACACCGAGCTCACCGCCGCCGGGCGTGCGCTGTACGACCAGGCGCACCCGATCCACGACGAGACCCTCGAGCGCACGCTCGGCGACGCCATGGATCAGCCCGAGCTCGCCCCCGTCGTGCACGCGCTGCAGGGGAGTTCCGCGCTGGCGTAGCTCCTTCGTCTCGCACCCGGTTCCTGAGCGAGCGAAGCGAGACGAAGGGCGCTCAGGAAACGGAGAGAAGGACCCCGGTACCTGAGCGAAGCGCGCAGCGACGAGACGAAGGGCGCGGATAGCCTGATCGGATGAAGACGATCGGCGTTCTCGGCGGCATGAGCTGGGAGTCCTCCCTCGAGTGGTACCGGCTCGCGAACGAGCGGGTCGCCGCACGACTCGGCGGCTACCACTCGGCCCGCATCCTGCTCGACTCGCTCGACTTCGCCGAGATCGAGGCGTTGCAGGCGCAGGACGACTGGGAGTCCGCGGGCGCACTCCTCGCCGATCGCGCCCGCGCGCTCGAGGCCGCAGGTGCCGAGATCCTCGTACTCGCGACCAACACCATGCACCTCGTCGCCGACCGGATCACGGATGCCGTCGGCATCCCCTTCCTGCACATCGCCGACGCCGCCGGCGCCGCGGTGTCGGGCGCGGGGCTCGCCACCGTCGGCCTGCTCGGCACCGCCTTCACGATGGAGAAGCCGTTCTACGCCGAGAAGCTCGCGGCGCACGGCATCCGCACCCTCGTTCCGGATGCCGACGACCGCCACACCGTGCACGCCGTGATCTACGACGAGCTCGTACACGGCGTCGTGCGCGACGAGTCGCGACGGGCGTACGTCGAGGTCGTCGACCGGCTGATCGCGCGCGGCGCGGAGGGCATCGTCCTCGGCTGCACCGAGATCGAGCTGCTGCTGTCGGCCGGCGACGTGCCGGTGCCCGTGTTCCCGACGACCTCGCTGCACGTGGATGCGGCGATCGCGGCGGCGCTGCCCGAGTAGCCGCTTACTCCGCGCCCCACGGACCGGTCACGACGACCTTCCCGATCGTGCGCGAGGTCTCGACGAGCGCATGCGCCTCGCGAAGGGTCGCCGCATCGAGCGGTGAGAGAGTGGTCGTGAGCGTCGTGCTCACCTCCCCGGCGTCGAGGAGACCGCCAACACGCGTGAGCAGTTCGTGCTGGTAGTCGTCGTCGGGCTCGTGGATGGGCCGGGTGAACATGAGCTCCCAGTGCCACGTGACGCTCTTGCCCTTGAGCGCGTCGATGCTGCCACCGGTCTCGTCGATCGACACGACTTCGCCGCGGGGGCGGATGACCGCGGCGATGGCGTCGATGTTGCCCGGGGTGAACGAAGTGAAGACGTAGTCGACGCCCCCCGGTGCGATCTCGCGGACGGCGTCGGCGAAGTCGCGCCCGACGACGTGGTCGGCGCCCATCCGCGTCACCCATTCTTCCGACTCCGGACGGGAGGCCACGGCGATCACCGTGAGTCGCGTCAGCGCCCGGGCGAACTGGATGATCAGCGACCCGACCCCGCCCGCGGCACCGATCACGAGCAGGGTGCCCTCGCTGTCGGCGTCGAGGCGGAGCCGATCGAACAACGCTTCCCAGGCGGTGATCGCCGTGAGCGGCACAGCGGCGGCCTCGGCATCCGTCAGCGACTCCGGTGCCGCGCCGACGATGTTCTCGTTCACGAGTTGGAACTGCGCGTCCGATCCTGCACGGTCGACCTGACCGGCGTAGAAGACGCGGTCACCCACGGCGAAGCGACGAGCGCCCTCGCCGACGGCGACGACGCGGCCGACGGCGTCGAAGCCGAGCACACGCGGGGCATCCCCCTTCTTCGCCCGGCCGCGATTCTTGACGTCGACCGGGTTGACCGAGACGGCGTCGACCGCGACGAGCAGGTCGTGTCCGTGGGGAACGGGAGTGGGGATCTCCACGTCGACCATCGAACCCGGATCGGATGCCGCACCGCCGGGCGCGTCGATCGCGAGCATGGTCGCGGGGAGTTCTGCGGGTGTCGTGGGGGACGTCTGTTCTGCCATGGCTCGACCATATCCAGTCCACCCCAGTTACCCGCAAGGGTCTCTAGTATCTTTCGGTTACCATTGCGGGATGACCACGCTCGACACCTGCGCGCTCGGCACCCCGCATGACGTCTACGACGCCCAATGCCCGTGCCGCGGCGTTCTGGACCTGCTCGCCGACAAGTGGAGCGCGCTCGCGATCGGAGCCCTCGAAGACGGCGCACTGCGGTTCGGTGAACTCAAGAAGCGGCTCATGGGCATCAGCCCGAAGGTCCTCACCGCCACGCTCCGCCGCCTCGAGGACCGAGGCCTGCTCACGCGCGAGGTCTTCGCCGAGGTGCCGGTGCGGGTCGAGTACTCACTGACCGAGCTCGGCATCGATGCAGCTCGCCCTCTGCGCGGACTCCGCGACTGGGTCGAGTCGAACATCGAACGCTTTCCCGCGGTCTGAGGCCGCGCACACCGCGCCCGCAATCCGAACTCTCGGTGAATTGTGCAACGCCTTCGGGATTCCCCCACGACCAGGGTGATTTCGAAGATCCTATAGGTAACCGTTCACCCGGCGGGCCCCGAAACCCGCACCCGTTCACCCGAACGATTACGCCGCCACCGCTAGTGTCCCCAGGTCGCGCGTGCCCCGACGCGCATCCCTCACCCTGGAGACGCATCCCCCATGAAGCAACCGATACGGCCGCGCTCGGCGAAGGTTCTCACCGCCGCGTTGGCCGCCACCCTCGTCGCCCTGGCGACCCCGTTGTCGGCGACCGCCGCGACCTACCCGAGCGATGGCACACGCCCCGACTCCCTCGACATCCTCGGCGGCTACGACGCCATCTGGCACTCCGACGGCCGAGGCACGATGGACGGCGAGGTGGCGAACGCCGCGGCAGCCGCCCACAACGACGAACTCACGGTGTGGATCAACAACCACGCCACCGAAGCGCAGCAGCTGAAGGCCCTGCAGGACGCGAACTACGACGCCGCGCTGCTCGTGGGCACCGGTCTCGGCTCGACCCTGCAGCCGATCTACATCAACGGCCTGCGCGGCGGACAGTTGCCCAAGACCCGCGAGCTCATGAACAGCATGGCCGGGTACGCCGACACCGACGCCGCGAAGGTCGCGTTCAACTACCCGCGTCCGTTCCTCGCGACCGACCCGGCGACCACCGGCGTCGCCTGCGACGCGAACACCTACAACGCGTCGTCGCTCGCCGGCATCCGCACCGGCACCGCCTACACCGAGGCGAATGGAAGCCTGAGCATCGAGCAGGTTCCCGAGATGACCGACTCCTCGGGCGTCTTCACCGACCCGCGCACCGTCGGTGTCGGCTACGGCGGCTACTGCGCCAGCGCCTCGTTCCCCTCGGGCCACACCACCAACTCCTACCTCGCCGGCCTCACCCTCGCGACCCTCGTGCCCGAGCTCGCCCCCGGCATCCTCTCGCGCGTCAGCGAGATGGGCACCAACCGCATCGTGCTGGGGATGCACTACCCCCTCGACGTGATGGGCGGCCGCATCGCCGGTCAGGCGCTCGTCGCCGAGCGATGGACGGATGCCGCCTACCGCCGCGACGTCATCGACCCCGCCCGCGACGAACTCGTCGCGTACCTCGAGACGAACTGCGGCGACGACCTCGCCGCCTGCGCCGCCACCGGCACGCCGTTCCAGAACGATCCGTTCGCCGGCGCCGCGGTTCCCGGCGGCACGGCGCAGGTCGTGACCGATCGCGCCTCGGCGATCACAGCATTCCAGGAGCGCCTCACCTACGGCTTCGCGCAGACCGGCCCGACCGATCTCGCTCCCTCCGTTCCGGCGACGGCATCCGCTCTGCTGCGCAGCACCTACCCGACGCTGACCGACGCGCAGCGCACCGAGGTGCTCGCCCAGACGCAGATCGAATCGGGCTACCCGCTCGACCGCACCGGCACTCCGACCGGCTCGTGGCAGCGCATCGATCTGGCCGCGGCGATGACCGCGACCGTCGAGGTCGATGACGCGGGCGACGTCGAGGTCATCGCAACCGGCACCGCCCCGACCGTGATCGGCGCCGACGGCGCCGCCGTTCTCGTGCTGCCCGACGGCGACACGGTCGAGGTCTCGACGACGCTCGCGTTCGCGGCGTCCGGGCTCGACGCCGGTGCCGACTACCGTGTCGTGTTCGACGACGACCGCGCGACCGTGCTCGGCTCCTTCCGCGCCACGACCGGCGGCTCGGTCTCGGGCAAGGTCGTCATCCCGGCGGATGCCCGCACCGGCACCCGCACGATCGCTCTGCTGCGCGCCGACGACACCGTCGCCGCGACGGCCGGCATCACCGTGCTCGCCGAGCAGGTCTACACGATCTCATCGGAGGCCGACCTCGACCTGCTGCGCCAGCACCCGGACGGCACGTTCGAACTCACCGCCGACATCACCATGACCGCGCGCTGGACGCCGGTGCCCGTGTTCACCGGCGAACTGCGCGGCAACGGCCACGTCATCACCGGCCTCGAGATCGTCACCGCCAACAACCAGGGCTTCGTCGCGCAGAACAACGGCACGATCCGCGGACTCGGTTTCGTGAACCCTGTCTCGCGTCTCACCGTCGACGCCAGTGCGGCGGTCGTCGCCGCGAACAACTACGGCACCATCGACCAGGTGTTCGTGCGGGGCGGCGTCGTCACCGGCGGGCACCGCAGCGGCGTCATCGTGTCGAACAACTGGGGCACCGTCACGAACACCTACAGCACCGGCCGCGCGTCGGGGCAGTGGGAGACCGGCGGCATCACCGCGTGGAACGACAGCTCGGCGATCGTGCGCGACAACTACACGACCGTCACCGTCACCGCGGCGTACGCGAACGTCGGATCCATCGCGGGTGTCGGCAACGGCGGCGCGCAGATCACCGGCAACGTCGCGCTCGCGGGCGCCGTGCAGGGTACGAGCGGCAACGCCGCGCGCCTGGTCGGCGTCGGCAACCCGACGCTGCGCGACAACCTCGCCCTGAACACGATCACCGTCAACGGCTGGGCCGTGAACGGCGGGTCGGCCGACAACCTGCAGGGCGCACCGAAGACCGCCCGCGAGCTGCAGGATGCCGCGACCTTCACCGCCCTCGGCTGGGACTTCGACACCGTCTGGCAGTGGAGCGACGAGGCCAAGCGCCCCGTGCTCCGTGCCGTCGCCGAGCCCGTCGATGTCGTGACCGCACCGGATGCCGCCGTGGCCGACGCCTTCGTGCCGCGCGCGATCAGCCAGATGCGCAACAACCTCACCGCCGATGCCGCCCTGTCGGCCGCGCGCATGGGCGACACCTCGCCCGCGCTCTCGGCCGCGTGGTCGCAGCTCATCGAGACGTGGGATGCCGCGAACACGGCGTTCCGCATCAACGAGACGGTGCCCGCGGGACTCCCGCAGCAGGGCCACGTCTTCATCATCCTCGGCTACGCGCTGAACAACGACGGCACGGCTCAGCCCGAGCTCATCCGTCGTCTCGAGCAGGCGAAAGCCGGTCTCGACGCCTACCCGAACTCCCGCATCGTCGTCACCGGCGGCGTCGTGCGCAACGGCCAGACAGAGGCCGGCGTCATGCGCGCCTGGCTGCTCGGCCAGGGGATCTCCGAAGACCGCATCATCTTCGAGAATGCGGCGACCGACACCCCGACCAACGGCATCAACACCATGGAGATGCTCGTGGCCGACCCGTCGATCACCAGCTACACGCTGGTGTCGAGCGCCTCGCACCTGCGTCGCGCGACGGTCGTGTTCGAGGCGGCGGCGCTGTCGGCGCAGATGCGTCATGGCACGGCATCCGCTCCCGTCTCGGTCGCGAACCTCGCGTACATGGACAACCGCACGTCCGAGAACCCGCCCTCGATCTCGGAGCGCGACTCGATCACGCAGAACGTCGCGAAGGTGTGGGGCGTGAACGTGGAGACCGACGCCTACAACGGCGTGCAGCGCCAGCTCGTCGGCCGCTTCGTCAACGCGCAGCGCCTCGGCGACGCGGTCGACGCCCTGCGCGTCGTCTCGCAGATCCGGGCGTTCTCGCCCGAGTACGCCGACCGTCTCGCCGACCTGGCCGAGCGGTGGAACGGTGCGCTGACGATGACCGAGTTCGCGGATGCCGTGGCCGAGGTCCCGGCGAAGGGTCACACCTTCATCGTGCCCGGCTCGCAGCTGAACGACGACGGTTCGCTCACCGAGACGTCGCTCGCGCGTCTGCGCATCGCGGTCGAGGCGCTCACCGCGAACCCCGGATCGACGGTCACCGTGGTCGGCGGAGCCGCGCGCAACGGCATCACCGAGGCCGGTGCGCAGCGCACCTGGTTGCTCGCCAACGGCGTCGCGGCCGACCGTATCGTCGTCGTCGACACCTCGTCGAGCCTGGTGCAGGGAGCGCAGCACGCCATGCTCGCACTCAGCGCGCGCGGCGACTCGTCGTACACGGTGATCACGAGCGCGTCGGTCATGCGCCGCACGCTCGCGGTCTACAGCTCGGGAGCGACCTACGCCGCCTCGCACAACGCCGACGGACGCGTCGTCGCCGAGTCGGGCCACATCGCGATCAACGACGTGTTCCAGCTGTTCTCGTTCGGAGCCCCGGCGGCCGACGACGGCACGAAGCGCACGATCGCCGAGAACATCGCCGATGTGCTGGGGGTGCGCGGTGAGTACAACACCTTCGCCGCGAACGCTCCGGCGGTGGCGGCGCTCGATGCGATCGCCCTCACGGCCCCGACCAAGAGCGCGTACCTGGTGGGCGACGCGTTCGACGACGACGGCCTGGCGGTCATCGCCTCGTACGCCGACGGATCGACGCTCGACGTGACCCCGCTCGCGACGGTCACGGGCTTCGACGCCTCGTCGGCCGGTGCCCGCACCGTCACGGTGACGTTCACGGATCGTGGCGAGACCCGCAGCGAGACGTTCGACATCACGGTGCGCCTCGCCGATGCGACCGCTCTCGAGCAGACGATCGCCGAGGCGGCTGCCATCACGGCGGACGGGTGGACGGCGGCGAGCTTCGCGGCTCTGCAGTCGGCTCTCCTCGAGGCGCGGGCCGTGGCCGGTGACCTCGGTACCGATGCCGCGACCATCGCGCGTGCAACGGAGACACTGCGCGCGGCGATCGACGGACTCGTCGAGAGCGGGAGCCCGGGGACGGATCCGGGTACCGACCCCGGGACGGGTGAGGGCACCGACCCCGGCGCGGGGGAGGGCACGACTCCGGGCACCGGTGGCGGTGCCGCCGATCCCGACGGACTCGCCACGACCGGCGGACAGCTCGCGCTCGGCGCTCTGGCCCTCGGCACCCTGCTCGCCGCCGGAGGAACGACGCTCGTCGTCGCCCGCCGCCGCCGGGCCGCTACCGAGTAACGCGAATCGAGGGGCGGCCCTTCGTCTCGCTGCGCCCGCTCAGGAACCCGGTTCCTGAGCGAGGAGCGCAGCGACGAGACGAAGGGCCGCCCGCCGCAGCACCCTCACCGGGGCCTGTCAACCGGGTATGCCGGCGTCGTCGACCGCGACGACGGTGGGACGACACCCACGGATCGGAGCACACGATGAAGGCACTCACCTGGCAGGGCACCCGCAACGTGACGGTCGAGGAGGTGCCCGACCCCGTCATCCAGGAACCGACGGATGCCGTCATCCGCATCACGTCCTCGGCGATCTGCGGGTCCGACCTCCACCTGTACGAGCTGCTCGGACCGTTCATCGACCGCGGCGACGTGCTCGGCCACGAGCCGATGGGGGTCGTCGTCGAGGTCGGCGCGGGCGTGACGAAGCTCAAGGTCGGCGACCGGGTGGTCATCCCGTTCAACATCTCCTGCGGCGAGTGCTTCATGTGCACGCACGGGTTCCAGTCGCAGTGCGAGACCACGCAGGTGCGCGAGTACGGCAGCGGGGCGGCGCTCTTCGGCTACACCAAGCTCTACGGCCAGGTTCCGGGCGGACAGGCGGAGTACCTGCGGGTGCCCCTGGCCGATTACAACCACATCCCGATCGGCGTCGACCTCCCCGACGAGCGCTACCTCTTCCTCAGCGACATCCTCCCCACCGCATGGCAGGGCGTGGAGTACGCCGAGGTGCCCGAGGGCGGCACGCTCGCGGTGATGGGGCTCGGCCCCGTCGGTCAGTTCGTCGCTCGCATCGGTCGGCACCGCGGCTACCGGGTGCTCGCCGTCGATCCCGTTCCGGAACGCCGCGCGATGGCCGAGCGTCACGGCATCGACACCTTCGATCTCACCGACACGATCGTCGAAGAGCTGCGCGACCTCACCGAGGGCCGCGGCGCGGACGGAGTGGTGGATGCCGTCGGTCTCGAGGCGCACGGCAACGCCGGAGTGGAGTTCGTGCAGAAGGCGGTGGGGCTGCTCCCCGACGCCGCCGCGCGCCAGCTGCTCGACAAGGCAGGCATCGATCGCCTCGCCGCCGTGTACGCATCGATCGACGCGGTGCGTCGCGGGGGAACGGTCTCGCTCAGCGGTGTCTACGCGGGAGACGCCGACATCATGCCCATGAAGACGCTGTTCGACAAGCAGATCAGCCTGCGCATGGGGCAGTGCAACGTCAAGCGCTGGATCGACGACATCATGCCGCTGGTGGAGGACGCCGCCGATCCGCTCGGGGTGATGGACCTGACGACCCATCACGCTCCGCTCGAGGATGCGCCCGGGCTGTACCGCACGTTCCAGAAGAAGGAGGACGGCTGCATCAAGGTCGTACTGCACCCGTCGGCGGCCTGAGGCCGTGCCCGCCCGGCTGCCGGCGAGGTCACGGGCGGCGTCACGGGCGGCGGTTGCCGACCCCCGGCTCGTCGTTGTGCGCGGAGTCGTAGGAATCGGCGTCGGCGGATGCCGCGGCATCCGTGTCGTCGTCGACCCCCACTGCGCCGGCCGCGCCGGCGTCGGCACCGCCGCCACCCGCGGGCACGTCGTCCACCCCGACGCCGTCGCGTTGTCGTTGCTCCAGCAGCTCCGCGATGCGCTCCTCGGCCTCGGCTCCAGTCGGCATGTCTGCGGTCGAGTCCGACCCGCTCATGAGTTGCCGTCGGAAAGATCGGCGGCCGAGATGTCCGACGGCGAGCTCGCGAGTCCGAGGTCGGGATCGGTGTTGACGCCGCCGCCGATCGCGTCCTGGCCGGCGATGCGCTCCTCCGCCGACACCTCGTCGTCGGATTCGGCGTGCTCCTCCTCGATCAGGTCCTCCTCCTCGGGGCGGATCGCCGATTCCTCGGCACCGAAGGAGTTGATGAGACCCTCGGGATTCGACATGTCGTGCTCCTCTCGTCGTCGGTCGTGAGGATTCCAGCGTGCCCGCGACGGGCCCGGAACGGATGCCCGTTGACAGGCATCCGCTCGGCACGTAGACGCCGCGCTCAGTCGATCGACGCGCGGACGGTCTGCGAATCGGGACCGATCTGGCCCCAGGCGCTGCCGGTGAGGGTCTGGTCGCCGATGACGGCCGAGACCTCGAGGCGGTAGTCGCCGACCTGTTCGGCCCGGTCGTCGCTGAGCACGAACAGGCCGTCCGGCTGCCCCTCGACCGTGCAGACGAGCGCGGCATCCGTCGGCCGGCATTCCCACCCGGTCGGGGCCGCGACCACCGCGAGCCCCTCGGGCAGGGTGAGGGAGACGGTCGACGACTCCTCGCGCCCGGTGAGCGAGACGGCGAGAGTCGCCGTGCCCTGCCCGGTGATGTCGGAGGTGACGACGAGCTCGGAGACGATCGGCGCCGGGGCGGCGATCTGCTCGATCACGGGCGGTACGACGACCACGCCCAGGATGCCGAGACCCGTGACGATCGCGAGCACCGGCCAGATGTTGCCCAGCACCTGCCAGACGGATGCCGCGGCCCCACCCCTCACGCTCGGCGTGCTCGATCCGACCGACGGTGATCCGGCGGACGGCGGCTCGGCCGATGGTTCCGCGTCGCTCGTGGGCTCCTCGGATGCCTCGGCGCTGGTGGGGCCGAGCACGATGTTGCCGATCAGCAGCACGGTGGCGACGCCGAGCAGCGAGGCCGTGGTGCCGAATCGACCCCACGCGGCGCGGCAACGGGGGCAGTCGCGGATGTGCTCCATACCGGCCGAGTCCGCGGCTTCGTCGACGTCTTCCGTGACCACCGGGGGGAGTCTCGTGGCCGCGTGACGGCACTCGGCGGGCGGATCGTCCTCTTCGAGGATCACCCGGAGCATGGCGCGGCGCAGTCCCTTGCGGGCGCGCAGGCTGAGGGCGTAGATCGACGACGCCGGCCGCCCGAGCTCTTCCTCCAGCTCGGCGGGTTTGCGTCCGTCGATGATCGTGGCGCGCAGCACCTGCTGCTGATCGTCGGGGAGCAGGAGGAGCGCTGCGCGCACGCGACGGTACTCGGCGTCGAGCTCGATGTGCCGCGTGTCCTGCATCACCGTCGGCAGGTTGTGTTCGGTATCGACGAGCGGCAGCACGCGAGAGCGCGGCGAGCGGAACTCGTCGATCATGCGGTTGCGCATGGAGCGGATCACGTACGCCCCCGCCTTCTCCTTCGGTCCGGTGCCGCTCTTCCAGAGCGAGAGCAGACCGACGAGAGCATCGGCGAGCAGGTCGTCGGGATCGATCCCGCTGGTGGCGAGTCGGCGAGCGGTGGTGAGAAGCATCCGCTGGTTGCGGAGCAGGAACATGCCGGCGGCCGCGCGATCGCCCGCGTTGGCGGCCGCGCTGAGCCGGTCGTCCTCCGCGTATTCGCGCAGGATCGCCGGATCGATCGTGCGCTGCCGTGCCCGTACTGCCATCTGACGACCTCCCCGATCATCATTGTGGCGCACTCCCGCACGCCCGGCGGCGCCACGAATCGGCGGCATCGGTCATCCGGTGCCGCCGATTCGTGGCGTGCGCTCGTCAGACCAACCGCCTCCCGCGCAGGAGCAATCCGGCCGCACCGACGAGGAGCAGTCCCCCGCCGATCGCGATCGGAGCCCACGGCGCTCCGCCACCGGTGAGCGCGAGGGTCGCGTCCGCCGAGGCGCTGCCGTTCGAGCTCGCACCCGCGCCGGGCGCGCTGCTGCCGCCGCCCGCCGGGTTCTCGGTACCGGGCTCATCGGTACCGGGCTCATCGGTGCCGGGGTTCTCGGTGCCCGGGTTCTCGGTGCCGGGATCGTCCGTTCCGGGGTTCTCGGTTCCCGGGTCGCCTGTTCCCGGGTCGCCGGTCGAGGCGCGCAGGCTGATGGTCGCCTGCTCGGTGATCGCCTGGCCCAGGCAGTTGGTGAACACGGCGCGGTAGTACGTCGTGTCGGTGGGGTTCACCGAGATCGAGGTCGAGGTCTCCCCCACGATGTCCTCCCACGGGCCTCCCGCCGTGAGCGCCTGCTGCCACTGCACCGTCGGTGCGTCGTCGCCGTCGGCCGCGGCCGTCAGCGTCGCCGACTGACCGGCCACCACGACCGAGGGCGTGGGGCTCTCGGTGATCGTCGGGGCGGAGCCGAAGACATAGCCGTCATCGAACACCACGGATGCCGCGACGCCGAACTGCATGTACGAGACGGCCACGTCGGACGGTCCGCAGTACGCGGGCGTCGTGACGCTCCAGGCGCCGTCGCTCTGCACGAGGTCGGTGCCGGGGATGCCGTCGAAGGTCACGCCGGTGACGGTGACCTCGGTGCGCACGAGCCCGGGGGCCCGACGGTTCTGGTTGGTTCCGTCGCCGAGCATGCCGATGCTGTTGATACCCCACGAGTACGTCTTGCCGTCGGAGCCGGTGGCGAGCGCGTGCTGCGAGCCGGCGTCGATCGAGGTGAACGTCACCCCGGCGGGCAGCTGCGCGAGACCCGGAACGTAACGGCCGGTCGTGGTGCCGGTGCCGAGCGTGCCGTTGTCGTTGGCGCCCCACGAGTAGAGCTGACCGCTGCCGTCGAGAGCCAGGGAGTACGACGAACCCGCGCTGATCTGCGCGATCGTCACCCCCGCGGGGATCGCGCTGATCGCGGGGGTGAGCACGGGGTCGCCCGAGGTGTCGCCGGTGCCGATCGGTCCGCCGAGGTTCGATCCCCAGGCGTAGACCTCGCCGGTGGAGGCGAGTGCCAGCGCGTGGCTGTTGCCCGCCGAGATCTGCGTGAACGTCACGCCGGCGGGTGTCTGCACGAGAGCGGGGGCCGCCCGGTCGTTCTGCGTGCCGTCGCCGAGCGTGCCGCCGTAGTTCATCCCCCAGGCGTAGATCGATCCGTCACTCGCGAGGGCCAGCGAGTACGTGCTCCCCGCGTCGACGGTGGTGAAGGTCACGCCCGCCGGGGTGGGAAGCTGCACCGGAGTGTTCCGCTGGGTGGTGGTGCCGTCGCCGATGCGCCCCTGCCCGTTATAGCCCCAGCCGTAGAGAAGGCCGTCGGAACCGACGGCGAGCGAGTGGTACGAGCCCGCATCGACATCGGTGAAGGTGATGCCCGCGGGCATCTGCACCGCGACCGGCGCGGTGCGGCTCTGCGTGTCGCCGTCACCGAGCTGGCCGTAGGGACCCTGTCCCCATGAGTAGGCCTGACCGGTGGGGTCGAGGGCGATCGCGAAGCCCTCACCGCCCGCGACCTCGGTGAAGGTCACGCCGGCGGGCGCCGCCACCCGAACCGGGGTAAGGCGGTTCGTGGTGGTGCCGTCGCCGAGCTGTCCCAGCGAGTTGAGGCCCCAGGCGTAGGCGTTGCCGTCGTCGCCGAGCGCGTACGACGGTCCGAGGTCGGCCGAGACGTCCGTGAACCGCACACCGATCACGGTGTCGCTCACGGTCGCGCCCCCGATCGTCGGGCCGGCGTCGGGCGTCGGTGCGGCCGAGGCCGCCAGCGGTGACAGAGCCACCGCCGCTGCGGCGCCGAGGACCGTGGCGATCCCCAGTCCGCGAGTCGTTCGTCTGCGCGTCGAGCGCGCGTCTTTCGTGTACTCCCCCATCGGTTTCCTCATCTCCGGGCGCACGACGGCGCCCCTCCCCTCGGTCGGCAGGGTGGCCGACCAGGTCGGCCCGGGTAGCCGACGCATAAGTGACAACGGATGAACGCAGAGAATCTGACGCACCGTCGTCTCGGAGGCTACTGGGGTTCCGGAGATATATGCAACTGAATACTTCTTTACCGCTGAACGGGCATTCAGTGGAACTCATGTGCGAGCCATTCCGTCCACGACGGAGCGCCCGGGCATCCGCTCTCTCGAGGGATGCCCGGGCGCTCTCAGGGCGTCAGCCGCCGGCTACTCGGCCGTGCGGCGTCGGCGGATCACGAAGAACGCACCCGCGGCGATCAGACCCAGTGCGAACACCAGGAATCCGACCGCGAGCCCGCCACCGGTGATGGCGAGGCCCTGAACGATCACCGTCGCCGACGCGTCGTCGGAGTCGGTCACCGCGCCGCCGAGCGGATCGGCACCGGCCGCGGTGACGACGTTCTCGATGTTCTGCGTCGTGCGCTCCAGCTCGAGCACCACAACAGCCGCCTCACCCGGCAGCAGATCACCGACGGTGATCGACTGGTCGAGCTTCGGGTCGTTGAGAACCACGTCGGTCAGGGGCGAGTTTCCCGTGTTGGTGACCGTGAGCTGCCAGTACGTCGCAGCCCCCGACGCGACCTCGACGGTCTCGGTCCAGGGCCCGTTCTCGGCAGCCGAGACGAGCTTGTCGACCGCGAGACCGGACTCGACGCCGAAGTACCACGAGTCATCGGCGGCGACGAGCGTTCCCTCGCCGGCGGGATCGGATGCCTCGGCCGTCACCGTGTTGCGGTATTGGCCGACGATCGCGGTTCCCGAGGCCGTGAGCGTGACGCTCTCGCCCGGCTCGAGGCGATCGATGACGTCTTCGAACACGAGCGTGCCCTCGGAGTCGACGTCGGTGACGAGCACGTCGATCAGCGGAAGCTGCCCGGTGTTCGTGACCGTGTACGCCCACTCGACGTCACTGCCCGGCGTGAGCCAGAGACCCGGAGCCGAGGCGACCTCTTCGCCGTTCGTCGTCTTGATGATCGACAGGCCCGACTCGCCCGCCAGGTACCAGGAGTCGTCGATCTGCGGCGCGGGCTGTTGCGGCAGAGCCGCACCCTCGTCGTCGACCGCGGTCGCGGTGGCCGTGGCGGTGTTCTGGTACTGACCGGAGACCGCGGTCCCCGTCGCTTCGAAGGTGCGCGTCTCACCCGGCAGGAGCGGACCGTCGGCCTCGCTCGTCGGGGTCAACGTACCCGTCGTTCCGGAGCCATCGGTGAAGGCATCCGACACCGCGATGTCGTCGAGCGGCGCGTCGCCCGTGTTCGTGACCTCGTAGGTCCACGTCACGGTCGACCCGGCCGCCACGAGGGCACCCGGTGCGGCGTCGTACTCGACTCCGTTCGTCTTCTTCACGAGCGAGAAGCTCGGCGTCGCGAGAACGGTCACGGCCGCCTCGTTCGAGACGAACTCGACCGGAGTGCCGCGGTAGACGCCCGAGATCGACGCCACGTTGGTGTCGCGCTGGCCGTAGCTCAGCTCGCCCAGGTTCTCCACCGGCACGACCAGCGTGAAGTTCGCCCCGCTGGTCAGCGTTCCCGCCGAGATGCGGAAAGCGGTGGCCCCAAGGGGCTCCGTGCTCCACGTTCCGGTGGTGGCGCTGGCCGCGTCGGTCGAGTACTCGACCGACGCGCCGTCCGGGGCGCCGGTGATGGGTCCGGTGAGACGCGTGTCGAAGTCATCGCCGTCCGCGATGCTCGGCAGCTTGTCGAACACCACGGTGTCGGTGACCGGGTCGGGCAGGATATCGCTCACGTAGATCTGCCAGAACGACGATGCTCCGACCTCGGTCTCGAGTGCCCACGGGCCGCTCGCCGAGGCGCTGGAGAGCTTCGAGATCAGCAGACCACCGGCCGTGTTGATCGACGTGCGACCCGAGCTGACGGCGACCGACGTGCGAGCCGGGTCGAAGTCGTAGTTGTCAGCGCCGAAGAACGGGCCGTAGCCGGTCATCGGAATCGTCGCCGGAGCCGTACCCCCGACTTCGGTCGAGATGAAGCGCGGGTCGTTCACCGTCGCATACGAGTACGACGGAACCGAGGTGTCGTCCGGGTCGTAGGCCTGTGCGAGTGCGATCACCGGGATGCTGTACTTCCACCCAGAGTTCTCCGTGAAGCGGTGATTCGGCGCCTGCGGTGCACGCATCGGCGGGAGCTCGTCGAACGAGAAGACCACGACCTGCTGCTCGCAGCCGTCCGCACCGACGACACGCGTCGTCGAGTCCACCGTCGCACCGCTACCGATGCGCGGCGTGGGTGCCACGCCCGGGTACGTCGAGTCGACCGGGACGATCGCCTGCGTCGTGTCGTAGAACACACCGCACGGGAGCACCACGCGCAGCTGCGAGTCTGTGTACGTCTCGGACGGGTTCTGGTTGACGATGCCGGCGGTCACCAGTCCGCTCGGGCCACCGACCGACAGCGACGAGGGCACGCCGATGTTGGTCGTCACGTACACGGAGTCGTCGGGAGTGATCGTGCTCGACGCCTCAGTCGAGAATGCTCCACCGCTGACCACGACCGTGTTCGTCTGCGGCCCGGGCGAGACGCCGGGTGCGGCATCCGTCGGCTGCACGCCGCTCTCAACGTCGCGGAAGACCGGCTGGAAGGCCATGCGCACCTTGGCCTCCGACCCGACCGGCACGGTTTCGGCACCCGGGGCGACGATCAGTCGCCAGCCCGTCAGGCTCGAGCCCGTCGGCAGGATGAGGGAGTCCTGGCCGGAGTTGACCCACCCTCCCGAGCCCTCGTTCTGCACGGCGAGGTTGAGTGCGGCCCCCGTGCGCCCGGTGCCGAAGGTCGTGCCGGTGTAGGTGGTCCAGCTGCTGGAGCCGTCGATCTGGTACTCCAGCGTGAACGGCAGGTTCGCCGCAGCGAGACCGCTCGAGAAGGTCACGAGGAGCTGCTGGATGTCGGTGTGCCGGAACCAGGATGCGTTCGGAGTGCCCGTCGCCCCGGAATCGGTGATGACGAGCTGGTCGAGGTTCGGTGCGTCAGACGGACCGGTGTAGGACCCGCCGGTCTGCGTGGTGTGGCTGAGGAATCCGGCAGAGGTCGGTCCTGCTTCGGTCTTGGTTGCCGAGACGCCGGTTCCGGTGCCGGGAAGGAACGCGGGGCCCTGCGCGGTCGCCGGAGATCCCGCGTGCGGCGCGCCGTTCGCATCCTCGGTCTCGAGCTGCACGGTGTTCGCCGGAGGGCGCTGTCCGTCTTCCCAACCGGCAACCGTCGCGGGGTAGCGCACGGTGATCCAGATGGCCTCCGCGCTGTCGTCTACGTTGCCGCCAGCGGGTCCGTAGAAGCCGTCGCGCTGCCAGACCGCGGTCGGCCAGGACGAGGTGTCCCAGGAGCCACCGAGGCTCGGAGCGGATGCTGAGACGAACTCGGTGCCTGCCGGGAAGGTGTCCGTCAGCTTCTGCGCCCAGGAGGAGAAGGTGTTGCCCGCGAAGGGGTTGTCGGTGCGCACGTTGAAGCGATAGGTGACACTGCGGTTGTCACCGCCGGTGACGACCTCCACTCGCTTGTCGGCAGAGTAGTTGTTGTCGCCGGTCACCGCGGTGGTCACGGGCTCCGACGAGACCGGGCCGCTCGGCGCGCCAGCACCGGTGATGCTCGTCGTGAGTTGCGTGCCCTCATGCTTGAGCTCGTTCTGCACCTGCGAGACGGTGTACACGATCGCGAGCAGCGGCTGCGTCGTATCAGAGAGCGTCAGGGTCAGCGTGCGCGTCCCGGGATCGTACGACGAGCTCGCCACAGGTGAGGCACCGCCCGTCGGCACAGAGACGAAACTCGTGCCCTCGGGCAGCACGGTCGTGAGCACCACGCCCGTCGCCGGGTTCGCGCTGTCGACGCCCTCGAACTCGAGCGTCGCGGTGTAGTTGAAGTTGCTGCCGATGCCCACGCTCTCCGGAGCGTCGAGCGTCAGGGTGTAATCGCCGGTGGCCGCCTGGGCGGCAGCGGGAACGCTCAGCAGACCGGTGACGGCCAGGATGAACGACAGCACCCCCGCCAGCCACGCCCGCCGAGCGCCTCCTCGTGCGACCACGCCCCCGCGCGGTCCTCTCTCGTTACTCATTCCGTTTCCTCCCCGTCCAGATGGTGTGCGGCCGGCGCCGAGCGCCAGCGATCCTTAACTAGACGAGCGACGGCCCGGAACATCACCGGGACGGGGGGGATGCCGTGTCACACGTCGTCTGGATCGATGAGGGGGGTCGTTCCCAGCAGCCCCAAACGGGTCGCGGCGGCGACGGCATCCGCCCGCGATCCGACGCCGAGCTTTCGGTACAGCGACGAGAGCTGCGTCTTGACCGTGTTGCGCGAGACCTTGAGCTCGACGGCCATCTCGGCGAGCGAGGCCGACGTCGACGCGGCAACCAGCACGCGTCGTTCTCGATGCGTGAGCGGATGCCGCAGCAGAGCTTGACCGACCGTCAGCGTCGACGACTCGGAGAGCGGGATCGAGTCGGGGTCGCGCACGAGTCCGCGCAACGCCTCGAGCACGTACCCCGGCACCCCCGTGAACAGGCGCGCCCCGCCCTGCGCCGCATAGGCGGTGGCCATCGCGGCAGTCGCGGGGCTCAGCGAGGCCTCGTCGAGCACATCGGCCCAGGCGAGCAGCAGACGCGACTCGAGCTGCACGTGCGGGGTGGCATCAGGGTCGGAGACGATCACCGTGCTGAGGCGGCGAGCGCGTTCCCGATCGCCCGAGCGGATGGCCACGCGCATGCGCGCGAGACGGGTGAGGATGCCGGTCTCGTCGTTGTCGCTCACGCGCGATGCGGCGAGGGGCTGATCCATCGCGAGGAACGCGTCGACCCGCAGCGCCGTCACCGCGTCGGAGGCGAGGGAGCGCGCGGGGATGAGCTGAGTCGACTGCGCGACCGTGACGAACTCGAGCGCTTCGAGGGGGGACTCGCGGGCGAGGGCGTCCCGCGCGAGGGCGAGCAGCTTGAACGGCCAGAGTTCGTCGGCGGACTCCAGAAGCGTGAGGGGCGCGAGCGCCGACGCGGCGTCGTCCTGCTGCTCGACGGCGATGAGTGCCCGTGCTGCGCGCTCCGTGCTCGCCGAGAAGCGCTGGAAGACGGTGGGGGCGCGCACCGGGAGTTCCTGGGCCAGCGCGAGGGCCTGCCGAGCGCTGGCGATCGATCCGCGCACGATGTGCGCGAGCGCGGACTTGCCGAGAGCGTCACGTTCGCTGTCGTGCAGCGTGGCGGTCGCCGCCATCCGCCGGGCCTGTCCGAATCGGCGGACGGCCGTCGCCGTGCGTCCGTTCAGCAGCTCGGTGAACCCGCTCTGCGCCATGAAGAATGCCGCCGGCCCGTCGGCGACGAGGCCCTCGGCCTCCGCCGCACGACTCCAGTCGGCGAGGCGGGAAGCCGATCGGTTCGCCGCGGAGTAGTCGCCGGCGAGCCGTGCGGCGAGGAGCTGCACGAAGTGAATGCCACCGGCCTCCTTCGCCGCGACCCGGCGATGATCGAAGAGCAGCACCTCGCGGGCGCGCTGCGACCCGGCCACCATCGCGAGTTGACCGAGGGCTTCGAGGGGGAAGTGCCGGGCGCGCACGGTGACCGGAAGGGCTCGGAACGCCCGCTCGAAGGCGTCGTAGTGGGCGTTGAGCAGCGGCCACACGTGCAGGGTGAGCACGGCGGCGACGGCATCCTCATCCCCCGAACGGAGGGCATCGGCGAGCGCGTCGCCGGCGTCGGCGCTGACGTACGAGGACACGCGTCAGCCGATCGTCCGGTCGGTCGGAGCGCTCACGCGGCGACCGTCACGGACTGCGCCCCGGGCAGCGCCGCGTAGGCCTGCAGGCCCGCGCGGCATCCAGGGCACTCGTGCGCTGCGGCTACGGCGGGATGACCGGCATTCCACGTGTGCTTCGCACCGATCAGCAGAGCGATCCCCTCCTGGTCGGTCCCGCACCCCGCCCCGGGGCACGCCCGCCTCAGGCACTCGGCCACCAGCTCGGTTCGCAGCGCGGCCTTCGCGCGGTACACCGCCGAGCTCACCCGCCCCGACGAGCGCCCGAGCTCGCGAGCGACCTCCTGCGGCTTGCGCCCGTTGACCAGCACCTCGGTGAGGAGCATCCGCTGTTCGTCCGACAACCGCGCGAACGCCACCCCGACGATCTCGTTGTCGATCGCCGCATGGATGCGATCGGTCTCGTCGTGATGCGCGAACTCGTGCACGTTCGCGTCGTCGAGCGCGACGTTGCGCGACCGCGGCGCGCGCATCTCATCGCGCAGACGATTACGCATCGTCTGGGCGATGTAGGCGTGGGCGTTCTCGACCGGGCCGCGACCCTGCGACCATTTCTCCCAGGTCGAGAGCAGCGCGACCGCGAGCAGCTCCTCGGCCTCCATCGCTCGCCCCGCGATCGCACGCGAGAGGTTCAGCAGGGTGGGCATGCTCCGAGTGAACAGCACATCGGCCGCTCCCCGCTGCCCCGCATTCGTCGCACGGGCGAGGTCGTTCTCATCCCATGCCGCAGCATCCGTCGCGAAACGCGTCGGTCCATCCACATCGATCATGTCTCCCCTTGCAGCGGACGACAGTCGCCCGCTCCCCTTATGAGAAGAGAACAAGAAAGGGGGTCATCCGAAACGGTAACCCCGCAGAAATCACCCACGACGTCACCCACCCCCTCACCCTCTGTGGAGAGGGGTGAGGAAAGCCGGCGTGAGGGGGAAGAACGTGAGAAGGAGAGGCGCTGGGGAACGCCCCTCCTTCTTCGCGACGCTGCGGGGTCATGTGGGAGGAAGGCTCCGCAGCCGCGGGCGAGCCCGCTCCATCGAGGCCTGGGGAGGTCCTCATCTTCTAGACGAGCGACGGGCCAGAATCTCACCTGCTCCGCGTGGGTCCCTGAGTCTGTCGAAAGGCCCCAACCCGAGTCAGTACCCCGCCCGGCGCAAGGCGTCTTCGCGCCCGGTCGCGCCCAGCTTGCGGTAGAGGTTTCGCAGGTGGCTCTTCGCGGTGTTCGCCGAGATGAACAGCGCTCCCGCGAGGTCGCGCACCGACGCGTGCGTGCGCATCAGATCCAGCATCTGCCGCTCCCGCCGCGTGAGCGCGATCGCACCTTCGGGTGGCGCGACGGCGTCGTCGTCGGCGGCGGCCTCCGCGACCGCAGCTTCGGCCGACGGCATCCGCTCGTCGATCGCGGCGCGCACCTCGGGCATCGCCTCGTGCACCGCGTCATGGGCACCGGTGTACGCGATGCGGTCGGCGGCCAGCCGCACGACCTCGACCACGCTCGGCCGCTCCAGCAGATGCGCGGCGTTGGCGCGGATCACGAGCCAACGCGCCGGCACCACCGCGGGCGTGCGGCGACGGGCGGATGCTTTGTCGAGCAGGGAGAGTGCGTCACCCGCTCGCTTCCGGTGCATCAGCAGGCGCGCCTGAGCCGTGACGGCCGAGGCGTGCGCGTCGACGATCTCGACGGGCTCGAGCACGTCCCCCGCACGATCGAGGTCACCCCGGTGCTGGAGGATGTCGGAGAGGTCGGCCCGCAGCAGCATCCCGGGAAGCGACGCGGGCGCGGTCGCGGAGGGATAGGCGGCGAGCGCACGCTCGATGAGCCGCGCGCTCCGCGTTCCGTCGCCCCAGTACAGGTCGATGCGCGCGCGCACGTGCGCTTCCACCCACCACAGGTCGCCGTCGTCGATCCCGTCGGCGTGCGCGGCTAGCGATGCCTCCGCCTCGGCGCGGTCGAGGCCGGCGACCGCGATGAGCGTGCGGCTGAGCGCCGCCGCCTTCTGCAGGTGGAACGCCATCGTGCGCGGATCGTCGGAGGCGTCCTCCACGCTGCGGGTGAGCCACTCCTCGGCGTGCGCGAAGTCTCCGGCGAGCGCGTGCGCGAGCGCGCAGTGCCCGGCCAGATACGGGGCGATCGGATGCGGGAGGGTGCTGCGCGACCAGCGCCACCCCTCGGAGAACGCCTCGACCGCGCGCTCCAGCTCGCCGCCGGCCACGAACGTCAGGCCCACACGCATGAGTACGCTGCCCAGCACGTCGTCGAAGCCGTCGTGATCGTGCGTGGTGCGGATCAGCTCCTGAACCTCGGCGACCGACGCGAGCGCGTCGTCGACGCGCCCGAACACGAGGAGGCGGCGGATCTCGGCCGTCTTCACGCCGAGCACGTCGCGGGCCATCGGATGCTCCTGCGATGCGACCCAGTCGGCGAAGATCCGCTCGATGCGGTACTCGGTGAGCGCCGACGACCGCCAGGCCTTGCGGGTCAGTTCCCGCGCCATCAGGTACCGCGGATGCTCCTGCAGCCACTCGCGAGGAGCCCGTTCCCACACCTCGAAGACCGCTTCCGGTGCAGCGAACGACAGGGCGAAGAAGTAGTCGTCGAGCAGGATCGCGATGTCGTCCCACTGCCCGTGATCGAGGAAGGAGCGCAGGTCGCCGAGGAGCGCGTCGCGCCCACTCCGAGACCACTCCACGAACCTCACCTCCCTGATGCGAGAGCCCCTCCGGCATCCCGCATGGCATCGGTTCGCCTTCTAATATATTGCGACGTGGCGACCCGGGACACCCCGATACGGTGAGGGTGATGGCTTCCCCGACTCATCGTCGCCCGACGACTCGCGTGCTCCTGATCTGCGGAGCGCTGGCCGCGGTGCACCTGCTGATCCACCTCGCGACCGCCCCCCTGCTCACCGCGCTCGCCCCGCTCGCCCCGCCGCTGTACGCACTGGTGGCCGGAGTGCACAGCCTCCTGCCGTTCCTGGCCCGGCGGCTGACCGATGTGCCGGGCACGGCCGTGCTCACCAGTGCGATCGCAGCCGTCTTCATCGCGGTCGCGAACACCGCGGGAGTGATCGTGATCGTCCCACTGGTGCTGGCCGGAGCGGTCATCGACCTCGTCGTCTGGCGCACGCGAGGCACGGGCGCGCGGGTACGCCGACGGTATCTCCTGGCGGCGGTGTGCGCCGGAACGGGTCTTTTCGGGGTCTCCGTCGTCGTGTTCTCGCCCGAGCACCTCTCCCCGGCGATCCTGCTGGGATCATTCCTCGGGCGTATCGCCGGCGAGATGCTGGCGTCGGAGCTCTCCGGCGCCCTCGCCTCCGCCCTGCATCGCGCCGGCGTCGGACGAAACCGTACGGAGGCACCTCACAACAGCCCCAGCTCGTAGGCCCGCCCGATCACCTCATCGCGCGTCGTCGACTCGAGACGGCGGTAGAGCGCCCGTGCGTGCGACTTCACGGTGTTGGTCGACAGGTGCGATTCGAGCGCGATCTCACGCACGGTGAGGCCCCGCTCGAGCCCGAGGAGCACATGCTGTTGCTGCGGCGTCAGGCGCACCCGATCCGTCGGATCCGGAAGCACCTGGCGCGCGCCGTGACCCGGTGGCAGGAGCGCATCGAGCGGCCCTCGCACATCGGCCGGCACGCTCAGCGCGGCGAACAGCAACCCGCGCTCGCCGATCGCCGCTCTGAGGTCCGAATAGCTCTCGGCCGCACTCATCCCTCCAGGACGGCGGTCGGTGGCGACGGCGTGCACCGTCAGGGCCTTCACCCGCGCGCGGATCGTCTGCCTCTCCCCCAGCGTGGCCGCCGCACGACGCGCCGCCCCGACGACGTCTCCCTCGACGAGGGCGAGCTGCGCGCGCGCCACACGGTTCACGGGGTGGTCGTCCTGAGCGTCGATGACGAGGCGCGCCTGACGCGTCTGCCCCAGGGAGAGCAGAAGATCGACCTCCCCCTGGGCCAGCAGGGGGCCCATCGTCGTCCCTTCGCCCAGCCACTCCGCGTATCTGACGCGATCCGAGCGCAGTGAATCCAGCGCGCTGAGCCGGTCCCCCCACGCCAGCGCGTAGCGCAGCCGAGCGTAAGAGACGGTCGGCCCCCAGCTCTGCTCGGCGTTGACGGGCTGATCGAGCAGGCGCACCGCGGCCTGGGCCTCGGACAACCGGAGACCCTCGATCGCGACGAGGCTCCGCGCGACATCCGCGGTGAGCGCGATCCGGGAGCGATACCAGCCGTCGGCGGACGGTGCGTCGTCATGACGCGCGAGCCAGGAGCGCGCCTGTTCGATGTCGCCCTCCAGCGCATGGAAGAGAGCCGACTTCCCGGCGGCGTCCCTTTCGACGTAGGCGACTCGGGACTGATGAGCGCGTTCGTAGGCATCGCGCAGCCCGACGGTGGCGCCGGGGAGGTCGTCGGCGAGTCCGCGCGTGATCCCCGCCTGCAGCAGCGCCGCCGGCAGACGATCGTGCACGAGTGCGGGCTGATGCACCGCGGCGATGCGCCCGAACCTCTCCACCAGCCGGGCGAGCTGGATCGCGCGTGACATCCTGCCTCGCACGCGGAGCGCGATCATGCGCGACGAGGCGACGCTGAGCAGGCTGAGCGCTCGCTCCGAACGCGCGAGGGACTCCAGCTTCGCGGTGTCGTCGGCGTCGGGGAGAGTGGCAGCGCCCAGCATCCGGTCGACGGCGTCCGCCGAGGAGTGCAGGCGGATGTCGCGCACGGCCGCGGCGCGGGCATCCTGCTCGAACGCACCGAGCGGCACGGCCTTCAGGGCCAGGTCGAGGAGCTCCCGATGCTCGTCCAGGAGCAGAGACCAGTGTGTGCCGAGCAGTTGCACGGCCGACGACCAGTCCTCCTCATCGAGCGCGCGGCGCAGGCCGTGCTCGACCTGGTCGGGGGACGGTCGGAGGCGCACGTCACCCAGGGGATCACTGCTCATGGGGGGAGGGAATCGCTCTCTTTTCTCCTATGCAATATACCGAGCGGCGACCGACCTTCGGGTCGTCGGCCGCCGCTCCGTACGCGGGCGCGACGCTAACCCCGCCGCGCCCCTTGCCGCCGCGAGACCACGACCAGTCCCGCGCCGGCGAGCATCACCAGAAGGGCGAGGAGAGTCCACGCCCGGGGGTCGCCGCCGGTCGTGGCCAGCGGGCCCGACGGACCCGCCGGCGAGGGAGCAGCGGGAGCGACCTCGACGATCGTCACGCTGGCCGTCGCTTCGGCATCCGCCCGGGCGTCACCCACACCCGTCGCGCTGGCCGTCGCCACGTTGACGACCTCCCCTGCCGCGGCCTGCGCGGCCGTGACCTGATACTCCTCGACCGCCGCGCACGCCACCGTCTCTCCGGGAGCGAGCACGTCGGCCTCGCACTCGACCGCACCCGCCATCGGGTCCGACACCTCGAGACCCGAGAGCGTCGCCGCGCTCGGATTCGTGACGGTGAAGGTCCAGCGGATGCGGTCGTTCACCGTCATCCTGTCGTCACCGTCGGTGTCGATCGGGGTACCGACCTTCTCGAGAGAGAGGGAGAGCACGCCGATGAACGGCAGTTCACTGGTCGACGGATCGGCGTCGACCGTCGCATCGCCGAGCACGCTCGCCGTCGCGGACGCCGTGTTGGTGATGCCGCCGGCATCCACGTCGTCCTGCGTGACCTCGTACGCAGCGACGCAGTCCACGTACTGACCGGGCAGGAGGCTCCCGGTCTCGCAGCCGATCTCGGAGAGCTCGCCCGTTCCGGAGAACGCCCCCTCCTCGACCTCGATGCCCGAGACCGTCACGTTGCCGGTGTTCGTCACCCGGAAGCGGTACTCGATCTCCTGCCCCGCTTCCTCGATGCCCTCGACGTCGGCCGTCTTGACGATCGCCAGGCCGGGCACGCGCTCGAACGAGAGATCCTCGCGCGAGGGGTCGGACGCGATCGGCCCGCCCGGACCGGTGCCCGTCGCGGTCGCAGTGTTCGACAGCGAACCGGCATCCACGTCGTCCTGCGTGATGACGTACGTCGCCTCGCAGATCAACTGGTCGTCGGGATCGAGGGTGCGCGAAGCATCGCCGCAGTCGACGGCCGAGAGGTCGCCCGATCCGGTGAACTCGCCCTCGACGACCGCGACACTCTGGAGCGTGACGTTGCCGGTGTTGGTGACGACGAACGAGTACGTGACCTCTTCGTCGACCGCGAGGTCGGTCGGGGTCGCGGACTTGACGATCGTGAGGCCCGGAGCCGCGTCGATGATCACGGGGGCCGACGACGGGTCGCTCGACACGATGTCATCCGCCGGAGTGGTGGCGTGGGCCACCGCCGTGTTGTCGATGCGTCCGGTGTTCACGTCGGCCTGGGTCACCGCGTACGTCGCGGTGCAGTCGACGGAGTCGCCCGGCGCGAGGGAGCCGTCGGCGCAGTTCGCGACGACGTCCTCACCCGATCCGGTGAACGCCGTCTCCTCGATCTCGATGCCCTCGAGTGTGACGTTGCCGTCGTTCGTGACGGTGAAGACGTACGACACCTCGTCACCCGCCGCCTGGATCGGCTCGGATGCCACCGACTTCACCAGGGAGAGAGCGGGCGCCGCGGTCACGTCGACGGTCGCGCTCGACGGCTCGGACTCGGGGCCGTCGACGCCGGCGGGAGCCGACGCCGAGGCGATGGCCGTGTTGGTGATCGCTCCGGCATCGAGGTCGGCCTGCGTGACCTCGTACGCAGCGGAGCAGGTGACGACGTCGCCCGGGGCGAGCTCGCCCGCCTCCGCCGGACACGTGACGACCGGAGCCGTACCCGTTCCCGAGAAGGCGGTCTCGTCGATCTGCACGTCGGTGACGGTGACGTCACCGGAGTTGGTGACCTCGAAGGAGTAGGCGACCTCGTCCCCGACGCCGTCGACGATGGTCGGCGATGCCGACTTCACGAGCGTCAGCGCGGCCGATCGGATCAGGTCGTCGGTGTCGGAGTCGTCGGCGGCCAGGATGACACCCGGGAGAGCCGGATCGCCCGCCTCGACCCGGACGCCGTTGACGATCTCGTCCTGCGTCTCCGCGGCCTGCACGACGCGCACCGTGACGGTGACCTGCTGGGTCGAGCCCGCCGCCCCCGTCGCGGCATCGCCGTCGCCGAGCCGGCCCGACGGCGCCAGGGACGCGATGCTCCAGGTCACCGTTCCGCCCGGGCGCAGGCCGTCGGCATCCGCCTCTCCCTGATCGGTCACCACGCCACCTGCGCTTGCCGAGACGAACGCGAGGGTGTCGGGCAGGGTGTCGGTCACGACCGCATCCGCGATCGCCTCGCCCGTGAGCAGGTTGGCGACGTCGATCGTGTACGTGAACTCCTCGCCCATCGCGACGGTGTCGACGCCGTCGGTCTTGGTGATGCCGACGAGGGCGTCTCCCTGCGCGACGACGAAGCACGCCTCGGTGGTGTTGTTCGCGTCGACGGGGTCGGACATCAGGCCGGAGACCTCGGCCCCGAAGCACGTGTCGTCACCGACCAGCTGGTCATCGGGAATGACGGCGGGCAGGTCGAGCGCGTTCGGTTCGTCGAGCGCGAGCATGCGCGATGCGCCCTCCGCCGTCACCGGATCGCACGTCAACGTCACGGGTCCGAGCACCGAGCCGTCGGCGGCGACATCATCGGCATCGCAGACCCACCCCTCGGGGGTCAGGCTGGTGATGCGGATGCCGGCGGGAACGGCGATCTCGACGGTCGCCGGCGCAGCCTCCGACCCGCCGAGGTTCGTCACCACGAAGGGAACCGTGCCGGGGCGTCCGGCCTGCAACGGCAGGCGATCGGGCACCGAGACCGCGAGGTCGGCCTCCTGCGTGGTCGCGCACACCGGGCGCGGTTCGGTCGGCAGGGTGCTGGCGCTGTCGATGGCGACCGAATTGCAGGCGATCGCATCGGCGGGGGCGCCCGGCACGACGTTGGCCGTGAACTCGAACGACGACGATTCTCCCGGTGCGAGATTGCCGCTCACTTGCGCGCGGATCGCGGAGGCACCGAACGCGCCGGCCGTCCACCCGGTGGTGCATCCGGGGTTCGTGGGGAGCACCTCGGTGCGGCACGGATTCTGCGACGCCGAGTAGCTCAGCGCCATGTTGAAGGATCGGAAGGTGACGGTGTTCAGCGTTTCGGCGAACGTGCTGCCGCGGCCGTCGCCGACATGCGGCAGGATGTCGTAGCCGACGATGTCCGAGAGCACGGTGTTTCCCGAGTTCACGAGCGTGACGCGGTAGGTGATGTCGCTCGCGTCGGGATCGACGCCGACCACCACGTCGGGGTTCGACACCCACACGCAGTCGTCGTCGGTCACGACGCAGATCTCCTTCACGACGTCGAGACGTGCCACGCCGCTCACCGAGACGCTGATGGAGTTCGAGGCGAACGCCTCCGTGATGTTGCCGTCTCCGTCGACGTCCGTCGTGTCGACGACCTTTCCGCCCCATGTGGTGGTGTCCGGAGCGAACGCGTTGCGCGAGTCTCCTGTCCAGACGTTCGCGACACTGCTCGTTCCGGCGGCGACCGCCGAGGTCGGGCTCGCCGAGACGCTCATCGTCGGCCAGGTCGCGTTGGCGCCGAACGTCGCCCCGGTCGGCCACGAGGCGATGACCGCCTGACGCGTCACGCCCGCGATCGTCACGTTCTTGGAGGTGAAGCTCACTCCCGGCGGCACGGTTCCCGCGGCGAAGCTCGCCGAGTTCGGAGTGATGTTCCACCCGGTCGGTGCGATGAAGACGTACTGCGGCGAAACCGTGCGGTCGGCCGGAATATTGGCAGTGGCGCCGTTGACGCGGTACGTCACCTTGCCCCCGGGAACGACCTGTCCGCCGCCCTCGACCACCGGTGCGCCGACGAATCCCGCGCTGAAAGCGGGTGCCGCGGCGGCGACCTTCGGCCAGTCACGGAAAGTCGCGGTACCGCTCGCCTGATTCTGAATCGGCGCGATCTCGGGATTTCCCTCGTATGTCATCGTCGTTGCGGCGGTGTTCGGCCATGTGCCCAGCGGCGCGCCGACGGGAACCTCGAAGCGATACGTGACGCGGAACAGGGTGCCGGCGGTGCCGGAGGGGAGCAGGTTGGGGCCAGCGAGCTGTCCTGACTTCACGGTCGCCGCGACGATGCGTTGACCTGCTGGAGCCGCGTAGCTGGTACCGGTCGCCGTCCCCGTGGTGCCGTTGCTCAGTGTGTACGCGATGGTGGCCGCGGTGTTCGTGTCGATCCGGTAGACCCGGAGAGTCGAGGCGTCGAGATCGTCCTCGACGACCGTTGCCACACCGGGTACGTTTCCGCGGTTGTAGGTGTCGACCGTCCAGAGCTGGTCGGTGCGGGTGGCGAACGGTGCGAGCGCCTGGCCCGGGGTGCATAGGCGGTTCCAGTCGTCCCGACCGGACGCAGGGCAGACGAGCCCGGTCGTGTCCGGCGGCACATTTATGAATCGCTGGCCCGAGGCGACCTGATCGGCCGTCGGGGACTTGGTGCTGTCGGCGCGACCGAAAGGCGCTACGCGAACGACATTGTGTTCGAATGATGTCGTCGTGGTCTTCACGGTCGACGCGTCATCGAGATACGTGACGCTGGCGTCGACGTTGTTGGTGACGGGAGCGACGAAATCGGCTCCCCCGGCAGCTTCGGGGAACGCGCTGGCGGGGTAGCGCACCGTCACCGTGCGCGGGTTGTAGCCGTATCCTTGCGTCCACCCCCCGAATGAGGCGACGCCGAATCCACCGGCCGCGGTCGCACCGGCCTTGGTCCAGGTCACGGTGTGGTTCGTCGCGTCGTAGATGCCACCGTCGCCGGCGCTCACGAACTGCGCCTGGGCGGGAAGGCGGTCGACGACGGTGTAGCTCTCGGCGCACAGGAAATTACCGGCCGCCGTCCAGCGGTTGCCGCTGCGGTTGGTGATGCATCCGTCCGACATCGCGACGGAGTACGTCATGTCGGTGTCGGGGCGCACCGTCGCAGGGCCCGATTTCACGACCGAGGGGGCGGGAAGCGCGATCTGCCACGTCACGGGTGCAGCTGTCGCCGTCGCCGGAGCCACCGCGTTCGGCGACGTGATCGTCGCCGAGGTGGTGATCTGGTAGCCGTCGGGGAAGTATGCCGGCGGTGCGATACCGGGCGCACTGGTGTCGATGGCACGCACATACTGCACGAGGAACGTCGACGAGGTGCCCGCCGCGACGTTGCCGAGGCGCACGGTCACGCCTGCCGTCGGGCTATTGGTGATGGTCGCACCCCCACCGGCGGGCGGGGTCCACGTCTCGTACGTGTGGATGCGGAAGGTGCCGTAGGTCGGGTCGAGGGCGACCGCGGGCAGCGTGACCACGGTGTCGGTGCACTCGGCGACCGAGCAGGAGTACGCGATGCGGTATCCGAGACGGTTGTTCTGCTGTCCGTAGCCGGTCGCCGTCACCGCCTCGCCGGTGGTGGGATTCACCGGTGTGATCTCGATCGAGAGTACGGCGGGTCCCGCCGCGTACGCCGCGGGCGCGGCCACCAGCATCATCGTGACGGTGGCGAGCGTCGCCAACATGGCGACGGCTGCTGTGCGCAGGCGCGAGGGCACGCGAGATGGACCGGTCATTGAACTCCCCTTCAGAAACCGCAGGGCGACGCAGAGGTCGCGAGGACAGAGCCTCATCTGCATGCTGTCGTCTGAAGGGTCGCCCAACCGCCGCGAAGGCGAAACTTCACCCTCGCTTCACCCACCCCGGCGCGGGGCACCACGTCTCTCGTGGTGTCCCGCGCCGGACTCGATGTTTCCGCGGGTCAGACCCCGCGGCGTCGGCGTACGGCGAACGTGACGGCACCTCCCGAGATCAGCAGCAGCGCGATTCCGGCGAGCGCGAGCGGCAGGTCGCCGCCCGTCGTGGCGAGCGCGTTGACGCCCGGGGTGCCCGGCCGCGCCGGGTCGACCGGGCTTTCTCCCGGCTCCTCGGCGCCTGCACCCGGGGTGCCCGGCGTCGGTTCGGTCGGCGCTTCGCGCACGATCACGCCGGCATCCCAGGTCGGGTCGACGCCCTCGGTGGCCCGCACGTCGTTCCATTCGTAATCGCGCGAGAGGTGGACGTTGTCCGGCCCGAGCACGATCGTCTGCGTCATGCCGGTCGTGGTGTCGGCATCCGAGTCCACGGTGTCGTCCGCCCCGGCATCCGCCTGCGTGAAGACGTACGTCTTCTTCTGGTCCGCGGTCAGGGTGAACTTCACGCGATACTCCCCGGCCGGCAGTTCGTCGAACAGGTAGCGGCCGCGCTCGTCGGTCGTCGTGGTCGCAATGACCTCGCCGTCCTGGATGAGCTCGACGGTCACGCCGGGCAGAACCTGCTCGTCGTCGTCCTGTCGGCCGTCCTTGTTCGCGTCGATCCACGTGACGTCGCCGATCGCGTACGTCTTCTCGGGCTCGGGCGTCGTGCCCGGGGTGTTGTAGAGCACCACGTCGTCCGAGACCCCGTTCGCCGCGACGGCGATGCGGGTGAGCTCGGTCGCCAGCTGGTACCCGGCGGGCGCGACGTCCTCGCGCAGCCAGAACGTTCCGGCGCTCTTCACGGTCGGCGTCGTGCCCTCGGCCGTGACGATCTTGCCGTCGACCACGCGCAGGTCGCTCAGCACGACCGTCTGCTGGTCGTCGGCCAGCACCGAGAAGCGGGCGCCCGCGTCGGTGATCAGCTTCGCGGCATCCGTGCTGTCGCGCTTGAGCAGGTTCAGCGGGTAGTCGTTCGTCGGCGTGATCGTGGCGCCGACGGCGCCGATCATGTTGGTGATGCCGACGTTCGCCTGGTAGTCGACGACGCGCACCTTGAAGAACAGGGCCAGCGTCTCACCGCTCACGAGGCGTCCGCGCTCGAGCGTGACCGTGTCGGTCGACGCATCGTACGCAGCCGTGATGTTCGTGCCCGGCACCGTGTAGGTGGCACCGCCGGTCGTCGTGCCCGAGGTCACGTCACCCGGTGCGACCCATCCCAGGAACTCGACGCCCGCGGGCAGCACGTCGACGACGTCCTCGACCATGTGGGTGAAGGTGCCGTGCGGCATGAGCTCGACGCGGTAGATGAAGTCGGTCTGCGTCAGGGCGCCCTCGGCATCCATCTCGACCCGCAGGCTTCCGGTGAAGGCGTCGTTCGCGGCGTCGTAGACGCGCTTGCGCACCTCCATCTCGTTGCCGAAGCTGGTCGCCGTCGTGCGCGAGGTCGAGGTGTAGACGATCTCCTGACCCTCCCCCTCGTAGCGTGCCGAGTTGTCGACCTCGATGGTCTGCTTCCCCTGCAGCACCTGCGTGGGCAGGTCGACCGTGATCGTCCAGCTCTTGGTGAACGGCGCGGCAGCGGCTCCCCACGCGGCGTCCTTGGGGAACGCGCCGTTCGGGGCGATGACCAGCGTGCCGTCCTCGGCGATCGTCACGTCGAACGTGTCGGCGTCGAGCGGGTGGTTGTAGTCGTAGGCGCCGGTGATCGACTCCTTGATCGCGGGGAGCGTCGCCGCGGTCACGTCGAAGATCGAGTGATCGATCTCGTCGACGATGCGCGAGGTCGCGGCGTCTCCGACGTTCTCACCGATGCGGAACGTGTACGGGATCGTCGTCGACGTGCCGCCGGTGACCGAGACGGTTCCGCCCGGGGCGGTCTTCGAGAACCGGCCCGGGTCGTCGACGCCGCCCGAGGTGTCCTTCGGAACGGTGATCGTCGTCGAGGCCGACTTCGACTCGTACTTGCCGTCGTCGTACACGAAGTACACGTCGTTCGACACGCGGTACTGGGTCGCGTACTGGTTGTCGCTGCTCGCCTGCTGCGGCAGAGCGGTGATCGTGGCGGCGGCCGAGAGGCGGTACTCCCTGGTGACGTCCTTGCCGATGTTCACGAAGAGGTTCTTGCCGTCGACGACGTAGGTGCCCCGGTACTCGTCGGCGGCGATCGTCTTCTCGATGTCGCTCGTGATGCCCGTGGCGGGGCGGAGTGCGACGGCGGTGCCGTCCTGATCGATCGCGGTGAGGAAGCCGGCGGCATCCGTCTTCCACGACGTCTGAGCCGGCAGTGTGTCACGGATGACGACGTTGCGCGTCAGCGCGAACGGGCCGTCGGCGAAGTCGGCGAAGACGCGCAGGTCGGCGCGCAGCGTGTAGGTCGCGTCGATCGCCGTCTCGAGGGTCGCGCCGGCGGCGAGCTGCTTCTGCAGCTGCACGGCGGTCGGGTCGACGGTCTTGCCGAAGGCGGCGCCCGTTCCCGGCCGGTCCTGGCCCTTGACCGAACCGCGGATGGCGGTGCCGGCGCTGTGCTTCGTGCCGTTCACGTCGACCTGGTTGGTGACGGTGACGGAGTAGGAACCGCCGTTGATCTTGTCGACGGCGTCGTACGCGCGCTGCAGGTCGGCGCGCACGGCCTCGAGGGCAGCGGCGTCGGCGATGGTCGCCCGATAGGTGAAGGTGTAGATCGAGTTCGCCTCGGCACGGATGGTGTGGGCGAAACTCGTGCCCGAGATCACGGGCAGATCGGTGAGCGCGGTGGTGACCGGGTTCAGGTCGTTCGCGTCGCGCACGACCTTGGTGCCGGCGAGCGACCCCTCGACGAAGGCGAGGTGGGTGCCGAGGGTGTCGGTCACCGTGATGTCGCGCGCCTCCCTGCTCGACACGGTGACCGTGTACGGCAGGGCGATGTCGAGCGCGCTCGGGTCGATCACGACGCGACCGTCGACGACCGTGTGCGGAATGTTCACGCCGCCGACCGACTTGTTCGACGATGTGCCCGTCGACTGCGGCGACTCGCCGGGTTCGGTGATGATCACCTTCTGGGTCGTGGGGGTGCCGTCGACGTTCCAGACCAGGTCGCGGACCTCGGACCGCTGCACCTTCTCGACCGTGAACGAGAGATCGAGAACGCCCTGGTTCACATCGGCCGGGAACGGATCGTTGAACGTCACGACGAGCTCGCCGGCGGCGTTGACCGCGAGGGAGCGAACGGCGGTGTTGCCGTCGGGAACGGTGAGAGCCGCATCGGGGATCGTGATCCCCGATGGCAGGCCGATCGCGACGACGGCGCCGTCGTCCATGCTGCCGTAGCCGAGCTGGAAGGCGTAGGTTCCGCCCTCCGTCAGCACGGGCATGCCGTTGTGTCCGCTTCCGGTGTCGACCGGGAAGACCGTGACCGTGCCCCCCGCGGCTAACGCCGGGGTGGTGAGGCCGGCGACGGCCATCAGGGCGACGAGGATGCCCGCCAGCCAGTGGGTGAATGTGCGCGCGCGCGATCGGCGCGCGATGTGCTCAGACATCGATTACTACTCCAGAACATCGTGAGGCGCGTCAATGGGGGGGACGCACCCCTGCGTCGGTACCGATTCCGGTACTCGTCGAACGCCGCGGCCTCGGGAACCGGGCGTTCACGCACGGGTCCGAAGACCCCTGCACTGGAGAGACGGGGAAGAAGGGCTCCGATTACGGAGCGCGGTGGGTGAACCGGGGGTGAAGTTCACGGATCACGAGAACCGCCCCCCAGAGAAGCAGACCCATCGCCGCGATGATGGCGGGCAGTCCGGTGGCGCCGCCGGACTCGGCGAGAGCGGGAGCCGCAGCAGCACCGCCGCCGCCGGTGCTGGGTTGCGGGGCCGGTGCGGCCACGACCGGCGTGGTGACGGCATCCTCGACGGCATCCGTCTCGGCCGAGCTCGCCCGCCCCGTGTTCACGACCTGGCCGGCGACGAGGTCGGCGTCCGTCACCCGGTGCGTCGCCGCGAGCACGCAGGCCGCCCCGACCTCCACCCGCTCGCACGAGGTGCTCTGCCCCGTGAGCGGGTCGTCGATCGTCACGGCGGTGAGAGCGGCCTCGCCCGTATTGGTCGCCGTGAGCGTGTAGCTCAGCGTGTCGCCGACGGTCACCGTGCCCGAGCCGTCGGCGTCGTCGTTGCCGGTGAGGTCCTTCACGAACGTCAGCGCCGCGACGGGGCACGCCCCCGAGTCCTGGCGCGAGGTCGCGCCGTACAGGGGGAGATCGGTCGTGGCGACGGCGGACGTCGCCAGCGGCGCTTCGGATGCCGTGGTCGGGATGCCGTCGAGCACGAGGATCTCGCCGGTCGATGCCGCGAGGTACACGCGTCCGCCCGAGAGCGCCGCACCGAACGACAGCGGCACCTGGCCGACGACCGTGCTGGTACCGGCGGCGAAGTCGAACAGCACGAGGAACCCGCGGTCGGCGCCGTCGTGGGCGAGACCGAGGATCAGGCCGGAGTCGAGGGTGAGGAAGTCGCCGCCCGAGGCGAGGTACGTCTCGCCGTCGGCCAGCATCGGGAAGCTCACCGGCGCATCGGTCAGCCGCGCGGTCTCCGGATCGAGGAACCAGATGCTCGTGTACTGGTACCCGGCCGCGAGGAGCCGGCCGTCGGCGGTCGCGGAGAGCGAATTGAGCCAGTTGTCCTCGAAGGGGGCGCTGCCGTCGTCGAACAGGATCTCGCCGGCATCCGTCGAGACGCCCGTGGCGGCATCGATCGTGAAGAGGTGCTGCGGGTCGGTCCAGTCCACCCCGTAGAGCACGGTCTCATCGGCGTTCCAGGCGATGTCGCCGAACGAACGGTCGAGCGCGATGCTCGACTCGAGCGCGAGGGCGCCGGTCGCCGCATCAGCCCCGTAGCGCTGGAGGGTGAGCGGGTCTTCGCCGCTGTTCACGAAGACGTCGGCGGGCACGCAGGCCCCCGGCGTGACCGCGAGCGGAGCCTCCGCCGCCTGCGCCGGCACCGCAGCCGTGCCCGCTGCCAACGCGAGCGCGAACACTCCGCCGAGGGCTGCGAGAGCCCGCCCCCGTGCACCACGGATCGTGCGCGTCGAAACCGTCATTCCCTGAATCCCCTCATCGCTGACGCGGTCATCCCCGTGCACACTCTATCGATGCGCTCACACCCCCGGCATCCGATTCCGCCGCGACGGGCGGCGGCGACGCACGTCGAGAACCAGCCCGCCGATGACGGCGAGCAGCAGGGCGCCGCTCAGGCCGGCGATGGCGAGGTTCGCGGGTGTCAGACCGGTGCTGTCGCTCACCTCCGTGCGCGGCGACGGCGTCTCGCCCGTCAGGGCTCGATCGGCGCCGACCTGCGAGAACCCGGATGCCGCGGTGGCGGGTTCGGCGGGCGCGACGAGGACCGGTCCTGCAGCGAGCGCAGCCGCCAGGGTAAGAATCGAAAGGGTGCGCGAAAGGCGCGCGCGAACGCGAGTGTTCCCCACCGGGGTTCTCCTTCATGGCTTCGGGTAAAGCCGAACGGATACCGGGCGTACATCCCCCATCACCTCGACTCCGCCCGAGGAGTGGAGAGGCAGCGATATTCTAGCCGACCTCGTGACGCGGCCGGGCAGGGGCATCCGCTTGCGACGGCATCCGTCGCGGCTTACGCTCGCGACATGTCGAGCAGCGCCGTCGGGGTCGTTCAGGAGTTCATGCGGGCATTCCGCGAGCAGGATCGCGCGGCGGCCGAGCGGATCATGGCCGACGACTTCGTGTTCACCAGCCCGCAGGACGACCACATCGACAAGGCGACCTGGCTGGAGCGCTGCTTCCCGACCGCGGGTCACTTCAGCTCACCGGCGCAGACCCTCCAGATCATCCCGATCGACGGTCTCGTGCTGCACCGCTACGAGTATGCCGTCGACGGCATACTGTGGCGCAACGTCGAGTCGCTCGAGGTGCGCGACGGCCGCGTGCGCGCCGTCGAGGTGTACTTCGGCGGGTCGATCGGCCGCGTCGGCGGGTGATCGCGGGTCGCATTCGCGGGGTGGGATGGCGGGGACGCCCCGAGCTCCCGTCGTCACAGGCCGAGTACGGCGAGCGTGCGGTCCACGTGCGCGGAGACCGTCGTGGCCGACGGTGCCGCATCGAGCCCGAGCAGGCGCCGGCGGTGCGGTTCGCCGAGCAGCGCGGAGAAGAGGAGGTCGGCGGGGACGACGGCATCCACCGGCAGATACTCGCCGAGGAATCGCTGCGCCCGACCCGGCCCCTCGTCGTAGAACTCCGCGGCGAGCGTCGCATCGGCTCCTGCCGCCCCGATCAGCGCGCGATGAACGGCGATCGCATCGTCGGCCAGGAGGTGGCTCACCACGGCGACGGATGCTTCGCGCACCCCGCCCACCGATCGCCATGCCTCATCGGCATAGGCGTGCTGTCGGCGCACGGCGGCGCGCATCAGTCCGAGCCGGTCACCGTACTCGGTGTAGAGAGTGCGCTTGGCGACGTGCGCGTCGGCGGCGATGCGGTCGAAGGTCACGGCGTCGTACCCCTCGGACGCGAGGAGCGAGACGACGAGCTCGACGATCCGCTCGTGACGTTCGAGCCTCTCGGCGGCCGAGGGTCGTCCGCGCTTTCCTGTCATAGGAGTAGCCTAGCGTTTAATGCAACGGTTGCGTTTCATTAAGGAGGACCGTTGGGCAATCACATCCATCACATCGCCATCCAGGACGACTGGGAGATGAGTCGCGGATTCGGTGAGTACGTCGTCTCGACGCGCGGGACGCATCTCGACGACGTGGGATTCATCCACGCGACCACGGCCGATCGCGTGAGCGAGGTCGTCGCGCGACGGTTCGGCGATCTCCGGCTTCCACTCCTCGACATCGAGATCGACGTCGAGGCGCTCGAGGCACAGGGCGTGCGGGTCGAATGGGTCGACGGCGCGCCCCGCATCCTGGGCGAGTTGCCGATGTCGAGCGAGGTGATCGCCGCCGAGAGTCCGATCGTGCGGTGAGGGATGCCCCTCGCGGGCGACTACTCGGCCGCCGCCTCCGCCTCGGCGATCTGAGCGCGAACGGCGTCCATGTCGAGGGCGCGCACCTGGCCGATGAGGTTCTCGAGAGCCGGGGCGGGCAGGGCACCGGCCTGCGAGAAGACAAGGATGTTGTCGCGGAAAGCCATCAGCGTCGGGATCGAGACGATGCCCGCAGCGCGCGAGAGGTCCTGGTTCGCCTCGGTATCGACCTTCGCGAAGGTGATGTCGGGGTGCTGCTCCGACGCCCCCTCGAAGATCGGTCCGAACATCCGGCAGGGGCCACACCATTCCGCCCAGAAGTCGACGAGCACGATGCCGTCCTTCTCGACCGTCTGTGCGAAGTCCGCACTGCTGAGCGCTGTCGTTGCCATGGGGTGTCCTTTTCGTCGAGTGGCTTCCGACCAGCCTACGGATGCCGGGGCGGCTGCGGGCCGTCGGCATCCGGCTGTCGTCCCGCGGGGTCCGGCTCCGCACGCGCACGCGAATTCCGAACGCCCAGCACCGCACCGCCGAGTACTGCGGCCAGGAACGATCCGAGCAGCACCCCGATCTTGACGTGCTCATCGGCGACCGACGACGAGCCGTATGCGAGCTCGCCGACGAGCAGCGAGACCGTGAACCCGATGCCCGCCAGGAACGACATGCCCACCAGATCGGGCCACCGCAACGACGCCTCGAGACGGAGCGCAGGGATGCGACTCAGCAGGAACGTCGTGACGAGGATACCGATCGGCTTGCCCACGACGAGGCCCACCATGATGCCGATCGTGATCGGGTCGCGCAGCGCCGAGAGGAGTCCGTCGATCCCGCCGATGCTCACACCCGCCGCGAAGAAGGCGAAGACCGGCACGGCGAAGAGCGTCGCGACGACTCCCCAGCGGTCGGCGAAATGCGCCGCGAAGCCGTCGTACCGCGTGCCGTCGTCATCCTCACCGACGGCGACGCGCGCCCGCTCGGTCGGCAGGACGGGAACGACGAATCCGAGCAGCACCCCGGCGACGGTGGCGTGCACACCGGCCGCATGCACGCAGACCCAGACCGCGATCGCCAGCGGCAGCAGGATCCACCACGCGCGCACGCCCCGCTGCACCGCGAAGGCGAAACCGGCGAGCGGGAGGAGCGCGAGCACGAGCAGCGGCAGACTGATCGACTCGGTGTAGAAGGTCGCGATGATCGTGATCGCGATCAGGTCGTCGACGATGGCAAGAGTGAGGAGGAAGACGCGCAGTGCCGGCGGCAGGAATCGGCCGACCACGGCGATGACCGCGACCGCGAAGGCGATGTCGGTCGCCGTGGGAATGGCCCAGCCGCGCAACACCTCCGCACCGCTCGACGCGTTGACGATCAGGAAGAACAGGGCCGGAACGACGACACCGCCGATCGCCGCCGCGATCGGGAGCGCCGCTCGCCGGGGATCGCGCAACCGACCCGCGACGAACTCCTCCTTCAGCTCGAGTCCGACGACGAAGAAGAAGATGGCCAGGAGTCCATCGGCCGCCCAGGCACCGACGCTCAGTTCGAGATGCAGCGCGGGGATGCCGAAGGCGAAGTCGCGAACGGCCTCGTACCAGGGTGCGGCCGGAGAGTTGGCGAGGACGACCGCGGCGATGGTGGCGGCGAGGAGCAGCGCGCCACCGAAGACGTCGCTGCGGGCGGTGGAACGGATGCCTCGCCACAGCTCGTGCGGGGCAAGACGAAGACGGGAAGAAGACACAGGGGTACCTCGAGAAGTGGGAGTGGTCGACGAAACGTTCGGCCGCCCCGGTGAGGCGCGGCCTAGGGTCGACGAGGCGGCGGGCAGCCGGCGATCTCGCCGTGCGAGATCGTTCCCCAGACGCTCGTCCATCCGTTGGTGCCGGGGTGCATCACGACGCGCATCCACTCCCCCATCGGGGTCGCCGACGCCAGGCGGCGCGGAGCGCGCGTCGAACCTGCGACGACGAGGGAGGGCATGCAGCCAGGGTACTGGTCGGGGCTGAACGAGACCCGATCTCCTGGCTCGGATGCTTGCTCGATTCGAACATATGTACTAAACTCGGAGCATGACATCAGACGCCGCGACTTCCCTCGACAGGGTCGAACGCGGTCGTCTGCTCGACGCGTGGGTGGAGCTGCGGCGGCGGATCGTCGAGCTCGAAGCGCAGGCGACCGCGTTGCTGGGCGAGCGGATCGGCGAGCACGATGCGGAGGTCGCGGAGCATCCGTATCACCGCGATGCGATCTACCGGTCGATGATCGCGGAGTACTCCGCGGCGGGACACCTGTCGCGGGGTGCGGTGGAGTTCGCGTTCTCCGACGCGCTGGCTCTGCAGAGCATGCCGGCGGTCGAGGTGGCGTTCACCGCGGGGCGGGTGACCGCCGCGCACGTGCGCGAAATGGTGAGAGCAGCGTCCGTGGTGCGCGAGGCGGTGCGCAACGGTCGGGCGGATGCCGCGGTGCTGGGCCTCTACGAGACCGCGGTACTCGTGGTCGCCGAAGCCGACTCGCCCGCCCGCACCCGCGCGCACGCCCGGCAGGTCGCCGCGGCCCTCGCCGGTGAGACGCTCCTCGAACGGCACCGACGAGCAGCCTCCGAACGCAGTGTGACCGTGCGGTCGCTCGACGACGGACTCGCCCTGCTCACCGCGGTACTGCCCGAGACGCTCGCCGTGGCGATCCAGGACCGCATCACGCGCATGGCACGAGAGGTGATCCGGGCCCGCGATGACGCACCCGCACCGACGTTCCTCGACGGCGAAGACCCGGAAGACGTGATCCTGCCCGAACACATCGCCCCCGACGACCCGCTCGCCGGTGTGATCTTCGGCGAGGACTCCACTTTCACCACCGACCCGCTCGCATCACCTGCGATACCCGAGAGCATCATCGTTCCTGAGGACGAGCGGACCATCGATCAGGTCCGGGCCGACCTGTTCAGCGACCTGCTGCTCGCAGCCTCTCCCAGTCCCGCGCTCGGCAACGACCTCGACGGGGTGCAGGCCCGCATCCAGGTGACGATCGCCGCGACCACCCTCGCCGGACTCGACGACCACCCTGCCGAACTCGACGGCCACGGCCCCCTCGACCCCGACATCGCCCGCGCCCTTGCCGGCCGCAACAACGGCTGGAGCCGTCTGTTCCTCGACGCCGGCGGCATGGTCACCGAAACCGACACCTACACTCCCACCGAGGGCATGCGCCGATACCTCCGCGCGAGGGATCAGCACTGCCGCTTCCCCGGCTGCCGCATGCCGGTCCACCGATGCGAGATCGACCACAACCACGACCATGCCCAGGGCGGCAGAACGGCGATCGACAACCTCGCCCACTTCTGCAGGAGTCACCATCAGCTCAAACATCCCGACATCGACTCCGACCACCGTTGGACCGCTCGCTCCAGACCCGACGGCACCATCGAATGGACCAGCCCCCTCGGCCGCATCCACGCCGACCGCGCTCCGCGACGCGTGATGTTCGTCTAGCGCGTGCTCTCTGCCTGACGCGTGATGTTCGTCTGACGCGTGCTCTTCGTGCGACGCGTGCTCTTCGTGCGACGCGTGCTGCGCGCGTCGCGTCGCCTCGCATCAGCGTCGCGCGCCCCCTCGACGCCGAACGCCCCTCGGTGTCACGCGTCCCTCGACCCCGCGCGTCCCTCGACCCCCCACACCTCATCGACGCCGAGCGCATCACGCGCCTCATCGACGTCACGCGGGCCGATCCGCCGCGACTCTCGGTCAGTCGCCGACGACGAGCCCCGCACGGTGCGCCAGGATCACGGCGTGGATGCGGTCGCGAGCACCGAGCTTGGCGAGCACGCGGCCGACGTGCGTCTTGACCGTCGACTCCGTCACGAAGAGGGTGTCGCCGATCTCGGCATTGCTGAGACCCCGGGCGAGAGCGAGGAAGACGTCGCGCTCGCGGTCGGTGAGCGACTCGAGAAGAGAGGCGGCCGCATCTCCCCGGTCGGCGGCAACCTCCACCCCCGCCACGGTAGACGAGGCGGGCGAGACAGCCGAGGCGGGCGACACAGCCGAGACACCCGAGACACCCAGTGTCGGGGTCACGTGCTGCAGCAGCATCCGGGTGATCCGCGGCGACAGGGCCGCGTCGCCGCGATGCACCGCGCGCAGCGCCGAGAGCAACTCGTGCCGCTGCACATCCTTGAGCAGGAATCCGCTCGCCCCCGCGCGGATCGCGCCGAAGGCGTAGTCGTCGAGGTCGAAGGTCGTCAGCACGAGAACGCGGGTCTGCGGATGCCGGTGCACGATCTGCTCGGTCGCGGCGATGCCGTCGAGCCCGGGCATCCGGATGTCCATGAGCACGAGGTCGGGCTGCAGCGCCGCGGCCTGGGCGATCGCGACTTCACCGTCGCCGGCCTCGCCGACCACCTCGATATCGTTCTCGGCTTCGAGAACCATCCGGAATCCGAGACGGATGAGCTGCTGATCGTCGACCAGCAGCACCCTGATCTTCTCGGTCATGCGTCCTCCTGTATGAGCGGGAGTTCGGCCCGCAGCATCCATCGTCCTCCGTCGACCGGGCCGTGCGCGATCGTGCCCCGCACGTGCGCGACGCGCTCGTCGAGGCCGCGCAGCCCGAAGCCGGGGGAATCGCCCGGCTCCGTCGCCCCGTCGTTCGCGATCTCGACGATCACGGCATCGGCCCGGTGCTCGACGCGCACGCTGGTCGCGGTCGCGGTCGGAGCGTGACGCATGGCGTTCGTCACACCCTCCTGCACGATCCGCGACAGCGCATGGTCGATGGGTGCGGACAACGTCACGGGTGTTCCCGATGCGGTCAGGCTGATCGGGTACCCCGCGCGCTGCGCCGCTGCCACCGTGTCTTCGGGCGACGGGGCGGTGAGGGGCGCCAGCGGAAGAGGACTCGTGTCGTCGCGGAGCACCCCGAGCATCGCCCGCATCTCGGTGAGAGCCGTGCGGGCGGTCTGGGCCGTCGCGGTCGATGCGGTGCGGGCCTGCTCGCGATCGGCCGTCGCCGCCGCCCCCTCCGACAGCGCGACGATCACGGTGAGCGAGTGCGAGACGATGTCGTGCATCTCACGGGCGATGCGCGCCCGCTCGGCGGCGGCGGCGAGCTGCGCCTGCTGATCGCGCTCGACGAGCAGCTGCCGCGATCGGTCGATGATCGCGTCGAGATAGCGCTTGCGCCCGCCCACGTTGACGCCGATGAGGGTGCCGATCAGACCGAAGATGACCGCACCGATCACGGCGTTCGCGGCGTCGGCGAACCCCAGCCCGCCGCCGAGCACGAAGGCGCCTCCCCAGACGACGAGCGCCCCCAGTGCCACCCCGAATCCGATCCACGCCGCGCGGGACGAGCCGTACACGGCGAGCGCGTAGGCGGTGACCAGGATGAGCGGAGTGCCGCCCGGCAGGATGCCGACCACGAACAGCGCTTGCAGCGCGAACGACAGCACGAACGGCACGAGCGGATGCCGACGCCGCCAGAACAGGGCCACGCACGCGGCCAGCACCCCGGCCAGCGCGATGATCGAGAGCACGATGCCCGCGGGGTCCGGGATGCCGGTGCGCACGCTGCTCGCCGGCGTCAGCGTGAGGAACAGGCAGAGCAGCGCGATGACCGCATCACCCACGACGGGGTGCCGCGCCCAGAAGCGCCGGAACACCCCGGGCGGACGCGGCAGCCGCAGCTCCTCGTCGTCCCGGGCCGAAGCCCGGGCCGAGGCCCGAGCCGGGGCTCGGTCCGAGGCGCTGCGGCTGCGCGTCGTGATCACTCGCCAGACTCTACGCGTCGCGGGTGCGCAGCACGCCCCACGCGATGAGCAGCGTCGCGACGACCCAGGCGCCGAGCGTCAGGTACGCGACGGGCGTCTCGAGCGGTCCGCCCGAGAGGATGAGGCTCTGCGCCGCCGAGGAGGGCAGGTACATCCCGGCGTCCGACACCCACTTCCAGGCCTCGCCGGCGATCGAGAACATGCTCGCCACGATCGGCAGCACGAACAGCAGACCGACGGTCGCCGCGATCGCCCCGGCGCCCGAGCGCAGGATGAACCCGAAGGCGACACCGATCAGCGCGAACACGGCCATCGAGAGCGACGCCGTGAGGATCGGCCCGAACGACAGGTCGAAGTCCGACCAGTCGATGCCTTGGTCGCGACCGGCCACGACGGCCGACACGGCAGCCGCCGTGATGCCGAAGATGATCAGCGACGACACGAAGAGGAACACCGCGAGTACGACCGACTTGGCGGCCAGCACCGAGCCGCGACCCGGGTTGGCGGTGAGCGTCGAACGGATCATGCCCGTCGAGTACTCGCCGGTGACCGCGATGGCACCGAGGATACCGGCGAGCAGCATCGTGAACTGGATCGGCGAGACGACCGCCTGGATCGGCTCGAAGCCGGGCATGTCGACGGCCGAGGCGAAGAGCACCGCGATGCCGATGGTGAGGGCCGCGGCGATCGCGATCGACCACCAGGTGGAACGCACCGTGGTGAGCTTGATCCACTCGCCGCGCAGCGCGCGCACGAAGGTCAGGCGGTAGCGGGTGTCGACCTGGTGCGGCACGGCGGCGCGGGGCGGGGTGAGGGCCGGGGCGGTCATGCGATCTCCTTCGTCCGGTACTCGACGGCCTCGCCGGTGAGCGCGAGGTACGCGTCCTCCAGCGATCCGGTGGTCGGGGTGAGTTCGTGCAGGGCGACGCCCCGCTCGGCGGCGAGGTCGCCGATGCGCGCGGCGGGCAGGCCCGTGATGTCGAACAGATCGGGAGCGGTGCTCACGATCTCGACGTCGGGCCCCGCCACGAGCTGTGCGAGTGCCGCACCGTGCGGGGTGCGCACGCGCACGCGGTTCGTGGTCCAGGCCCGCACGAGGTCTTCGAGCGGAGCATCCGCCAGCACCTTGCCGCGCCCCATCACGATGACGTGGTCGGCGGTCTGCGCCATCTCGCTCATGAGGTGGCTCGAGAGCAGCACGGTGCGTCCCTCGGATGCCGCGTGCCGCACGAACTGACGCACCCAGCGCACACCCTCGGGGTCGAGACCGTTGACCGGCTCGTCGAGGATGAGCGTGTGCGGGTCGCCGAGCAGCGCCGACGCGATGCCGAGGCGCTGCCCCATGCCGAGCGAGAACTTGCCGGCGCGCTTGCGGGCGACCGATCCGATTCCGGCGAGCTCGATGACCTCGTCGACGCGCGACGCGGGGATGCCATGGGTCGCCGCCATCGCGCGCAGGTGGTTGCGGGCGGTGCGGCCGGTGTGCACGGCCTTCGCGTCGAGCAGCACACCCACCTCGGTGAGCGGCGCCCCGAGCTTGCGGTACTCGCGGCCGCCGACGGTCGTGCGGCCCGACGTGGGGCGGTCGAGCCCGACGATCATCCGCATCGTGGTCGACTTGCCCGCACCGTTGGGCCCGAGGAAGCCGGTGACGGCTCCGGGCTTGATCGTGAACGACACGTCATCGACGGCCGTCTTGTCTCCGAACCTCTTCGTGAGGCCTTCTGCTGTGATCATGTGCTCCACGCTACGAGCGGCGGCGACCCCAGCGCATCCGCCGCAGGTACCGTCTTGCGGATGACCGGCGTACGACCTGCGGAGGATGCCCCGAGTCCCACCCGCCGCGCCTGTCAGGAATCCGTCACTCGTGCAAAGAGAAGGGCGCGAGAGCACACGACCCGCGCTGTAGCGTCGCTCGCGGAGGGGGAGACCGTGCAACGACTCGTGTGGGTGATGCTGCTGGTGCTGGGTCTCGCGGCGGTGGCGACCGCCGTGGTGCTGCGGCTGTGGACGCTCCGGCATCCACTGATCGACGCCGAACCGGTGCCGACCCTGCTCGTCGCCGTCTTCTTCCTCGGCCTCGCGATCGTCGTCGTCGCGACGATCGGCAACGTCGTGCTCACGGCGATCGATCGCCGCGCATGACCCCGAAGAGAAGTGTGTAAGGAATCGACCGTTCGAGCCAAAGAGCGGATGCCGCCGCTCCGCGCCCCCGATCGATACTGAGAGTCGGGGGGCCGGCTCGTGCGCCCCGTCGAGGGGCTGACACGGGGCGCACGAGTGCTTCCTCCCGGTACCGTGAGGGAGCAGGGAAGAGACGGAGCGGGGTGGCGATGCGTCTGCGATCGGACCCTCGCGCGCGCCTGCGGGTCGTGCTTGCCGAGGTCGACGGCCGGATCGCGCGCGAACGCGCTCACGCCACTCGCTCGGGAAAGACGAGAGCGACGGGTGCGAGTGGCGCAACGGGCGCGCCGGGCGCCCCGGCACCGCGGAGCAAGGCCGTCGCCTTCCGCATCCTGTTCGACGAGCACCTGCCCCGGGTGCGGCGTCACCTCTCGTGCTTCCTCGACGACCGGAGCGAGGTCGAGGAGATCGCCGCCGACGTCTTCGTCGTGGCGTGGAAGAAGCTCCAGCCCGAGAATCCGATGGGGATCACCTGGCTGATCCGCACGGCCGACAACAAGCTGCGCGACGCCGCGCGGCGCGATCGTTCGAAGCGCCGGGCGATCGACGCACTCACTCGTGGCCTGCAGGAGACCTCCGACGCACTGCATCCGCTCGAAGCCCTCGCCCTGCGCGAGGCGATCGTCACCCTGAGCGCGCGCGAACGCCAGGTGGTCGTGCTCACCTACTGGGACGAGCTCAGCGCCGGGGAGGTGGCGCAGGTGCTCCGGTGCAGCGCGGCCGCGGTCTGGACGACGCTCACCCGCGCACGCGCCAAACTGCGCCGGCAGCTCGAGGCGAAGGAGACGGACGCATGACCCTCACCGACGACCGGCTCGACGAGCTCTTCGCGCTCGCGCACCCCTCGCCCGCCCGCGAGACCGCGCTGCGCGCCCAGGACATCGCCCTGCGGGAGCGGATCATCCGCGGCGACGTCGCCCCGCGGCGAGCGCCGCACCGGCGCGGGATCTGGGCGGCCGGTCTGACCACCGCGGTCGCCGCCTGCGCGATCGTCGCACTGATCGCCGTGAACGTGCTCGCTCCCGACCAGCGGGCGGTCGCCCTCACCCCGCCGCCCCTCATCTATACGGATGCCGAGCCGCTCGACGCGGTGCTCGCCGATGCGCACGCGGCGCTCGCTGACGGCGACGGACCGGTGCAGGCACCGCATGTGGAGCTCGTGACCTGGGGCTGGAGCATCGACATGTCGGAGAAGAACATCGAGGTGATCCCGCAGGACGTCACGATCGACTGGACGCTCGACGAGGGCGGCGTCACGACGATCGTCGCCGGCGAGCCCTACTGGGAGGACGGCGAGCGACCCGCCGGCCTCGGCGAGAGCCCCTACGAGCCGGGGGAGCTGATCGACCGCGTCACGATGACGCCCGAGCAGTTCAACATCCCGCCCGCCACGGCCGCCCTCGACGGGTCGAGTCGCGACGAGCTGAAGGCCGCGCTCGCCCCCTATCTGAGCGATGATCCGGCGCCGACGTCGGGAGAACTCGGGGCGGCCATCGTCTCGTTGATGTCGCAGTGGACGCTCACCGACGCGCAGCACGCGACCCTCCTCGACATGCTCGTCGATGCCGGCGGGGTGACCGTGCTCGGCCGCACGACCGATCGACTCGGGCGCGACGTGGTGGGCCTCGAGGTCGCCGAACCGTCCAACCCGCTCTACCGGCTCACCGTGCTCGTCTCACGCGAGACCGGGCGCATCGTCGGCACAGAGGACGAGCTCACCGAGCCCCTCGACTTCATCCCCGCGGGCGTGACCGGCTACACGCTCTGGGACGAGGGGTAGCGCGCGCCGCACGGAACGCCGTTAGCCTGGTGGGGTTATGAGCGAAACGCGAGCGATCGACGAGGCCCCTCTCTACTCCGCCGAGTTCCTGATGACGGCGCTGCCCGGCTTCCTCGAAGAGGTCTGGCGTCGGGACTCACGGCGGCCCGATGACCTTCTCGCCGCCGTCTCCGCGGTGGGCCTGACCGTCGATGACGACGCCCGTGTCGCCGCGGTACGGCCGGCGGCACCCTTCCGGTTCCGGCTGGCGGAGGCGGGAGAGGCGACGCTCGAACGCAAGCTGAGGGCTGCCGTCACGAAGCGCCTGGGCAAGGCATCGGGCGACGACCGAGCCTGGAACATCGGCCGCTTCCGTGCCGGACTGATCGCCTCGGCGACGCGCGTGGAGGTGCGCCTGTTCGCCGTGTACGCGGTGACCGAGATGCGTGCGGCGGCGGTCGAATGGCTCGAGGGAACGGATGCCGAGGACTGGGCGATCCGCCACCGCTTCATCGATGGCCGGTCGCCGTCGGAGCAGGCGGCCGACGCCTCGCGTGAGCACTTCGTGCCCCGCTCGTACCTCGACCTCGACGACGAGGAGAGCCCGCGCGTCACGCTTCTCCTCCCGGCCACCACGCGTGCGCCCGGCTCCCGTGCGGCCGATGACGCGGGTCGTCTCGCCGACATCGAGAGCTACGTCACGGAGGCGCTCGGCCCCGCCACGGAAGAGGGGCGATGGGCGCGCGGCGCCCGCGAGTTCACCCTTCGACCCGGCGCCCCGACGAGTCGACGCCCCTACGTCAATGCCGCGTTCGCCACGGTCGCCACGGCAGCCCCGGCGGGCACGTCAGGCCCGGCGGCCACGGCCCCGGCGGCGAGCGACGCAGCCCCGGCGACCGCGCCGGAGTCCGCCCGACCGAAGGCGGCGGAGTACTCCCCCGACCACCTGCTGACCGCGATCCCCGCTCTGATCGACGACCTCTGGCGACGGGAATCGCGCGACGCCGATGCGATCCTCGCGGCTTTCGAGGCGAACGGCCTGGCCGCCGACGACGTGCGACCGGAGCTCTCGTCGCTGCATCCGTACGTCCATCTCGTCTTCACCGCCGAACCGGATGCCGGCTTCGAGCGGCGTCTGCGCGCCGCGGTCACGAAGCGGGTCGGCAAGCCGTCCGGCACCGACAAGCACTGGAATCTCGGGCACCTCACCGCCGCGGTCACCGCCACGAACCGCAGTCTCGGCCTGAGCCTGTCGCCGGAGTACTCGGCGATCGAGCTGCGCGATGCCGCGGCCGACTGGCTCCAGGGCGCGGAGGCCACCGCCTGGGCAGCTCGCCACCGCTACCTCGACGATCGCTCACCGCTCGACAGGGCCGCCGATTCACCACCGCGCTTCTTCCCCTCGGCGGTGCGTGTATACCTCGACGCGTCGCCCGGCCCGCGCGCAACGTTCTTCATGGCGCCGGGCACGCGCGCGCCGGGCACCCGGCCGGACGATGACGACGCGCGCTTGGCGTCGGTGGAGCAGTACCTGACGGAGGCACTGGGACCGGCCGAGGGTCCGGGGCACTGGGTGCGCGAGAACCGTGTCTTCACGATCCGCCGCATGCGCAGCCGCACCCGATCGATCGAGTTCAGAACGCTCTGAGCGGCGGGTGTCCGGCCCGACGGATCAGCGGTCCGGGGGTGTGATCCGCCGCGTCAGCGCCGGCGGCAGCGGGTAGGCGCGCTCCGGGGGCAGCAGACGCCGCGCGCGATCGGCCTGACCGCTCTGCACGAGCGTGGCGATCTTGCGGACGGTCGGCGTGAGGTCGTCGATCCCGAGCGTCCACTCGTCGGCGAGCGTGCGAATGAGCCCGCGACCCACGCCGACCTGGATGCTGTAGTGGTTGAGTGCCGCACCGCGGATCGAGCGCTCGGGGTCCCACTGCACGTGCACGGCCGCGTCGGCGACGGCATCCGGATGCGACGTCGTCAGCACCGATCGCGAGAGGGCGGTCTCCCACCCCTCCCTGCTGAGGCGCACCGCCAGGATGCGTTGCTGGCCCGGCTTGCGCGCCCAGTTGCTGCGGTGCATGAGCCAGAGGAACGACGGCTTGATCCACGTCATCCGCGTGAACGAGAAGGGGGTGACGAAGCGGCCGTTCGCGAGCGCCGCATCGGCGATCGCGTCGGAGTACGCCTGGTACATCACGATGCTGTCGGTGTCGTGATCGGCGCGGATGCCGTACATGCGCGGCGACTGAGCCATCGGCCCTGCTCCCCTCCACGGCACGCCGAATGCGTGCTCCCCAGGAAGGAAGACGAGTCAGTGCCCGAAATGTGACGCGGATGCCGTGCCCGACGACGCGAAGAGCCTGGCTCCCTGAGCCTGTCGAAGGGTGCCGCCCGAGAAACCCGTCTCATCACCGATCGGCGAAGACCTCGATGTGGTCGCCGCGCATGATCAGTTCGAGGCCGGTGCCGTCGCCGAAGCGGTCGCGCAGCGCCTGGGGCTGAGCGGACGTGACCTCGATCCGGATCACCGGCGGGAACGACCCGGCGTCGCACCCCCACGCCGCGATCTGGAAGCCTCCGGAGTCTCCGAGGAGCTCCTCCGTGTCGATCGCGACGATGCACATCGCGTCCGATTCATCGAACGACAGCCACTCCACGCCGCGGGCGATCGTCAGACCGGCGAACTCCTCGAACAGCGCCGCGTCGGGCCCCTTCTCGCCGAACGACTCGGGCCATGAGGCATCCGGGTCGACCGCGATCTCGGCCACCAAGCGCGGGTCGGCCGACCGCACGGCAGAAACGACGACCGCGGATCCGAACGCGGCGAGCGCGATGCACGCCGCGCCCAGCCACAGCCAGGGTGCCGACGGCCGCGGCGTGAAGAGGGTGCGCAGGCGGGAGGGCGACGGATGCTCGGGCTCCGCGTTCTCGGCGTCGATCGCCGGCGGCTCACCGGTGCGCGGGAGTTCGCCGCTGCGGCCGAACTCATCGGGCGCAGCATCCGTCGCCGCCTCCTCGACCGGCGGCGCGGGGACGACCGAAACGACGGGAACCTCACGAACCGGCGCCGTCACGACCAGCGCCGCCGGTGCCGCCTGCGCCTCGAGCGCGCGCAGCCGGGCGATCGCTGCGGGGTCGCCGTCGATGTCGGCATCCCGCCCGTAGGCCCGCGCACGCAGGGCCCGCAGCTCGTCATCGCTCATGCGTCGGCCCGTCCTCCGAGCACGACGACCGAGTCCGCGCGCGATCGGGCGGCCCGCAGGGCCACCGCCCCCAGCGCTCCGGTCGCGACGATCCGGGTGAGCAGGAGGACGTTGGCGACGAGCACGATCGCGTTCATGTCGGTCACCGCTCCCGAGAGCAGGAAGAACTCCATGAGCGAGGCGAGCACGACCGCGGCGAGCACTGCCGCCGGGGTGTACCGCCACGGGTCGGGCAGGGTGCTGCAAGTGAAGCCCGCGACGACCACGCCGCTCAGCGCGATCTTGACGATCGCGTCGATGAAGACCGGCGCCGACGAGGACACCCCGAACACGGCGAGCAGCAGGGGCGGGCCGGCGACGATCCAGACGGCCAGAAGGCCCAGGGCGACGATCGCACTCCGCCGCAAACCGACCGACGGATGCCGCACCCCGGCGATCGCCGCGGCGATCAACGCGAGACCGAACCCCGCCGACGTCGCCGCGCTCAGTGCGCTGAGCACGCCCCCGTCGAGCGTGCCGGGCAGACTGCGATACGCGGCGAGCAAGGCCGTCAGCAGGAACAGCGCTCCCGAGGCCACCCACCAGCGCGACCACCGCACCGGTGCACTCTCGACGGCGATCGGCGGGGTCTCCGGTCGGCTCATCGCCCATCACCGTCCTTGGTCATGTGTGCTCGCAGCTCTCTCCCGAGCGTACCGACGCGCTCGACCTGCGGCTCCCCGCAGAACCCTGCGGCGCCTCTCAGAACCCCTCGGCCTCGCGGGGCGTGTAGGCGCTTTCGAGCGCGTCGATCTCGGCGGGTTCGAGACGGATGCCGACAGCCGCGACCGCGTCGTCGATGTGGGCCGCACGGGTGGCGCCGACGATGGGCGCGGTGACCGCCGACTGCTGCGCGACCCAGGCGAGGGCGATCTGCGCGCGGGAGACGCCCCGATCGGATGCCACACGGGCGACGGCCTCGACGATCGCCCGGTTGGACTCCTCTTCGCGGTGGTAGAGCGTCGCGCCGAAGGCATCCTTCCCCGTGCGATTCGTCGTCTCGTCCCAGTCGCGGGTCAGGCGGCCCCGCGCGAGCGGTGACCACGGCAGCACCCCGACGCCGGAGTCGAGACAGAACGGATGCATCTCCCGTTCCTCCTCGCGCTGCAGCAGGTTGTACTGGTCCTGCATCGATACGAACGGGGTCCACCCGTTCTGCACGGCGACATGCTGCGCCTTCGCGAACTGCCACGCCCACATCGACGAGGCGCCGATGTACCGCGCCTTGCCCGAGCGCACGATGTCGTGCAGCGCCTCCATCGTCTCCTCGATCGGCACCTCGGGGTCCCACCGGTGGATCTGGTACAGGTCGACGTAGTCGGTGCCGAGGCGCCGCAGGCTCGCGTCGATGCCCGAAAGGATGTGCCCGCGGCTGAGGCCGGCCTGGTTCGCGCCGGGTCCCATGCGCCCGTGCACCTTGGTGGCGAGCACGATCTCGTCGCGGCGGGCGAAGTCGGCGAGCGCACGGCCGACGAACTCCTCGCTCGTGCCGTCGGAGTAGACGTCAGCGGTGTCGAACGTCGTGATCCCCGCTTCGAGGGCCTGCCGGATGAGGGGTCGGCTCGACTCCTCATCGAGCGACCAGCCGTGCGCGCCGCGATCCGGGGCGCCGAAGCTCATGCATCCGAGCACGACGGGCGAGATGCGCAGCCCCGATCGTCCGAGTCGTACGTGGTCACCGGGCTCGATCATGAGTTCTTCCTTCTCGTGGGTGTTCGACGGATGCCGGACGGCGACTACTCGATCTGTCCGATCGGCTCGCGCTTCTCGGCCTGGAACTGGTCCTCAGCGCGACCGCGCGCCCAGTACGCCGAGATCGAGAGCGACTCGCGGGGCACCTCGCGCTGCTTCAACAGGGCGCGCACCTCCTTGATCGTGCCGCGCTCCCCGTGGGCGAAGACCCCGGGGGTGCCGTCGGCCCAGGGCAGGTCGGCGAGGGCGGTGAGCAGTTCTTCGTCGGTGGCGGTCCAGCGCACGCTCACGCCGGAGGGCGCCGCGGGCAGCACCCGGTCCGACGGGTCGGCGACCGTCAGGATCACGTGGCCGACGGCATCCGATTCCATCGCTTCGACCGCCGAGGAGATCGCCGGCAGCGCCGTGTGGTCGCCGACGAGAAGATGCCAGGGCGTCGACGGCTCGGGTCGATACCCGCCCCCGGCACCGCTCACGACGAGGGTGTCGCCCGGCTGCGCCCGGCGGGCCCACGGACCCGCGACGCCCTCGTCATCGTGCACGACGAAGTCGATCACGATCAGGCGCGCCTCGGGGTCGGCCGAACGGACCGTGTAGGTGCGCCGCGTCGGGAGCTTCTCGGGGCTCTCCTCGCGCAGCTGCGCCAGATCGTACGGCGGCACGAGGCCGTGACGGGGGTCGGCGAAGAGGATCTTCACGTACTTGTCGGTGTAGACGTTGTCGGTGAAGTCCGCGTAGCCGTCGCCGCCGGCCGTGATGCGGATCAGATCGGGACTGACCTGCTCGACCTCCTGCACGGTGAGAACTGCTTGTGCGGGTGGCTTACGAGGCTGGTCGGTCATCTGCATCTCCCGGGGTGTCGAACGTTCCCTCCAGTCTGCACGGGATGCGAGGGCTGAGGGCGCCCTGACATGATGAGCGGGTGATCTTCCAGCCCCGACGCGGTGTGATGGCGGGCGCGGTCCTCCTGGCCGCAGCCGTCGTGCTGAGCGCATGCGCGGCCACGCCCTCGCCCGCAGCCCCGTCGGATGCCCCGGCCGCCGAGACACCGATCACGGCCTCCCCTCTCCCGAGGGCAACGCCGTCCGGCGACCTCGGCCCGGTCGAGAGCTTCCTCGCCTGGCTCGAAGCCTCGCGCGCCCCCGACGCCGAAGCGGCGTGCGCCGGTCTCTCCCCCGAACTCGCCGCGCGCATGATCGCCGAACTCAACGGCAGCGGCGCGTTCGCGGTGAGCACCTGCGCCGAGATGATCACCGCCACCGCCGACCTGTATCGCGCGACCGCGCAGAGCAGCGAGGTCGATGTGACGATCCAGGAGCAGACAGAGAACGACGCCACCCTCTTCGTGACCTACCTCGCCTCCGGCGATTGCGGCACGGTCGTCATGACGCGCGAGGTGACCGGTTGGATCATCACCGAGAGATCCGAGGAGTGTGCCGTCTGATCCGTTCGCGCTGATCCGTTCGCGGCTCACAGCATCGCGGTGAGCACGCCTCCGTCGGCGCGGAGGGCGGCACCATTGGTCGCCGAGGCGACGGGGCTCGCGAGGTACGTGACGAGGCTCGCGATCTCGGTCGGCTCGAGGAATCGCTCGAGCAGCGTCGTGGCGTTCTGGCCGATGATCGCCTGCTTCATGGCGTCGGCGGGCAGCGACTGCGCTTCGGCCACCGCCGCCACGGTCGCAGCCACCCCGTCGGAGTACGTGGGTCCGCCGAGCACCGTGTTCACGGTGACCTCGGTGCCGCGGGTGAGCTTGGCGAGGCCGTTGGTGAGGGCGATCATCGCCGCCTTGGTCACGCCGTAGTGCACCATGTCGGCGGGAACGTTCACTCCGGACTCGCTGCTGATCGAGACGATGCGCCCCCACCCGCGATCGAGCATGCCCCCGAGAACCTGCCGCGACAGGCGCACGGCGCTCATGAGGTTCACGTCGAGGTAGCGCGACCACTCGTCGTCGGAGGTCGCCGAGAAGTCGGCCAGGCCGAACAGTCCGACGTTGTTGACGAGGATGTCGACGTCGCCGAGATCGGCGAGAAGGCGCGCGACCTCGTCGGGCTTCGCGAAGTCGGCGACGAGACCGTTCGGGTGGGATTCCGGATGCTCCGCCCCGAGCCGCGCGACGGCGCTGTCGAGGCGCTCGGCGTTGCGACCGTTGAGCGTCACCTGCACGCCCTCCGCGGCGAGCGCTGCGGCGATGGCGTAGCCGATCCCCTGGGTCGAGCCGCTGACGAATGCCCTCTTGCCTGCGAGTCGTAGATCCATGTTCGATGTCCTCTCACTTGCTTGAGCAAGTCAAGGTACAGGCTTTCACTTGCCCAAGCAAGTCAATTCGGGATACCCTGGGGCCATGCCGAAGACGAACTCCGACCACGGCCTGAGCTCCGACGAGCTCGCGATCTGGGCCGCGCTCGCCACCCTGCTCGAGCGCCTGCCCACCGCCCTCGACGCGCAGCTGCAGCGCGACAGCGGGCTCACGCACTTCGAGCACGGCATCCTCTTCGCCCTGCACAGCGCCCCCGAGCGCACCCTGCGTCTCAGCGTGCTCGCCGCTTACGCGAGCTGCACGCTGTCGCGCCTGTCGCGCGCGGTCTCCCGACTCGAGACGAAGGGGTGGGTGCGTCGCGAGATCGACCCGAGTGACGGACGCTTCACCCTCGGCATCCTCACCGACGCCGGCGCGCAGGTGGTCGCCGAGTCGACCCCCGCCCACCACGCGCTCATCCGCAGCCTCGTGTTCGACACCCTCACGGATGCCCAGGCGCGGCAGCTGGGGGTCATCAGTCGGAAGGTGGCGGAGGGAATCGGCCCCGGGGGCGTGTGGAGTCCGGGAACCGACATCTGAGCGAGGACCACGCTCGGCAGCATTGCCGATGTGCACCAGAGGCACCCCAGGCGTGGAGTCGAAACGGGCGGGGCGCTCCCCAGAACGCCCCGCCCTCTCGCAGACGGATCGGTCGCTCCCCCCGGAGCGCGCCGATACCTCTGCGCGGAGCACCGCACCCTCCGATCCCGATTCAGAAGCCTTGGCACCGCCCACAAGACCCCGTGGGAGACGGATCATGACGCGAAACGGTTCATCCGATCTCGGAGTGCGCCCACTCGCGCGTTCCGCGTCACGATCGGCCCCGCCCGGTGTCTAGGAGGTGTGGGGTTACGCAAGTCCCCACCGGCATTCCCATCCCATGCCGACGCCTCGCTCTCCTCCCCGAAGCGGGGCGTACGGGGGAGGAGCGTCCCCATCGCTCCTCCCCCTCTCCTCGAGGAGGTCTCCATGGTCGCAACTCCGGTGTTCGTGCACATCGAAGACGCACTCGTCACCGTCGCCGCGACCGGTGCCGCCCTCGCCGTGCTCTGCGCAGCCGCCGGCGCCATCGCGCTCGGCCTCCGGGCCACCGGTATCGGGGGAACGCTCGCCATCTCGTGGCTGGCGGGTGTTCTGCTCAGCGTCGTGTCGATCGCCGTGCAGACCTGGTGGCCGCTGGCAGTGGCGGTCGGTGGTGCTGCCATCGCCGTCGCCCTCGGCGCGGTCGCTCACCTCGCACGCACCTTCGTGCTGCGACCGCGGTACCGCCGGACGGGCGTGATTACTGGGCCGTGACAGTGATGGCCGTCCACGGACCGATGTCGCCGGTCGCCGGGTTCGCGAACCGCACGCGGATCGTCTGGGCTCCGACGGGTACTGCGACCCGCTCGTTCCAGGCGCCGTTGCTCGGGGTGCGCAGCGTCTGCACCGCGGTGACACCCACGATCTCGCGCTGCAGTACGGTTCCGGCGGGCGCCGTGAAGGCGAAGGTGAAGCTCGATGCCGAGACGACCGCTCCGTCGAGAGGGGCGGCGAGCGCGGGCGGCGGCGTCGTCGTGTACGCCATCGCCGCGCTCGAGGGTGACGTGCGCCCCGCGAGGATCTGACGCGCGCGCACGGAGTGCTCACCGCTCTGCCCCTCGGTGATGACGGCGCGCCAGGTGCCGTCGGCGCGAGCGGCGCCCGTTCCCACGACGGCTCCGCCACCGTCGACGAGCTGGATCGACGCCCCGGGGGTTGCGCCGGCCCCGCTCACGCGCGGATACATCCGAGCGTCGGCCTGGGTGAGTGTCGCCGTCGGCGCCGCCAGCGGAGTCTCGGCGGAGGGCTGGTCGCCTCCACCGGTCGACGGCTCGGTACTCCCGCCGGGCGCGCCGGGGCCGCCAGCCGGCGGCACGGCCGAGCGGGTCGGATCATCGGATGCCGGGGGCGCAACGGCATCCGTATCGGCATCGGTATCGGCATCCGGCGTCGCGACGGGTGTGGGCGTCGGAGTCGCCGTCCCGGTGGGCCGCGGCGTGGGACTCGCCAGCGGCGAGCTCCCGGCCGGAACGGGCTCACCCGCGATCGGCGGTGTCGCGGGGTTGCCGAGGACCAGCGCGGCCCCTCCGCCGACCACGAGCAGCAGGAGGAGCAGCAGGGCGGCGGGGAGAAGACCCTTTCGTCGGCGCTCGGGCTCCTCCTCGACCACCGGCTCCACCCCCATCGCGACGAGTGCCTGCGGCACCGCCGGCGCCCCGAGTTGCGCGGCGTAACCGGCCGCTCCGGCGACCCCGGCCACGACGGGCAGAAGCACCAGGGTCAACTGGAACGCATGACGCGCTTCGACGAGCGCGGCCGGGCAGCTCGTGCAGGTCGCCAGATGCGCGTCGACCGCGGCCGTGGCGCGCGCGGAGAGTCCCCCGCGCGCGTAGGCGCCGAGATCGCGGATGACGGGAGCGCAGTCCGGCGTGGTCGCCTTCGCCAGGTGCGCCGAGACCCACGCGTCCTTGAGGCCGCGCTTGGCCCGGATCAGCAGCGCCGAGACGGCGTTGGGCTGGATGCCCAGGTAGCGCGCGATGACGCCGGGCTTGTACCCGTCGACCTCGCTGAACCACAGCACCTCCTGCCACCGCGCGGGCAGGGCTTCGAAGGCCGTGAGCATGACGCTGCTCTCGAAACTCTCGACCGCGCGCACCTCGCCGTTGAGGGTGTCGGAGCTGTGCCGATCGAAGTCGGTGTCGACGAGGGTGGGTTCGCGCACGTACTGCGAGCGGCCCAGATTGCGCACGGCCATCGTGATGTACGGGCGGAACGCCCCCGTCGGGCCCCCTCCGGCACGGATCGCACCGAGCACCTTGGCGAAGGCCTCGGAGACGAGATCGTCGGCGTCGAGCGAGGCGAACGATCGCGCGACACCGTACGCGGGGCCGGCATGACGCTGCCACAGCACGGCGTACGCCGCCGACTCACCGCCGCGCACGCGCGCGATGAGCTCCTGGTCGGACTCCTCGTGAAGCGGGAGGGGGGAATCGTTCATGAGATCTCGCGGGGTCGAACGTTCATACGGGGAGGATGACGTTGGCCCGGCTCGGAGGCACCGAGCCGGGCCAGTGCCGCTGGCTCCCGACGGCCGCAGTGGGCCGCCGGGAACCGTGCATCAGATGTCGGCCGTCGTGCCGACCGTATCGCGGCGACGTCGCACCGTGAGCCACAGCCCGAGTGCGAGGAAGGTCGCACCGGCGATGCCCCCGGCCCACCACATCTCCCCACCGGTGATGGCGAGGTGCGGAACGATCCGCGTGAGCGTCACGCAGTCCGGGTCCTCCGACCCGACCGAGCAGTTCGCTCCGCTGCCGTCCGGGGTGACGACCACGTTGCGGATCTCGCCGACCTTCGTCACCGTCACCGAGTAGGTGATGGCCCGCACGTCACCGACGTCCAGGTCACCCGCCCAGCTCAGAACCGGCTCCGAGTACACCGCTCCGCCGGTCGCGTCGCCGTTGTACGTCGCCACCTGCAGTGCCGAGGTGAGGTCATCGGTGAAGGATGCCGGCCGCTCAGCGGTATACGGCACCTGGCCGGTGTTGCTCACCGTGATCGTGAACGTGACGCGGTCGCCGATCGTCGCCTGCTCGGTCGACACCGTCTTGATCACGCGGTAGCTCGCGATCGGGGTGTCGGTCTCGCAGTCGCCGGCCTCCGCGCAGGAACCACCGGGGCCGGTGGGCAGCACGGTGTTAAGCAGTCGACGATCGCCCGTGCCCGGCTGGTTGACCGTGACCGAGTACGTGACCGTCACCGTCTCGCCGATGGGCACTGCGCCGCTCCAGTCCAGGGTGTTCCCGGTGACCGTCGCGCCGTTCGAGGCGTCGCCGTTGTAGGTGGCGTCGTCGAGCACGCCCGACAGGTCGTCGGTGAACGTCGCGGGGACGGCATCCGTGTAGTCGACCTGACCGATGTTCGTCACCGTCACCGAGTAGGTGACGGTGCCGCCGAGCACCGTGTCCACGACATCCGACGTCTTGTTCACCGTGTACGCCGCGATGGGCGTATCGATGATGCAGGCCCCCTCGACGCACTCGCCACCGGGCGAGGTCGGCGCCACGACGTTGCGCAGGGTGAAGTCACCCTCCACCGGGTCGTCGACGGTGACCGAGTACGTCACCTGGAGCGACTCGCCCACGGCGAGCGCACCCGACCACGTCAGCGTCGTTCCACTCACCGCGCCGCCCGGCGACACGTCGCCGTTGTAGGCGGCGTCGTCGAGCACGCGCGACAGGTCGTCGGAGAAGGATGCCGGATCCTCATCGGTGTACGCGACCTCGCCGGTGTTGGTCACCGTCACCGTGTAGGTGACGACGTCTCCGGGCAGGGCGGTCGCCGGGTCGGCGGTCTTCTCGATCGTGTACGAGCCGCTGGGCACGTTCGCGACACAGGCGGGATCGGTCGATCCGGGCTCGCAGTTGCCGCCGACGCCCGGAGGCGTCACGACGGTGTTCTCGAGACGGTCGTCGCCCGTGGCCGGGTCGTTGACGGTCACCGAGTACGTCACCGTCACGGTGTCGCCGATGGCGAGCGGTCCCGACCAGCTCAGCACCGGCGCGGCGTAGGCCGCTCCCGCGCCCGTCGAGCTCGTGACGTCGCCGTTGTAGGCCGCGTCGTCGAGCACGCCCGAGAGGTCGTCGGTGAAGGATGCCGGTGCGGCATCCGTGTAGTCGACCTGACCGGTGTTGGTGATCGCGATCGTGTACTCGACCACGCCGCCGGGGAGCACCTCGGTCGACTCGGTGCTCTTCACCACGCGCAGCGCGCTGATCGGGGTCTCGGTCTCGCAGACCTCGGCGCACGACCCGCCGGGACCGGTCGGGGTCACCGCGTTCCGCAGCACGAAGTCGCCGGTGACCGGGCTGTCGACCGTCACCGAGTAGGTGACCGTCACCGACTCGCCGGCCGGCAGGGCACCCGACCAGGTGAGCGTCGGTCCGGTGACCGAACCGCCCGACGAGACGTCGTCGTTGTAGACGGCGTCGTCGAGCACCCCCGAGAGGTCATCGGTGAAGGTCGCAGGCCGTGCGTCGGTGTAGTCGACCTCACTGGTGTTGGTCACCGTCACCGTGTAGGTGATGGTGCCGCCGGGCAGCACGCTCTCGGCGCTCGCCTCCTTCGCGACCGTGTACGAGCCGACGGGGGTGCTGGTCGCGCACTCGCCGTCCGCCGTGCAGGTGCCGCCGGGAGCGGTCGGGGTGACCGTGTTCAGCAGGCTCTTGTCTCCCGTGATCGGGTCGTTGACGGTGACGGAGTACGTCACCTCGACGGTCTGGTCGACCGCGAGCGCGCCCGACCAGGTCAGGGTGTTGCCTGTCACCGCGCCGCCGGTCGACACGTCGCCGTTGTAGGTCGCGTCGTCGAGCACGGCGGTCAGGTCATCGGTGAAGGATGCCGGAGCATCCGCGGTGTAGTCGGCGGTGCCGGTGTTGGTCACCGTCACCGTGTAGGTCACGACGTCGCCGGGGAGGGCGGTCGCGACATCTGCGGCCTTCGCCACGGTGAACGAGGCGATCGGCGTCTCGACGATGCACTCGGCCTCGGGGTCGCACTCGCCGCCGGGCACGGTCGGCACCACGGCGTTCGTGAGCACCTGGTCGCCCGTGACGGGGTCGTTGACGGTCACCGAGTAGGTGATCGTGACGGTGGCTCCCGCGGCAAGCGGACCCGCCCACGTGAGCGTGTTGCCGGTCACGGAGCCGCCCGCGGTCACGTCGCCGTTGTACACGGCGTCGTCGAGCACCTCGGTGAGGTCGTCGGTGAAGGCGACCGGGTCGGCGTCGGTGAAGTCGACCGTTCCCGTGTTGACGACGGTCACCGTGTAGGTGACGACGCTGCCCGGGTTGGCCACGGCGATGTCCGCCGTCTTCGAGACCGTGTAGCCCTGGATCGGGGTGGACGTGCACTGATCCGTCTCCGGGTCGCACTCCGCCGGCGGCGTCGTTCCAGGCGGCACCAGGAAGTTGTTCGCGGTGCTGTCACCGCGCTCGGACTGGGCCTTCACGGTCACCGTGTAGGTGATCGTCGCGGTCGCGCCGACGGCGAGGTCGCCGCGGATCGCGAGGATGCCGTCGGTCGGCCCGTCGAGGGTCACCGAAGCGGTGTCGGATGCCGGGGCGGTGGTGAGGTCGGCGTCGTCGAGAACGCCCGTGAGGTCGTCGTCGCGCACCACGTCGACCACGGTCGCACCGGTGTTGCGCACGGTGATCGTGTAGGTCAGCTCGGTGCCCTCGACGACGGGCGTCTCGGATGCCGTGACGGCCTTCGTGTAGGCGACACCGGTGATCGGAGTCGTCGTGCAGTTCGGGAGGTCAGCGTCGGTCGGGACGCACTCGGGATCGGTCGGGGGCTCCTCGCCCGGAGCGAGCAGGAAGTTCGACGCGATGCTGTCGCCGCGCTCGTCATCGGGCAGCACGGTCACCGTGTAGGTGACGGTGTACCGCTCGCCCGCCGGGACCGTGCCCGTGATCGAGATCTCGGCGCCGTTGCGCACCACGGTGAGGCCGTCGGCCGAGGTCGGCTCGGTGGTCACCTCGGCGTCGTCGAGCACGTGGGTGAGATCGTCGACGGCATCGATCGTCGCACCCGCTTGGCCGTCGTTGTCGAAGAACAGCGTGTACGTGATCGTCGATCCGGCCACGACCGGGTTCGACGACGGAGCAGCCGTCTTCCACTGCTGCAACGCTGCACCGGGGATCCGCACCACGTCGCAGGGCAGGAAGCCCGGGGCGACATCCGACTCGGGAACGCAGGCGCGGTTGCGCAGCACGTTATCGCCGTCGCCGGTATAGGTCACGGTGTAGGTGATGGTGGCGGATGCTCCGGCCGCGAGCGGACCGGTCCACGACAGGGTGTCACCCGTCCGCGTCACCGTACCGACATCGGAGGCCAGCGACGCGTCATCGAACGTGGCATCGTCGAGCACCTCCGACAGGTCGTCCGTGGAGGTCGCGGGCGCCGTCGCCGTGTAATCGCCGGGGCCCTCGTTCGTCACGACCACGGTGTAGGTCACCTGGTCGCCCACGGCAGGGAGCTCGGTGCGGTCGGCGGACTTGTCGATCGACAGGCGCGGCAGCGGGAGCGAGGTGAACGCACAGGGCTCACCCGTGGTCGGGTCGGTTCCGTCGACGGGCGGGTCGCACGCGGGAGCCTGCGGGTTCGAGGGATCTTCGGGCACCCAGGCGACGTTGCGCGCCGTCCCGTCTCCGCCCGCGGCGAGCGTGACGCTGTAGGTGAGGGTCACCGTGTCGCCGGCGTCGAGCGCACCGCTCCACGAGAGCAACGGCGCAGCGTACGACGGGGCGCCTCCGCGATCCGACACGGCGTCTCCGTTGTACGTCGCGTCGTCGAGTACGCCCGAGAGGTCGTCGAAGACCACCGCCGGGTTCGCTGCCGTGTAGTCGCCGGTGCCGTTGTTCGTTGCGCTCACCGTGTACTCGACGACGTCGCCGACGCGCGAGTCCGCTGTCGCCGTGGAGGTCTTCGTGATCTGAAGATCCGGATTCAACGCTGCGTTCGAGATCGTACACAGCACGGCGATACCGGCCACCGCGGGAATCGTCACGTTCCCGGCCGCACCCGAACCCGAAGCGAGGACGATCGTGGGGTCGTTGGCGTTGACGCACTCCCATGTCGAAACGTAGTTCGTCAGCTCGGTCGTCCCCGATGCCGTCTCAGCGAAGTCGTAGGTCGCGTTCGGCTGAACGATGACCGCCCCCGCCACCTCGGCGGGAAGCTGGTTCTGAACGCCGTTCTCCGTTCCCTGCGTCACGCCCCGGTTACCCGGCCCCGGGACGATTCCGCTGCCGGTGATCGCCAGCGCGAACTGGTCGGTCGGAAGCACGCGTCCGTCCACGCTCTTCTGCACCGTGAGCGTCGGCGGCGCCCCACAGGTCGCGAAGTCGGTGAAGTTCTGGTCCCCGCCCGCAGTGGTGGCGTTGTTGCTGAGGATTGCGCCTGTCGTCGCATTGACGCGCAGGACGCGCTGCCCCCCTCCGATGTACAGCTCACCATTGCTGGCGAACGCAATCGCAGCGTAGGACACGTTCGCGACCGCGGGGATCGTCGTCAGACGCGTGGAGGTGAGTGCCGCATTCGCTCCCGTGGTCGGGATGCTGCCGTCGACACGGATGATGTATCCCGGTGCGTTTCCGACTGCACCGACGATGTACAGCTGCCCCAGGTTGTCGAAAGCGAAATCGCTGTTCGCGATGGTCACGCCCGCGGGGAGCTGGATCGTCGCGGCGATCCCGAGCGTGGTGTTCGTTGCGGGGTCGTAGACACCGATCTGATAGCTGGTGCCTCCCCCGCCGATCCCACCGTAGTAGAACAGGCCATTCACGGGATTTACAGCACCACCGACCTGCGAGTAGCCCGTCATCGTCGTCATCGGCGCACTCGTCGACGTACCTGTCGAAAGAGTGTGGTTGTAGATCACGCCGGACTTCGTGTAGGTGAAGCTACCGCCGCCGGGCGCGATGCCCAGCTGGTTGACGATGTTGGAGCCGGGAAGGTCGACGATCTTGGTCGCCGCACCCGTCGCGGCGTTGATGGACCACAGGTCTCCGTCGCCGGTGCCCTGGTTGGTCCCGTAGACCGTCGGAGCCGTGCAGACGAGGTTCGTGGAGTGGAACGTGACCGAGGCGCAGTTCGGCAGGTCGAGGCCGACGACGGCCGTGATGTTCGCCGCACAGTTCGTGTAGGTCTTGGGCGTGGGCTCGGAAGGCAGCGGAGTGCTCGAGGTCACATCGACCGTGACCGTGCAGGAGACCTCGCCGGTCGCGAGGTTTCCGTTCGCGATCGAGATCGAGGTGGCGCCGGCCGCTGCCGTGGTCGTGGCATCGCAGGTGCCGCCGAGATTCGGGTTACCGGCGACGACGAGGCCGGTGGGAAGTGTGTCGGTGAACGACCAGCCGGACTTCGAGGCGAGCTCGGAGGTGTTGGTGACGGTGAAGGTCAGCGTCGACACTCCTCCGACCGGGACGCTCGTCGGCGAGAACGCCTTGTCGAGCTGCGGGGTCACGTCGAGCACGCGGATGTTGTCGAACGCGCCGTCGTTGCCTGCGCCGTTGCCCTCCTCGTTGACCATCGACACACCGAGCTGGTTGCTGTTGAAGAGGATCGACGAGTCGGCGGCGAAGTTGCCGTACCAGACGGTCTGAGGGTTGGTTCCGGGGGCACTCACGGTCGCAGTCTGCGTGTTGGGATTGGCGCAGGGGTTGATCGGATCGTTGGAGACCGGGACGAGCTGACCGCCGGAAGTCACGAGCGAGAAGCGGAGCTTGGGCTGGATCGCCTGACACGCGGTCGCGGCCGAGTCCACCGAGAAAGTGATGAAGCGGCCGTTCGCGGGCACGTTCAGCAGAGACGATACGAACATGCGCTGGTTGTTGGGGCCCGAGCCCGCGGTGTTGCTCGATACCGCCCAGTTCGTCGTCGGATTCTGTGGAGAGTTGAGCAACCCCAGCGCGTAGGCCTTCGCCAGTGCATCGCCGAACTGGTCGCCGCCGTTGTTGCAGTACCCCGCCGGGAGGGTGCTCTGGTAGTTGAGGATGAATCCGTTGCACGCGAAGGTGTCCAGCCAGAACGGATCGGCCGTGTAGGTCACGCCCTGAACCGACTGGTAGTTCTGCAACGGGATCACGGCCGACAGCGGGCGTCCCTGCACGTTCTGGAAGTTCTCCTCGTAGAGAACGTCCGGGTCGGACGGGATTCCCGGCTGTCCGGCGACGAGCGGCATGAAGGATCCACCTCCGGGCGCCGCGGACGCACTTGCGGTGGGCTGCAGCAGACCACCGAAGACGAGCATTCCGGCGATGAGGGCGACCACCGTGGTCGCTCCTCCCCATCGCAGCTTCCGAGTACCGAGCATGAGGTTCCTCCCCGTTTACGCGCGTAGAACGCGCTTCCCGCCCAGCCAGACACGACATCCTCCGGAACGTGACGCGAAACATCGGAATATCTTTCGCGCGATGCGTGTGGGGGACACCTGCAGGGCGTAGCAGACGCGAACCTCCCGAATCGCGGCAGCCACCTCCAACCTACGGATGCTGCGCCACCCGGGCCTGTCCCCGACGAGGACACTTACCGGCAGCATCCGAACGTCCGGGGCGAGCGCGCGCGTCCAGAGCTCACGAGACTGGGCTTTCCAGTACCAGGATGAATCCGCCCGCGCGGGATAACGTTCAGGAGTGCATCCGCCCTCTCCGGCACTCATCGATTTCATCGGTGGCCATCACGACATCACGATCGCCGTGGACCGACGCACGACCATCCTCGCGGCGAGCCCGGCGGCGACAGCCGCGTGGCCCTCTTTTCGCGCCGGGCAGAATATCGCTCGCACGGTCTTCCTCGACCCCGAGCTCGACGGCATCGTCGAAGATCTTCCCGACGCGATCGCGCAGACCGTGTCGCTCCTTCGCGAAGGACTCGCGGCCGGGGAACCCGACGCAACCGATATCACTTTCCTCGGTGAGCTCATGAGTCGCAGCTCTGTCTTCGCACGGCTCTGGGCGACCCCCGAACCGCTGCGGGAGACGGGTACGCTCCAGACGGTCGAGGCCGACTCCTCGTGGACGCACTACCGCTACGTACTGTCCGCCTGGGCGACCGAACCCGGGGTCCGCATCCTCACGTGGAAGCCGACGCCCCCGTAAAAGCGCTCGCCTCCGTCGGAGTGCTCGTGCGGCGCGCGCGTTCGTCACCGATCGTCTGCAGGTAGGCCATCGCCGCCCGCCCCGCCGCGTCGTCGGCGCCGGCGATCGTCACGATGGCGTGATCGCCCGTCGGCAGGAACATCATCTGGCATTCGAGCGGGACCGTGCCGAGCACGTCCACGACGACCGAGGCGGGGAACCGTCCGGGTTGACGCACGTCGTGACGGGCCCACAACGCCGAGAACGCCGGGCTCGACACCGACAGCGCGCCGACGATCTCCTGGAGACGCGCATCATGGGGATTGCTGATGAAGCGCAGCACCGGAAGCAGGTGCGCGATCACGCGATCCCGCCGCTTCGCCGGTCGCCCCGCGCTCCGGGAGAGCTCGAGGAGCACGTTCCGGCCCTCTCCGACGAGGCCGGGGAACAGCGCCGAAGCTACGGAGTTCATGCTCACGACGTCGAGATTCATGTCGATGAGGAGCACCCCCACGTTCCGCGAGTGACGCACGAAACTCATCGTCGCCGTGTCCGGTGCCGCCACCGGACCGCGCTTCGAGACCTCCTCGAGGTGCCGGGCGAGGCGCCGAAGGTAGACGACGGCATCCGCATCGAGGCGCAGGGCCTCGGCGAGCGAGGAGAGCACCTGGTGGGAGGGCTGCCGCGCGCGCCCCTGCTCGAGGCGCAGGTAGTACTCCGCGCTGATCCCCGCGAGGCGAGCGACCTCCTCGCGGCGGAGGCCGGTCACGCGCCGCGACGGATCCCGGGCGAGACCCACATCCTCCGGTTGCACGACCGCACGACGGGCCCTCAGGTACTCACCGAAACGTGATCGATTCTGAAGCATCGCCCGCCTCCCCGTGACTGCGCCTCTCCCCCGATGCTAGGGCGTCACGTCGTCCGCACGCGAAAGGCCCGGTTCCACAGAGGAACCGGGCCTTTCAACTCGCTGTGCGCGAGGGGGGACTCGAACCCCCACGCCCGCAAGGACACTGGCACCTGAAGCCAGCGCGTCTACCATTCCGCCACTCGCGCGAGTGTCTCGTTCCGAAGAACTCAACCTCGTAAGGCTATCACGCGTCACGACCCCACGAGAAACTCCCCCCGCACCCCGGAAAACCCCGGAAATCCGCGACTCCGAGCCCGTCGCGGGGCGGATCCTCAGCACACCTGGCTACGATGTCCCTACCAGTTGGCATGCCAGAGGAGCCCAGTGGGACTACTTGACAGCTTTGAGAAGGGTCTCGAGCGCGCCGTGAACGGCGCGTTCGCGAAGACCTTCCGCAGCGGCATCCAGCCGGTGGAGATCGCTTCGGCGCTGCGGCGCGAGGCCGATACGAAGGCGGCGGTCGTCAGCCGCGACCGCATCATCGCGCCCAACAACTACGTCGTGCGCCTCAGCGCCGACGACGCCGAGCGGATGCGCGGACTCGGCGGCGCTCTGACCGACGAGCTGCACGCCCTGCTCACGAAGCACTCGAAGTCGCAGGGCTACAGCTTCGGCGGCCCGCTCTCGATCGTGCTCGAACCCGACGAGAAGGTGTCGACGGGTACGGTGCGCGTCAGCTCCGGAACGGTCGAGGGCCGTGTGAGCTGGGAGGCCGTGGTCGACGTCGACGGTCGCCGGCACCGCATCACCCGCGCGCGCACCGTCATCGGACGCGGCACGGATGCCGACATCACCATCGCGGATGCCGGATCGAGCCGTAAGCACGCCGAGATCCTCTGGGACGGCGAGCGCGCCATGATGCGCGACCTCGGCTCCACCAACGGCACCAAGGTGAACGGTCAGAAGCTGCGCGAAGCGGCCCTCCCCTCCGACACCACGATCACGATCGGTCGCACCGATCTCGTCTTCCGCGTGGTGCCGCAGACGGTACCGGCGCGTGTCAGCGACGCCACCCGTGCGTTCGGAGGCATCCATGAGTGAACTGGTCCTCCTGCTCCTGCGCATCGGTTTCCTGGTGCTGCTGTGGTTCTTCGTGTTCGGCGTGGTCTACTCGCTGCGCGCCGATCTCTTCGGCGTGAAGGTGCGCAAGCTCCCCGCCGAGGCCGCTGCGGGTGCCCCGGCATCCGGCACGGCGGCTCCGGCCGCCCCCGTCGCGAAGCCGGCCTCGGCGAAGCCCGCCTCCGCCAAGCCCTCCACGGGTCCGGCGACCGTCGCGACCGCCCAGCGCCTCGTCATCACCTCGGGCCCGAAGGCGGGGCTCGAACTCCCCCTCGGCAACGACACCCTCACGATCGGCCGCTCGAGCGAGTCCGCCCTCGTGATCCGTGACGACTACACGTCCAGCCACCACGCCCGCCTGATCCTGCGCGGTGACGCGTGGGCCGTGCAGGACCTCGACTCCACCAACGGCACGTTCGTCGCGGGCCAGCGCGTCGGCAACTCCCCCGTCTCGCTGTCGCTCGGCACCCCCATCAAGGTGGGCGCCACGACCTTCGAGCTGCGAGCCTGACGCCGGCATGGTCTTCGAGGGCTCGAGCGCCGCGATCTCCCATACGGGCAAGATCCGCTCCAACAACCAGGACTCCGGGTACTCCGGAGCCAACCTGTTCGTCGTCGCCGACGGCATGGGCGGTCACGCCGGCGGTGACGTCGCGTCGAGCCTCGCGATCCAGCGCCTCGAACCGCTCGATCAGGCGTACGCCTCGACCGACGACGCGCAGGCATCGCTGCAGGCGGCGGCGACGACCGCGGCGGGCGATCTCATCCGTGCCGCGAAGGACCGCCCCGAGCTCGCGGGCCTGGGCACCACGGTCAGCGCGATCATCATGGTCGACGAGTACGCGGTCATCGGCCACATCGGCGACTCGCGCATCTACCTGTACCGCGACGACGCCCTGACGCAGATCACGGCCGACCACACCTTCGTGCAGCGGCTCGTGGACTCGGGCCGCATCACGCCCGAGGAGGCGCGCTACCACCCGCGTCGCTCGGTGCTCATGCGCGTGCTCAGCGACATGGACTCCGACCCCGAGCTCGACATGTTCGTCATGCCGACGCAGCCGGGCGATCGCTGGCTGCTCTGCTCCGACGGCCTCTCGGGGGTCGTCGACGAGAACCGCATCCTCAAGGCGATGCGCCTGGGCCTCGCGCCGGGGCGCACGGCCGACAACCTCCTCAAGCAGGCCCTCGACGGCGGCGCCCCCGACAACGTCACGATCGTGATCGTCGACGTCGGCGGACAGCATCCGCTCTCCTCCGGAACGCCCACGATCGTCGGCGCGGCCTCGAACCCCTCGGGCATCATCGTGCCGCCCGTGCGCGCCCCGCGCGGCAACTGGCTGCACCCGGTGCGCCAGGCGGCCAACGATCCCAGCCACTTCGAACCGGCCGCCGAGTACCTCGAAGAGCTCATCGAGGAGGATCGTCGGCGCGCGACCCGTCGCCGCGTCGGCTGGATCGCCGCGATGCTCCTGGTGCTCGCGATGCTCGGCTTCGCCGCGTTCGCGGCCTACAGCTGGACGCAGACCCGCTACTTCATCGGCGCCGACGACGACAGCGTGGTGATCTTCCAGGGCGTGCAGCAGAACATCGGCCCGATCACCCTGTCGACGCCCGTCGAAGACACCGACATCCTGCTCGCGAACCTGCCGGAGTACCAGCGCGCGTCGGTCGAGCGCACGATCACGGCCCGCTCGCTGTCGGATGCCATGGCCATCGTCGACCGTCTGCGGGCGGGTGCCGATGCCAACGCGCTGCCGACCCCGCTCCCCACACCGACGCCGACGCCTTCCGAGACTCCCGCCGAGGACGGAGGTGACGGATGAGCACCGACGTCTCCGCCGACACCGCGGTCCTCAAGGCGCTCAAGCGCATCCGCACCCCGCAGAAGCAGCGCAACCGCGAGTTCTGGCTGCTCCTGTTCGCCGTGCTGATCGCGGGCTCCGCGCTCACTCTCGTGCAGCTCGGCGCCCTCGGCACCGTCGACCCCGTCATCCTCGCGATCGGCGGCGGCCTGGCCGTGCTCGCGTTCGCCCTGCACATCGTGCTGCGGGTCGTGGCGTCGGATGCCGATCCCTTCGTCGTCCCGATCGCGACCCTGCTCACGGGGCTCGGCATCGCGATGATCTACCGGATCGACATCGCCAAGTCGTTCACCGGGTGGGATGCCTATTCGACGAAGCAGCTCGCCTGGACCGGCATCTCGTTGGCGGGCGCGATCGCCGCGGTGATCCTGCTGCGCAACTACCGCGTCCTCTTCCGCTACACGTACATCTTCGGCTTCGCGGGCATCGTCTTCCTGCTGCTGCCGTTCGTGCCCGGCCTGCGCATCCCCGACGCGAATGCGGCCGTGTGGGTGTCGCTCGGCGGGGCGTTCGCCTTCCAACCGGGTGAGATCGCGAAGATCTGCCTCGCGATCTTCTTCGCGGGCTACCTCGTGCGCACGCGGGAGAGCCTCACCTCGGTCGGCACGCGCTTCCTCGGCATGACCTGGCCGCGCATGCGCGAGCTGGGTCCGGTGCTGGTGGTGTGGCTGATCTCGCTCGGCATCATCGTGCTGCAGCGCGATCTCGGTACCGGAACCCTGATCTTCGGCATGTTCGTGGCGATGCTGTACGTCGCCACCGGCAAGACCAGCTGGGTCGTCATCGGCCTCGGACTCGTAGCGGCGGGTGTCGCGCTCGCGACCCAGATCCTCAGCTATGTGCGCGGGCGCTTCATCAACTGGCTGTTCCTGTTCGACCCGAACCAGGTCGACCCCGAACGTGCCGGTTACCAGCCCATGCAGGGGCTCTTCGGTCTCGCGCACGGCGGGATGCTCGGTACCGGTTGGGGCCAGGGCCGCCCGTGGGTGACTCCCCTGGCCCACAGCGACTACATCATCACCAGCCTCGGTGAGGAGATCGGCCTGATCGGCCTGTTCGCGATCCTCTGCCTGTACATGGTGTTCGTCAGTCGCGGGGTGCGCATCGGTCTCGCCGGACAGGACGACTTCGGCAAGCTGCTCGCGATCGGGTTCTCGTTCACGATCGCGCTCCAGGTCTTCATCATGGTCGGCGGTGTCACCCGCCTCATCCCGCTGACGGGTCTGACCACGCCGTTCCTCGCCGCGGGCGGTTCGTCGCTCGTCGCCAACTGGCTCATCGTGGCACTGCTGCTGCGCATCTCCGACGGCGTACGCCGCCAACCGAGGGTGGTGATCGGATGACCCGTGAGTTGCGTCGCCTGAGCATCGTGATGCTCTTCATGTTCATCGCGCTGTTCGCCGCCACCAGCTGGATCCAGGTCGTCGACGCCGATGCGCTGGCCCAGAACGACAACAACCAGCGCACGCGCCTCGACAGCTATGAGATCCAGCGCGGCTCGATCATCATCGACGGTACGAACGTCGCCACCTCCGTGCCGTCCGACGATCGCTATCAGTTCCAGCGCGTGTATGCCGACGCCGGCATGTGGGCGCCCGTCACCGGATACTTCAACGCCGCCCTCGATTCCCGCACCGGCATCGAGCAGGCGATGAACGCCGATCTCTCGGGAACCGGATCGAGCGCATTCTTCTCCGAGATCGAGCGCATCCTCTCCGGGCAGCCGCAGACCGGCTTCAGCGTCGAGCTCTCGCTCGATGCCGCGGCCCAGAAGGCCGCCTACGATGCGCTCGGCGGGCTGCAGGGCGCGGTCGTCGCGATCGAACCCAGCACGGGCCGCATCCTGGCGATGGTCTCGACGCCCGGTTTCGACACGAACCTGCTCGCCACGCACGATGCGGATGCCGCGAACGCGACCTACGACCAGCTGGTGCAGGATCCGCTCAAGCCGCTCTCCAACCGCGCGATCGCCGGCGACCTCAACCCACCGGGCTCGACGTTCAAGCTCGTCGTTGCGGCAGCCGCCTACGCGAGCGGTGACTTCACGCCCGACTCCACGCTCCCGAACCCCGCGTCGTACACGCTTCCCGGGTCGAGCAACCGCGTCTCGAACGCATGGGGAGGCACCTGCGGCGGCGGTGAGACCGTCACGATCGCCGAGGCGATCCGCCTGAGCTGCAACATCCCCATGGCCGAGCTCGCGGTGAAGCTCGGAGACGACGCGATCCGCGAGATGGCGGAGAAGTTCGGCTACAACCAGAGCTTCGAGACGCCGCTCGTCTCGACCGCCTCGAGCTACCCGCGCGCGCTCGACGACGCGCAGACCGCCCTCTCCGGATTCGGACAGGGACAGGTCACGGCGACGCCGTTGCAGGTCGCGATGATCTCGGCCGGAATCGCGAACGACGGCCTGGTGATGAACCCGCGGATGGTCGATCAGGTGATCGGCAACGACCTCTCGGTCGTGCGTTCCTACGACGACACCGAGTTCGGCCGTGCGCTCGAGCCCGACATCGCCGACGAGGTGACGGATGCCATGGTCGCGAGCGTCTCAACGGGCGCTGCGCAGGGTGCAAGAATAGACGGGATCGACGTGGCCGGTAAGACCGGCACCGCTGAGAACGGAAACAAGCCGCACACGTTGTGGTTCACCGGCTTCGCGCCGGCGGACGACCCTGCTGTGGCGGTGGCAGTCGTCGTCGAAGACGGCGGAGGACAGGGTCAATCCGGATCCGGCGACACGATCGCCGCTCCGATTGCGAAGAAGGTCATAGAGGCGGTGCTGGGCAGATGAGACCGACGCAGGGTGTGTCGTTCGGTGGTCGTTACGAGCTGCAGTCGCGTATCGCGATCGGTGGCATGGGTGAGGTCTGGGAGGCGACGGATCACGTCATCGGACGTACCGTCGCGATCAAGATCCTCAAGGACGAGTACATGGGCGACCCCGGGTTCCTCGAGCGCTTCCGCGCCGAGGCCCGTCACGCCGCACTCGTCAACCATGAGGGCATCGCGAGCGTGTTCGACTACGGCGAGGAGAACGGCAGCGCCTATCTCGTCATGGAGCTCGTGCCCGGCGAGGCGCTGTCGACCGTGCTCGAGCGCGACGGCGCGCTGAGCGCCGACAAGACTCTCGACATCGTCGCCCAGACGGCATCCGCTCTGCAGGCCGCGCACGCGGCGGGTCTCGTCCACCGCGACATCAAGCCGGGAAACCTGCTGATCACGCCCGACGGCCGCGTCAAGATCACCGACTTCGGTATCGCGCGCATCGCCGACCAGGTGCCGCTCACGGCCACCGGTCAGGTCATGGGAACCGTGCAGTACCTGTCGCCCGAGCAGGCCTCGGGTCACCCGGCCTCCCCCGCGACCGACACCTACTCGCTCGGCATCGTGGCCTACGAATGCCTTGCCGGGAAGCGCCCCTTCACGGGCGAGTCGCAGGTGGCGATCGCGATGGCGCAGATCAACGAGCAGCCGCCGCCGCTGCCGCCGACCGTGCCGATCCCCGTGCAGAACCTCGTGATGGCGATGATCGCGAAGAAGCCGAGCGACCGTCCGTCGTCGTCGGCCACGGTCGCACGCGCCGCCCAGGCGCTGCGCCGCGGCGACCTGAACTCCGCGGCGATCGCCGTGCCCGCCATCGCGACGGGCGGCGTCGCCGACGACGCGACGCGCATCCTCACCGCGAGTGGCGACGACGGGGCTACCCGCGTGCTGCCGACCACGGCGCAGCTCCCCACCGGAGCCGGCGACGACGAGGCGACCGACGGCAAGAAGAAGAAGAAGCGCAGCCCGTGGACGTGGCCGCTGGTCGCTCTGATCGCCCTGCTGGTGATCGTGCTCGGCGGAACCGTCTTCGCGCTCATGAACCAGGGCGACAGCGACGCCGACCCGACGCCGAGCACGTCGACCTCTCGCACCCCCACCCCGAAGCCCACTCCGACAGAGACGGAGACGCCCGCCCCGGAGCCGGTCGACGTCGATGCCCTGCAGTTGCCGGGTATGACGTGCGACGCGGCTCTCGCCGCCGCACGCGGTGCGGGCCTCGTCCCCAACTGCGTGACCGGAACGACCGTCGCCCCGTCCGCCGACCTCGTCGGCGCTGTCGAGCGCGTGGAGCCCCGTGGCTCGGTGGATGTGGGCAGTGACATCACGCTCTACCTCTACGCCGACCAGGCCGCGGTCGGAGCCCCGACCAACGCGCCGACGTTCTCGGGCACGTTCCTCGAGGGCGGCTCTGCGACGATCAACTGGACGGCGTTCTCCTGCCCGAACGGCACCGGAACCCTTTCCTCTTACGAGGTGACGATCACGAACGCATCCTTCGCGGGTCCCGGCCAGCCGGCCGTGACCACGAAGAGCTTCGGACCGAACGAGACCACGGCGGGAATCTCGATCAACACCGGCACGGCCGGGCAGGTCGTGACCGGCACCTACAAGGCGTTCTGCGGCGACCGCGAGTCCGGAAACTCCCCGCAGGGGCAGTCGACCGCCATCCAGGGAGCGGCCGTCGATCCGGGCAACGGCGACGACGGCGGAGACGGTGGGAACGGCGGGAACTCAGGCAACTGAGGGTAGCCTTTACTCCACCACACATCACGTCCAGTTGTCCCAGGGGGGTCATCCGTGTCCACAGAGCCACGCGTTCTCGCGGGTAGGTACCGCGTCGACGAGCTCATCGGGCACGGCGGCATGGCGAAGGTCTACCGCGGGTACGACCTGACCCTCGGGCGCGAGGTCGCGATCAAGATCCTCGATCCCGACCTGGCGCGCGACACCGCGTTCCGCACCCGGTTCCGGCTCGAGGCGCAGGCGGCGTCGCGCATGTCGCACCCCTCGATCGTGCGCGTCTTCGACGCGGGCGATTCGGCGGCGGATGCCTCGTCCGACGATCCGCCCTACATCGTGATGGAACTCGTCAAGGGGACGCTGCTCAAGGACATCATCGCGGCCGGCCCCGTGCCCCTCGAGGACACGATCCGCTACGTCGACGGCATCCTCGAGGCGCTGAACTACTCGCACCGTGCCGGCGTCGTGCACCGCGACATCAAGCCGGGCAACGTCATGGTCACGCCCGACGGCAAGGTCAAGGTGATGGACTTCGGCATCGCCCGTGCCGTCTCGGACTCCTCGTCGACGGTCGCCGAGACCACGCAGATCATCGGAACGGCCGCGTACTTCTCCCCCGAGCAGGCCAAGGGCGAGCCCGTCGACGCGCGCGCCGACCTCTACTCCACCGGCGTGGTGCTCTACGAACTGCTCACCGGTCGTCAGCCCTTCCGCGGCGAATCGCCCGTGGCCGTCGCCTACCAGCACGTCAGCGAGACCCCGGTGCCGCCGACCGAGCTCAACGAGGACTCCCCGGGCGCCCTCGATCCGATCGTGCTGCGCGCTCTCGCCAAGGACCCGTACCAGCGGTACCCGGATGCCGCGCACTTCCGCTCGGCCCTCGACGCCGCGGTCGCGGGCGAGGCTCCGACGCGCAAGCAGCTGGGCGCACTCACGAGCGAGCTCTACGGTGCCAACCCGCGCCAGGCGCAGGAGACGGCTCGATCGCTGCGCCAGCTCAGCACCGACACGACGATGGCGCGCACGCAGTCCGGCCCGCCGGTGGCGTGGATCTGGGCCGGTGTGGCCCTTCTCGCCGTGCTCATCGCCTCGGTGCTGTTCTGGGTGGTCACGATGCGTCCCCCCGAGGTGCCGCAGACCGCTCGCGTGGTGCCCGACCTGGTCGACGTCGCCTCCGACCGCGCCCAGGCCGATCTCTCCGAACTCGATCTCGAGGCGAAACTGGTGCTCGAGACGAGCTCCGACATCGCCGAGGGCAACGTCACGCGCACCGATCCGCAGGCCGGTGTCGCCGTCGCGAAGGGCGACCTGGTCACCATCTACGTCTCGACGGGTCAGGAGACGGTCACCGTCCCGGCCATCGAGGGCATGGCGCTCGATGCCGCCCGTCAGGCACTGGCGGATGCCGGACTCGAACTCGGCACGGTCATCCAGAGGAACGAACCCGAGATCGCGGGCGACACGGTCATCGAGTCGAGCCAGCCCGCCGACGCCGAGGTCGCGCCCGGAACCGTGGTCAACCTCGTCGTCGCGAGCGGCAAGGTCACGCTGCGCAACCTCAGCGGCTTCACGATCGACGCAGCGACGGCCGAGCTCGAGGGTCTCAAGCTCATCGCGAGCCCGATCGACCAGGGGGAGTGCGCCGCGGGTGTCGCGCCGAACACGGTGATCTCGATGTCGGCAGCGCCCGGTGACGTGCCGGTCGGCTCGACGGTCGAGTTGCGCTTCTGCTCGACCGCCCCCGCCGGCTGACTCCGCCGGCTGACCCCGGGGGTCACACCAGGGGGTGGAGGCCCGTCGACCGCGCCACGGCATCCGTGTCGCCGGCGAGGGCGAGCCAGTTCGCCAGCAGGCGGTAGCCGCTCTCGGTGAGCACGCTCTCGGGGTGGAATTGCACGCCGACGATCGGCAGGTCGCGGTGCGCGATGCCCATGACGGTGCCCGACGCCGTGTGCGCGGTCACGCGCAGCGCCTCGGGCAGATCGGATGCCGCGACCCCGAGCGAGTGATACCGCCCGACGTCGAAGGGGGAGCGGATGCCGCCGAACAGAGCCGACCCGTCGTGCACGACCGCCGACACCATGCCGTGCATGAGCTCGGGCGCAGCGGTCACCGGAGCTCCGAAGGCCTCGCCGATCGCCTGGTGCCCGAGGCAGACGCCGAGCAGCGGCATCCGTCGTTCGGCCGCGAGTCGCACGGCATCCACCGACACTCCGGCGTCCGCAGGGGTGCCGGGGCCAGGGGAGAGGAGCAGGGCGTCGAACTCCGGAAGGAGCGCGTCGAGTTCGGCGGCGTCGACGGCGTCCGCCTCGATCATCGAGGTCTCGGCGCCGAGCTCGTGGAGGTAGCCGACCAGGGTGTGCACGAAGCTGTCGTGGTTGTCGACCACGAGCACCCGGGTCATTCGAGGTCGACCTCGCCGGGGTTGATGATGGGGCTGATCCACGGGAAGACGTACCAGAACAGCCCGTAGAGGATCGCGGCGACGACGACGAGCACGATGAGCAGGCGGATCCACCAGGGGCCGGGCAGCAGGCGCCAGATTGCGGCGTACATGTTTCTCCTCGTGCCTCTAGATGGACGGTGCGGCCGGGGGCGGCGGCGGGTCGGTCAGGGCCGGGGGCGGACCCTCGGCACGGGGCTGGAAGCTCTCGAACACCCCGTAGGCGACGATGCGCTCGGCCAGCGAGTACAGGGGAGAGCACGCGGTGAGGGTGATGTAGCGCTCACCGGTCGCGACCTCGGGCATCTGCGGCACGTCGGCGAGCACGTCGGTCTGCGTCGGCTTGACGTACTCGAGGGTGCGGAAGCGGTAGGTGAACCAACCGTCCTTCGTCTCGACGACGATCGCGTCGCCGATCTGGAGCTTGTCGAGCTGGTTGAACGGCTTGCCCCAGGTCGTGCGGTGCCCGGCCATCGCGAAGTTGCCGACCTCGCCCGGCATCTTCGAGTTCGTGTAGACGCCGATGCCGAGGTTGTCGAGCGTGCGGGCACGCGTCGTGCCGCCGTAGATGCCGTAGTTGTAGTCGGCACCGAAACGCGGGATGTGCATCTGACCGAGCTGCTCGGTGTCGGCCGGTGCTGCGGGGATCACCGGCTCGTAATACGTCGAGCCGTCGTCGCCTTCCACGAGCGGGGGGAGCTCGGGCGTGGGACCTGCGGCCCACTCCGCCGAGACGGCCGCGCCCTCTTCGTTCTTCTGGGCGGCGATGATGATGTCGCCGATCCACATCTGCCACGCGACGAACAGCAGAACGAGTACGCCGGCGGTGAGCAGGAGCTCCCCGAGAACGCTCGCGAACGTGGCGCGCGAACGTCGACGGGACCGTCGCGCGCGTCGCCCCCCAGGCACGACGGATGCAGTCATGGCGTGATCTTATCCCGTCGCGCTGTGGGTGCGCCGCGACCGTCGAGGAGCGCCCCGGCATCCGCACTCGGGATCATCACTCGATTTCGGTACAATGCTGGAATGGCACGAGACCGAAAGACCGAAGAACCCGCTGTCGAGCGCGCCGAAGGCGACGCTGCTCCCAACGCCGTGTGGTTCAAGCCGGTGATGATCGGCTTCATGCTGCTGGGCCTCGCGTGGATCCTCGTGTTCTACATCTCGGGCCAGCAGTTCCCGATCCCGGGCCTCGGCAACTGGAACCTCGGCATCGGCCTGGGCATCGCGCTGATCGGTTTCCTCATGACCACGCGCTGGCGCTGAGTTCAGCACCCACGACTTCCGAAGGCCCCTCGCTCCGGCGAGGGGCCTTCGTCGTTCCGGACGGGGCTGTATCCCCAGGAACTCACAAGCCGCCCACAGAGTTATCCACAGGTCTATCCACACCTGGGGAGAATTACACCGGTGTTATTCACAGGTGTTAACAGAGTTGTTAACAACCCCTCATCAGGCCAGAATGATCAGCGGTGGAACGACGAAGACCACGACGAGCAGCACGACCGTCAGCGCCGCCAGAGCGACGATCTGCCAGATCCGCTGCTCTCGCCGCTTCGTCTTGACGATGATGTAGGCCACGAGCGCGCCCACGACGAGTCCGCCGAGATGGGCCTGCCACGAGATGCGCCCGCCGCCGAAGAAGAGCCCATAGACGAAATTGATGCCCAGGATCACCAGGAGTCCGGTGACATTGGCTCCGATGTGGCGGCCGATGATGAGCAGAGCCGCCATCATGCCGAAGATCGCACCGGATGCTCCGACCGTCGGCTGACTCGGGTCGAGAAGGGCGACCATCACCGAGCCACCGAGACCACTGATCAGGTAGAGCGCGAGGAAGCGCACCCGGCCGAGCATGGGCTCGAGGCTCTGGCCGATCAACCACAGCGCGAGCATGTTGAGGGCGAGATGGATGAACCCGCCGTGCGCGAACACCGCCGTGAGCAGGCGCCAGGGCTGGAAAGGCGCTCCGGACAGATCGGGGTAGAGGTACGCGGCCGCGAACACCATCTGCTGCGTGAGCGCCTCGCCCACCCCGGGAATGAGCTGGATGAGACCGATCAACGAGGTCACCGCCAGGAGGGCGTACGTGACCAGAGGGCGTCCGCTGCGGGTGATCCCCATGACGGCTGCCGTCGAACCACCACCCCAGCGGCGCTCAGCGCGCTTCTGCGCGGGGGTGCGGTTCTTGCGCTCGGCCTTCATGCACTCAGGGCAGATCACCCCGACCGCGGCGGGCGTCTGGCATTCGCCGCAGATCGTGCGCAGGCAGCGCTGGCAGAGCACGAAGCTCTGCCGATCCGGATGCCGGTAACAGAAGTTGTCGCGATTGCTCGCGAACTCAGGCGTCGTCATCCGGATCGGCGATCGCTGTCGTCAGGCCGCGACGATGTCGATCGACTGGAGCACGACGGGCTCGATCGGGCGGTCGCCGGCAGCGGTGGGAACCGAGCCGATCTTGTCGACGACGGCCTTCGAGGCGTCATCGGCGACCTCGCCGAAGATCGTGTGCTTGCCCTTGAGCCACGGGGTCGGGTCGGTGGTGATGAAGAACTGCGAGCCGTTCGTGCCCTCGACCTCGCCCGTGATGGCGTTGCGGCGCAAGCCGGCGTTCGCCATCGCGAGGATGTACGGCTGGTCGAAGTTGAGCTCGGCGTTGATCTCGTCGTTGAAGTTGTAGCCCGGACCGCCGACGCCCTGACCGAGCGGGTCGCCGCCCTGGATCATGAAGTTCGGGATGATGCGGTGGAAGATGACGTCCTTGTAGAGGGGACCCTCGCCCGGCTTACCGGTCGCGGGGTGCGTCCACTCCTGGGTGCCGTCGGCGAGGCCGACGAAGTTCTTGACCGTCTTCGGGGCCTGGTCGCCGAAGAGGTTGATGACGATGTCACCGTGGTTGGTGTGCAGGGTTGCGACATGGGAAGCGTGAGGCATACGACCATTCTCGCAGAGCTTCCGGTGTGTTCGCCGGGTTCTCCTGCACATCTCGGGATAAGTCAAGGGGTGGGCGATTCCCTCCCCCCGTACAGACTTGTCTGGCAGGATGGGGAACCCGTACTCCACATCGACAGGAGAGCATCGTGAGCCTCAGCCGCAAGCGGAAGAAGCAACTGCGTCGTCTTCAGAAGGACGCGAACCAGCTCTGGGAGGCGCAGCAGGAGCTCGTCGGGCACGCTGCCGGCGTCGCCCGAGAGGCCAGCCACCAGCTCGGACACTCCTACCGGGAGCAGGTCGTGCCGGTCGTGCAGGACGCCTACAACCGTCGCGTCGCCCCCGTGGTCGACCGCGGCGTGAGGATCGGCAAGCACGTCGTCGACGACAAGGTCGTGCCGATCGTCGGAGGCGTCGTGGGCACGGCACTCAGCGCCTGGGACGTCGCCAACAACAAGCGTCACGGCATCGTCGCCCCGGTCTCGAAGAAGATCAAGAAGGCGCAGAAGGCCCACCAGAAGAAGCAGCAGCAGAGCTCGGGCCTCGGCTCGATCGTCGCGCTGATCCTCGGTGCCGCCGCAGCCGCCGCTGTGCTCTACGCCGCATGGACCGCTCTGCGTGCGGACGACGAGCTCTGGGTCGCCGACGACCCGCTCTCCGCGCCCGACGCGTGAGCGCCGAACACTCCACCGACCCGCACGCGCGGGTCACCGACGCCGCCGCCGCTCGCGGTCTCGACATCGAGATCCGCGAGCGGCCGGAGGCGCGGAGCCTCTTCGAGGCAGCCGAGCTCCTGGGGCTCGACCCGTCGGGCATCGTGAAGACCCTCGTGGTCAAGCGCGCCGACGACACCTATCTGTTCGCCCTGATCCCGGGTGGACGCTCGATCTCGTGGCCCAAGCTGCGCGCCGTCGTGGGCGTGAACAAGCTGCGGCTCCCCGAGGCCGACCTGGCACTCGCTGCCACCGGTTACGAACGGGGAACCATCGTGCCGATCGGCAGCACGACCGACTGGCCCGTCTTCGCCGACGAGTCGATCGTCGGACAGCGCATCGCCATGGGAGCGGGAGCGCACGGATACAGCCTGTTCGTCGACGCCGACGACCTCATCGCCGCCTACGGCGCCACCGTCGCCGACATCTCGGTTCCCGAGGAACCCCGGGCCTGAGCATCCGCTCGCTCGCGTGTCGCGGTCAGAAGATCCCGGCCATGCGCAGCGAGATGTCGACGAGCTTGACCCGCTGAAGCTCCGCGACCGCCGAGCGCGTGAACCATCCCGCCATGTCGGTCGACCCGTCGGTCTCGTAACGCAGCTTGCCGCCCGTCACGGTCGCCCGATAGACGATGCGGAGGGTGTGCAGCGGCTGATCGGCCTTGTGCACGCGCTGGCTCGCGGGAATGACCCGGGAGTGGATGCCGAGCAACTCGCCGACCTTCACGGTGTACCCGGTCTCCTCGCGGAGCTCGCGGCGCACGGCGTCTTCGGGAGACTCCCCGGCCTCGAGCCCTCCACCGGGCATCGTCCACGCGACGCGGCGGCCCTCGATCCAGCGCGCGAGGAGCAGGCGGTCGTCGTCGTCCGTGACGACCGCGTATGCCGCCACACGCAGGTCCATTCCCCCACACTAACCGGCGCTCACCGGGGGATCTCCGCGTATGACGGATGCCGCGGGCGATCGATCACGAATCGAGAAGCCACGCGGCCCCCGGCATCCTTACGCTGAGATCACGCACCGATGAGAGGAGTCGTCATGGCCGAGGACAAGAAGACCGACACGAAGAACTTCACCGCCGAAGAACGTGAAGCCATGCAGGCCGCCGCCCAGGAGGCCAAGGCGAAGCGGTCCCGCGCGAAGAAGACGCCCGAGGAGCAGCGCGCGGCAGGGGAGGCCGACCTGCAGGAGGCGATCGCCAAGCTGCCGGACGAGAACGACAAGAAGCTCGCCACCGCGCTGCACGAACTCGTCATGGAGGTCGCGCCCGACCTCATGCCCCGCACGTACTACGGCATGCCCGGGTGGGGGAAGGACGGCAAGGTGCTGTGCTTCTTCCAGCCCGCGAGCAAGTTCAAGGTGCGTTACGGCACGTTCGGCTTCGAGCCCATCTCGAACCTCGACGAGGGCACGATGTGGCCGACCGCCTATGCTCTGCTCGAACTCACCCCGGCGAACCGCACGCTGCTCACCGAGCGCATCCGTCTCGCCATCAGCTGAGGCCCGCGGCGGAGTAGCGTGGGCCGGGTGAGCACTCCGCCCTTCTCCTCCTCCGTATACTCCGCCCGTCTCGAGCGAGCATCCGCTCTCGCCGCCGAAGCGGGGCTCGACGCCGTCATCGTCGGCCCCGGTCCCGACCTGCAGTACCTGATCGGGGTAGAGGGCGACACGATCGAGCGGTTGACCGCTCTCGTGATCGGGCCCGGGGTCGCGCCGACCGTGGTCGTGCCCCGCATGGAACTCGCGAAGGTGCGCAGCACGGCGGTCGGCACGCTCGGCCTCGCGGTGTCGGACTGGGTCGACGGCGAGAACCCGTACGACCTGGTCGCGGACGCCGTCGGATCGGTGGCCGTCGGATCGGTGGCGCGGGTCGGGGTGTCGGATGCCCTCCCCGCCCTGCACGTGATCCCGATCGGCGAGCGACTGGGCGTGCGTCTCGAGCTCGCGACGCCCGTGCTGCGCGAGGGTCGCATGATCAAGGATGCCGCCGAGGTCGCCGAGCTGCGTCGGGCGGGCGACGCGATCGACGCCGTGCACCGCCGCGTGCCCGAGTGGCTGCGCGCCGGTCGCACCGAACGCGAGGTCGCCGCCGACATCGCCCGGGCCATCGTCGCCGAGGGTCACCAGACCGTCGAGTTCGTGATCGTGGGGTCGGGGCCGAACGGCGCGGACCCGCATCATGAGGTGTCGGATCGCGTGATCGAAGAGGGCGACATCGTGGTCGTCGACATCGGGGGAGCGGTGTCCAGCGGCTACAACTCCGACAGCACGCGCACCTATGCGGTCGGCACCCCCGATTCGGAGGCGGCCGAGCGCATCGCCGTACTCGTGCGCGCGCAGCAGGCGGCAGTGGACGCCGCACGGCCCGGGGTCACGGCATCCGAGGTCGACGCCGCCGCCCGGCAGGTGCTCGCGGATGCCGGCCTGGGCGAGGCCTTCCTGCACCGCACGGGGCACGGCATCGGCGTCTCCGTACACGAGGAGCCCTATATCGCGCCCGGAAACGACCTGGTGCTGCGCGAGGGCATGGCCTTCAGCATCGAGCCCGGCATCTACTTCTCGGGGGAGTGGGGCGCCCGCATCGAGGACATCGTCGTGCTCACCGCCGACGGCTGCGAGCGCCTCAACACCTCCGAGCACTCCCTGCGCTCGGTCTGAGCGCTCGCGCGGGGTGGGGGCGCTGGGACGGGAGAAATCAACTGGCGAGTGGGTGCCAGTGGCGTTCGGTCAGCGTCGCGAGATCGACCCAGGTGCCGTCGATGATCGGGGCATCCGGAGACGCCCACACGCCGAAGTGGGCGCGCGGAGTCGGCCAGGGGTAGTCGTCCACCGGACGCTCGACGACGTTGCGCACGGCACCGACGAACGCGAGATCGGCACCGAGACCCGCCACCTCCGCGGCGAGCGCGCGGATCGCGACCGATCCGTCGAGATCGTTCGCAGCCGTCAGTCCCGTCGGGAGGTCGAGCTTTCCCGTCTCCGCCCGGGGGACGCAGAACACCTCGTCACCGCGGCGAAGGAGCAGCCTCACCATTGACATCGGGCTCGACGGACTGTCCCGCCGCACGACTTCGGCCCGGCCACCCGGCGGGAGCCACGGGGCATCCGACGTCACGCGGACGACGATCTCGTGCTCGGCATCCATCCCGTGAGCGTATCGGGCGGTCACGTGGTGGGACGCTTCGACAGGCTCAGCGACCCAGCGGACGTGCCCTGACCCAGCGGACGTGCCCTGACCCAGGAACTGGGTCCCTCAGCCTGTCGAAGGGCCCGCCACGAGAAAGGCGAAGCCGCCCTCCCCCGGGGGCGGGGAGGGCGGCCTCTGTGGGGAGTGGAGCGGGGGTTAGGACTCCACGCGGCGCCGGCGCAGCACCAGCACGCCACCGGCGGCGAGCAGGAGGAGCAGCACCACGATCGCGGCGATCGGGACGGTTCCGCCGGTGCCGGCGAGCCCATCGCCGCCGCCACCGCCACCGACCGGTGCGGCAGTGATCGTGAGAGCGCCTTCCGCGGTCAGACCGGAGTCTGCTCCGACGGCGATCAGCGTGTGGGCGCCGACCTCCGCGTTCGTCGGGATCGTCACCTGGAGTCGGAATGCTCCGGACTCGTCGGCGACGGCATCCGTCAGGTGGATCGGCTCGGAGTGCAGCGTCAGCGACACGACCTCACCCGACGCGAACCCGCGACCGGTCACCTGCACCGTGCCACCCTGCTGCACGGTCGACGCTCCGATCACGAGCTCGGCCTCGAGCACCGGGGTGTCGCGCACGTCGATCGTGAGCGGCGCCGACTCCGAGGCACGGAACGCCGTGTCGTCGGACGGCACGAACCGGGCGATGTAGGTGTGCGCACCCGAGGTCGCGATGGTGACGTCGGCCGTGGCCGTGCCACCGGTGACCTCCGCCGAGCCGACGATCTCGTCGCCCTCGAAGAAGTCGACCTTGCCGGCGGCGCCCGCGGGCTTCACCGTCGCGATCAGCGGGATCGACTCGCCCGCGACCGGGTCGTCCGATCCGGCCGACAGCGAGACCGACGTGTTGCGCGGGGCCGTCGGGTCGACGGCCACCTGGACCGCTCCACGAGCCTCGACCTTCGAGACGTCGCCGAGCGCCACCACCGGGTGCGCGCCGTCGATGGCATCCACCGGAACCGTGATCTCGGCACTGATCGCACCGTTCCCATCGGCCTTCACGACCACCGGGGTGTCCGAGTCGATGCGCACCGACACGTTCTCTCCGGCGGCGAAGCCCGAACCCGTGATGGTCACCCGGTCTCCCGGGGCGACCGTGCCCTCGGGCACCTGGATCTCGGGGGCGTACTCGGGCTCGGGGTCGACGACCCCGATCTCGAGCTGCGCATCCGCCGACCGCACGCCGTCGTCGGCCGTGACCGTCACCGTGTAGGTGCCGGCGGTGGCGTAGGTGTGCGTTCCCGTGACCGCGCCGTCGGCGATCGTCACTTCGGCGACAGGAGTTCCGTCACCCCAGTTGACGAGTGCCGACGTCTCGCCCTGACCACCGGCGATCGTCGCGAGCGTCGCGTCGAACTCCTCGCCCGCGATCTGACCGTCGACCGTTCCGGCCGTGACGCTCAGGGGAGCTGCTGCCGTGCGGTCGCCGTCCGAGGCGAGAGCGAAGATGTGCACGCGTCCGTCGTTGAGCGAACCCGCCTCCTTCGGCATCGTGAGCGACTCGACGACCTTCGGCGCACCGTCTCCATCGACCGCCAGCGGGATGCCGGCGGTGGCGTAGATGGCGGTGTTCTTCACCGAACCCTCGGGACCCGTGCCCGAGAGGCGGCCCTCCGAGATCGTCAGCACCGTGTTGCCCTTGTAGGGGTTGCCGGATGCGCCGACCCAGTCGCCCAGGCTGATCGTCACCTGCTGCGTCGTGCCGTCGGTGAAGTGCAGCGTCGCGACCGAGTCGCGGTTGCTCTCGGTGGCGGTTCCGATGAACGCGATCTGCGTGGCACCGGTGCCGAGCGACACCTTGACCGTCTGACCCTCGCCCGTGATGTTGTCGGGCTGGCCGGCCGGGATCGCCGGCAGGTCGTAGGTCAGCGTCGTGTTCGGGACGGTCAGGGTCTGACCCTGCACGAAGCCGTCGGCGTTGATCTTGTCGCGGAAGTACCCGTGGCCCTGCGAGTCGCAGTTCGCGGCCGTGACGCCCAGATCACCGATGCAGACGTTGTTGAAGGCGCCCACCAGCGTCTCGTCTCGGAACGCGGTCACCGTCGCCGTGGTCTGCGCCACCGCTCCGGCCGAGTCCCGCACCGTGATCGCTGCCGAGTACGTGCCCGGCTTCGTGAAGGTGTGCGGTGCGCTCACCTTCCAGCCACCCAGGTCGTCGCGCGTCAGCGTCACGTCGGTCACCGCGACACCGTCGCCGTAGTCGACCGTGACGGTGTAGCCGGAGGCATCCGTCTCGGTCCCGACGATCGTGGCGAGGGTTCCCGTGAACTCGGTGTCGACCGCGACCCGCTGCGGCGACCCGGCCGAGATGGCGAGACCGTCGGCGGCGGATGCCGAGGCGAACAGTTCGACCTCCGAGAGCGCGGGCGTCGCGGCATCCGTCTTCAGCGTCAGCTTCACGCTCGTGAAGCCGTCCTGGTTCGCGGTCGTGAACGGTCGCGTCTGCGTGTCCCAGGTGAAGGACTGCGCCGTGCGGCTGTCGATCTCGGTCCAGGTGGTGCCGTCGACCGAGCCCTCGAGCGTCCAGCTCGACGGCGCGTTCGCCCTATTCGCACTCGTGAGCGTGTACTGGCCGATCGAGACCGGACCGGACTGAGACGTCCAGACGAGTTCGGCGGTGTCGCCCGTGAACGCCACGTTGGAGCTCATGTTGTCGTCGACGAGCGACCCGACGGGGGTTCCATCGGTGGCCGTCAGCACGCCGCGTCCGGCCTTCGTCGCGTCGACCAGGGTCGCGGGCACGTCGAGCTCCTCACCGAGGTCCTTCGCACCCCACGCCGAGGGCGTGTCGCTCATCGTGAAGTCGAGCGTTCCGCCCGCGCGGACGAGGTCTCCGTCGAAGGTGGTCTCCGTGATCGGGGTGCCGTTGATGCTGGCGCCCGCCACGTAGTCCTTGCCCGCGGACGCCCCGGGGGCGTTGATGACGAGCTTCTTGCCGCCGATGTTCAGCGTCGCGCTGTCGAACAGCGGCGTACCGATCGTGTAGTCCCCGGAGCCGACCTCGAGCGGGTAGAAGCCGAGCGCCGAGAAGACGTACCAGGCCGAGAACTCGCCGTTGTCCTCATCGCCCGGGTAGCCCTGGCCGATGTCGTCGCCGATGAAGAGGCGGTCCTGGATGTCGCGGATCAGCTCCTGCGCACCCGAGGGGTCGCCCGCCTCGGCGAGCACGTAGGGGATGTGGTGCGCGATCTGGTTCGACATGCCGAGCATGCCCAATCGCACGTCACGCGCCTCGCGCGCCTCGTGGATGCCGGAGTAGTCGGCCTTCTCGCGCACGGTGAGGAAGTCGTGCATCACGTCGACCAGGCCCTGGCGTCCGCCGTAGAGCGCGGCCAGGCCGTCGACGTCGTGCGGCGCGTGGAAGCCGAAGGTCCAGGCGCTCGCCTCGGTGAAGGCACCGCCCCACGCCTTCTTGTCGAAGTCGGCGCCCGAGGTCCACGAGCCGTCGGCGTTGCGCGAGGTGAACGTGCCCGCTTCCGGGTTGAACATCTCGCCGTAGTGCTCGGCGCGCGCCTCGAAGTACGTCGCCTCCTCCTTCAGCTGAGCGACGCGGTCGGCGGGGGTGTTCGGGTCCTCCGACAGGGCCTTCGCCATCTCGGCGATACCGAAGTCGTTGATGTAGCCCTCGAGACCCCACGACGCGCTCTCGTGGGTGGTGGCCTCGGTGTAGCCGAGGAAGATCGACTGCCCGAGTCCCTTGCGGCCGACGGCGTTGGATGCCGGCAGCACGGTCGCGTTCTTGACCGCGGCGTCATAGGCCTCGAGTGCCGTGTCGGTCGAGAGGGCGCCCGCGAGGTACGCCTCGGCGAACGCGACGTCGGAGCTCGTGCCGGTCATCAGGTCGGCGTAGCCGGGAGAGGACCAGCGCGCGATCCATCCGCTGTCGCGGTACTGCTGCACGAAGCCGTCGACGAGCTCTTCGGTCACGTCGGGGTAGAGCATCGAGTACAGCGGCCAGGCGGTGCGGTACGTGTCCCAGAAGCCGTTGTTGACGTAGATCTTGCCGTCGACGATCTTGGCGTTGGTCTGGGTGTCGCTCGCCGAGCCGGTCGTGCCGGCGACGGGGCTCGCGTACTTGTAGACCGGGTCGGCCTCGGTGCCCGTGTTCTCGAACTGCGAGTTCGGGTACAGGTTGAGCCGGTAGAGGCTCGAGTAGAGCGTGATGAGCTGGGTTTCGGTCGCGCCCTGCACGTCGTCGACGACCGAGAGGCGCTCGTTCCAGGCATCCTTCACCGCGGCGTGGGCGTCGTCGAACGAGACGTCCTTCAGTTCGAAGTCGTGGTTCTTCTTCGCCTGGTCCTGCGAGATGAACGACGACGAGATGCGCAGCTCGACCGAGCGGTCACCGGTCGTGTCGAACGAGGCGAAGCGGGCGGTGCCGTTGCGGTCGCCGACGGTCGTGGGACCGGCCGTCGCGGGTGCGCGGTCGAAAGTGCCGTAGACGAACATGCGGGTGCGTCCTGGCCAGCCGGAGCCGCCGTCGACCCAGCCGCTGACCGTGTCGCCCGAGATCGAGAGCTTCGACGAGTTCACGAGCTGATCGATGAGGATCGAGCTCGCATCGCCGGCGAACTCGAAGCGGTAGATCGCACCGTGGTCGGTGGCGGTCACCTCGGTGCGGATGCCGTTGTCGAAGGTGACGTCGTAGATGTCGGGCCGCGCGATCTCGTTCTCGTGCGTGAACGTGAGCTTGCGGTCGTTCAGGTTCGAGGTCGGGTTGGCGTTCGCGGCGGGGAGCACGGCGAGCTGGTTGCGGTCGCCCATCCAGATGCTCGGCTGGTGCGAGAAGCCGATGCCGTTGAGTCCGGGCTTGTTCTGCGCATTGTTGGCGCGCTGGTACTGGTAGATCGTTCCGGTGTTGTCGGCGTTCGTCATCGGGGTGATGAAGTTGAAGCCGTTGGGCCATGCCGTCGCGGGCAGGTTGTTGCCGCGGGAGAAGCCGCCGGTCGAGTTCGTGCCGCGGCGGGTGTCGACGTACGACACGAGTCCGTCGGAGTCATCGAGCGGGGTCGTGGCGTCGATCTCGACGTCGTCGAGCCAGCCGGTGAACGCGGTGGCCGCGGTCGGCGCCTCGATGTTCTTCACGTCCGCGCCCGGGTGGGAGTAGGTGAAGCGGATGTCTTCGACGGTGCGACCCTCGAAGGCTCCGAGGTCGACGGTGACCTTGTTCCACTGGTTGGGCCAGAGCCTGTTCGAGCGGCCCTGCTCGGTGGCGGTGACGGGGTAGCCGTACGAGTCGGTCACGCCGGGGGTCGCGGCGAGGGTGGTGCCGTCGTCGAAGGCGAGATCGACGGCCACGAAGGTGGCCGCGTAGGTCTGCTCACCGTCGAGCACGGGGAAGACGAGGTACGACAGCTGGCTGTCGCCGTCGACGGTCACATCGACGTTCTCGTAGAGGGTCGTGGTCGACGATGCGGCGCCGGCGTCGAGGTGGCGCCCGGAGTACTGCAGCGCCTTGGTGCCGGTGAAGCCGACGCCGGTCTTGGCGGTGTCGGACGCCGTGGGGCCGTTCCCGACGACGACACGCAGGTCGCTCGCGGTCGGGGCGCCGTCGCTCACCGCGATGGGCTCGAAGTCGGCGAGCTGGATGAGGTTCGTGGTGGGCGTGCGGTTCTCGGTGATGTCGAGACGGTAGTAGAGGAACGGCGCGCTCGGCGCAGCCAGTTCGAACGTGCGGGTCTGACCGCGCGCGGTGAACATCTCACCGCTCCGCTCGTCGACCGGGGTCCAGTCCGTGCCGTTGTTCGAGCCCAGCACGCGGAAGTTCTTGGGGTCGCGCTCCTGCGCGTCGCCACCCGAGGTGAGCGTGTACTTCTGCAGCGGCTGCGCGGCGGTGAGCTGGTACTGCAGCCACCCCTTGTTGACGAAGGCGAGCCACTTGGTCGAGGCGTTGGCATCGGCGGCGAACACGGCGGCTTCGTTCGGCGCGTTCTGCGCCGAGGCCGTGACGCCGTTCGGCGCGATCGCGGGCAGCATGCTGCCGGGGGCGAAGCGGTCGCCGGTGATGTTGACGGCTTCACCGGTGCCCGCGAGTGCGGGCACGGCATCCGTCGATTCGAAGGACGACGAGAACGTCCCTCCTGCTGCAGCCGCCGCGGGGAGCGGCGTCAGCATGGCCAGGGTCACCGTCACGGCGGCGCCGGCGGCCGCCCAGATGCGACCTGCGGGTCGTTCGTTCCTCTTACGGGGAACAGTCATGGTTGCTCCTCAAACTCCACTGCGGTGTGTCGTTCGCCTGTCGCAGATACCGGGGGGCGGGCTGCGCGACGTTTATGACATCGCTGTCATAGATCGAGACACTAACACAGCGGATGCCGTGGGCGGAAGATGCATCCCCCATCGGATGACCCGTCATAATGAGCAGATCGCTCGAGGCGGTAGAGGAACAGATGACACCACACGAAGACGGGGCCGCACCCCGCCCCACGCTCGCGCAGGTCGCCGCACGCGCCGGCGTGAGCCTGAAGACGGCATCGCGTGCACTCGGAGGCGAGTCGTACGTCAGCGAGAAGACCCTCACGAGCGTGCTCGCCGCGGCCGCGGAGCTCGACTACCAGCGCAACGCCGCCGCGAGCCTCCTCGCCAGCGGTCGTCTCGCGGATTCGCTCGGACTCATCACCGGAGACTTCACCAACCCGTTCTACTCGGCTCTCGCCCAGGCCGTCGAAGACGAGATCCGCCCGCGCGGCATGCACCTGTCGGTGGCGAACTCCCGCGAGTCCGCCGAGCAGGAGAAGCGCGTCGCGCACGACCTCGCCGACCGGCAGACCAAGGCGGTCATCACCGTCTCGGCGATGACCGATCACGCCGACTACGCGACGCTGCAGGCCCGCGGCATCCCGGTCGTCTTCGTCGACCGCCCGGCCGAGAATCTCGCCGCCGACTCCGTCGTGTTCGACAACCGCGAGGGCGGGCGCCTCGTCGCCCAGCATCTGATCGATCGCGGACACCGGCGCATCGCGTTCATCGGCGACTACGCCTGGCTGCCCACCTACCGGGCCCGTCTCGCCGGCATGGGCGACGTGCTCGACGGCTCACCGGTCGCCTGGCGCGAGCTGCTGCGCACCGACGCGCACGACGTCGCATCGTCACGGGAGTGCGTGCGCGAACTGCTCGCCCTCGACGAACCTCCGACCGCGATCGTCGCCGGCAACAACCGCGTGCTGCTCGGCGTCATGGAGGAGATCGCGACGACGGATGCCCCGCCCGCCGTGATCGGATTCGACGACCCGGAGTGGGCGACGGTGCTCGGCATCAGCGTCGTGACCGGCGACGTCGAAGAGCTCGGACGGTCGGCCGCACGCCTGGCGCTCGCCCGCCTCGGCGACCGCACCCGCGAACCCGAGAGCGTGGTGGTGCCGATGCGCCTGATCGAGCGGACGTCGACCCGCTCACAGTGATCGTGAGGGGTCACGACACGCCGCAGGCGTGCAGTCGCGAGCGGCGTGTTCTGACCCCTCAGCGTCGGGTTCAGACGAGCGCGGACGCCCGGCGAACCTCCTGCTCGCGCAGGGCCTTCTCGACCGCCTCGACGTCGCGCACCGCACCGCGGTCGGCCGAGGTCGCCATGGCCGCGTAGGCGCGCAGCGCCAGAGAGACGGGGCGCTGACGGTCGACGGGACGGTACCCACCGGCGTCCAACAGGCGCGCGCGGCGCTGCTCGAGCTCGGCCTCGCTGACCTCGAGGGTCATGCCGCGGGTGGGGATGTCGATCGAGATGATGTCACCGTCCTCGACGAGCGCGATGACGCCGCCGGATGCCGCCTCGGGCGAGACGTGCCCGATCGACAGACCCGAGGTGCCGCCCGAGAAGCGGCCATCGGTGATCAGGGCGCACACCTTGCCCAGTCCGCGGCCCTTGAGGAACGACGTCGGGTGCAGCATCTCCTGCATGCCCGGGCCGCCCTTCGGGCCCTCGTAACGGATGACGACCACGTCGCCCGGCTGGATCTTCTTGCCGAGGATCTTCGCGACCGCCTCCTCCTGCGACTCGCACACCACCGCCGGGCCCGAGAAGACCAGGATCGACGGGTCGACACCCGCGGTCTTCACCACGGCGCCGTCGACGGCCAGGTTGCCCCGCAGCACGGCCAGACCGCCGTCGACCGAGTAGGCGTGGTCGACATCGCGGATGCATCCGTTCTCGCCGTCCTCGTCGAGAGCCGCCCAGCGCTCCGACTGCGAGAACGCGCTCGACGAGCGCACGCCACCGGGAGCCGCGAACCACAGATCCTTCGCGATGTCGGTGGCCTTTCCGCCACGGATGTCCCAGTCGTCGAGCCAGGCCGCGAACGACTCCGAGTGGATGGTGCTCACGTCTTCCTTCAGCAGACCGCCACGACGCAGCTCGCCGAGCACGGCGGGGATGCCGCCCGCGCGGTGCACGTCCTCCATGTAATACATGCGGCCGTAGGCCGGGTTCGGGGCGATCTTGGCGAGGCAGGGCACGCGACGCGAGATCGCATCGATCTCGTCGAGGCCGAAGTCGATCCCGGCCTCGTGGGCGGCGGCGAGCAGGTGCAGGATCGTGTTCGTCGATCCGCCCATCGCGATGTCGAGCGCCATCGCGTTCTCGAACGCGGCGAAGCTCGCGACCTCGCGCGGCAGCACCGAACGGTCGTCCTCGTCGTAGAAGCGACGGGTGATCTGCACCGCGACCTCGCCGGCCTTCTCGTACAGCGCGCGACGAGCGGTATGGGTGGCGAGCACCGAACCGTTGCCCGGCAGGGCGAGGCCCAGCGCCTCGACGAGGCAGTTCATCGAATTGGCGGTGAACATGCCCGAGCACGATCCGCAGGTCGGGCAGGCGTTCTCCTCGATGCGCTGGATGTCGGCGTCCGACACCGTGTCGTTCGCCGCCTCGGAGATCGCGTCGACCAGGTCGAGGGTGCGCACCGATCCGTCGACCAGCGTCGCGCGACCGGCCTCCATCGGACCGCCCGACACGAACACCGTGGGGATGTTCAGGCGCAGCGCGGCCATGAGCATGCCGGGGGTGATCTTGTCGCAGTTCGAGATGCACACGAGCGCGTCGGCCTGGTGCGCGTTGACCATGTACTCGACCGAGTCGGCGATCAGGTCGCGGGAGGGCAGCGAATAGAGCATGCCGCCGTGACCCATGGCGATGCCATCGTCGACGGCGATCGTGTTGAACTCGCGGGGGATGCCGCCCGCCGCCGAGATCGCGTCGGAGACGATGCGTCCGACCGGCTGCAGGTGCGTGTGGCCGGGCACGAACTCGGTGAAGCTGTTCGCCACGGCGATCATCGGCTTGCCGAAGTCGGCGGCGTTGACGCCGGCGGCGCGGAAGAGGGCGCGGGCTCCGGCGGCGTTGCGGCCATGCGTGACGGTGCGGGAACGAAGAGGGGTGGGCATGGTTCCACTTTCGTGGGACAGGGCGGATGCCGGAAGACGGCGCTGACACTAGTAGTGAGAGCACTAGGTTTGTTCTGTGGCCGTGGACGAGGAGCAGCGCAAGGAACTGGGCGCGTTCCTCCGTGCCCGACGCGAGCAGCTCGACCGCGGCGCCTACGGCCTGCCGCCCGCGGGGCGCGGCCGCACGATCGGTCTGCGCCGTGAGGAGATCTCGTACCTCTCGGGCGTCAGCGTCACCTGGTACACCTGGCTCGAGCAGGGGCGCGACATCAATCCGTCGCGGCAGGTGCTGGATGCCGTCGCCACGGCGCTGCACCTGACCATGGCCGAGCACGACTACGCGCTGCGCCTGGCCGGGTTCGCACCCGCACGACCCGGCACGGGTGAGGCGGTCGAGACCGCACCGGCCCACGTTCAGCGCTTCCTCGATGCGCTGGAGGAGCACCCGGCCTACGCGCTCGCGCCCGACTGGGGCGTCGCCGGGTGGAACGCCGCTTACGAGGCGCTCTATCCGAACGTCGCCACCACCCCGCCCGAGAAGCGCAACCTGCTCTGGCTGATCTTCACCGACCCCGCCGTGCGCGACCTGCTCGACGACTGGGACGACACCAGCCGCCGCTTCCTCGCCGAGTTCCGCGCCGAGGCGGGGCCGCGACTCGGTGACCCGCGCTATCGCGACCTCGTCGGGCGGCTGATGGAGGCGAGCCCGGAGTTCCGCGAACGCTGGGAGAGCCACGACGTGCGGGGGTTCGAATCGCGCGAACGCGTGTTCCGGCATCCGTCACTGGGCAGGCTCGTGTTCGAGCATCACCAGCTGCGGCCGTCCGACCAGACCGACATCCAGCTGGTCGTCTACACCCCGGCGGATGCCGCCGCCCGCGCGAGGTTCTTCCGCCGAAGGGACTGAGTTCCTATCGGTGAGGAGTCAAGACACGCCGTGCCGAGCCGCACGCTCGGGGCGTGTCTTGACCCCTCACGATCAGGAGTCGACGGGCTTGCCCAGCAACCCGTGCCTCTCCTCGATCTCGACCTGCTCGTAGAGGCCGGCGTAGTTCTCGCGGTGGTCGGGGTCGTCGGTGAGGTTCTCGCGGATGTGCATCTCCCACACCACGTTCTCGAACTCCGTCTCGAGCATCTCCTGCACGCGGCGGTGCAATTCGTCGAAGACCTCGGGCGGGGCGAGGAATCCGATCGAGAGCTCGGCCAGCTCGAAGGTGCTCGCGTCGGTCAGATCGCTGTTCTCGGTCATGCGCGCCAGGCTAGTCGCGGTACCTGCGTGTCGTCCTCGCGAGGGGTCGGAACACGCCGTGCCCGAGCGGACGATGACGGCGTGTCTTGACCCCTGAGGCGGTGTGCACGTCTTCGCACCCGCGCGTCAAGTCCCTTCATCTCCGAGGGAACCGCGCGCAGAGTGACTCCATGTCCACCTCCACCGACCACCGCACCGAGCCCGAGCGCACGCCGGACGGCCACCATTTCGTGATCGACGGACGGCGTTGGCGGGCGACGGATCCGTCGATCCCCGACTCGTTCCGGCAGGAGCTGGTCGACGAACTGATGGCCGCACGTCGCGCCGTCAAGGACGGGGAGACGGATGCTCGGGGGCGCGTCCAAGACGCGAAGGTCGCGCTCGGAGAGCGCGGACACCCGTGGTGGGAGCAGCGAACCGGCAGCGGGTTCGACGAGAGGATCGCCGCCGCCATCCGCACTCTCACGCGCCGACGGGAGGGGTCGTCGATCTGCCCGAGCGACGTCGCCCGCACCGTGGGTGGCGACACGTGGCGCGATTCGATGGACGACGTGCGCCGGATCGCCGGAGCCCTCGCCGCGCAGGGCGACGTCGTCGTCACGCAGAAGGGCGAGCCCGTGCGCATCGATCACGTACGCGGACCGGTGCGGATCAGCGCCATTCGTAGGTGACGAGGGCCACGATCGCGCGCACGGCCGCGGGTGAGATATCGGGATGCTCACGTGCCACGCGGGCGCCGACCACTCGTCCCCACTCCCCGAGATCGTGTGAATCCGGCCGCTCCGCGTCCGCTGCTCTCACAACCCTCAGTACCCGTTCCCGGAGCGAGACGTCGACGATGCGGTCGGGATGACGTCCGGGGATCGAGGCATCCGTATCCCAGCCGACGAAGGCGACGATCGCGTCGCTCAGCGCATCATCCATCTCACTCCACCCGCTGGAGGGCGACGGCGTAGACGGTGGGAGCTCCGTCGAGATCGAGCGTCACGCTCATCCCGGTGCCGGTGGTGGTGAGGTCGAAGGCGATGGTGGCGTTCGTGCACTCGATCGGTTCGGTGCTCGGGTCGCTGTCGAGTTCGCCCGCCTGGAGGGTGATGGTGCCGTCGCCGCGGCAGGCGATCTGCCCCTGGTACGTGCCGGCGGGCACCGACGAGAAGCTCGTCAGGTGGTGCGCGGAGGTGTGCTCACTCAGCCAGCCCGAGAACGTACCGGTGCCCTGGGCGTCGTCGGCCCAGGTGATGGCGGTGTCCGCCCAGTCCTTGATGTCGTCGACGGGAATCGGCAGCAGGGCCGCGTCGGTGTCGGCATCCGCGGTCGGGGCGGGCGTCGGGGTCGGAGCGGACGAAGCGGATGCCGATGGCGCAGGCGTCTCGGCATCCGTCGGCGCACCCGTGCACCCGGCGAGGGCGATGCCGACCGTCAGCACCGCCCCGATGGTGAGTCCTCGTCTGATGTCCATACGTCCCACGCTACGGAGGCCGACCCACGGGATCGAGTCGATCCCCCGCACTCGGAGGAGGTACGGAGGTTCGGTCCGACGCTCAGGGTGCGGGCGGAGGCGGGAAGAGCGGCGGCCGCGGGCGCGCCGGAGCGGGGTCGCCGTCGCGAGCGGCGGCCAGGTCGCGCACGTTCTTCTGCACCGCGACGACGGCGAAGAGACTCATCGCGAAGCCGATCCCGTAGAAGCCCTTCTCGGAGAGCAGCAGATCGGCGTTCCAGAGCCCCGCGGTCATGAGGATCAGCGAGGCGAGAAGCATGCTCCACGAGACGCCGAGGTAGACGCCCGTGACGGGGATCTCTTCGGCGCGGTCGCGCACCGCCTTCTGCACCGAGACGGCGGCGAAGATGCCGAGCAGGAAGACGGCGAAGTAGAAGCCCTTCTCCGAGAGCAGCATGTGCGCGTTGTAGAGCCCGATGAAGAAGAGCGAGGCGCCGATTCCGAGTGCGACCCACGATGCCCCGACGAACGCGGCGGTCGGGCGCGCGGGCGCCGGTTGCTTCTGCTGTTCCATGAGAATCCCCCTCCGGTGATCGCCCGATACGCGGACGAGCCGCCCGCTCTGCACGGTCGGCACCCGAATTCTTGCATGTCGAAAGCCCTGCTCACGGGCTATCCACATGGAATATCGGTGTGCCAAAGAATCCTACGAAATCTGCCGATACGGTTCAGGTATGACGATGCAACCCGCAGGCGGCACTGGACTTCCGGTGTCTCCGAACCTCGTTTCCATCGGCAACGTGCATGCCACCCCGGACTGGGTCGTGACACCGGCGGGCACATGGCCGATATCGACGGTGAACGTGACCACGCAGGATCAGACCGCGACGACCACGCACACCCCGGCGTGGGCGATCATCATGGTGATCCTGTTCATCTGGTTCTTCCTCCTGAGCTTGCTCTTCCTTTTCGCTCGTGAACCACGAGTGAGTGGATACGTGAACGTGACGCTCTGGGGTCCGGGCGGGCAGTCGTACACCGAGAACGTTCCCGTCTGGAATGCCGCGCAGCGCGCCGATACCTTCCAGCGTGTGACCTACCTGCAGAGCATCATCGGTCAGAGTCGAGCTCGAGGAGCGTGACCCGCACGACCTCAAAGTTCTTAACAGAGTTGTTAACACCTGTGGAAACGAGAAGGCCCCGCACTAGGCGGGGCCTTCTCGAACTGTCTCAACACAGTGTGGAGCCTAGGAGATTCGAACTCCTGACATCCTGCTTGCAAAGCAGGCGCTCTACCAACTGAGCTAAGGCCCCGAGGGGTATTTCTTGAGTTGATGTGTGGGCCCACCAGGACTTGAACCTGGGACCTCTTCATTATCAGTGAAGCGCTCTAACCACCTGAGCTATGGGCCCGTCAACCTCCGAAACTTTACCGGAGATTCGCCGAAACTCCCAATCGAGCGCGGGGACCCGGGCGAGTCCCCGCGCTCAGGGGCGATCAGCGGCCCGGACGGATCGTCACGCCACCGGCCGAGAGCGAGACCTCGATGCTGCGTCGGGCGCTCGCGGACTGCTCGACCCGAGCATCGAGGGACCCGGCGTCGACGCTCTGGGTGATGTCGTACGCGACATCCGGCACCGTGAGGTCGACCGAGCCCGCGCTCACCTCGACCGTCGTCCGCGTCGGGGCGGTTCCGGTCAGTTCGACATTGAGTTCTCCGGCCGAGACGCTCAGCGATGCGTCGTCGACGTCGGCGAGGACGATGTCGGCACGGCCCGCGCTCATGTCGACCGCCAGCGCGGTCGCCGATCCTTCGACGTCGAGCGCCCCCGCGCTCACGTCGATGTCGAGAGCACCGAAGTCACCGACGACGTCGAGGCTTCCGGCGTCGAGCGTCAGGTCGGCGTCGATCGCGTCGGTGCGGAGAGCCTCCGGCAGGGTCAGCACGGCGACCTCGCCCTCACGGCCCCAGTCGCCGAACCACCAGTCCCAGCGATTGTCGGGACTGCGCACCACCAGTTCGTCACCGTCGCGCTCGATGGTCCAGTCCGGGCCACGGCGGTTCGAGATGGAGAGTTCCGCCTGATCGACGTCACCGAACTCCACACGCATGCTGCTGGCATCGGCGTCGACGGTGAGCGAGTCGATGCCGTCGACGTCGATGCCCTGCACGGTGTCACCACCCGCGTTGCTCGCGACACTGACGTTGCTCATCGCCCCGATCGCCGCCGTTCCCGCCGTACCGACGAGGGCGATTCCGCCGACCACCGCGGTGACGATCGCGATCGCCGTGACCCCGCCCGATCGTGCACCGGTACCGGTCGGCCCGCCGGACGCGGTCGGCGGAGGCGTGGGCGGAACGGATGCCGTCGGCTGGGGCGGCGCGGACGCCGGCGGGGGAGTGAGCGGGGTGTGTCCGCCCTGGTGGTCGTTCTGGTCGGTGCTCATCGCGCCGCTCCGTTCTGGGTGGCCGGCGGGATGGGACCGCCGGTGTTCTCGATGTGGGCGAGGGCGGCGAGCACGCGGCGGTTTCCCGACTCGTCCTGCTCGAACCCGAGCTTCTGGAAGATGGAGGTGATGTGCTTCTCGACGCTCGCCTCCGAGACGAAGAGGAGTCCGGCGATCGCCTGGTTCGACTTGCCCTCCGCGATCAACGCCAGCACGGTGCGTTCGCGCTCGGTGAGCCGCAGCATCCGATCGTCGCGATTGCGCCGCGTGAGCAGCTGCGCCACCACCTCGGGGTCGAGCACGGTCGCGCCCTCCGCGATGCGCTGCACCGACTGCAGGAACTCGGCGACATCGGCGACCCGGTCCTTGAGCAGGTAGCCCAGCGGGCCGCCCTGCGCGGCGATCAGGTCGGAGGCGTAGCGCTCCTCGACGTACTGCGAGAGCACGAGGAGGGCGAGCGACGGATGCGTCGACCGCAGTCCGAGGGCCGCACGGATGCCCTCGTCGGTGAACGTCGGGGGCAGGCGCACGTCGAGGATGCAGAGCTCCGGATCCGTCGTCGCGACCGCCTCGGTGAGTCCCGAGGTGTCGGGGAGTGCCGCGACGACCTCGTGGCCGGCGTCCTCGAGCAGACGCACGAGACCTTCGCGCAGCAGGACCGAGTCCTCGCAGATCAGGATGCGCATGGCACGTTCACCTCCAGGCTGGTCGGGCCGCCCTGCGGGCTCTCGAGGCGGAAGGTCCCTCCCGCGGCGAGCACGCGGTTGGCGATCCCGTCGAGTCCGCCACCGGGCTGCACCTGCGCGCCGCCCATGCCGTTGTCCTCGACGCGGGCCCAGAGCGTGTTGCCCTCGCGGATCCGCACCGTCACTCGCGCTTCGCTGGCCCGCGAGTGCTTCGCGGCGTTGGTCAGCGACTCGGCGATCGAGAAGTACACGGCCGCCTCCGCCTCACGACTGCATCGTCCGTCCATGCGGACGTCGAGCGAGACCGGGATGTGCGAGCGACCGGCGAGTGCCGACAGGGCCGCGTCGAGTCCCCGGTCGTCGAGCACCGAGGCGTGGATGCCGCGGGCGAGCTGTCGGAGTTCGGTGATGGCGGCCTTCGTGGACGTGTGCGCCTCGGCGATCAGTTCCTTCGCCGCATCGGGATCGGTCTCGATCTTCTGCTGGGCGAGCCCGAGCGTCATGCCGACCGAGACGAGTCGCGGCTGGACGCCGTCGTGCAGGTCTCGCTCGATGCGGGTGCGTTCGACCTCGGCGGCGCGCACGGCTCCCTCACGCTGCGCGGTGGTCGTGCGCACCTGCTCGGTGAGTTCGGCCTCACGGCTGCGCACCACGATCGCGAGCGACAGCGTGCGGTGGAGAAGGGCGAGACCGATCATGCCGGCGACCGACGCGGCGATCCCGAGGATGCCGACGAGCGGGGCCCAGGCGACGAGCAGGGCGCCACCGCCGAACGGACCGACCACCGATTCCGCGGAGGTGAGGGGCGCGAAGGAGATCACGACCGACCACGCGAACGCCGCGGCGAGACGCAGCACGATGAAGCCCAGCACCACGGCGATCGCGAAGTTCGCGAGCGCCCGCCACATGCGTCCGTCGATCGTCTGGCGGCCGAGAGCACGGAGCCACCCGCCGAAGCCGGGCCGTTCGCGCGGCCGCAGACGCAGCGGCGCGATCGGTGTGCGGTAGAGCGCGCTCACCCGGGCGACCTCGAACCAACCGACGCCGAAGAGCGCGTAGACCAGGCCGACGAGGAAGACCACGCCGATGCCGAAGGCGAAGAGCAGCCCGAGGCCGGTTCCGAGTATCCCGATGAGGGTCGCGTTGATGATGCCGCCGATGACGCCCACTCCCGCGAGATGCAGGATGGTGAGCGGGATCCTCAGCGGCGGCTTCACGGCCGTCGCCTGCGGCGGGGTCGCAGTCTGTGTCGTCATGATTCCAAGGTACGGGCGCGCAGATCGCGCCGACACCGAGGAACCCGGACACCTGGGTTCGGGTTTTCCCTACCCCCGCGCGCCCTTCGGCTCGTCGCTACGCTCCTCGCTCAGGAACCGGTCCCTGAGCGAGCGAAGAACGACGAAGGGGCGGATGCCGCAGCATCCGCCCCTTCATGAAAATCGGTCAGTTCGACATGAAGCCGACGAGCAGGCCGCCGGTGACCTTCACCGCGAGGTTGTAGATACCCGCGATCACGGCGCCGAGCACCGTGAAGACGATGAGGTTGAGGATCGCCACGACGGCAGCGAAGGCCATCACCTGCGGAAGTCCGACGACCTCGGTGAGCTTGAACGCGTTGTCGGTGATGCCCGCGAGGAACGAATCGGCCGTGGTCAGCACGTTCGTCGCCTGCAGCACGAGGTAGATCAGGAAGAACGACACCATCGTGACGACCGCGAGGGCCACAGCTCCGAGGAAGGAGAGCTTCACGGCCGACCAGAAGTCGACGTAGACCAGGCGCAGGCGAACCTGCTTGCCACCGGTCTTACGGGTGGATTTCTTCGCGAGCTTGTCGGCTACCGTGCTCATGCGTCCGTGCTCTCCTCGGGGGTCTCTGTCGTCTCGGTGACGTCTGCTGCGGCATCCGCCTCATCCGTGTCGTCTTCGTCGGAGAGGCCACGTTCGCCGTTGCGGGCGATCGCGAGGATCCGGTCGGCTTCCGTCGTCCGGGCGAACACCACTCCCATGGTGTCTCGGCCCTTGGCGGGCACCTCGGCCACGGCAGAGCGTACCACCTTGCCGCTGGACAGAACCACAAGGACCTCGTCGTCTGCGGAGACGATCAGACCACCCGCGAGAGTGCCCCGATCGTCGTGCAGCTTGGCCACCTTGATGCCGAATCCGCCGCGTCCCTGGACGCGGTATTCCTCGACGGCCGTGCGCTTCGCGTACCCGCCGTCGGTGACGACGAACACGAATCGGCCGGGAGCGGCGACGGATGCCGAGAGCAGACTGTCGCCCTCGCGGAACTTCATGCCCTTCACACCCGCGGTCGCTCGACCCATCGGACGCAGCGCCTCATCGGTGGCCTGGAAGCGCACCGACATTCCCTTGCGGCTGATGAGAAGGATGTCGTCCTCGGCATCGACCAGCAGAGCGCCGACCAGTGCATCGTCGTCGTTCAGGCGGATCGCGATGACGCCGCCCTGACGGTTGGTGTCGTACGCCTCGAGGCGGGTCTTCTTGACGAGACCGTTGTGCGTGGCGAGCACCAGGTACTCGGCGACCGCGTAGTCGCGGATGTCGAGGATCTGAGCGATGCTCTCGTCGGGCTGCATCGCCAGCAGGTTCGCGACGTGCGTGCCCTTCGCGTCGCGGCCGGCCTCGGGAACCTCGTAGGTCTTGGCGCGGTACACGCGACCCTTGTCGGTGAAGAACAGCAGCCAGTGGTGCGTCGTCGTGACGAAGAAGTGCTCGACGATGTCATCCGCTCGCAGCTGGGCGCCCTTGATGCCCTTGCCGCCGCGGTGCTGGGAGCGGTAGTTATCGCTGCGCGTGCGCTTGATGTAGCCGTCGCGCGTGACGGTGACGACCATCTCCTCCTCGGCGATGAGGTCTTCCATCGAGACGTCGCCGTCGTAGCCGTGCAGGATGTGCGTGCGACGCTCGTCGCCGAACTTGTCGACGATGCCGGTGAGTTCTTCGCGGATGATCGTGCGCTGGCGGCCCTCGTCGGCGAGGATCGCCTTGTAGTCGGTGATGAGCGCTTCGAGCTCGTTCGCCTGATCGATGATCTTCTGACGCTCGAGCGCGGCGAGGCGACGGAGCTGCATCTGCAGGATCGCCTCGGCCTGGATCTCGTCGATGTCGAGGAGCTTCTGGAGTCCCTCGTTCGCCTCCTGCGTGGTCTGCGACCGGCGGATGAGCGCGATGACCTCGTCGAGAGCGTCGAGCGCCTTCAGATATCCGCGCAGGATGTGCATCCGCTTCTCGGCCTCGTTGAGGCGGAACTGCGTGCGACGCACGATCACTTCGATCTGGTGCGCGATCCAGTGGCTGATGAACCCGTCGATCGCGAGGGTGCGGGGCACGCCGTCGACGATCGCGAGCATGTTCGCGCCGAAGTTCTCCTGCAGCTGCGTGTGCTTGTACAGGTTGTTGAGCACGACCTTGGCGACGGCATCGCGCTTGAGCACGACGACCAGTCGCTGACCCGTGCGGTCGGAGGACTCGTCGCGGATGTCGGCGATGCCCGTGATCTTGCCGTCGCGGGCGAGGTCGCCGATCTTGACCGCGACGTTGTCGGGGTTCACCTGGTACGGCAGCTCGGTGATGACCAGGCAGGTACGACCCTGGATCTCCTCGACGTTGACGACGGCGCGCATCGTGATCGATCCGCGGCCGGTGCGGTACGCCTCGTGGATGCCCTTGGTGCCGAGGATCTGCGCGCCGGTCGGGAAGTCCGGGCCGGGAACGCGCTGGATCAGGCCGTCGAGCAGTTCTTCGCGGGTGATGTCGGGGTTGTCGAGGGCCCAGAGCGCGGCCTCCGACACCTCGCGCAGGTTGTGCGGCGGGATGTTCGTCGCCATACCGACTGCGATACCGACCGAGCCGTTGACGAGGAGGTTCGGGAAGCGGGCCGGGAGGACCGTCGGCTCCTGGGTCTGACCGTCGTAGTTGTCGGTGAAGTCGACCGTGTCCTCTTCGATGTCGCGCACCATCTCGAGCGCGAGCGGGGCCATCTTGGTCTCGGTGTACCGCGGGGCGGCGGCTCCCATGTTGCCGGGCGACCCGAAGTTGCCCTGGCCGAGTGCCAGCGGGTACCGCAGCGACCACGGCTGCACGAGACGGACGAGGGCGTCGTAGATCGCCGAGTCGCCGTGCGGGTGGTACTGACCCATGACCTCGCCGACGACACGGGCGCACTTCGAGAACGACTTGTCGGGGCGGAAACCGCCGTCGTACATGCCGTAGATCACGCGGCGGTGCACCGGCTTGAGGCCGTCGCGCACATCCGGCAGCGCGCGGCCGACGATCACGGCCATCGCGTAGTCGAGGTAGCTGCGCTGCATCTCCGACTGCAGGTCGACCTGGTCGATCCGGCCGTGGTCGTGCTCGGGGACGGGGCGTTCTTCGTCAGTCATGTGGTTTTCGATTCCGGTCGTTCAGTCTTGTCGAAGCATCCGGGACCCTTCGACAAGCTCAGGGACCCAGGGTGGCGTCAGATGTCGAGGAAGCGGACGTCCTTGGCGTTGCGCTGGATGAAGGTACGGCGCGATTCGACGTCCTCACCCATCAGCACGCTGAAGATCTCATCGGCGGCCGCGGCATCCTCGATCGTCACCTGACGGAGGGTGCGGGTGGAGTGATCCATCGTGGTCTCCCACAGCTCCTTGGCGTTCATCTCGCCGAGACCCTTGTAGCGCTGGATGCCCGCATCCTTCGGGATGCGCTTGCCGTTGTCGAGGCCGTACTTGAGCAGCGCATCGCGCTCGTCATCGCTGAACACGTACTCGTGCGGCGAATTCGACCACTTCAGGCGGTACAGCGGCGGCATCGCGAGGTACACGAAGCCAGCCTCGATGAGTCCGCGCATGTAGCGGAACAGCAGGGTGAGCAGCAGCGTCGTGATGTGCTGGCCATCGACGTCGGCATCCGCCATCAGGACGATCTTGTGATAGCGGGCCTTCTCGATGTCGAAGTCCTCGCCGATGCCCGTGCCGAAGGCCTGGATCATCGCCTGGACCTCTTTGTTGCCGAGGGCCTTGTCGAGGCGCGCGCGCTCGACGTTCAGGATCTTGCCGCGGAGCGCCAGGATCGCCTGCGTGTGCGGGTCGCGACCCTGCACCGCGGAACCGCCTGCCGAGTCACCCTCGACGAGGAAGATCTCGCTGATCGACGGGTCCTTGCTCGTGCAGTCCTTGAGCTTGTCGGGCATCGCGGCCGACTCGAAGACGCTCTTGCGACGCGCGGTCTCACGCGCCTTTCGAGCCGCCAGGCGCGCGGTCGCCGCATCGATCGCCTTGCGGATGACGTTCTTCGCCTGGCTCGGGTTGCGCTCGAACCAGTCGCCGAGCTGATCGCCGACGACCTTCTGCACGAACGCCTTCGCCTCGGTGTTGCCGAGCTTGGTCTTGGTCTGTCCCTCGAACTGCGGCTCGCCGAGCTTGATCGAGATGACGGCGGTGAGCCCCTCGCGCACGTCGTCGCCCGAGAGGTTGTCGTCCTTCTCCTTGAGCAGGTTGTTCGCGCGCGCGTACTTGTTGACCAGGGTGGTCAGTGCGGCGCGGAAGCCCTCTTCGTGCGTTCCACCCTCGTGCGTGTTGATGGTGTTCGCATAGGTGAAGACGTTCTCGGTGTACGAGGTGGTCCACTGCATCGCGACCTCGAGCGAGATCTTGCGCTCGGTGTCCTCGGACTCGAACGCGATGATCTCCTCGGTGACGACCTCGGCGTGACGCACCTTGTTGAGGTACTCGACGTAGTCGACGAGTCCGCGCTCGTAGAAGAAGACGTCGCCGGGCTGCTTCTCGATCGTCTGCCCGTTCTCCTCGATCTCGTAGGTCGAGGACGGACGCTCGTCGCTCAGCTCGATGCGGAGTCCCTTGTTGAGGAACGCCATCTGCTGGAAGCGCGTGCGCAGGGTGTCGTAGTCGTACTCGGTCGTCTCGGTGAAGATCGATCCGTCGGCCCAGAAGGTGATCGCGGTTCCGGTCTCGTCGGTCGCCTCGCCCTTCTCGAGCTGCTGCTGCGGGGCGCCGCCGTCGGCGAAGCTGTGCCGCCAGACGAAGCCCTTCTGCTTGACCTCGACCTCGAAGCGCGTCGACAGCGCGTTCACGACCGAGGAGCCGACACCGTGCAGACCGCCCGAGACGGCGTAGGCACCGCCGCCGAACTTGCCACCGGCGTGCAGGATCGTGAGCACCACCTCGACGGTCGACTTGGTCGGGTCGGAGGAGTGCGGATCGACGGGGATGCCGCGGCCGTTGTCGACCACGCGCACGCCGCCGTCGGCGAGGAGGGTCACCAGGATCGTGTCGGCGTAGCCGGCCAGCGCCTCATCGACCGAGTTGTCGACGATCTCGTAGACCAGGTGGTGCAGACCGCGCGGACCGGTGGACCCGATGTACATGCCGGGGCGCTTGCGCACGGCCTCGAGGCCCTCGAGGATCTGGATCGAGTCGGCCCCGTATTCGGGGAGCTCGCCCGCGGGTGCGTTCGATGTTCCTCCGGTCGCACCCGTCGAAGGGTCGGGGGTTCCCCCGGTGGTCGATTCGGACTCGTCGGCGGGGGATTCAGGCGTCATCAGAAGACATTCTCCACATCGATATTGCGAACTCCCAGTCTAGCCGGGTTTTCTCTCGAAATATCGCTCAACGGCCGCGTGTGGGCCTCTGAGAGGTTTTACCCCCTTGCATGGTGCCCTACCCGTAGGTATCGCGCGGGCCCCGCCCTGGAACGACTCTGGGACCCCATTTCCAGGAGGGGACGTCCGGTCCGATGAAGCGGAGGTTCTCGACGCCGGCATCCGGATACCGTCGTCCGATCTCGGTGAGGATGGTCGCCCGCATGTACTGCAGGTTCTTCGCCCACGCGGTGGAATCGCACTTCACCGTCAGCAGCCCGCGTTCGAGCGAGACCGGTTCCGAGTGCTTCGCGGTGTCGGCGCCGGCGAGATCGGCCCACTGACGCACGAGGTCTTCCCGTGCGAGCGTGATCTGCCAACCGGAGTCGCGGCTGAGCTTGTCGAGCACGGCGCCGAGGGCACCGGGGTCGCGGCCGGGAGCGAACGGGGCGTTCTCGTCGTCGATCGAGACGCGCTTCTTCTTGCGCCAGTTCTTGGCGCTGGGCTTGAGTCCCCGCAGACGCAGATAGGTCGCCACCGTCTCGGGCGCTTCGGGAGCGGAGGCCTCGGAAGCCGGGAGGGATGCCGGGTTCACGATGTCGTTCATTCGTCGCCCCCCGACCGCTCGTCGCTGATGGTTCCCGCGGTGATCCGCACGACGTGCGCATGCAGCACCTCGGGGATATCCTCCTCCACGGCCGCGGTCACCACCACCTGCTCGTAGCCCGCGGTGAGCGCAGCGAGCCGCTGGCGACGGTCGGCGTCGAGCTCGGCGAAGACGTCGTCGAGGATCAGCACCGGGTCGCCGGCCGGGGATTCGCTGCGCAGCAGCTCGGCCGAGGCGAGACGCAGCGCGAGCGCGACGGACCAGGATTCGCCGTGCGAGGCGTAGCCCTTCACCGGGAGTGAGCGGACGCGCAGCACCAGATCGTCTCGATGCGGACCCGTCAGCGTCAGACCGCGATCGAGCTCGTTCGAGCGCTTCGACGCGAGCGACGCGCGGAACTGCTCGGCGACGGCCGCCGGCGTCACGGCATCCTCGGACGCGGTGGCGGCATCGTCTTCGTCTTCTTCGGGATCCCCGCCGCGGATCGACAGCGCCCACTCGAGCTGGGGTCGATGATCGGCACCCGCGATCGCGGCGTACGCATCGGCGACCGGTTGCTGCAGGTCGTTGGCCAGGCGCTGGCGCGCGACGATGATCTCGGAGCCGAGCGCGACCAGCTTGTCGTCCCAGACGTCGAGAGTGCTCAGTCCCTCACCCCGGATGCCGCGGGCCCGGGCCGACTTCAGCAGCGCGTTGCGCTGCTTGAGCACACGGTCGTAGTCCGCGAGCACGGCGGCGAGGCGAGGCGTGCGCTGGATGAGCAGCTGGTCGACGAAACGTCGGCGCGACGACGGGTCACCACGCACGATCTGAAGATCCTCCGGGGCGAAGAGTACGACGTGCGCGTAACGAGGCAGCTCGTTGGTCTTCGACGGGGATCCGTTGATGCGCGCCTTGTTCGAGCCCTGCCGATTCACCTGGACCTCGGCGAGCACCTTGCGCTCCCCGTGCGAGAGTCGCGCGCGGATGATCGCGAACTCCTGTCCGTCGCGCACCATGGGGGCGTCGGACGAGACCCGGTGCGAGCCCAGCGTGGCGAGGAAGACCACGGCTTCGGCGAGATTCGTCTTTCCCTGCCCGTTCCGGCCGACCAGGACGTTCGGTCCGCGGTGCAGAGCGAGTTCGGCGGTCGCGTAATTGCGGAAATCCACCAGACTCAGATGCTCCACGATCACGGAGTCAGCCTACCTTCGGGGTCCGACATCTTCCCCGGCGGAGCCGGACCGGCGACTGCCCGAGCTGTTCGAGCAGTCGCCGGTCGTGGATCACGGCAGCGGGCCGTAGAGCGACGGCGCCGTGCGGGCATCCGTCGCCTGCTCGAACGCGTACGCCAGACCGAGGAGGGTTCCCTCGTCGAAGTCGCGTCCGAGGAACTCGAGGTTCACGCCGCTGCCGGGCAGCGTCTCACCCGCGATCGTCTGCCCCATCGGCACGGTGACCGACGGCATCCCGGTGTTCGGGCTCAGCCGCATGTTGGTCCCCTGGGTCCCGTAGGCGTTCGTGCTCGGATAGACGATCGCGTCGAGGTCGAGATCCTCCATCATCTGCGTCACGAGCGTCTTGCCGGCCGCGAGCTGCACGGTGTGCGTACCGGTCTCGCCCGCCCAGCCCTGGTAGGTCGCTTCGGTGACCGCATTGCGCGCCACGTAGATCGACCGCCGCGAGGTGACGAAGCTGTTCGTCGCGAGGATGTCGGTCAGAGTGCGCGCCTCGACATCGGGGCCGAGATGCGTGGCGATGTACTCGTCGAGATCGTGGAGGAACTCGTTCGTCGACCCGGAGCCCTCGTTCAGAACGGCGGAGAACCCGGACGGAGGAGTGATCGGCACCACGGTCGCGCCCTGCGCGGTCAGCGCTGCGGTCGCCTCGGAGAAGAGTCGCACGGTGCCGGCGTTGGTTCCCACCATCGACGAGACGTAGCCGATCCGCGCGCCCTGGAGCGCATCCGCGTCGAGGAACGAGGTGTACGACTCGGGCACGAGGCCCTCCTGTCGTGCGGTGACGGGATCGGCGTCATCGACTCCCACCACCGCGTCGAGAGCGACGGCGGCATCGATGACGGAACGAGCCATCGGCCCACCGGTGTCCTGCGAGAGGGCCAGCGGGATGATGCCGTCGCGGCTGGCCAGACCCACCGTGGGGCGGACACCCACGAGCTGGTTGTACGACGACGGGACACGGATCGACCCACCCGTGTCGGTGCCGAAGCCGATGCCCGCGAGGTTCGCGGAGATCGCGGCTCCCGTGCCACCGCTGGATCCGCCGGCCGTCCGGGTGGTGTCGTACGGGCTCGCCACGAGTGACGTCGCTCCCGGCTCCTGGAACGAGGAGAACTCCGAGACGAATCCGTAGGCGAACTCGTCGAGGCTGGCCTTCGCGAGGATCACGGCGCCGTCGCTGCGGAGTCCGCTGACCATCGACGCGTCGGTCGCGGTCTGGTTCTCGTTCCAGCAGGCGCATCCACCGGTGGTGACCATGTCGACCGTGTCGTAGTTGTCCTTCAGCGCGATCGGCACGCCCAGCAGCATGCTCGTCATGCCGTCGGATGCTCGGATCTCGTCGGCCGCAGCCGCATCGGCGAGGGCCTTCTGGTTCACCGTGATGATCGAGTTGAGCGGACGGCTTCCGCCGGGCACGACCGTGCGGTCGTACGCGGCGATCCGGTCGAGGTATTCCTGGGTGATGCTCTGGGAGGTCGCGACTCCCGCATTCATCGCCGCCTGCATGTCGATCACGGATGCTTCGACGAGCTCGAAGGGACCGTCGTCGTAGATGATCCGCTGCGAGAGATCGGCGAGATCGAGGATCGTGAGCTCGCCGTCGGCATCGGTATCGAGGACGGCCACTCGGGACCAGTCCGGCGACGACGCCGTGAGACCGAGGGATTCGGCGGCGACGGACAGATCCGCGGCCGTCACCATCTCATCACCGGTCACGTCGAGCTCGCTGTAGTACGGCGGGAGGCTGACGGTGGCCGGTGCCGCCGCCGTCGCTGCTCCGCTCGCCATCCCGGCCGCGACGATCGTGGAACCCACGACCGAGACGGCGGCGACGATCCGCAGGGTGGTCTTCTTCACAGTGGTGTCTCTCCTGGTTCTCGGCTTCTCTGCTCGGGTGTCGTGCGCGGTCATCGGGTCCTCCGTCGAACGGCGATGACGGTGCCCGCCGCGATGGCGGCGATGGCTCCCGCACCGAGGATCAGCCAGGGTGCGGCATCCGCGCCCGTGACGGCGAGCGAGCCGTCCGTCGTCGTGCCCGATCCGGAACCGGAACCCGAACCCGAACCCGAACCCGTGTCGGGATCGCCGCCGTCGGAGCCACCATCGGAGCCTCCGTCACCGGGCCCCGGCTCGGTGTCCTCATCGCCGGTGATCTCCACCGTCGTCGACGTGCCCGGCGCATCGGAATCGACCGTCGACGATGCGGTGCTCGAGTCGACGATGCGTCCGTTCGCGATGTCGAGCGAGGCGTCGCCCGCCTCGAGTGCGGTGAAGGTGAGTGTGACCAGGGTCTGCGTGCCGGTCAGACCGGGGGAGGTGCCGAGCCGGGTCGCGGCGACCGCGATCTCACTGCCCGAGTCGGTCGCCGATCCGAAGCCGCCGGTCGGGAGGATCTCGCTGTCGGCGACGAACGCGAGCAGGTCGGGGTCGTAGGCGATGTCGAGCTCGTACGCGTAGGCGTCGACCAGACCGGTGAACACCGCGCTGACGGTGATCGTGTCACCGACGGACACCGACGTCGGAGCGGCGGTCAGGGTGGCGGTTTCGTACGAGTCGGGCACGACCACGGCCGAGGCGGGTGATGCCGCACCGAACGCGAGCAGCGTCGCGGCCGTGAATGCGACGCCGGATGCGAGCGCTCGCAACCGGCGGAATCGGGCAGGGGGGATCTCGGGCATGCGGAGCGTCTTTCGTCTGGAGAGACGAGCTCGGCTGCACGGCTACGCGGAGCAGCCGTGCTCAGGGGGTACGGCTGACTCTCGCAGTCGGGTGTTTCGCATTCTGAGCGCTATCGTTTCCGGCGCGTAACGGCCGGAACCGGGGCTCAGCGCAGGGGGCTCAGCGCAGCAGGAGGTTCGGCTGCAGGAGGTACTTGAACGAGTCGAGACCCGCCTGGTCGACCGAGGTCTGGCTCGTGATCAGCACCGGGCTGAGCTTGTTGGCGTTGTCGCTCGAGGTGAACGTGACGCGCACGAACTCGCTCTTCACGGCACCGAGCGCCTCGATCAGGTACTGCGGGTTGAGGCCGAGCACGACCTCTTCGCCACCGGAGAGGATCGCGTCGACCGACTCGGAGGCGCGAGCGTGCTCGCTGCCCGAGGCATCCATCGTCACGCTGTCGCTCGAGAACGTGAACCGCAGCGGAGCCGCGCGATCGAGCACGAGGGCGACACGACGCACGGCCTCGATGAGGTCGGCGGTGTTGACGACCGCGTAGTGGTCGGTCTGCTCGGGGAACAGGCGGCGCACGGGCGGGAAATTGCCCTTGATCAGCAGCGAGGTCACGGTCTTGTTGCCCGCGGTGAATGCGATGATCTCGCGATCGCCGGCACCCGAGAACGCGATCTGGATGGTTCCGGCGTGGCCGAAGGTCTTCCCGACCTCGACGAGCGTGCGGGCGGGGACGAGTGCGGTCTGATCGGCAGCGGATTCGCCGTCCCACGGCACGTCTCGGAGCGATACGCGGTAGCGGTCGGTCGCCACGAGACTCAGACTCTGGCCCGATACCTCGAGCTGCACACCCGTGAGCACCGGGGTGACGTCGTCACGCGAAGCGGCGAAGCCGACCTGGGCGATCGCCGTGCCGAAGTCGTCGGCCGGGACGACACCGGAGGAGCCGGCGACCTCGGGGATCGACGGGTACTCCTCGACGGGCATGGCCGCGAGGGTGAATCGGGCGGATCCGCAGGTGACCGTGATGCCGCCGTCTTCCTCGACCGCGATCTCGATCGGAGCGTTCGGCAGACGGCTGGCGATGTCGGAGAGCAGACGGCCGTGCACGAGGATCGTGCCGGGGGTGTCGACGGTGGCCTCGATCGTGGTGCGTGCGGATGCCTCGTAGTCGAAGGCCGAGAGGGTCAGCCCTGAACCGTCCGCCTCGATCAGCACTCCGGCGAGAATCGGCTGCGGGTTGCGCTGCGGCAGAAGCTTGACGACGAACGACACTGCCTCGCTGAAGACATCGCGGTTGACCTGAAACCTCACGGGTGCTCCCTTGTCGTCGATCTAGGACGGTGTCGTCGGTACTGCTGCGAGGTGGGCCCACCGCAGGGCTTCCCATGCTAGCCCCAGAGACCTTCGGATCCCTACGCCGACGGGAATCTGTCGTTCGGGGTGGTTCTCCCCACCGTCTGGTGATCGGATCGCGCCTTAACCGGGTTAACTCCTTAACGGTGTTAACAGCTGTGGATACTGTGGATAACTCGGTGGATAGTAGTCGCGAGTAGGGAACTACACGCTTGTCAGTTGTGGAATCCCTGAGGAAACCGCGGTTTCGAGGCATCCGACCGTCCGGTCCGTCCCCCGAAGTTATCCACAGGTTTGGGTCTTCGGACCTCATTCATCCCGATGTGATTCACAACCATCCACAAGTTATCCACATGTGCATAGAGGCATTTATCGGATGCCGCGGATCGTCGTCAAGTCCGAAAAAAGGGGGACACGACCCGCGAACGGATGCCGTGTCCCCCTTCTCGAGGCGCTGACTGCGGTGCGAGCGGTCAGCGACGACCGAGCTGCGTGGTGATCTCGGTCACCTGGTTGTAGATGGAGCGACGCTCTTTCATGAGGTCGCTGATCTTCTTGTACGCGTACATCACCGTGGTGTGGTCGCGGTTGCCGAACAGCTGACCGATCTTCGGCAGCGAGAGACTCGTGCGCTCTCGGCAGAGGTACATGGCGATCTGACGCGCGGTCGCGATCTGCTGCGAGCGGCTCGATCCGTACAGGTCGTCGACCGTGAGCTTGAAGTACTGAGCGGTCGCCGTGATGATGTCGGTCGGCGAGATGATGTTGTCCTCCGCCGTGTCGACGATGTCTCGCAGCACCGTCTGGGCGAGGGAGATGTCGAGCGCCGAGCGGTTCAGGCTCGCGAAGGCCGAGACACGGATGAGTGCGCCCTCGAGTTCGCGGATGTTCGACGACACCACGGTCGCGATGTACTCGAGCACCTCGTCGGGGATGTGGAGGGCCTCGCTCTGCGCCTTCTTGCGCAGGATGGCGATACGCGTCTCGAGGTCGGGCGCCTGCACGTCGGTGATCAGACCCCACTCGAATCGGCTGCGCATGCGGTCCTCGAAGCCGGTGAGGTGTTTCGGCGCGACATCGCTCGTGATCACGACTTGCTTGTTGTGATCGTGGAGGGTGTTGAAGGTGTGGAAGAACGCTTCCTGCGTCTCGGCGCGACCCTGCAGGAACTGGATGTCGTCGATGAGCAGGATGTCGACCTCGCGGTAGCGCGCCTGGAACGCGGCGCCGCGGTTGTTCGCGATCGAGTTGATGAAGTCGTTCGTGAACTCCTCGCTCGAGACGTAGCGCACCTTGACCCCCGCGTAGAGGGACTGTGCGTAGTCGCCGATCGCGTGGAGGAGGTGGGTCTTGCCCAGCCCCGAGTCGCCGTAGATGAAGAGGGGGTTGTACGCCTTGGCCGGCGCCTCGGCCACGGCGACCGCCGCCGCGTGCGCGAAACGGTTGGACTGACCGATGACGAAGTTGTCGAACGTGTACTTGGGGTTGAGGCGCGACTCGTGGCGCAGCGGCGTCGGCTGCTCCATCGGCGACTCGACGCGCACGTTCTCCTGTCGCCCGAAGTCGGCCACGGCGATGGGGGCGGTGGGCTGCTCGGCGAGCTCGTGGTTGACCACGACGCGGAAAGAGGTGACCTCTTCACCGATGTGGGTGAGGGCCTCCATGATCGGCAACCGCAGACGCTTGTTGATCTGTGCGGCGGTGAGGTCGTTGGGCACCTCGAGATAGAGGGTGGCCGACATGACCCCTGCCGGGACGGCGAGACTCAGGAAGCCCTGCAGCTGCGGCGTGACCCGATCGTCATCGACCAGCAACTCCTGCACCGTGGTCCAGATCGGGACGTCGGGCTGGGCAGGTGAGGACATGACGCTCCGGGCGGGGATCGGTGAGGGGCTGCGAGGCGCGGGTCGCCCCTGTGGATAACTACGGATGCCAACGGTAGTCATCGCAGCCGGGAACGGCAACCTGCCCTGGAAAACCAACGCGCGTGTTGTGTCACACCCGGCGTTCGAGGTTGTGGATAATGGCTGTGCGGTACTCACCGATCCACCGCGGCGAAGCGCGCAGATTTGCTCTGTGCGCCGCCGCGACGTACCCTTAGTCGGTTGACTTATGCCTTTTCGGCAGTTCCCAAAATTGTCTCCGGTCGCAGTGAATCCGGTGGCAGCATTCCCGGAGTGATCTTATGAGCAAGCGCACCTTCCAGCCCAACAACCGTCGTCGCGCCAAGAAGCACGGCTTCCGCGCCCGTATGCGTACCCGTGCGGGTCGTGGCATCCTCGCCGCGCGTCGTGCGAAGGGCCGCACCGAGCTCTCCGCGTAATCCGCTGTGCTCGCCCGCGCCTATCGGCTGACCCGCGGGAGCGACTACCGGTTGGTCGTTCGTCGCGGTTCACGCTGTGGCGGGGCGCGCGTCATCACCTCGATGATGACGACGGATGAGAGCAGGGCAGCGCGTTTCGGCTTCATCATCAGCAAGCAGGTCGGCGGGGCGGTGGTTCGAAACACCGTGCGGCGTCGACTCAAAGCTGTGTGCGCCGAAGCGCTGTCTCGCGTACCCCAGGGCACGGATGTCGTCATCCGTGCCCTTCCTTCGTCCGCGACCGCGACCTACGCCGAGCTCCAGGCCGACGTCGAGCGCTGCTTCTCCCGACTCGCACCGACGGACGCGCGATGACCGCGCTGCCGGCATCCTCCATCGGGACGGGACACCTGCACACGGGTGATCTGATGCGCAGCATCCCGCTGATCCCGCGCAATCTCGTGCTCGGGTTCCTCACCGGGTACCGCAAGGTGATCTCCCCGATGTACGGAGATGTCTGTGCGTACTACCCGTCCTGTTCGGCTTACGCTGTAGGTGCGGTGCAACAGCACGGTGCCGTGCGGGGAACACTGCTCTCGGCATGGCGCATCCTCCGTTGCAATCCCTGGACCCGCGGGGGCGTCGACGACGTGAAACCGCACGAACACTTCCGCCACGACCTGACCGCCCATGGTTTCGTCGTTCCCGCTCGAAAGGACTGACCGGTGGGTCTCGACCTTCTGTTCGCCAGCGTCTCACCGTCGCCGGCCCCCTCCTCCGGAGGTTTCGATCTGATCGGAACCATCCTCTGGCCGCTCAAGTGGCTGGTCGAGCTGGTGCTCGTCGCCTGGCACTGGCTGTTGACCGCCGTCGGCCTGCCGGCAGCGTCGGGCATCACCTGGGTCCTGTCGATCGTCGGTCTCGTCATCGTGGTGCGTGCTGCTCTGATCCCGCTCTTCGTGAAGCAGATCAAGAGCCAGCGAAAGATGATGGAAATCGCTCCTGAACTGCGGAAAGTCCAGGAGAAGTACAAGGGCAAGCGCGACCAGCTCAGCCGTGAGGCCATGAGTCGCGAGACGATGGCCCTGTACAAGAAGCACGGCACGACGCCGATGTCGAGCTGTCTCCCGCTCCTCGTGCAGATGCCGGTCTTCTTCTCGCTCTTCAGCGTGCTCAGCGATGTCACCAAGCACCACGCGGCCGGCATCGGCGGTGTGGGCCTGCTCAACGCCGAGCTCACCGAGCAGTTCTACGACGCGAAGCTCTTCGGTGTCGCCTCGCTGCACGAGACGCTGGGCAACGCGGTTGACGCCGGTAACACCACGGCGATCATCATCCTGGTCACGCTCGTGGTGCTCATGATCGGTTCGCAGTTCTTCACCCAGCTGCAGATCATCTCGAAGAACCTGTCGCCCGAGGCCAAGACCGGCCAGGCGTACCAGATGCAGAAGATCATGCTCTACGTTCTGCCGCTGGGCTTCATCTTCTCGGGCATCTTCTTCCCGCTCGGCGTCGTCGTGTACTGGTTCATCTCGAACCTGTGGACGATGGGGCAGCAGTTCCTCGTCATCCGCGAGATGCCGACCCCCGGATCCGAAGCAGCCAAGGCCCGCGAGGAGCGCCTCGCTCGCAAGGGCAAGGCGATCGACTCCTCGGGCAAGGTCGTTCCGATGGCCGCTTACGAGGCCGAGCAGAAGCGTCTGTTCGACGAGGCGGAGAAGGCCAAGGCCGAAGCCCCGAAGCGTCAGCAGCCGGTGGGCAAGAAGCGCGCGAAGAAGAAGGGCTCCTGATGAGCGAGAGCGTGACCGAGAACGTCGAGCCCACGGTGGCCGAGCTCGAGAACGAGGGCGACATCGCCGCGGACTACCTCGAAGAGCTGCTCGACATCGCCGACATCGACGGCGACCTGAATCTCGATGTTCGTCAGGGACGTGCGTACGTCTCGGTCGAGGCGGAGGGCGACGGCCTCACCCTCCTGTCGGCTCCCGATACGGTTCAGGCGCTGCAGGAGCTCACGCGCCTCGCCGTGCAGAGCAAGACCGGATCGTTCTCCCGCCTGATCCTCGACATCGGCGGTTCGCGCGACACGCGTCGTCGTCAGCTCGAGACGCTGGTGGATGCCGCTGCAGCGAAGCTCGACGAGGGTGCGTCTCAGGCGTCGCTGCCCTCGATGTCCAGCTATGAGCGGAAGCTCGTGCACGACATCGCGGCGGAACGTGGACTCGTGTCCGAGTCGTACGGCGAGGGCGCGGACCGTCACACGGTTCTGCGCCGTCGCTGACATCGAACGATCGATGTCGGATGTACTCGGCATGAGTGGGCTCGAGGCGGAACCGGCCGTTGCGGCCACGCTCTTCGGTGATCGGATTGACGCCGCACGTGCCTTCACCGACGCCCTCGCCCGTGAGGGAGAACAGCGTGGTCTGATCGGCCCGTTGGAACTGCCGCGACTGTGGACGCGTCACATTCTGAACAGCGCGATCGCCGCACCTCTCTTCCACGGCCGTGTCGCCGACATCGGCTCTGGAGCGGGACTTCCGGGTCTGGTGCTGGCGATCGCCCGACCGGATGTGCACTGGACCCTCATCGAGCCCATGGAACGACGCGTGACGTGGTTGACCGAGCAGGTCGATGAGCTCGGCCTCGAGAACGTGGAGATCCTGCGCGCTCGCGCCGAGGATGTGGGCCGACCCGGCGCCTTCGACGTGGTCACCGCGCGTGCCGTCAGCGCTCTGCGCACACTGCTCCCTCTCACTGCCCCGCTCGTGCGCGATGGGGGAGAGGTGACTCTCCTCAAGGGGATGAACGCGGCGAACGAGATCGACGCCGCGCAGAAGCAGATCAAGAAGTACAAGCTCAGCGACGTGCGAGTGGAGGTGCTCGGTGAGGGCGTTCTCCCGGAGATCACCCGCGTGATCCGGGCCTTCGTACGCGCCTGAGCGCGGATGTTTCACGTGAAACATCGCATCGCCGAGGGAGGGGTCACGCCTGAGGTCGACGATGTTTCACGTGAAACATCCGCGGATTCGCTTTAGATCAGAGTGTTCGCGGTCGGGAGGGTATCGACATGGGCTGGACGTTGCGCACGAGCACATCGACCGATGCGGCGTGGATGGCCGAGCTGCGCGCCGTGGTCATGCGTCCGGATCTCGAGCGACTCGACAGGTACGACCCGACCTGGGTGCGTGAACGCTTCCTGAGGGCTTTCGTGCCGGAGAACACCTGGGTCATCGTCCTCGATGGGCGCGACGTGGGATCCGTTGCCGTTCGCGACGAGCCGGATGCCGTATGGATCGAGCACTTCTATCTGGACCCGAACGTGCAGGGCAAGGGTGTGGGGACTGCGGTGCTCACTCACCTTCTCGAGAAGCATGACACCGGGCTCCCTTTGCGCCTCAACGTGCTGCAGGGGAGTGCCGCTCGGCGTCTCTATGAGCGTCATGGGTTCAGGCTCGAGAGCGAGGATGCCGTGGACGTCTTCATGGTTCGTGGGGGAGTGGAGTCCTCGTAGTTCTGCTGTTTCACGTGAAACGTGGGTGAGTGCTTTCGTGCGTTTCTTGTGGGTGTGGAGGCGGTGTACTCCCTTCGTTCGCAGAGCGGGGACCCTCCCGCTTCGCGGGCCCCTCCCGATGCTCACTCCCGGGAGTACGCCACCTCCACACAGTGGCTTGTAGGCCTGTGCGAGCGGTAGGAACCGGGCGCTGACGGCCTCTGGACATTTGTGTTTCACGTGGAACATCGTTCTCGATGAAGATCGTCGTCTCCACTGCGAAGACGTTGGGAGTGGCAGGGTAGGTCGGTTGGGTTGCGGCTCTTGAGTACTTCCCGCTCGTTGAGGAGAGCTTGAGGCGTTGCTGCTTCGAGAGCTCGTGCCGATGCTCAGGTGAGGGAGCGGCACCAACCTCACGCAATCTGGTGCAGCAGCGCGCGGAGGGCGAGTGCGTTGAGGGCTGCTGGTGTCGGGTGGGTTTTGTTTCACGTGAAACATCTGTTTAAAGAGCCCGATCAGAGGGTTCGAGCTAGCTGGTACGCAGCGATGGTGTTCCCTTCGCTTGTGACTTCGTTCGCTTTGTCTTGTTTCATGTGGTCCGCTCCCGCAGTGATGGCGGGGGGCGGGCGGGGGCGCCGGCCCGAGGGTCGCGCGACGCTAGGTCCCGGAGCACCTAGTTAGCTCTGCACTCCACATCACCTGTCGTTGCGCGCTGCGCCGTTCTCGGAACTCTTAGGGCGATGTTCCACGTGAAACATGTGGTGCTGCGGCCGGGATAGCGACGAACAGTGGACGGAGTGTGGGGGAGGTGCGGGGACCGGTGGCGCTCATTTCAGACCTTCGCCTTGCTTCCCCTCGCCTTGTGCCGCGCCACTTCGCGCTTCCGCCCCTCCCCTCGTAGGAGAGCTCGGTGGGCCGGAACGAAACGCGGCAAGCCGGCACGAAACGAGGCATGGGATGCGAAGCGAGGCAAAGCGGGATGACGCGAAGCGGGATCGCTCAAAGCAAGACGGAGCGAGGCGAAGCGGGACGAGGGGGACGGCGGGGGGACGCGGGTGACGCGGGGAAGGGCATGGCGGGAGGCGGCGGGGCGGCGGTACGGCACGGGCGGACGGGACGGGGCGGGGTGGGGCGGGCGCCGCGTTGCGGGCTACCGCTGCCGGCTGGGGGAGTGCCTCACTTCCGTTCGGCGGAAGCAATCGGTGATGATCAACGGCTCGAAGCGCCGCAGCTTGGGCCCATCTGAACTTGTTTCACGTGAAACATACGATTCCTCATCGCCGAGACGGCGGCCGGGGACTGGGGAGGAGCGCGGGGAACGTGGCGAGGATTGCGGAGCACGTGGCGAGAGAAGCGGGGAGCGTGGAGAGGGGAGAGGGGAGAGGGGAGAGGGGAGAGGTTGAGGGGAGAGGGGAGTGGGGAACGGGGGATGGAGAGTGACGAGGGAGGTACTGCGCGGGGGCGCGTAGCTGACTGTTCCTCGCTGGCGGCCCCTCGTCTCGCTTCCCTCGCTCAGGGACCGTGGGTTTCGTTCACCCCGGGCCCGCTAGACAGTCATCCCCCTGTGTTTCACGTGAAACGCGCACTCAGCGGCGGCGGCTAATACTGCACCTGTGCGACTCCGAGTAGTCAGGAACCAGCGGAGTCTTCCACCAGTGAGTATCCACCTACGGCCACAGGAGGGCAGCCGGACCGTACGGCCAAGGTCCGGCACGCTCCTGGCAGAAGTCGCGTCGATGGCAGCCGGCTCCGGTTGCGAGGTCGCGTACTCATAGCGACGCAGGCGCGGCACATCGCGCAGGCTGCAACGCGGAGACCAGATCTATCGCGGTCGACGCTTCCCCCTGGAACTGACATGCTTCACGTGAAACGCTGAGAAGGGTACAGACGCCAACCACCCCTGGTTGAGGCAAAAGGAGCCGTGTGGAGGTGAAGTACTCCCGGGAGTGAGCATCGGGAGGGGCCCGCGAAGCGGGAGGGTCCCCGTTCTGCGAACGAAGGGAGCGCTTCACCTCCACACCCCAGGGACTACTGCACCCCCCACCCCGAAGAGCGCCAAGGAAAGCCGAGATACAGCCCTCGACAGCCCGAGGAACCCCACCCTCGGCGTTCCGACGTCGGTCCAAGCGATTAGAGTGGAACGCGGCCCCGAAAGGAGTGGATGTTTCACGTGAAACAGTCCGAAAAGGCATCCCCGAGTGAATCATTCGGGATGGATACACCGCTCGCGCGGGAGCTCGCCGACCTGTCAGCTCGACGTCGTGCTCTGGAGTCCACGAAGGTGGATTTCTCCGGAGAGACGCGGGTGATGACGGTCTCCAACCAGAAGGGTGGGGTCGGTAAGACCACGACCGCGGTGAACGTGGCTTCGGCCCTCGCCGGACTGGGGGCGAAGGTCCTCGTGATCGACCTCGATCCGCAGGGAAATGCGTCGACTGCGCTCGGAGTCCCGCACAATGCGGAGACCGCGAGCATCTACGACGTCCTGATCGAGGGCACGCCCCTCGCTGAGATCGTTCAGCAGAGCCCCGAGGACGAGAACCTCTTCTGCGCGCCGAGCACGATTCATCTCGCCGGCGCCGAGATCGAACTCGTGGCGCAGGTGGCGCGCGAGCATCGACTGCGCACAGCACTCGACGAGTACCTCAAGAGCACGCCGATGGACTTCGTGATCATCGACTGCCCGCCGTCGCTCGGTCTCCTCACGATCAACGCGTTCACCGCGGCATCCGAGGTGTTCATTCCCATTCAGTGCGAGTACTACGCGCTGGAGGGTCTGAGTCAACTGCTCGGCAGCATCCAGATGATCCAGAAGCACCTGAACCCGGGTCTCCACCTCTCGACGATCCTGTTGACGATGTACGACGGGCGTACCCGCCTGGCGCAGCAGGTGGCTGAAGAGGTGCGCGGTCATTTCCCCGAGCAGGTGCTCGAGACGATGATCCCGCGGTCGGTGCGCGTGTCGGAAGCCCCGAGTTTCGGCCAGACGGTGATCGCCTACGACGGTCAGTCCGCCGGCGCGATCGCGTATCGTGAGGCCGCTGTCGAAATCGCGTCGCGTGCGGCGCAGAGCAAGGAGAAATGATGGCGAAGCGCACTGGTCTGGGCCGCGGAATCGGCGCACTCATCCCCACGGCCGATCAGACGGAGCGTCCGGTCGACGTGTTCTTCCCCGGCGCGAGCATCCGTCCGTCGGAGTCGACGACCACGACCGAGGCACCGGCTGAGGGCGCGGATGCTGTGGACCTCACCGTCGTGCCGGGAATCCACCTCGTGCAGGTCGACCCGAACAAGATCGTCGCCAACCCGCGCCAGCCGCGCACCCACTTCGACGCCGATGATCTCGCCGAGCTGGTGCACAGCGTGCGGGAGTTCGGCGTGCTGCAGCCCGTCGTCGTGCGCACCAACTCCGAGGGCGACTACGAGCTGATCATGGGGGAGCGGCGCACGCGCGCCGCTCGGGAGGCCGGCCTCACCGCGATCCCCGCGATCGTGCGCGAGACCGCCGATGAGGATCTCCTGCGCGACGCGCTGCTCGAGAACCTCCACCGTTCCGAGCTCAACCCTCTGGAAGAGGCATCCGCCTACCAGCAGCTGCTCGAGGACTTCGGCATCACGCAGGAGGAACTCGCGACGCGCATCGGTCGTTCCCGTCCTCAGATCAGCAACACGATCCGTCTGCTCAAGCTGCCGGTGCCCGTGCAGCAGCGTGTCGCGGCGGGCGTGCTGACCGCGGGCCACGCTCGCGCGATCCTCAGTCTCGAGACGCCCGAATCGATGCAGCGCCTCGCCGACAAGGTCGTGAACGAAGACCTCTCGGTGCGCGCGACCGAGGAGGCCGCGAAGACGCAGTGGAGCAGTGGCACCAAGACGACGAAGGCGACGCCGGGAGCGCGCCGCGCCTACCTCGACGAGGTCGCCGGCAAGCTCGGGGATCGCCTCAACACGCGGGTCAAGATCTCCCTGGGTTCGCGCAAAGGCCAGGTCACGATCGATTTCGCTTCGATCCAGGATCTCAACCGCATCCTCAGTGAGCTCGGCGAGGAGAGCTACGGCAACTGAGCTGAATCCACCGCAGAGAATCGCGTCCGACCCCCTGAATCTCGGGGAGTCGGGCGCTTTTCTCGTTGACGGCCCTCGATGTCAAGTACCCCCGCGAGATTCTCCGGAGTTCTAGACTCGCTGAGGACGACCCATGGGAGGGCAACATGTCAGCGACAGCATCCGGATCCGGCATCAAGGGGAAGGTGATCGCGATCAGCATCGCCGCGGCCCTCGGCGGATTCCTCTTCGGATTCGACACAGCGGTCATCAACGGCGCGGTGGATGCTCTCGCCGGCAACCAGTCGGGCTTCGACCTCGGCGCCGGCCTCAAGGGCTTCGCCGTTTCGTCGGCCCTCATCGGTTGTGCGGTCGGCGCGTGGTTCGCCGGTCCGCTGGCGAACCGGTACGGACGCATCCCCATCATGGTCGCGGCTGCGGTCCTCTTCCTGGTGTCGTCGATCGGTTCCGGTCTGGCCTTCAGCGTCGTCGACCTGATCATCTGGCGCATCGTCGGTGGCCTGGGTGTCGGCGCGGCATCCGTCATCGCGCCGGCGTACATCGCCGAGGTCTCTCCCGCCAGCATGCGCGGTCGACTCGGCTCGCTGCAGCAGCTCGCGATCGTGAGCGGTATCTTCGTCGCCCTGTTGTCGGACGCCCTGCTCGCCGAGGTCGCCGGCGGGGCTGCCGAGTCGCTCTGGGGCCTGTACGCCTGGCGATGGATGTTCATCGCGGAGGCGATCCCGGCGATCGTCTACGGCATCATGGCGCTGAAACTGCCCGAATCCCCGCGCTATCTCGTGCGCAAGGGCGACATCGAGAAGGCATCCGAGGTGCTCACGACCGTCACGGGGACGGTCGACGTGAAGGCCAAGATCTCCGAGATCACCGGCACGATCGACACGGAGAAGAAGGAATCCCTGCGCGACCTGCGCGGCAACCGCTTCGGCCTCAAGCCGATCGTCTGGGTCGGCATCCTGCTGTCGGTCTTCCAGCAGTTCGTCGGCATCAACGTCATCTTCTACTACTCGACGACGCTGTGGCAGTCGGTCGGCTTCGGTGAATCCGAGGCGCTGCTGATCACAGTGATCACCTCCGTCACGAACATCGTGGTGACGATCGTCGCGATCCTGCTCGTCGACAAGGTCGGCCGCCGCATCATGCTGCTCGTCGGATCGGTGGGCATGACGATCTCGCTCGGCCTCATGGCTCTCGCGTTCTCGTTCGGCACCCTCGATTCCGCCGGTGCCGTCACGCTGCCCGAGCCCTGGTCGACCGTGGCGCTGATCTGCGCCAACGCGTTCGTCGTGTTCTTCGGTGCCACCTGGGGCCCGCTCGTGTGGGTGCTGCTGGGCGAGATGTTCCCGAACTCGATCCGCGCGGGCGCCCTCGCGGTCGCGGCGGCGGCGCAGTGGGCGGCGAACTTCTTCATCTCGACGACGTTCCCCGCGTTCGCCAACATCGGCCTGCCGTTCGCCTACGGCTTCTACGCGTTCTTCGCACTGCTGTCGTTCTTCTTCGTGTACTTCAAGGTCGCCGAGACCAAGGGCAAGGAGCTCGAGGACATGAGCGAGGATGTGAAGGTCGAGCGCCGACCCCGTCGCGCACGCGCGTAGGCTGGAAGGCATGAGCGAGTCCGTGCCCCGTCGCGCCAGCCTGGAAGTACTGCGTGCCGAGGCATCCGACGAACTCGCCGTGATCGTGCAGGAGCGGTTGCTGGGCGGGGAGGACCCGTGGGAGTTCATGGAGGAGCTCCCCAGCATCGATGAGCTCGTCGTCTACCTGCTGCGCGCCGACAACATCAGCGCGAACGACGGCGTGCGGCCGAACGAAGCCCGGCACTACCGGGTGCTGCGGCAGATCGCCCTCGAGTACCCGGAGCTGACGCCGGCCGTGTGGGGCCTGCTCGACGAGAAGCAGCGCTACCGCCGGTGGGACCCGTCGGTCGCGGACGCCTCCTGACGATGCCACGGATGCTCGTCGCCTACGATCCGTCATGGCCCGAGCAGTTCGCGGCTGCTGCCGCCCTGTTGCGCTCGCAGGGCGACCCGGACTGGGTCATCGAGCACATCGGTTCGACCGCGATCCCCGGCATGCGCGCGAAGCCCATCATCGACCTCGCGGTGCGGGTTGCGGATCCTGCGGACTTCGAGCGGCATCGGAGTGCGCTCGAGAGGTCGGGCTGGCGGCGGGGGAGCGCGGTGCGCAGTCACCCGGTGATGCTCCGTGAGAGGGACGGAGTGCGCACGCATATCGCGCACTTCTTCACCGCGGCAGACTGGGATGCCGTGAACCAGAGGATCCTGCGGGACTGGCTGCTCGAGCACCCCGCGGATGCCGATCGCTACCGGCACGCGAAGTGCGATGCCGTGGCCGCCGCTGCCCGCGGTACGAAGAGCTACAGCGCCGCGAAGACCCCGGTGATCCAGGAGATCGTGGATCGCGCGCGCACGGCCCGGGGGTTGCCGCGGGTCGAGGTGTCGGACAAGTAGCCGCGGGGTGGGGCCTTGCACAAGCCCAGGGACCCAGCTTCTGTCGGGAGGGGCCCGCGAAGCGGGAGGGTCCCCGTTCTGCGAGAGAGGGGAACATCCCGGAGCCCGTCACCGAAAGCATCCGTAGAACAACGGCAAGAACGAGAAAGGCCGCCGCCTCCCGAAGGAGACGACGGCCCGAAACTTCTCAGACTCAGCCGATGAAGGCCGCGAGGTCCTTCTCGAGGGCCGGCTTCGGCTTCGCGCCGATGATGGTCGTCTTGACCTCACCGCCCTGGAACACCTTCATCGCCGGGATCGACGTGATCTGGTACTTCATCGCCAGCTCGGGGTTCTCGTCGACGTTGAGCTTGAGGATGGTGATCTTGTCGGGGTTGTCGGCCTGGATCTGGTCCAGGACCGGGGCGACCATACGACACGGTCCGCACCATTCGGCCCAGAAGTCCACGAGAATGGGACCTTCGGCCTGCAGTACGTCCTGCTCCCAGGTCGCCTGGCTCGTAGCCTGTGCACTCATCAGAGTTTCTCCTTGTTCGAGGTTCGTCGGATACAACAGCCGACCGGGGGAAAGTGTTCCCGTAGGTCAGGCGGTGATGATCTCGGCCGCTTCGGCGGCCGGGAACTCGACGGAGGCGTCTTCGAGGTCGGCGAGGAAGTGCTCGGCGTCGAGGGCGGCGACCGTTCCGGAACCGGCAGCGGTGATGGCCTGACGGTAGGTGGGGTCGATCACGTCGCCGGCGGCGAAGACACCGGGAACCGAGGTGACCGAGGAGCGGCCGTCGACCCAGATCGTGCCCTCGGCGGTGAGCTTCAGCTTGTCGTGCACGAGGTGCGTGCGCGGGTCGTTGCCGATGGCGACGAAGAGACCGTCGAGGGGCAGGTCGCGCAGCGTGCCGTCTTCGGTGGAGCGCAGCTGCACGCCCTCGACCGAGTCCTTGCCGAGGATCTCGGCGACTTCGCTGTTCCAGATGAACTCGATCTTCTCGTTCGCGAAGGCGCGCTCCTGCATGATCTTCGACGCGCGGAGGGTGTCCTTGCGGTGGATCACGTAGACCTTGTCGGCGAAGCGGGTGAGGAACGTGGCCTCCTCCATCGCGGAGTCGCCGCCGCCGACGACCGCGATCGTCTTCTCGCGGAAGAAGAAGCCGTCGCAGGTGGCGCACCACGAGACGCCGTAGCCGGAGAGGCGCTCTTCGCCCTCGATGCCGAGCTTGCGGTACGCCGAGCCCGTCGCGTAGATGAGGGTCTGGGTCTCGTGCACCGTGCCGCTGCCGAGGGTGACCTTCTTGACCGGTCCGTCGAGCTCGAGCGACGCGACGTCGTCGTAGACGACCTCGGTGCCGAACTTCTCGGCCTGCTCCTGGAACTTGGCCATGAGCTCGGGGCCCTGGATGCCGTCGGGGAAGCCGGCGTAGTTCTCGACCTCGGTGGTGTTCATCAGCTCACCGCCGACCTCGACCGAGCTCGCGATGAGCAGCGGCTCGAGGTTCGCGCGCGCCGCGTAGATGGCGGCGGTGAAACCGGCGGGGCCGGAGCCGATGATGACGACCTGACGCATGAAATGCTCCCTGTGAGAACTGCAATGCCATCGAATGATGTCCGACAGCTTCAACCCATGGTAACCGCGCGGCATTCCCGCGACGGGAGACGCTCAGCGACCGGGCAGGAAGCGCCGGGCGAGGGCTCCGGCGGCCTTCAGTTCGGGAGCGCGGAGCAGGGCGAGGATGCCGAGGTAGACGACCACGACGACGAGTCCGACGATCGCGGTACCGAGGGCGCCCTGGAACTTGTCGGCCATCGTCCAGCCGTCGACGCCGCCCAGCAGCACGAAGGCGCCCCATCCGGCGAAGCCCGCGGGGACGCCGGCGAGGGCGAAGCGGCCGATCGCGGCCATCCAGGAGCGGATCTGCAGGCCGCCGATCTTGCGGTGCAGCAGCCAGGTGGCGACGATCGTCTGCACGATGCTCGCGATCGATTGGCCGAAGGCCACGGCGGCGGCGAGCGAGGTGAGCGGGATGATGCCCGCCTCACGCAGGCCGAGAGCCCCGAGGGCCGTGCCGACGATGAGCACGCACTGGAAGATCGTGAACCAGAACGGCGTGCGGGTGTCGTCGTAGGCGTAGAAGGTGCGCTGCACGATGAACAGGATCGTGAGCGGGATGAGGCCGAACAGGTAGGCGATCAGCACGAGGGCGGCCGCCTGGGCGTCGTCGGCGTTGTCGGTGAAGACGCGGGAGGCGGGGATCGCGGCCGCGGCGACGGCGGCGGTGGCGGCGACGATGAAGAACAGCAGGGTGCGGATGCTCTGCGCGATGTCCGCGCGAACCTCGTCGTCTCGTCCGGCCGCGGCGTGCGCGCTGATCTGCGTGAAGTACGGGGTGCCGATCGAGAGCACGATCACCGAGTAGGGGAGCATGAAGATGAGCCAGGCGTTGGCGGTCACGGTGGCCGAGGCCCCGAGGCCCGACACCTCGCTCACGAGATAGCCCTGGTACATGCCGGCCGCGAGGCTCGCGAACGCCATGAGGAACGTCCATCCGGCGAGCCGGCCGACGTTGCCGAGACCCACACCGCGCCAGCGGAAGTCGGGCTTGAGGGCGAGTCCGGTGCGGCGCCAGAACACGAGCAGCACGAGGGCCTGCAGCGCGATGCCGAGCGTGGCGGTGCCGCCGAGCACGGTGATCATCTCGGGCGTCCAGTCGGCGGCCTGGGTGGAGACCGGGCCGAAGAGGGCGCCGAGTGCGAGGAAGCCGGCGATCGAGACGATGTTGTTGACGACGGGTGCCCACGTGAAGGGACCGAAGATCTTGCGCGCGTTGAGCGCCTCGCCCAGCATCGCGTACAGGCCGTAGAGCAGGATCTGCGGCAGGCACCAGTAGGCGAGAGCGGTGGCCAGCGCCAGCGCATCATCGCTCGCCTTGCCGGCCACGAGGTGCACGAGCCAGGGCGCGGCCGCGGTGGCGATCGCGGTCACGACCACGAGCACGACGGTGCCCAGGGTGAAGAGCTTCGAGATGAAGGCGTTGCCGCCGTCGGCATCCGCGGTGGCCTTCACGATCTGAGGGACGATCACCGCGGTGAGGATGCCGACCGAGATCAGGGAGAAGACGCTGTTCGGCAGCTGGTTCGCGTAGGTGAAGGCGTCCGCCGCCTCGGAGGCGACCGATCCGAGTACCCCGACGAGCACGATGCTGCGGAGCAGCCCCGTGATGCGGGAGACGAGGGTGCCGGCGCCGATGATCGCGCTCGCGCGCCCGAGACTGCTCACGTGGTTTCTTTCTCTCCGGCGTCGATGTCCTCGTGGGTCTGGGCCGGGGCATCGATCGCGGCATCCGTCTCGCCACCCTCGACCGACGACTCCCGACGTCGACGGAGCACCGTGCGGATCACGCCGCCGACGATCAGCAGCACGGCGAGACCGCCGAAGATGACGAGACCGATCGTCTCCCACTCGGCGCGCACCGCGACGCGCACCGTCTGCGGACCGTCGATCAGTGCGCCGGTGGGGCTGTAGAGGTTCAGGCGCAGATCGAGCTCACCGCTGCCGACGCGCGCAGAGACGGGAACCTTCACCCGGGCGCTGGAGTTCGCCTGCACGACGACCTCGTTGCTGCCCTGCACCTCGAGGCGGGGGTCGGTGGGCGCGACCGTCAGGCGCAGATTGACCGGCCACGGCAGGTCGTTGCGCACGCTGAACGGGAGGTCGGCATTGGCGCTGAGCAGCTGGATCGTGCTCGACGGGGGGATGCTGACGGCGTGGAGCGTGTCGTTCGTCGCCGCACGGTGCACGGCCACGTTGGTGCTGAACTTCGTCTCGGGCACGCCGACCGCGATCTCGCGCAGCACGCGGATGCGCTCCCGGCCGAGCAGCACCTGCGGGTCGTCGAGGATCGTGGCGAAGGTGCCGAGCGTGCCCTCGTCGACCAGCATGTTCTGGAGAGCACTGACGCGGAGGTCGTCGACGGCACCGGTGAGGGCGACGCCCGCGGCAGGAGCCGAGCGCACCGACGACAGGTCGAATCCGGGGGAGTCGACCGCGGCGATCGCCTCACGAAGCGCTGCGGCGTCTCGGGTCTCGTCGCGGTCGAGGCCGACCAGGAGCGGGCCCTGCGGCGCCGCCTGCCCGGCGAAGTAGAGCTGTGCACTCGCTGCGGCGAGCCAGCGCTGCCGGGCGCCCGAAGCCGATTCGCCCGCGGCACCGGAGATCGCGGCGGAGATCGCCTCGTCGACGACGAGCAGGTCGTGCCCGTCGGTCGTCGCGTGCGCGGTGTCGACGGCATCCGTCGCGGACGACGAGACGATCGTCGTGACCGCGCCGCCGAAGTAGGAGGTGAAAGTCGCGAGGTCTTCGGAGCGGGCGCCCGCCAACGGCCAGACGATTCCCTCGATGGCGTCGTCGATGGTCGTGAGCGTCTCGTCGTCGGGCAGCACGGGCGCGTCGGTCGCGGAGGGCGTCGGAGACGGCGTGGAGGTGCCGGGGGTCGGCGTGGCCGTCGCCGGGGTGCTCGGGAAGTTCAGGGGGTTCACGAAGGGCGCGAGGGTCGTGGGCTGCAGCAGCTCCGGCAGCTGCGCCTGCGCCTGCACCGTCGCATCGGCGTCGCCGAACTGCAGGGCGAAGCGCTCGTTGGGGAGATCGTCGAAGCGCTCGAGCCAATCGGTCGCGTTCGCCGGCGCCGAGGTGCCGAGCACCCGGATCGCCGCGACGATCGCGGGGTCGATGGCGATCACGGCCGCCGTGCCCGAGACGCCGTCGAGAGCGGCCGTGAGAGCCCCGTCGGCCGCCGTGAGCTCGGCGAGCTCGTCGGCAGTGAGCAGCACGCCGTCGGCAGGAGTCGCGGTGATGGGCACGATCACGCCGACCTGCACGGCATCGGCGGTCACGACGAGCACGCTGTCGGCCGAGACGTTGCGCGACACGAAGTCATCGCTGCCGACCGTGCCGGTGCTCGCTCCGCTCAGTCCCGCCCGGATCGGATAGACACCGGGAGCGAGCTCGGCGAGGGACTCCGGCGGGATGTCGACCGAGACGCGGTCGGAGCCGCCGGCGTCGACGGCATCCGTCGCCTTCGATCCGAGGGTCTCGAACTCTCCGGGCGCCGACGTCTCGTCGAGCCAGGTCGAGACGGCCGTGCCGTCGGAGAGCGGAGTGCGGTTGATCTCGACCGTGACGGTGCCGGTCGACAGGCGGGCATCGGTGTCGTTCTGCAGCGAGAGGGATGCCGTGGCCGACGCACCGGGGGTGATCCTGCCGTGCGAGCCGATCGCGACGGAGAGCTCGACGATGCCGGCATCCGTCGTCTCGTCGTCGCCGTCGGCCGCCATCGCCGGAGACGCGACCGCGCCGAGACCGGCCGCGAGGGCGAACGCGGCCGCCGCGCTCGTGAGTCGCCGAAGACGCGCACGGAGGCGTCTGTCGGGGGTGCTCGCGGTCATGAAGGTCTTCCTCGAACGCCCGGGAAGAGGGCGGAATCGTGAGTACTGACCTTGTGATTCTAGAAGGCGCGCCGGAGGAGAACCCTGAAGACGCGTAGAGTGACGGCCGTGTCCGCCTCTGCAATGCCCGTTCCCGACCCGCTCGGATGCGCCTCGCTCGCCGCCGACCTCGACGCCGCCGACCTGCGCTCCGCACCGTTGCGCCGCCTGTGGGGCGAAGAGGCTGACGACGCCCTGGCCCGCGGTATGCGTGAGCCCATCCTGCGCGCGATCGAGGGTGACGAGGGAACTCTCGCGACCCTGGGGCGCTTCTTCGTGCTCGGGATGCCGCAGCAGCGACGCTCCGTCGAGGAGGCACTCCCGAGGCTCGGCGTCGACGGGCTGACGGCTCTCGGGCTCGCCACGGCATCCGACACCGTCGTCACGCCCACGGCGCTCCTGCGCCCGCAGTCGTTCGTCGACGCGGACGGCGTCGGCGAGTGGTGGATCGCGAGCGACCTCGACGAGGTCGCGCTCGGCAGCGCACTGCCCGCCGACCACGTGCTCGGAGTCGGCGGCGCCTCGCGCACCCTCGCCGAGATCGTCGTGCCGATCGAGGTGGAGCGCGCTCTCGACCTCGGCACCGGATGCGGCATCCAGGCGCTGCTCGTGTCGCGCCGTGCCGGACGGGTCATCGCGACCGACATCTCCTCCCGGGCCCTGGCCTACGCCGAACTCAACGCGCGCCTGAACGGGATCGGCAACATCGAGTTCCGCCTGGGCAGCATGTTCGAGCCCGTCGCGGGGGAGGCGTTCGACCTGATCGTCTCGAACCCGCCCTTCGTCATCACACCGCGCACCGAGGGCGTGCCCGCGTACGAGTACCGCGACGGCGGACTCATCGGAGACGCGCTCGTCGAACAGTTCGTGCGCACCGCACCCGCATTCCTCACCGCGGGCGGCAGCGCCCAGCTGCTCGGCAACTGGGAGTCGCGCGACGGGGTGAAAGGCCTGGCGCGTTTGGACGCCTGGGTGCCGGGCGACCTCGACCTCTGGGTCGTCGAGCGCGAGGAGCTCTCGCCCCTCGCCTACGCCGAGCTGTGGATCCGCGACGGCGGCACCACCCCACGCGATGCGGAGTTCACGCCGCTGCTCACCGCCTGGCTCGATGACTTCGCCGCACGCGGGGTGACCGCGATCGGCTTCGGATACGTGCTCATCCGTCGCGGAGACGCCCCCGTGCTCCGACGCAGCGAGCACGTCGGCCAGGCCGTGTCGGGCGTGGGCGAGGCGCTGGGCCGCGGACTCGTGGCGCACGACCTGCTCGCGAGCGGAATTCCCGCGACCCTCGTCACGGCATCCGATGTCACCGAGGCCCGGCACCTGCTGCCCGGCAACGACGACCCCAGCGTGATCGAACTGCGTCAGGGCGGCGGCTTCGGGCGCACGGTGAACGTCGACCCGGCGCTCGCCGCATTCGTGGGCGCCTGCGACGGCGAGCTGACGGTCGGGCAGATCGCCGCGGCCCTCGCCGACCTCTTCGACGTTCCGCTCGCCGATCTGTGGGCCGAGCTGGAGCCGCGCATCCGGGCGCTGCTGATCGACGGGTTCCTCGCGGCGGAATAACCCGCGGCATCCATGCGTTCGAATACACCATGAAGGCTTTCGGATTCCTCTCGTTCGGCCACTACGCCGATGTCCAGGGTTCGGCGACCCGCACCGCGGGCGACATGCTGAAGCAGACCATCGAGATCGCCGAGGGCGCCGATGAGATCGGGGTGAACGGCGCCTACGTGCGCGTGCACCACTGGGCCCGCCAGGCCGCCTCGCCCATGCCGCTGCTGTCGGCGATGGCCGCGCGCACGAAGCGCATCGAGGTCGGCACCGGCGTGATCGACATGCGGTACGAGAACCCGTTCCAGTTCGCCGAGGAGGCGGCTGCGCTCGACCTGATCGCCGACGGACGCATCGCGCTCGGCGTGAGCCGTGGGTCACCCGAGACGGCTCTGCGCGGCTACGAGACGTTCGGCTTCCACGATGAGGAGGATCCCGAGCGCGGCGGTGTGATGGCCCGCGAGAAGTTCGACCTCTTCCTGCGCGCGATCGACGGCGAGGGCCTCGCCCCCGGCGACCCGCGGATGGTCGGCGCCGGACGCTACCTGCAGATCGAGCCGCAGTCGCCCACGCTCCGCGACCACATCTGGTGGGGCTCGGGATCCCGAGCCACCGCTGAGGAGACGGGGCGCAAGGGCCTCAACATGATGAGCTCGACGCTGCTCACCGAGGCCACGGGCGTGCCGTTCCACGAACTCCAGAGCGAGCAGATCGCGCTGTTCCGCGCGGCCTACAAGGAGGCCGGTCACACCGGCGCGCCGCGCGTCTCGGTGAGCCGCAGCGTCTTCCCGCTGATCACCGACATGGACCGGGCGTACTTCGGTCTGCGCAGCGAGGACAGTGGCGACCAGATCGGCATCATCGACGGTTACCGCTCGACGTTCGGCAAGACCTACGCCGCCGAACCCGACGTGCTCATCGAGCAGCTGAAGAACGATTCCGCCGTCATGGCCGCCGACACCCTGCTGCTCACGATCCCGAACCAGCTCGGCCCCGCATACAACCTGCACGTGCTCGAGTCGTTCGCGAAGCACGTCGCGCCGGCGCTCGGCTGGAAGCCGAACACCGAGGGCCCGGTGCAGGGCGACCCCGTCGTCTGAGACGCGCCGGGCGCGGCATCCGTTCCCGGTTCGGCGTCTCGAGGGTGGGCGTTCGCCGGGGCCGGCCAGCCGTTGACACGGCGCGCGGGATGGTCGACAGTGGGTTCGCCGTGTCGGATGCCGCGGCATCCGCTCCTCGGACATCGGAGAACCCATGACCCGCGTTCGCGTCGATCTCAACATCTCTCTCGACGGCTTCGCCACGACCACCGACCAGACCCCGGAGAACCCGTTCGGCGAGGACTGGGGTCGTCTCACGGCGGCGTATGCCGCGACGCGCACGTTCCGTGAGCGGGTGTTCCACGACACGAGCGGTGCGGGCACGACCGGGGTCGACGAGAAGTACGCCGCACGCTATTTCGAGAACATCGGCGCCGAGATCATGGGCGCCGGGATGTTCGGTCTGCACGCGAACCCCGACGACCCCGACTGGCGCGGCTGGTGGGGCGACGAGCCGCCCTTCCACGCGCCGGTGTTCGTGCTCACGCACACTCCGCGCGAGCGCATCGAGTTCGCGAACGGCACGTCGTTCGAGTTCATCGACGCGGCGCCCGAAGAGGCGTTGCGACGCGCGGTCGAGGCTGCGGAGGGTGCAGACGTGCGGGTGGGCGGCGGAGCGACGACCGTGCGCGAATACCTGCGCGCGGGTCTCGTGGACGAGCTGCACGTCGGCATCACCCCGATCCTCATCGGCAGCGGCATCCGCTTGTGGGACGACCTGCGCGGACTCGAGTCCGGATACTCCGTCGCGTCGGAGACGGCCGAGTCCGGGGTCGTGCACCTGACGTTCTCGCGCGCGAACTGACCGTCGATCAGGCGGAAGTTCTCTTCGCCTCGCTGGGATACCGATGTAGCCTGGCGCCATGCGCGCGAAGCCAAGCAGCATCGTCATCGGAGTCCTGGCCCTGGTGGCTGCCGTCGCGGTGGTCGCGAGCCCCGCGTCGGCCGCGACCACGACGCAGTGGGCGACCTGGCAGCCATTGACCGGCACGAGCGGTGCGTATTCGACCTCGGTGCAGATCACCCCCGACCCGTCCATGGTCGCGATCGTGACCAGCACCTCGCGCTCCGGTCAGGTCGGCGTGATCTCGGGCGCATCGACGTGGCTCTCGCAGGGCACCCCCGTCGGCGCGAAGTACGGATCCAGCCGGGACCAGCCCTATCTGAACCTGCGCCCGCAGGCCGACACCCCCACCGGATCGTCGACGACGACGTACTCCTTCCTCGACCCGACACCCACCGCAGGCTGGACCTTCGTGCTCGGTGACATCGACGCCGACTCCGTGCGCATCCAGGCCACCGGTCCCGACGGACAGGCGCTCACCGCCGACGAGCTCGGGTTCCGCGGCGGCTTCAACTACTGCGCTCCTGGCGTGGTCGGCAAGCCGTCCTGCACCGGATCGGCCACCGATGTGCCCACCTGGGACGACACGACCCTTACGCTCACCGGCAACGCCGGTGCGGTCGACACCTCGGGTGCGGCGGCCTGGTTCGAACCCTCCGCCCCCATCACGACCCTGAGCTTCGTCTTCACCCGCCGCTCGGGCCTGCCGGTGTACCAGACGTGGTTCGCCTCGCTCGCGCGCGACGTCAGCGGAACCGTCGTCGACGACGCCGACGTGCCCCAGGCAGACGTCGGACTCACCCTGACCGATGCGAACGGTCGGGTCGTCGCGACGACGACGACCGGCGCCGATGGCACCTATTCCTTCCCCGGCATCCAAGGCAGTGGCGGGTACACCGTGCGAGTGAGCGCGCCCGAGGGAATGATCGCGGAAGGCCCCTCGACCCGACCCGTCGACCTCAGTGAGACGGATGCCGTCGGCGTCGACTTCGTCGTGCGCGACATCGTGCCGGTCGCGGTCTCCGGACGGGTGGTCGACGAGAACGGCAACGGTGTCGGCGGGGTCACGGTGGTCGTCGACGGGACCGCGCTCACCGCGATCACGGAGTCGGACGGGCGGTACCTCTTCGACACCGTGCCCGTCGATGACCACGTGGTGCGCGTCATCCCGCCGGGCGGCTTCTCGACCGCCGACGAAACGCGCTCGATCTCGGTGCCGGACGACAGCGAGGAACCGATCACGATCCCGCCGGAAGAAGACTTCGTGCTGCTGACGAACGCCGATCTGAGTGGCGTCGTCACATCGCCGGCGACGGGTATCGGCGTGAGCGGGCGGTGGTGACCGTCACCGACCCCGACGGGAACATCGTCGCGACGACCGTGACCCGCCCGCTCGGCGAGTACACGATCCCGCGCCTTCCGCCGGGCGACTACACGGTCACGATCACGCCGCCGAGCGGATACGCGCCACTCGGACCCACCAGCGCGACGGTCGAGCTCGGTAGTGAGTCCCTGACCGACGTGAACTTCGAGCTCGCCCTGCTGGGGAGCTTCTCGGGAACCGTGCGGGATGCATCGGGTGCCCCGGTCGCCGGGGTCGCCCTCACGCTCGAGGGTCCGGGGGGAACGCGGCAGCTCGTGTCGGCGGAAGACGGCTCCTACAGCCTCGGCGGTCTCGCACCTGGAGACTACGTCCTGACGGTCGTCCCGCCCGAGGGCACGCAGGCGGTCGACTTCGCGCGCCGCTCGTTCGGTTTCCTGCCACAGGGCGGCGGCACCGTCATCGCCCAGGACTTCGTGCTCGCCGCGGTCGTGGTCGAGCCCAGCCCGTCGCCGGATCCTGACCCGCCGACGACGCCCGTCGTACCGCCGGCACCGGGCACGGGTGGTGCGGGCACCGGAACGCTCCCCGGAACGGGCCTCGGCCCCGAGACCTTCGCCTGGGCGGCCGGCGGAGCAGTCGTGCTGCTGCTCGGCGCGATGCTGCTCGTCGTGTCGCGTCGGCGGGCGCGTGGGCGCGACGAGGGGTGAGGCATCCGTTCTTCGCGTTCACAACTCCTGAGAATCTGGGCGTTCAAGGCCGGATTCGATTGTGTTCGGAGTGCTGAAGCAGTTTTCTCCGGAGTTATGGACGCCCGGCCGGGTGCACCAGCCGGAACAGCTCGCACACGACCGGCATATCCGGCGCGAAACCCCGCGGATTCTCGGAGTGCGCGCGCCAGTACCGCTCGTGCGCGGCGCGCCAGTACTCGAGCGTGCGGTCGCCCTCGCCCTCGGCGTGGGCGTGCGCGGCCTCGACCTCGTCGAAGGGGACGATGCGGATGCTCGTCGTCTCGATCACCGCGCGCGGTGCTCCGGTGCCGTCGAGGATGATGCTCAGCTCGCCCTCGACGGGGAGCGGATCGCTTGCTGCTTCGTAGTCCCAGACCGATGAGGCGGTGCCCGTCTTGATGCCCTCGAGCACCAGAGCCAGCAGGTCATCCGCGTGCGCGGGGGTCGCGCCGAAGGCCCAGGCCAGGGGCACGGCGGTGGGAAGCTCCGGATGCTCCGACCGCACCCCTTCCCAGAACGAGGCGAGGGCGGTGGGGTCGGCGGTGATCATGACCTCAGCCTAGGCATCCGATCAGGAGGCGGGCGGCCCGAACAGCTCCTCGCCGTGCTCGTGCAGCAGTCGGTAGGCGTCGGCGAACGTCTCGGGGTCGGGCTCGCCGGGCTTTCCATAGCGCGACAGCAGCAGTCCGAGGAGTCCCCGCGCGGGCGGTGTGAGGGGCTTCATGCCGGAGGGGTCTCCCGGCTTCGGCTCGAGCTCTTCGGGGTTCGGCGGCGTGTAGGCGGGAGTCGTGACGGGCCAGTCCGAAGGATGCCGCGGCTGATCGAGGTTGATGGCCTCGAACAGCGTGTTCGCCGAGGCGTCGCGGTCGTTGAGAGGCCTCAATCCGTGGAGCCGCGAGAGAGTGGCGGTGACGGTGCCGTGATGCATCTCGTCGTGCACGATCGTGCCGCGCTTCGTGTACGCCGACACGGCGATCGCGGGAACGCGGCATCCGAGGCGGTCGAAGGTGAACCCCATCTCGCCGGCACCGGTGTCGGCGGTCGGCTTGGTCGCGGCGGGCGGTGGCACGTGGTCGTAGCATCCGCCGTGCTCGTCGAAGGTGATGAGCAGCAGGGTGTTGACCGCGTTCGACCCCTTCGGTGAGGCGCTCGTGCGCACGGCCTCGTAGATGTCGTGAATGAGCCGGTCGCCGGCGCGCACGTCGGAGATCGCACTGTCGTAGACCGGCTCTCCGTCGACCGTGCTCTCGCGGGGCGAACCGAACGGCGGGTGGAAGTCGTTGTGGTCGTAGACCATCCGCGGCTCGATGAACGCGTAGGCGGGGAGGGTGCCGTTCTTCGTGTCGGCGTAGAAGTCCTCCATCGTGCCGAAGTGGTCGGTGCGCCAGTACTTCTCGAGCACGGCGGCGTGCAGCATCCCGGTGAACGAGACGAGCTGCAGCTTGTCGATGTAGATCTTCCAGCTCACCTTCTTCTCTTCGAGCCGGTTGAAGACGGTCGGGGCGGCGGGAGCGTCGAGCCACTTCTTGTAGCCGCCGCCTGCCTGGTTGGTGACGAAGCCGTGCGAGGTCGACGCGTGGAAGAAGGAGCGGTTGCAGAAGGTCTGCGAGGGCACGCCGGCGTACCAGTGGTCGAAGACCGCGAACTCGCTCGCGAGGGTCGAGAGCACCGGGAGCATCTCGGGCGAGAACGAGCCCATGATGTGCGCGGCCTCTTCGGGCTTCGGCTCCGTGCCCGTGCGCAGGCGACGGAAGTTGATGATGTAGTCCTCGAGGAACCCCGACATCGTGGCCTTCTCGCCGTGCGTCGGGGCGTTGAACGGGGCGGTCATCTCGTCGACGAACAGATCGGCGTTTCCCTTCGGGTCGACCGTGCCGAAGATCTGCGTGTTGACGTGCGGGTACTCCTCGCCCGGGTCGGGATCGGGCAGGCTCATGATGCGGTCGGTGTCGCCGGTGTAGACGTGAGCGTCGACGACGGTGCCATCGGATGCCGTGTTGCTGTGCTTCCCGAACGCGAGCCCCTCGAACGTCTCGCCGGCCGGCAGCGTCTGCTGCGAGTACAGGTAGCCGAGCAGGTTGTCGAAGGAGCGGTTCTCGCCCATGACGACCACGAGGTGGTCGAACCCGGGCTCGCTGCGCGGGGTGAGGGCGGCGAAGGGGTCGGGTTCGGACGCGAAGCCGTTGCGGGAATTCTGCGCGGCGACGGATGCGCCGATGGCCGCTCCCGCCGCACCGCCGACGACAGCGCCGGCGAACGCGGCCCCACCCATCTTGAGGAACCCGCGCCGCGACGGGGTGCGGGCGGCGTCGGGATTCCGGTCGGATGCCGGATCGGATGCCGGGGGAGGGGTGCTGTCGTCGGCCATGGGGTGATCCTATGGCGGGGACGTCGGCGGCGGAATGCTGGAACGCACCCCGTCGCATCGGTACCGTGGATGCATGAGCCACGCGGGAGACTCCTCGGTCGATGCACGGGTCAGAGCCGTCGAGAAGGATTACCTCTCGCGCCAGACTCGCCTCTTCATCACGTTCGCGCTGATCGAGGGGCCGGTGCTGCTCCTCGGCGCCGTGCTCATCTACGGGTTCGAGCTCATCGATCCCGAGGTCGGCATCTGGTTCCTCGTCGCGGTCGCCGTGATCGGCGGCGGCGTGCTGAGCATGATGCTGCTGCGCCTCATCCAGGGTCGGGTGCAGGCGATCGACCGGGCCCGGGGAGAGAACCCGCTGTTCTGAGGGCACGACCACACCGCCCGACTACGCTGGAACCCATGCTCAACATGGCCGAAGGCCTCGACCGTCTCGGCGCGCTCGCCGCGCATCCGGTGGTGCGCACCCTCGCCACGGCGTTCGCGGATGCCGGGTTCGACCTGGCCGTCGTCGGCGGTCCCGTGCGCGATGCGCTGCTCGGGCGTGCAACCCACGACCTCGACTTCACGACCGACGCTCAGCCCGACGACATCCTGCGCATCGTCACCCCGATCTCGACCGCGCAGTGGGACATCGGCCGTGCGTTCGGCACGATCGGTGCGCGCGTGCAGAAGGAGCAGGTCGAGATCACGACCTACCGCGCCGACAGCTACGACGGGGTGACGCGCAAGCCCACCGTCGAGTTCGGCGACACGATCGACGCCGATCTGCTGCGTCGCGACTTCACGGTCAACGCGATGGCGCTGCAGGTGCCCTCGGTGAAGCTCGTCGACCCGACCGGCGGGGTCGAAGACCTCATCGCGGGAGTGCTCCGCACCCCGACCGACCCCGACGTCTCGTTCGGTGACGACCCGCTGCGCATGCTGCGGGCCGCCCGGTTCAGCGCGCAGCTCGGCTTCCGCATCGACGACGACACCGCCGACGCGATCACCCGGCTGCGGTCGACGCTCGAGATCGTCAGCCCCGAGCGCATCCAGTCCGAGCTCGTGCGCCTCATGCAGACCGACGACCCGGTGCGGGGCATCCGCGCTCTCGTCGAGACCGGACTGATCGATGAGTTCCTGCCCGAGGTGAGCGCCCTCAAGCTCGAGGTCGACGAGCACCACCACCACAAGGACGTCTACGAGCACTCCCTGACGGTGCTGCGCCAGGCGATCTCGCTCGAGCACTCCCGGCATCCGGGTGCCGAGCCCGACGTGGCGCTGCGCATCGCGGCTCTGCTGCACGACATCGGCAAGCCCCGCACACGCAAGCTCGAAGACGGCGGAGCGGTCACGTTCCACCACCACGACATCGTCGGCGCCCGCATGGCGCGCAAGCGCCTGCAGGCCCTGCGGTTCGACACCGCCACGACGGATGCCGTCGCCACCCTCATCGAGCTGCACCTGAGGTTCTTCGGCTACGCCGAGGGCGCCTGGACGGATGCCGCGGTGCGCCGTTACGTGCGCGATGCGGGCCCCCTGCTCGAACGCCTGCACATCCTCACCCGTGCGGATGTGACCACGCGCAACAAGCGCAAGGCGGGGCGACTTTCGTCGGCGTACGACGACATCGAGTCGCGCATCGCGGCGCTCGCCGAACAGGAGCAGCTCGACGCGATGCGTCCGGAACTCGACGGCAATCGCATCCAGGAGGTGCTCGGCATCCGTCCCGGTCGCGAGGTCGGCGAGGCCTACAAGTTCCTGCTCGACCTGCGCCTCGACGAGGGCGTGCTCGGTCCGGAGGTCGCCGAGGAGCGTCTGCGCGCCTGGTGGGCGGCGCGCGTCTGAGGCGCCGACGCGGGGGCGATGACGGCGGACGCACGGAGCTTTCGCCTCGCGGCCGAACCGCCTCGATCACCCGTGGGAGGGTTCCCACGGGCGACCTCGGCTTCTACACTGGGAGCACGCTCCACCCCCGAGGAACGGAGTCCCTGTGCCGTCGCAGTGGCAGTCTTCGCCTGAGGCCTCTCGCCTGATCATCGAGCGTGCGCACGAAGAGCTGCTCGCCGGCAACCTCGACGACCAGCGCCTGCAGCAGGTGCGTCCGCTCGTGCGGGCGTCATGGGAGCGGTCGTGGCGCGGACGCGTCGGCCCCGAGAGCCCACCCGCGCTCGAACTCGGCCTCGACGAGCTCGAGGAGTATCGGCGTGCGCACCCGCTCGCCGCCGTCATGGACACGATCCGCGGCCTGCTGCTGCCGGGCACTCCGGAAGACGCGGGAGTGGTGATCGCGATCGGCGACCAGGCCGGTCGACTGCTGTGGATCGAGGGAGACCGCCAGCTGCAGAGCCTCACCGACGACATGGGGTTCGTCGCGGGCGCGAACTGGGCGGAGGATGCCGTCGGCACGACCGCCCCGGGCACCGCGCTCGCCCTCGGACAATCGGTGCAGATCCGCGGCGCCGAGCACTACAACCGCCTGGTGCACCCGTGGTCGTGCACGGCGGCGCCGGTGCGCGACCCCGAGACGCAGCGCGTGCTCGGCGTGATCGACATCACGGGCGGGCCGGAGGTCGTGACCCCGCAGGCGCGACTGCTCGTCGATGCGACCGCCCGCGCCGTCGAGTCCGAGCTCCTGATCGCGCGCCTGCGCGCCCGCGCCGAGACCTCGCCGCGCGCGCACCACTTCGCGCCGACTCGTACCCGCGCCGCGGCGCGCGCGACCCTGCACGTGCTCGGCCGCGACAGGGCGCGGCTCGAGACGGCATCCGAGCATGAGGAATCGGTCATCGAGCTCAGCGCCCGGCACGCGGCCATCCTGCTGATGCTCGCGACCCACCGGCAGGGTCTGTCGGCCGAGCGCCTCACCGAGCTCGTCTACGGCGCCGACGTCTCGCCCGACACGCTGCGGCCCGAGATGGTGCGGCTGCGCAAGGTGCTCGAACAGCGGATGCCGGAACTGGTGCCCGAGTCGAGACCGTACCGTCTGCCCGTGACCCTCGACACCGACGCGCAGGACGTGATGTCGCTGCTCGACCGCGGAGCGCACCGCGTCGCGCTCACCGCCTATCGGGGGCCGGTGCTGCCCGAGTCGACCTCGCCCGGCGTCGAGGAGTTCCGTGAGACGGTGCGGGCGGCGCTGCGGGAGGCGATGCTGTCGGAGGCGAGCCTCGACGTGCTGCTCTCGTACGCCGAGATCCCCGAGGGGCAGTCGGATGCCGAGGCGTTGCGCCTCGCGCTCGAGATGCTGCCGGCCCGCTCGCCGAAGCGGCCCGGACTGGTCGCCCGGATCGAGCGACTCGAGCGCGCGCAGGCCTGAGGAGCATCCGCAACCGGGCGCAACGTTGCGCACCCGGGTGCAACGTCGCGCGACCTACCGTCGGAGGACAGCCGCGCACCGAGGCGCGGCCCAGCCCGAGGAGTCACGATGACCATCGTCGAAGAAGACGTGTCCACTGCCTACGCCGCCCCGGGTCAGCCGGGATCCCTGGCCGACTACCGCCCCCGCTACGGCCATTACATCGGCGGCGACTTCGTCGAACCCGCGAAGGGCCAGTACTTCGAGAACATCAGCCCCGTCAACGGCAAGCCGTTCACCGAGGTCGCCCGGGGCACCAGTGAAGACATCGACCGCGCGGTCGACGTCGCCTGGAAGGCCTTCGCCTCCTGGGGCAAGACGAGTCCCGCCGAGCGCTCGGTCGTCCTGAACAGGATCGCCGACCGCATCGAGCAGAACCTCGAGCGCATCGCCGTCGCCGAGACGTGGGAGAACGGCAAGCCGGTGCGTGAGACGCTCGCCGCCGACATCCCGCTCGCGGTCGATCACTTCCGCTACTTCGCGGGTGTGCTGCGGGCGCAGGAGGGCGGCATCAGCCAGCTCGACGAGAACACCGTCGCTTACCACTTCCACGAACCGCTGGGTGTGGTCGGGCAGATCATCCCGTGGAACTTCCCGATCCTGATGGCCGTGTGGAAGCTGGCCCCGGCGCTCGCCGCGGGCAACTGCGTCGTCATCAAGCCGGCCGAGCAGACACCGGCATCCCTCCTGTTCCTGTTCGAGATCATCGGCGACCTGCTGCCCGCGGGCGTCGTGAACATCGTCAACGGCTTCGGCATCGAGGCGGGCGCCCCGCTCGCGCAGCACAAGCGCATCCGCAAGGTGGCGTTCACGGGCGAGACGACGACCGGTCGGCTCATCATGCAGTACGCCTCGCAGAACCTCATCCCGGTGACGCTCGAGCTCGGGGGCAAGAGCCCGAACGTGTTCTTCGAAGACGTCGCGCGCTCGACCAGCGACCCGTTCTACGACAAGGCGCTCGAGGGCTTCACGATGTTCGCGCTCAACCAGGGCGAGGTCTGCACCTGTCCGTCGCGGGCGCTCATCCAGCGATCCATCTACGACGGATTCCTCGCCGACGGGCTCGAGAGGGTCGGGAAGGTCGTGCAGGGAAACCCGCTGGATCCGGCGACGATGATCGGTGCCCAGGCATCCAACGATCAGCTGGAGAAGATCCTGAGCTACATCGACATCGGAAAGCAGGGCGGTGCGCGGCTGCTCACGGGCGGCGAGCGGGTCGACCTCGGCGGCGATCTCAGCGAGGGCTACTACGTGGCGCCGACCGTGTTCGAGGGCACCAACGACATGCGCATCTTCCAGGAGGAGATCTTCGGCCCGGTGCTGTCGGTCACCTCGTTCGACGACTTCGACAACGCGATCGACATCGCCAACGACACCCTCTACGGGCTGGGCGCGGGGGTGTGGAGTCGCAGCGGCGACACCGCCTACCGCGCGGGCCGGGCGATCGAGGCGGGGCGCGTGTGGACCAACACGTACCACCAGTACCCGGCGCACGCGGCGTTCGGCGGGTACAAGCAGTCGGGCGTCGGTCGCGAGAACCACAAGATGATGCTCGACCACTACCAGCAGACGAAGAACCTCCTCGTCTCGTACGCGGAGGGCCCGATGGACTTCTTCTGATGGTCGACATCGGCACCTACCAGCGGGTCGCGGTGACGGATGCTGCGGCATCCCTCATCCGCGACCTCACGGTGCAGCACGGCCCGCTCATGTTCCATCAGTCGGGCGGATGCTGCGACGGCTCGTCGCCCATGTGCTACCCGGTGGGGATGTTCCTCACCGGGCCGGGCGACGTGCAGCTCGGGAGTCTCGACGTCGGGCTGGATGCGGAGGTCGAGGTCTTCATGTCGGAGTCGCAGTTCGAGTACTGGAAGTACACGCACCTCACCATCGACGTCGTGCCGGGTCGGGGAGCGGGGTTCTCGGTCGAAGGGCCGACCGGGATGCGGTTCCTGATCCGGTCGAGGATGCTCGACGACGCGGAGCTGGAGCACTTCGGGTTGGCGTGAGGTTCTCGGGGCGCGCGCGCTGCAGCGGAGGAGAACTCGCCCTCCGCAGGAAGCATCCGCCGTTTCGATCCTGCCGAACGCGAGAAGTCCTCCCAAACGGATGCCGCGGGGCGGGGCCCTTCGACGGGCTCATGGACCCAGTTGCTTGAGGCGGACGAGGCGGAAGCGACTCGCGAGCCACACCAGTGCGCCGAGGGCGAGCAGGGCGGCGAGGAGCCCGGCGACGTGCGCCGCGAGCACGGCGGGGCCATGCGACGGCAGGAGGAATCCGTACGGCACCCAGCCGTCGGTCGCGCCGCGGATGAGCACGACGACGATCCACACGAGCGGGTAGACCGTGACGACCCACAGGCGTCGCCAGGCCAGCACCGGGCGGTCGCGGATCAGCAGCCAGTCGAGCGCGACGAGCAGGGGGAAGACGGCGTGCAGCACCACGCTCACCCACGCCGGCGCCGACCCGGTTCCCGGCACGATCAGGTTGTAGATCACGGCCACGAGCAGCATGCAGGTGACGGCGACGCCGCGCGCGTACGACAACCCGAGCGGATGCCGTCGACCGCGCAGCGCGAGCGCTCCGGACACGAGGAGCAGGGCGCTCGTGAGCAGGCTCGTGAGGTTCGTGAAGTATCCGAAGTAGTCGATCAGGCTCGTGCGCCCGGCGCTGATGCCCAGCAGATAGGTGTGCACGAGCACGGTGATGACGGAGAGCCCGACGACGATTCGCGTGAGGCCGACGGCGCGCGAGGGGACGGGTGCGGGTGCGTCGGGCATGACGTTCACCCTAGTGAGGATGGGGGACCCTTCGACAAGCCCAGGGACCCAGGTCGAGGCTCAGGAACCGACGGTTGTGAAGACTGAATAACTGTGCAACGAAATGCAACGTGGCCCGGCATACGCTTTTCACAGGCGCCGATATACCGCTTGTCCCCAGCAGGCGAAGGCGTTGACGGCAGAGGCCGTCTGCAGAGGGAGAGTCGAACTTCTTCTGATCCCGAGGGGGGATGGGGTGGGCGCTGGTCCCCAGAACGGCACCCACCCCCACACTCGATACCGGCGTCCGCCGAACCGGGTCAGCGCATCGACATGAACGCGTACGCGACGCCGATGAGGATCACGATGACGAGCGGGATCCACGTCACCCGGCGCTTCAGCCGTCGGCCTTGCGGGGCGACGCCCGGTGGGGGAGTGAGCAGCCCGGCCGGCGGCGCGAACGGCAGGGGTGCGGATGCCGCGGCACCCGGCGCGACGGCATCCGATATCTGCCGATGCTGCGCACGCAGGCGGTCGTCGCGCCAGCGCGCCCACTGGTCGAACTTCGTCATCAGCGCTCCGACGACGCCGAACAACCAGGCCCACGTCGCCGGGTCGAGCGTCGACGCCTGGCGCCTCGTGTAGAGGAACATCCAGTCGTCGACGATCTCGACATCGAGCTGGGCGGCATGGTCGATGAACCGCGCCATGATGTCGGGTGTGAAGAGGTAGAGGGCGTCCTGCTCGTACCCCTCGGGGCAGTACAGCGTGAAGTGCCGGTCGAAGTCGCCCTCGAGTGACAGGCGCTGCGCGCGCTGGAACGACGCCGGCAGGTTCGAGCCGAAACCGTTGTTGCCGAGCGCGTCGAGCACGATGTTCGGCAGCGGCACGTCGAGTTTCACGGCGATGTAGCCCCAGCGGTACGTGGTCGAGCTCTTGCCGTGCTTGACCGTGTACTGGTAGTTGCCGAACTCGACGAACCGCGGCTGCGTTCCGCGCACCAGATCGGTCGCCAGCCGCCCCGAGCCGAGGCTGAAGATCATGCCCGGCAGCGGCGGGTTCGCGATGCGCTCGGTGTAGCTCATGCCGTTCGCCTGAGCGAACATGCCGATCCGATAGCGGCGGATGCGGTTGGCGCGCACCGTGAAGAACGTGATCACGGCGGCGGCGCCGAGGGCGAGCACGAGGAGCACGGCGAAGATCGAGGCGCCCGTCGATCCTCCCGTGCGCAGGGTGCTGGTGACGACTCCGCCGAGCACGACGACGCCCACGAGAGCGACGAATCCGAGCGCGATGACGCCGATCACCGTGCCGACGATCGTGCCGGCGGACGCCGGAGCGCGGCGCGCCTTGAGGTCGGCCGTGAACGCTCCGACCGCCCGCGGGTCGACCGGTCCGGTGAGTGCGCGGGCGTCGAAGGCGGATGCCGGATGCTGCGGCGCGCTCATCGATTCACCTCGTCGGCGTTCCACGAGAGGTCGGCGCCGCTCGGTATCTCGAGCGCCTCCAGCCCCGGCTCTGCGCAGATGGCGGCGACCAGAGCCGCCGATCCCGCGACGATGGTCGAGTCGTAGTCGACCTCGCTCACCATCACCCACGCGTGGTCGTCGGGCCAGAGGAGACCCGGGCTCTGCGCCGATGCGGGCGCACCGTGCGCCTCCGCCGGCCGATCGCGCCACGGGGCATCGAGGACCCACTCGGGGTCGGCGAACGCACTCGGCGGTGCGTCGAACAGCACGTACGCGCGGTTCGGGAGTTCGAGTCGCGGGCCCTCCGAGATCTCGCGCGACAGGATCCCCTCCTGCCAGGTCGGTTTGCGGAAGACGTTGTTGAACGGATCCCGCAGGCTGCGGGCGAGCATTGCGCGGTGATTCGGATCGTCGTCGCCGACGGTGTAGAACCCGCGGGAGGGCAGATCGCCGAAGAACCCCAGCAGACCGCCCCGCCCCTCCCAGAGCCCCGCGACACCGGAATCGGGAGTCGAGGTGTGGCGCAGGAGGACCGAGACGAGGGCGGCGAGGCTCTCGCCATCGAGCTCGCCGATGGCGGGAGACGAGAACTCGCGTCCGTCGGGGGCGACCCGTTCGATCCAGTCGCGCTCCCCGGGGGCACCCACGATGCCCGCCCACTGCGCGAGCGGGTGCATCGTCGTGCCGAACACCGCGGCCGCGTCGCCCCAGGTCGTCGTGGATTCGACGAGTTCGCGATACAGGAGCTCCACCTCGTCCGCCGGCATCCGCACGCGCTCCTCGGCCGTCGGCATCCGTCGTCCCGGAAGCTCGTGCACGAAGCCCGGATGGAAGATGCGCGCGTAGGCGGGAAAGCCCTGCGGAACGACACCGTGCATGGGCGGGAAATCGGGGTCGAGCCGCTCCCGCAGCCAATCGCCGACGGTCGGGTTCGCGATCCACTCCATGCGACCACGGTACCGGGGGGATGACGTCGAGACCGTACCGCCTTGTTCTGTACGTTTCACGCTTGAACCGTACGTTTCGTGCGACAATAGTCGTATGAGTGAGATCGCCATCACCGAAGCGCGCGGCCGACTGGCCTCGATCGTCGACGAGGCGCGCACGGCCCCCGTCTATCTCACGAGACGGCACCGCCCGGTCGCAGCGGTGGTCGATCCCTCGCAACTCGCGCAGCTCCTCGAGGATGCCGAAGAACTCGCCGATATCCGTGCGGTCGACGCCGCGTGGGAAGAGACGCAGAGGCTGGACGAAACTCCGATTCCGTGGGACGAGGTCAAGCGCGAGCTCGGCCTGTGACGTACGAGATCCAGTTCCTACCGGCGGCAATTCGGGAGATCAAGAAGTTGCCGCCAGAGGCGAAGCGTCGAGTGCAAGCCGTGATCGAGCTGCTGGCCGAGGATCCGAGGCCACCTGCTGCGAAGCGTTTGACCGCGCGTCCGGAATGGCGGGTGCGCAGTGGCGACTACCGGGTGATCTACCGCATCGAGGATGCGGTACTCACGGTCGTCGTCGTGTCGGCCGGGCATCGACGAGAGATCTATCGGTGATCACCGGACTCCCCGCGCCCGCCATAATCGAAGGGTGACTGCGACTGCAACCCTTCCCTCGCTCGATGGCCGCCGCTTCCGGATGATCTCGTCCACGACCTCGGCGGTCGACCCCGAGGCTCCGAGCATCTTCGAGTATTTCGAGAAGGACGGTGCGATCTGGGGCGGGTACACCGGCGACACGGTGACCTTCGGCAAGTTCGTGGGAACCCGCACCGCCGACACGATCTGGGTGTCGTTCGTGCACGTGCTCGTGGCCGACGGCCAGGTCGTCACGGGCGACGGGGAGAGCGAGCTCGAGCTCACCGACGACGGACTCATCCGCCTCGTCGAGCACTACGAGATGCACGGCCTGCCGCAGCTGAGCGTGTGCGAGGAGATCCCCGCCTGACCGGGTCAGCGGGGCGGCAGCGCGTCGCGCCCGGGGGACGCCGGCGTCCAGCGGGTCATTCCGAGGGGGATCTCGGCGTGACGCTCGGGGATGTCGGAGGGCAGCAGGTAGGGCCGACGGATGACCTCGTCGAGCACCACGACGCTGACGACGGTGCGCACCTCGGGCAGCTGCGCGATCACCCCGGTCGAGAACTCGTGCACGCCGCTGACGTCGACGGCGCGGATGAGCAGCATGGCATCGTGCTCGCCGGTCGTGATCGCGCACCACTCGACGTCGGGCATCTCGCTCACGCGATCACGGAACGACGCCCAGGCCTGCGGCAGCACCGTGACGAAGACGAGGGCGCCGATGGAGAGACCCGCCTTGGCCTGATCGACCCGGGCGCTGAACCCGGTGATCACGCCGTCGCTCACCAATGATTCGACTCGCGAATAAGCGCTGGCGCGGGATATCCCCACCCTGTCGGCGAGTGCGGCGATCGAGATGCGACCGTTATCACGGAGCACTTCGAGAATCTTGTACGCGATCTCGTCCAACCCGGTGGCACTTCGTCCAGAATGCTTCGATGCTTCAGCATCCTTGCTGGACATATTGCTCCCCACGGTTGATGATCTGGACAGACCGTGTCGGTCATCCCGACACTTGCTGGACACATCGTCGCATATGATGCGAATCTGATCCACGGTCGTCCACACCAGTGGCGGCCGACACCCGAATGTACTCCTCGCCCTTGGAGGCTCACATGTCGTCACGCCGCACTCTGCCTGCGCTCGCGTTCGGAGCGGTCGCGCTCCTCGCGCTCGCCGGTTGCTCGGGAGGAAACTCCGCCAACAACGGCGATGACTCGTCGGGCTCCGGCTCGCTGGTCATCGACACCGCGTTCTCGATCGAGACGACCGACCCGGGTCACACCTACGACCCGACCGGCAACATGATCGCCAAGGCGATCTACGAGACCCTCGTCGACTTCGAGGGCTCCGACGTTTCGACCCCGGTTCCCGGACTCGCCTCCTGGGAGCAGAACGACACCGCGACCGAGTTCACGTTCACGCTCGAGGGCGACCGCGTCTTCTCCGACGGCACCCCGATCGAGGCGAAGGACGTCGTCTTCTCGCTGCAGCGCATCCAGGGCATGGAGGACGCCAAGCCCAACTTCCTGCTCGCCGGCATCACGATCACCGAGGTCGACGACAAGACGATCACCTTCACGTCCGAGACCCCGCTGCTGCAGCTGCCCGCGATCCTCGCGAACCCGGCGCTCGGCATCGTCAACTCCGACGTCGTGATCGAGAACGGCGGCGCGACCGACGGCTCCGACAGCGCGCAGAGCTTCCTCGACGGCGAGTCGGCGGGCTCCGGTCCGTTCGTGCTCGACACCCTCGACCTCTCGTCGCAGGTCGTGCTCACCAAGAACGACGAGTACAACGGCGACGAGGAGTCGGCCTACGACCGCGTCGTCGTGCGCAACGTCTCGGAGAGCGCCACGCAGCTCGCCAACCTCAAGGGCGGCGACTCGATGGTCGCGATGGACCTGAACGGCGACCAGGTCGCGGGCCTCGGCGATGACCTCACGGTCGACTCCGTGCCCTCGGGCCAGACGATCTTCCTGCTGCTCAACCAGGGCGAGGCGGGAGGCGACCTCGCGAACGTCAAGATCGCAGAGGCGATCCGCTACGCGCTCGACTACGACGCACTGCTCGAACTGGCCGGTGCCGGCGCGGTGCAGGCGACCGGCGTCATCCCGCCCGGATTCGAGGGCTCGCTCGACGGCGGCGTCTCGCAGGACCTCGACGCGGCGAAGGCCGCTCTCGCCGAGGCCGGCTACACGGGCCAGACCCTGAAGCTGCAGTTCCCGAACGACTACCCGGTCGGCGGCGTGGAGTTCACCCCGCTCGCCGAGCGCATCCAGGCGCAACTCGAGGATGCCGGCATCGCGGTGGAGCTCGCCCCGGCGCCGTTCGCCACCGAGCTCGACGCCTACGTCAACGGTACCGAGGGCTTCGGCCTGTGGTTCTGGGGTCCGGACTACGCGGACTCCGCGAACTTCCTGCCGTTCGGCCCGGGCCTGAAGGTCGGCCTCCGTGCCGGCTGGGCAGCCGAGGCGAACCCCGAGATCGCCGAGATCGCCGCGAACGCGGCCAGTGCGACGGATGCCGACGAGCGCACCGCCCTGTTCACCGAGTTCGCCGAGGCCATGCAGGCCGAGGGTCCGTTCGTGCCGCTCATCGTTCCGGGTCGCAACATCGCCTCGGCATCCGCCGTCTCGGGCGCCGTGTACAACTCGGTGTGGGAGATGGACATCGCCGAGATCACCCCGGCCGGCTGAACGGATAACGACGCATGACAACGGTGGCGGTGCAGAGACAGGCGCGCAGGCGTCGGTCTCCCCTGATCGGATACCTGCTGCGGCGGGCCGGCACCTCCCTGCTCCTGTTGGTGGGCGTGACGATCGTCACGTTCCTGCTCACCAACCTGGTGCCGGGAGACCCGGTCTCGGCCGCGCTCGGTGAGGGCGCATCGCAGAACCCGGCGACGCGAGAGGCGTTCATCCGGGAGCACGGACTCGATCAGCCGTTGATCGTGCAGTACTTCATCTATATGGGGAACCTGCTCCGCGGGGACCTCGGGACGTCGCTGGTGACCGGCCGTGCGGTCACCAGCGACCTCTCCACCGCCGTGCCGGCGACGATCGAGATCGCCATCGGCGCGATCATCCTGAGTCTCGTCGTCAGCATCGTGCTCGGCACGCTCGCCGCGTACCGTCGCGGACTCGTGACCGACCAGGTCATCCGCGTCGTCACGCTCGTCGGCCTCAGCGTGCCGACCTTCTGGCTCGCTCTGGTCAGCTTCTACGTCTTCTTCCTCGAGCTGCGCATCGCCCCCGGGTCGGGCCGCATCTCGCCGTCGATCACCCCGCCGCCGCGCGTGACGGGTCTCTATACGGTCGACTACCTGCTCAACGGCGACGCCGTCGGCTACTTCGACGCCCTCGCCCACCTCGCCCTGCCGGTCATGGTGCTGTCGCTCGTCACGATCGGGCTGCTCACCCGCTTCATCCGCACCTCGGTGCTCGAGGTGCTGGGCAGTGACTACGTGCGCGCCGCCCGCGCCAAGGGCCTCCCCGCGATGCGCGTCATCCTCGACTACGTGCTGCGAGGAGCATCCCTTCCGATCCTCACCGTCGTCGGCGTCGCCTTCGGAACCCTGCTCTCGGGCACCGTGCTCGTCGAGTCGGTCTTCGCGTGGCCGGGCCTGGGCACCTACGCCTACAACTCCGCCGCGAACCTCGACCTGCCCGGCATCATGGGCGTCGGCCTCGTGGTCGGGTTCATCTATCTCCTCATCAACTTCGTCGTCGACATGCTCTACGGCGTCCTCGACCCGAGAGTGAGGATCGCATGAGCCGCATCGACGCCGCATCCGGGCCCTGGCGGTTCCGCTTCCGCTGGCCGCGCGCCTGGCGCACGCCCCTCGGCATCATCGGCACCGTCATCGCCGGTGCCTGGGTGATCGTCGCCTTCACCGCGCAGTGGTGGGTGCCCTACGGCCCCAACGCGCAGATCTTCCCGCGCCTGCAGGAGCCCGGGGTCGAGACCCTTCTCGGCACCGACGGCAACGGCCGCGACATCTTCTCGCGCCTCATGACGGGTGCGACCGTGAGCCTGCCGCTCGCGCTCATGCTCGTCGTCGCCGCCATGATCATCGGCACTCTCATCGGTGCGCTCGCCGGATACTTCGGGGGCTGGGTCGACGAGACGCTCATGCGCATCACCGACCTCTTCATGGCGTTCCCGACGGTGATCCTCGCGATGGTGGTCGCGGCCTCCCTCGGACCGTCGCTGTTCAACGCGGTGATCGCGGCCATCGTCGTCTCGTGGCCGCAGTACTCGCGTGTGACCCGCAGCATCGTGCTCGGCCTCCGCGGGCAGAACTACGTCATCGCCGGACGCCTGCTCGGCCACTCGCCGCTGCGCACGCTGTTCGTCGACATCCTGCCCAACATCGCCGGCCCCGTGCTGGTGCTCGCGACGCTCGACATCGGTGCCGCCATCCTGCTGCTGTCGGGGCTGTCGTTCCTCGGCCTCGGCGCGCAGCCGCCCACGGCGGAATGGGGTTCGATGATCTCGTCGGCCATGCAGAACTTCGACGCCTGGTGGCTCGGGGTCTTCCCGGGTCTCGCGATCCTCACGGTCGTGCTGGCGTTCAACTTCCTCGGTGACGCGATGCGCGACATCCTCGACCCGATGGCCGAAGTGACGCACGAGAAGCAGACCGAGAAGACGGATGCCGCGGGGGTGCCCGCATGACCGCGCTGAGCATCCGCGATCTGACGATCGACATCGGCCGCCCGCTCGTGAAGGGGGTCTCGCTCGACCTCGAGGCGGGCCGCATCCACGGTCTCGCCGGCGAATCCGGCTCGGGCAAGACCCTCACCTCGCTCGCCGTGCTCGGACTGCTGCCGCGACAGGCGAAGACCGGCGGATCGATCACCCTCGCGGGCGAGGAGCTCGTCGGGCTCACGCGTCGGGCGATGAACCGCGTGCGCGGCAAGCGCATCGCGATGGTGTTCCAGGACCCCTCGGCATCGCTGCACCCGCAGCTGCCCGTCGGCCGCCAGCTCACCGACCACATGCGCGTGCACCTCGGTCTCCGCGGTGCGGCGGCCCGCGAGAAGGCCGTCGAACTGCTGCAGACCGTGCAGGTGCCGAACCCCGCCGAGGCGCTGAAGCGCTACCCGCACCAGTTCTCGGGAGGTCAGCGCCAGCGCATCGCGATCGCGTGCGCCCTGGCCTGCGACCCCGACGTGCTGCTCGCCGACGAGCCGACCACCGCGCTCGACGTCACGGTGCAGGCCGGCATCCTGCAGCTGCTGCGCGACCTCGCGATCGAGCGCCGGCTCGCCGTGCTGCTCGTGACGCACGACCTCGGCGTGATGAGCGCGATCGCCGACGAGGTCGCCGTCATGAAGGACGGCCTGATCGTCGAGAAGGCCGATCGCGAGACGCTGTTCCGCGACCCGCAGCACGAGTACACGCGGATGCTGCTCGCCGCACTGCCCGGTTCCCGCATCGAGGAGGACGCTGATGAGTGAGGTCTCCGTCCTCGACGCGCAGGACATGGTCGTGCGCTACCCGGGCAACCCGCCCGTGATCGCCGTGAACGGGGTGTCGATGACCGTCCCCGCGGGCGAGACCGTCGCCCTCGTGGGCGAGTCCGGCAGCGGCAAGTCGAGCTTCGCTCGCGCCGTCGTCGGCATCGAGAAGACCGCGGGAGGGACGGTGCTGTTCAACGGCGCACCGGTCTCGCCCCTCGGCATCCGTCGACGCTCGATCGCCCTCACCGGCATCCAGATGGTCTTCCAGGACCCGTCGACCTCGCTCAACCCGCGCCGGCGGGTGGGCGACCAGATCTCCGACGGCATCGCCACCGCCCGAGCGCGCGGTGCCGCCGGATCCACCGTCGAGGAATGGCTCGAGCGCGTCGGTCTGCCGACCTCGGTCGCCTCGCGCTTCCCGCACCAGTTCTCGGGCGGGCAGAAGCAGCGCATCGCGATCGCCCGGGCGCTCGCCGCCCGGCCCTCGCTGCTCGTCGCCGACGAGCCGATCTCGGCCCTCGATGCGTCGACCCAGACCAGCGTCGCCGGCCTCATGCGCGACCTCGTGGCGGAGTCCGGCGCGGGGATGCTCTTCATCTCGCACGACCTCGCCGTCGTGCGACGCATCGCCGACCGCACGTTCGTCATGTACTCCGGGCGCGTGCTCGAGTCGGGGCCGACCGATCGACTCTGGGCCGCGCCCCAGCATCCGTACACTCAGGCGCTGCTCGCCGCGATCCCCGAGCCCGACGGGGCCGGTCGTATCCCCGACGCCCCGTCGACCGAGGACCGCGAGGTGTGGTCGGAGATCCCACCCGTCCTGAACTGACGCGACGCAGAAGGGCCCGGCATCCGTGGTGGATGCCGGGCCCTTCCTCGTCGCCGATCAGATCGGGGCGACGATGTCCTGCTTCACGTCCCAGTCGGTGATCTCGAGGACCGACTCGATCGCCTGACCCTGCACCTCGGTCTTCGTCGAGGTCGCGAGCATGATGTAGTCCGCGGTGACCTCGAAGGTCGCGTCGACCTCGACTCCCTGCGTCTCAGCGGTACCGGTGACGAGGTAGACCTTCTGGCCGAGGCGCTCGCCGGTGCCCGTCACGGTGAACTCGCCCGAGAGAGCGGCGGCCGCCGTGGCGGGATCGAGCGACGCGGCGTTCTGCGCGGCCGTGCTGAGCGCAGCGATCACGGGGTCGCTGGCGTTCGGGTCGGCGGCCTGCCATTCGCTGGTCGGGCTCTTCACCCAGGTGTCGTCGCCGATGATGATCATCGAGCCCATGTCGGAGATGACCTCGGTGGCGTCGTTGGCCGAGTCGTAGCGCGCGGTCGAGACCATTCCCATGGTGGTCGACGTGGCCGCATAACCGGCGGATTCCTTCATCCGGTCAGCCGAGCAGGTGCTGAGGTCGGCGATGTCGATCGTCTCGCCCTCTTTCAGCTCGGGGCAGTCGGATGCCGTCGACGTCTCCTCCGACGACGAGGAGCTGCTCGAGCTGCTGGGCTTGCTCTCGTTGCCATTCCCGCTCGGTGCCGAGCATCCTGCCAGCAGGATCGCGGCGGCGATGACGGCTCCGGCCTTCCACATGTTGACGCGCATGGCGTCCCCCCTTCACGTGGCCGATGACGGTCACCGGCCACCGCAGACAAGCATGCCAAAGGGCGAGAGTCACGCGCGGTGGAAGCTCAGGGTTGCGTCCGCTAGACTGTCCAGGTTGTCTGCCTTCTGGCAGGCACGTTCACACACCCTCCTGCTTTCGAGAAATCCTCGGAAGCCGTTCTAGTCCGAAGGAGGTGGGTAAGTGACGCACCAGTACGAACTCATGGTCATTCTGACCCCCGAGATCGACGAGCGCCAGGTCGCACCTACGCTCGACAAGTTCCTGAAGGTCATCACCAACGATGGTGGCTCGATTGACAAGGTCGACATCTGGGGTAAGCGCCGTCTGGCCTACGAGATCCAGAAGAAGAACGAGGGCATCTACGCCGTCGTCAACTTCACCGCTACCAGCGAGGCCACGCAGGAGCTCGACCGTCAGCTCAAGCTGAACGAGCAGATCATGCGCACCAAGGTCCTCCGCTCGGAAGAGGCTCAGGCGATGGTCGCTTCGGAAGCCAAGCGCTCCGAAGAGAAGGCTGCTCGCAAGGCCGCCAAGGCTGCGAAGGCCTAAGTCCCATGGCCGGCGAAACCGTCATCACCGTTGTGGGAAACCTCACGGCCGACCCCGAACTGCGGTACACGCAGAACGGGCTGCCGGTGGCGAACTTCACCATCGCATCGACGCCTCGGAACTTCGACCGTGCCGCGAATGAGTGGAAGGACGGCGAAGCGCTGTTCCTCCGCGCATCCGTCTGGCGCGAGTTCGCCGAGCACGTGGCAGGTTCACTGACGAAGGGTATGCGCGTCATCGCGCAGGGCCGTCTGCGTCAGCGCTCCTACCAGGACCGCGAGGGCAACCAGCGCACCGCGATCGAGCTGGAGGTCGACGAGATCGGCCCCTCGCTCCGTTACGCGACCGCGCAGGTCACCCGTGCGGCCTCGAACGGCGGTGGCGGCGGAGGACAGTCTCGCCCCGCACAGCAGCAGCAGGTGTCGGAGGAGCCGTGGTCTACCCCCGGCTCGTCGACCAGCGCCGATGCCTGGAGCACTCCGGGCAGCTTCGGCGACGACACCCCGTTCTGATCAACACTTCTGGATCCGCCCCTTCGGGGGCGGCATCCGCTCATAACTAAGGAAAAACCATGGCTGGAAAGTCGAGCGGCGACCGCCGCAAGCCGCGGAAGGGTGGCAAGCCCACCGCTCCCGCGAAGTCGATCCGGGTCGGAGTCATCGATTACAAGGATGTCGCCACCCTTCGCAAGTTCGTCTCGGAGCGCGGCAAGATCCGTGCCCGTCGTATCACCGGTGTCTCGGTGCAGGAGCAGCGTCTGATCGCCACGGCGATCAAGAACGCGCGCGAAATGGCGCTCCTGCCCTACGCTGGCGCCGGCCGGTAAGGGGTATCGAGATGGCAAAGCTGATTCTCACGAACGAGGTCGCCGGGCTGGGTAGTGCCGGTGACGTGGTCGAGGTCAAGAACGGGTACGCCCGTAACTACCTCATCCCCCAGGGCTTCGCTACGGCGTGGACCCGTGGTGGCGAAAAGCAGGTCGCATCGATCCAGGCCGCGCGTCAGGCACGCGCGATCCACGATCGTGACGACGCTGTCGCACTGAAGAACGCCCTCGAGGGCACCAAGGTCCGTCTGGCCGTCAAGGCCGGCGCCGCTGGTCGTCTCTTCGGCTCGGTCAAGACCGAGCACGTCGCAGACGCCGTCGCCGCTGCGGGCCTCGGCTCGATCGACAAGCGCAAGGTGCACATCACCTCGCCGATCAAGTCGACCGGTGACCACGAGGCCACGGTTCGTCTGCACGACGACGTGACCGCAGTCATCACGCTGCAGGTCGTCGCCGCGAAGTAATTCGCGACACCGTTCGAACGCCCTCTGTCCTTCGGGACAGGGGGCGTTCGGCGTTTCCGGGGGCGGTGGCATGGGAGGGGTGTGCACTAACTCAGGAAAAGCGCGGGCTTGGGGGTGGTTTCGGGCTGATTCGGGGGAGTTCGGTGCGGTTCTTCCTGAGTTAGTGCACATGCGCGGTGCATGAGTTCTCAAGAGGCGAGCCCGAGAGCGCGAGGACGGGCGATACCGGGGCAGATGAACGGATTCGAGGAGCTGTGAAGGGTCGGTTCCGTCAACGGAGGCCGAGCTCGGCGGCGCGGGACGGGTGCACGGGCAGGTCCGGGTCGACGTCCACCGCCCGCGACCATCCCCCGTCACCGAGGAGCAGACCGAGATGCTGCAGCGCGCCGACGGCCTCGTCGAGCGCCGAGACGAACTCCGCTCCCACCTCGTGTCCCCGAACGAGCGAGACGATGACCCGAGTCGTGGCGGCATCCTGCTCGCCCGCCCAGACCACGACCACACCGAGCGCGGATAGCGATCCGATGCGGCGCGTGACGAGCGAGAGCCCGGTCCCTCCGAACAGCACATCGGCTGTGAGAGATCCCCGTCGGTAGTAGCGCACTGCACCCGTCGCCGTGTCGACCGAGCGAGCGCGGAAATGTGCGGCGGGAATCGCGCGGTCCAGTGCGCGGAGGACCATCGGCACGGCGTCGGTCGGGACGGTGAAGGTGCGCGCCCCGCGCAGGGTGCCGCGGCGAATGTGCCGGTCGTCCACCATCGTTCACCACCTGCCCCATTCCTGTCCGCAACCGTCGCGGAGACGTCTTCCGCCTGGAGTCTATGGCGCGCGGAGATGGTTCCGAGCGCACCGTCGGGGGTGGGCGGGAGCCGCCACGGTTCACAACTCCGGAGATTTCGATCGGATGCGGTCGATACGCGCCCGCGGGCTTCGATGCCTGGTCCGTTCCCGGAGTTGTGAACGGGCGCGACGGATGCCCCGTGCTGGGGGCACGGGGCATCCGCCCTTGCAGCCGCGTCGGAGGTCGACGCCGGGCTGGGGACCCGGGGGTAACTCGTCGCTCCCTCGGCGACGCGGCGCGCCGGTGGTACGGCGCCTCCTCCCTCCAGGGCGCCGGACCACCGGGGTCCGCGTTACGCCGTGCGACGGCGCAGCAGGCCCGCTCCCGTCAGGAGCAGGAGAACCGCGACGAACACCGGGGCGAGCGACGCCGCGCCACCCGTGGTGGCGAGGGCGTCAGCTCCTCCGGACGAGGTCGCCATGCCCGCGGCCATCGTGCCGCCCGAGCTCGGTCCGACTCCGGCGTCCGTACCCGGCGTCACACCGGGGTCGGTTCCCGGGTCCGTGCCGGGGTCGGTGCCAGGGTCGGTGCCAGGATCCGTGCCGGGGTCCGTGCCGGGATCCGTGCCGGGGTCCGTGCCGGGGTCGGTCCCAGGATCGGTTCCCGGGTCCGTGCCGGTCGGGGTCGTCACCGTGCTGTCACCGATCACCGAGATCGCGTTGTCGCCGATCGTCACCGGCAGCGTGATCGGAAGGCCGATCTGCGTGCCGCCGAGGATGCCGTCGTCTCCGGTGGTGGTGCTGCCGGTGGCGGGGGCGCCCGGGCCGGTGCCGGTGCCGGTGGTGCCACTGACGTTGCTGTCTCCGGTGAGGGAGATGGCGTTGCCGGTGACGTCGATGGGGGCGGTGATCGGGGCGGTGACCTGGGTGCCGCCGAGGATGCCGTCGTCTCCGGTGGTGGTGCTGCCGGAGGTCGGGGCACCCGCGGCCGTGCCGGTGCCGGTCGTGCCACTGACGTCGCTGTCTCCCGTGAGGGAGATGGCATTGCCGGTGACGTCGATGGGTGCGGTGATCGGGGCGGTGACCTGGCTACCGCTCAGAACTCCGTCATCGCCGGACGTGCTCGTCCACGGTGCCGGAAGCGCCGTGAACTCACCCGGTGCTGCCGGTGCTGCCGGTGCCGCCGGTGCCGCGTCGCCACCCGCGACATCGCTGTCTCCGAGAAGGGAGATCGCGTTGCCCGAGACGTCGACAGGAACAGAGATCGGCGCGATCACCTGGGTGCCGCCCGCGATAGCGTCGTCACCTGACGTGCTCGGGGCGACGGCATCCGTCGGTGCGGTCGTGGGTGCCGGTGCCGCGGCATCCTGACCTGCGGTTTCGCTGTCTCCGAGAAGGGAGATCGCGTTGCCCGCGACGGTGATCGGCACGTCGACGTGCACGAGCGCCTGGGTGCCCGAGAGCAAGCCGTCGACGCCGGTCGTGGTGACCGACGGGGCCGGCGCGGCGGGAGCCGGGGCCGGAGCCTCGGCGGGCGCCGCCGCCTGCTCGCTCGACGAGTCGCCGAGCAGGCTGACGGAGTTGTCGGTGACGGTCACCGGAACGGTGACGTTCACGACGGCCTGCGATCCGGATGCCGTGCCGGAGTCGCCGTTCGTCGTGGCCGCCGGCGCCGGTGCCGGGGCGGGGGCTGGTGCCGGGGCAGGCGCAGGTGCGGGTGCCGTGGCCGGAGCCTGCTGCGCGGAGGAGTCTCCGAGCAGGGAGATCGCGTTGTCGACGATCGTGACCGGAACCGAGACCGGAGCCTCGACCTGGGTGCCCGAGAGGACGCTGTCGTCTCCCGAGGTGTCTGCCGCGTTCGCGGCCGTTGCGCCGAGCAGGGTGATCCCGCCGGCGAGAAGCGTTCCCCACAGGGCCCGCTTGAGGTAAGTACGCATGATGACTTTCTCCTTGACTGGACTGGGGTGTCTGATGTGGGTGCGCGCGAAGATGTGCGCGCGCAGCACGGCATCTGTCGTCCTCGAGGGGACGACGTGACGACCCGTCAGTCGGGGGAGACGTCGGTGTCGGCGACCAGCGACGTCGGCAGGACGTCGTCGGATGCGCCGGAGGTGCGCTCCTCGGCACGGAGCGCGGGAACTCCCGCGTCGGTCAGACCGGCGGGAGAGACAGCGGATGCTCCGCCGGAAGTGGCGGAGGAAGACGGTGCGAGCGGCCCGCCGAGAGGAGCCGTGGCGGGGCCGGAGGCATGGCCGGACGCGGACGCAGTGGTGGCCGGAGCAAGGGCATCGACGGGCGCGGAGAGCGCAGACTCGTCGAGCGGATGCCGGGGCGCGGGCGTGAGCGTCGACACGGCGGTGGCGCCCGCAGCCTCCACCGGCACCACGGTCGGAACGGCCGCGAATCCGGGATCGGGGACCACGACGGGCGGAAGCACGACGGGCGGGAGCGACTCGGTCGGGTCGAGCCCGACCAGCACCGGGGGCACCGTGCTCTCGACGACCTCGCCGACGATGCCCGTGGTGTCGTCCACGACACCGGTCACATCGTCGAGGAGCTTCGTGACGCCGAGGTCGCGGAGCAGCCCGCCGACCACCGGCAGTGCGGCGACGGCATCCTGCACGGGATCGACGATCTGCGACACCGGGGCGTCCTGCAGCAGGTCGGCCACCGGGGTGACGACGGCCTGTGCGGTGTCGGTGACGGTCTCGACGACAGGGGTCGCGACATCTCCCACGACGGGCACCTCGGCGACCGTGTCGGTGACGTCTTCGACGACGGCGGGGACGGTCTCGGGAACCGGAACGACCACGTCGTGCACGACCGGGGCGACGACCTGGTTCACGACGGGCGCGACGACCTGGGTGACGATCGGCTCGGTCACGGCGGTGACGGTGTCGCCGACCGTGGAAACGGTGCCGGTGACGAGGGACGACACTTCTCCGAGAAGGGAGGGGTCTTTCTGCTCGTCGGCCTGAGCGGATCCGCCGCCGGTGAGGACGGTGATCGTCGCCCACGCGAGCGCTCCCAGACCGCCCCACAGGGCGATCGCGGGTACGCCGCGACGGGTTGCTCGAGCGTTCACGTCGACTTCCCCCTCCGAAAGACGATCGTTCCGACGCGCTCTGCGTCGATACCGGGTGACGATACTCCCGGTATATCGCGATGTCCATACCATCTCGCGCCGATCCGATGACACCTTCCGCAGGATTCCGCGCGTGTCGCCGTGTGACGCGCCCGGCGAAACTCCGGCTTGACTTTCCCCAAGTTCTTCACATGTGTCTTCGAGATGAACAAACCTTAAATGTGCAGTTGAAGCCCGTTCTCATCCACAGGGTGAGGAAACAGGAAACCCCCGGTCCAGGCGAAAAAGAAAGTTTGAACTCGGGGTACTCCACCGGGTTATCCACATGCGTTGTGCACAGACTCTCCGGACTTGTTCGCACGCTCTCCACAGAGTTATCCACAGGCCGTGTTGCGTGTGGATAACGCCGCTCGTAGCGTGGGCGAGCGACCCAATGTCGGAAGTCCGTGATGTGCTGCGCAGATGGCCGTTCTCGGCCCGGACGACAGCACGACGCCCCAGGTCCCGGGTGTCGCGGTACCGCAGAACGTCGCAGCGAAGGGAGCAGTGTGTCGATCGCCGACATCTCAGAAGAGCGCATGGGCGGAAGCCCGCGCGGACCGGAGCGCACCCCGCCCCACGACCTGCTCGCCGAGCAGAGTGCACTGGGCGGCATGCTCCTGTCGAAGGATGCCGTCGCCGATGTGATCGAGACGCTCAAGGGCGCCGACTTCTACGTGCCGAAGCACGAGCTCATCTTCGAGGCGATCCTCTCGCTCTACTCGCACGGCGAGCCGACCGACGTCGTGGCCGTCACCGATGAGCTCATCAAGACGGGCGAGCTGGGCCGGGCCGGCGGTGCCGACTACCTGCACTCGCTCACCTCGATCGTCCCCACCGCGGCCAACGCCGGCTACTACGCCGGCATCGTCTCGGAGCGCGCGATCCTGCGCCGCCTGGTCGACGCCGGAACCCGCATCGTGCAGCTCGGCTACGCGGGTGAGGGCGATGCGACCGACATCGTCAACAACGCGCAGGCCGAGATCTACTCCGTCACCGGAACCGAGACCGCCGAGGACTACGTTCCCCTCACAAACGCCGTCGACGCCGCGATCGAGGAGATCGAGGCCGCGAACGGCCGCGACGGTTCGATGACCGGCATCCCGACCGGATTCCGTGAGCTCGATGAACTCACCAACGGCCTGCACGGTGGGCAGATGATCGTCGTCGCCGCCCGACCCGCCATGGGTAAGTCGACGCTCGCGCTCGACTTCGCGCGCGCAGCATCGATCGGTCACGACTTCCCGTCGATCTTCTTCTCGCTCGAGATGGGTAAGAGCGAGATCGCGATGCGTCTGCTCAGCGCCGAGGGCGCGATCCCGCTGCAGAACATGCGCAAGGGAACCCTCGACCCCCGCGACTGGACGACCGTCGCGGCGACCCGCGGGCGCATCAACGACGCCCCGCTCTACATCGACGACAGCCCCAACATGACGCTCGTCGAGATCCGCGCCAAGTGCCGTCGCCTCAAGCAACGCGCCGGACTGCGCATGGTCATCATCGACTACCTGCAGCTCATGACCTCGGGCAAGCGCGTCGAGTCGCGCCAGCAGGAGGTCTCGGAGTTCTCGCGAAGCCTCAAGCTCATCGCCAAGGAGCTGCAGGTTCCCGTCATCGCCCTGTCGCAACTGAACCGTGGTCCGGAGCAGCGTCAGGACAAGAAGCCCGCGATCAGCGACCTGCGTGAGTCGGGCTCGATCGAGCAGGATGCCGACATGGTGATCCTGCTGCACCGCGACTCCGTCTACGACAAGGACGTGCGTCCGGGCGAGGCCGACCTCATCGTCGCCAAGCACCGTAACGGTCCGACCGCCACGATCACGGTGGCGTTCCAGGGGCACTACTCACGCTTCATGGACATGGCCCCGGGTGGGGACTTCAACTGAGTGTAAATTCCCGCTGAACAGGTCAAATTCCCATCGCACTTGTCCAGAGATGACAATCTTGACAAGTCCAGGCTCTCGTCTGAAAAGTTTGCAAGGGCATTGGCTTATGCGCAGGCTGTGCGGGTTGTCTGTCCTCAGGAGTCTTATCCGGGCGGCTGGGCCAGAACCTCTCAAAGGTGGCAGCAGACTGACTGCGCGTTCGCCTTCCTTTCGCGTTAGCGACAGATGGCCACGCGCGGAGACACACCGGCACGCATCTGAAGCTTTAGTGCGCGATATGTGTGTCATACTAAAGTTTGCTGACGGAGTGGCTCCCGCTCCTCTAGAGCGTTTCTGAGGAGGCACGCCCGATGGTTCCGAATTCGCCGACCGATGCTCTCGGCCCGCATGCTGCCGACGCTCGAGATCTCTTGGTTGAGGTTGTGCAGTCTCGGCATGAGCGAGCGACGGAGGCGCACGAGGCCGCTGCTACCCGGTACGCAATCGGATTCGGCGGGCAGTGGCGGGATCTTCTCGAGGACACCGTTGATGCGTTCAAGGATCGTGGGTTCCAGCCCTATAAGCTCACGCCCGCCGGGTACCGGCTCCCGATCGTCAACGGCTGCCTGGTGTTTGTGTGGCGCGTGCCTGCGACGCCAGATGCGGTGAGCGGGTTCGCGTCCAGCAAGACGCGCATGAACGGCTTCTTCGCGCGGCAGCCGCTCGACCTTTTCGGATCAAGCTTCGTCGAAGGCGGCGATGAAATCCGTAACAAGAGCGAGCAGGTTGAATTCGAGCGCGCTCTGCGTGTCGCTGGCGAGGCCATGCCAGTCGTGCTCGTCAAGGTGCACTCGAATCCCCGGCAGCTGACCTCGATCGAGTGGGCGGTCGCTGAGTATGTGAGCGGCACGGTTCGCCTGCACGGCGACGAGATGATCTGGGAGGCAACATCCGAGACCACGGCTGCCAACGTCGACGTCGAGTCGTTCGACAGCGGCACGCCTGTCGCGCCCTCTGTAGAACTGCAGACCCAGAACCGGCCGTCGGATGGGTGAGAACTGGCCCGGCTTGTTCGAACTGCCCGGGGCATCGGTCGGCCTGGGCAGGTTCGAGCCAGCGCGTCTGACCCAAGCTCGTGTCAGGCAGGGCATTAGCAAGACGGATCTCGCAAGCGAGGTGAGCGTGTCGGCAGCAGCGATCGGGCAATACGAGGCAGGGATCAACTCGCCACGGCCCGACGTGCTTGACCGTCTGGCAGAGGCGTTGAACGTGCGCCCCGATTTTTTCAGCGTCGGCAGACCACTGGCGCGCATCGATACCGTGAACGCGCACTTCCGGAGCCTCCGCTCCGCGCGCGTTAGCGACCGGCAGCGTGCACTATCAACGGCGACGCTGGTGTGGGAGCTGACCTTCGCGCTCGAACGATACGTCAAGCTCCCAGAGGTTGACCTCCCCAAGGTCGTGCCGGGCACGAGCCCGGCCGACGCGGCAGCGACCCTGCGCCGCCATTGGCAGCTCCCGGACGGACCGGTCAAGCATTTAGTGGCAACGGCTGAGTCGCACGGCATCGTGATTGCGGTGCGACCGCTCGGCGAAGTCGACGCGGTCGATGCCTTCTCGGTGGTGATCGTGGACCGTCCTGTCGTGATTACCACTCCTCGACGCAGCGAAAACGTGTTCCGGCACCGATTCTCTATCGCCCATGAGATCGGGCACCTACTGCTGCACGCGGACACAGGGGAGCAGAGCGCGGCAATCGAGCGTGAGGCGGATGAATTTGCTGCAGCGTTCTTGACACCAGCACCGTCGATGGACGCGGCGCTTCCGCAACGCCTCGACCTCCTCGCCCTCGACCGGCTCGGGAGGACATGGGGAGTATCACCCCACTCACTGGTGCGACGGATGGTCGAGCGCGGACGCACTACCGATTCATCTGCGCGGCGCGCGTACCAGCGTCTTGCGACGGTCGAAGACCCGGCCGCGGACCCGACCAGCGCATACCCCGGAGAAGTTCCCACCTTGCTAAAGAAGGCGGCCGAGCTCGCCGCCGATAACGGCGCAGCAGTCCCCGCTCTCGCGGAGGCGCTTCGGCTTGCCCCGGGGCAGGTCCGCGACCTACTCGGCCAGCCGGACCGACGTCCCGTGCTGCGCATCGTCGGCGACGAGGACTGACCTTCAGTGGCATCAGTTGAGCAGCAGGTCCGCAGCGCGGACGCGGCAATCTGTCAGAACATCGCGAGTATCCCCGCGGACCGGGGCCTGCTGTCGCAGAATCTCCTCGCCCAACTTCGGAACCTCGTCGAAGGCCTCGCCGTCTGGGCCCACCTCAACGATTCCGCTGCTGAGTTCCGGGACAACCACCAGGTCGCTCGTGCGATGGAGCATGTCTGCGATTGCGTCCCGAGGAGGGAATACCGTCCGCGTTACGTGCGAGATCGAGCAGGTGCGAGTGTTCCGCGTCGGAGAGTTGGAGCGCACGGGACACTGCCTCCAGCACAGCGCCGGAGGCGCCGGCGATGGCCCCGCGTTCCAGTTTGGAGTAGTACTCGACGCTGACTCCGGCGAGGGTGGCGACCTCACTGCGGCGCAACCCGTCGACCCGCCGGTTCGACCCGGCAGGGATCCCGGCCGCGTCGGGTGACACGCGCGCACGACGGGTCATGAGGAACTCGCGGACCTCTGCTCGATTGTCCATACCCTCAGGCTAGGTCGACGGAGCCCCGAGTGGGATGCCCTATCAGTGCACCGATCGCCTCCCCACCGCGGCGCGACGGTGCGGGCTCGTGGTCAGGGCAGTGGGACGCCGGTTATGTCTCCGAGCTCCATGAGCAAGCGCGCTTGGAATCGGGTGTCGTTGGCCGCGGCGGCGGGGTGCTGGGTGTGATGGTGGTGCCAGTACCCGCCGGTAACGGGGGTGACATCCGGGGTGGTGGCGAGCCAGGTCTGCGTGCGGTGCCCTTCGGTGAGGTCATCCGGCGCGCCCGCGCCGCCCATCCGGGTGGGCACCCATCCCGGGTCCACGGCGTGGGTGGTCGTCCCAGACCATCGTGTGCTCATTGCGGCGCTGAGTGCGGTGACCCAGAGTTTGCTGTCGCTGTAGGAGCCGGCGGCAGAAGGCAGGCCGGTCAGGTCGGTGGACCCGCCTCTGTGCATCGAGCTGCTCAGGTAGATCAGTCGGGCCGGAGCAATCATGACCGCGGTGAGCAGGTACGGGGCGATCGTGTTGACGCGTACGGCGTCCGGCGGGTGCAGCGCGCCCGCGTTGTGGATGACCGCGTCGAACCGACCGTACTCGTTGGCTGATTGCCCGGCTCGCACCGTCTGCACCGGGTCGGAGAGGTCACCGATCACGGTTCCGTACCACGTACCGTGCGGGAGCCGGGCGGTGGTGCGTGCATGGACGACGACATCATGGCCGTCGGCGGACAGGGCGGCGGCGGTATTCAGTCCCAGGCCGGTTGACGAGCCGGTGACGAAGATCAGTGCCAAGAATGTTCCTTCTGCTCCAGGTTGCGGACTGCTTTTCTTCAATCCTCCGCTAATCGCCATCGGTGAAGGGTTCCCTGTCAGTACGCCCCTCATCAGGGACTCCCCAGCGGCGCGGAGAGAGGTGAGTCTTATTGGCATGACCGAACAGATCGTGCCGCGACGGCTGAGCTCCAGCCGGATTCTGCCCACACTGCTCCTGCTGCTGACGGTGTTCGGCCCGATCTCGATGGACCTTTACCTCCCCGCTCTTCCCGCGTTGACTGCGGACCTTGGCGCCATCACCTCGGTGGCGCAACTGACCGTGACGGCATGTTTGATCGGGCTCGCCGTCGGGCAGCTGATCGCCGGTCCTTTGTCGGATCGGTTCGGACGCCGCGGCATCCTGTGCATCGGCATCATCGCGTACGTCCTCACCTCCGCCCTCTGCGCCGTCAGCCCCACGGTGGAGTTGCTGATCGGGGCGAGGTTCGTGCAGGGGCTGGCCGGCGGGGTCGGGATCGTCATCGCCCAAGCCGCCGGCCGCGACATCTACACCGGCGGCGCGTTGATCCGGTTCTACGGACGACTCACCGTGGTGGGCGGTTTCGCCGCGATCATCGGGCCACTCCTGGGCGGTCTGCTCAACACGGTCACCGACTGGCGCGGGTTGTTCATCTTCCTCGCCGTCATCGGCGCCGGGATCCTTCTCATCACACTGGTGCTGTTCCCCGAGACGCTCCCGGCCGACCGGCGAACGACCGGCGGATTCACGGAGACGATGCGCGACTTCCGCAATCTGCTCTCGGACCGGGTGTTCGTCGGCGCCGTGCTGAACCAAGGGTTTCTTTACGCGGCGCTCTTCGCGTATCTCGCCGGTTCGACGTTCGTGCTGCAGGACATCTACGGGCTGTCCCCGCTGGGGTATGCCCTCGCCTTCGGGCTCAACTCCGCCGGTTTCATGACCTTCGGGTACCTCGCCGGCCGCGCCGCAGAACGGTGGAGCATCAGCGGCACGCTCGGCGCCGGCATCTTGATCGCCGGTGTCGGCGCCCTGGGACTGCTCGCTTCCGGGCTCACCGCGATGCCGCTTTGGGTGGTGATCGTGTCTCTGTTCCTCCTTGCAGGCGGTGTCGCGATCTCCTCACCCCCCGCCACCACCCTTGCGCTCGTTCACTATCCGCAGATGGCCGGCACTGCATCATCGTTGCTCGGGATGGTCCGGTTCGGGTTCGGTGGGATCGCCGCACCGTTAGTCGGGGTTGCTGGCGCCCTCAGCATCCTTCCCCTCGGCGTGGTGACCACCGTCGCAGTGCTCCTCGCAGGCGCCGCCTACCTCCTGCTCGCCCACAAGCGCACCCCGTCTGCGCCCGCCGCCTCGATCGCAGTCCCCACGGGGACCAGCGTCGCCAGCTGAAAAGAACACCGGTTCTCGTCCGCCACCCCTGAGGAGGAGTCATCGTGAACATCGAACCCGTTACCCCGACCGCGAAGAACCCACCGGAGCAGTTCGCCGGGGACGTGTGGGTGGACATGATCGCCGTCCCCCACGAAACGGACCAGCGGATGTCCGTCGCGGTCGTCAAGTTCGCGCCCGGCGCCCGCACCGCCTGGCACTCCCACGCTCGCGGGCAGTACCTCCGCGTCACCCAGGGAATCGCCCGCTTCGGCGACCGAGACGGCACGATCATCGAGGTCCATCCCGGGCAGACCCTCTACACCCGGCCCGGGCAAGACCACTGGCACGCCGCCGCCGGGGCCACCTTCATGGAACACATCGCCATGCTCGAAAACGGTGACGACCCGGCCACCACCACGACGTGGAAAGAACACATCACCGACGACGACTACGAAGGCCGCACCCCCGACGCCGACTACGAAGGACGCACGCCCGAAGGAGCGAAGTCATGACCGCACACGAGTCTTCCGCACAGCAATTACTCGGTGGCTTCGCCGACAAACTGGTCTCCCTCACCGACGATGTTCTCTTCGCCGACGTCTGGGAGCGCCCAGAGCTGGCCGCGCGCGACCGCAGCCTCCTCACCATCGCCGCGCTCGTCGCCGGCGGCAATACCGAACAGCTCCCCTTCCACCTCTCCCTCGGGCAGCGCAACGGACTCACGAAGGCCGAGATCGTCGAAGCGATCACCCACCTCGCCTTTTACACCGGGTGGCCGCGCGCGATGTCCGCGATCACCACCGCACGCACCACCCTCACCGGTAGTGATGACACGGACGGGGAACGCCGATGAAACGTCCCGGAGTGCTTCACGCCGTTGTGGGCGTGCTCGTGATCGCCGCGATGACCGCATGCGCCCCGACCCCCAACGCGACGCCCGCAGACCCACCCGTCCCCTCGGCGACCCCCACGGCTCCCGCCACCGCGGAACCACCTTCAGCCGCAGTGGCCGAGGAACCTGCACCGATCGTGGGCACGGTCGTGCGCTTCACCTCCGATCGCACCAGCGTCGATGTCACCATCGGGGAAGACAGCCCGGGTGTCCGCGACTTCCTCTCCCTTCTGCCGACACAGCTCACCTTCGAGGAATTCAATGGCAAGGAAAAGATCTCCTACCTCCCTCGCGAACTGAACTACGAAGGCTCACCCGGCTCCGATCCCGAAGACGGCGACCTCATCTACTTCACGCCCTGGGGGAACCTCGGCTTCTACTACGACGCATCAGGAATCGACTACTCCGATGCCACCCTCCACATCGGCACTTATAACGCGACCGAGGATCAGCTCGCTCTACTCGAAGGCTCTGTGACCGTCGAAATCGTCGACTGAGCGACGCCCGTATCCGCCACGAAAAGGGAGCACACCTCATGACCACCATCGCCATCATCGGAGCAGGCCCCGGACTCGGCGCCGCGATCGCACGCCGATTCGGCGGCGAGGGGCATGACGTCGCCGTGCTCGCCCGCAACCAGCGACGGCTGGACGCCCTCGCGCACGACCTCACGGTCACGGGGATCACCGCGCGCGGATACACAGCGGACGTCCGCGACGCTGCGAGCATCCGCACCGCCCTGGACCGTGCGGCACAGGAACTGGGCGCTATCGAAGTCCTCACCTACAACCCGTTGCCGCAGAAAGAGTTCCTTCGTCCCGTCCTGGAGACCACCGCGGAGGACCTGACCGGTGCTGTGGAGTTCTCGATCTACGCGCCCGTGGCGGCAGTGCGTCAGGTGCTGCCCGGCATGCGGTCACTCGGGGTCGGCAGCATCCTGTTCGTCAACGGCGGCAGCGCCGCCCGACCCAACGCGGCCGTCGCCGGAACATCGATCGCATTCGCCGGGCAGAGTGCCTATGGGCAGATGCTGCACGACACCCTGCACCCCGAACGGATTCACGTCGCGCAACTGATCATCCCGCGCGGGATCACCCCGGGCGACCCCACTCATGATCCCGACGTGCTCGCCGGGCTCCTCTGGGACATGCACACGAATCCGGGCGAGTTCCGCCGCTACGCCGACGACCTCGACGCCTGAACCCTCCGGAGAGACTTCGCATGACACATATTCCATCTCGGCTCACCTTTGCGATCCTCGCCGGCGCGGCCACGGCTGCGATGCTCTCCGGCTGTGCCGCGACATCGGCCAGCCCCAGCCCCACCCGAACCACCCAGCCGGTTCCGTCCGCCTCAGTGACATCCGCTCCGGCGGTCGCGGTCGCCCCGCAAGGTGATCCTGTCGAGGTCACCACCGGGTTGGTGACGCCGTGGTCGATCGCTTTCGACGGAGCAACGGCATTGATCAGCGAGCGAAACACCGCGAACATCCTCGAGGTTGCCGGCGACACCACGCGCGTCGTCGGGACCATTCCGGGAGTGGTGCAGCAGGGCGAGTCTGGTCTCCTCGGCATCGCCGTCGATGACCAGCGACGACTCTACGTCTACTCCACCGGAGGCGACGGCAACCGCATCCAGAGGTTCCCCCTCACCGGAGTAGCCGGCGCTCTCGCGCTCGGCGATGGTGAGACGATCCTCGACGGCATCCCCGCGGCGAGCTATCACGACGGTGGTCGGATCGCGTTCGGCCCCGACGGGATGCTGTACGCAACCACCGGCGACGCTGGACAGCGCAACGCCGCCCAGGACCGGCAGAGCCTCGGCGGGAAGATCCTCCGGATGACTCCCGACGGTGGCGTACCGGCCGACAACCCCTTCCCCGACTCGCTCACCTACAGCTATGGACACCGCAACCCCCAGGGCATCGCCTGGGCCGAGGACGGGACACTGTTCGCTGCGGAGTTCGGACAAGACACCTGGGACGAACTGAACATCATCACCCCCGGCGGCAACTACGGCTGGCCCACCGTCGAAGGCATCGCCGGCAACGGCGACTTCATCGAGCCTGTGCAGCAGTGGAACCCGGATGACGCGAGCCCCAGTGGCATCGCGATCGCGGGCGGCTCGGTGTTCATCGCCAACCTCCGCGGGCAGACCCTCCGCGCCGTTCCCGTGGCCGACCCCAGCACATCGACCGACTACTACAGCGGCACGTACGGGCGTATCCGACACGTCACCCAGGCCGCCGACGGGCAGCTGTGGTTCCTCACCAGCAATACCGACGGTTACGGCTCCGGCCCCCGCGACGGAGACGACCGGCTCCTCAGCGTCCCCCTCACCACCCAGCCATGACCCCAAGTGGGCGGCGCATCCACGCCCCCACGGACCCAGAAAGAAGCACATCATGCGCGCAACACTCATGTACGCCGCCGGTGACGTCCGCGTCGTCGACGTCCCCGAACCCACCATCGAGCAGCCCACGGATGCGATCATCCGCGTCACCTACGCCTGCGTCTGCGGGTCCGACCTGCACCCGTACCACGACCTCGGCGACACACCCGAGGGCCGACACATGGGCCACGAGGCCATCGGCGTGGTCGAGCAGATAGGTGACGAGGTCACCACCCTCAACGTCGGCGACACCGTGATCGTGCCGTTCGCCTGGTCTGATGGCACCTGCGCGTTCTGCCGCGACGGGATCACCACTTCCTGCGTCCACGGTGGGTTCTTCGACGCCGCGCCGTCGGCCACCCAGGCCGAGAAGCTTCGGATCCCTTACGCCGACGGCACCGCCGTCGCCGTCCCCGCCGGAACCGACGAAGCGCTCATGCCGTCCCTGCTCACACTCTCGGACGTGTACCTCACCGGCTACCACGCCGCCCTGCGCGGAGGCGTCGAGTCGGGCAAGACCGTCGCGGTGATCGGCGATGGTGCGGTGGGCCTCTCGGCCGTGCTCGCCGCCAAGCAGCTCGGCGCTGAGACCATCATTCTGATGGGCCGCCACACCGCCCGCACCGACCTCGGTCGCGAGTTCGGCGCCATGCACGTGGTCGCCGAACGCGGCGAAGAGGGCATCGCGAAGGTCCTCGCCCTCACCGGCGGCGAGGGTGCTCACGTCGTCCTCGAAGCGGTCGGTCACATGCCCGCTTACGAGCAGGCATACGGCATCGTCCGCCCCGGAGGGGTGATTTCTCGCGTCGGCGTGCCCCAGTATGAGGACGCTGCGGTCGGGTTCGCGTCACTGTTCGGCAAGAACGCGACGCTTACAGGCGGGCCGGCGACCGTCCGCGCCTATCTTGAGGCCGCCATTCCGCAGGTCATCGACGGCACCATCAACCCGGGCAAGGTCTTCGACCGGGAGATGCCCCTCGAGGACATCGCCGAAGCATACCGGCTCATGGACGCGCGCGAGGCCCTCAAGGTCCTCATCCGCCCCTGACGCTCCGAGCGCCCGGGCATGGCACCCGATCCAGCTGGACCGGGTGCCATGACGCCTGCTGGGGTGGTCTGGTGGACCACGTCACGACGCACCCCTTCCCCATTCCGCCACAGCCGAGTTGACTCGATAGCGAACGAGAGGAACGTCATGTCCCACCAGACCATCACCCTGAACAACGGACTCGCTCTCCCTTCCATCGGCTTGGGAGTGCTGTTGAGCGAGGGGAACGACGCGACGGCTGCTGTCACCAGCGCATTGCAGACCGGCTACCGCCTCATCGACACCGCCGCCGGCTACTTCAACGAACGCGAAGTGGGTCGGGGCATCCTCGAATCGGGCGTCGAGCGCAGCCAGATCTTCCTCACGACCAAACTGTGGATGACGGACTACGGCTTCGACAACACGCTGCGCGCGTTCGACACCAGCATTGCGAAGCTCGGTGTCGACTACCTCGACCTCTACATGCTGCACTGGCCGTGGCCGGCCAACTGGACTCAGACCATCGCTGCGTACAAGGCCGCGGAACACCTTCTCGCCGAGGGCCGGGTACGCGCCATCGGTGTGGCGAACTTCAAGCCCGAACACCTGACTGCACTGATGCGCGAGGCGGAGATCGTGCCCGCCGTGAATCAGGTCGAGCTGCACCCGAACTTCCAGCAGCCCGACCAGATCGCCGCACACAAGGCCCTCGGCATCACGACCCAGGCGTGGTCACCGATCGGCGGCGTGTACGGGTGGGCCGGCGAGAACGGGGCAGTGCCGCCGCTGCAGAACGAAACGATCCGCGGCATCGCTACGGCGCACGGGAAAACGCCCGCGCAGGTCATCCTCCGCTGGCACCTGCAGAACGGCCGCAGCGCCATCCCGAAGTCCGTGACGCCTGCGCGAATCGCCGAGAACCTCGACGTCTACGACTTCGAGCTGACCGAGGCCGACCTCGCGGCAATCGACGGTCTCGACACCGGCCGGCGAGGAGCGATCGATCCGGATGACGCGACGCCCGAGGTCATCGATCTCACCATCGACGCTGCCTGACATGTCAACACCGGACGAAGTAAGCAGCTTCCTGGTCTCCCGCCGTGCCCGGATCAGCCCCGAGCAGGCGGGTGTGCCCGCCTACACGGGCCATCGACGGGTACCCGGTCTGCGCCGTGAAGAAGTCGCCTTCCTCGCCGGGGTGAGTACCGACTACTACGCGAAACTGGAGCGCGGCAACACCCGTGGCGCGTCTCGCGAGGTGCTCGCAGCGATCGCGCGCGCGTTGCAGTTGGATGAGATCGAACGGGACCACCTGTTCAATCTTGTGGAGGTCACCACAACCCCACGCCGCCGCACACCGCGCCAGACCCCCGCACCGGCATCAGCCCCAGCACACAGGCCGTCCTCGACGCGCTCACGGTGCCCGCGATCGTGCAGAACCCCCGCCTAGACGTGGTCGCGGCCAACACCATGGGCGCAGCCCTCTACGGCCTGTCACGCACCGACCTCGCAGAGGGCGCATTCAACGGAGCCCGATTCCAGTTCCTCGACAGCCGTGCTGCCGACTTCTACGTCGACCACGAGCGCGGAAAGCGCAACGTGGTCGCACTCCTGCACCAGGCAGCAGGGCGCGACCCCTATGACGATGACCTCATCCGCCTCGTCGGCCAGCTCTCCACACAGAGCGCCGAGTTCCGAGCGCTCTGGGCGCAGCACGATGTCATCCGCTATCAGCGCGGGTCGAAGCGATACCGGCACCCCGCAGTCGGCCGCCTCGACTTCGCCTACGAGAGCTTCGACCTGAACACCGAACGCGGTCTCACGATGCTCGTCTACACCTACGAACCGAACTCGCCCACGGCGGACGGCATGACGCTGCTCGGTGCTCTCACACCGACGGATGCGACGAACGCCAAGCGCGGCGACGTCCCCGTCGACCATCCCTGACCTTCCCCTGGAGTCATCATGAACAACCTGATCACCCTCAACAACGGCGTCACTATCCCTAGCGTCGGGTTTGGCGTCTTCCAAAGCGCCCCCGCCGAGACGGCGGCCGCGGTCGAAACCGCGCTGAAGGCCGGATATCGCCACATCGACACGGCGGCCGGCTACGGCAACGAACGCGAGGTCGGCGACGGCATCCGCCGATCCGGCATCGACCCGGCCGAGGTCGTGATCGAGACGAAGGTCTGGGTCAGCGACTACGGCTTCGATGAGACGCTGCACGCCTTCGACAAGAGCGCAACCAAACTCGGCGTCTCGCGGATCGACGTGCTGATCCTCCACCAGCCCATGCCCCAGCACTTCGCGCGCACCGTTCAGGCGTACCACGCACTCGAGCGCCTCCTCGAGGACGGACAGGTGGGTGCCATCGGGGTGAGCAACTTCATGCCCCACCACCTCGCCGCCCTGCGCGAGCAGACCCAGATCGTCCCGGCGATCAACCAGGTGGAGCTGCACCCCTACTTCACACAAACCGCCGTACAGAAGGCGGATGCTGAACTCGGCATCGTGACGCAGGCCTGGTCACCGATCGGCGGGATCACGTTCTACCCCGGCTGGGGCGAGAACCGTAAGAGCGTCATGGACGACGAGACGATCGCCGGGATCGCGGCAGGCCATGGCAAGACTCCGGCGCAGGTCATGTTGCGCTGGCACCTGCAGCAGGGCCGATCCGTCATCCCCAAGTCGACCAACCCGGAGCGCATCGCTCAGAACATCGACCTCTTCGACTTCGAACTGACCACGGCAGAACTCACCGCCATCGATCGCCTTGACCGCGGTGTGCGCGGCGGGCCCGACCCCGACGAGGTCGACCCCTCGACGTGGAACGTCGAGATCCCCGAAGCCGAAACCCCGACGTCTACGACGAAAGGCTCATGATGCACACCCGCGTTCTCGGCGGCTCCCTCGAAGTGTCCGCTATCGGGCTGGGCTGTATGGGCATGTCGCAGGGATACGGCCCCAACCCGGGCGATAGAGCGGACATGATCCGCGTGCTCCGCTCCGCCCGCGACAGCGATATCACCTTCTTCGACACGGCTGAGGTCTACGGCCCCTACGCCAACGAGGAGCTCGTCGGCGAAGCCCTGGAGCCGCTCCGCGACGACGTCGTCATCGCGACGAAGTTCGGCTGGGACATCCAGGGCGGAAAGAGCGTCGGCCTCGACAGCCGCCCCGAGCAGATCCGGAGGGTCGCCGAAGCGTCCCTCCGTCGCCTCCGCACCGACGTGATCGACCTCTTCTACCAGCACCGCGTCGACCCTTCAGTGCCGATCGAAGATGTCGCTGGCGCGGTCGGCGACCTCGTGAGCGAAGGAAAGGTGCGGCACTTCGGCCTCTCCGAAGCATCGGCTGCGACGATCCGACGCGCGCACGCGACGTTCCCCGTCACCGCCGTGCAGAGCGAGTACTCCCTGTGGACGCGCGACCCCGAACCCGAAGTGCTCCCAGCGCTCCGCGAACTCGGGATCGGATTCGTCCCGTTCAGCCCGCTGGGCAAAGGCTTCCTCACCGGTACCGTCGACGACACCACGACGTTCGCACCGGACGACATCCGCGGGTCCATCCCGCGATTCGAGGTCGAGAATCGCGCAGCGAACAAGGAACTTGTGGACTTCGTCACCACGCTTGCCGACTCCCGCGGAGCTACCCCCGGGCAGATCGCTCTTGCATGGCTGCTGGCTCAGGATGCGTCGATCAGCCCGATCCCGGGAACCCGCCGCATCTCGCGGCTCGAAGAGAACGCCGCAGCTTCCACGGTGCCGCTCTCCGCCGACGACCTGAACGCTCTCGACTCCCTCGCCCGACGCGTCGGAGTATCGGGCGCCCGCTACAACGAACATCACCAATCCCTCGTCGGACGCTGACAACCGCCGGCGAAGGGGTACCCCCGCAGGGGACGTTTCGTCAGGGGCTCCCTCGCTCGCCACAACCGCCGTTCAATGGATACCAGCGCTACCCGCGCTTCCCCAACCACTTGGAGCTCGCGTGTCATCTGACATCCCCGTCCGCATCACTATGAACGACCGGACTATTGCCGGCGTGCTAAACACAAGCCCCGCAACGGTGTCACTGCTGGCATTGCTGCCGCTGGAGTTGTCGTTCACGGACTTCGGCGGCCAGGAGAAACTCGCCGCACTCCCGAAATCCCTCGACCTGGATGGCATGCCCATCGGGAGTAGCGCCGAGCCCGGGATGATCGGCTACTACGCACCCGACCAGGTACTGGTCCTGTTCTACGAATCCGTGGGTTATTACCGGGGCATCATCCCGCTGGGGACGTTCGAAGACGTCGCGTCCATTAAGGACGCGCGCCCATTCGCCGCGACAGTGAGCTCAGGCCGATGACCACAAACACCGCGACCACGCACATCGCCCGAGGATCGCAGGGCTCACGCCTCCCCGTGCCGGCGCTGATCTCGCTGGCGCTCATCGGGTTCATCCTGGTCGCGATGGAGACAATGCCGGCCGGCCTCCTTCCCGACATCGCGGCGGGCATGGGCACCAGCGAAGGAACCGTGGGGCTCTTCGTCAGCGCATACGCGCTGGGCACCGTGATCGTGACGGTTCCCGCCATCTCCCTCACCCGAGGCTTCCGTCGCAAACCACTGCTGCTCACCGCCGTAGCAGGACTGGTCCTCGCAAACGCCGTAACCGCAGTCTCAACGGACGTGGCGTTCTCCCTGGCTTCCCGGTTCGTCGCAGGGTCTTTCTCGGGGGTCATCTGGGGGATGCTCGCCGCATACGCGATCCGGATCAGCCCGCCCGCCCGCTCCGGCGTCGCCCTCTCGATCATGTCGATCGGCGCGCCTCTCGGCTTCGCATTCGGGACTCCGCTGGGCGCATTCATCGGCGCCGCGACGGACTGGCGCTGGGCCTTCGCCGGCCTCAGCATCCTCGGCATCGCGGTGGGGGCCGCTATCCTCGCCGTCGTTCCCGACGCCGCCCCAGTTCCTGCGGCTACGCGACTACCCCTGCACAAGGTACTTCGCCTGCGCGGGGTGCCGATCATCCTCATCATCATCGTCGTGTGGATGCTGGCCCACAGCACCATCTACACCTACATCGCCCCCTACCTTCGAGCAACGCAGACCGGCATCACCCCCGATCTCATGCTCCTCGTCTACGGCCTCGCCTCGCTCGTCGGCGTCGGACTCACCGGGGTCTTCCTCGACAGGTACCCGAGAGCGCTGCTGCACCTCTCCGCCGGGACCTTCGCCGCGGCCGGCGTGATCCTCATCATCGGGCAGGCCTCGACAGCGGCGGTCCTCGTCGCGGCCGTGCTGTGGGGTGTTGCCTTCGGTGGAACGGCACCGCAATTGCAGAACTCCCTCACACGCGCTGGCGGCGACAACGCCGACGCGGCCAACTCGTTCCTCCCCGTGGCGTTCAACCTCGCCATTTTCGGGGCCGGGATCTTCGGAGCGGCGTTGCTGACGGTCAATGACGGGACGATCCTCGCAGTCGCGATGGCGGCGCTTGGCACGCTCACGCTCGGACTCACATTCTGTGGTCGGCGCTCGGCATTCACCGCCAGTTGACCCCGCCGATGCCGCTGCCAACTCCCGACCGCATCCCGATGTGAGCCGCCGACGGAAAGGACACCCATGGACTGGGATGAGAACACGCTGGACCGGATCGTGCAGGCCGACGATCTGAAGATCGCCCCGCTGCGGGCCGATCGCAAGACATATGGCACGCCAACGTGGATCTGGGCGGTCGCAGTCGGGAACGACCTGTACGTCCGCGCATACAACGGCATCCGCTCGCGATGGTACCAAGCCGCGATCGCCAATCCGGAGGGCCGCGTCATCGCGGCAGGCGACACGTTCGACGTGGTGTTCGAGCCGGCACCCGCCGCTGTCGAGGACGCAGTGTCAGACGCATACCGCGAGAAGTATCGAGGCAGCACATACCTGCCGCACATGATCGCTGCAGGCCCAGTGTCTGCAACCGTGCGGATCTTGCCCGGGCACCCCTGATGTGAGCGGCTCCGCTAGGTGGGCCAAGCCGTCGTTCGGGACATCTCTCATCGGAATTCGAGCGCCGTTCCAGGGACAAATACCCACTGAAAACGGGTCGATTGGGACATCTGTCCGCGGAATTTACATTCAACTGAGAGGGTGAGGGCGGGCCCGGCGGCCCGGCTCACGCATCGAGTGAAGGCGCACGGCTAAGGGCGCGGCGAAGTTGCTTGATCGACGAGAAACCTGACTCCTCGGCGACCACGGAGACGGACAGGTCCCCGGCGGCAGCGAGACGGCGCGCTTCGGTCAGTCGTCGCCGCTCGATCTCGCGACGCGGGGTCGTTCCCAACCGCGCGAACGTGTCGTGCAGTGTGCGCACACTCACCGAGACCTCGCGTGCGAGCGCGGTGACGTCGAACCCCGCGTCGCGGAAGCCCGCTTCGATTGCGACCTGCGACGCCATGAAGAGGCCATCGCGATGGCGGGAGTCGCCGCTGCGCAGGGCTCCTGCCTCGTCGAGCGCTCCGGCGACGAGGTGCTCGAGCGCGCCTGCCGTGTGTCGTCGAGCGGATGCCGTCGTCGGCGTCGGCGCGTTGAGGAGGGTGTTCGTCATCGTCATGAGCGCGCGGATCGACGTATTGCGCATCGAGACCGGCTCATGGAAGCGGAAGCGCGAACGTCCCGGCTGCAGGAATGTCGGCTCGAGGTACCAGACGAAGCGCGCGGTGGTGGTCAGCGTGCGCGCGAGGGTGGGCGCCGCGCCCTCGAAGAGCACGAGCGATTCGGCCTCGGCGACGACGGCTCTGCCGTCGACATCGAACTCGAAGGCGCCCTCCACCGTGTAGACGAGGTACAGGCGTTGCGGGTCCGTCGTCAGGCTGTACCCGGCCGAGTTCGACCAGGCGCGTCCCGCGCCGAACGACGGATGCCGGGTGGTCTCGGCTACGAGGCCGGGGTCGATGCGCCCGCGCGGATGCCAGCCGAAGTCGTCGCACTTCTCCGCCGCCTGCGTTCCCATCGTGAGTAAGGACACCCCTGCCCCTTCCGCGAACCTGCGCTCAACCTACCGATATCCCGGCATCGGGCGCAACGATGCGGCGATGCGACGTCGACAGGCATCCGTCGGACAAATCCTGCACGCGGGGCGGACATTTTGTGCTGACTCCGGCCGCTGCGGGTCCGCTCTCAGCCGGTTCACCGATTTACTCCTGGGAGGAGGGGACTTTCCCACGCTTGACGACACCGTGCTGACGCACGTCGGCGGCGGCGTGGAACCCGAGGGTTCCTAGGAGATTGGTGGCACCCGAGCCTCCGCGCGCCCACTCCCATGGGGCGCGAGAACGCTCGAGTGTGCGAGAGGGGAAAGAACGATATGCGTGGAAACTCTGTTGTGCTCCGGAAGCGCTCGCGCGCGACCGGTGTACTTCTTGTCTTGATGGGCATGGTGTTGGCCATGTTCTCAGGGGTGTTCACGGCTCAGTCCGCGAATGCAGCCGAGGTGGATGGCATCACGAGCGTTGACATCGTCAACGCGCCGCCGTATGTGAAGGATGCGCAGTATCAAGTCGCTGCGACGTGGGCGGTGCCGGATTCGGCGCAGCCGGGTGACACTTTCACCCTGAACTTCCCTGACGCTCTTGTCGGGTTCGGGGCGACGATCGACCTGCCGGATGCTGATGGCAACATCGTCGGCACCTGCGCGGTCACCGAATCGCAGTTCGTCTGCACGCTCACGGATTTCGTCGCGACGCACAACAACGTGCACGGCACTTTGAACTTCAACGCGAAGTTCGTGGAGGAGTTCACGGAGGAGCAGATCGAGTTCACGACGGGCAACAACGTGACGATCGTGACGGATGTCGAGGGTGGTGTGGGTACGGCGGGCCCGGATGATGTTCCGACGTCGCCGACCAAGTTCGGGTACATGAACAACGACGGCACGTCGATGACGTGGGTGATCCGTGTGCCGAGCGAAGATCTCGGCTCGGGCCCGAACCCGATCATCACCGATGACTACGACGCGCCGCTGGTGTTCGACCCGGCCGGCCTCACCGTCCGTTCGATCGCCAAGGCGGACTGGGCGCAGAAGGACGATGAGAGCGTGTGGCAGTACCTGGGCCAGGGTGCCACGGCGGGCACTTCGTACACGTTGACCGATCGTCCGGCCGACACCGCGTTCGATGTGCAGCTGAACGGCGCGAACACCGACGGCTCTCGCGTGTACGAGGTCATCGTGGTGATGGATCTGCCCGTCGATGTCGCCGACGGTGATGTCTTCAACAACCGTGCCGTGGTCAACGGTACGACCTACAACGCGACGCCGGTTCCGTACGTGGACGCCGGTGGTGGTGGTGAGGGCGACAGCCTCGGCGACATCGCGCTCACCAAGACGGTCACCGGTTCGGGCGCCCCGCAGGTCGCGGGCACCTCGTACACGGTGAACTACTCCTACGGCACGACGAACGGCACGCTCACCGTCACCGACGGTCAGACCGCGGAGCTGAACGACGTGCCCGAGGGTGCGGTCATCACGCTCTCCGAGGTCCAGGCCACAGGCGAGGGCGTCGTCTACGGCACCCCGGTCTTCTCCGGAACCGGTGTCACCGACAACGGTGACGGCACCGCCACGGTCACGATGATCGACGGTGTGATCGAGATCGGTCTCGAGAACCCGGTCGAGCAGCTGCTGGGCGGTTTCGACGTGACCAAGGTCGTCACGGGCTCTGGCGCGGGCGTCGTCGCCGACGCGGAGTACACGGTGAACTACTCCTACGTCGCCGCGGGCGAGACCGTCACCGGTTCGCTCGTGATCGCCGACGGTGAGACTGATGGTCTGGCCGGGCTGCCGGTCGGCACCGTCGTCACGCTCTCGGAGGTCGCACCGACCGCCGCGAACGTCACCTACGGCACGCCGATCTACACGGGCACCGGTGTCACCGACAACGGCGACGGCTCCGCGACGTTCACCATCGGTGAGGGCACGGTCGCGATCGGGCTCGAGAACCCGGTGAACTTCAACCTGTACTCGTTCGCCGTCACCAAGACCGTCACCGGCGACGGTGCGGCCAAGGTCGTCGACATGTCCTACACGGTCGAGTACAGCGCGATGGTCCCGGGCGAGACCGAGCCCCGCGAAGACACCTTCGAGGTGCGCAACGGCACGGTCTACGAGATCGTCGACGTTCCCGAGGGCACCGTCATCACCCTGACCGAGATCGAGGCCACCGCCGACGGTGTCACGTTCCAGACCCCGAAGTTCACCGGCACCGGCATCACCGACAACGGCGACGGCACCGCAACCTTCACCCAGGGTGCGGGACTTGTCGAGATCGGTCTCGAGAACCCCGTCACCGTCGTGCCGCCGACCCCGAGCGGTTCGTCGACCACGACACTTGCGATCACGGGCGCCGACGCGACGCCGCTGATCGCGATCGCCGGGCTGCTGTCGGTGGCCGGTGCGGTCGCCCTCGGGACGCGATGGCGCCGCGGCCAGGCGTAATCCGCTGATCGAGAAGGGGTCGCGCATCATCCGATGCGCGACCCCTTCCTCTCGGCTGGAGAGGGAAACAGGATACGCCGGGCGCTGGAAGCGTTCCTCGTCAGCGAGAGCCCCGACGGGGCACGGCGTGCGTTCGGGCAGTCCCGATTACGGGAACATCTGCCGCAGCACGTCCCAGTCCTCGGTCTCAAGGGCGTGCGATGCGATCGCGCGGGCCTCCGGATGCACGCGCGGGCCGAGTCCGGCCCACACCCGCTGAGCCTCCGCGAGGTCCTTCGCGACGACCGCATTGCGCATGAAGTCGATGGCGTCGTAGTAGGGCCCGGTCTGCTCGCCGGGCTGGACATCGAACGGGCTGTACGGATCGACCCACGGCAGGGTCGGGTCGGGGCGCAGGTAGAGCACGTCTCCGGGGTTGATGTCGATGCGCACATGATTGTGCGACAGCACCGTCGTGTAGTCGATGCAGAATCGCTCGCCTATCGCGATGGGGCTGTCACCCGGCGCGACCACGTACGCGTAGATCTCGCCATCGTCGTCTTTCAGCACCTCGCCGCGCGCCAGCTCCGATGGCCCCATCTCCACGAGCTCGCCGAGGAGCTTCGAATGGAAGGGCTCGTTGTCCTCGGCCCTGATGTTGATCCGCGCGCTCGCCGTGCACTCGCCCGGTCCGTCGGCGGGCACCGAGATGCCGTCGCCGAGGTCGACCAGACCGTCGTCGGATGCCGGGTCAGCGGTCGGTTTCGGAGACTCGGTCGCGGCGGGAGAGCCCGACCCCGCACCGAACACTCCGGTGACCCAGGTCGTGGCTCCGATCATCGCCGGCAGCGCGAGAACGAGCAGCCCCGTAACGACGGCTGCAGACACGACCATCGTGATCTTCGTCGAACGCTTCATCTTGCTCAGCATCCCATCACCGGCGATAGGGCGCCAGCGCCGGATCGCTGTCGCAGCACCGCCCGCCTACCGCTTCCCCACCCGCACGTATCGATGCTCGGGCCGACCGGTGGTGCCGTAGCGCAGTCGCACCTCGACCTGGCCCCGCGTCGCGAGGGCCGCGAGATGGCGCTGGGCTGTCGCGCGTGAGATTCCCACGCGCTCGGCGACCTCGGCGGCGGATGCCTCGTCATCGTCGCCCAGGCCGTCGAGGATGAGCTGCTCGGTCGCCGAGCGCGAGACGGTCGCGGGCTCGGCGCCACCGGCCATGATCGACATCGCACGGTCGATGCGCTCCTGGGTGAGCGCCGCGTCGCCGCCGAGCAGATTGCGCATGCGGGCGTAGCGGCGCAGCCGGTCGACGAGCGCCGTGGCGTCGAAGGGCTTGGCGAGGTAGGCGAGGGCGCCGGCGTTGATCGCGCGCCGCACGGTCACGGCATCCGTCGCCGCGGACAGCACGAACGCGTCGCGCTCGGTGTCGGCGACGAAGCGGATGCCGTCGCCATCGGGCAGATACGCATCGACCAGCAGCAGGTCGGGCTGATGCGCGCGCAGCGCCTGGCGGGCGGCGTCGAGCGTGTGCACCGCCTCGAGCGGGGTGAACCCGGGCACGCTCGCCACCGCGTCGCGGTGCAGCCCCGCCACGCGGAAGTCGTCATCGATCACGAGCACGCGGATGTCGTCGGTCATTGTTCCTCCAGATGCCGGTCGTCGTCGGGCGGTCGCACCGCAGAAGGGATGCGGGCGCCGAACACGGCGCCATGGGCGCCCTCGCCGCCACCACCACCCGGCGAGATCAGCCACACGTCCCCACCGCGCCGGCGGGCGAGGTCGCGGGAGAGCGGCAGCCCGTAGCCGTGGCCGTGCACGGGTCCGGCATCGGATGCGTCGGAACCGGAGCGCACGGCGATCGTCTCGGTGGTCGGGGCGAAGGGGTCGCGGTCGGGCGGGGTGATGCCCGCGCCGGAGTCGGCGACCGTCAGCACCAACTCGCTGCCGTCGGTGAGGACGGTGACGTCGACCCGTCGCGGCTCGACGCCGGCGACGGCAGCACGGATCGCGTTGTCGACCAGGTTTCCCAGCACGGCAGCGACGTCTTCGGCGGCGGTCACCTCACCGAGCAGGAGCGTGTCGTCGGTGATGACCAGCGCGACACCGCGCTCGCGGGCCGTGACCGCGGTCGCTCCGAGGAACGACTGCAGGAAGGGATCGGGCACCCGCTCGATCCCCTCGACATCGCCGCCCACCGACCCGCGGTGCGTGAGCTCGTCGAGGAAGGCGCGTGCCTCACGTCCACGGTCGGCGTCGAGCAGGCCGGAGACCACGTGCAGACGATTGGCGAACTCGTGACGCTGCACCCGGAGTGCCTCGGTCGTCGCACGTACGGTCTCGAGGCGACCGGCGAGGGCCTCGATGTCGGTGCGATCCCGCACGACCACGACCACCCCGAGCGGTCGGGCCTCGCGCACGACCGGGCGGGCATCGAGATACAGCACCCGATCGCCGACCACCGTTTCGGCGCTCGCACCGCGACCGTCGAGCATACGACGCACGGTGTCGTCGAGGCCGAGCGACGAGACGCGGCGACCGACGGGGGAGTCGAGCTGCAGCATCCGCTCCGCCGCGCTGTTGCAGACGCGCACGACGCCCTCCGGGTCGACCGCGAAGACGCCGTCGCCGACCCCCTCGAGCACGGCGGCCTGGTTCTGCACGAGCGCGACGAGGTCTTCGGGCTGCAGGCCCAGCGTCAGCCGCTCGAAGCGGCGCCGCAGCAGAAGCGTGGCCAGGGCCGCCAGGCCCAGGGCCGCGACCCCCGCGACCGCGATCGTCGCGATCAGAGCGGGCAGTTCGTCGAACACGCTCGCGCGCTCGAATCCGACGCTCACCTCGCCGACCGGCGGCTCGCCGGCCGTCGCGTAGATCGGCACCTTCGCGCGCGCCGATTCGCCGAGCGTGCCGACCTCCCAGTCGACGACCTCGGTTCCGCGCAGCACTTCTTCGAACGGGGTCGAGACGACCTGGCCGAGCAGATCCTGGTTGGGGTGGGCGAGGCGGATGCCGTGATCGTCGGTGATCACCACGAACAGGGCATCGGTGCGATCGGCGACGTCGACCGAGATCTGCTGCAGGGGTCCGCCGCGCAGCGCCGCCGCCTCGGGCGTGCCGGGATCGGCGGAGAACTCGGCGACGAGCTGACGGACATCGGGGTCCTCGGCGAGGGTGCGGGCGATGTTGAGCGCGGTCGCCTCGGACTCGGCGCGCAGCTGCTGCACGCCGAGCCATCCGAAGACGAGGGTGCAGACGGTGACGACCGCGGCGACGGTCGCGAGCTGCACGAGCAGCAGTCGGGTGGCGAAACGCACCGGGCAACCTCCTCGTCGCGTCGTGAGCACAATGCGCAGAACACACGCTACGCGCACAACGTGCAGCAATGCGACATAGCGCGCGCGGCGTCTGCGATCGACCTAGTCTCTCGGGATGCGCCGCACGCGGTGCTCCGCTCTGATGCACGACACGACGAAGGAGTCGATGTGAACGTGGAACCTGGGATCCTGCTCTCCGCCGAGGAGGGCTACGCGACGGCGTTCCTGCCGCCCGAGGGCGTGCTCGTGGCCCTCGGGTTCACGATGGTGCTCGTCTTCATGGCGCTCATCATGACCCGCCGTCTCACCCCGATGGTCGCCCTCATCCTGGTGCCGACGGTGTTCGGGCTCTTCGCCGGCGCCGGTCTCGGCCTCGGCGAGATGATCATCGACGCGATCTCCGACATGGCCCCGACCGCCGCGCTGCTGATGTTCGCCATCATGTACTTCGGCATCATGATCGACGTCGGACTCTTCGACCCGCTCATCCGCTTCATCACCCGGTTGCTCGGCGACGACCCGGCCAAGATCGTGCTCGGCACGGCGATCCTGGCCGGCGCGGTCTCGCTCGACGGCGACGGCTCGACGACCTTCATCATCACCACCTCGGCGATGCTGCCCATCTACCTGAAGCTCGGCATGAACCCGGTCGTGCTCACCTGTGTCGCCGGTCTCATGAACGGCACCATGAACATCGTCCCCTGGGGTGGCCCGACCGTGCGCGCCGCGACCGCACTCGGCCTGCAGCCCACCGACGTCTTCGTGCCCATGCTTCCCTCGCTGGGGGCCGGCCTCATCGTCGCCCTGCTCTTCGCCTGGTTCCTCGGGCTGGGAGAGCGCAAGCGCCTCGGCAGCATCGACCCCGATCGCATCGGCGGCTCGGCGGGCACCGGTTCGAAGGTGTTCCGCGGCGGCAACGCCACCCCCGGTGCCCGAGCCACACTGCGCACCGGCAACATCGTCACCCTCGCCGGCGGCCGCGGAGGCCTGCCGGCGGCGACCGCGCTGCTCGACCGCGAGGACACGGCGATGGCCGACACGATGCTCGACCCGAACCGCGCCACGCTGCGCCCGAAGCTCATCTGGGTCAACCTCGCCCTCACCGCGGCGGTCATGGTGCTGCTCGTCGCCGACATCTTCCCGCTCGCCTACGTCTTCATGGTCGGGGCGGCGGTCGCGCTGGTGATCAACTTCCCGAAGCTCAAGAGCCAGGCCGACGAGATCGTCGCCCACGCCCCGAGCATCGTGGGCGTCGTCTCGATGGTGCTCGCCGCCGGCGTGCTCGTCGGCGTGCTGAACGGCACGGGCATGGTCGACGCGATGGCCGGCTGGATCACGACCGCCATCCCCACCGCGCTCGGACCGTTCCTCGCGGTGATCACCGGCATCCTGTCGATCCCGCTGACGTTCTTCATGTCGAACGACGCCTTCTACTACGGCATCCTGCCGGTGCTGGCTCAGAGTGCCGAGCACTTCGGCATCGAACCCGTCGAGATGGCTCGGGCATCGATCACCGGCCAGCCCGTGCACCTGCAGAGCCCGCTGGTGCCGGCGATCCTGCTGCTGGTCTCGCTCGCGAGCGTCAACCTCGGCGACCACCACAAGAAGGTGTTGTGGCGGGCGTGCGCGGTGTCGCTGGTGATGCTCGCGGTCGGCGTGCTGGTGGGGGCGGTACCGCTCGCGGCGTGACGCCTCGCAGGCAGCGAAGCACTCGATCGGCCGGAGTCAAGCCCACTGACTCCGGCCGTTCGCGAGACATAGTGTCGGAGGATCGATCGACGTTTCGCGATGAGGAGTACCCGATGACGCTGGAAGTCGTCTCGCCGACGGAGGCTCTGCTCGACGGCCGGTACCTGCTGAAGGACCGCGTCGGACAGGGCGGCATGGCGACGGTCTACCGCGCCGAGGACACGCATCTCGGGCGGACGGTCGCGATCAAGATGATCCATCCGGGAGACGAGGCGAAGGTCTCGGTCGAACGCGCGCACACCGAGAAGGCTCTGCTCGCCTCGCTCAACCACCCGTCGCTCGTGACGCTCTTCGACGCCCAGCTCGACCCGGGGCGGCCGCAGTACCTGGTGATGGAGTTCATCGACGGGCCGACGCTCGCCCAGCGCATGGCGCAGGGGCCGATCCCCTCGCGCGAACTCGCTGCGCTCACCCGTGATCTGGCGCAGGGCCTCGGCGCCGCGCACGCGGCCGGCATCGTGCATCGCGACGTCAAGCCGTCGAACGTTCTGCTGCAGAGACGCGGAACGCGCAGCGGGGGAGCATGGACGGCCAAGCTCGCCGACTTCGGGATCGCCTGCCTCGTCGACGGATCGCGCCTCACCACGCCCGGCATTGTGCTCGGCACTCTCACCTACATGGCACCCGAGCAGTTGCGCGACCACGACCCGGGCACACCCGCCGACATCTTCGCGCTGGGCCTCGTCGTGCTCGAAGCGCTGACCGGCGAACCGGGATACACGCCGATCGGCTCGGGTCGCGCCGCCGCGATCGCACGGCTGGCCGGATCGCCCCCGGTTCCCGGCGATGTCGACCCGGCCTGGCGCGATCTGCTCGAGCGGATGACCGACATGGAGCCGCATCGGCGACCGACCGCCGCAGAGGTGGCCAGGGCGGCAGGCGCGCTCCTGAGCGGGGGCGAGCCGGCGACGAGTCGCGCGGCCGTCGACCGGATCGCTCCGCCCGCGGTGGCCGAAGCGGCAACCGTCGAGGACGACCGCGGAGCTGCGGATGCCGAGACGGGGCGCACGGCCGTTCTCCCCGCCGAGCGCCCCGCACGCGTCGGCCGGGCCCGCACGCGCGTGATCGCCGGGGCAGCCGCGCTCGTGGTCGCCGGAGTCTCCGTCGCCGGCGCGATGGCCCTCGCCCCGGACTCGGGCGCCTCGGGAAGTGCGCTCTCGGAGGCCGTGGCCCGTGCGGTCGCTTCGGTCGAGGTCGCGCCCGAGGAGGCCGCACCCGCGGAGCTCGCGACCGAGGCGCCGGTGAGCGACGAGGTCGTCAGCGAGCCCGTCGCGCCGTCAGAGTCCGTCGTCGAAACCGTCGACGACGGGGAGAACGGCAACTCCGGTCAGGGCGAGAAGGGCACCCCCGGCAGCGGGGCCAAGGACAACCCGTCGGATCAGAACGGCAACAAGCCCGACCACGCGGGAAAGCCGGGCAAGGGTTCGGGAGACTGACCTCAGCGCGCGAGCAGCAGCACGGCGCCCAGCACCAGCCAGGCGAACATCCCGAGGTAGATGGCGCGCTCGGCGAGGCCGAAGATCGGCTTGAGCGGCCGTGCGACCGAGGCGAGGATCGTCACGGCGCTCGCCACGGTCATCACCCAGCCGAGAACGGTCGAGGCGTTCGCAGCGCCGTCGAACCCGGCGGCCGAGAACGCGATGCCCGTCATGAATCCACCGACGGATGCCGCGGCGAACGCCCCGAAGGCGAGCAGGTTGTGTCGGCGCCCCGTGGCGGTGCGAGGTGCGTCCGCGGCATCCATCGGCACCCAGCTGATCGGGGCGCGGGTGAGCGCGAGCGCCGCCAGCGCGATCAGAGCAGGAAGGGTCGACGGGATGCCGGCGGCGAGGATCGCTCCCGCGAGGGCGGCAGCCGCCACCGCGGTCGCGACGGTCTGCGTGCGATACAGGGCGCGCCAGCGCGAGATGCCGTAGGCGCTGACGGGGTCGCGCAGGGGAGACAGCCCGCTCGGCACGACGTGCAGGGCGACCAGCGCGATGACTGCGACGGCGACCCCGAGCAGGGCGAGCACCGCGAGTGCGGTGGTCATGCGGGCGTGGCCGCCTCGTAGCCGGATGCCGGCACGATCGGCGTGTGCTTCGGCCGCCACACCGACGAGTCCCAGGCGAGGATGCCGTACCAGACCGGCGTGAGCAGGATCGCGAGGACGAAGAACACGCCGGGCTTGCCGAACGCCTCCTGGATCTTGAGGCCCGCCATGATCAGGAACACCAGGTAGAGCAGCGTGCCCACGACCGGGATCAGCCCGATCAGCACCCACCAACCCTTCTGCCCGCCGAGTTGCAGCACGCGCCAGGTGTTGAAGAGCGGCACCCATGCGGGCCAGGCCTTCAGCCCGGCCTTGCGGAAGATCCCCATGAGCGCGAATCCGTAGAAGACGTACACGGCCAACCCGCTCACGAGCGACCACACGTATGCCACCGTCAGATCGACGGCCATTGCAGCATCCATCATTACCCCCCGGTTACCGATATATCGCCCGTGTCGAGCAACAGTATGGCGCAGAACCGCCCGCGGGTCAGCCCTTTCCCGGAAACCCCGTGAGATTCTCTCGCCCACCTCGTCTTCCCCGGTGAGGAACCCCATCGCCTCGCTCGGCTCGTCCCGGAGCCGACCCTGTCGTCCGGCAGGGCCGGGTGAGGGCGGCTTCCCTCCGCCCTCATCCGTCCGGGTCGAGAAGCTCGTTCCGCGCGCGCATCAGCGCGAACCCGAGCAGGTTGCGCCCCCGCCACCGGTCGGGTTTCTCGGCACCGGGGTCGTCGGCAGCCAGGCCGATGCCCCAGATGCGGTCAGCGGGACTCGCCTCCACGAGGATGCGCGACCCGGTGCCGACGAGATAGTCGCCCAGCTCGGGGTTCTGCCGGAACTTCGCGACGTTGCCGGCAACGCTGATCCCGACGCGATCCCGCTCCCACACCTGCGGGTCGAAGCCGCGCACCTGCCGGCCGAGGGCCTTCACCGCTGCCGGCCCCGGAGCGTCGAGGATGCGCTCGGCGACGGCTCCGTCGCCGAAGAGCACGGCCTTGCGCCACATCAGGTAGTGCTCGGCCGTCGGGAAGCGCCGGCCGTCGAGGGTGAAGGGCGACCGCTCCCACTGCGAGAGCACGGCCTCCGAGACGCGCTCGCCGCGGAGTCGTGGCTTCCAGAACAGCACGAACTTGAGTCGGCGACCCCGCCGGGCGAGAGTGCGCACCTCTTCGACCGACGTCGGGCCCGTCACGACCGGCTCCCCGCGTCGGCGCCCCAGCGCACGAGATACCCGGGACCGTCCGGCCGGTACTGGGCGGAGTCGAACGACGCCCACTCGGCCCGTCGAACCCGGGCGGTGTCGGGGGCGTCGCGGTGAGCCGACAGCATCCGTTCGATGACGACGTAGCGCTGGTGCTCGGGACCCGCGCTCGCCGGATCCGGGAGCGCGCCACCGGCGGCGATCCACCGCTGGAACATCGCGAACTGTTCCTTCTCGGTGCGGAGCGCGTGGTCGGTCGTCGGCCACAGGAGGAACCGCGAGCCGTCTTCCGCTCCGCCGAGGTCGAGGCGCTCGAAGTGATGGGGCCGACCCTCCACGTCGGCGACCCCGGTGACCGGGCCGTCGTAGTAGGAGTTCTCGACGTGCACGCGCTCCCAGCCGGCGGCGAGTAGGGTGTCGCGTCTCTCGTGGGCATCCCGTTCAGTCGTCACGTTCGAGATCCTCCTCGACCTCGTCGACCCGCTCGAAACCGAGGGCGCGCAGCCGGTCGAACACCGTGTCGTCGTCGATGGCGTCCTCGCCCCAGAGGAAGCCCGTCATCCACTCGTACCAGCGGGGCCGCGTCGGATGCCGATGCAGGTAGGCCACGCGCTCGTCGAACGTGAAGTCGGAGGACCACTCGCCGAGCACCATCTCCAGCGTCTCGCCGCTGCCCATGCGCCAGGCGCCGCTGTACGGATGCTCGTCGGGCAGGTAGACCCAGGGCGGCGGCACCTCGCCGTACTCGTCGACGAGCCTCGTCAGTTCGCGCCGGTACCACTCCGCCTCGGCGTACTCACCCATCGCGTGTCCCTCCCACGGTTCCCATCCCCGGAAAGGAAGACGAGGATGGGGCCGGAATGTGACGGGCGCCGCCGTGAGGGAGAATCATCGCCATGGATCGTCCGTCGCTTCCCGAGCTCGCCCCGGCCGAGCACCGTGCGCTCAAGGCGCGGCTGACGCCGCTGTTCGTCGAAGCCCTCGCCCCCGAAGACCTGACCGGGATGCCGAAGAAGGCGAAGTTCGTGATGACGGGACTCCGCAGCAAGGCGTTCTCGCTGTCGTCGGAGCGATCGATCGCGATGGCGACGGGGGCCGTGCTCGGCCTCGGGGTCTACGGGCAGACCACGCGCGCGGTGCGGGCAGCCGAGGTCATCACCCGCTTGCCGTTCGCGACGCACCGGGTGCCCGAGGAGATCCACCTCGTGAGCATCGTGCGCTCCGCCTTCTACTTCGCGGTGCGCGACGGGTCGCCCTCGGCTTCCCTGCTCGAGGCCGACGTCGCCCGTTCCGTCGCCGTCCGCCCGCACGACAACGTGTTCAACGGCCGGCTGCTGCGCCCGTATCTCGACGAGCCCTTCCCGTACGGCGAACACCGCGACGCCTACCCGGCGTGGCATCAGGCCGCGAACTATCTCGACTCGATCCGCGAGTTCATCCGCCTCTGGAGCTACGGCGGGTCGGAGCTCTGGCCGATCGCGCGGCTCGAGGCCGAGATCGAGCGATACATCGCGGCGATCCACCGCGAACCCGGACTGGAGCCCGTTCGGGGGTGACCGGCGACCGCCGCCGAGCGGTCAGCTCTGCGTGAGCAGCGTGCGCGCCCAACCGCGCGCGACGACGAAGGGTTCGGCGAACGTCGCCATGCCGACCGTGACGATCGCCCCTTCGTAGAGGAGCATCATCGCCCGCGCCACGGCGCGGTGATCGCGGATGCCGGCTTCGGCGCAGAGTTCGTCGAAGAGGTCGAACAGCCACACCTTCTGGCGGGAGACCTCGGGGAAGACGGGGTGGTCGTCGTTGCCCTCGCCGATCTCGGCGCGGGCGTTGATGGCGCTGCAGCCCTTGGGGCTGTTGTCGTCGGACCAGGTGATCGCGGCGTCGAAGATCGCGAGCACGCGGTCGATGCCCGGCTCGGGAACCCGGGCGAGGTGCGCGGCGACATGCTCGCGCCAACGCGCGTCGCGGTGCTGCAGGTAGGCGACGACGAGCGCCTCCTTCGAGCCGAACCGGTCGTAGAGGGTCTTCTTGGTCACACCGGCGACCTCGGCGATCGTGTCGACCCCGACCGCATGGATGCCGCGCTCGTAGAAGAGTTGCGAGGCGGCGTCGAGCACACGGCGTGCTCCGGGGGTGAGAGGCGCGAGCTCGGGAACGGACGAGGTCATGCAAAAACTATACCAACCTGTATAGTCGGACGCATGAGTAAACAGATCGGTGTACTTCGCGGGCTGCTCACGGCCGCAGCGGCAGCCGCTTTCATCGTCACGTGGAGCTCGGGCTTCATCATCCCGGCCTTCGCCACGGTCGACGTCGCACCGCTCACGTTGCTGGTCTGGCGGTTCGTGCCCCTGGCGATCGTGCTCCTGCTCATCGTCCGCGTCTCGGGGGCCGCGAAGGACGTCACCCGATATGACGTGCGCACGCAGGCGCTGATCGGGCTCTTCGCGCAGTTCGGATACTGCGCCGCCGTCTACGGAGCCGTCGCGACCGGCATCGCCACGGGCACGGTCGCGCTCATCGACGCGGTGCAGCCCCTCATCGTCGCCGTGCTCGTCGGACCGATCCTCGGACTGCGCGTGCGGGGATCGCAGTGGGTGGGCCTCGCCCTCGGTGCCGTCGGTGTGCTGCTCGTCGTGCGCTCGCAGTTCGGGTCGTCGGCCGCACCCCCGATCGCCTACCTCCTGCCGGCCACCGCGATGGTGTGCCTCATCGTCGGCACGTTCCTGCAGCGGCGATCCGCGGTGCAGACGGGGGTGCTCGTGACGCTCGCCATCCACGTCACCGTGACCGCCGTCCTGCTGCTCGCGGTGTCGGTGGCCACCGGGTCGCTCGTGCCCCCGGCATCCGCATCGTTCTGGCTCGCCGTCGTGCTCACCGCCCTGTTCCCGACGCTCGCCGCCTACGGCCTCTACTGGTGGCTGCTGCGACGGGTGGGGATTACCGCCCTGCAGGCGCTGCTGTTCCTCATCGCGCCGGCGACGGCGATCGCCGGCGGCATCCTGCTCGGCGAACCCCTCACGATCGTGACGTTCGTCGGCTTCGCGCTCTGCGGTCTCGGTGTCGCGGCCGTGTTGAGGGGCGAGGTCAAGACGGGTCGCGAGCAGTCGGCGGTCGCCTGAGGGGCGGCGGCGAGAGTTCAGCCGGCGTCGAGCGGCGCGGCTCGGGCCAGCGCGATGAGCTGCTCACGCGAGGTGACGCCGAGCTTGCGATTGATGCTCGCGAGCTGGGACTTGACCGTGTTGCGGCTGACGAAGAGCCGCGCGGCGATCCGGTCGGCGCTGTCGCCCGTCAGCACGAGGCGCAAGACCTCGCGCTCGCGGCGCGTGAGCAGGGAGAGTCGCAGGACGACCCGATGGGACAGGTGCGCGAGAACGCGCTCCCGGATCGGTGCGGCGAGGGTCGGGTCGGCGAGCCCCAGGAACTGCTCGATGTCGTGGGCTGACAGCAGCGTCAGCGACGAGTAGAGCCCCAGCCGCGGTACGGCCTCGACCACCCGCTCCGCGAGTTCGCGGGCGGCGTCCTGCGCACCGATTCGAGCGAGAGCGACGCCCTCGACTGCGGCGAGCTTGGTGCGCCAGCGCGGATGCCCCTCGACGAGCGGTCGGGTCTGGCGAGCGATCGCCAGCACCGCGCGATTCTCGTCGGCGGCGAGCAGGGCGGCGCTGCGAGCGACCATCAGCCCTGGCTGATCGGGCAGACCTCGAGTGACGTGGATGGCGCCGGCGGCGTCGCCGGTCAGCAGATGCAGCCGGGTCTTCGCGTGGGTGAGCAGGGTGAGATTCGCCCCTGACCTGCTCACGCCGACCGGGTGCGAGGATTCCTCGGCGAGCAGCTCGTCGAGGGCGGCGGGCGCCGTCGCTCGGGTGCTGAGATGCGCGATGGTGAACTGGACGGCGGCCCAGCCCTCCGGGTGGATCCGCGCGAGATCGATGGTCGTCAGCAGCTCGAGGGCGGCGGCTGTGTGCAGCTCGTCGGCGAGCCGCAGGGCATGGCCGAGGATGCCGTCGGTATCGGCATCCGATACGACCTTCGGATGCCGCGCCGCTCGCTCGACCCACTTCGCGGCGGGTGCGTGCCGCCCGGCGGCTGCGTGGATCCAGGCGAGGTGGCCGGCGGCGGATCGCGCGCTCGGCGCGTCATCGCTGCGCTCGGCCAGCTCGAACGATTCCTGCAGCAGGACGACCGCCTCGCTCGCGTGGTCGGTGAGCTCGTATGCGCGTGCCCACTGGCGGAGGATCTCGGGAAGCGCACGTGCGAGATCCGCGTGGCCGATATCGGTGTACTGGTCGAGCAGAAGCCGCGCCGCCTCGACCTCGATGAGCGCGGGGACGGGGTTTCCCTTCGCGCGCTGAGCCGCGCTGCGTGCGGTGAGTCTGAGCAGCTCATCGACGATCGAATCGTTGCCATCCCCCTCGTCGAGCCCGCGCGCTCGCTCGAATCCTCGGCGCTGTGCGCCGACTGCTTCCCCCGCCACTTGCCTCTCCTGCCCTGGCTGCCCCCGCGATGCTCACGCTAGTGGGTGTCATACCGCGGGAGCGAGCATTTTGACAAGAGTGATATATCGGATGAAAAAGAGGATGAAGTTTCTGCGACCGTCCCCGCGCATCCGCACTCCTGCGCGGGGGTCGGACGGCCTCCCGTTTCCGTTATCTGTTCGTTATATTTTGTTCCGCTAACTTTTCGACGATCGCTCGTCTCAATGGGTGACAAGTCGCTGCCCGGGCGACTGCACAGGGTCGGGGAGGCCTCTGATGAAACTCACTGCGGTATTGACGGATCTGCTGTCGACACGACGGCGGATCGCCCACACGAAACGAACCAGCTCGGCATCCGGTCGGCGTATCCGCTCCACCGTCGCGGCCGGAGTCTCCGGCCTGATGGTCGTGCTGTCGCTCGGGGGCGTGCCGCTCGCCGCCAGCGCGGCGGGAGAGACGCTGGAGATCACCCTCAGCCAGGCGACGGGCACCGTTCCGTTCGACGCCGATGACGCCGCCGGACACGATTCCTCGGCGACGAACGACATCGTGCGCACCAACGACACCGTCGCTTACACGGTCGGCGTGCGCTACGAGGGCGGCGATCAGACCAACCCGACGATCACGTTCGCACTGCCGAAGGGCGAAGAGCTCGTCTCGATGCCCGCCTACTGCCTTCAGCCGGGTTCCTCGGTGACGCCCGCCGACGTGCCGGACCCGGTGGTTCCCGTGACCGCCACCTCGTGGACCACGCTCCCTGCGCAGACGATCGTCTGCCGGGTCGCGCCGCAGGCGGCCGGAACGGCCCTCGACTACACGTTCCTCTCGGTCGTGCGCCCCGAGGTGCCCAACGGCACCGTGCTCGACGCGGTGACCGTGCAGGCGGCTTCGGACCAGGTGACGACTCCCGTCATCTCCGACCCGGTCAGCCACTCGGTCTCGGCCGCCCCGCGCTTCGACCTCTCGAAGCGACTGAACGGCACCACCGACAACACCGGCCCGCTGTTCAGCCAGTACATCCCGTGCTCCTTCGACAACTCGCAGACCTGCCGGTGGACGGAGTACCCGCTGACCATCGCGGCTCCGGCCGGCGGCAAGGGCGTCGCCCCGCTCGCAAGTCCTATCACCTTCACCGACGACCTCAGCCCCGACGTGTTCTACCCGGCCGGCACCACCTCCGACCCGGACTGGATCGCCGCCGGTGCGGGTGCCGCAGAGAAGTACGGCGCCCGGATGGTCGGATGCGGCGGGACCGGCTCACTGAACCTGCACGGGTTCCTCCCGGACCAGCAGGGCGGCTCGGCGGCGAACCCCCGCGCCGTGCGCAACAGTGGCACGATCACGTGCGCGCAGCCCGGCGGCCCCGGCACCCCGGTGCAGTTCACGATCACGGGCGCCGACACCACGGCGGTCACCTACCCCACCCAGAACACCGACGGTGGCGCGCTCCCGGCCAACCTCGCCCTGGTGGTGTCGACGACGATCATCGTCGAGATCCCCCTCGTCGCGATCTCCGATCTCGGAACCGCATCCGGCAGCAGCTTCGCCCTGTCGACCCGCAACACCTTCACGGACGTCGTGGCCTCGGACGTCACCGGACAGCCCAGCATCGATGACCCGACGAACAACGTGCGCAACGCGGTCGAGCGGCTCGAGGTGGGTGACGGCGAGATGACCAAGGCGTTCGTCGGCATCACGGGCCAGCCCGGGAACACCGGCCCGGCCGGCTTCGGCGGGGTCTGGGAAGGCCTGCCGGGATCGAGCTCCTTCCGCGATGGCAACACTACGGTCGTCAGAGGACAGACCGTGATCAGCGCTCTCACGTACACGCGCTACGACATTCCGCCGAGCTCGGGAACGCAGTTCTCCAACTCGTCGGTGATCTGCGACGTGTGGGATGAGACGAAGCTCGGCCTGCCGTCGACCTTCGCCTACGCGGGATCGTCGACGACGAACCTGAACGCGCCGTCCGGCGGTTCGCCGGTGTGGATGGCCTCGGAGATCTCCGGCGCCACGAGGAGCACCGACCCGGGCCCCTCGAACATGCGGATCCAGTACGGCTACACGTCCGCCCCCGGCCAGGGCACCGCATCATCGTGCGCGACCGGTCAGTGGTTCGACAGCCCCGCTCAGGTGCCCGGTGCGACTCTCGTCGACGGAGTCTGGCAGGGAGTGAACCGCGTGCGCGCCTCGCTCACCGACCGCGCCTCGACGGCTGCCGGCCCGTACCAGCTCAACCTCGCGATCGCGCTCGAGGTCGTCTCGAACGACGCGATCGGCACGGTGCTTCCCAACTGGGCGAGCCGTGTCGTCTCGAGCGGCGTGAAGACCCTCGAAGAGACCCTGGCAGCCGGCGATCGCCGCGACCAGAACTCGACGTACGACCCATCGACCGCGGGTGGAATCCTGGGTGACCGCCTCATCCTCGGAACCGCCAACGCGCGCATCGTGAAGTACGTGAAGAACTCCACCACCGGTGAGTTCACGAACACCGCGGTGCCGCAGTACACCGCGGGATCGATGATCGACTACCGACTGAACCCCAGCCTCACCGCCGATGTGTCGGCCGGCACCTTCGCCGATGTGACGGTGGAGGACTGCCTTCCCGAGTACCAGATCTTCGTCTCCTCGGTGCACGAGAGCGGTGCGCCCATCGCACCGTCCCTCGTGCAGCAGGGTTCGCCCGCCGGGGCGGGTCTCACCTGCGCGGCCGGTGAGACGTACCTCCGCTGGGATCTGGGGCAGCACGAGGTGAACGCGCCGATCGACCCCATCGTGTACACGGTGGAGATCCTCGCCACGGTGCGCAACGACACCTACACGAACACCGCGCTCGTCAGCTCGCCCGCCGACGGTTCGCCGGCATCGGCGCGGACCGACACCGCTCAGGTGCTCATCGAGGTGCCGACCGGCATCAAGATCGCCAAGTCGGTCGACAAGCCCGTCGTCGAAGTGACGCCGGGGGATGCGACGACGCCGCGCGGATTCGTGTGGACGGTCGACTTCGCGAACATCGACTCGCCGCAGAACGTGTCGGATGTCGACGTGATCGACGTTCTTCCGGCCGTCGGCATCGGCGGGAACGACTTCGCCGGCACGCTGACGCTCGACTCGGTCGCTCCGACCGGTGGCACCACCGGAGTGGAGATCCTCTACTCGGCCACTCCGTCCGCCCAGTTGGCGGTCGACCCGGCATCCGCATCGAACGCCGCGACCGGCGCGACCATCTGGTGCGACGCACCCTCCGGCGGAAACGTCGTCTGGGGGACCGGCACGAACGCGGATTGCCCGACGTCGCTCGCCGGGGTCACGGGTCTCCGCTTCCTGCGCGACGGTTCGTTCCTCCCGACCGACGTGATGAAGGTCACGATCGCGATGAGTCCGCTCGGCAATGCCGACGGCGACGTCTACGAGAACCGCACGTCCGGTCGCGTCACCGGGGTGTCTCTCCCGGTGGGGCCGGCCATCCGCCAGGTCGCGGTCGTCGCCTCCTCGATCGGAGACGTCGTCTGGAACGACCTGAACTCGAACGGCATCCAGGACGAGGGTGAGCCGGGTCTCGCGGGCGTGCCCGTGTCGATCTCGGGCACCGACGTCGACGGCAACACGATCACGGCGACGATGACGACCGGTGAGGACGGGGCGTACTCGTTCGCCGACCTGCCGTCGGGCTCGTACGTGGTGACGTTCGATCCGGCCTGGGTCGAGCAGCACAACTTCGTGTTCACCGCCGCGCTGCAAGGAACCGACACGGCCCTCGACTCCGATGCGAACACCTCGACGGGCGCCAGTGGCGAGGTCGTCCTCGGCATCGACGAGGACCGCACCGACATCGATGCGGGTATCGTGCAGCTCTTCGGTGGTCTGATCATCGTCAAGGATCTGTCGGGCGCCGGAGCCGGCGCGGCCGTGGGGCCGTTCGACTTCAGCGTGGTGTGCACGTACGAGGGAGCATCCGTCTACGAGGGCACGGTCACGCTGGAGCGAGTGAGCGAGGCGACCACGCTGACAAGTGAGCGCATCGGCGACATTCCCGTCGGGGCCTCGTGCCTCGTCGAGGAGACCGGAACGGGCGGCGCCGACGAGACGCCGGCCCCGGTCACGGTGCTCATCGTCTCGAACGACTCCGACAACACGGTCACGGCCGGGTTCGTCAACGAGTTCTCGGCCGGCACGATCGCCCTCGAGAAGCAGCTCGCCGGAACCGGTGCCGATGAGGCCGCGGTGAAGGCGAAGGTCTTCACGATCACCGTCACCTGCCAGGTGCTGCTCGACGACGAGGGCGACCCCGTCACCGTGTTCTCGCAGGCCGTGCAGATCTCGGGCGGCGAGATCGTCGAGTTCGTCGACGCGAACGGCGACCCGATCCTGCTGCCGCTCGGTTCCGTCTGCTTCGGCGAGGAGACCGACGACGGTGGGGCGGATGCCTCCATCGTCGACCACGACTCCTTCGAGAACGGCGTGCGGGTCGAGGCCGGCACGCCCGACGACCTGCAGGCGTTGACGATCACGGCCGTCAACTCGTTCGACGCGACGCCGCCGGCGGTCGACCCGCCCACCGGCCCGACCTCGGGTCTGGCGATCACCGGAGCCGACCCGACGTGGCTGCTCATCCTGGCGCTCCTCATGCTCGGAGGTGGCGGGGCGTTCCTTCTGACACGTCGCTCCGGCCGGGCGGGCACACAGGCCTGAGTATCTGCGGAGCGGGTGGCGGCGAGTCGATCATGGCTCGCCGCCACCCGCATCGGCCTACGGGAGGCCAGGCATGGCGGAGTCCGAGACTTCGCACGATGAGGGCGGCGACGACTCCGCCCTCATTCGCGCGGCTGCAGCCGGTGATCGGCGCGCCGCGGGGGAGTACTTCGCGAAGGAGCTTCCGCGGCTGTCATCGATCGCCCGACGTATCGCCGGCACCTCGCACGACGGCGGTGACCTCCTCGGCGAAGCGCTCGTCACGATCCTCGCGAAGTGGGCCGACGGCACCGGCCCGACCGAGTACATCACCGCCTACATCGCTCAGACCATGCGCAATCGGATGAAGGACGATTTCAAGTCGCCGCGCTCGAAGGTGAGGTCGTTCGACGACGACGACGATCCCGAGGCGCGCGAGGATCCGCGCATCCGTCAGATCGAGATCGAGCCCGAACTGGAGCTCATTCGCCGCGCAATGCTCGAGTTGCCCGAGGACCAGCAGACGATCCTCACCGCGACGATCGTCGAGGGCCTCAAACCGCGCGATTTGCAGGAGCGGCTCGACCGCCCGATGACGGCGATCTACTCGCTCGCGCACCGCGCCCGCGCCAACCTGCGTCGTGCGACGCTGCGTTTGATACTCGAGAAGGATGCCCCGCCCGAGTGCTACTCCGCGGCGCAGCACCTTCCGGAATCCGTGGGCGATACACCCGACGGCATCCGCGGCAGCCGTTTCACCGCGCACTACGAGACCTGCGATCGCTGCCGCGCGGCCTGGCTGCGGTTCGGGGCGCTCGCGACGCTCGGCATCGCCCCGCTCCTGGTGATCGGCGACCTGTTCTTCGGCTCGCCGGCGCCCGCGCAGGCGAGCACCGAGCAGCAGAACCCGGATGCCGCGCAGCCGCCGCCCGATGGATCGGGGTCGCGCGGCTCGGCGTCGGTGCCCTCCGCCGGTGTGGTCCCCGCGCCTCCGGGAGCGACACCGGCCGCGACGAGCCCGGTCCCCGGGAACGCCGCCGCGTCCGGCGCTCCGCGACCGCGCCCCTCGACCCTGATGGGGGCGGCGGTGATCGTGGCCGGTGTCGTGACGGCCACCGGGGCGGCAATCCTCGTGTTCCTCGGGGTCGCGCTCGCCACCCAGACGTTCTGGTTCACGCCGAAGCCGACCGCTTCGTTGACCGTGCAGGCGGCGATGCCCTCCGATTCCGTGACGCGCCTGGGCGTCGATTTCGACGTCGATGGCGACTCGTGGAGGATCCGTGCCGCGCGCATCACCCTGTCGGAGCCGGTGGGTGTGCTCGACGTACCCGATGGGTGGGTGTGCGATTCGTCAGGGCGCATCGTGACCTGCCGCACCGACCTCGCGGATGCCGCGGGCGGCGTGATCGAGCTGGCCCATGCGCCCGGGGTGCGGCGTCTGAAGTACGACATCGAGGTGGTCGCCGTCACGCCGAACGGGGCCACGGTGGAGGCGACCTACGGCGACACCGTGCGACGCTGAGGCAGCCGCGACGAGACCTCATCAGCATTCTGCGGAATCTCCGGAAGGTTTGGTCGTCGGTGTCGTCTTCATAGTGCGGGGCGTCAGAACCCCGTCGATTCTCCCCAGAGTCGGTGCGCTCGCCTCCCCATCAGGGCGCACAGGGTGGGGGTCCCGCCCCGGGGTGGGGGCCTCGACCCGCGTGGCTCCCACCCGTTCTCACCGCGGCATCCGCATGCCGCGTCAACCCCGCTCGACCGGCACCAGCTCGACGTCGCGCAGCTCGTCCCCGTCGACGACCGCGGTCATGAGCGTGCAGACGGGCTGGCGCCGACGATCGGTCGGCGACCCGGGATTGAGCAGGCGGATGCCGCGGGGCGTGCGCGAGTCCCACGGGATGTGGCTGTGCCCGAACACCAGAACGTCGAGTGCGGCGTCCGGGTACGCGAGGTCCATGCGTCGCTCACGGCCCGTGGCCGCACCGGTCTCGTGCACCACGCCCACGGTGAGACCTTCGATCGCCTCGACGGCGAACTCCGGCATCCGCTCTCGCAGGTCGGCACCGTCGTTGTTGCCCCACACCCCGATCAACCGGGCGGCGCGGGCGTCGAGCGTCTCGAACGTCGCGAGGTCGACCCAGTCGCCGGCGTGGATGACGACATCGGCGCGGTCGACCTCGCGCCACACGGCGTCGGGCAGGCGCTTCGCCCGCGCGGGCACGTGCGTGTCGGCGAGCAGCAGCAGTCGCGTGGCCACAGGCGGTCAGAGGTCGTTGGGCGAGAGGTCGCCCTCGCCGTCCTCGCCGATCTCGGCGATCACCGGGTCGCCCTCCTGCGTCTCGGGCTGGAGGCCGCTCGACGGCAGGTCCGTCGCGGGGATCTCGTCGTCGTCCGACGGCAGCTCGTCGGGGTCGGCTCCGGTGGCCACGACCTCGTCGATGTCGGCACCGGCGTCGAGAGCATCCGTGCGCTCCCACTCGGCCTGCGCCGGGTCGTCGGACGGGTCGGCGAACGAGGTCGCCTCGTCGTCGCGCAGCGGCTGGACGTTCTCGGGGGTCTCGTCGATACGGCTGTCGCTGGAGTCGGTGTTCATGGAGTCCTCCTCGGGGGGCGGTGGTCTGGGTGCTTCCAGCGTGCCGGGGCGGATGCCGCGGCGCGACGGGCTTGACGGGCGCGAGCCGTGCGGGGTACCGGCCCTTCGTCTCGCTGCGCTCGCTCAGGAACCGGTGTTCGAGCGCGGTTCCTGAGCGCGGTTCCTGAGCGAGGAGCGTAGCGACGAGACGAAGGGCCGCAGCAGTCAGGGAGTCGGCATGCCGCCGTTCACGTTGAGCGTCTCACCGGCGACATAGCTCGATTCGGCCGATGCGAGGAAGACGTAGGCCGGGGCGAGCTCGGCCGGCTGGCCCATGCGGCCCAGCGGGGTGTCTTCACCGAACTGGTCGATCTTCTCCTGCGGCTGTCCGTCGCTCGGCTGCAGCGGGGTCCAGATCGGTCCCGGGGCGACGGCGTTCACGCGGATGCCCTTCGGCGCGAGCTGCTGGGCGAGGCCCTTCGTGAAGGCGTTGATCGTCGCCTTGGTCGAGGCGTAGTCGACCAGGATGTCGGACGGCGAGTACGCCTGGATCGACGTGGTGTTGATGATCGCGGAGCCTGCCGGGAGGTGGGGGAGCGCGGCCTTCGTGATCCAGAACATCGCGTACACGTTCGTCTTGAACGTGTCGTCGAACTGCTCGTCGGTGATGTCGGTCAGCGACTCCTGGTAGATCTGCTTGCCACCGTTGTTCACGAGGATGTCGAGACCGCCGAGGGCTCCGACCGTCTCGGCGACGAGCGTGCGGCAGTACTCGGGATCGCGCAGGTCTCCGGGGAAGGTCGCCACCTTGACGCCCGCTTCGCGCACGATGCCGGCGATCCGGTCCGCGTCCTCCTGCTCCTCGGGGAGGTAGGAGAGCGCGACGTCGGCGCCTTCGCGGGCGAAGGCGATCGCGGTGGCGGCGCCGATGCCGGAGTCGCCACCGGTGATGAGGGCCTTGCGGCCGGTCAGGCGGCCGGAGCCGCGGTAGCTCTCCTCGCCGAGGTCGGCCTTCGGGGCGAGGTCCGCGTCGAGGCCCGGCTCGGGCATGTGCTGCTTCTGCGGCTCGATGTCGGCGTACAGCTCGGCGGGGTTGGTGAAGGTGTACTGGTCACGGGACATGGTGTTCCCCTTCCTTGTTTTCGTGTCGGTCTTTCAGGTGCGGTCGCGCAACAGCTCGTCGGGGACGACGTCGCGGATGGTCATGGCGGCGGTGAGGAACGCGAGGTGACTGAGCGCCTGCGGGGTGTTGCCCCAGGCAGAGCCGTCGTCGGCGTCGATCATCTCGGCGTAGATGCCCACGTCGTTGGCCTGGGCGATGAGTTCGTCCATGAGGGTGAGGGCCTCGTCGTGCCGGCCGACGCAGGCGAGCGCCTCGGCGCGCCAGAACGCGCACGCCACGAACGTCTTCTCCTCGGCATCCGCCCCGCTGTAGCGGTAGAGCAGCGGACCCGCGCCGAGCTCGTCGGCCAGGGCGTCGATCGTCGTCGACATGCGCTCTCCGCGGTCGAAACCCGACGGCGCGTGCAGCAGCACCGAGGCGTCGAGCTCCTCCGAGCCGGCGTAGAAGACGTACGCCGAGCGCTCGGCGGACCAGCCGTTCTCGTCGATCCACCCGCGGATGCGCTCGCGCTCGGCCCGCCAGCGATCGGCGCTCCCGGGGATCGCACCGGCGTCGGCCAGCGCGACGGCGTCATCGAGGGCCTTCCAGCAGCCCATCTTCGACGAGACGTAGTGCCGCTCCTCGGGGAGTTCCCACATGCCCGAGTCCGGATTGCGCCACAGATCGCACGTACGGTCGGCGATTCCCGCGAGCATCCGTGCCGTGCCGATGTCGAGCACGTTGCCCGCATCGACGTAGGTGCGGCAGATCGCGAGCAGGTCGCCGTAGACGCCGAGCTGCAGCTGGTCGCCCGCGGGGTTTCCGGTCACGACCGGCCCGATCCCGCGCCAGCCCTCGACGTCGTACTCGGCGGGCTCGGGCACGAGCCCGCCGTCGAGCGTGTACATGACGTGGAGCTCGGGGCCGTGGTCGCGGATCGTGCGGAGCATCCACGACAGCGCGGCCTGGGTCTCCTCCCGCAGGCCGAAGCGCACCAGCGCGTGCGCCGTGTAGGCGAGGTCGCGCACCCAGGCGTGACGGTAGTCCCAGTTCTTGCCGCCGGCGGGGTTTTCGGGCAGCGATGTGGTGGCGGCAGCGGCGATGGCGCCCGACGGGCTGTAGATGAGCAGTTTCAAGGCGAGGGCGCTGCGCTGCACCTGCTCGCTCCAGGGACCCTCGTTCGAGAAGACGCGAGACCAGTGCCGCCAGTTCTCGATCGTGCGATCGATGCCGTCGTCCACGTTGTGCGGATCGGGGATGTGGAGGGGTTCGTCGTGCGTGGCCGCGAGGGCGATCAGGTGGCGTGAGCCCGCCGTTGCCGAGAATGCACCGTCGAGACGCGGCCCGTCGGCTCCGTCGGGATCGGGATGCAGTGGCCCGTGATCGAAGCCCACGATGGCGAACGCCGTGGCGCCGCTGCGCACCACCGGGCCGTGGTCGGTGTTCTCGATCCAGGGTACCGCCGTGCGCAGCGACGTGCCGGGACGCACGCACCAGCGCATCTCCACGGAACCCTCGATGCCGTCGATCCGCCGGGCGAGCTCGGCCCACGGCAGTCGTCCGGCGACACCCGACACCAGGGCGTCCGTGACGCGGACGCGTCCGGCATCCGTCACGAAGGTCGTCTCGAGCACGTTCGTCTCGGGAACATAGCGTCGCTCGGTGCGGAACTCGGCGACGGGCCGCAGCTCGAAGCATCCGCCCGTCTCCTCGTCGAGGAGGCGCGCGAAGACCGGAAGATCGGTGAGATCGGGCAAGGGGAGCCAGTCGATGCAGCCATCCGAGCCGATCAAGGCGACCGTGCGACCGTCGCCGATCGGAGCGTAGGTCTCCAGGGGGCGACCGATGGGGGTGGGCATATCGCCATCGTGCGCGCGTCGGGCGGATGGGGCAAAAGCCTTGCGCGACGGCCGCGCACTCGCTATCGCGCGGAGGCGGAGAGGAAGGCCGCGACGGGTTCCGCGTCATGAAACGGCGATTCCCTCGTCGTTAAGGGCATGGATCATTCTCTAGCACCACGTCGGCGCGCCCGCGCGCTGGCCGCGACGTTCGCCGTCGTCCTCGCGGGAGGGCTCGCCGTCGTGAGCGTCCCGACGGCAGCCAGCGCCGCGCCGACCGAGACCGGCACCACGACGAGCGTCCCGTACACCTCCGGTAAGGCCGAGGGCTCCGGAAAGTGGGGTGTCGTCGGCGACATCCGCACCTACGAGGGCGCGAACACCTTCACCTACGGCGCCGACATCAATCCGGTCACGGGTGCGCTCACCACGAGCGACAGCGGCAAGGTCATCTACAGCAACCTCCTCTGCGGGTTCCTCGGCGCCGCGTCGCCGTGTCAGCAGGGCACGCCCAGCATTGCCGACTACTCGCTGCTCGGCGGAGACCCGGCGGCGATCGGCACCACCGACGCGCCCGTCACCGAGTACACGGGCGCCGGCACGTACGCCGTCAACGGGTCCGCATCGAGCGCGCGCGTTCGCAACACGGGTATCGGTCAGCTCTACGCCTCGTACGCCGACCGTACGAACGTGAACCTCCCCGTCGATGCACTGAACGGCCCGCGCGGGATCGCGCACACGGCCGACGGCACGGCGTGGGTCGTCAACTCGGAGGGTGCGGCCCCCGTGGGCGGTGCCGCCGGAGCGATCAAGCGCTACGACCTCAACCTGAACGAGATCGCCGGTGCCGGCTGGACCGGCACCTGGGCGCAGCGCGACCAGCCCGGCGTGCACTTCTACCGCACCGGCATCGACACGACGCCCGACGGCGGCGTGCTGGTGAACTCCGAGGTGAGCGACCGCTTCCAGAAGTACAACGCCGACGGCACCTGGAACAGCTCGGTGCTGCTCGACCTCGCGGGCCCCGTGTATCGCAACCCGTACAGCGTCGCGGTCGACAAGGTCGACGGATCGATGTACGTGCCGCTCATCAACTTCCGCGACGAGCCCGCCGCGACGCCCTTCCTCGAGAAGCGCAACGCCGCGAACCAGGTCATCGGCCAGTTCACCTCGTCGGCGCTGCTCGCCGGCCAGGTCGTGTTCAGCGCAGAGGTCGAACCGCGCACGCAGCACGTGTTCGCCTGGAGCCAGAACGGCGCGATCGTCGAGTGGGACAAGGACGGCAACGAGGTCGAGGTCTTCCGCAACGGCACGACGCCGGGCACCTACCCGGGCATGACCACCGCACGCGGCATGACGTTCGACGAGAACGGCCGCATGTACGTCACCGTCGGCGAGGGGACGAACTCGACCCGCGTGATGATCCTGGGCAAGACGCCCGACCCCGTCACCTCGGTGTGTACGACGCTCGGCGCCGACCGCACCACCGCGCAGCTCACGATCGACTGCGCCTCCGGCCCCCAGGGCGCCGAGGCTCCGTACCAGCAGACGCAACTGCTCGACTACGTCATCGAGGCCTCGACCGACGGCGGCGTGACGTGGAGCGTGGTGGCGAAGGATGCCGGCATCTCCGCCGAGCGCGAGCAGAGCGTGAGCGGCCTCGACCCCGCCGCGAACTACACGTTCCGCGTGTCGCCGTGGAACGAAGCCGGCAACGGTGACTGGATCACGAGCACGCCCGTCGACTACACGACCGCCCACGTCGCGTTCTCGGGTGTCGAGAACACCGCCGTGAGCTTCGACGCCCTCGAGGGCGACAGCGGCACCGACGTGCCCACCGGCATCGGGTTCCTCGACGCCGACGGGGCCGTGCAGAACACGCTCGCCGTCGCGGGTGAGGGCACGTACGTCGCGAACGCCGACAACACCGTCACCTTCACGCCCGAGTCCGGGTTCACGGGCGAGGTCACCCCGGTGACCCTCGCGGTGCTGTTCGACGGCTGCAACCTGACGAAGACGATCACGGGCGCCGTCTCGGCGAAGCCGCGTCTCACGCTCCAGGCCACCGTCAACGGCGGCACCCTCACGGCTGCGGACGCCGAGCTCACGGCCGACGGCCCGACCGCCGGCGTCGTCGGTGTCACGGGTGAGGCCGCGGTCACCGCCGCGGCCGTCGATGCGGGCGACTACGCCCTCTCGGCATCCGTCCTGGCCGGCTACACGACGACCGACTGGAGCTGCGTCATCAGCGGCACCGACACCGCGGTCGACGTGTCATCCACCGATGTGGTCGCTCTGGCACTCACGCAGGACGTGACGTGCTCGATCGTCTACACCTTCGTGCCGTCGCCCACCGACGAGCCGACCACGCCCCCGGCCTCCCCCTCGGCCGCACCGCAGCCTTCTGCGGGCGGGCTCGCGAGCACCGGACAGGATGTCCCCCTCGCCCTGGTCGGACTCGCGCTCGTGCTCCTGGTGGCCGGCGGCGCGTTCACCGTCGCGCGTCGGGCTCGTCGATCCTGATCGCCGGTGAATGAGGGAGTCCTTTCCCTCCGAAGGGGCGGATGCTTCGGCATCCGCCCCTTCGTCGTCTAGCAGCAATGCGCATCGTGCGTCAATGGTCGAGGGCCGATGCGGCCGATTCTGGCGTGGCTCCTAGGCTCGGAGGACAACGAGTCGGCACTGCCGGTTCTGCGTCGGTCGAACCGGACTGCGCGCTTCCTGTTCTCTCTCGGTCAGGAGCGACGCCCCGGGGGGCGGAGCGCTCTGCGCACCTCTCGTCGACTTCGCCGGTCCTCCGTCTCGGGCGACGGAGGACCGGACAGTCTTCCTCCGAAGGGCGATCAGAGTCGATTCGCCCCCGCGTCGAGATCGAAGTCGACGACCCAGGCACCGTCCTCCTCCTCGGCATCGCCGTCTGCGGCCCGCCGCTTCGGGTAGGAGGGGTGCGAGCGCAGGCGCGCGGCGTGCTCCGAGAAATCCGGATCGACGCCCGTGGAGGCGTGCGGTCCGACCAGGACGTCGTTGCCCACGCCGACCACGAGCTCGGCCAGCTCCTCTTCGTCATCGACGAGGATCGGGATCTGCAGGGCCTGCGATCCTCCCTCGTTCGCGATCTCGGCGGCGAGGACGACCAGAGCGTCCGCGACGTCGTCGGTGGTGACGAGCTGCTGAGCGGCGTAGGAGACGAGTTTCATGACGTCAGCCTGCCAGGGACCGGGCGAAAGGGGAGCGGGGTTGCGGCGGACGCCGTCGACCGGGTAACGCCACGGCGACGGCTATTCTCGAACCCATGCCCGCCTACCCCGAGAACCGCACGTTGAACATCGCGGATTCGCTCAACGCGCTGCGCGCGGGGTCGCCGGTGACCGAAGTGGCACGGCGGCTGCTCGACCTCTTCACCGGGGGCGACATCGCCCCGGGCACGCGTCTGCCTCCCGAGCGCCAGCTCGCCGCGACGCTCGAGGTGGGGCGCTCGGCGGTGCGCGAAGCGCTCGCGGCGCTCGAAATCCTCGGCATCGTCGACGTGCGCCCGGGCTCGGGCACGTACCTGCGGGGATCGGCGAGCGACCTCCTGCCGCAGACCCTGCGCTGGGGTCTGCTCATCGGCGACCGCAACACGGCCGAGCTCATCGAGCTGCGGTCGGGTCTCGAGATCTACGTCGCCCGCCTGGCGGCCGCACGAGCGGATGCCTCGGCCGTCGCCGCCCTGACGACGACCCTCGAGGCGATGCGCGCATCGAAGGACGACTTCTCGGCGTTCGCCGCGGCGGACAGCCGCTTTCACCGCGCCCTCTCGGAGGCCGCCGCGAACGGCACGATCGTCGACATGCTGCACGTCGTGCGGTCGCTGCTGCAGGTGTACTCCGACCGCGCCGTGCACGACACCGAGAGCGTGCTGACCGCGATCGAGGAGCACGATGCGATCCTGCGGGCGGTCGCAGCATCCGATGAGAACGCCGCTGCCGCCGCGATGGCGACGCACATGTCGACCGCGCTGCTGCGTCTGAGCGGCGACGCCGCGGGCTGAGCCGGTTCTGCGGGGCGTCGCAGGCATCGCGCCCGGCTCACGGCGGCACCGTTGCGCGTTTGCAATTGGTCAACCGGTTTGCCAATATAGACCCGGGTCCGCACGGCGACCCGACCGACGGCCACCGACAGAGGAGTCACCGTGGACAGCATCCGCACGACGAAGGCGAGCGCGCGATGACCCGACTCTGGAATGCCCCCGCCGACTTCGCCGACGAGATGATCGAGGGCTTCGTCGCCGCCAACCCCCGGTCGGTGCGCCGCGCGAGCGGCGGCGTCATCCGCAGCACCGTGATCCCCGAAGGACAGGTCGCGGTCGTGATCGGTGGGGGATCGGGGCACTACCCGGCCTTCGGCGGACTGGTCGGACAGGGCTTCGCGCACGGCGCCGCGATGGGCAACCTCTTCGCCTCGCCCTCGGCCCAGCAGGTCTACGCGATCGCGAAGGCCGTCGACCGCGGCGCCGGGGTCTTCCTCAGCTACGGCAACTATGCCGGCGACGTGCTCAACTTCGACGCCGCGCAAGAGAGGCTGCGCGCCGAAGGCATCCCCACCCGGACCGTCACCGTCACCGATGACATCTTCAGCGCCCCGCCCGCCGAGAAGCACAAGCGCCGCGGCATCGCCGGCGACCTCACCGTCTTCCGCACCGCGGCCGCCGCTGCCGAGGCGGGCTACGACCTCGACGGCGTCACCCGCTTCGCCGCCCTCGCGAACGAACGCACCCGCTCGTTCGGTGTCGCGTTCACGGGCTGCACCCTCCCCGGCGCCCCCGCGCCCCTGTTCGCGGTGCCGAGCGGGCGCATGGCGATCGGCCTCGGCATCCACGGCGAACCCGGCATCGACGAGACCGACATCCCCACCGCCGACGGCTTGGCGCAACTGCTCGTCGAACGTCTGCTCGACGAGATCCCCGCGGGCGTCTCGGTCGAGGGCGCGCGCGTCGTGCCGATCCTCAACGGACTCGGCTCGCTCAAGTACGAGGAGATGTTCGTCGTCTACCGGCGCATCGCCCAGCTGCTCGAAGCGGCGGGACTCGTCCTCGTCGACCCGCACGTCGGCGAGTACTGCACGAGCTTCGACATGGCCGGCACCTCGCTCACGCTCTTCTGGCTCGATGAAGAACTCGAACGTCTGTGGGACACCCCGGTCGACGCCCCCGCGTACCGCCGCGGGTCGGTCGTCGCGGCCGCGCAGTCCGACGTGCAGGAGGAAGCGGTCGAAGCGCACGAGATCACGCCGGGTGACGACGCCTCGCAGCAGGCGGCGCGCACCGTGAGCGCGGCGCTGCGGGTGATCGTCGACACGATCGACGCCCACGCCGACGATCTCGGACGCATCGACGCGATCGCCGGAGACGGCGACCACGGCATCGGCATGCAGCGCGGATCGCACGCCGCGCTCGCCGCGGGGATCGCCGCTGCGGATGCCGGGGCCGGGGCGCGGACCACCCTCGCCGCCGCCGCCGACGCCTGGGCCGACAAGGCCGGTGGCACCTCGGGCGCACTCTGGGGCGTGATCCTCAACGCCGTCGCCGCACGCCTCGGCGACGTGGGAACACCGGATGCCGCGGCCGTCGCCGCCGGTGTCGCCGAGGGGCTGCGCGGGGTGCAGGAGTACGGCAGGGCCGAGGTCGGCGACAAGACCCTCGTCGACGCGCTGGTGCCGTTCGCCGCGACACTGCAGGCGGGCGCCCGCGAGGGGGAGCGGCTGCGGGATGCCTGGGCCTCGGCCGCGGCATCCGCCACCGACGCCGCCGCCGCGACCGCCGATCTGCTGCCGCGGATGGGCCGCGCACGCACCCACGGCGAGCACTCCGTCGGCACCCCCGACCCCGGTGCGATCTCGCTCGCACTGATCGCCACCGCTCTCGGCGAGCTCCTCGCCACCCGGGACTCCACCCGGGACTCCGCCCGGGATCTCGCCGTACAGGACTGAAGGAAGACGACATGACCGACCAGCTGCGCCTCGTCATCGGCTGCGATGACGCCGGATTCGACTACAAGGAGATCCTCAAGGGCGACCTCGAGCAGAACCCCGGCGTCGTGTCGGTGGTCGATGTCGGCGTCGACGCCGACGGACACACCGCCTACCCGCGCGTGGCGATCGCCGCCGCCGAACTGGTCGCTGCGGGCGAGGCCGATCGCGCGCTGCTCATCTGCGGCACGGGTCTCGGCGTGGCGATCGCCGCCAACAAGGTCGCCGGCATCCGTGCCGTCACCGCGCACGACTCGTTCTCGGTCGAGCGCGCCGTGCTCTCGAACAACGCACAGGTGCTCACGATGGGCCAGCGCGTCGTCGGCATCGAACTCGCGCGTCGTCTCGTGCGCGAGTGGCTCGGCTACCGGTTCGACACCACCAGCGCGAGCGCCGAGAAGGTCGCCGTCATCGACGCGTACGAGACCACCGGCGCCTGCTGATGCCGCAGGTCACGGTCGGGGTGAGCCTGAAGACGTACTTCGGGCACGAGCGGGCGCACGCCTGGTTCGACGACGTCGCCGCGCGCGTGCGCGACCACGACGCCGTGCGCTCCGGTGCGGTGACGTTCTTCGTGACTCCGACCTATCTGCAGGTGCTGCCCGCGCTCGCCGCCTTCGCCGGTACCCCGGTGCGCGTCGGTGGGCAGGACGTCTCGGCCGAAGAGCCCGGTGCGTTCACGGGAGAGGTCACCGCCGCCGAGCTCGCCGAGGTCGGAGCCACGATCGCCGAGATCGGGCACGCCGAGCGCCGCCGCCTCTACGGCGAGACCGATGAGGTCGTCGCCGCGAAGGTCACCGCCGCGCTGAGGGCCGGGCTGACCCCGTTGCTCTGCATCGGTGAGAGCGAGCGGCAGCTTCCGGCGGATGCCGCGGGCGTCGCGGTCGCACAGCTGCACTCGGCGCTGACGGATGCCCCCGCCGGCGCCGTGATCGTCGCCTACGAGCCGGTCTGGGCGATCGGCGCCCCCGAACCTGCGCCCGACGAGCACGTGCGCGTCATCGCGTCGGCGTTGCGCGCGGCGCTCGACGCCGATGCCGCACGGGACGGATCGGTCGTGATCTACGGCGGCGCGGCGGGACCGGGGCTCCTCACCGCTCTCGGCGATGCGGTCGACGGGGTGTTCCTCGGGCGCTTCGCGCACGACCCCGATGCCCTCGTCTCGGTGCTCGACGAGGCATCCGTCCTGGCCCGTCGTCGCGAGGGCGGCGCCGCATGATCGGCCTCGGCACCTATGCGTACTTCTGGCAGCACTCCGATCGTGCGCCCGAGCAGCTCGGCCTGATCGGCGCCTTCGAAGACACCAAAGCCCACGGCGTCGACCTCTTCCAGATCTGCGACTTCGCCCCGCTCGACACGATGAGCGATGCCGAGGTGCGCGATGCGGCCCGGGCCGCGCGCGACCTCGGCCTCACGATCGAACTCGGCACCAAGGGCATCGTTCCCGAGCACCTCACCCGCTATCTGCGTCTCGCCGAGGTCTTCGACGCGCGACTCGTGCGCGGCATGCTCTACGGCCCCGACTCGCGCCCGACGCTCGCCGAGGCAGAGACCTCGCTGCGCAGCAGCATGCGCGCCTTCGAACGCGCGGGCGTCAGCCTCGCCCTCGAGACCTACGAGCAGGTCGCCACCGCCGACCTCATCGGCGTGATCGACCGGGTCGGCAGCCCGCGGCTGGGCATCTGCCTCGACCCCGCCAACGTGGTCGCCCGGCTCGAGCATCCGCAGACCTGCACCGAGCGGACCGCGCGACTCGTGAAGAACGTGCACGTGAAGGACTTCGCCTTCGCCCGGCAGGACGGCTGGGTCGGGTTCACCTACTCGGGGACCGCCATGGGATCGGGCCTTCACGACTACGCCCACCTGCTCGAGACCGTGCGTCCGCGCGAGCGAGGCATCAACGAGATCGTCGAGCACTGGCTGCCCTGGCAGGGCGACGCCGCGACCACCATCCGAACCGAGCGGGAATGGACCCGCATCACACTCGAACTGCTGAGGAGCACTCCATGACCGACACTTCGACAGCCGCGGCGACCGAGACCGCGACCTACCGGATCGCCGTGATCGGCGCCGGCGGCAAGATGGGCATGCGCGTTTCGAACAACCTCGTGAAGACCGACCACACGGTCTGGTACGTCGAGAACTCGCCGGCCGGCCAGCAGCGCACGGTCGACGCGGGACGCGAACTGACGGATGCCGCGACCGCCGTCGCCGACGCCGACATCGTGGTGCTCGCCGTGCCCGACCTCGCCCTCGGGCCGGTGACCGCCGACCTCGTGCCGCAGCTGCGCCCCGGCGCGATCGTTCTCACGCTCGACCCGGCCGCGGCCTACGCCGGGTTGCTCACCACGCGCGACGACGTCATCCAGGCCGTCGCGCACCCGTGCCACCCGTCGATCTTCCTGCAGCGCGAGACGCCCGAGCAGTGGGCCGACACCTTCGGCGGAATCGCCGCCCCGCAAGACGCGATCGCCGCGATCGAGAGCGACGACCCCGCCAAGCAGGCCATCGTCGAGGCGACCGTGCGCGCGATCTACGCCCCCGTCATCGACGTGCACCGGGTCACGATCAAGCAGCTCGCGCAGCTCGAGCCGACCCTCGTCGAGACCGTCGCCTGCATGATCGGCGCGCTCCTCAACGAGGCGCTCGACGAGACCGTCAAGACCATGGGCGTGCCCGAGGCGGCGGCGCGCAGCATCCTCTACGGCCACACCCAGGTCGCGCTCGCCAACGGTCTGCGCGGCGACAACCCGTTCTCCGACGCCTGCCTGATCGCCATGGACTACGGCCGCGAATCGATCATCAAGGACGACTGGAAGAAGATCTTCCGCGACGACGAACTCGATAAGAACCTCGCCCGCATGCTGCACCTCGACCACATCGAGCGGTAGGCCGCGGGGCGGTTTCGAAGGGGCGGCCCTTCGTCTCGCTGCGCTCGCTCAGGAACCGGGGTGAGCGCGCTCGCTCAGGAACCGGTTCCTGAGCGAGGAGCGCAGCGACGAGACGAAGCGCCGCCCCTTTTCGTGCGCGCACGAGACGAACGGCCGACTCACGCGGAAATGTGACGTCATCGGACGGAACGTCTGTTCACGGTGCGGAACGTCGATAGGCGCCCGGGCGATCTGACGGTTCTATGGGCGTACCCGCCGCACGCCCGAGCGATCCAGGAGCCGCCGTCATGTCCGACACCACCGCGCAGAAGCCCGCCCACACCGTCACCACCGAGCCCGCCGCCCATCGCGTGCGCGTGCTCGCCGGAGACGCCGTGCTCGCCGACTCGACCCGCGCCATCGTGCTGCACGAGTCGAACCACGCCGACCGCTACTACCTGCCGCGCGAAGACGTGAACTGGGACCTGCTGCAGGAGACCGCGTCGACGAGCCACTGTCCCGTCAAGGGCGACGCCGACGACTACTGGGCGCTGAAGAGCGACCCCGCCACCGACGTCGCCTGGTCGTACCCGACCCCGTTCGACTACCTGCAGCCGATCGCCGGCCACGTGGCCTTCTACTCCGAGCGCGTCCAGGTGGACGCCGCCGAACTCCTTCCGCAGTAACGCCTCACCCGACCCCAAGGACACCGCCCATGACCGTTCTCTCCTCGCCCCCGACGGCACTTGTGCCGGGGCGCCGCAGGGCCCTCGCGATCGTCGCCGCCCTCAGCGCGACCCTGCTGGCGCTCGCCGGCTGCGCGACCGCCACGCCCTCCGACGACACGACGGCGGATGCCGCGTCCGCGGTCTACCGCATCGGCATCAGCGATCCCGGCGCCGAGCTCGACCCGCTCACGGTCGCCGACGGCGACGCGCAGCTGATCACGGGGCTCGTCACGGAGCAGCTCGTGAGCTTCACCGCCGACGGCGAGGCGCTGCCGCGTCTCGCGACCGACTGGGAGGCATCCGACGACGGTCTCACCTGGACGTTCACGCTGCGCGAGGGGGCGACGTTCAACGACGGCGACCCGGTCACCGCCGACGACGTCGTGGCGACGTTCGACGCCCTCATCGGCGACGACAGCATCTCGCCCGCGAAGAGCGCGTTCACCGGCATCCTCGACTCCGTCGCCGCCACCGACGAGGGCACCGTGACGTTCACGCTCGCGCGGCCGTTCTCGGACTTCCCGCTTCTGCTCGCGGGCAACAACACCGGCATCCTGCCCGCCGACTACGAACCCGGCACCTGGCTCGAGAACCCGGTCGGTGCGGGGCAGTTCCTGCTCGAGGACTACGAGGTCGGCCGCAGTGTCACCTACGTCAAGAACCCCGACTACTGGAACGCCGACGAGATCGCCCTCGACGGTATCGAGCTGAAGGTCTACAAGGATCCGCAGGCGATCGTGCTCGCGTTCCAGGCGGGGGAGATCGACCGCATCACCGTGTCACCCGAGGTGCTCGCGACCGTGAACGTCGACGACTACGACACCCTCTCGGCGGGATACAGCCACTTCTACGGCATCCACCTCAACGTCACCGAGGCGCCGTTCGACGACGTCACGATCCGGCAGGCGCTGGCCTGGGCGATCGACCGCGATGCGATCGTCGACCTCGTCTTCGGGGGCACGGCCACACCGGGCAACGACTTCCCCGTGCTGCCGGACTACCTGCCCCAGCCGCTCGACATCGAGCAGCGTGCGCAGGACCTCGACAAGGTCGCCGAACTGCTCGACGGGCGCACGGTGTCGTTCACGATCACGACGTCGTTCCAGCTCTACGGCGAGGTGCTGCAGCAGCAGCTCAACGCGATCGACGGCTTCGATGTGCAGCTCGAGGTGCTCTCCGACGAGCAGTACTACGCCGAGGGCGACGACTCTCCCTGGCTGAACGCACCGCTCACCATCACCAGCTGGGGCAAGCGCGTGCCCTCGCAGTACTACTCGCTCTTCTACGCAGAGGGCGCGGCGTGGAACGCCGCGCACTACGCCAACCCCGACCTGGGGACGCTCGTCACCGACTTCGACGCCACGACCGACGAAGCCGAGCGCGAGCAGCTCATCACCGAGATCTCGCAGACGGAGTGGACGGATGTTCCGACGATCATCCCCGCCCTGGTGCGCTCGGAGGTGCTGCAGAACAAGCGGGTCACGGGCGACTTCATCGCCCCGATCGACTTCTGGTCGGGCTACAACTTCGCCGGCATCTCGATCGCGAGCGAGTGACCCATGACCGTCAGCTTCTCGTCGGGCGGGAACGCCGCGACGGCGTCGTCCGCCCGACGGGGGCTGGCGGTCCTCCGTTCCCGGCACAGCCAGGTGCCGCGACTGATCGGGCAGCGCCTCGTCCAGGTGCCGCTCGTGCTGCTCGTGGTGTCGGTGCTGGTGTTCTGGCTGATCGAGGTCGTACCCGGTGATCCCGGTCGCAACGCCCTCGGTCAGTACGCGACCTCCGAGCAGGTGCAGGCGTGGAACGAGGCTCACGGGCTGACCGGCTCGCTGGTCTCCCGCTACTTCGCCTGGCTGTTCGGTTTCGTCACGGGCGACTGGGGCACCAGCCTCATCTACGGCGCTCCGGTGCGAGAACTCGTGCTGGGGCGCCTCGGCAACTCGCTCTTCCTCGGGGCGGTGGCGTTCGTGATCCTGGTGCCGGTGGCCTTCGCGCTCGGCGCGATCCAGGCCCGCCGGGAGGGATCGCGCACCGACCGCACGCTCACGATCGCGCTGATGTCGTTGGCCTCCGTGCCGGAGTTCGTGGTCGGCGTGCTGCTGCTGATCGTGTTCAGCCTGTGGCTCAAGTGGTTCCCGATCCAGTCGTCGATCAGCCTCGACGGCCCTCCGGGCGAGGTGCTGCGGGCGCTCGTGCTGCCGGCGGTGACCCTCGCCCTGGGCTACCTGTCGGTGTTGGCGCGCATGACCCGCACGGGCGTGCTCGACACCCTCGACTCGCAGTACTACCGCACCGCCGTCATCAAGGGGGTGCACGGTCCGCAGCTCGCGGTCGGGCACGTGGCGCGCAACGCGCTCATCCCCACGGTGTCGCTGCTGGGCGTCTACGTCGGCACGCTGCTGGGGGGCAGTGCGATCGTCGAGACGCTGTTCGGTTACCCGGGGCTCGGTGCCCTGCTCGTGTCGGCGACGGTGGAGAAGGACATCTTCCTGCTCGAGTCCGGGGTGATGGTCACGGGGGTCGTCGCGCTGCTCGCGCTCCTGATCACCGACATCGCCCTCGTGCTCATCGACCCGCGCGTGCGCTTCGACGAAGGGGAATGACATGGCACTCACCGAAGCGGTGCGCGGTGCCGACCCGGCCGCGATCGACATCATCGAGACGGATGCCGTCGGCACCGGCATCCGTCGTCCTTCTGGATCGCGTTCGCCGCGGCCGCGTCGCTGGGCCGCTCTCCTGCGCCGCCCGACGTTCGTGGTCAGCGCGCTCATCGTGCTGTTCTGGGTCGCGGCCGCCGTGGGGTGGCGCCTCGTCGGCCTCGATCCCTTCGCCGACAGCGGCGCCCGCCTGTCGCCGCCGAGCGCCGAGCACTGGTTCGGCACCGACCGCATCGGTCGCGACGTGTTCGCCCGCGTGCTCGCCGGGGCCGAACCGGCGCTGCTCGTCGGACCGATCGGGGCGGCGCTCGCCACCGCACTCGGGGCGGCGCTCGGCCTCATCGCCGGCTACCGTCGCGGCTGGGTCGACCAGCTCTTCATGCGCGGTTTCGACGTGTTCCTCACCCTGCCGACGCTGATCTTCCTGCTCGTGATCGTCGGCGCGTTCGGCGGCAGCGCGCCGACGATCATCGTGGCGGTGGGCATCCTCTTCGCCCCGGGCATCGCCCGCATCGTGCGCGCCGCCGTGCTCGTCGAGATGGGCAAGCAGTACGTGACCAGTGCGCGCGTGCAGGGAGAGAGTGCGGTGCGGATCGTCTTCCGCGAGCTGCTGCCGAACGTCTGGCCGCAGGTGCTCGTGCAGGCGACGTTGAGCGTGGCCGGCGCGATCTTCGTCTCGTCGTCGCTGTCGTTCCTCGGACTCGCTTCGGCGCCGCCCTCGCCCGACTGGGGGCTCGCGGTCAACGAGAACCGCACGTACCTGCAGGCCGCGTGGTGGACGCTCGCCTTCCCCACCCTCGCGATCGCCTCGCTCGTGGTCTCCCTCAACCTGATCGCAGACAACTTCCGAGAGGTGTTCCGACGATGACCGAACCACTGGTGAGCGTGCGCGGACTGACCGTCGACTACGAGGTCGAGGGTCAGCGGCGGCGGGCCGTCGACGGCGTCGACTTCGACATCGAGCCCGGTGGATCACTGGGACTCGTGGGGGAGTCGGGGTCGGGCAAGAGCACGATCGCCTTCGCCCTGGCGCGTTACCTGCCGGCGGGGGCCCGGGTGAGTGCCGAGCGGCTGACCGTCGCCGGGCACGACGTGCTCGGTCTCGGACCGCGGGAACTGCGCGAGTACCGTCGAGGCTCGATCGGCTTCGTCTACCAGGAGCCCGCGCGGGCGCTCAACCCCACTCGGTCGGTCGGCAGCCAGGTCGCCGAGACGTACCGGTTGCAGGGGCTGCGCTCGGCGGCGGCGCGGGCGGCGACCATCGCCGCGTTCGCCGACGTCGGCCTGCCCGACCCCGCCTCGTTGGTCCATCGATTCCCGCACGAGCTCTCGGGAGGGCAGCAGCAGCGCGTCGTCATCGCGATGGCGCTCGCCGCCGATCCGCGCCTGCTCATCCTCGACGAGCCGACCACCGGGCTCGACAGCCGGGTCGAGGCAGAGGTCATCGCGCTCGTCGACCGACTGCGCCGGGAGCGCGGCTTCGCCACCCTGCTCATCAGCCACGACCTGCCGCTCGTCGCGAGCCACACCGAGCGGATCGGGGTGCTCGAGCGCGGCATCCTCGTCGAGCACGGTGAAGCCGCGGGCCTCGTCGAGACCCCGCTGCACCCGTACTCGCGTGTGCTGGTGGAGGCGGTGCCCTCGCTTGACGCGCCGTCGCGCCCCGTCGAGCCCGAACACGCGCAGCCGCTGCTGTCGGTGCGCGGTGTCACGAAGCGCTACGGCGCGCACCTCGCGCTCGACGGCGTCGACCTCGACATCGGCCGCGGCGAAGTGCTCGGCCTCGTCGGCGAATCGGGCAGTGGCAAGACCACGCTCGGCCGGGTGATCGCGGGGCTCGCGCGCTCCGAGGGCACGGTGGAGTTGGACGGTTCGGATGCCGCGGACGCGGTGCCCGTGCAGTTCGTGTTCCAGAGTCCCGACGCCTCGCTCAACCCGCGGCGCACCGTGCGGCAGACGCTCACGCGATCGATCCAGCTGCTGCGCGGAGACACCGACGCCGAAGAGCTCGCCCTCTCGACCGGACTCGCGGGCGACGTGCTCGACAAGCTCCCCGACGAACTCTCCGGCGGCCAGAAGCAGCGCGTCGCGATCGCCCGTGCCTTCGCCGGCCGCAGCCCGCTCGTGGTGTGCGACGAACCGACCTCGGCGCTCGACGTGAGCGTGCAGGCGCGCGTGCTCGACCTGCTCGTCGAGCTGCAGGAGCGCACCGGGGTTTCGTACCTCTTCATCACGCACGACCTCGCCGTCGTCCGCCGCATCGCGCACCGCGTCGCCGTGCTCAACAGCGGACGCATCGTCGAGACCGGAGCGGTCGCCGACGTGCTCGGTGCGCCCCGGCATCCGTACTCGGCATCCCTCGTGGATGCCGCCCGCAGCCTGCGCGGCGAGACCACGCGGGGGCTCCGCGACGTCATCGCCGCGTAGGTCCGCGAAGGACCGGGCGCGACCTGCGGGAGGTCGCGCCCGGTCGTCTCCTCGGGCCCTGCGTTGCTGAGCGTGGGCCCTGCGTTGATGAGATTGAGCCCTGGGTTGCTGAGCTTGTCGAAGCATCGCGGGGCGGGACCCTTCGACAGGCTCCGGGACCCGAATCCGAGCGGCCCGCGTTCATAACTCCTCAAGAACGCGTCCGCCGGACCGTGAAACAGCCGAATCCGGCCCGATCCTCCCGATTCTCCCGAGTTATGTGCGGCCCCTGCGTACCCAACTCAGGACAAACCGAGCTCGGCGGCCCGAAATCCAGTGTTTCTGGCCCGATTCCGCCCGTTTGTCCTGAGTTAGGGACGGCGTCCGCCTGTCGCGCGTACATTCGCGGGATGCATCAGAACATCTCGGCCGAACACGGTCCGCTCGCCCGCGTCGAGTCCGGGAACAGGGCGTTCGTGTCCCTGGCGGGCAAGTGCGACCAGGTCTATCCGGTCGGGTACCTCGAGGACCTGCGCCGCGAATGGCCCGACTGACCGGGTCACGTGAGGGCGTCGGCGATCGCCGCACCCTCGGCCGCGTCTATGCGGCGCCAGAACTCCACGGCCAGGTCGCGCAGCGCCGGGTCGGTGATCTCGGCGAGCTGCGACACGACCACGCCGCGCAACCTCGCTCGGCCGGCGTCGTCGAGCACCCGTCGCACGAGGTCACCCGCCTGGCCGAAGTCGTCGGCGGGGTCCCACTCCCGGGCGCGCGCGGCGAGGTCGTCATCCCAGCCGGGGGCGGATGCCGTGAACGGCGCGACCGCACGACTCGCGACCCCCTCCTGCACACGGTGCCGGTGGAAGCGCCAGTAGCTGTCGATGCGCGAGAGCAGCATCGGGTCGGGGCTCGGGCCGATGCCGGGAACGAAGCTCGATGGGGCGAACGCCGCCTGTTCGATCTCGGCGACCTCGTCGTCGGGGTTGCGGTCGAGCACGAGCCGGCCGACCTCGATCAGCGGATACGACGCCTTCGGCCAGGTCTTGGTGAGGTCGAACGGGTTGAACGGGGCGCTGCGGGCGTCGTCGTCGGGCATGACCTGCACCGACAGCGTCCACGACGGATGCTCTCCTCGGTCGATCGCGGCGCGCAGGTCGTGACGCTGATGGTCGACCTCCGTCGCGTCGATCGCGGATGCCTCGTCGTCGGAGAGGTTCGAGATGCCCTGGTCGGTGCGCAGGTGGTACTTGACCCAGAAGCGCTCGCCGGCGGCATTCACCCACTGGAACGTGTGCGATCCGAAGCCGTCCTGGTGCCGCCACGACCGCGGGATGCCGCGGTCGCTCAGCAGCCACGCCACCTGGTGCGCGGACTCGGGGTTGCGGGTCCAGAAGTCCCAGAGCCGGTCGTAGTCGAAGACCGAGCCGTCGCGGTACATCTTGTGGGCGACGACGAGAGAAGCGAACTTCGCCTCGTCGCGCAGGAAGAAGACGGGGGAGTTGTTGCCGACGAGGTCGTACTCGCCGTCGGGGGTGAGGAACTTCACGGCGAAGCCGCGCAGGTCGCGCCAGGCCTCGCGGCTGCCCCGGTAGCCGAGCGTCGCCGAGAAGCGCACGACGACATCGGTGCGGATGCCGGGTTGGAAGAGCCCCGCGTGCGTGAGGGCGCGCACGTCGCCGGTGGTCTCGAAGAAGCCGAGCGCACCCCCGCCCTTCGAGTGGCGGATGCGCACGGGGACCGGTCCGGGGTCGGCGGCCGGGTAGTCGGCGCGACGGGCGGTGGTCCCCGTGCTCACCGGGTCAGGCCTTTGCGCCGGGGCCGTCGCCCACCGGGCGGATCTCGAGGGAGTCGTAGAACGCGATGTGCCCGCCGATGGGCGTGAACGCGCTGATGGGTTCGGGGTACGACCACGCGACGGGCGAGGCATCCGCACCGTCGGCGAGGGCCCAGTAGTCGCTGGCGACGCCCTTGAACGGGCAGAACGTGGTGTTCTCGACGCGGCGCAGCCGGGTGAGGTCGACGTCGCCGCGCGGGAAGTAGAGCCGCGTGGGCACGTCGACCTCGTGCAGTTCGATGACGTTCGAGCTGGTGGCGATGCGTTCGTCGCCGCTCCAGACCTCCACCGTTCCCTCGTGCGCGGTCAGGTGCACGAGGCCGTCGGTGGCGATGCCGGGGGCGTCGAGCACGGCGGAATCGGTCATGGTGTTCCTCCTTCGGGGTGGCCGGGCGCCGAAGAGGAAGGTCGCGTGCTGGATCACGAGCGTCGCGGTGGGTTCGAGCATCTTCTCCTCCTCGGTCGGATGACACGCCCATCAAAGCCCCGTCGCCCGGATCGCGCGACGATGGTTCCTCTCGGTGACGACACATGACTCCGGATGACGCGCGCGGTCTCCGCGTGACCGGCGTTGACGCCCCGTGAACCGCACCGTTCCGCTCGTCGAGGGGCCGCTCTAACGTGGCGCCATGTCAACCCCGCACTCGCCCGCCGGCGTCACCGAGTCCCTGCCCATCGGTCTGTTCGCGCACCTCGCCGATCATCGCGGCGCGGTCGAGCAGACGTATCTCGACTACCTCGATCTGTTCGTCCATGCCGAGGAGCTGGGCGTCGGGTCGGCGTGGGTGCGTCAGTTCCATCTGGCGAAACCGGATGCCGGTCGCCTGGGTGGCCTGCCGTCGCCGTTCGTGTTCCTGGGCGCCCTCGCCGCGCGCACCTCGACACTGCGGCTGGGCACGGCGGCGATCACGCTTCCGCTCGAGCAGGTGCTGCGGGTGGCGGAGGATGCCGCGGTGCTCGACGCGCTCAGCGGGGGCCGGGTGGAGTTGGGGCTCGCGAACGGCGGACAGCCGCAGACGGCATCCGCGTTCGGCATCCCGCACATCGGCGATCGCACGCAGAGCCGCCGGGCCTATCTCGAGGCCGTCGATCGGCTGGCCGCCGCCCTTCGCGGCGAGGCCGTGACCGCCGACGGCGAGGTGATCGCCCCGGCGCGACCGGACCTCGCCGACCGGATCTGGCACGCGACCCTCACCGCGCAGAGCGCGTATGAGACCGGCCAGCGAGGCGAGGGCGTGCTGATCGGCACGACCCAGGTCGTGCCGGGCGAGGTGTCGGCCGAGGCGTACCATCGGGGTCTCGCCGAGGGGGCGGTGCCGCGGCTCGGGCTCTCGACGTGGATCTTCCCCGGCCGCACGCGTGAGGAGGCCCTCGCCCAGGCCGAGGAGGGGCTGATCGCGAAGTGGCAGTGGGCGCGGGACTTCCTGCCCCAGGCCGACTCGACCGCGCAGATCGCCGAGCGCCTCAACCTGCATTACGGCACGGCCGACGACATCGCGGCGTCGATCGCGACCCACCCGGCGTTCGCCCACACGACGCAGATCCAGTTGCAGCTCGACGGCCTCTACCGTTCGCTCGAGCAGCAGAAGGACGCCCTCGAGCTCTTCACCTCCGACGTCGCACCGGCGCTGAACGCGGCGATCCGGCGGGAGGTGGCCGCATGAGCCGCGCGCCCCTCGTCTTCGCGGCCGGCGTGTTCTACCCGGGCGGCGAGCACATCACCGGCTGGAGGTCGGGCGCCGACGCGTCGTCGTACCTCGACCTCGACTACTGGACCCGCTTCGCGCAGACCGCCGAGTCCGGGCGCTTCGCAACACTGTTCCTCGCCGACGAGCTGTACGTGTGGGATCGGTTCCGTTCGGGCATCGAGCACGGCACCAACGTGCGCCTCGAACCGTTCACGCTGCTCAGCGCGCTCTCGCAGCTGACGACGAAGATCGGTCTCGCCGCCACGGTCTCGACCACCTACAACGAGCCGTATCACGTGGCCCGCAAGCTCGCCTCGCTCGACCACCTCAGCCACGGCCGCGCGGCATGGAACCTGGTCACCAGCGCGAGCGACGAGGAGGCCCGCAACTTCGGCCGCGACACGCACCTCGACCACGGCATCCGCTACGAGCGCGGTGCCGAGTTCGTCGACGTCGTGAACGGTCTCTGGGACGGCTGGGACGACGACGCGTTCATCTTCGACAAGAGCTCCGGGCGTTACGCCGACCGCTCGAAGCTCCACGTGCTCGAACATCGCGGCGAGCACTTCGCCGTGCGCGGCCCGCTCAACATCCCTCGCCCGGTGCAGGGGCATCCGCCGCTCTTCCAGGCCGGGGCGTCGGAGGCCGGCCGAGCGTTGGCGGGTCGCACGGCGGATGCCGTCTTCACCCTCGGCGGTGGATCGCTGGCGTCGGGCCAGAGACTCTACGACGACTACAAGCGGCGGGCGCTCGCCGCAGGCCGCGGGGCCGACGATCTGAAGGTGCTGCCGTGGTTCTCGCCGATCATCGGCGACACCGAAGCGGATGCCGAGGAGCGGTTCCGCGAGCTCGCCGAGCTCACCCCCGAGCGGGTGCAGGTCGACCTTCTCGCGCACTACCTGGGCGTCGATCTGGGCGAGCGCGACGTCGACGAGACGTTCACCTTCGACTTCGATCACGAGGGGTTCAACCAGTCGAAGTCGGGGTACAAAGCGATCGCCGACCTGCTCGCGCAGCGTCCCTACACGCTGCGGGAGCTGGCGTGGGAGGTGCTGCGCCGCCGCTTCACCGTCGGCACGCCCGACACCCTCGCCGCCCACCTCATCGAGCGGTACGAGAACGGTGCGGCCGACGGGTTCATCCTGATGGCGCCGACCCTTCCCGACACCCTCACCCGGTTCGTCGAGCACATCGTGCCCCGCCTGACCGATCACGGAATCTACCCGGGGGAGTACGCGGGCGACACCCTGCGCGAGAACCTCGGCCTCGCCCGCCCCGCCGGAAGGTACGCCGCATGACCCGTCGACTGCTCCTCGCCGCTTTCCTCTTCCACCCGGGAGGGTCGCACGTCTCGGGCTGGCGTCACGACGACGCCGAGCCGCACCGGCACGTCGACATCGACTACTACGCCGACTTCGCGCAGACCGCCGAGCGCGGCATCTTCGACACGCTCTTCCTCGCCGACGGGCTGTACTTCTGGGATCGCTTCCCCTCGGGGATCGACCACTACGGTCAGACCCGGCTCGAACCGCTCACGCTGCTGTCGGCGCTCGCCGCGCGCACGAGCCGGATCGGGCTCGCGGCCACGGTCTCGACCAGCTACAACGAGCCGTACCACGTGGCCCGCGCGCTCGCCTCGCTCGATCACATCAGCCGTGGACGCGCCGCCTGGAACCTCGTCACCTCGCGCTACCCCGAGGAGGCCCGCAACTTCGGCGGCGATGCGCACCTCGACCACGCGCTGAGGTACGAGCGCGGGCGGGAGTTCGTCGACGTGGTGCAGTTGCTCTGGGACAGTTGGGCCGACGATGCGATCCTCGCCGATCGCACGAGCGGGCTGTTCGCCGACCCCGAGAAGCTGCACGTGACCGATCACCGAGGCGATCACTTCGCGGTGCGCGGGCCCCTCAACATCGCGCGACCTCCGCAGGGGCATCCGCTGCTCTTCCAGGCCGGCGGGTCGGAGGCCGGGCAGGAGCTGGCGGCGGCGACCGCGGATGCCGTGTTCGCCCGCTCGCTGCCGCTCGCCGAGGCGCAGCGGTTCTCCGCCGGGCTCAAGGCGCGTGTGGTCGCTCACGGGCGCGACCCCGGAGACGTCGCGATCCTGCCGCAGTACCGTCCGGTCGTGGGCGAGACGACGGCGGATGCCCGGGCCGAGGCCGCACGCATCCTCGCGTCGACACCCGACGCGTTGATCGTCGAAGACGTCGCGCACTCGATCGGGCAGGTGCTGAGCGCGGATCCGGATGCCGTGATCGCGCTCGAGTCGGACGCCGGTGCCGCGGGCGGTGTCGCCGCCGGCATCGCCAACGAGTCGAAGTCACCGAACCGGCGCCTCGCGCGGCTGCAGGCGGGGGAGCGCCTGACGGCGCGGGAGCTGTACGCCGAGTCGTTCTGGGAGTCGGTGTCGGTGGGTACGGCGTTCGAGATCGCCGACGACATCCAGGAGCGCTTCGAGACCGGCGCCGCTGACGGCTTCGTCGTGCAGGCGCTCACGCAGCCGACCGGGTTCCGCGAGTTCGTCGACCAGGTGGTGCCCGAGCTCCAGCTGCGGGGCCTCACCCGGCGCGCGTACGAGGAGAGCACGCTCGGCGAGCGGTTCGGTCGCGCGCGGCCCGAGCGGCGGGTGCCGGAGTCGGTGCTGTCATGAGCGGCCTCGGATTCAGCACGCGGCAGCTGCACGCGGGGGAGCGGTACGACGGGCCGCACGCGCCACGAGCGACACCCATCCACCTCAGTGCGGGCTTCGTGTTCGACGACTTCGACCAGGCGCATGCGCGCTTCGCGGGCACCGACGAGGGCTTCAGCTACACGCGCGTCGGCAACCCCACGAACGCTGCAGCGGAACGTCGCATCGCCGATCTCGAATCGGGCTCCGCGGCGCTGCTCGTCGGCAGCGGACAGGCCGCGGTCGCGACCACGATCCTCGCCCTCGTCTCGACCGGCGACCACGTGCTCTCCTCGTCGAGCATCTATGAGGGCACCCGCGAACTGCTCCGCGACGACCTCGCCCGCCTCGGCGTGACCGTCGACTTCGTCGCGGACCCGAACGACCTCGCGGCGTGGGAGCGCGGCATCCGTCCGGACACCCGTGTGGTGTTCGCCGAATCGATCCCCAATCCCAAGAACGACGTGCTCGACGTCGCCGCCCTCGCCCGCCTCACCCGTCGGCACGCGATTCCGTTCGTCGTCGACAACACGCTCGCGACGCCCTATCTGCTGCGGCCCCTCGAAGACGGCGCCGACATCGTCGTGCACTCGGCGAGCAAGTTCCTCGCCGGTCACGGCACGGTGCTGGGCGGGGTCATCGTCGACGGCGGAACGTTCCCGTGGGCGGCCCACGCCGACGCCTACCCGCAGATCGCCCGCACGCCGGGGCCTGACGGGCTCACCTTCGCCGAGCGCTCGCCGCACACGGCGTTCCTTGACTTCGCCCGCCGCGTCGCGATGCGGTACGGGCCGGTGCCGTCGCCGCTCAACGCCTTCCTCATCCTGCAGGGGATCGAGACGCTGTCGCTGCGCGTGCAGAGGCAGTCCGACTCGGCACTGCACCTGGCGCGCTGGTTGGAGGGCCATCCGCAGGTCGAGTCGGTCGACTACAGCGGGCTGCCGTCGAGCCCGCACCACGCCGTCGCCCGCCGCTACCTCACGCGCGGATTCGGGGCGGTGCTCGCCGTCACCGTGCGCGGTGGGGTCGACGGGGCTCGCGCCTTCACGAACGCCCTACGCGTCTTCACCCGCATGACCCATCTCGGCGATGTGCGCTCTCTCGTGCTGCACCCCGCCACCACCACGCACGTGCTGCGCGATGCCGACGAGCTCGCCGCCGCCGGCATCCACCCCGGTCTGCTGCGGTTGTCGATCGGGTTGGAAGACCTCGACGACCTCGTCGCCGATCTCGATCGGGCGCTCGGTGAGGTCGCGGGGGTCGCGGGGGCGTCATCGGCGCCGGCGGAGGTGCCGGTGGTGGAGGCGGTCTCGCCGCGGCGGCTGCTCGCGGTCTGAGCGGAGCATCCACCCCTCTTCTCGTGGGCGCTTTCGAAGGGTCCCACCGCGTGCGCACCCCCTATCGCCGCCCGAGCGCGCGGGGTACCGTCGCCCCATGGGACGCCTCATCTACTCCATGATCACGTCGCTCGACGGGTACGCGAGCGGTCCGGACGGCGGATTCGACTGGGCGCTCGACCGGGGCGTGCACGCCTTCATCACCGAACGGTTCGACGACGTCGGCACCTACCTCTACGGCCGGCGCATGTACGAGACGATGTCGTACTGGGAGACCGCGCACCTCGAGCCCGACCAGCCGCAGGAGGGCATCGACTACGCCCTGAGCTGGCAGAAGGCCGACAAGATCGTCTTCTCGCGCACGCTGGCCGAGGTGTCGAGCGCCCGCACCCGCATCGAGCGCGAGTTCGACCCGGCGGCGGTCGCGCGGTGGAAGGACGAACTGCCGCACGACCTCACGATCGACGGCCCCACGATCGCGGCCGAGGCGATCCGCGCGGGCCTGGTCGACGAGTTCCAGATGTTCATCGGGCCCGGCACCGTGGGCGGCGGGCTGCGGTTCTTCCCCGACGGGGTTCGCCTCGATCTCGACCTGATCGACGAGCACCGTTTCGACGGAGGGCTGATGTACCTGAGGTATCAGGTCGCCGGCGCCTGACGGCGGATCGGGGTCAGGGGCGTACGCGCACCGTGCGGGCCTCGAACGACACCAGGTCGCCGTCGTGCAGCTGGCGCCCGCGGCGGCGGTCGACCTCGCCGTTGACCTTCACGAAGCCGTCGATGATCGCCTCTTTCGCGTCGCCGCCGGAGTCGATGAGTCCCGCGAACTTCAGGAACTGGCCGAGGCGGATCACCTCACCGCCGATGGAGACGTCGTCGATAGCGCTCATCCCTGCATCGTATCCGCCCCGGCGCGGGCCTCAGTCGTCGAGGTCGGTGCCGACGACGGCGAAGGCGCTGTCGAGGTCGATGTCGATCGAGCGGTTGTCGCTCGTGAGCACCGACACGTCGTAGGGGCTGACGCTGTCGTCGTCGACATCGAGGTCGGTGATGAGCCCCTCGGCCTCGTCGAGCGCCGCGGCGACGAGCGAGCGGATGGTCGCCTCGTCGAGGGTCAGCGAGGGCCCGGTGTCGTCACCGTCGGCGGCATCCGTCGACACGATGCTGGTCGCGAGGTCGGCGGTGACGCGCACCTCGGACTCGTCACCGGATGCCGTCTCGAGCGTGACCTCCCACGTACCGTCGCGCTTCGCGTCGATCGCGGTGACCTCGCCGTCGGCGGCGCCGCGGGCGGCATCCGCGATCTCGACGATCTCGTCGGCGGAGTCCGAACCGATGCCGGTCACGGGGCCGCCCTGCTGCGGTGCGCCGTCGTCGGAGCGGTCGCCGCCGCGGTCGTCCTGTCCGCGGTCGTCTCCGCGGTCGCCGTCGTGGCGCTGGCCGTCCGACATCGAGGGGCGGTCGTCGTCGTCGCCGAAGTCGTCGCCGATCGCCGCTCCGATGGCGACGCCGCCGCCGGCGAGCACCACGGCCGCGGCGATTCCTCCGCCGATGAGCAGGGCGCGCTTGCGTCCCGGCTTCGGGGCGGGAGCGACAGGGGCGGCGGATGCTTCGGCCGAGGGGGCGGTCGGTGCGGGCGTCGTGGCATCCGTCGTCGGGGTCACGGGGACCGTCGGAGCGTCGGGCGTGGACTCGGGCGTCTGGTCGGGGTTCGGGGTCTTGTCGTTCATGGCTTCATGCTCCCGCGACACCGCTGAAGCCACCCTGAAGCGTCCTGAAGCGGTCTTCAGGAACGCGGCTCCGTGCCGCTACCGCTCGAGCGGCAGCGTCACGACGAACCGTGCGCCACCCCAGCGGGAGTCGTCGACGGCGACCGTTCCACCCGAGGCCGCGGCGATACCCCGCACGATCGCGAGCCCGAGTCCGCTGCCGCCGGCGTCGCGGCTTCGCGCCTCGTCGAGGCGCACGAAGCGTTCGAACACCCGCTCCCGCTCGTCGACCGGCACACCCGCGCCGTCGTCCTCGACGGTGACGAACACGTACCCGTCGGCGGGCGCGACCCCGATCGCCACGCGGCCCTGCGCGTGCCGGGCCGCGTTGTCGGCGAGGTTGCGCAGCAACTGCCCGAGCAGGCGCGGGTCACCCTCGACGCGGGCGGCGCGGATGCCGGACCCGTCGACCTCCACCCCCGAGGAGCGCAGTCGCCGCAGCTCTCCGAGCGCGATGTCGTCGAGGTCGACCGGCTCGTGCACGCTTCCGGCACCCTCATCGAGGCGGGCGAGCAGCAGCAGCGACTCCACGATGCCCTGCAGCCGCAGCCCCTCGTCCGACACGACCTCGGCCAGTTCGCCGATGCTCGTGGTCGAGGGATGGGCCTGGGCGAGCTCGGCGTGCTGGCGGATCACGGCGAGGGGCGATCGCAGTTCGTGCGAGGCATCCGACACGAATCTGCGCTGAGCCGTCGCCGACGCGTCGAGCCGATCGAGCATCCCGTTCATGGTCGACGCGAGTGCCGCGATCTCGTCGGCGGAGTCGGGCACCGCCACCCGGTGGTGCAGGCGTTCGGCGGTGATGCCGTCGACCTCCTCGCGGATGCGACTGACCGGCCGCAGCGCGCGTCCGGTCACGAGCCACGTCGTCACGGCGACGAGCAGCAGCAGCAGCGGAACGGCGACGGTGAGCAGAACCGCGACGGTCGTCAGTGTCTCGGCGTCGTTCTCGACCGAGACGGCGAGCACGAGGGTCCGGTCGTCGTCGAGGTCGTCCGAGAGCACGAGCATCGGTTCGTCGTCGATGGTCATCGTGATCGCGTCGTCGGTGACGGGCAGAGCGGTCGAGCCGAGGGCATCCCGCGCCTCTTCGCTGGCGGCGCGCACCGATCCGTCGTCGGCGATGATCTGCACGATCTCGTCATCGAGCCCGCCGAGACCGTCGGCGCCGTCGGGCCCGCGACCGCCCGGCTGGTCGAGCCGCTCGGCGAGCTCGTCGAGGCGCTGCTCGGCGGAGCGCTCGGTCGCCGAATGGATGCTCCCGCTCAGGATGCCGTAGAACGACACCGCGCCGATCGCCAGCGCCACCGCCACGACGACCGTCGCACCGAGCGTGGTTCGGCCGCGCACCGACCGCCAGCCGCGCCTAGCCACCGTCGGCCGCCAATCGATATCCGGCGCCGCGGATCGTCTCGATCGCCTCGCGGTCGAAGGGCTTGTCGACCTTGCGCCGCAGGTGTCCGACGTAGACCTCGACGATGTTCGGGTCGCCGTCGAAGTCGTCGTCCCACACGCCCTCGATGAGGGTGCGCTTCGAGATCACCTGCCCGCGGTGGCGCATGAGGTACTCGAGCACCGAGAACTCGCGGGCGGTGAGGGTGATCGGCGTCTCGCCGCGCCAGACGTCGTGGGCGGCGGGGTCGAGGCGCAGGTCTCCGGCTTCGAGCACGGCCGGGCGCGCGACCGCCCCGCGGCGCACGAGGGCGCGGATCCGGGCGACGAGGATCGCGAACGAGAACGGCTTCGTGACGTAGTCGTCGGCACCGGTCTCGAGGGCCTCGACCTGGTCCCACTCGCCGTCCTTGGCGGTGAGCATGAGCACGGGCGTCCAGTTCTCCTCGGCGCGCAGCGCCTCGCACACCTTCCACCCGCTCATGCCCGGCATCATCAGGTCGAGCACGATCGCGTCGTAGCGGGTCTCGCGGGCGCGCCAGAGCCCATCGACCCCGTTGTGGGCGACGTCGACCGCGAACCCTTCGGCTTCGAGCCCGCGGCGCACGGCGTCGGCGAGACGCACCTCGTCGTCGACCACCAGAATGCGCATGCCTCCAGTCTGCTGCCTTTCTGCTGAAGCGCGGCTGAAGTCGGGGCGCCAGGGCTGATCGACGAACCCACCTCACCCGAGGAACGAGAAGAACTCCCGGCGCACCGCGCTGAGATCGGTGCCCTCACGAGTCGGATGCACGCGGTTCGTGAGCAGCACGCCCCACTCGCCCGAGGCGTTCGAGACCGCGAACGCGGTGCCCGTGAAGCCGGTGTGGCCGACGGCATCCGCCCCGCCCATCCAGGCCGCGTCGCGCACGCGCAGGCCGAGCGCCTGACCGTACCCGGCATCCGCGGTCGCGGCGGGCATCGTCATCAGACGGATGCCGTCGGCCGACAGCACGCGTCCGCCGGCACCGACCCCGTCGTCGCGGATCATGCGCGCGAGCGCCGCCACGTCTTCGATCGTCCCGAACAGCCCGGCGTGCCCCGCGGGGCGGCCGAGGGCGTGAGCCAACTCGTCGTGTACCTCGCCGCGCACGAGCCCGCGATGAGGCTGCACCTCGGTCGCCACCGCGAGGTCCGCCGAAGGCTGCCAGGTCAACGACGATGCGCCGAGCAACCCCGCGATCTCGGCCACGTGCGCCTCCAACGCCCGCCCCGAGACCCGCTCCACGATCTCGCCGACCGCGATGAATCCGACGTCCGAGTAGCGGTGCATCGAGCCCGGCGACGCGACGAGCGGCGACCGGAGCACCGCCGAGCGCAGCTCGTCCCCGGTGAGTCCGGTCCGCCACATCCGCCCCTCGGCCGGCAAGCCCGACGTATGCGTGAGCAGTTGCCGCAGCGTCACGCCATCGGCCTCCGAGCCGACGGGCACGAACGACCGCACGGGCTCGTCCAGCCCCAGCAGCCCGGCGTCGACGAGCCGCAGCACGGCGACGGTCGTGAACGTCTTGGTGAGCGACGCGAGGTCGAACAGGTGCGCCGGGGTCAACGGCATCCGCTCGTCATCGGCAGCGGAGCCGAGCACCACCGCACCGTCGTCGATCGACCGCAGCGATGCCCACGCCGACCCGGAAGCGCCGTTCACCACGCGCGACTCACTTGCTCATGCCGGAGGTGAGGCCGTTGATGATCTGCTTCGTGGCCAGCAGGAACAGCACGACCAGCGGGATCGTGGCGATCGTGAGACCCGCGAACAGCTGCGGCCAGTCGGTGGAGTACTCGCCGAAGAAGCGGGTGAGCCCGACGGGCAGCGTGTACGAGTCGCGGTCGCGCAGCAGGATCAGCGGGTAGAAGAAGTCGTTCCACACGGGCACGAAGCGGAAGACGATCACGGTCGCGAGCGCCGGACGCACGAGCGGCAGCAGGATCTGCACGAAGGTGCGGAACGGACCCGCGCCGTCGATGCGCGCCGCCTCTTCGAGCTCGATCGGCAGGGCGCGGAAGAAGACCGTCAGCACGAAGGTCGTGAACGGGATGCCGAGGGCGCCGTACACGAGGATCAGGCTGAACACGTTGCTGGTCATCTTGAGCGAGTCGAGCAGATAGAACAGCGGCAGGATCGCGAGGTGCACCGGCAGCATGAGGCCCGAGAGGAACACCGCCTCAATGCCCCGGAAGAACTTCGCCCGCGCTCGGGCGAACGCGTAGGCCGCGAGCACCGACACGACGGTGGTCACGATGACCGAGCCGACGGTGACGGTGATCGAGTTGACGAAGTAGGTGTCGAAGGATGCCGTGATCCACGCGTTCTGGAAGCTCGTGAACGTCGGCGGCACGGGCAGGCCGAGCGGCTCGGTCGCGATCTGCTGCTGGGTGCGCAGCGAGTTGTTGACCATGAGCAGCAGCGGGCCGATCGCGACGAGCGCGTATCCCCACAGGAACACGTTCGCGAACAGGCGTCCGATGAACGGGGTGTCGTTCGTGCGGCTCGATCGGCGTCGGGGCGCGGCGGGGCGACGGCCCGAGACGATGGCCTCGGTGGTCGGCTCCGGGCGGGTTTCGGTGGCGGTGCTCATCAGAACAGCTTTCGTTCGGCGCGACGCATCGTCGAGGTGATCACGACCGAGATCACCATGATGAAGATGAAGAGGACCGTCGCGAGCGCGGAGGAGACGCCGATCGAGTTCGGGTTGCCCGACTCGAAGGCGGTGCGATAGAAGAGCAGCATCATCACGTCGGTCGACCCGGCGGGGGCGCCGTTGGATCCGGCGAGGGCGAACGGGATCGCCATCGCCTCCATGCTGCCGATGAAGGTGAGCACGGTGATGATGCCGATCGTGGGCGTGAGCATCGGCAGGGTGATGTAGCGGAAGCGCTTGGCGGCGGTGGCGCCGTCGAGCGACGCTGCCTCCTCGATCTCCTCGGGGATGCCGCCGAGCGCCGCGCCGTAGAGCAGGATCGGGAACCCGAGCCACTGCCAGGCGCTCACGAGCACGATCACCCAGATCGCGAGCTGCGGGTCGCCGAGCCACGGCAGGGCGAGGCTCTCGAGGCCCACGCCGCGCAGGATCGCGTTGACCGGACCGAACAGCGGAGACAGCATGAGCGACCACAGGTAGCCGATGACCATCGGGCTCACGAGGTAGGGGAGCGCGAAGATCGTCTGGAAGAAGCGCTTGGTGCGCTTGCGGCGGTGCAGCAGCGTCGCGATGCCGAGGCCGAGCGAGTTCTGGAAGACGAGCGCCCCGGCGAACAGCAGCAGGTTGTGCCCGAACGCGTTCCACAGCTCGGAGGCGTACGGCTCCTTCGTGAGGAGCGTGATGTAGTTGGCGACGCCGGCGAAGCCGCCCTGCTTGGTGCCCTGCCAGTCGAAGAACGAGTAGCTGAGCGCGGCGAGCATCGGGTAGAGGATCAGCACCGCGAAGAGCACGGCCGCGGGCAGCACGAACAGCGCCGCCGTGGGGGTGCTCAGCGCGATGCCCGCGCGGGTGCGGCGCTTCGGGGCGCCCGAGGTGGCGGAGTCGCGCCGGAGGGGGAGGGTCAGGGCCATGGTGTGTCTTTCGCTCCGCGAGGGGGCGCCGGATCGACGCCCCCTCGTGTTCGGATCAGGAACCCGGGGTGAACCAGGTGGAGACCCCGGACTGCAGGTCGGCGCCGAGCTGCTCGGGCGTCTTGTCGCCGAGGAACATCGCCTGGATGTCCGGGCCGAGCACTGCGGTGCCGGTCGGGTCGCCGTAGCGGAAGTCGACGAGCAGCAGGTACGGCGCCGGGTTGGCGGTGTACGCCTCGTTCATCTCCTGCATGAGCGGGTCGGAGTAGGTGACGCCCGGGAGCGCCGAGAACTGGTCGACCTCGTCGGCGACGAGCTGGCCGAACTCCGTCGTGGTCATCCAGTTGAGCAGCTCGGTCGCGGCATCCTGGTTCTCGCTCGCGGCGTTGATGCCGAAGCTGCCGTCGGCGTAGCCCGGGGTGACCGCGTGGTCGAGGGCGCTGCCGGGGGCCGGCGGCACCTCGTACACGCCCCACTCGGTGTCGGGCGCCGAGTTCTGGAACGTCGGCAGGTCGAACGAGCCGCCGGGCCACTGCGCGGCCTGGCCCGAGGTGAACTGCAGCACGGCGTCGGCGACGGCGATCGCGTTGACGTTCTTGTCGAGGTACTTCTGCATGTCCTGCACGATCTGCAGCGACGACACGTAGGCGGGGTCGGTGAAGTCGGTCTCGCCGGCGAGCACCTTCTCCTCGAAGTCGGCGCCGCCGTAGTTGGCCGAGCCCACGATGTCGTGGAACATCGGCAGCACCCAGTCCTCGCGGGCGCCGAGCGCCATCGGCGTCACGCCCTCGTCGAGCAGGGTGTCCTGCAGCTCGATGAACTCGTCCCAGTCGGTGGGCTCCTCGAGGCCCATCTCGTCGAACATCGTCTTGTTGTAGAACATCTGCATGGTCTGGTACGCGAAGGGCACGCCGTAGGTGGCCCCGTCGTCCTTGCCCTGAGCGGCGCGCAGCACGGTCGGGTCGAACTGGTCGAGACCGTCGACGATGTCGTCGATCGGCACGATCTGCTCCGACTGGATCGCGGGCTGGATGCCGCCGTAGGCGCGCAGCATGGCGATGTCGGGTCCGTCGCTGCCCTCGAGGCCGGTGGCGAGGATCTGGTTGTACTCGGTGGGCTGGTAGCCCTCGAACTCGATGGTCACGCCGGGGTGCGATTCCTCGTACTTGTCGAAGACGGCTTCCCACTTCGGCGACGAGGATGCCTGCCAGGACCAGATCTTGAGGGTGACCTCTTCGCCGTCCCCGTCACCGCTGGACGCGGCGGGAGCGCAGCCCGCGACGGCGAGCCCGGTGACGAGAAGGCCCGCGGTGAACGCGAGTCGGGTGGTGCGGTGTCGCATGGGAATCCTCTCGGTTGATGAGAGCCGTCGGACGGGACCGGGGCGCTCTGCTGTGAATGCCTCTGCCCTACTTTGGGCAATGAGTTACAGAAGATCAAGGGCTTTCTGAAAATTCCTTTCACTTATTGATTCGAATCTGCAATCCTTTTGGCGTGACCACCAGCGCGATGACCGCCATCCACCAGAGGCTCTCCGTGCTCACGCCCACCGAGCGCCGGATCGCCTCCCACGTGCTCGCCGATCCGCAGAGCGCGGTCGACAACTCCATCACCCAGCTGGCGCTCGCCGTGGGCACCTCGGTCGCCAGCATCGCCCGATTCACGCAGAGCCTCGGCTTCTCCGGCTACCCCGATCTGCGCCTCGCCCTCGCCACCGAACTCGACCGCACGGCCTCCGAACGTGAGCGCTTCCAAGTGTCCGAGAGCGATGTCAGTCGCCACGACGACGCCCTCACGACCGTGCGCAAGATCGCCTTCGCCGAGGCATCCGCCATCGAGCGCACCGCGCGCCAGATCGACATCGACGTGCTCGAGACGTGCGTCGGCGCCGTGCGCGGCGCTCGCCGCATCGACATCTACGGTGCCGCATCGAGCGGACTCGCCGCTCAAGACCTCGAGCAGAAACTGCACCGCGCCGGACTCGTGGCCCAGGCCCGCACCGACCTGCATCTCGCGCTCACCGGCGCCGCCCTGCTCGACGAGCGCGACGTCGCCATCGCGATCTCGCACTCCGGGCGCACGCTCGAGATCGTGCAGTCGGCCGAGGTCGCCGCTCGTGCGGGCGCCACCACGATCGCGATCACCAACAACCCGCGCTCGCCGCTCGCGCGGGTCTGCGATCTCGTGCTGTTCACCGCCGTCTCCGAGTCGACCTTCCGCTCGGGCGCGATGGCCAGCCGCATCGCGCAGCTCGCGGTGCTCGACTTCCTGTTCACCCGCATCGCCCAGGCCGACTACGACACCATCGCCGACAACCTCCAGCGCACCTTCAACGCCGTCACCGACCACAGAATCGACTGATCACATGCCCGCCCTGCACCTCGGTATCGACCGACTGATCCGCCGCGACATCCGCCCCGATCTGCTCGCCCGCCTCACCGGCGGCAGGATCGGGATGCTGACGAACGACCTCGCACTCACCTTCAGGCTGCTGCGGGGGAGGGAGGCGCTCGCCGCGACGGGCTTCTCGTTCACGCGGCTGTTCGGGCCCGAGCACGGGTTGAGCGGGCGGGCACGCGAGGGAGAACACGTCGGTGACCTGCGCGATCCCGTCACCGGCGTCGAGGTGCGCAGCCTCTACGGCGATGCGGTGCGGCCGTCGGCATCCGATCTCGACGACCTCGACGTCGTTCTCGTCGATCTGCCCGACGTCGGCGCCCGCTTCTACACGTACATCTGGACGATGAGCCACCTGCTCGAGGCCTGCGCCGATGCGGGCGTCGCGGTCGTCGTGCTCGATCGCCCGAACCCGCTCGGCGGGCGGCTCGATCGCGCGGAGGGGCCGATGCTCGACGAGGGCGCGCAGTCCCTCGTCGGCCGCTGGACGATGCCGATCCGCCACGGCCTCACGATCGGCGAACTCGCCCGGCACTGGGTGCGCACGCGCGGCATCGACGTCGACCTCGAGGTCGTCGAGGTGGCGGGTCTCACCCGCGATGCGGCGATCGGTGGAGGGGAGCGCACCTGGATGCCGCCGTCGCCGAACCTGCCGAGCCCCACCACGACGCTGCTGTACCCCGGCACGTGTCTCGCCGAGGGCGTGAACGTGTCGGAGGGTCGCAGCACCGCCGTGCCGTTCCGCGTGATCGCGGCGCCGTTCATCGACGGGGAGCGCTACGCCTCCGCCGTCAACGCCGCGGGCCTGCCGGGACTGGCCGCCGTGCCCTACGGGTTCACCCCGCTCGTGCGCGACCACGCGGGCGAGGCGTGCGAGGGCATCATCCTGCACGTGACGGATGCCGAGGCGCTGCGCCCCGTGTCGGCGGGCGTGCGGTTGCTGTCGCTGATCGAGGAGCTGCACCCGGGCGCGCTCGTCGAGCGCTCGCTCGTGCCGATGCCGGGGGAGTCGGACTGGAGCCCGCTCGAGAAGCTCTTCGGTGTGCGCGGCGCCTTCGCGCAGATCGTCGCGGGCGAGTGGGACGACCCCGCGCGCCTCGCGGTGCCGGACTGGGCGGATGCTGTCGCCGACGACCTCCTGTACGTCTGAGCCCACCCGCCCTTCTGGGCCGCTGAGCCCGTCGAAACACCCCGCCCCGCACGACTTCGGAGATCCGACGAGACACGCCGCGTCGCGGCATCCGTCCCCCGGCGTGTCGCCCGAGAACTCCGAAGTTGCGCGGGGGCGCGACCGGATCAGCCCAGGGCGATGAGACGGTCGCAGAGTTCCGGGGACAGAGCTCGATCGGCATAGACACGTCGCTGCATGCCCGACGTGAGGGCGTAGTCGGCGGGCGCGTCTCCCTCCCAGACCTGTGCGAGACCCACCCGCTCGAGCGTGCGCCACGACGCGCGGTTGTGGGCGAGCACGCGGGCGGTGACGGGCAGATCGGGGCGGGCGGCGGTCGCCGCGGCCAGGCCCGCACGGCCGACCTCGGTCGCGAGCCCGTGTCCCCAGGCGCCCGGAGTGAGCCGGTAACCGAGGTTCCACGCGGCGGCCTGATGCGGTCGGATCGCAGCCCCGCCGATCCCGATGACCGTTTCGGTGTCGAGGTCTCCGAGGGGCGCGCGCAGTCGCAGCAACCACCAGCCGAGGCCGAACTCCGCCCACGACTTTCCGTGATCGGCCGCGCGCGCCCGGCTCTGGGAGATGTCGGTCTCGACGGCCTCCGGCAGATGCGCCCACGTCGCGGGATCGGACTGCAGCGCGAAGATCGCGTCGACGGTCCGAGCATCCGCGGAGGCGATGGGAGTGAGGATCAGGCGGTCGGTCACGGTCTCTTCGAACACCTGCCCACGGTACCCGGGCTCGCGCCGCCGCACTCTACGCGTAGGCGCGGGTCAGCTGCCGCACAACCTCAGAGATCCGACGAGACACGCCGCGTCGCGGCATCCGTCCCCCCGCGTGTCGCCCGAGAGCTCCGAAGTCGTGCAGGAGAACAGCCGGATGCCGTCACTCAGGACGCCGCGAATGCCCTCCGCGCCGCTGCGATCGCGCCCATCGCCCGGGGCCAGCCCACGTAGAACGCCAAGTGCGTGATCGCCTCGACCAGCTCCTCCTCGGTCACGCCGTTGTCGCGGGCGAAGCCCAGGTGGAACTCGAGCTGATCGACGGCCCCGAGCGTGACGAGCGCCGACACCGTGACGAGACTGCGGTCGCGCGGCGAGAGTTCGGGCCTGGCCCAGACCTCGTCGAACAGCACGGCATCCGTGTAGTGGGCGAGGGCCGGGGCGATGTCGCCGACGGAACGCTGCCCGCCCGTCCAGCCGGTCATGCGACGACCGCCCCGTCGAACTCGGCATCCGTCACGTGCTCTTTCCACGTCGTGGTCGCCGCCGGGTCGTCGCCCGCTTCGAGGATCGCGATGTGCTCCATGAAGCAGCCGGGTGCCGCCGCGTGCCAGTGGTCCTGGCCGGGCGGCGTGTAGAGCGTCTGGCCCGGATGCACCTCGATGATGTTGCCGTCGCGGTCGCCGAACCGGGCCACACCCGAGGTCACGCGCAGGTACTGGCCGCGCGCGTGCGAGTGCCAGGCGGTGCGGGCGCCGGGCGCGAAGCGCACGAGGGCGACGGTCGCGCGCTGGCCCGCCTCGTGCGGGGCGGCGATCACGTCGAGCCAGACGTCGCCGGCGAACTGCTCCGGCGGGTTCTTCGTGGTGGGAACGGATGCTTCGATGTGCATGGTGTCTCCTCTCGAATGTCGACGGTCAGTCCGTCGTCAGCAGCACCTTGGTCGCGCGGCGCTCATCCATCGCCTTGTACCCCTCGGATGCCTCGTCGAGGGGCAGCGTGAGGTCGAAGACGACGCCGGGGTCGATCTCGCGGTCCCAGATGAGCTGGATCAGCTCGGGCAGGTAGGCGCGCACGGGAGCGGGCCCGCCGTGCAGGTGCACGCTCGAGAAGAACAGCTCGAAGCCGTCGAGCGACACGTCGTGCGAGACGCCGACGTATCCGACGTGCCCGCCGGCCCGGGTCGCGCGGATCGCCTGCTCCATCGACTCCTGCGTGCCGACGGCCTCGATGGTGCTGTGCGCACCGAGCCCGCCGGTCAGCTCCTTGATCGCGGCGACGCCGGCATCCCCGCGCTCCTCGACGATGTCGGTCGCACCGAATCTGCGCGCGAGCGCCTGCCGGTCGGCGTGCCGCGACATCGCGATGATGCGCTCCGCACCGAGCTGCTTCGCGGCGAGGATGCCGAGCAGTCCGACGGCGCCGTCACCGACGACCGCGACGGTCTTGCCGGGGCCGGCTTCGGCGGCGATGGCCGCGTACCAGCCGGTGCCGAGCACATCGGATGCCGCGAGCAGCGACGGCACGAGGTCTGCGGAGGGCTCGCCCGGTGTCTTCACGAGGGTGCCGTCGGCGAGGGGGATGCGCGCGTACTGCGCCTGGGTGCCGACGGATCCCATCATCACCTGGTGCACGCAGCGCGATTGGTAGCCCGCCCGGCAGATCTCGCAGGTGTTGTCGGAGGCGACGAATGAGCCGACGACGTAGTCTCCGGGCGCGACGGAGGTCACGGAATCGCCGACGGTCTCGACGACACCGATGTACTCGTGGCCCATCCGCTGTCCGTGCGGGGCGAGGGGCTCGAGGCCGCGGTACGGCCAGAGGTCCGACCCGCAGATGCAGGTCGCGGTGACGCGGATGATCGCGTCGGTCGGCTCGACGATGACGGGCATCTCGAGGTCTTCGGTCCGGACATCGCCGGGGGCGTGCATGACGACTCCACGCATGTGGGTGGTCTCCTTCTCTGAGTGGATGCTTCCCACTGTGCGCCTCGCGCGACGGGGGAGGGAGTCCCTGTGAAGGGGTGTACCGGCAGGGCACCCCTCACGCCTCCCGCAGAGGCGAGCCGCGACCTACGCTGAAGTCATGGACAACCGATCCGAGGTGCGCGAGTTCCTGATGACCCGCCGCGCACGGCTCACCCCCGAGGCGGTGGGACTCACCGCCGGCACCAACCGTCGTGTCGCCGGGCTCCGGCGCAGCGAGGTCGCGACTCTCGCCGGGGTGAGCGTGGAGTACTACGCGAAACTCGAACGGGGCGCGCTCGCCGGGGCGTCGGCATCCGTTCTCGATGCGCTGTCGCGGGCGCTGCTGCTCGACGAGGCCGAGCGGGCGCATCTGCTCGACCTGGCGCGCGCCGCCGATGGCGTGCCCGCCAGCGGGCGTGCGCGCCGCCGAGCGACGAAGCAGAGCGCCCCGCGGCCGAGTCTGACGTGGGCGCTCGCCGCGATGACGGATGCCGTGGCCTTCGTGCGCGACGCGAACCAGAACCTGCTCGCGACCAACGAGCTGGGCCGCGCGTTCTACTCGCCCGTGATCGGCGATGGCGGGCGCACCCCGAATCTCGCGCGCTTCCAGTTCCTCGACCCCGCGTCGCGGGACTTCTACCCGGACTGGGATCTCTTCGCGAGCATGTGCGTCGGGATCATGCGCGCCGAGGCGGGCCGCGACCCGCACGACAAGGGCATGCAGGATCTGGTGGGCGAGCTGTCGACCCGTAGCGAGGTCTTCCGCGCGTTGTGGGCGGCGCACGATGTGCGGATCCACGGCACCGGCACGAAGCGGTTCCGGCACCCGGTCGTCGGTGAGCTGACGCTCGCCTACGAGGAACTGGCGATCACCGCCGAGCCCGGCAACGTGCTCATGATCTACACCGCCGAACCCGGATCGCCGTCGGCCGAGCGGCTGCGTCTGCTCGCCTCGTGGGCGGCGGAGCATCCTCCCGTCGAAGTCGCCGCCGAAACCGCGTAAGAAAATCGCACCGGTCTCGTCGTAGTACATGGCGCCGTTCCCTCATCGCGCGCCACGTCTTCGGTCCGTCTCCCCGTCGGACCGGGGCATCACGGAGGGGAGGAGGCTGGGGAGCATCCTCCCCTCCCTCTCCGTTCGGGCCCGCGCGCGGTCAGGGCGCGACGGGGTAGTGGCTCGTGATCGCGATCCGGTTCCAGCTGTTGATCACGACGACGAGCCAGGTGACCGCGGCGATCTGCTTCTCGGTCAGCACGTCTTCGGGCGTGATGCCGCGATCGGGCAGACGCCCGTGGTCGCCGATCAGCGTCACCCGCTCGGCGATGACGAGGGCGGCCTGCTCCTCGGGGCTGAAGTACTGCGACTCCCACCAGCCGGCGAGCACGGCCAGTCGGTCGGCGGTCTCGCCGTGCTTCACGGCATCCGCGGCGTGCATGCGCAGGCAGAACGCGCAGCCGTTGAGCTGCGAGGCCCGCACCTTCACCAGTTCGACGAGCAGCGGCGAGAGCCCGGCATCCGTTCCGGCCTCGGCGGCCGTGCCCGCGAACGCGAGCATCGCCTGGTAGGGAGCGGGGTAGGTCTTGCCGATGTTGACGTGCGACACGTTGTCTCCTTCGTCGGCGCGGGGTGCGCCGTCGAAGTGTTGACGCCGTAGCCGCGGGAAGTGTGACGGACGGTGCGCGTAACTCCGGAAGACCTTGTGCCGCCGGCCCCGATTCGGTCGAATCCGGCCCGAACCCTCCGATTCTCCGGAGTCACGCGCACCCCGCGTCCCCAACTCAGGAAGATCAGGGATCGGGCGGTCCGAATCGACTGTTCTCGGTGCGGTTTCGCCCGTTGTTCCTGAGTTGGGTACAGCTCCGGTACCGGTCTGAGCCGGTTGCGGTTCATAACTCCTCGAAAACGAGTCTGCGGAGTCCGAAAGCGGTGCGAACTTGGCGGTTCGCCGATGTTCTTCCGGAGTTATGAACGCGCGACCGCCGAGGCCAGCCCCGCGATCAGCGGATTCTCGTCGAGCGGATCGGTGATCACGGCGGTCGCGACGGCGAGATCGAGCACGGGGAAGCGCGAGACCGCGCCGATCTTCTCCTCGCTCGCGAGCACGATCGTCTCGGCGCAGCGCTCGGCGATGGCGCGCTTGGTGACGGCGTCGTCGAGGCTGCCGGTGGTGAGGCCGTGCTCGGGGTGGATGCCGGTGGCGCCGAGGTAGAACGTGTCGGCGGCGAGGTGGCGGATCGCCTCCATCGCGAGCGCGCCCCCGGCGACCATCGAGTGCCGCGACAGCTCACCGCCGATCATGACGACCCGCGCATCGGAGTGCGCGACGACCGCGAGGGCGATCGCGGGGCTCGGGGTGATGACGGTGAGATCGGCGCCGGCCGGCAGCAGACGGGCGAGGGCGAGGGTGGTCGTGCCGGCGTCGAGCACGATGGTCGAGCCCGGACGGATGCCGTCGGCTGCACGCCGCGCGACCCGCTCCTTGCTCGCCGTCGCGAGGCCCGACCGCTCGTCGACGGGGCGGTCGGCGGGGGGTACCGGGAGGGCGCCGCCGTAGACGCGGATGACCTTGCCCTCGTCGGCGAGTTCGCGCAGGTCGCGGCGGATGGAGTCCTCGGAGAGCGCGAGTTCGGCGGCGACGTCCTTCGCGACGACCCGGCCGTCACGGGCGAGGATCTCGAGCAGATGGGTCTTGCGCTGCGCACCGAGCATTAGCGTTCTTTCATGAAGTTGCACGTTCTTGCACGGTTAACGCTACAGTCTTCGGCATGAGAACTCCACTGCTGATCCTGATCGCCGGCCCCTACCGCTCCGGAACCGACGGCGACCCCGCGCGCATCGCCGCCAACCTCGAGCGGCTCGAAGAGGCATCTGCTCCGATCTTCCGCCTCGGGCACGTGCCGATGATCGGCGAATGGGTCGCGCTGCCGATCCTGCGCACACTCGGCGCGGCGGACGCCGCGGATGCCGACGGCGACGTCATGTACGAGACCGCGCACCGACTGCTGCAGCACTGCGATGCGGTGCTGCGTCTGCCCGGGGCATCCGCCGGCGCCGACGCGGACGTCGAGATCGCTCGCGAGCGCGGGCTGCCGGTGTTCTTCTCGATCGACGAGATCCCGGCGGCCTGAGCGATTCGAACGCCCCGTGCGGGAACCTAGGCTGGAGGCATGACCAAGAACCTCTGGACCATCCTCGGCGTCATCGTGGCGATCGTGATCGCCTGGTGGATCGTGAGCGCGCTGTTCTCGATCCTCTGGTTCGTCGCCAAGCTCGCGATCGTGCTGGTCGTCGCGGTCGTGGTCTTCCTCGTGCTGCGCGGGCTGTTCAGCTCGCGGTCGACCGACTGATCGCGGCGTCAGGGAACGCGACACCCGTCAGCTCCTCCGACAGCCCCCAGATGCGCGCGGCATCCGCCTCGCTGCGCAGCCGTGAGTAGAGCGGCTGCTCGGCCGGTGCACCGCCGAGGTGTCCGGGTCCCTTCGGGCCGTAGAGGCGGCGGGCCCGGGCATCCGATGACGTCGCCGCGTACAGCGCAGGCAGCGCGGCGGTCTCGGGAGTACCCAGCAGGATGCCGCGCGCCGAGGCCCAGCGGATCACGCGCACACCCACGGTGTCGCGTGATCGCCCGAGCTCGGGTCGCGCCGCGAGCAGGTTCGTCGGGGCGACACCCGGGTGCGACAGATTGCTCGTGATGCCCCAGCCGTGGGCCGCGCTGCGACGGTCGAGCTCGAGCCCGAACATCCCGAACGCGATCTTGGACTGGCTGTAGGCGCGCCCGCCGTTGTACGAACGCTCCCACGCGAGGTCGTCCCAGTTGATGGCGCCCTGGTTCGCGGCGACGCTCACCTGGGAGGTGACGCGTGCCCGCCCGGCCCGCAGCAGCGGAAGCAGGTGCCCGACGAGGGCGAAGTGGCCGAGATGGTTGGTGCCGAACTGCAGCTCGAAGCCGTCGGCGGTGGTCTGGCGATCGGGTGGAGTCATGACGCCGGCGTTGTTCACGAGCAGGTGGATCGGTCGTCCGTCCGACAGCAGGCTCTCGCCGAGTGCGGCGACGGATGCCAGTGACGAGAGGTCGAGCGCGGCGATCTGCACGCGGGCGTCGGGCGCGACGGCGCGGATGACGGATGCCGCGGCCTCGCCCTTCGCCGGATTGCGAACGGGCAGCACGAGCTCGGCGCCGGCGGCGGCGAGGCGGGTCGCGATGCGCAGGCCGATGCCGTCACTGCCTCCCGTGACGACGGCGCGGCGGCCGGTGAGGTCGGGGATCTCGATGTCGATGCTTCTGCGGGCCATGGTGTGCTCCTTCGTGGTCTGCTTCCAGCGTGCGGTCGTCGGCCCCGCGCATCCAGGACACGTCATGCAGTGGATACGCCTCGGCCGCGGGTGCGAGGATCGGTGCGGCGAAAGGACGGTGCCGGATGGCGATCGACAGAGAGGCGCTGGCGGGGTTCCTGCGACTGCGCCGCGACAGCCTTCAGCCGGAGGACGTCGGGCTGCACCGGGGTCAGCGCCGCCGCACCGAGGGGCTGCGCCGGGAGGAGGTCGCGGCGCTCAGCCATATGTCGGCCGACTACTACGCCCGTCTCGAACGCGGCGACGGGCCGTTGCCCTCGGAGCAGATGATCGCCGCGATCGCGCAGGGCCTGCACCTCACGATCGACGAGCGCGACCACCTCTTCCGCCTCGCGGGGCACGAACCGCCACCGCGCGGGGGAGCGGGCGACCACATCGGCCCGGGCATGCTGCGCATCTTCGACCGCCTGGGCGACACCCCGGCCGAGATCGTCAGCGAGCTCGGCGAGACACTGCGGCAGACGCCGCTCGGGATCGCGCTGACGGGCGATACGGCATCGTTGCGCGGTCCCGAGCGCAGCATCGGGTATCGCTGGTTCAGCGACCCGCGCACGCGCGAGCTGTATGCCGAGGATGAGCACGACTACCTCTCCCGGCTCTGGGTGTCGGGGTTGCGCGAGGTGATCGCACGGCGCGGCCCCCGGTCGCGGGCGGCGGCGATCGCCGACGATCTGCACGCGCAGAGCGCCGAGTTCCGGGAGATCTGGGAGACGCACGAGGTCGGGCTCCGCCCGCACGAGACGAAGCGCTTCGTGCACCCGGATCTCGGGGCGCTCGAACTCACCTGTCAGAGCCTGCTCGATCCGGAGCAGTCGCAGGCGCTGCTCGTCTACACGGCGATCCCCGGGAGCGAGAGCCACGAGAAGCTGCGGATGCTGTCGGCCCTGGCCCCTCGCGTCGCGGTCTGAGATAGTGCGTACGATCGTACGCATACGATGATACCCTCGATCCATGACCGACTACTTCGCGGGCGATCCCCGCACGCAGCGGGAGCGGATGCTCGCCGGCGACCTGTACATCGGCGACGACCCCGAGCTCGCCGCCCGCACGGCCCGCGCCGCGCGCCTGGCCGACCTCTACCACCGGCAGACGATCTCGGGTGACCCGGCCGCGCGCGGCTGGCTGCAGGACCTCATCGGCGACCTCGGCGACGACGTCGCGATCCGTCCGCCCCTGCACGTCGACTACGGCGATCACATCTCGATCGGCGCGCGCACCTTCGTGAACTTCAACCTCACGGCACTCGACGTCGCCACGATCACGATCGGTGCCGACTGCCAGATCGGTCCGAACGTGCAGCTGCTCACGCCCACGCATCCGATCGACCCGACGATGCGGCGCGACAAGCTCGAGGCCGCCGAACCCATCGTCATCGGCGACAACGTGTGGCTCGGCGGGGGAGTGATCGTGTGCCCCGGCGTGACCATCGGCGAGAACTCCGTGATCGGCGCGGGCGCAGTGGTCACGCGCGACATCCCGGCGAACGTCGTCGCCGTCGGCAACCCGGCGCGCGTGATCCGCGAGATCGACACGGCCGATGGCGCCTGAGCCGGGCAGTCGCCGCGGGCGCCAGAACGATCCCGCGCGCCGCGACCGCATCATCGACGCCTGCCTCGACGTCGTCGCCGAGTCCGGCGTCGCGGGGGCGTCGCACCGTCGCATCGCCGAGGCCGCCGGTGTGCCCCTCGGGTCGATGACCTACTACTTCGACGGCATCGACGACCTGCTACGGGAGGCGTTCACGCGCTTCGGCACCGAGATCAGCGAGCGGTTCGAGAAGCGGATGGCGGCGGCATCCGACCCCGCCGAGGCACGCGCCGCGGTGGTCGAGCTGATCCTGCGCGACGTGTTCGGCGACGCGCGCGAGCTCGTTCTCTCGCACGAGATCTACACGCTCGCCGCCCGTGATCCCGCTTACCGGGCGATCACGACGGCATGGATGGCCCGGAGCCGCGTGGCCCTCGAACGGCACTTCGACCCGCAGACCGCCCGGATGCTCGACGCCCTGATCGAGGGCCTCTCGATCCACCGCGCCCTCGATGACGACGAGCGCGACCCGGCCGAGGTCGCCATCGCCGTCGAGCGCATCACCACTCGCTGAAGCCGCACGGAAGAGACATGACCACCACCGCACCCACGCGTGCCGATCGTCGCGCCCGCGGCGCCGTCGCGGCGCTCTTCCTCACCAACGGGGCGCTGTTCGCCAACATCCTGCCGCGCTACCCCGAGATCAAGGAGCAGCTCGGGCTCGACAACACCGTCTACGGTCTCGCCGTCGCCTCGTTCCCGGTCGGTGCGATCGTCGCGGGTCTCGCCGCCGCGGCCCTGATCCGGCGCTTCGGCTCGGCGAAGGTCGCGGTCGTCGGCACCGTGCTCACGAGCGTGGGCGTACTCGCCGCCGGTCTCGCTCCCAGCGTGCTGCTCTTCGCGCTGGGCCTCTTCCTCGGCGGCGCGATGGATGCCATCACCGACGTCGCCCAGAACGCGCACGGTCTGCGCGTGCAGCGCGGGTACGGCCGCTCGATCCTCAACTCCTTCCACGCGGTCTGGTCGATCGGTGCGGTGCTCGGCGGATCGATGGCCGCCGCGGCGATCGCCCTCGGCCTGCCGATCGGTGTGCACCTCGCGATCTCGGCGGTGCTGTTCTCGGCCGTGTCCCTGACGGCGCTGCGGTTCTGCCTCCCCGGACTCGATGCGGCGGGTGCGGCCGCCGACGAAGACGCGGTGGCCGACCCCGCTGACGTGCGCGCGGTGGTGCGCGCCGGCATCCGTCCTCGTGTGGTCCTGATGCTGATCGCCCTGGTGATCATCGCGATGGCCGGAACGATCGTCGAAGACGCGGGCAACTCGTGGGCGACCCTGTACCTGGGCTCGCTCGGCGCCCCCGCGGCGATCGCCGCGACCGGGTTCATCGCGCTCGTCGGCGCGCAGTTCATCGGGCGCCTGCTCGGCGACGGCCTCGTCGACCGCTTCGGCCAGCGACTCGTCGCGCGCGCCGGTGGCGTGATCGTGGTGGTCGGCATGGGTGTCGCGCTCGCGTTCCCCACGATCCCCGGCACGATCATCGGCTTCGCCGCCGCCGGGTTCGGTGTGGCGACCCTGGTTCCCGCCGCGATGAACGAGGCCGATGTGCTGCCGGGCCTGCGTCACGGCACCGGACTCACGGTCGTCTCGTGGCTCATGCGCCTCGGGTTCCTGCTGTCTCCGCCCGTCGTGGGGCTGATCGCCGACGCGACGAGCCTGCGCGTGGGGTTGCTGCTGATCCCCGCGGTCGGCGTCGCCGTGGTGCTCTTCGCCGGGGTGCTGCGCCGGCGCGAGCGCGAGTGAGCCCGCGGGGCGGGCGTACCTCACTCAGGAAGATCGGTCGCCTCGGTGCCGATCTGGCCTGGATTCAGCCGGTTTCGCCCCGATCTTCCTGAGTTGGGTACGGGGCCGCGGTGCGACGGGCGACCCCCGACCTCACACCCGCCCCTCCCGCGTCGTCATCACGAGCATGAGACGACTCCATTCCCTCGCCCTCGCGTTCTCCGCCCTGCTCGCGCTGTTCGTCGGCGGCTGGGCGTACTTCGCGGCGCGGAGCTTCTACGACTCGTTCCCCGGAGTGCTCGGCTCGTGGGTCTCGGTCGACGGTCCGTTCAACGAACACCTCATCCGCGATGTCGGCGCCATGTACCTGGCGCTCGGAGCGGCGAGCATCGGCGGGCTGATCTGGCGTCACCCGATCGCGTACCGCGTGCTCGGTTTCGCCTGGACGGTCTTCGGCACGCTGCATTTCGCGTACCACGCGTTCCACCTCGCGCACATGCCGCTCGCATCGGCGATCGGCGAGATGGTGGCGCTCGGGATCAGTCTGCTGCTGGGGGTCGTGCTGCTGATCCCCGAGCGCTCTTCTTCTGCACACTCTTCTGCACAGGGATCAGCCCGGTCTGCGCGGTGAGGATCGGCTCGACCGCCCGCCGCTGCGTGCGCATCCACACGATGAAACCGACCGCGGTGAACCCGCCGTAGAACACGTACATGAGTCCGGTGGCGTAGTAGCCCGAGCTGAACAGCAGCGGCACGCCCACCACGTCGACGGCGATCCAGATCAGCCAGAACTCGGTCCAGCCCTTGGCCATGCCGTAGGTCGCGAGCAGCGACCCGACGAAGGTCCAGGCGTCGGCCCAGACGGGCTCCCACGAACCGAGCGCCCGGAAGAGCGGGGTCAGCGCGACGGTGCCGATCACCAGGGCGAGTACCAGTCCGATGCGCGCTCCGGTCGGCGCCCACCGCGGCTGGATCCGACCGCCCTCGGCCTGACGCCAGCGCACCCACCCGTAGATCGCGACGGCGATGAACATCACCTGGCGTCCGGCCTGCCCGAGCAGGTGCGGCAGCGAGTGGTCGGGGCTGAGCGCCGAGCCGAGGAAGACGGTCAGCAGCAGCACGTTGCCGATGATGCCGACGGGCCAGGCCCAGATGCGCCGGCGCATCCCGCCGATCGCGCTCGCGAGACCGAAGGCGTTTCCGACGACCTCGCGCACGAGGAGCGTCTGCCCGCCGGGCAGCACCCAGTTCGAGTTGAACGCCTCGACGAGCCAGTTCAGGGGATCCATGCTCAGGATGCCGGTGCGGGGGTGGCCCGCTCGTCGAGCGTGAGCTGCAGGAAGGTGAGGTCGAGCCAGCGTCCGAATTTTGCGCCGACCTGCGGCATCCGCCCGACCTCGACGAAGCCGAGCTTCTCGTGCAGGGCGACCGAGGCGGCGTTGCCGCTCTCGACGGCGGCGACCATGACGTGCACGCCCTGGGCTCGGGCCCGTTCGATCAGCGCGGTCAGCAGGGCGCGTCCGATGCCGCGTCCGTGCTGCCCCTCGCGCACGTAGACCGAGTGCTCGACCGTGTGCCGATAGCCGCTGTGCGGGCGCCACCGACCGAACGACGCGTAGCCGAGCACGCCCGTGTCATCCGTGGCGACGATCACCGGGAATCCGTCGCACGAACGCTCGCCCAGCCACGCGGCCCGGTCGTCGACGTCGACGGAGTCCTCGTTCCAGATCGCGGTCGTGTGCGCCACGGCGTGGTTGTGTATCTCGGTGAGCGCCTCGAGGTCGGCGACTCCGGCATCCCTGATCTGCACGGGGTTCTCCTGGGTCTGCGCTGCGGGAAGCGCATCGCCGACGGTATCAGGATGCGGCGACGTCGGTGCGCCAGTGCTCCTGCACAGCGACCCGTTTCTGTCGCTTTCGCGTCGGTCGGTGCGGGCGGGTCTGCTCGCCATCGATCGACGCGCTGAGCTCGACAGGATGGGTGGATGCTTCCTCTCTCATGTCTGTCGTGCGAATGAGTCGCGATGTATAGTCCTTACATCATGAGCCTCAAGCGCACGCAGATCTCCCTGAGCGACGACGACCGTCGCGTGCTCGACGCCGTCGCGACCCGTACAGGCCTGTCGATGAGCAGTCTCATCCGTCAGGCGATCCACTCGACGTACGGCCACGTCGACGACGAAGACGCAACGCGGCGCGCCCTCGCGGCGACCTTCGGCGCTGTGACCTCTGACATCTCGGGGGAGCAGCTCGTCGACGGCATCCGCTCCGGGCGACGTCTCACTTGACTTTCATGATCAGCCTCATCGATACGTCCGTACTGATCGATCACACGCGGGGGGTCCTCGGCGCGCACCAGGCTCTCCTCTCTGCGGTCGAGAGAGGAGCTCTGCATTCGAGTGAGATCGTGCGTACCGAGCTCCTCGTCCTGATCCGCGATCATGAGCTGGCCCGTATCGAGCCGCTGATCGACCAGATCATCTGGCACCCGGTCGATCGGCCGGTCGCGGAGCGCGCCGGTGAGCTCGGCCGTCGGTGGCTTCCCGCATACTCGGGGATCGATGCCGCCGACTTCATCGTCGCGGCCACAGCAGATCTCCTCGGAGCCGAGCTTCTCACCCGCAACGTCAAGCACTTCCCGATGTTCGACGGACTCGCGCCGCCCTACTGAGATGCGGCGACGTCGGCGCGCCAGTGCGACAGCTTGTGCGGGTTCATCATGATCCACACGCGGGTCACCGCCCCGTCGGTGACGCCGAGGTTCACGACGCTGACGACCTCGCCGTACTCGCGGAACAGCAGCGCGAGCCCGTCGCCGGTCTCGATCTCCTCCAGCTGCATGTCGGGGCGCTTCGCCGCGATCCCGAGCAGGAACCGGGCCACGCGATCGGCGCCGGACACGACGTTGAGCGCCGCGCGCACGACCCCGCCGCCGTCGCTGTGCAGCTCGACGTCGGGGGCGAGCACCCGCAGCAACTGCTCGATACCGCCCGAACGGCTCGCGTGCTGGAACGCCCGCACCACCCGGTCGTGCTCGGCGCGCGGCACCGCGCTCGTGCGGTTCTCGCGCACGTGGCGCCGGGCCGAGGTCGCGAGCTGACGCACGGCCGCCGCTGAGCGCCCGAGGATCTCGGCGATCTCGGGGAACGGCACCTCGAAGATGTCGTGCAGCACGAACGCGACGCGCTCGGCCGGCGTCATCGACTCCAGCACCACGAGCAGCGCGGTCGACACCGACTCATCGAGCGCGACCCGCTCCAACGGGTCGTCGAGGGCGACGGATGCGGGGGCGATCCGCTCCCCGCCCACGAACAGATCGAGCGGCACCGGTTCGGGCAGCCACTGGCCGACGTACTGCTCGCGTCGTCGCCGCGCCGAGGTCAGCAGGTCGAGCGAGATGCGGCTCGCGACCGTGGTGAGCCACCCGGGCGGGTTGAGGATGCCGGAGCGCTCGGCATCCGTCATCCGATACCAGCGCACGTACGTCTCCTGCACGACGTCTTCGGCATCGGCCAGAGTTCCCGTCATGCGATAGGCGAGGGAAGTGAGACGGCGCCGTTCGCCGAACACGTCGTCCTGGTCGTCGTCCACGGGTTCTCCTCGTCGGGGCACTCTCGAAGACGGGTGCTCTCGAAGACTACCGACCTCACACTCGCGCCCTCTGCATCGTCGGACCTGTGACAGGGTGACGCGCAGGGCACCCCGAACGAGAGGAAGACCCATGAGGATCGCCGTCGCCGGAGGCACCGGAACCGTCGGACGCCACGTCAGCCGCACCGCGCGCGAGGCCGGGCACGATGTCGTCGTGCTCTCGCGCGCGAGCGGGGCGAACGTGCTCACCGGTGAGGGGGTGACCGAGGCGCTCGCCGGAGCGGATGCCGTCATCGACGTCACCAGCATCATGACGCTGTCGGAGAAGAAGGCGCGGGACTTCTTCGAGACCGGCACGCGCACCCTGCTCGCGGCTGAGGCGCAGGTCGGGGTGGCGCACCACGTGGCGCTCTCGATCGTGGGGATCGACGGCATCGACACCGCGTACTACGCGGCGAAGCTCGCTCAGGAACGGGCGGTCGCGGCGGGCACGATCCCGCACACCATCGTGCGCGCCGCGCAGTTCCACGAGTTCGCGGGGCAGGTGCTCGCGCAGATCGCCGGGCCCTTCGCGGTCGCGCCGCGCACGCTCATGCGCCCCGTGGCCGCCCGCGAGGTCGCCGCTCACGTGGTGCGGGTGGCCGAGGCGGGGCCGGTGGGGCGCGCGCAGGATCTCGTGGGTCCGCGCGATGAGACGCTCGTCGACGTCGCCCGACGGCAGCTCGCCTTCGACGGCATCCGTCGGCGGGTGCTCGACGTGAAGCTGCCCGGCGCCTACGGTCGCGGGCTGGCTTCCGGCGCGCTGCGCGGCGGACCCGACGCGCTGCAGGGCGCGATCACCTTCGACGAATGGCTGCACAGCCCGGATCACGCGCGGGTCTGAGCCCCCGGGCGTTCAGACCGAGGGGGTGCTCAGGCGTGCACGTCGGCGGGGGATTCCTCGCCCTCGTGGAAGTTCGGCTTCTTGCCGAAGACCTTCGCGATCCCGAGCACGATCCCGACGATGATGAGGCCGGCGGCGAGGCCGGCGATCGCCGAGAAGAGGGTGTCGCCGCTCCAGACGATGACGGCGCCCGCGGGTTCGAGGATGTGCTCGATCCCGTGCAGGATGTCGGCGCCGAAGTGCACGCCGACCTCGCCGAGGTTGACCAGCAGCAGGTGCCCGCCGACCCAGAGCATGGCGACCGTGCCGAGGATGCTGATGAAGCGGAACACTCCGGGCATCGATCGCACGATCCGCATGCCGGTGTGGCGCACGCGCTTCTCGCGGCTCTTCGCCATCTTGAGACCGATGTCGTCGATCTTCACCAGCAGCGCGACCGCGCCGTAGACGACGCCGGTCATGATGAGCGCGATCACGGCCAGGATCGCGAGGGTGGTCCAGATGTCGAGGCCCGCCTCGAGGTTCGACAGCGAGATGAGCATGATCTCGGTCGAGAGGATCAGGTCGGTGCGCACGGCGCCCCACACGAGCTTGTTCTCGTTGCGGGCGCCCTCGTCGGCGTGGCCGTGCTGCACCCCGAACCACTCGAGCACCTTCTCGGCACCCTCGAAGCAGAGGTACGCACCGCCGAGGATCAGCAGGTACGGCAGCACGAACGGTGCGAAGGCGGTGAGCAGCAGCGCGACCGGGATGATGATGACGAACTTGTTCGCCAGCGACCCGACGGCGATCTTCGCGACGACCGGCAGCTCGCGCGCGGGCGTGATGCCCTGCACGTACTGCGGCGTGACGGCGGCGTCGTCGATCACGACGCCCGCGGCCTTGGCCGAAGCCTTCATCGCCGCGCTCAGGATGTCGTCGACGACGGCGAGCAGACCAACCGACATGTGCGTCCCCCAGGGTGTGTGTGCAGACGAGACACTCTATCGAGTCGGCGCGGCGCGGGAGTGCGCCGCCGCAGCGCGGGACGGCCGCGCCCCCTCAGCCGCCGAAGAGGTCGCCGAGCCCGTCGTAGCGCCACCCGTGCGGGGCGGCGTCGTCGGGGGTGAAGATCGCGATGAACTCGTTGTTCTGAGTGCGCTCCCAGAACGTCAGGCCGAGGCGCCCCTCGTGCAGCGTCACGATCGCCAGGTCGGCGTCGTACTCGGGCATCATCCGACGGAGGGAATCGAGCCGATCCAGCGCATTCGTGAGCACCGGCAGCACGTCGCTCTCGAGCGATGCGGACGATGTCGCGTACGCCTGGATCCCGAGTTCATCGTCGGTGCCTCGCAGAAGGTCGCACTCGAACTCGATGAGTCCGGTGTCGGTCGTCGCTCCCGCGACGGGCGGGTGGCGGCGGAGCTCGGCGGCGTAATCCACGGGATCAGCCTAGAGGCGGGCCGATCGGCCCCCGTTCAGCCGAACGTCTGCCCGTTGTCGACGAACACCCCGACGCGGTCGCCGTCGAGCACGAACTGCACGCCACGCGCCTCGGGGAACCGGGTGCGGAGCGTTTCGGGCGCCTCGCTCCGCAGGGGGACCTCGATGGTCGCGGGGAACGCACCCGCGCTGCATCCGTTGTAGATGGGGCCGTTGACTCCCCACGACGTGGAGTCGAAGGAGTCGACCGCGGGCACCTCCTCGGTCGCGACGGCGATGATGCAGACATCCGTGTCACCGCTCCCGCCGCCCCCGAAACCGCCCTCGGCGTGGAACAGCGTGAGGCCGTAGAAGTCGTAGACGGGGGTGTCCTCCGCGGCGCCGAAGAACCCCTGCGGCACCGCGGTCGACGTGGTCGGATGCAGGGTCGTCGTCTGCGGCACACCCGACGATGCCGACACCGGTGCAACCCCGGTGAGCGCGTAGGTCACGCCGGCAGCCACGGCGGCCGAAGCGATCACCGAGAGCGCCCAGAGCACGCGTCGCCGACGGGGAACGGATGCCGTCGCCCCGACGCGAGCGTCATCGTCGGGTTCCTCGCCCGGCTGCCACCACTCGGGCTCGCCGTCGTCGGCGGCGGGGGCGCCGGTGCGGGCGGCGACCGCCGGTGCCGCGTCGGTAGGGAGCTGCTCGGCGGGCGCGGCATCCGGTTCTTCCGCGCCGACCGGCGGTCCTGCGGGAGCCGTCGCGGCGCTCAGCTCGGCACGTCGGGCCGCTTCGAGTTCGCGCAGACGTCGCATCGCGGCACGGTCGTTCGTGATGTCGGCCCTCGGGCCGTAGGCGCGGGCGCGGAGTTCGCGCAGTTCGGCATCGTTGGCGGCATCCATCCTCGGAATCGTCTCATGTCCGCGTGCTCGCGTGACGAAGAAAAACTCACAGCCCGCTCTCAGCCCTGCGGGACCAAAACGGGTCGCTCGCTGGTTGTGATCAGAGACGTCGCAGCCAGCGGCGTCGGACAAAGGAGACACAGACCATGTCGAACGACTTCCGCAAGACGCCCGAGGCCGTCAGCGACCTCACGCACCTGCAGTACGAGGTCACGCAGGAGGATGCCACCGAGCCGCCCTTCCGCAACGCCTACTGGAACAATCACGACGCCGGCATCTACGTCGACGTCGTCTCGGGCCAGCCCCTGTTCAGCTCCACCGACAAGTTCGACAGCGGCACGGGATGGCCGAGTTTCACGAAGCCCATCGAGGCGGATGCCGTGACCACCCGCACCGACCGCTCGCTGTTCATGAAGCGCACCGAGGCGCGATCCAGCGGGGCCGACAGCCACCTCGGGCACGTCTTCGACGACGGCCCGCGCGACGCCGGAGGCCTGCGCTACTGCATGAATTCCGCGGCCCTGCGTTTCATCCCCGCCGACCAGCTCGTCGAAGAGGGGTACGGTCGCTACAGCGGCCTCTTCTCCGCCGACGGCACCGGCACCACCACCCACGACTCCGAGGAGCAGTCATGACCGATGACACCGGAACCATCACCCGCACCCCCGGCACCGAGACGGCGGTTCTCGCCGGCGGTTGTTTCTGGGGCATGGAAGACCTGATCCGCCGCCAGCCCGGCGTGCTCGACACCCGGGTCGGTTACACGGGCGGCCAGAACGACCACGCCACCTATCGCGACCACCCCGGTCACGCCGAGGCGGTCGAGATCGTGTTCGACCCGACCAAGACGACCTATCGCGACATCCTGGCGTTCTTCTTCCAGATCCACGACCCGTCGACGCGTGACCGTCAGGGCAACGACATCGGGTCGAGCTACCGCTCGGCCATCTTCCCGCTGAGCCCCGAGCAGCAGCAGGTCGCCCGTGACACCATCGCCGACGTCGACGCCTCGGGCCTCTGGCCGGGCAAGGCCGTCACCACGATCGAGGCCGAGGGCCCGTTCTGGGAGGCCGAACCCGAGCACCAGGACTACCTGATCAAGTACCCGAACGGCTACACCTGCCACTTCCCGCGTGCGGGATGGGTGCTGCCGAAGCGCGCCGAGACCGCGGTCTGAGTCTCTGCCCGGCCCGTCGTCTCTCGGAGGCGGCGGGCCTTTCGCATGCGTGGGGCGCGGGGCGCGGGGCGCGGGGTTGGGCGGAGTTCTCCGCGTTGGGCGGACGAACTGTCCCGAAATCTCCGCCCAACGGCGAGATCTCCGCCCGATGCGGTGCCCGACGGCGTGAAAGGCTGGGCTCTCGACCGCTGAGGAGACTCCCGTATGGACGCCAACCCGCTCATCCCCACCGCCTACGACGTGATCCTCTTCGCGCTGTGGGTTGGGGCGATGGTCTACACGGTGGTCGCTCTCGTCTCCGCCGTGCGTGATCGCCGAGTCGTCGGCATCCGCTTCCTGCTGTGGTTCCTGGTCATCGCACTGGTGCCGGTCATCGGTCCGACCGCCTGGTTCGTGCGGCGGTCGCGCGAGGGTGAGCAGGCGCGGGGCGCAGCCGCCGACTGACGCACGCTCCACAGGAGATCTCGCGCAATGCAGGAGCGGATGCCGAAACCGGTCCTGCAGAGCGTGTGATCTCCTCCGTTGCGCGCGTCCGGATCGGCGCTCAGCCGGAAGCGACCATCCACGCGCCGACGATGGATCCCGCGGCCGACAGCCCCACGGTGCAGAGGACGATGAGCGCGATGAGACGTGCGTGTTCGCGGAGCGCCAACGACAACACGATTCCGGCTGCGATCGCGCCCACTCCGACGATCAGGTGCGCAACGGTGAGGGCGGACACGATCTGCGGGCTGGATCCGGGCTCACCCCAGCCGCTGAACGCGATCAACCACAGGGCGACGATCGAGGCCCCGAAGCCGAACACCGTCAGCATCCACGTCAGGAAGACGCTCAGGAAGACGTCGCTCCGTGAGCCGCGCTCTGTCTTCGTGGTCACGCCGTCAGGGTACCCGGCGCATCACGTCCACAGGAGATCTCGCCCATCGCAGGAGCGGATGCCGAAACCGGTCCTGCAGAGCGGGTGATCTCCTCCGTTGCGCGCGTCCGGCAGCTCCAGCCCTCAGCCCTGCAGGAACTCCACCGTGGCGCTCTTGAACGCCGACGAGCCCGGGGCGTTGAAGTGGTTGCGGTCGGGGATCTCGAAGAAGCGGGCGTCGGGGGCGGCCGATGCCAGGGCGCGAGAGCCCTCGATGATCGCGTCCTTCGACCCCGTCGCGAAGAGGATCGGGCGGGTGGGGGCATCCGCCGGGTCGGGGTCGATCGACCCGGACGCCCGCATGCCCTCGGCCAGCGCGACGAGCGCGCGCAGGTCGTTGCCGGGCACTCGTTCGGTGAGGGCGATGTAGTTCTGGGTCGTCGGGTCGGCGACCGGGGTTCCGTCGGCGATGTACGCGCGCACCTGGTCGAGGTCGAGACGGGCGAGGGGGATGCCGTCGGGCACCCCGCCGAGCACGGCACGGCCGATGCGGTGGGGCAGCTCCTTCACGACCTCCCAGCCGACCCGCGCGCCCAGCGAGTATCCGACGTACACGGCGTCATCGACGAGGTACGCGTCCATCACGGCTTCGACGTCGGTGACCAGGGTGCGGATGCTGTAGTCCTCGGCCTGGTGAGGCTTCTCACTGAGTCCGTGACCGCGCTGGTCGAGGGCGAGCACGCGGTACCCGGCCTTGGTGAGCTCGCGCACCCAGCCGGTGAGGACCCAGTTGTCGCGGGCGTTCGAGGCGAACCCGTGCACGATCACGACGACCGGGGCGTCGAGTTCTCCCCAGGTGTACGTCGCGAGGCGAGTGCCGTCAGCGGCGTAGACCTGCTGGGGTTCGGGCATGCGGGTGAGGTCGGAGAGAGGGACAGCCACGGCATCCATTCTGCTCTGCCGGGCGGACACCCGGGCCTTCGTGATGCATGCGGTGCGTCCTCAGCGCTCGGGGTGCACGATCAGCCAGCGGGCGACGGCGTCTTCGGTGCCGGTGTTATGGATGCGGTGGGGCAGCGAGCAGGGGTAGTTGATGGCGTCGCCCGCGCGCAGGATGACGCGCTCGGCGTCGAAGTCGATCGTCAGCTCGCCCGAGATCATCGTGCCGACCTCGTACCCGTCGTGGCGGAACAGCCCTGCTTCGGCGTGCGCACTCGCGCCGGGAGGATACGTCGACTCGAAGTAGTCCACGCCCGGCGTGCGCCCCGGCGAAAGTCGTCGGAACTGGACCCCGCTCTCGAGCGTGACCGACGAAGAATGTCCCGCCCGGTCTAGCGCGAATCCGCTGGAGGGAGTTTCGGGCTCGACGACGGGCTCGAGACGCGGGTCGAAGACGGCGGCCAGTGGGACCCCGAGAGCGTCGGTGATCGCGATCAGCCGCGAGACGCTCGGTTGCAGAACGCTTCTCTCGATCTGCGACACGGCGCTCGGTGAGATCCCCAACCGGAGAGCCAAGGATCGGGCCGACATTCCCTGCCGCTTGCGTAGATCGCGGAGGCGCGCGCCCACGTCGAGTCCGAGGGGGAGCGGAGCGAGCGTGTTGTCGACGTTCGGCATGCGTCTGATTCTACGGACAGCCGGAACCGAGTGAATGCCGAACTTCACATCGACGTTACATGCGCGAAACCCGCGCACTCATGTTAATGAATAGCTTCATTATCAGGATCACCAATCCGGACCCCGACGTCGTGGTCACCGTCTTGAAGACACCAGGCCCTAGGGCCTCCTCCGGAAGGTATGGCAATGACTCCTCCACCCGCAGAGACGCCCACGTCGGCGTCGCCGCAGACGAAACCGCAGGACATCGTCGAAGCCGCCGGTCACCCGACCGGGTCAGGCAACATGAAACCGCACTACGACCCCCGCCTCGCCAACGAGGACCTCGCCCCGCTCCGCAAGCAGAAGTGGTCGTCGTACAACATCTTCGCGTTCTGGATGTCGGACGTTCACTCCGTGGGCGGTTACGTCACCGCTGGCTCGCTCTTCGCCCTCGGTATCGCCGCGTGGCAGGTGCTGGTGGCCCTCGTCGTCGGCATCGTCATCGTGCAGGTCTTCACCAATCTGGTCGCGAAGCCCAGCCAGAAGACCGGCGTGCCCTACCCCGTCGTCAACCGCGCGATCTTCGGGGTCAAGGGCGCCAACATCCCCGCCATCATCCGTGGCCTCATCGCCATCGCCTGGTACGGCGTGCAGACGTTCCTCGCGGCGCAGTCGCTGAACATCATCTTCCTCAAGTTCATCCCCGGGTCCGCGGACCTCCTCGACGTGGGATTCCTCGGACTCTCCGCACTCGGATGGATCTCGTACGCGATCCTCTGGGTCGCGCAGGTCGCCCTGTTCTGGAAGGGCATGGAGGTCATCCGCCGCTTCATCGACTGGGCGGGCCCGGCCGTCTACGTCGTCATGATCATCCTCGCCATCTACCTGGTCTCGCAGGCGGGGTGGGAGAACATCAGCTTCGACCTGTCCGACCCGAGCCAGCCGGCCGTCGGCTTCTGGGGATCGATCGGTCTCATGTTCATGGCGATCGGCGTCGTGGTGTCGTACTTCTCCGGTCCGATGCTCAACTTCGGTGACTTCGCCCGCTACGGCAAGAGCTTCGATGCGGTCAAGAAGGGCAACTTCTGGGGACTCCCGGTCAACTTCCTGTTCTTCTCCCTCCTGGTCGTCATCACGGCATCCGCCACCGTGCCGGTGTTCGGTGAGCTCATCACCGACCCGATCCACACGGTCGAGAGGATCGACACTCCGGTGGCGATCCTCCTCGGCGGCCTGACGTTCGTCACGGCGACGGTCGGCATCAACATCGTCGCGAACTTCATCGCCCCCGCCTTCGACTTCTCCAATGTCGCCCCGCAGAAGATCTCGTGGCGCATGGGCGGCATGATCGCCGCCGTCGGATCGGTCTTCCTCCTGCCGTGGAACTGGTACTCCGACGCCACTGCGATCCACTACTCCCTCGGGGTGCTCGCGGCACTCATCGGACCGCTCTTCGGCCTGCTGATCGCCGGCTACTACATCGCCGCCCGTCAGCGCATCAAGACCGACGACATGTTCTCCATGTCGGAGGAGGGCGCGTACTGGTACCGCAAGGGCTACAACCCGAACGCACTCAAGGCGCTGGTCTGGGCCGGGGTGCCGACCATCCTCATCGCCGTGCTCCCCAAGATGCTCGCCGACCTCGGACTGTTCGACGTCTCGTGGATCGGCAACTTCACCTGGTTCATCGGGTGCGGTCTCGGCTTCCTCGCCTTCACCGTGCTCGAGCGCATCGACCCGAAGGTCCCGACCTTCGAGGGGGAGACCGACGGGATCTCCGACGGCACGATCGACGGCGCCGCAGCGACCGCCGCATCCGAGCCGTCGCCCATCTCCGCCGAGATCCCCGTGGTCGCGGAGGAGCGTGCGTGAGGATCACACTCCTCAACCCGAACACCTCCCGGGCGATGACCGCCAAGATCGCGGTCGCCGCCCGGGAGGTGGCAGGGCCCGATGTCGAGATCACCGCGGTCTGCCCTGATGACGGGCCGGATGCGATCGAGAGCCATGTCGACGAGGCCTTCGCGGCGATGGCGGTGATCGACCTGATCGAATCCGACCAGCGGATGGGCGGGAGCGATGCCTACGTGATCGCGTGCTTCGGCGACCCGGGTCTGGATGCCGCGCGCGAGCTCGTCGACGTGCCGGTCGTCGGCATCGCCGAGGCGGCCATGCACATCGCCGCCGTCTCGGGGCGTTCGTTCGGCGTGGTCACCACCCTGACCCGCACGCTCGGCAGGGCGCGCGACCTGGTCACCCGCTACGGCATGAGCGCGGCGTGCGTGTCGCTCGCCGGCACCGGCATTCCCGTCCTCGATCTGGAGGACACGTCATCGGAATCGTTCGAGCGCATCGCCGAACTGTGCACGGCGGCGGTGGATGCCGAGGCCGATGTCATCGTGCTCGGCTGCGCGGGTATGGCCGACCTCTGCCGGACCCTCACCGCCCGCGTGGGAGTGCCGGTGGTCGACGGTGTCGGTGCCGCCGTCGGCATCGCCGTCGGGATGGCGAGGATGGGTGTCGGGACGAGCAAGCGCGATGAGTACGCCCTGCCTCCGCGTCGCGCGGCTCTCGCGGGGAGCATCTGACGGCATGAGCAGGTCTCGCTTCACCATCCGCGCCTCGCGCGCGTGGATCGACGGCACGATCCGCCCCGCCGTTGTCCAGGTCGAGGACGGCGTCATCACCGACATCGATGTGCCCGTCGGGGCTCCGCGGCGCAGCGTCACGGTGCGCGATGACGCCGTGCTGCTCCCGGGGCTCGTCGATTCCCACGTGCACGTGAACGATCCTGGCCGCACCGCCTGGGAGGGGTTCCGGTCGGCGACCCTCGCGGCGGCCGCCGGCGGCATCACGACCATCGTCGACATGCCGTTGAACTCACTCCCGCCGACCACGACGCGTTCCGCGCTCGCGACCAAGCGGGCCACTGCCGCGCCCTCCGCGTACGTGGACGTGGGCTTCTGGGGTGGGGCCGTTCCGGACAACCTGGCCGACCTCGCCGCCCTGCATGCAGAGGGGGTGTTCGGCTTCAAGTGCTTCCTCTCGCCGTCCGGCGTGGATGAGTTCCCGCATCTCGACGCGGCGCAGCTGGAGGCGACGATGGTCGAGGTGGCGCGCCTCGACTCCCGCCTCATCGTGCACGCCGAGGACCCGGCGCTTCTGCAGGCCGACGGTCCGATGGGGCGCGAGTACCGCGCCTTCCTCGAATCGCGGCCCGCGGCGAGCGAGGCCTCCGCGATCGACACCGTCATCGCCACCGCCCGGCGCACGGGCGCGAGAGTCCACATTCTCCACCTGAGCGATGCGACCGCGCTCCCGGCGATCACCGCCGCCAAGGAGGAGGGCCTGCGCCTGACGGTGGAGACCTGCCCGCACTACCTGACGCTGATCGCCGAGGACATCCCCGACGGCGCGAGCGAGTTCAAGTGCTGCCCGCCGATCCGCGAGGCCTCCAACCGCGATCTGCTCTGGGAGGGCATCTGCAGCGGGGCGATCGACGCCATCGTCAGCGATCACTCCCCGAGCACCGTCGCGCTGAAGCGGGCGGGCGATGGTGATTTCGGCCTCGCCTGGGGCGGGATCTCCGGGCTGCAGCTCGGCCTGTCGGCGGTATGGACGGAGGCGCGGATGCGCGGCATCCCCCTCGAGACCCTCCTGCCGCTCTTCACCACGGGTCCGGCACGCGTCGCCGGTCTCACCGGAGCGGGATCCATCGAGGTGGGCGCATCCGCAGACCTGACCGTCTTCGGCACGCAGGACAGGTTCCCGATCCGGGCGTCGTCGCTGCTGCACCGCAACCCGATCACGGCCTACGACGGCCGCACACTCACCGGGCGCATCCGCCGCACCTGGTTGCGCGGCCGGCCGATCTACGACGTCACCGAGGGGGGACCGGGAGAGGCGCCATGGTTCCGGCGTCGCGCCTCCGGGCGCCTGTTGTCCGCGGCGGAGGAACGCGAATGACCGCCCCGCATGCTGCGATCGATCCGACCCTGCCGGTGCTGCAGCCGCTCACGGATGCCGCAGCCGACAAGAATTATCTCTCCGCCGCCCCCGAGAACGTGCTCTGGGGACGGCTTCCGTGCGCAGCGGACCACGCCGTGCGGGAGATCGCGTCGGGCGACACTCTGACCATCGACACCGTCAGCCACGAGGGGATGCTCGAGGACCAGGGTAAAGACCCCCTCGCGTACTTCACGGGCCATGGCGTGCCCGCCCCTGCCGTGCTGACCGACGCGATCGCGATCGCCGCCGCGCTCTCCCGCGACCTCGAGCACGACGGCCCGCACGTCGTGACCGGGCCGATCCATGTGACCGGTGCCGTCCCCGGGGATCTCCTACGCATCACCGTGCTGCGCCTCGACCCGCGGGTACCCTACGGCGTCATCTCGAACCGGCACGGCAAGGGCGCGCTCGCCGGCGAACTGCCCCGCGACCCGGGCAACGTCAGCGTGTTCACCCCCGTGGCGCAGCGACCCACGGGGCTCGTCGGTGTGCTGCCGGTGCACGAGGGCGGACCCGCGCTCGTCGAGTTCCCGCTGGCGCCCTTCCTCGGCACGATGGGTGTGGCGGTCGCCGGTCCGCAGCGAGCGCACTCGGTGCCTCCCGGGGCCCACGGCGGCAACATCGACATCAAGCTGCTCACCGAGGGCGCCACGCTCTACCTGCCGGTGCAGGTGCCCGGTGCGCTCGCCTACGTCGGCGACCCGCACTTCGCCCAGGGCGACGGCGAGGTGGCCCTCACCGCACTGGAGGCATCGTTGCGGGCGACGCTGCGCTTCGACGTGGTGCCCCGCGCCGTCGCGCTCGCCGAGTTCGGTGAGGTGCTCGGCCCGCTCATCCGCACGCCCGAGTTCCTGGTGCCCACCGGCCTCGATCCCGACCTCGACGTCGCGATGCGCAACTGCGTCCGTGCGGCGGTCGCGCTGATCGGCGCCCGGTGGGGGCTCGACGAGCACCTCGCCTACGCCTACCTCTCCGCGGCCACCGACTTCGACATCTCCCAGGTCGTCGACATCGTGTGCGGCGTGCACGCGCGCATCCGCGAGGCGGACTTCGCACGCGTCGAGCGGCCGCTCCTTCCCGGCCCCGGAAAGGAGGGTGCATGAGCGACCTCATCGACCCGAGCATCCCCGACGGCCTGTTGCGCGCGTTCGAGGAGTACGAGCGGGCCATCGTCGAGAACGACCTCGAGGTGCTCGACGCGTCGTTCGCCCGTACGCCGGACACGCTACGCGGAGATCACACCGGCCTCCTCGTCGGTCATGACGCGATCAGCGCGTTCCGGGGCATCCGGGGTGGTGTCCCCGCCCGCGCGATCGAGCGGATCGAATACCGCCCGCTCGGGGTCGACTGCGCGCTCCTGGTCTCGGTCTCACGCTACGCCGGCGGGGGAACCGGGCTGCAGTCCCAGGTATGGCAGCGGGATGGCGAACGCTGGCTGATCGTGGCCGCGCACGTCACTCCACGGTCGCCGGCACTGGATCGGTCGGTGTGGCGGACCGTCGGCGACCCCCTCTGGCAGGGCGCGTGGGAGGGACCGCTCGCCGGCCTCTCGGTCGCCGTGAAGGATCTCTTCGCCCTCAAGGGGTACCGGATCGGCGCGGGCAACCCGACCTATCTCGACGGGGCGCGCGCCGAGCCGAGCACCGCCCCGGCCGTCAGCGACCTGCTCCGCGGCGGAGCATCGTTGCGGGGCATCGCGCGCACCGACGAGTTCGCCTACTCGATCGCCGGCAACAATCCGCACTACGGCACCCCTCCGAACGGGGCGCTTCCCGAGGCCCTGCCCGGAGGGTCGACCAGCGGCCCGGCATCCGCCGTCGCGACCGGCCAGGCCGACATCGCCCTGGCCACCGACACGGCCGGCTCGATCCGCGTTCCCGCCGCGTACCAGGGTTTGTGGGGCCTGCGCACGACGCACGGCCTGGTGCCCCGGCAGGGTCTGCTGCCGCTCGCGCAGTCGTTCGATGCGATCGGGTGGCTCGCGCGCGACGGGCAGACGCTGCAGCGGGTGGCCGAGTGGTGCCTCAGCTACGGAGGATCCGAATCGACCGAGAACGTCCAGGGGGAATCGGATGCAGACCTCCCCTGGCGCTTCGTCGTGCCCGAGGAGATGCTCGCTGCGGCGCACCCGACGACGCAGGATGCTTTCGAAGCCCTGCTGCAAGAACTCGCCGCCCTCCCGGTTCCCCCGATCGTGCGCCGCACGTCGATCGGGTCGCTCGCCGACTACGCGACGCCGTTCCGCACCGTCCAGGCCGCGGAGGCCTGGAGGAACAACGGCGACTGGGTGCGGCGCAACCCGGGAGCTCTCGGAGCATCCGTCGCCGAGCGATTCCGCTTCGCCGCCGCGGTGACCGTCGACGACGAAACGGCCGCCCGCGCCGCCCTCGACGTTCAGCGGGCGCGGCTGGTCGGGCTCGTGCAGGACGAGGTCGTCATCGCGCCGACCGTTCCCGGCCCCGCGCCGGCGCGCACCGCTCGGGGTGAGGGCATCGACCTCGTGCGACAGGCGACCCTGCGCATGACGAGCCCCGCCTCGGTCGCCGGGGTCCCCGCCCTCTCCGTCCCTTTGCTCACGGTCGCCTCCCCGCTCGGGCGCGCCCCGGTGGGTGTCACCCTCCTCTCGCGCGCCGGCACCGACATCGCCCTCGTGCGACTCGCGCGTCGCCTCGCCTCCTCGACGATCCACAGAACGGAAGAACCATGACGGATGCCGCCACGTTCGGCCCCATCGACCCGCCCGCCCGACTGCTGATGGGCCCCGGGCCGACATCGGCCTACCCGAGCGTTCTGCGGTCGATGTCGGCTCCGCTCGTCGGTCAGTACGACCCCTTCATGACCGCCGCCATGGCCGAGACGCAGGAGCTGTACCGCCAAGTCTGGGCGACCGGGAACGAGGCGACGCTGCTGATCGACGGCACCTCGCGGGCGGGCATCGAAGCGGCGATCCTCTCTCTCGTGCGCCCGGGCGATCGGGTTCTCGTGCCGATCTTCGGTCGGTTCGGACACCTGCTCGCCGAGATTGCCGGACGCGCCCTCGCCGAGGTCCACACGATCGAGGCCGAGTGGGGGCAGGTGTTCCCCGTGTCGGTGATCGAGGAGGCGATCGTGCGGGTTCGTCCCACGATGCTCGCGATCGTGCAGGGCGACACGTCTACCACGATGAACCAGCCCCTGGATGGGCTGGGGGAGATCTGCGCCCGCCACGGCGTGCTGTTCTACTCGGATGCGACGGCGTCGCTGGGCGGCAATGAGTTCGAGGCGGATGCCTGGGGGCTCGATGCGGCGACCGCCGGACTGCAGAAGTGCCTGGGTGGCCCGTCGGGCTCGGCGCCCCTGACCCTCTCGCCGCGAGCCGTCGAGGTCGTGCAGTCCCGCAAGACGATCGAGGCGGGCATCCGCGAACCGGGCGACCCGGTCGCGGAGGACTTCGTGCGCTCGAACTACTTCGACCTCGGCATGATCCTGGACTACTGGGGGCCGCGCCGGCTCAATCACCACACCGAGGCGACCTCGATGCTCTACGCGGCCCGGGAGTGCGCGCGGGTTCTGGTCGCCGAGGGGCGGTCGGCGGTGATCGCCCGGCATCGACGGGCGGGTGACGCGATGCTCGCCGGTGTGCGCGGGCTGGGGCTTGCCGTGTTCGGCGATGTCGCGCACAAGATGAGCAACGTCGTCGCCGTCGTGATCCCCGACGGCGTTCCCGGCGACATCGCCCGGCAGGCGCTCCTCGACGACTTCGGCATCGAGATCGGCACCTCCTTCGGTCCGCTCCACGGCCGCGTCTGGCGCATCGGGACGATGGGAGTCAACGCGCGCAAGGACGCCGTACTCACGACTCTCGCGGCGGTCGAATCGGTGCTGCGCCGGTTCGGTGCGCCAGTCGCCACGGGTGGAGGGGTCGACGCCGCCCTCGATGCGTACGCGGGGGCCGAGTGACCGCGCTGCTGGACCGTTTCTTCGCCGCCGATGCGGCCGCTCTCGAACGGCTCGCGGTCGCCGCCCGCCGCGTGATGACGCGGTGCGAGGAGCTCGCCCGCATCAGCGCCGCCGACAGCGGCATCGAGCGCGTCTACCTCTCACCGGAGCACGCACGCGCGAACCGCCTCATCGCCGAATGGATGCGCGAGGTGGGGATGACGACGTGGCAGGATGCCGCGGGGAATCAGGTCGGACGGCTCGAAGCCCGCGCGCGTAGCGCTGCGGCGCCGGTCGAGCCGAACGCCGCGGCGCTGCTCCTCGGGTCGCATCTGGACACCGTGCCCGACGCGGGCCGCTACGACGGGATCGTCGGCGTGCTCATGGCGATCGAGACGGTGCGGCTGCTGCGCGTCGCGGTGGGGAGGTCGTGGGCGTCGCCCTTTCCGTTCGCCCTCGAGGTCATCGCTTTCTCGGATGAGGAGGGCACGCGCTTCGGAACGGCGCTGCTGGGATCGGCCGCGGTCGCGGGTGCCTGGCGGCCGGAGTGGTGGGCTCTCACGGATGCGGCGGGCACGACTCTGCATCAGGCCTTCCTCGAGTTCGGCCTCGACCCGGCGCGTGTCGGCGAGGCAGCGCGGCGGCCCGAGGAGCTCATCGGCTATCTCGAAGCGCACATCGAGCAGGGGCCCGAGCTCGACCAGCGCGGGGAGGCGCTCGCGGTCGTGTCGTCGATCGCGAGCGCCCGCCGATTCCAGTTCGTGATGGAGGGAGAGGCGCGCCATGCGGGCGGCACCCCCTACGCCTCGCGCCATGACGCGCTCCTCGGGGCGAGCGAGGCCGCTCTGGCGGTCGAGCGCATCTGCATGGACGAGCATCATGTCATCGGAACCGTCGGCCGTTTCGAGGCGTTCCCCGGTGCGGTCAACGTCATCCCCGGCGAGGTGCGGTTCAGCCTCGACCTGCGCGGAGAGTTCGACGACCAGCGCGATGACGTGTGGGACCGCATCGCGGAGGAACTCGGCGCCATATCCTGGCGGCGCGGGCTGCGGTGGCAAGCGCGCGAAGTGCATCGTGCGGCCGCGGTCGCGTGTGCGCCGCTGCTGCAGGACGTGGTTCGCGCCGGCATCCTGTCCACCCTCCCCGGCGGAGCCGACGATCCGGCGGTGATCTTCAGCAGGGCCGGCCACGACGGAATGGCCATGGCCGCGGTCACCGGAGTCGGAATGCTGTTCCTGCGCAACGCCGACGGCATCAGCCATCACCCCGACGAGCTCGTATTGGGCGAGGACGTCGGCCGGGGCATCCGCGCGCTCGCCGAAGCGGTGCTCACCCTCGGCGCTGAACTCGGCCCGACCCTGGCGAGGATCCGTCCATGACGCTCACCATCACCCACGCGCGCTCCGGGGAGCGCGCGCCCTCCGTCACGCTGTGGATGATGATGGTGCTCACCTTTGTCACCGGGGTCGTCGATGCGGTCGGCTTCCTCGGGCTCGACCGCGTCTTCGTCGGGAACATGACCGGGAACATCGTGATCCTCGGGATGGCGGTCGCGGGGGCGGACGACCTCCCCGTGATCGGACCGGCGATCGCTCTCGGCACGTTCACCGCCGGCGCATTCATCGGCGGCATGGTGCTGCGTCGGCGTCGGAAGATCTGGAGCGGCGGGGTCTCGGTGCTCCTCGGGAGCGGCGCCGCCGTGCTGGGGCTGCTCGGCCTGGCCTACGTCGTGCCGGGATGGTCGGAGTCGTCGGCGCTGGAGCTCGCGGCGTCATCGGCGACGGCTGCGGCGATGGGCGTGCAGGCCGCGGTCGCACGCAGCCTCGCGGTCGCCGATGTCACCACCGTGGTGGTGACATCCACGCTCACCTCCCTCGCCAGCGAGTCGCTCGTCTCGGGAGGGGTGAAGGGGCTGTGGAATCGTCGCTTCGCCGCCATCGCGATCATCTTCGCCGGGGCGCTCGTCGGGGCCCTGCTGCTCCGCTTCGGAGTGGCCGTGCCGCTCCTGGTCGCGGCGCTGCTCACCCTGGTGGTGGTCGCCTGGGGGCATCGCTCGCTCCACGTTCCGGTGTGACGCGGCATCCGCCCGCCCGCAACCTCCAGACACGACGAAACCCACCGGGAACGTCGAAACCCACCGCCCCCGACGTGCGGGGCGATGGGTCTCGACGGGGGTGGTGGGTCTCGACGCGACTCCGTCAGCGACCCGCCTCAGCTCAGACGCGGCTGCGGAGGGCCTCTCCGAGCGCGGCGTCGACGTTCGTCCAGTACTGGAAGAAGCGCTCGCGGATGCCGTCGACCGTGATCGACTTCCCCTGCCCGGTCAGGGTCTCGAGGAAGCGTGCGCGCTGCTCGTCGTCGAAGACCGTGCGGTACAGCGTGCCGGCCTGACCGAAGTCGTCGTCGTCGAGATGCAGGGTCGCCGCCGAGCGGATCAGCTCGCCGTCGGACTCCCAGCTCGCCTCGACACCCGCCTGCGGGTCGGCCTCGGGGCCGCCGGCCGCACCGTAGGAGTTCGGGGTGTAGACGCGGTGCTCGGCGGGGTTGAACCGATACTGCATGTTTCCCTCGTGCATGTAGTTGCGGGTCTCTGCGGCATGCGGCTGGTTGACCGGCAGCTGGTTGTAGTTCGTGCCGACCCGGTGACGCTGCGCATCGGGGTAGGCGAAGACGCGGGCCATGAGCATCTTGTCCGGCGAGATGCCGGTACCGGGCACCTGGTTGCCGGGCGAGAACGCCGCCTGCTCGATCTGCGCGAAGAAGTTCTCCGGGTTGCGGTTCAGGGTGAACGTTCCCACCTTGATGCGCGGGTAGTCCTTCTTCGACCACGTCTTGGTGAGGTCGAACGGGTTGAAGCGGTACGCCTTGGCCTCGTCGTACGGCATGATCTGCACGTAGACGTCCCACTCCGGGAAGTCGCCCGCGGCGATCGAGTCGAACAGGTCGCGGCGGTAGAAGTCGGCATCCGATCCGGCCAGGCGCTCGGCCTCGTCGGCTCCCATCGCCTCGACGCCCTGCTTCGACAGGAAGTGGTACTGCACCCAGAAGCGCTCGCCTGCGGCGTTGACCCACTGGTAGGTGTGCGATCCGTAGCCGTTCATGTGGCGCCAGCTGCGCGGCAGGCCGCGGTCGCCCATGAGGTAGGTGACCTGGTGCGAGGTCTCGGGCGAGAGCGTCCAGAAGTCCCACTGCATGTCGGCATCGCGCAGACCCGAATCGCCGAGGCGCTTCTGCGAGTGGATGAAGTCGGGGAACTTCATCGCGTCGCGGATGAAGAAGGTGGGGGTGTTGTTGCCGACGATGTCGAGGTTGCCGTCGGTCGTGTAGAAGCGCAGCGAGAAGCCGCGCACGTCGCGCCAGGTGTCGGGGGAGCCCTGCTCGCCGGCGACCGAGGAGAAGCGCAGCAGCGTCTCGCTGGTGGCGCCCGGCTGGAAGACGGCCGCGCGGGTGTAGGCCGAGACGTCTTCGGTGACGACGAACTCGCCGAAAGCGCCGCCGCCCTTGGCGTGCGGGTTGCGCTCCGGCACCCGCTCGCGGTTGAAGGAGGCGAGCTTCTCGACGAGGTAGCGGTCGTGCAGGACGGTGGGGCCGTCGGCTCCGACGGTGAGCGAGTGCGCGTCGCTCGCGACCGGGGTGCCGGTCTGGGTGGTGGTGGCGGGTTTCGTCATGGTGTTCTCCTTCTGCGCGCGGGTACGGCGAACAGCCCTTCTCCGCGGGTGGCGGGTCGGTGGCGGATGCGTCGGACTACTGCGCGGCGTTCTGGCAGCTGGGGCACAGGCCCCAGAAGGTGACTTCTGCTGTCTGGACGGTGAATCCCCCCGAAGACGACGGGGTGAGGCACGGCGCTTCGCCGACGACGCAGTCCACATCGCCGACTGCCCCGCAGGAGGTGCAGACGATGTGGTGATGGTTGTCGCCGATGCGCCGTTCGTAGAGCGCTGCGGAGCCTGCCGGTTCGATCCGGCGGACGAGGCCCGCCGTCGTCAGGTCCGCGAGGATGTTGTGCACCGATTGGATCGACGTGGTCGGCAGCACCTCCGAGATCGCCCGGTAGAGGCGTTCGGCATCCGTATGGGCCATGGAGTCCAGCGCCTCGAGAACGGCGACGCGGCCCGCAGTCGCCCTCAGTCCGGCGCCGCGAAGCGCCTGATCGAGTGCGGTCTCCATGTCTCCGAGCCTACCCGTTCTTTTTAGTGATTCAAAAGTACGGCGTGTCGGCCCGCGTGTCGCCCGATCGCGTGCGTCAGAGGTGGCGGATGCTGTGCCGCAACCGCGTGCGGATGTCGAACAGCTCGTTGCCGCCGATCACCCGTGTGCCCGGCAGGCCCTGGCGCAGGAGAGTGGGCAGGATGCTGCGGCGCACGACGAAGACGGGCAGACCGCGAATGCTCCCGAGAGGCGTCGAGGGCATCGAGAGGTCGTCGTCGGGCAGCACCACGATCGCGCCGCTGAAGGTCACGCGGGCCGCCCGGGCGATGGAGCGGATCTGCGCGAGCAGGTCGGTCACGGGGGCGCGGTGCCCGAGGCTGGGGCCCGTGATCTCGCCGCGGCGGAAACCCACGACGCCGCCGAAGTCGGCCGACATCACCCCGTACAGGCCCGACGGTCCGAGGATCACGTGGTCGAGGCGGTGCTCGGCATCCGCGTCGTCGCCGGCGCTCGCGGGCCCGGTCGCGATCCCGTGCCAGAGCGTGAAGCCCATGCCCAGCCCCGCCACCGCGTGGGCGGTGCCCTCTTCTGCCAGGGCGTCGGCGAGCAGGCGGCGCAGGGCGCGGGGTGCGGCGCGCACGAGGCTCGGGGCGTACGGGTCGGGGATGCTCTCGCCCGCCCACTCCTCGAGCAGTGCCACGTAGCGGGCGCGGCGCCAGGCGCCGGCCTCGCCGGAGGTCTTCGGCCGCGGGCGTGTGTCGGTGCGGACGGGCTCGGGCGCGCGCCATTCGTCTCCGCCGCTGCGCGTGCGGTCGTAGCTCGCGCGGCCCGCGGGGGTGCCGATGAGTTCCCACGCCCGCTGCACCCGGATGAACACCGCCGCATCGCCGCCCGTGTCGGGATGCGCCTCGCGCAGGCGGGCGCGATACGCGCGCCGCAACTCGTCGTCGTCGGTGCCCGGCGTCACCCCGAGGACCTCGTACGCCGAGGCCGAGAGCGGGCTGTCGAACATCCCCTCAGAATATCCGCGCGGGACACCGCCCTCACTCCGGAACGTCGACCACCCGCTCGACACCGACCACGGGCACGACGCCCCCGCCGGATGCCGCGGCCACGGTATCCGTCAGGTGCGCGATCTCGAGCGCCGGCGCCCAGACCTCGAGCGTGGCCGCCGCGCCGTACGCGGGCTCGCCGAGCGTGGCGCCGTGGTGGCCGGCCCAGTCGCGCAGCAGGTTGTCGAAGCCCCCGGCGTCGGCGTGCGCGACCTCGATCCGCACCTGGGTGAGGGCCTCGCGCCGCACCAGCCGGGCGAGGTCGAGCGCCTCCGAGGTCGCGGTCGAATAGGCCCGCACGAGCCCGCCGGCGCCGAGTTTCACGCCACCGAAGTAGCGGGTGACGACGGCGACGACATCGGTCAGGTCGCGGCGGCGCAGCACCTCGAGCATCGGGATCCCCGCGGTGCCCGACGGTTCTCCGTCGTCCGACGAGCGGGCCTGATCGCCGAGCAGACCGGTCACCATCGCGGTGCAGTTGTGCGCGGCATCCCACGCCCGTTTGCGGATGCCGGCGATCACCGCCTCGGCCTCCTCGACCGACCCGACCGGCGCGATGTGCGTGAGGAACCGAGACTTCTTGATGACGAGCTCGTGGTCGACGGCATCCGCGATCGTCGCCGGATACCTGCTCATCCGCCCACCCTATCCACGGATTCGCGTGCACTTCACCGAATCGATTCGATAGACTCTTTCCCGCGACACGGAGCAGTGCCGCCATCCCCGCATCCGTACTCCAGCCCTGCGAGTCCTCCCTCATGGCAACCTCCCTCACGACGGGCCGTCCGTGGCGCGTCATCCTCGCCTTCTCGATCCCCCTGCTGCTCGGCAACGTCGTGCAGCAGCTCTACCAGTTCGCCGACGCGATCGTCGTCGGGCGGCACCTCGGCGTGACCTCGCTCGCCGCGGTCGGAGCGACCGGACCCCTGCTGTTCCTGCTGCTCGGCTTCGCGTGGGGACTGACGAGCGGATTCGCGATCCCGATCGCCCAGGCGTTCGGTGCGCGGGACAACGCGGCCGTCCGTCGCTCGGTCGCGACCGGCGTGCTGCTCAGCGGCGCGACGAGCGTGATCCTCACGGCGTGCGCGCCGCTGATCGCCGGCCCCCTGCTCGCCCTCCTGCAGACACCGACCGAGCTCATGCCCGAGGCGACGACGTTCACGCAGATCAGCTTCCTCGGCGCGAGCGCCACGATGTTCTTCAACTACCTGTCGGCGATCATCCGCGCGATCGGCGACTCGCGCACCCCGCTCGTATTCCTCACGATCTCGTGCGCGCTCAACGTCGGACTCGTCGTGCTCATGGTCGGCCCGCTCGAGTGGGGCGTCGGCGGAGCGGCCCTCGCCACCGTCATCGCCCAGGCCATCTCGGTCGCCCTGTGCCTCGAGTTCGTGCGCCGTCGCCTGCCGATGCTGCACCTGCGTCGCAGCGACTGGCGCGTCACCCGCGCCGACATCGCCGAGCACCTGCGCCTCGGCCTGCCGATGGGCTTCCAGGCCTCGATCATCGCGATCGGCACGCTGACCGTGCAGGTCGCGTTGAACACGCTGGGATCGGATGCCGTCGCCGCCTACACCACCGCCTCGCGCGTCGACGGTCTCGCCGTCGCCCTGCTCTCGTCGCTGGGACTGGCGACCTCGATGTACGCGGCGCAGAACCACGGCGGACGCCGCCCCGACCGCATCCGCCGCGGGGTCAAGGAGGCGACGTGGATGGCGATCGCCGCGGGCCTCGTGCTCGGCGGACTGCTCGTCGCCTTCGGTGCGCCGATGGTGCGCCTGTTCGTCGGCGAGGGGTCGGACGAGGTCGTCGATCTCGCGCACCTCATGCTCATCATCAACGGTGCGGGCTACTGGGCGCTCGGCATCCTGTTCGTGCTGCGCGGCGCCCTGCAGGGGCTCGGCCACACGCTCGTTCCAACGGTCACCGGCGTGATCGAGCTGGTCATGCGCGTCGTCGCGGCGGTCGCACTCGGCGCGGTCATCGGGTTCGCGGGCGTCGCGTTGAGCAACCCGCTCGCCTGGGTCGGCGCGATCGTGCTGCTGGTGCCCGCGTACGTGAAGGCGCATCGCGCGCTCGCGAAACTGCCCGTCGCGCCCGCCGAGGCGACCGAGACCTCGGCGATGGCGATCGTCGGCCCGACCGACGGATCGATGGTGGTCGACGCGGTCGTCACCCAGCCGATCCCCGTCGTGCGCAAGCGCGGCCTGCGTCGGCTGACCCTGCGCCCGTCGCGCCCTAGGGCGCGCCGCTGAGGCATCCGGACCCCACGCGAATCGAACGCCGAAACCGCGTCAGAAATGAGCACTTCGGTCGTCTAGTAGAAGAAGGGTTCCGATCGCTGTCCTCCGAAAGGATGACAAAGATCATGCGTGAGACGGATGGGGATCCGCGTACGCTTTTCTACTGTGGAGAGTGCGGAGATTCCGCAGACCGGGGGGTCATCATGACGACAGCTGCCATTGCCAGGGACCTGGCCGGATTTCTGGTTCCGATCGGATGGATCGGCGCGGCGATCGCCGTCGTCTGCGCGATCGTGGCGGGGGCCGCGATCGCTCGCGGTGCCGGTGGGCTCAGCGGCGGAGCGGTCGGGGTGTGGATTCCCGCGGCGCTCCTGAGCTCCACGGCATCGTTCGCCCACCAGTGGCTGCCCCTCATCATCTCGGGCGCGGCCCTGGGCGCGATGCTCGTGCTCGGCGGCATCGTGCGCGCGATCATCAGCGCCGCCGACAACGGGCGCATGACGCGCAGCGCGGCACGAGCGGCAGCGGTGGTCGAGGCGGCGCAGCCCGCCCCGGCCACGACCACGATCCGGGTCCCGGCGCGCGCGCCGAGCACCGCGACCGGCGCGATCGCCGTCGTGCGCTGAGTACCGGCTGGGCCGAGAACGCTCTCAGCGGTAGTCGCGCTCCCAGTGCTGCCCGGCCGCATCTCCGGCCTCGACGCGGGCGGCCTCGCGGGCCCGCAGTTCGACGCGGCGGATCTTGCCCGAGATCGTCTTGGGCAGCTCGTCCACGAACTCGATGACCCGCACCCAGAGGTGCGACGACAGGCGCTCGTTCGCGTAGGCGAAGATCGAGCGCGCGGCCTCGCCGTCGGCCGCGGCATCCGCCGTCAGGCAGACGTACGCCTTCGGCACCGACAGGCGCGTCGGGTCGGGGCTGGGCACGACCGCCGCCTCGATCACGAGGTCGTGCTCGAGCAGCACCGACTCGAGTTCGAACGGGGAGATCTTGTAATCGGATGCCTTGAACACGTCGTCGGCGCGCCCGATGTAGGTGAGATACCCCTCGTCGTCGCGCACCGCGATGTCGCCGGTGTGGTGGTAGCCGCCGACGCGGGACTCCGCGGTCTTCTCGGGGTCGTCGTAGTACCCGGCCATGAGCCCCAGCGGCGGCTGCGACAGGTCGAGCGCGATCTCGCCCTCGCTCGCCCCGTCGACGATCTCGCCGGTCACCGGGTCGAGCAGCACCACCGGGTACCCGGGCAGCGGCCGTCCCATCGAGCCGACCTTCACGGGCTGCCCGGGGGAGTTGCCCACGCAGCAGGTCATCTCGGTCTGCCCGAAGCCGTCGCGGATGGTTCCACCCCACGCGTCGCGCACGCGGTCGATGACCTCGGGGTTGAGCGGTTCTCCGGCGCCGACGAGCTCGCGCGGCGGGTGGGTGAGGCGGGCGAGGTCTGCCTGGATGAGCATCCGCCACACCGTCGGCGGCGCGCAGAACGTGCTCACGTGGTGGGTGTCCATGACCTGCATGAGGGTGTTCGCATCGAAGCGCGCGTAGTTGTAGACGAACACGGTCGCCTCGGCGAGGAATGGCGAGTAGAAGCTCGACCACGCGTGCTTCGCCCAGCCGGGCGACGAGATGTTGAGGTGCACGTCGTCGGGGCGCACGCCCAGCCACCACATGGTCGACAGGTGCCCGATCGGGTACGAGACGTGGGTGTGCTGCACGAGCTTCGGACGGTTGGTGGTACCCGAGGTGAAGTACAGCAGCGAGGTGTCGGTGGCGGGCGTCGGCCCGTCGGGCTCGAAGACGGTCGGGGCATCCGCCGAATTGGCGAATCGCTCCCAACCCGCCGGGATGCCGTCGCCGATGCCGATGCGCAGGATGCCGTCGTCGATGTCTGCGAGACGGTCGCCGAGGGTGCCGAGCGTGACGACCGCGCGGGCGCGGCCGTGATCGATCCGGTAGGCGAGGTCGGATGCCGACAGCAGCGTCGAGGTCGGGATAGACACCGCGCCGATCTTGGTGATCGCGAGCATCACCTCCCACAGCTCGATGGTGTTGCCGAGCATCACGATCAGGTGATCGCCGCGACGGATGCCGAGACCGGTCAGCCACGCGGCGACCTGGTCGGACCGGCGGGAGAGTTCGCCGTAGGTCCACGACCGCAGCGAGAGGTCGGCCTCGACGATCTGCACCGCGGGGCGGTCGGGTGCCTCGCCGGCGACGACGTCGAACCACTCGAGCGCGAAGTTGAACTCGTCGACCTGCGGCCACGCGAACCCCGCGCGGGCGGCGTCGTAGTCGGTCGCGTTCGCGAACAGGAAGTCGCGCATCTCGCGGATGGTCTGCGTGGCGGCGGTGGCACTGCGGGTCATGGGTTCCATCCTCGCGCAGGTCCGTCGCTCCCGTCGCGCGAATGGCTGATTCCGGAACGGGCCGATGCCGCCGCTAGCGCGCGAGCAGCCCGGCGCCGTCGCGCAGCTCGAACACCAACTGCGTCTCGGTGCCGCGCACGACCGGGTGCACGGTGATGTGCTCGAGCACGATGTCGCGCAGCGCCGTCGCGTCCTCGACGGCGACGTGCACGAGGAAGTCGTCGACCCCGGCGACGTGGAAGACCTGGAGCACGCGCGGCACGCTCGCGAGCGCGTCGAACAGCGCGGTGACGGTGGGGCCGGTGTGGTTGGCGAGGCGCACCTTGATGATCGCCTGCAACGGATAGCCGACGGATGCCTCGTCGAGGCGGATCCGGGTGTCGCGGATGATCCCGCGCTCGCGCAGCGCCCGCACGCGGTGCGCGCAGGTCGACTCGGCGAGGTTCAGGCGGTGGGCGAGGGCCTTGTTCGTGATGTCGGCCTCGCGGGTGAGCACGGCGAGCAACGCGAGGTCGGTCTCGTCGAGCGGCGATCCTGGGGGTTTGGGCAATGTCGGGTCCTCCTCGGCATCCGTTCTTGCTCAGAATAGCGATATCAGTGTGATCGGCGGCGGATGCTGTCGATTCTCACCGTGGACGTCGTGATTCGCGCAACATGGAGGGATGACCGCCCCGCTGCATCCCGACACCGTCGCCGTCCACAGCGGCCGCTCCGACCTCGCGGACCTCGGAGTGCACGCGCTGCCGATCGACCTGTCGACCACGAACCCACTGCCCGACGTCGAGCGCGGCGGCGACTCCTACGAGGCGATGGCGACCGGTGGGCGCCCGCCCGCCGACGGCAGCCTCGTCTACGCGCGCCTGTGGAACCCGACCGTCGCCCGCTTCGAAGAGGCGCTCGCCGAGATGGAGCACGCCGAGGGATCCGTCGCCTTCGGGTCGGGCATGGCGGCGATGACCGCCGTGATCCTCGCGCACACCAATGCGGTCGGCAAGCGCCACGTCGTCGCGGTGCGCCCGCTCTACGGCGGCACCGACCATCTGCTCGGCTCGGGGCTGCTCGGCGCCGAGGTCACCTACTGCCATCCGCACGAGGTGGCGGGCAGCATCCGTCCCGACACCGGGCTGGTGGTGCTCGAGACACCCGCCAATCCCACGCTCGACATCGCCGACATCGCCGAGGTCGTCCGTCTCGCGGGCGAGGTGCCGGTGGTCGTCGACAACACGTTCGCGACACCGATCCTGCAGAACCCGATCGATCTCGGTGCGGCGATGTCGCTGCACAGCGCGACCAAGTACCTGGGAGGGCACGGCGATGTGATCGCCGGAGTCGTGGCCTGCGGCGAGGAGACCGCCGAAGCGCTACGACGCGTACGCGCCGTGACGGGTGGCCTGCTCCACCCGCTCGGCGCGTACCTGCTGCACCGCGGGCTCGCGACCCTGCCCGTGCGCATGCAGCGCCAGCAGGAGAACGCCCGCCGCATCGTGTCGTGGCTGCTCGACCGGCCCGAGATCGCCGAGGTCTTCTACCCCGGGCTCGACGGCGACCCGCACGGCATCCTCGACCGTCAGATGCGCGGCACCGGGGCGATGATCGCGATGCGGATGCAGGGCGGGTATGCCGCGGCATCCGCCGTCGCCTCGGCCACCACGCTCTTCACCCACGCGGTCTCGCTCGGGGGCGTCGACTCGCTCATCCAGCACCCCGCCGCGCTCACGCACCGACCGGTGCCGGCCGAGGCGCGCCCCGCCGCCGACGTGCTGCGCCTGTCGATCGGACTCGAGGATGCCGACGACCTGATCGCCGACCTCGCGACCGCGTTCGCCGCGCTCGCGCCCGCCGCTCAGAGCTTGGGCAGGATGACCGTTCCGGTCGAGAGCCGCTCGGTGGGCATCCGGTCGCGGTTGTAGGTGATGTCGCGGTAGCCGTGCGGGGTCGGGTTGCCGTCCTCGTCGAGGCTCACGAACACGATCTTCTCGATCGTGAGGATGCGCTTGCGCGTGATCATGTTGCGCGCGACGGCCCGCATCGTCAGCGAGGTGCGGCCGAAGTGCGTGGCCGTCAGACCGATCTCGATCAGGTCGCCCTGCACGGCGGAGGCCTCGAAGTTGATCTCCGAGATCAGCTTCGTCACCGCGCGGTAGTTGCCGAGCTGCACGATCGCGTAGATCGCGGCCTCCTCATCGATCCACTTCAGCAGGCTCCCGCCGAACAGAGACCCGTTGGCGTTGAGGTCCTCCGGGCGCACCCACTTGCGGGTGCGGAAGTTGATGCCGTCCTCGGACCACGAGTTCGCTTCATGCTTGGCCATGCCTCCAGCCTAGGAACCGCGTGAGTCGACGGTGTTACGCGCCGTGAAGGGGCCCTCTGCCCAGGGCGGATCGGCCGAGGGCAGATTCCGGCGTGCGCGAGGGGTGACCGGCGGATGCTGGGGGCATGAGCGAAGAGAACCCCCTCCCGCAGTTCGGGCCCGAGGCCCGACGCGCCCTGTTCCACGAACGCGTCCTGGTGCTCGACGGCGCCCTCGACGACGACAACGGCACGCTGCTGATGACGCAGCTGCTCACCCTCTCGGCCGAGGATGCTGCGACCGACATCGCCCTCTGGATCCACTCGCCCGGCGGCTCCGTGCCGTCGATGCTCGCGATCCGCGACATCATGCGGCTCATCCCCAACGACGTCTCGACCCTCGCGCTCGGGCTGGCGTGCAGCGCCGGGCAGTTCCTGCTCTCGGCGGGCGCCGCGGGCAAGCGTCGGGCGCTGCCGCACGCGCGCATCCTCATGCATCAGGGCTCGGCGGGGATCGGCGGATCGGCGGGCGAGATCGAGACGCAGGCCGACGACCTCCGCCACATGCGCGACACGGTGCTCGGACTCATCTCCGACGACACCGGGCAGACCCGTGAGCGCATCTTCGAGGACTCGCTGCACGACCGCTGGTACACGGCCGAGCAGGCGCGCGACTACGGCTTCATCGACGAGATCGTGTCGTCTCTCTCCGACGTGATGCCCCGGCGACGTGCGCGGGTCGGGCTGGGGGCGGGCGCATGAGCGGCTACACGATCCCGAACGTGATCGCGCAGCATCCGCGGGGCGAGCGCGTCATGGACGTGTACTCGCACCTGCTCGCCGAGCGCGTCATCTACCTCGGCACCGGCATCGACGCGGGCGTTGCGAACGCGCTGATCGCCCAGCTGCTGCACCTCGACGCCGACAGCCCCGACAGCGCGATCCAGTTCTACATCAACAGCGAGGGCGGCGATCCGGGGGCGGCGCTCGCGATCTACGACACCATGCAGCACATCCGCCCGAGCATCGCGACGACGTGCGTGGGACAGGCGATCGGACCCGCCGCACTGCTCGTCGCCGCCGGAGCACCGGGGGAGCGGGCCGCACTCGCGCACGCCCGACTGGTGCTGCACCAGCCGGCGGGGCAGTCGCGCGGGGCGATCCCCGACCTGATCCTCGCGGCCGACGAGGTCGTGCGGGTGCGCTCCGACATGGAGGAGATCCTCGCCCGGCACAGCGGCCGCACGGCCCGGGAGCTGCGTGCCGACACCGACCGCGACCGCGTGTTCACGGCATCCGCCGCCCAGGCCTACGGACTGATCGACACGGTGCTGGGGGAACGGGGGTAAGGGGGTAGGGCGGGCCCTTCGTCTCGCTTCGCGGTCCCTGAGCGAGGAGCGCAGCGACGAGACGAAGGGCGCTCAGGAACCGGCCGAGAAACCTGTCCCTGAGCGAGGAGCGCAGCGACGAGACGAAGGGTCAGGCCGCGAGGGCGAAGACCGATGCACGGGCGGATGCCGGCACCGACGCCGTGCGCAGCCCATCGGCCACCGCGCTGGTGAGCTCGATGAGGCTGGTGTCGAGTGCGCCGGCGATCGCCGCGATCATCTCGCTCGACGGCTCCTTGCGCCCGCGCTCGACCTCCGAGAGGTACTGGGGCGAGACGCCCGCGTTGTCGGCGGTCTCGGTGAGGGTCTCACCGCGGTCGTGGCGGCGTCGGCGCAACTGCTCGCCGAGGAGGTGGCGCCACAGCGGCTCGGGGTCGCTCGGGCGGGGCGTGCGCGGGAAGGGGGCGATGTCGGCCATGCCTCACGGTACGACGCACGGTTCCCGGGCATCCATCGTTTCTGCTCAGAGCAGAACACGCTGGGGGTGGCTCGGCGTAGCGACGAGGCCACCTACAGCGCCGCCGTCACCCCGGGCAGCAGCTTCGTGAGGATGCCGGCGAGCTGACCGCGTTCCTCGTCGGTGAGCGGGTCGAGCACGAGTTCGCGGATCTGCTCGACGTGCACGGGGGCCGCCTCGCGCAACAGGTCGCGCCCGGCCGGGGTGAGGGCTGCGGAGAGCGTGCGCTTGTCGGCGCCGCACGACGTGCGTTCCACCCATCCGCGCTCCTCGAGGGAGTCGATCGCGTGGCTCAGGCGCGACCGGCTGAGCCCTGCGATGCGGGCGAGCTCGGTCATGGTGGTCGCCCCGCCGTCGATCTGCCCGGCGAGCATGATGAGGATCGCGTACCGCGCGTGGTTGAGCCCGACCTCGTCCTTCAGCGCGCGATCGAGCACCTGCGGCAGCAGCTGCACGAAGCGGATGACCGGCAGCCACGTCTGCATCTCGGCGTCGTCGAGCCGGCGCGGGTGCCGCACGGCATCCGTCTGTCCGTCGATCCGCGCGTCCATGCTCACGCCGCCGAGAGGTCGATGGTGTGCGCGGTGTGGTCGCGCTTGGCCTCGAGGTAGCGGGTGTTCGCCTCCGAGAGGTGCACCCCGGTGGGCACGTGCTCGGTCACTCGGATGCCGAGGGCCTCGAGCTGGCGCGCCTTGTCGGGGTTGTTGCTGAGCAGGCGGATGCCGTCCACTCCGACCGCCGTGAGCATCTGAGCGGCGACGGTGTAGTCGCGCTCGTCCTCGCCGCGACCGAGGGCGACGTTCGCCTCGTAGGTGTCGAGGCCGGAGTCCTGCAGCGCGTATGCGTCGAGCTTGGCGTAGAGGCCGATGCCGCGACCCTCCTGGCGGAGGTACAGAAGGAAGCCGCCCTCGTCGGCGATGCGTTCGACGGCCTCGCGCAGCTGGGGGCCGCAGTCGCAGCGCTGCGAACCGAAGACGTCTCCGGTGAGGCACTCGCTGTGCGGGCGCACGAGGGGGGCGGGTCCGCCGTCGGCTGCACGGTCGAGCGCCGCGCGCCAGTCGCCGAGGCCGAGGAGCAGGTGCTCGCGTCCGTCGACGAGGCCGTCGAAGGTGACGACGTCGGCGGTGGTGGAGTACCCGTCGGCGAAGGCCATCGGTACGCGCACGCGGGTCCGCTCGGAGGCGAGGGGAACCACCGTTGAACTTTCAATCATGTGGGGTAGAACGCGGCGCGGCCGGGTCTATTCCCGAAATTCCTCCGGACGCGGCATCCGCCCGCCGCCGCACGAATTTCAGCTCGCTCGCGAGGATGCCGAGCACCACGAGTCCGCCGCCGACCAGGGCGAGGGCGGGCAGGCGCTCACCGGCGATGCGCCCGATCACGCCCGCCCAGACCGGTTCGCCCGCGTAGATGATCGTCGCGCGCGTGGGGGAGACCGACTTCTGCGCCCAGTTCATCGTGAGCTGGATGAGGCAGCTCGCCGCGCCCAGCCCGACCGCGCACACGACCCACACCCACGAGAACGCAGGGAACCCCTCGCCGACCACCGGCATGGTCAGCAGTCCGAGCACGCCCGCCGTGAGCAGCTGAACGATCGTGATGCGTCCGAGGTCGATGCGCCCGGCGAACACGCTGATGAGGATGATCTCGGCCGCGATCGGCAGAGTGCTGATCATCGTGGCGATCTCGCCGGCGCCGAGGGTGAGAGAGAACGCGTCGGGTCCGGCGATCAGCACGAGCCCGACGAACGCGAGCGCCGCCCCGACGAACGCCATCGCGGGCGGGCGTTTGCGGAACACGGCCCACTGCGCGAGCGGCACCAGCGGCACGTACATCGCGGTGATGAAGGCGGAGGTGCTGGAGTCGATCGTCTGCAGTCCGACGGTCTGCAAGCCGTAGCCGAGGTAGATCATGACGCCGATCGCGACGCCGGCGCCGATGTCCCGCCAGCGGATGCCGCGCAGCACGCGGTGGAAGATGACGACGCTGATGAGTCCCGCCACGAGGAAGCGCAGCCCCACGAAGAACCACGGACCCGAGTGCTGCATCGCCCAGTGCACGAGCAGGAAGGTGCTGCCCCAGACCGCGGTGATCGCGATGAGGGCGGCTTCTTGTGGCCGGAAGCGCATCCAGCGCAGACGAGTGGGCATCGCGGGGCCCTTTCTCGACGGCTGCCTCATCGAGGATAGCGCCGAGCTGGATGCCGGAAGATCACGAAGAATGTCGGCTCCGAGCGGATGCATCGAACGCGTCGGTAGCCTCGCTGCATGAGCAACTTCGTGAGCCCCGACGAACTGAGCGACCTGCGCGAGCAGGGTGCCCCCGTGCGCGTGATCGACGTGCGCTGGCGGCTCGACCGCCCCGACGGGCACGCGGAGTATCTCGAGGGCCACATCCCCGGTGCCGTCTACGTGCCGCTCGACTCCGAGCTCGCGACGCACGGCGAGGCCTCCGAGGGCCGCCACCCGCTGCCGTCGACCGAGACCCTGCAGCGGGCGGTGCGCCGCTGGGGTGTGCACGACGGCGATCTGGTCGTCGCCTACGACGATGCGAAGGGCCTCGCCGCTGCGCGGGCGTGGTGGCTGCTGCGCCAGGCGGGTGTCGACGTGCATGTGCTCGAGGGCGGCATCCGCGGATGGATCGCCGCCGGGCACGACGTCGACACGGCCGATGAGTCGCCCGAGGAGGGCACCGCGGTGCTCCGCGAGATCGGCGACGACGCCCTGTCGATCGACGAGGCGGCGGCGTTCCCGGCATCCGGAGTGCTGCTCGACGTGCGCGCTCCCGAGCGCTACCGCGGTGAGACCGAGCCCCTCGACCCGATCGCCGGGCACATCCCCGGCGCCGTCAACCTGCCCACGATGCTGCACCTCGACGCCGACGGACGCATCCTCGACGCCGCGACCGTGCGCGCGAACCTGGCCACCGTCGGCATCGCCGAGGGCACCCACGTCGCGGCGTACTGCGGCTCGGGCGTCACCGCCGCGCACACGGCGCTCGTGCTCGACGAGGTCGGCATCGAGGCGAAGGTCTTCCCGGGGTCGTGGAGCCAGTGGTCGAACACGCCGGGGCGTCCGGTCGCGACGGGCGATCAGCCCGGCTGACCCGACGGATCCGATTCGGGTTCGCGCTCGCCGAAGCCCCAGCGCAACAGCAGCGCGCCCGGCCCGAACGCGCGGCGCACCTGGTGGATCGATGTGCCCGACTCCAGCGTCACCGGCGTCGCCGTCTGACTCTGCGGAGTGTCGACCTGCTCCTCGAACCAGTCCGGCAGCGCTTCGGGATGGAACCTCGTCCACACCAGCAGTTCGCGGCACTGGCGGGCGACCGCGTGCCCGGTCTCGAGCTGCGGCGGGTACCCCGGCGGATACGACACCGACCACTCGACCATCGCCGTGTTCGGCGCCGTGAGCGGTGCGTCGAGCTCGAACAGCACGCCGTGCACCTCGCCGCTGGGGTGCGAGTATCGATTCGCGATGCGACCCCCGAAGTCGGCGGCGAACTCCGGCGCCGGAGTGGGGATGCCGGGGGTGAGCTCGAGGAACGGGATCGCCGTGATGGTGCCGATCGTCGACTGCACGATGCTGCGCGTGCGGCTCTGCACGACGTGCCCCTCGATCCCGACGTCCGTCACCGAGTGCGTCGTCAGCTCGCGCGAGGTGTCGGGGTACTCGGCACCGAGCGCCGCGAAGGCCTCCTTCACGGCTTCTTCGATGGCGTGCTCGTCGATCGGGAAGAGGTTCGGTCCGAGCGGCCCCGTTCGCGACGACCGCAGCAGCCCGGTCAGCGCACCGCGGTCGAGGTGCAGCAGCTCCTCGATATCGGCGACCGCGGCCAGCGACTGTGCGCCCTCCGGATGCCGCGCCCCCGAGCGCCAGTAGCTCAACGTCGCCATCGACACCTGGTTGCCACGGGCGCGCAGACGCTCCTGCACCCACGACAGCGTCACGCGGCGCGCGTTGATCGCATCCCTGAACGCGGCGGGGAAGCCGGGCCCGTTCGAGGGCTTCAGAAAATCTTCACTCTCCATCACAGACCCCCTCCGGTATGTGAAGAACTGCTGTTTAGAGTGAGCTTACGACCGCACGAGGCCACCCCTGGGGACCTGGGTGACGAAGTGGGGTCGACGTGATCGTCTCGACGCAGGCAGGGTGCCCGACCTTGCGGAGGATGATCGGGCGCAGCGATGCCCCCGTGCTGCGTAGTCGTGGGGCCCGATGATCGATCTGGGGAGATCCATCGGGCCCCGCGAACAGCCCCCGTCCTTCCGCCCCGGCGCCCCCGCGTAGACTGGGAGCACAACCCCGGAGGACTCTGGATCTTCATGTCTGCCCCTTCCCGCACCTTCACCGTGCGCAACGTGCAACTGCTGCGCGCGCTGTTCGCCGCCGTCGCCGCCCTCATGATCACGTTCTCGTCCGATCACTCCGCGGCGGTGGGTCTCTCGGTCTTCAGCGGCTTCGCGATCGCGACGGCCCTCGTGATGCTGCTGTCGGTGTGGTTGGTGTTCCCCGCGGGGTCGCGGTGGCCCGCCGTCGTGATCGGCCTGCTCAGCGTTGCGGCCGGCATGGCGACCGGCATCCCCGTGTGGCGCACGAATGACGTCTTCTTCATCGTCGTCGGCGCCTGGGCGCTCGCGACGGGTCTGACCGAACTGCTCGCCGGCATCCGCGCTCGCCGTATCGGCACGGACCCGACGGCTCGTGACTCCATCATCATCGGGTCGTTCGGCATCCTGCTCGCCGTGCTGCTCTGGGTGATCCCCGCCGGCTTCACCCACGACTACACGATCAAGGAAGCGGGCACCTTCGAGCTGACCGGCATCATCCTCGGGGTCGGGATGCTCGGCGGCTACGCCGCGCTCGTCGCCGTCTTCCTCGGCATCGCCGGACTCACGCCCCAGAAGGCGGATGCCGTCGGCCCGGCATCCGTTCCCGCCGAGAGCGGAGACGCCCGATGAGCGAAGAGAAGCCCACCCGCCGCGACATCCTGCGGCCGCTGCACCTGCTGGGCATCGCCCTCGCGTGCGGTGTGTTCGCGATGATCGTGACGCTCGTCTCGACCGGTGCCTTCACGGCCCGCGTGAACACCGCGATCGCGAACGGCAGCTACGAGGGCCTCACTCCGGTGATGCTGGGACTGGTCGTCGGCGGCGGTGCGTTCATCGTGACGCTGCTCATGCTGGCGATGCTGATCCTGGCCGTCGACCCGGCCGACGTCACGAAGACGGTCGACCGTCCTGTGCTCTACGACCCCGAGTCCGACGACGGCACTGCCGCGGGCGACGCCCGCACCGACCGCACGGAATAGTGCTGCCGGCGGCGTGCCCGCCTGGCGCGTGTCATAAATCAGGAAAACCGTGGCCGCCGAGTGGGGTGACCCGCGGAATCCCGCGGACCCGCCGATCGCAGTCGACCGATCTTCCTGAATTGGTGCACGCGCGTGCCCGAGCCGAACGCAGAAACGCACCCCGCCCGATGGGCATGGGGTGCGTTTCTGCGTGGCGGAGAGGCGTCAGCGCGCGAGGCGCTCGGCGATTCCCGTGTACGTGGCGGGGGTCAGCGCGAGCAGGCGCTGCTTGGCCGCGTCGCCGATCTCGAGGCCCTGCACGAACTCGGCGAGCTCGGCGCCACCGACGCGGTGTCCGCGGGTGAGCTCCTTGAGCAGGGCGTACGGGTCGGTGATGCTCGAGCGACCGGCGACGACCTCGGCGCGGATGACCGTCTGGATCGCCTCGGCGAGCACCTCCCAGTTCACGTCGAGGTCGGCGAGCAGCACGTCGCGCGACAGCGAGATCTCATTGAGCCCACGGCGCAGGTTGTCGAGCGCGAGCAGCGAGTGCCCGAACGCGACGCCGATGTTGCGCTGCGTGGTGGAGTCGGTCAGGTCGCGCTGCAGGCGGCTCGTGACGAGCGTCTGCGAGAGCGACCCGAGCAGCGCCGCCGAGAGCTCGAGGTTCGCCTCGGCGTTCTCGAAGCGGATCGGGTTGATCTTGTGCGGCATGGTCGACGACCCGGTCGCACCGGCGACGGGGATCTGCGCGAAGTAGCCGAGCGAGATGTACGTCCAGATATCGGTGGCGAGGTTGTGCAGGATGCCGCCGGCGTGACGCACGCGGTCGTAGAGCTCGACCTGCCAGTCGTGCGACTCGATCTGAGTGGTGAGCACGTTGAAGCCGAGACCGAGGCCCTCGACGTACTCGCGGGCGATGGTCGGCCAGTCGGCGTCGGGGTCGGCCGACAGGTGCGCCGACCACGTGCCGGTCGCGCCCGAGAACTTCGCCAGGTAGTCGGATGCCGCGATCTGGCCGCGCACGCGCTCGAGACGCCACGCGAACACGGCGATCTCCTTGCCCATGGTCGACGGGGTCGCGGGCTGGCCGTGGGTGCGCGAGAGCATCGCGGCGTCGGCGTGCTCGACCGCGAGCTCGCGGAGCTTGGCGATGACGGAGTCGAGGGCGGGGAGCCAGACGCTCTCGACCGCGCGCTTGACGGTGAGCGCGTACGAGACCGAGTTGATGTCCTCGCTCGTGCAGGCGAAGTGCGTCAGCTCGGCGATCGCGTCGAGGCCGAGCGTCGAGAGGCGGTCGCGCACGAGGTACTCGATGGCCTTGACGTCGTGGCGGGTGACCGCCTCCTTCTCGGCGAGCCAGTCGATCTCTGCCTGGCCGAAGTCGCGGTAGAGGGCGCGGAGGCGCTCCTTGTCGGCATCCGACAGGGGGGAGGTCTCGAACAGCGAGCGGTCGGTGAGGGCGATGAGCCACTCGACCTCGACCTCGACGCGGGCCCGGTTGAGGCCGGCCTCCGAGAGGAAGTCGGCGAGTCCGGTGACGGTGCCGCGGTAGCGACCGTCGAGGGGGCTCAGGGGCTGCGGCGGAAGCGAAGGCTGGAAAGTCAGGGGAATCCTCCTGATCGGGCCCGTCAGATGCGGGGCGTGCGGGGCTGGCGCAGGGCGGGTTCGAGCTGACGGAACAGCCCGCGAGTCGCCGTCTCGATCATACCGAGCACCGAATCGAACATCTCGGGGCCGGCGTAGTAGGGATCGGGCACATCGTGGGTCGAGGCGTCGGGGTCGAAGCCGAGGAGGAGGGTGACCTTGCCCTCCTGGTCCTCGTCGCGCGCCCACTCGCGCAGGATGCGCTCGTGCGTGCGGTCGAGGGCCACGATGAGGTCGTTCTCGAGGAAGGATGCCGCGGTGAACTGCTTCGCGCGGTGCTGCGATCCGTCGTACCCGCGGCGGGCGAGCGAGTCGATCGTGCGGTGGTCGGCGCGCTCGCCGAGGTGCCAGTCGCCCGTCCCCGCGCTGCGCGAGACGATGCGCGAGCCCAGCCCCTGATGCTCGGCGAGGTCGCGGAAGACGACCTCGGCCATGGGGGATCGGCAGATGTTCCCCGTGCACACGAAGATCACGCGAAAGGGATCCGGGGATGTCACAGAACCATTCTGCCGCTCCCGGGCCGTCGTGCACAGTTCGGGGTCGGACTCATCCTGCACAGCTCGCGATCGAGCGATGCTCTGCACCGCTCGTGCGCCCACGGTGATCGCCGAGTCGTCGCGCGGCGCAGGCTGTGGGCATGTACTCCTCGATCGCCCTCCCGACCACCGATGAGTGGACCCCGTACGACCTGTCGATGTGGCAGCAGGCCGGGGCTCAGCTCCGCGTCGCCCTCGACTTCACGCAGACCGCAGCGGCGACGCTCGATCCGCTCGTCGACGAGACCGAATGGTCGTCCGACGGGCTGCGGTCGCTGCACGAGACGATGGCCGAGCAGCGCGGACTCGTCGCCCTCGAGGTGATGATCCTGGAGTCGACCGAGGCGGAGCAGCGAGCGGTGGGACTCGGATGAGCGACGACCTCGACATCCGTTACGGCGGCGCGATCTCGGTCGACACCGAGGTGCTGCGCGACATCGGCACGCGGTTGGCCGCGGCGGCGGGGTCACTCGCGCAGGGTGCGGCCGCTGCGGGTAACGCCTATGCGCTGCTCATGGGATCGGCCGCCTGCCGTTCGTGGAGCGGCTTCGATGCGCTCGGACGCAGTCGCACCCGACTCGACGAGCTGCGGCTCACGGCCGAGACGACGGCGTCCTCGACGCTGCTCATGGCGGACGCGTACGAGGTGGTCGAGCTGCGCGCGCAGGCGGAGGCGCTCGCCGCGAGCGATGCCGCTGCGGCGGCTGCCTTGAACGCACGGGCCGACGAGATCCTGGATGCCGATCCCCGGGTCCAGGGCCTCGTCACTGCCCTCGTTCTGGACTGGGGCACGCACCGGTTCGATGGACTCGATACGCAGGTCGGGTTCGATACGTGGTTCGGTGGACTCTTCGGCGGGATCGGTATGGCGGCGGCCCTGCTCGGCAAGGGGGTGATCCCGAAGGGGACGACGCTGCAGGGCAGGGCGGATGCCGTGCGCGTCACTCCGGTCGCGACGACGACCCCGAAAGCCCCGCCGACGTCGCTGCCGGAGGCCCTCCAGCGGTTTCCGAATTCCGGGGGAGCGCAGGTGCGGGTGGAGAAGTACACGATGCCCGATGGGACGAACCGCTTCGTCGCGTATGTGAAGGGCACCCAGTCGCTCCTCAGCGGGGGGAAGGAGCCGTGGGACATGAAGTCCAACGTCGAGCTCTACTCGAAACAGAAGTCGGCCTCCTACCAAGCGACGCTCGACGCATTGAAGGCATCGGGCGCGAAACCGGGTGACCGGGTCGATGTCGTCGGGCACTCGCAGGGAGGGGCGATCGCCTCGCATCTCGCGATGGACGACGTCTACGACGTCGGTGTGGAGATCACCGCGGGAAGCCCGGTCGAGCCGACGCTCGACGACGACCAGACGCTCGTGCAGTTGCGGCACACCGACGATGTCGTGTCTTCCCTGGCCGGCGGCGGATCCCCCGGCGGGACCGGTTCTCCCGACAGCTTCACCGCGGAGCGCGTCGGCGATCCGGTCGAGGGTCTGCAGGATCTCACGCTCGAACCGCACATGCTCGATACCTACGTCGAGACCGCCGAGATGGTCGAGGAGTCGGGTGACCCGCGGGTCGACGGGCTCGACGGCCTGTGGAACGAACTCGGTCAGGCGACCTCGGTCACGTCGACCGACTATCGGGCCGAGCGCGTGCTGCCCGAGGACGTGGTGGCACCGGGCGGGTCGCTCGCACCGGCACCGGTCATCGGAGACGAGTGGTGGCGACGGAAGGACGTGCTGTGACCTCAGTCGCGGCGGCGCTGCTTCTTCGCCTGCGGGCGCAGGATGAAGCCGAAGATGCCGTTGATGATCGAGATGATCAGCGCGGCGACGACGCCCCACCAGAAGTGGCCGACCGTGAGCCCCCAGCCGAAGCCGCTCGTGATCCAGGCGGTCAGCCACAGCAGGAAGCCGTTGATGACGAACCCGATGAGCCCGAGGGTGAGGATGTACAGCGGGAACGCGACGATCTTCACGACGGTGCCGATGATCGTGTTCACGAGCGCGAAGATCGCGGCGACCGCGAGCAGCGTGAGCACGAGCTGCAGCGTCTCGCCCGGAGGGAACGCGATGATGCTCACCTGCAGCGCGGGGATCAGCGTCACGACCCACAGGGCGAACGCGTTGACGACGACTCGGATGATGAAGCGCATGGTCCGCCCAGTCTTCCACGCGGGAGTGGTGATTGTCAGGAGGACTCGTCCGCTGCGCTTCCCTCGAGCACTCGTAGACTCGTCCTCGTGACCGACCCGATCCTTCCCCGCATCCGCCCCGCCATCGCCGCGCTCGCGCCGTACCGCCAGGGCAAGCAGGCGGGACCCGATGCGTTCAAGCTGTCGAGCAACGAGAACCCCTTCGACCCGCTGCCGTCGGTGGTCGAGGCGATGCAGCACATCACGCCGATCAACCGTTACCCCGACGCCACGGCGCTGCGGCTGCGCGAGCGCCTCGGTGCGCGGTACGGCGTCGAGCCCGACCAGGTGCACGTCGCCGCGGGCAGCGTGTCGATCCTGCATCAGCTGATCCTCGCCACGGCATCCGTCGACGACGAGGTCATCTACGCGTGGCGGTCGTTCGAGGCGTACCCGAGCCTGCCGCTCATCTCGGGAGCGACCGGAGTCCCGGTCGCGCTCACCGCCGACGCGCGTCACGACCTCGACGCGATGGCGGATGCCGTCACCGATCGCACCCGCGCGATCATCGTCTGCACGCCCAACAACCCGACCGGTCCGATCATCACGAGTGGCGAGTTCGCCGCGTTCGTCGAGCGGGTCCCCGCCGACGTCCTGATCATTCTCGACGAGGCATACGCCGAGTTCGTCACCGCACCCGACGCGGTGGACGGTCTCGCCGAGCGCATCTTCGACCGGCACCCGAACGTCGTCGTCCTGCGCACCTTCTCGAAGGCGTACGGACTCGCCGGCCTCCGCATCGGCTATGCGATCGGCCACGAGAAGGTGCTCGATTCGGCCCGCGTCACCGGCGTACCCCTCTCCGTGACGGCTGCGGCGGAGAACGCGGCCATCGCGAGCCTCGACGCCGAAGCCGAGCTGCTCGAACGCGTCACCGAGATCGTCGCCCGCCGCACCCGCCTCGTCGCCGGGCTCCGCGCCCAGGGCTGGAAGGTGCCCGACTCCCAGGGCAACTTCGTCTGGCTGCCCGCCGGCGACCGCACCGACGAGGTCGCCGCGGCTTTCGTCGCCGGCGACATCGTCGTGCGCCCGTTCTCGGGTGACGGCATCCGCATATCCGTCGGAGAGCATGAATCGGTGGACAAGGTCCTACAGGTTTCTGAATCCGTTGTGCGGACTCTCCAGCCCTAGGCACCGTTCCTCGGATAGCGTGGAACGGTGAGCTCGTCAGAGAACGAAATCGTCCGCGTCCTCGAGGCAGACGGCCGATTCGCCCCTACCCCCGCTGCGGAGCGGTACCTGTCGCTGATCGAATCGATCAGCGATGCCGAACTCGAGCAGTTCTACCGCGACATGGTCGTCATCCGCGCCATCGACACCCAGGCCACCAACCTGCAGCGACAGGGGCAGCTGGCGCTCTGGCCGCCGAGCCGCGGCCAGGAGGCGGCGCAGGTCGGCTCGGGTCGAGCGGCCCGTGCGCAGGACACCATCTTCCCGTCGTACCGAGAGCACGTCGTCACCCGCATCCGTGGCGTCGACCCGCTCGACATCATCAAGCTGATGCGCGGTGTCTCGCACGGCGGCTGGGATCCCACCGATCCCAAGAACGGCAACACCCGGCTCTACACCCTCGTGCTCGGGTCGCAGGCACTGCACGCCACGGGCTATGCGATGGGCCTGGCGTTCGACGGCCGCTCCGGCAGCGGTGACGTCGACCGCGACGAAGCGGTCATCGTCTACTACGGCGACGGCGCCTCCAGCCAGGGCGACGTGCACGAGGCGATGGTCTTCGCCGCCAGCTACCAGTCGCCGACGGTCTTCTTCCTGCAGAACAACCACTGGGCGATCTCGGTGCCGGTATCGACGCAGTCGCGCGTTCCGCTCGTGCAGCGCAGCGCCGGCTACGGCATCCCCAGCGTCCGCGTCGACGGCAACGACGTGCTCGCGAGCTACGCCGTCTCGCGCACCGCGCTCGACGAGGCGCGCACCGGCCAGGGGCCGCGCGCGATCGAGGCGGTCACCTACCGCCTGGGCGCGCACACCACCAGCGACGACCCCACCAAGTACCGCGGGAACGACGAAGAGGAATCGTGGGCGCAGCGCGACCCGATCACCCGCATGCGCGCGTTCCTCGAGAACCGGGGAGCGGCGGCATCCTTCTTCGCCGACGTCGACGCCGAAGGCGCGGATGCCGCGGAAGACCTCCGCGCCCGCACGGTCGAGCTCGGCCCGCCGCCGGTCAGCCGGATGTTCGACCACGTCTACAGCGAGGCGCACCCGCTGATCGCCGAGCAGAAGGCGTGGCTCGCGAAGTACGAAGCGTCGTTCGAAGGAGGAGCGCAGTGACCCTCGAGACGATGCCGTTCAGCAAGGCTCTGAACGCCGGTCTGCGCAAGGCCATGGAAGACGACGCCAAGGTCCTGCTCATGGGTGAGGACATCGGCAAGCTCGGCGGTGTGTTCCGCGTGACCGAGCACCTGCAGCGCGACTTCGGCGACAAGCGCGTGCTCGACACCCCGCTCGCCGAGTCGGGCATCGTCGGCACCGCGATCGGACTCGCCATGGCCGGGTTCCGCCCGGTGGTCGAGATCCAGTTCGACGGCTTCGTGTTCCCGGCCTTCGACCAGATCACCACGCAGCTCGCCAAACTCACCAATCGTCACGAGGGCTCGTTGAGCATGCCGATCGTGATCCGCATCCCCTACGGCGGGCACATCGGCGCGGTCGAGCACCACCAGGAGAGCCCCGAGGCGTACTTCGCGCACACCCCGGGCCTGCGGGTCGTGTCGCCCTCGACGCCGAACGACGCCTATTGGATGATCCAGGAGGCGATCGCCTCGAACGATCCCGTGATCTTCATGGAGCCCAAGAGCCGTTACTGGCCCAAGGGCGAGGTCGAGCTCGAGGCATCCGCCGCCCCACTGCACTCCTCGCGTGTCGTGCGCGCGGGCTCCGACGTCACCCTCGTCGGACACGGCGCGATGGTCACGACGCTGCTGCAGGCGGCTGCGCTGGCCGAGTCGGAGGGCACGAGCTGCGAGGTCGTCGATCTGCGCTCGATCTCGCCGATCGACTACGCGCCGATCCTCGACTCGGTGCGCAAGACCGGACGCATGGTCTACGCGCAGGAGGCCCAGGGCTTCGGCAGCATCGGCAGCGAGGTCGCCGCGACCGTCATGGAGCGCGCGTTCTACGCTCTCGAGGCACCGGTGCTGCGGGTGTCGGGCTTCGACACCCCGTTCCCGCCCGCCAAGCTCGAGGGCGCCTACCTCCCGGATGCCGACCGCATCCTCGAGGCCGTCGACCGTTCACTCGCCTACTGAGACGTTCCGAAAGGACCGCAGATGAGCACGCAGAACTTCACCCTTCCTGATGTCGGCGAGGGCCTCACCGAGGCCGAGATCGTCACGTGGAAGGTCGCGCCCGGCGACACGGTCGCGATCAACGACGTCATCTGCGAGATCGAGACGGCCAAGTCGCTCGTCGAGCTGCCCTCGCCCCATGCCGGAACGGTCGGCGAGCTGCTCGTCGCCGAGGGCGCCACGGTCGAGGTCGGCACCCCGATCATCACCTTCGTGCAGGCGGATGCCGCGGCTCCGGCCGCTCCGGCCCCGGCAGCTGCCGCGCCCGCCGCGGACGAGGGCGGCGGATCCGTTCTCGTCGGCTACGGCAGTGGGGGAGGAGCGACCTCGCGTCGCAAGCGCCCCGCCGAGCGCCCGGTGCGCTCGTCGGTGGGCGTCATCGCGAAGCCTCCGATCCGCAAGCTCGCCCGCGACCTCGGCGTCGACCTCACCACGGTCGCCCCGAGCGGCGCCGACGGCGAGGTCACCCGTGACGACGTCATGAAGCTCGCCTCGCAGGCGAGCGTGTTCCGCAACATCGAGACCCCGGAGTGGGGTGCCGTGCGCGAGGAGACCGTGCCTGCACCGCAGAACGCCCCGGTGGGTCTCGCCCGCGGTGTTGCGCCGGTCGCGGCATCCGTGTCGGCGTCGGATGCCGAGCGCACCGAGTCGATCCCGGTGAAGGGCGTGCGCAAGGCGACCTCCTCGGCGATGGTGCAGAGCGCGTACTCGGCCCCGCACGTCACCGTGTGGAAAGAGGTCGACGCCTCGCGCACGATGGAGCTCGTCAAGCGCCTGAAGGCCGCGCCCGAGTACGCCGACATCAAGGTCTCGCCGCTGCTGATCATGGCCCGCGCCGTGATCTGGGCCGCGCGTCGCACGCCCATGATCAACGCCGCATGGGTCGAGACCGAGAACGGGGCCGAGATCGCGGTGCGCCACTACGTGAACCTCGGCATCGCCGCGGCCACACCCCGCGGCCTGCTCGTGCCGAACATCAAGGACGCGCAGGACCTCGGCATGAAGGACCTCGCCCGCGCCCTCAACCGCCTCACCCTCACGGCCCGCGAGGGCAAGACCTCGCCCGCCGACCAGCAGGGCGGCACCATCACGATCACCAACATCGGCGTGTTCGGGATGGATGCCGGCACCCCGATCATCAACCCCGGCGAGGCCGGCATCGTCGCCATGGGCACGATCAGCCAGAAGCCGTGGGTCGTCGACGGCGAGGTGCGCCCCCGCTGGGTGACGACGGTGGCCGGTTCGTTCGATCACCGCGTGGTCGACGGCGACGCCATGAGCCGCTTCGTCGCCGATGTCGCATCGGTGCTCGAGGAGCCCGCGCTGCTCGTCGACTGACAGGTCGCCCCGGTGACGACGGGGGGCCTCGCGTCGTCACCGACCCCGGCTCAGCCCGGTAGGTCCATGCGCACGGTTGTGCCGTCGAGGACGAAGGCGACGGCCACAGGGCGCTGAGTGACGTTCTCGGGGAGCGTGAAGACGTGCGTGGTCATCGCCATGTCGGCCGTGCACGGGTTGTTCGACGAGTACCGGAAATCGACCGTGACCGTGCCGGGGTCGTCAGCCGACACCGAGGCCGCGACGAGGGGGCAGCTCGAGCTGCCGAATGTCACGATCCCGAAGGAATCCTCGCCGTCGACCCATCCCGCGACGGGCTCTGCGGTGATGAGATCGGGTTGCGGCCCGCTCCAGCCGTCGGGAAGGCCGGGCACGACCTCGTCAGCGGCGGACTGATTCATTCCGCAGCCGGTGAGGAGCAGGACGCCGCCGGCCAGAAGTCCTACCAGCACGCGTCTCATGGAACCATCCTGGCGGCGGCGGATCGCAGCGACAAGGCGGACGGGGCGTAGCCGAGCCGATCGTCCCTAGCCCTGCGGCAGCGTCGCGAGCGTGGTGGTCGTTCCGGTGGCGGGGTCCCAGCGCCGCACGCTCGTAGCGCGGCTGTGAACATCGCCACCGATGCAGCCGAGCGCGGTCTCGAGATCGGCGAGGCGCAGTCGGCGGGCGAGGGTGACGTGCGGGGTCCACTCGCCCGGGGCGGTGTGCGGGGCATCCTCTCCCGGACCGATCGCGGTGTGGATCGCCGCGTGAAAACGCTGCAGTTCTGCGGTGGGCAGGATGCTGCGGACGAGCACGCGGCGCTCGCCGGTGCCGAAGAGCACCGGGGCGCCGAGCGTGATCGGGAGCGCAGGGAGGTCCGTGAAGACGCCCGCGTCGAGCGGGGGCAGCTCCGTCCGAGCGGCCAGGGTGATGTGCGGTCGATTGCTCGCCGAGGTGTGTCCGGCGAGGCTCGACAGACCGAGCGCGGCGAGAGCGTCCCACTCGGCTCGCACCGCGTCTTCGGCGGCGGCGTCGAGGAGCAGCTCGATCGTCGACGGCGATCGGCGTGGCTGGGCCGCCGCCGCGTGAGGGGTCACGACGCGTCGCGGGTCGGCATACGCCTGCGGCATGTCGTGACTCCTCACGGGCGGAAACGGATGCCGCGGCGCTACGCGAGCACCGACAGCCGCTGCTCAGCGAGAAGCGGCACCGAGCTCTCGCGCGCCGCACGGCGGGCGGTCGCGACGGCGCCGACCGACACGACCTCGGCGCCGAGCTCGGAGGCGAGCACGAGGGGCGCGGGAAGGTGCAGCTCCGCGGGCAGCAGGCGGCGGGCGACCTCGAGCACGGGTTCGATGCTCTCGGCCACGGCGCCGCAGACGATCACGCGAGCCGGGTCGTACATGCTGCCGAGCACGCCGACGATGCGGGCGACGACGGCGCCGACGTGCTCGGTGACGAGCAGGGCATCGGGGTCGCCCGACGCGGCGAGCGTGAGCACGAGGCGCGGGTCGATGCGCTCTTCCGCCACGAGCCGCCCCAACGCCGACGACGGCGCCACGGTGCCCGAGGCGACGGCATCCCGTGCCGCATCCTGCACCGAGTAGGGGAGGCCGACGGCCGAGCCGACGCCCATGATGTGGTCGAACACGACGCCCTCGCCGACGCCGCCGTGGGCGCCGTGCAGCACGTGCCCGTCGACGACCACGCCGCCGCCGTAGCGTTCGCTCGCGATCAGGGCGACGTAGTCGCGGCATCCGATCGCCCCGCCGACCGCGCCCTCGGCGATCGCCGCGAGCTGTGCGTCGTTCTTGACGTGCACGACCGGCGCCCAGCCGCGCAGCGCCTCGGCGAGCCCGGGGTTCGTGCGCTCCCAGAAGCCGTCGGGGTGCGGGGGAGAGATGCCGTTGCGATCGACGGGGGCGGCGACGCCGGCGCAGACGGCCAGCACCTGTTCCCGCGTCACTCCGGCCTCGTCGAGAGCGGCGCCCAGGCGTTCGATGATCAGCGCGCGACGATCGGCGGCGGGCTGCGTCTGCGACACCTCGACGCGATGGTGCACGAGATTCCGGTCGAGCAGGTCGGCGACGGTGACGGAGAGGTGCGTGTCGCCCGCGTCGATCCCGACGACGACGCCGAGGTCGGGGGAGAGGGCGAAGCGCCGGGCGGGTCGGCCGGAGCGATAGCTGCCGGCCACGCGGGCGTTCGGCAGTTCGCGCAGTACGTCGGCGCCGACGAGCGTGTCGATCGCATCGATGGCCGTGGAGCGGGTCAGCGAGGTCGCGGCCATGACGTCGGTGGCGGTGAACTCGCCCGCACTCCAGGCGAAGTCGAGCACGGCGCCGACGCTGGCACGCCCCGTGCCGAGCCCCGCGGTGATGTCTGCCACGCTCTTGCCTTCCTGTCGTCTGAATGAGAGAGTACCTTCCAGCGGAGTAAATTCGCTCATTAGATTTAGTTATCGGATCTAAAAACCGGAAGGACGACGGTGTCTGGAGAACGAACACGCGCGTTGCGGCTGATCGCCGGGGGCCTCGGCCTCACACTGATCGGTGCCGCCCTCACGAGCTGCGCAGCCGGCTCGGGAGCGGAGACCATCCGCTTCACCTTCAGCAAGCGCGAAGCGATCGAGTTCATGACCGAACGCGTCGCCGAGTACAACGCCTCGCAGGACGACGTGAAGGTCGAGATCGACACCTCCGGCGTCGACGTCGTCTCGGCCAGCTTCGTGCGCGGCAACCCGCCCGACATCATGCTCGGCAACTACAACTACGAGATCGCTCGGTTCGTGCAGCGCTGCGCGCTCACCGATCTCTCCGGCACCGACGCCGCGGCCACCATCCGCGACGACCTCCAGCCGCTCATGGACCAGTACGGCTCCTGCGAGGGTCGCACGAGCGCCCTGCCGTATTCGGTGATGGCGGCATCCGTCATCTACAACAAGGAGATCTTCGAGGCCCAGGGCCTCGAGGTCCCGACCACCTGGGACGAGCTCATCGCCGTCTGCGATCAGCTCAAGGCCGCGGGCATCGACCCGTTCTACGGCACCTTCAAGGACGACTGGACCGTCGGTCAGGGCTGGTACGACTACACCGCCGGCGGATCGGTCGACGTGATCGACTTCTTCGACGCGCTCGCCGAAGAAGGCACCGAGGTCGGGCCCGACGCCCCGGTCTCGTTCGAGAAGGACTTCGCCGAGCCCATGGATCGCATGATGCAGCTCGCCGAGAACTACACCAACGCGGATGCCGCGAGCAGGGCGTACGGCGACGGCAATCTCGCCTTCGCGAAGGGCGAGGCGGCCATGTACCTGCAGGGGCCGTGGGCGTTCAGCGAGATCGCGAAGACCGCACCCGACCTGCAGCTCGGAACGTTCCCGCTGCCGATGACCGATGACCCGGACGACCTCGAGGTGCGCGTCAACATGGACCTCGCGGCGATGATCCCCGAGGGGTCGCGCCACCAGGAGGCCGCCCGTGACTTCCTCGAGTTCCTGTATCAGCCCGAGAACATCGAGGAGTACAACGCCTCGCAGCTCGGCTTCACCCCGACGACGGATGCCCCGGCCCCCGACGACCCGCGCATCGAGGGGATGATCGAGTACTACGACGAGGGCAAGATCTACCAGGGCCCCTCGGTGCTCGTGCCCAAGACCCTGCCGATCTTCAACTACGCGCAGGCGATGGTGCTGGGCGCTTCGACGCAGAACACGCTGCGCACCATGGACGCGGACTGGGCGCGCATCGCGTTCCGCGCCCCGATCCCGTCGACTCAGGACAACGCCTCGGCAGAGGAGCCGGCATCATGACCATCACTCCGACGATTCCGACCGACACCACGGCGGTCATCACGGGCGGCAAGCGCGGCATCCGTCCTCGCACCCGCCGGGTCGAGCCGATCTACTACCTGTTCCTGCTGCCGACGCTCGTGATCTTCACCCTCGCGATCACGGTGCCGGGGGTGATGGGCATCTTCTTCAGCTTCACCGACTCGATCGGCATCGGCGAGTGGAGCTTCAACGGCTTCACGAACTACATCGCCGTGTTCAGCGACCCGGCGATCCTGCAGAGCTACCTCTTCACGTTCGGGTTCTCGATCGCCACGGTCATCGTGGTCAACGTGGTCGCGTTCCTGCTCGCGGTCGGGCTCACCTCCCGCATCCGCTTCAAGACGGGGCTCCGCACGATCTTCGTGATCCCGATGGTGATCTCGGGCATCATCATCGCGTACGTCTTCAACTTCCTGTTCTCGAACTCGATCCCCGCCGCGGGGGCGGCCACCGGCATCCCGTGGCTGCAGACGAGCCTGCTCGCCAACCCCGACCTGGCCTGGGTGGCGATCGTCATCGTCACCGCGTGGCAGGCCGTGCCCGGCACGCTGCTGATCTACATCGCCGGCCTGCTCTCGGTGCCCGGCGAGGTCTACGAGGCGGCGAGCATCGACGGCGCGAGCAAGACGCAGCAGCTCACCCGCATCACGCTCCCGCTCGTGATGGGCTACGTCGTGATCAACGTCATCCTCGGGTTCAAGGGCTTCCTGAACGCCTACGACATCATCGTCGGACTCACCAACGGCGGCCCCGGAACCTCCACCCGCAGCGTCGCGATGACGATCATCGCGGGCTTCAACGGCGGCGACTACGCCTATCAGATGGCCAACGCGACCATCTTCTTCATCGTCGCCGTGCTCATCTCCCTCCTCCAGCTGTCGCTGACGCGCGGAAGGAACGCACTCTGATGTCGACGCAGACGATCACCACACAGGTCGCGGGCAAGAAGCCCCGCGTGCGCATGGAACGGGTCAACTGGTCGGGCACGATCATCCTGATCCTGTGCGCGGTCACCGTTCTCCTCCCGCTGTACGTCACCCTCTCGATGGCGTTCAAGACCACGGGTCAGGCGGTCGACGGCAACGCGTTCTCGCTGCCGGCGCCGTTCAGCATCGACGGGTTCGTCGAGGCGTGGAACCTCACGAAGTTCCCGGTCGGCGCGGGCATCTCCCTGCTCGTCACGGCGGGCACCGTGATCGCCACGATCGTGCTCGCGGCGTTCGCCTCGTACGCGATCGTGCGCAACTGGGACCGCCGCCTCTTCCGTTACTCGTTCTTCTACCTGCTCGCGGCGATGTTCATCCCGTTCCCGGTCGTCGCCCTGCCGCAGATCCAGCTCACCGGTCGCTTCGGGCTCGACAACCCGTTCGGCGTGATCATCCTCGCGACGATGTTCCAGCTGAGCTTCAGCGTGCTGCTGTTCACGGCGTTCCTGCGGTCGATCCCGATCGAGCTCGAGGAGAGCGCGCGCATCGACGGCGCCACCACGTGGCAGACCTTCTGGAAGCTGATCTTCCCGCTGCTCGCGCCCATGAGCGCCACGGTCGGCATCTTCGCCTTCCTCTACGCCTGGAACGACTTCATGATGCCGTCGCTCATCATCTCCGACCCGGCGCTGCAGACGCTGCCGGTGCGGCAGAACCTGTTCCAGACCCAGTTCAGCAACAACTACAACGTGTCGTTCGCCTCGTACCTGATGGCGATGGCCCCGGCGATCCTGGCCTACCTGTTCACGCAGCGCTTCGTCATGGAGGGCGTCACGCAGGGCGCCGTCAAGGGCTGACACGAGAACCACCGCACGAAACGAAGGAGCACTCCCCGATATGACCGATTCGCTTCTCACCGAGACCCGCGAAGACGACAAGACGGCAGCGTGGTGGCGGCAGGCCGCCGTCTACCAGATCTACCCCCGCAGCTTCGCCGACGCCAACGGCGACGGGCTCGGCGACATCCCCGGCATCCTGTCGCGCGTCGACTACCTGTCGGCGCTCGGCATCGATGCGGTCTGGCTGAGCCCGTTCTACCCGTCCGAGCTCGCCGACGGCGGCTACGACGTCGCCGACTACCGCGACGTCGACCCGCGACTGGGCACCCTCGCCGACTTCGACGCGATGGTCGAGGCGCTGCACGCCCGCGGCATCCACGTCATCGTCGACATCGTGCCGAACCACTCGTCGGATCAGCACGCGTGGTTCCAGGAGGCGCTCGCCGCGGGCCGAGGTTCGGCCGCGCGCGAGCGGTACATCTTCCGCGAGGGCACGGGGCCCGACGGCGCCGAGCCGCCCACCGACTGGGTCTCGGTGTTCGGCGGGTCGGCGTGGGAGCGGGTCGAGGACGGCCAGTGGTACTTCCACAACTTCGCCACCGAGCAGCCCGACTTCAACTGGGATCACCCGGAGGTGCGTGCGGACTTCCTGAAGACCCTGCGCTTCTGGTCGGACCGCGGGGTCGACGGCTTCCGCATCGACGTCGCGCACATGCTCACCAAGGACCTCAGCGAGCCGCTGCCCTCGCGCGCCGAGCTCGACGCGATGGACCGATCCTCGGGCTCGCACCCGCTGATCGACCGCGACGACGTGCACGAGATCTACGCGGAGTGGCGGCAGGTCTTCAACTCGTACGACCCGCCGCGCACCGCGGTCGCCGAGGCATGGGTCGATACACCCGAACGCCGCGCCCGTTACGCCTCCGCCGAGGGGCTCGGGCAGGCGTTCAACTTCGACCTGCTCGAGGCCGATTTCGACGCCGCGCAGTTCCGCGAGATCGTCGACGAGAACCTCGCGCAGGCCCGGCAGAGCGGGTCGTCGACGACGTGGGTGCTCTCGAATCACGACGTCACCCGCCACGCCACCCGTTACGGCCTCGCGCCGCTGCAGGGTCGTGCGGTGAAGCAGGGCACGGAGTGGGTCGCGGCCGGCGGCCCGCCCGAGCTGCTCGATCGCGAGCGCGGTCTGCGTTGCGCGACGGCCGCGTCACTGCTGCTCTTCGGCCTGCCCGGCAGCGCCTACCTGTATCAGGGCGAGGAACTCGGGTTGCACGAGGTCGCCGAGATCTCGCCCGAGCAGCGACAGGACCCGGCGTTCTTCCGCGGGGCGGAGTTCGACGGACTGGGTCGGGACGGATGCCGCGTGCCGCTGCCGTGGAGCGCCGACGGCGTCTCGTTCGGGTTCGGGGCGGCCGCCGCGCACCTGCCCCAGCCGGAGTGGTTCGCCGATCACGCGGTGGATGCCGAGGCATCCGATCCGGCGTCGACGCTGTCGCTGTACCGTGAGGCGCTGCGCCTGCGGCATCCGCTGCAGACGGGTGAGACGCTGGAGTGGGTCGAGACCGGTCGCGCCGACGTGCTGCGCTTCGCGCGTCCGAACGGATGGCAGATCGTCACGAACTTCGGCACCGAACCGTTCGATCTGGGAGCGGATGCCGCAGACGTCGTGCTCACGAGCATCCCGCTCGAGGGCTCGTCGCTTCCCGGCGAGGCCACGGTCTGGATCGCCCCGGCGGCACTGCTCGCCTGACACCCGTCCGGCCGCGTCGAGACCCATCACCGCCGTCGAGACCCATCACCCCGCACGTCGCGGGTGGTGGGTCTCGACGCGAGTGATGGGTCTCGACGGCGGGGAGGAAGCACGTCTGCGGACGCCGATTTGATAATGGTTCTCATTAGCGTTTAGAGTGAGAGCATGAAGAAGCCCGTGATCGTTCTCGCCCTCGCATCCGTCGCCGCCCTGACGCTGGCCGGATGCTCCACCGCCGCTGCGGGAGAGGGCGCGAGCGACGACGGCACCATCACGGTCGTCGCGAGCACCAACGTCTACGGCGACATCGCCTCGACGATCGGCGGCGACCGTATCGACGTCGAGTCGATCATCACCTCCGCTTCGCAGGACCCGCACTCCTACGAGGCCACCGCCCGCGACCGCCTCACGGTGCAGAAGGCCGACCTCGTGATCGAGAACGGGGGCGGATACGACGCGTTCATCGACACGCTCCTGCAGGACGCGAACGACCCCCACGTCGTCACGGCCGTCGAGTACTCGCACGACTACCCCGGCAACGAGGCTCACGACGACCATGCCGACGAGGACCATGCCGCCGACGACGCAGCGACCGAGGCGCCCGCCGAGGAGGAGCACGACCACGAGCACGCCGAGGGCGAAGAGGGCCACGAGGGTCACGACCACATCGAGGGCTTCAACGAGCACGTGTGGTTCGACCCGCACACGATGATCCACGTCGTCGAGGCGATCTCCGACGAGCTCTCCGAGCTCGACCCCGACGGCGCCGACGAGTTCGCCGCGAACGCGGCGGAGCTCACGGCGGAGCTCGAGGGCTTCGAAGCCGACCTCGCGTCCATCAAGGCGGATGCCTCGAACGTCGACGTCTTCATCACCGAGCCGCTGCCCGGCTACCTCGCCGCGGCCGCCGGATTCACCGATGTCACCCCCGAGGGCTTCGCCGAGTCGGTCGAGGAGGGCACCGATGTCGCCCCCGCCGTTCTGCTGCAGGCGCTCGACGTGATCGAGAGCGGCGAGGTCACCGCCCTCCTCACCAACGCGCAGACCGGTGGTTCCGAGACGCAGCGCGTCGAGGACGCCGCGAAGGCCGCGGGCATCCCCGTGATCGCCTTCACGGAGCTGCTCGAGGACGGATCGTCGTACTCTGAGTGGATGAGTGACGCGATCCAGAGCCTCGCCGCCGCGACCCAGTCGTGAGTCGGCGCCCCGTCCTCGAGATCGCGGATGCTTCGCTCCACCGTGGAGACCGCGAACTCTGGTCGGGACTCGATCTGACGGTCCAGCCCGGCGAGTTCATCGCCGTGCTGGGCCCTTCGGGTTCGGGCAAGACCACCCTTCTGCGCAGCATCCTCGGTCTGCAGCCGCTGTCGTCGGGAACCATCCGCGTCGCGGGTGAGCCCGTGCACCGTGGGAACTCGCGCATCGGCTACATCCCGCAGCAGCGCTCGCTCGCCCCCGACACGAGCATGCGGGCCCGCGACCTCGTCGCCCTGGGTGTGCACGGCAGTCGCTTCGGGTTCCCGGTGCCGCACCGCGGCGACCGTGCGAAGGTCGACCGCCTGCTCGAGTCGGTCGGGGCCGCGCACTTCGCGGATCGCCGCGTCGGACTCCTCTCCGGCGGTGAGCAGCAGCGGCTGCGGGTCGGTCAGGCACTCGCCGACGAGCCGGCACTGCTGCTGTGCGACGAGCCGCTCTCGAACCTCGACCTCGCCAATCAGGTCGCCGTGACCGACATCATCGACCGGCAGCGCCGCGAGCGCGAGGCGGCCGTGATGTTCGTCACCCACGACATCAACCCCATCCTCGGCAAGGTCGACCGCATCCTCTACATCGCCGGCGGGCGCTTCCTGCTCGGCACCCCCGACGAGGTGCTGCAGACGCGCGTGCTCACCGACCTCTACGGCACCCCGGTGTTCGTGCTCCGCGCCGGCGACCGGCTGGTGGTCGTGGGCGTTCCGGATGCCGAGCCCCACCACGATCACGGCGACCACGAGCACGCGCGCGGAGGAGCAGCATGAGGCCCCTGGTCGACTGGAGCGACGTCTTCTCGTTCCAGGACTACGGCGAGCTCGTGGCCCTGCTCTCGAACTCGATCATCGCGGGGGCCGTGCTCGGCATCGTCGGCGGACTCATCGGCGTCTTCGTGATGCAGCGCGACCTCGCCTTCGCCGTGCACGGGGTGAGCGAGCTGTCGTTCGCGGGCGCCGCGGCCGCGCTGCTGTTCGGTGGCAGCGTCGTGTTCGGGTCGCTCGGCGGAGCCCTCGTCGCGGCGATACTGATCGGCGTCCTCGGCGCGAAGGCCCGGGACCGCAACTCGATCGTGGGTGTCCTCATGCCGTTCGGCCTCGGCCTCGGCATCCTGTTCCTCTCGCTCTACGACGGCCGCAGCGCCAACCGGTTCAGCCTGCTCACCGGGCAGATCGTCTCGGTGTCGAGCCCCGACCTCGGCTGGCTCATGGGCATCAGCCTGGTGGTGCTGCTCGGGCTGCTCATCATGTGGAACCCGCTGCGCTTCGACTCGCTCGACCCCGAGTCGGCGGCCGCCCGCGGTGTGCCCACCCGTGCCGTGAGCCTGCTGTTCATGGTGCTGCTCGGCCTCATCGTCGCCGTCAGCGTGCACATCATCGGTGCGCTGCTCGTGATGGCGCTGCTCGTCACCCCCGCCGCCGCCGCGATGCGCGTGACCGCCGGGCCGGTGGCCGTGCCACTGCTCGCCGCCCTGTTCGGCTTCGTCTCGGCGGTGGGCGGCATCCTGCTCGCCCTGGCCGGCACCCTGCCCGTCAGCCCGTACATCACCACCCTGTCGTTCACGATCTACGTCGTGTGCTGGGTGGTGCAGAAGGCCCGGGCCCGCGTGCGGCGGGTGCGGGTCTGACGTGAGCGACTCCCAGCCCTCGCCGATCCCCGACGCCTAGAATCGTCGGTATGGCTCAGCGGAACACCTGGCAGCGCGAACGCGTGCGCGAAGCACTCGCCGACGCGCGCGGTTTCGTGAGCGCGCAGAACCTGCACGCCTCGCTGCGCGACGACAACACGGGCATCGGCCTGGCCACCGTGTACCGCGCGCTCGCGGGTCTCGCCGCCTCCGGCGACGCCGACTCGCTGCAGAGCCCCGAGGGCGAGGCGCTCTACCGCGCCTGCACCACGCAGGGCCATCATCACCACCTGATCTGCCGCAACTGCGGACTCACGGTCGAGATCGAGGCCAAGGACGTCGAGCAGTGGGCGCACCGCACGGCCGCACTGCACGGATTCACGGATGCCGCGCACGTCGTCGACATCTTCGGACTGTGCGCCCCCTGCACCAACAAACGCGACGCCGAGAGGGCCGCGACCGCGTGACTCTGCTCGCCCCGCAGCGCCACGCGCACGCCCACGGCTCGACGCGGTCGCCGCGCTCGGCGTGGATCGGCCTGATCCTGGGCGCCGTCATCATCGCGGCGCTGTTCCTGGTCGACGCGTTCCTGCCTCAGCTGTTCCCGGCCTCGCTGCCCACCCGCGCGCAGGACGGACTGACCCTCGCGCTCAGCGTGCTGATCGAAGCCCTGCCGTTCGTGATCCTCGGCGTGCTGCTGTCGATCGTCGTGCAGGTGTGGCTGCCGGCCGACGTCATCCACCGCTGGCTGCCGAAGCGCGCGTGGGCCCGCCGAGCGGTGCTGTCGCTGCTGGGCATGCTGATCCCGGTCTGCGAGTGCGGCAACGTGCCCTTCGCCCGCGGACTCATGATGCGCGGGCTCGCGCCGGCCGAGGCGATGACCTTCCTCATCGCGGCGCCGATCGTCAACCCGATCGTGATCCTCACCACGCACGCGGCGTTCGGGTGGGACGGCGGCATCCTCGTCGCCCGTCTCGTCGGCGGCTACCTGATCGCGAACCTCATCGGCTGGATCTACAGCCGCCACCCCTCGCCCGACGCGATGCTCACGCAGCGCTTCATCGACACGTGCGACCGCGTCACCCACGAGCACGGCACCCCGGTCAAGCGCAGCCTGACGCAGTTCCTCATCGAGCTGCGCGCGGTGATGCCCGCACTCGTGATCGGCTCGGCCCTCGCCGGAGCCGTGCAGGTGCTCATCCCGCGCGACATGCTGCTCGCAATCGGCGCGAACCCGGTGCTGTCGATCGTCGCCATGATGGCGCTCGCGATGACGGTCGCGATCTGCTCGAACGTCGACGCGTTCTTCGCGCTGTCGTTCGCCTCGACGTTCTCGTCGGGAGCCCTCGTCGCCTTCCTGCTCGTCGGACCGCTCGTCGACGTGAAGATGCTCGCACTCATGCGCACGACCTTCACGGCGCGCACGCTGCTCGGCATCGTCGGCGTCGTGGTCGCCTCGGCCTTCGCGATCGGGATCGGGGTGAACGTCCTTGTCTGAGAACACGACCTCTGAGAACACGACCGCTGAGCACACGCACGCCCCCTCGCGCTCTCGTCTGCGCGCCCTCGGCACGCGGTGGCTGGGCATCGGGCTCGCGACCTTCGTGTCGATCGTCACGCTCGGCCTCGGCTTCACGGGCCGCCTCACCCTCTACATCAGCCCCGAGTCGGTGTGGTTCGCGTGCGCCGCGGCGGTCGTGACCCTGCTGGGTGCGATCTGGTCGTGCACCCTTCCGCTGGGCGAAGAGGCCGATCACGGTCACGATCACGGCACCGCGCACGACGACTCGGATGCCGCTCCCACCCCGCGCCGCGCCCTCGCCGCCGCCGGAGCGGTGACCGGTGGCATCCTCGCGACGGGCGTCGTCGCGGCGGCCCTCGTGTTGCCGCCGGCGTCGCTCTCGGTCGAACTCGCGATGTCGCGCGTCGGCGAGCAGACGGCGCTCTTCGCCGGCTCCGACGACGTCACGCTCGGCATCGCCGACACCTCCACCTTCGGGGTGGGGGACTGGGCCAGCGTCTTCGCGACGGCGACGAACACGGCGGCCTACGACGGGGCATCCGTCTCGCTGGTCGGGTTCGTCACCCCCGACGCGGTGAAGGACGGCGAGGTCAACCTCACCCGCATGGTCATCACGCACTGCGTGATCGACGCGCAGCCGGCGACGCTGCCGGTCGACGTCGACGCGAGCGCCTACGACACCGGACAGTGGGTCGAGGTCACGGGAACGGTGAAGACGGATGCCGACGGCAAGCTGAGCATCGTCCCCACCGAGGTCGTCGCGATCGACGAGCCGGGAGACCCGTATGAGTACTGACGACGAGCGGCCCGAAGGCTCCGCCGTCCCGCGCACGCGCGCCGAGATGCGCGCCGCCCGCGAGGCCGCCGCGGCGGCGGAGGCGGCCGAGGAGGAGTCTCGGGGCGGGGCCCTTCGACAAGCTCAGGACCCCGGTTTCGAGGCGCCTGCGGAGGTCCCTGAACCTCCGGTTCCTGAGCGAGCGGAGCGAGACGAAGGGCCCGCGCGCCGAGCATCTTTCGAGCCGAGTCCCTCGTCGGAGGGAGACCCTTCGTCTCCTCGCTCCGCTCCGGTTCCTGAGCGAGCGCAGCGTCCTTCGTCTCGTCGCTCCGCTCCTCGCTCAGGAACCGACGGAGGGCGTTCAGCATCCGAGGCCACCCCGAAGCGCTCGCGCCGGTTCGGGATCGCGCTCGCCGCGGTGCTCGGCATCCTGGTGCTGGTGGGCGCCGGCCTCGGCGTCGTGAGCCTCACGCAGGGTCCGCGTATCACCGAGGTCCAGGTCGACCCGGCGCATGCGATCGACGCCTCGGGCAGTCGGCTCATCCTCACGGCCAACCAGTCGCTCGCGGCGATCGACCCCGCGCAGGTGACGGTCGAACCGTCGGTGCCGTTCACGGTGGATGCCGCGGGCCGGGGCATCGGCATCCGCTTCACCGTGCCGCTCGACGACGAGACGGAGTACACCGTCACGGTCGCCGACGCGACCGGCGCATCGGGCGGGCCGAAGAACGACCTGACGACGACGTTCACCACGCCGCCCTCGAGCATCTTCCTGCTCAACCGCAGCGACAAGGAAGACAAGATCTTCCAGACCGACCTCACCGGCGAGAACGGCGTGCCGGTGTTCGCCGCCGACAAGATCAACGACTTCCGCGCGACCTCGTCGCAGTTGGTCGTGACGGTCGAGGAGGACGACGGCTCGCACATCCTCGTGATGGACCACGACGGCGGCAACCAGCGCGAGCTGCCGCTGCCCGGCGAGGGCTACGTCGGATCGATCCAGGTGTCGGAGCGCGGCGGACTCGTCGGCTACAGCTACTCCGACCGCGAGCTCAGCGACACCGAGGGCCGCGCGAGCGTGCTCGTGACCCAGTCGCTGAACGACAAGGACTCCGAGCCGCAGGTCATCGAGGTCGGCGACACCGAGGCCAGCATCTTCGCGTGGCAGTTCGTGCCCGACAGCGCCGCAGTGCTGTTCATCGACTTCGACGGCGCGCTGTCGCTCGTCGACCGCTCGAGCGATGCCGGCGTGCAGTCGCTCGGTCTGGCCGCGAACATCCAGGGCATCAGCCGCGGCACCTACACCGCGATCGTCGAGCGCCTCGACGGCACGGTCGTCGAACTCAATCTGGCCGACGGATCGGAGCAGCCGCTCGCCGCCTCGAACCCCGACTACGGCATCGCCTCGACCATCACCCCGTTCCCCGGCGGCACGCTGCGGCACGTCGTGCAACGCAACGACCTCGGCATCCCGACCGGCCAGGCGGTCGTGAAGGTCGACGACGACGGCACGGCGAGCCCGCTGATCGAGGTTCCCTCGACGGATTCGATCCTGCAGGCCTGCGCCTCGCCCAGTGGCCAGTACGCCGCGGTGGTGATCGCCCCGAACATGACCGACAACCCCTACGACGAGATGCTGCTCCCGCTGCCGAAGAAGATGGAGACGCACCTCATCGACCTGCGCACGGGCGACGAGATGGTGGCTCTCACCGGCTTCGACGCCTCGTGGTGCCAGACGGCCCCGCGCTTCTGACATGGTCGGCGCTCTGCACCGGGCGACCCGCGACGAGCTGAGCGGTCTGCCGGTCGACGTCGCCCCGCGACTGCTGGGCGCCGAGCTGCGCACGGTCGTCGCGGTGCCCGGTGAGCCGGCCGTCGAGGTGCGGATGCGCCTCACCGAGGTCGAGGCCTACCACGGGCAGGGCACGGGGGAGTTCGCCGATCCCGGCTCCCACGCCCGCATGGGGCGCACCGCCCGCAACGCCACGATGTGGGGCGAGCCCGGGCATCTTTACGTGTACCTGAGCCACGGCATCCACTCGTGCGTCAACGTCGTGTGCGGACCGGAGGGCGTCGCCGGTGGTGTGCTGCTGCGCGCCGGGGAGATCGTCGGGGGAGCGGATGCCGCCGCGCACCGCCGCGGTATCGACACGGCGCTGACGCCGCGGGTGCTGCGGGATCTCGCGCGCGGGCCCGGGCGGTTCGGGCAGGCGGTGGGGCTGAAGCATCCGCTCCACGACGGTATCGACGCGGTCACGGGCGCGGAGTGGCACGGAGCGCGCGCCGAGCTGTGGCTGAGCGACGAGCCGGTCGAGGTGGCGTCGGGCCCGCGGGTGGGCGTCGCCGGGATCGCCGGGACGGATGCCTTCCCCTGGCGCTTCTGGATCGCCGGCGACCCGACGGTCTCGCCGTTCCGCTGGGGCCGCGGCGCCGAGGAGGCGTCGCGTTCGTAGACCCTTCGTCGGTTCCTGAGCGCCCTTCGTCTCGTTGTGCTCGCTCAGGAACCGGAGCGAAGCGACGAGACGAAGGGCGTCAGGCGGAGTCGCGCCAGACGACCGGGGTGTCGAGCATGATGCCGGTGCGGGCGGCGGGTTCGTCGTCGCGCAGCTGCGCGAGCACGGATGCCGCGGCCGCCGCACCGAGTCCCTCGGCGGGCTGGTCGACCGTCGAGAGCAGGGGAGTGGTGCGCATTGCCCAGGTGCTGTTGTCGAAGCCGACGATGCCGACGTCTTCGGGAACGCGGCGACCGGCCTCGCGCAGCGCCCAGATCGCGCCGGCGGCGACGGCATCCGATGCGGCGAACACGCCGTCGATGTCGGGTGCGCGCTCGAGCAGGCGGGTCATGGCCGCGGCACCGTCGGCGTAGGAGTACAGCGGCACGGGTTCGACGAGTGCGGGGTCGAAGTCGGCGCCGAGCGCCTCGGTGAACCCGGCGAGGCGATCGGCACCCGAGTCGCGGTCCAGCGCTGCGGCGATCATGCCGATGCGGCGGCGTCCGGTCGCGTGCAGCCGAGACGTGATCGCGCGGGCGGCTCCGTGGTTGTCGACGCCGACCCAGGCCGCATCGACGTCGGGCGGGTGCCCGACGTAGGCGACGGGCAGGTCGAGGCGCATGACGGCCTTCGTGATGGGGTCTTGCGCGCGGGCGGAGACGATCACCGCGCCGTCGACGAAGCCGCCGTTCAGGTACCGGGCGACGCGTTCGGTGTCGCGGTCGGAGTCGACCACCAGGCACACCATCTGGTAGTCGGCCTCGGAGAGCGTCTCGTTGGTGCCGAGCATGATCGCCCCGATGTTGGGGTCTTCGAGGAACAGCGCGTGCGGCTCGTGCACGATGAACGCGATGGCCTGCGTGCGCTGACGCACGAGGTTGCGCGCGGCGGTGTTGGGCACGTAGCCGACCTCGCGGATGGCCTCTTCGATCGCGGTGCGGGAGGAGTCCGAGACGTAGCCGCCGTTGAGCACGCGGCTGACGGTTCCGCGCGAGACGCCGGCCACGCGCGCGACGTCGTGCACGGTGCTGCGGCGGCGCGTCGAGGAGCTCATGATGCTCAGCCTAGCGAGTGGACTTGACGTCGAGCGGGCGGACATGTGACGATGTGTGCACGTTCACAGAAAATCGTCCCGTTCTTTTCGTGAATCGAACTGTGCACGTGCACACATCTCTTCCGCAAAGGAGCGAAACCGAATGCCCGCCGCCGCGCCCACCCTCATCTCCTCTCTGTCCGAGGGGGAGGGTCTCGTCTTCGGATGCGACTACAACCCGGAGCAGTGGGACCGCAGCGTCTGGCCCGAAGACATCCGCCTCATGCGCGAAGCGGGCGTCGGACTCGTGGCGATCAACATCTTCGGATGGTCGACGATCAACCCGGGCGAGGGCCGCTGGGACTTCTCCGGCCTCGACGAGATCATCGCGCAGCTGCACGCCGCCGGCATCCGCGTCGATCTCGGCACCGGCACGGCCTCCCCGCCCCCGTGGCTCACGACCAAGCACCCCGAGATCCTGCCCGAGGGCATCGACGGCACCGTCTTCCACCAGGGTGGCCGTCAGGCCTACTGCCCGAGCAGCCCCGTCTTCCGCGCCTACGCGGCCGAGGTCACGCGCCGCGTCGTCGAGCGGTACGGCTCGCACCCCGCCGTCACCCTCTGGCACGTCTCGAACGAGCTCGGATGCCACAACGCCCTCTGCTACTGCGAGACCAGCACCGGCGCCTTCCGCACCTGGCTGCGCGACCGCTACGCCGATGACATCGCCGCGCTGAACACCGCCTGGGGCACCAGCTTCTGGAGCCAGCGCTACGGCTCGTTCGACGAGGTGCAGGTTCCCGCGCAGGTGCTCTCGCTGCGCAACCCGGGCCAGGTGCTCGACTTCCAGCGCTTCAGCTCCGACGAGCAGCTCGCGCTCTACCGCGCCGAGGCCGAGATCATCCGCGCGCACAGCGACATCCCCGTGACGACGAACTTCATGGTCACCGCGCACATCCGCGCCCTCGACTACTGGTCGTGGACCGCCGACATGGACCTCGTCGCCAACGACCACTATCTCGACCGTCGCCTCGAGAACCCGCGCCAGGAGCTCTCGTTCGCCGCCGACCTCACCCGCGGCCTCGCCGAAGGCGACCCCTGGCTGCTCATGGAGACCTCGACCAGCGCCGTCAACTGGCAGCCCGTCAACCTCGCCAAGGCCCCGGGCGAGCTCACCCGCAACGTCGCCTCGCATGTCGCCCGCGGCGCCGACGGCATCTGCTTCTTCCAGTGGCGCGCGTCGACCCAGGGCGCCGAGAAGTACCACTCGGCGCTGCTGCCGCACGCCGGCACCGACAGCGACCTGTGGCGCGGAACCGTCGAACTGGGCCGCATGCTCGAGAGCCTCGGCGAGGTCGCCGGCACCCGCGTCGTCGCCGACGCCGCGGTGCTGTTCTCGTGGGAGAACTGGTGGGCCGTCGAGAACGAGGGGCGCCCGAGCGAAGAGGTGCGCTACCTCGACCAGGTGCACGCCGCGCACACCGCCCTGGCGGATGCCGGGATCGTCGCCGACGTCGTGCGCCCCGGCACCGACCTCGACGACTACCGCCTGATCGTCGTGCCGGCCCTGCACCTCGTGCGCGACGAGGAGGCGGCCGTCATCGCCCGCGCCGTCGAGCGCGGAGCGACCGTGCTCGTCACCTTCTACAGCGGCATCGTCGACGCCGAGGATCGCGTGCGCACCGGCGGCTACCCCGGCGCGTTCCGCGAGCTGCTCGGCATCCGCTCCGAGGAGTTCGCGCCGCTCGTGCCGGGGCAGAGCGTCGCGCTGAGCGACGGCTCGACGGCATCCGTATGGAGCGAGCGGCTGCGCACGACGGATGCCGAGGCCATCGCCTCCTTCGTCGACGGGCCCTCCGCCGGTCACCCCGTGATCACGCGCCGGGCGCAGGGCGCGGGCGAGGCCTGGTACCTCGCGACCCAGCCGTCGCCCGAGGCGTACCGCGCGCTCGTCGCGCGGCTCGCCGACGCGGCGGGCATCGCCGCGGCACCCGGAGCCGGACCCGACGTCGACGTGGTGCGCCGCGTCGGAGCGGATGCCGCCTACCGCTTCATCATCAACCACGGCGCAGACCTCGTCGAGGTCGCAGCGACCGGCACCGAGCTCCTCACCGGCTCCGCCGCCACCGGCATCATCACCGTCCCCGCCGGGGCGGTCCGCATCATCAAGGAGGATGTATGACCACCACGCTCAGAGCGCCGGCGAAGACCGGCGCGGCGCCGGGTCGGCGTCGATCCCGCATCCCGCACAAGGGCGCGATCGCCTTCCTGTTCCTGCCGTTCGGCGTGCTGTTCGCGCTGTTCTACGTCGCCCCCATCGCCTACGCGTTCTGGCAGTCGCTGCTGGTCGTGCGCCGCGAGGGCACCTTCGGCAAGGCCGAGCTCGTCTTCGGCGGCTTCGCCCAGTACGTGCAGGTCTTCCAGGACTCGGCCTTCTGGAACTCGATGGGGCGGATGCTGCTCTTCGGCGTCGTGCAGGTGCCGATCATGCTCGGCCTCGCGCTGCTCTTCGCGCTGCTGCTCGACTCGCCGCTGGTCAAGGGCAAGCGCTTCTTCCGGCTCGCGTTCTTCGTGCCCTACGCGGTTCCCGGCGTGATCGCCGCGATCATGTGGGGTTCGCTGTTCTCGCCCAACCTGTCGCCCTTCACCGCGATCACCAAGAACATCGACTTCCTCGGCGCCGATCTGGTGCTCTGGTCGATCGCCAACGTCGTCACCTGGGTCTACGTCGGCTACAACATGCTCATCATCTACTCGTCGCTGCTGTCGATCCCGACCGAGCTGTACGAAGCGGCCCGCCTCGACGGCGCCGGGCAGTGGCGCATCGCCTGGTCGATCAAGATCCCGCTCGTGCGACCGGCGATCGTCATGACCGCGATCTTCTCGATCATCGGCACGCTGCAGCTGCTCGCCGAGCCGCAGGTCTTCCGCTCGTTCAGCTCGGCGGTCACCAGCACGTTCACTCCGAACATGACCGTGTTCGCGACGGCATCCATCCCGAACACGAACCTCGCGGCGGCCTTCTCGGTCGTGCTCGCGGTGACGACCTTCGTGCTCTCGTTCGGATTCATGAAGTACATGCAGCGCAAGGAGCAGAACGCATGACCACCGCGACGATCATCGGGGCGCGCCGCTCGACCGGACGCGCCGCACGCGAATCGGGCATCTCGCGCGGTGCCGCGATGCTCATCATGGCCGTGTTCACCGTGTACTTCCTGCTGCCGCTGTGGTGGCTGCTGGTCGCGGCGAGCAAGGACAACAGCGACATCCTCACGACGGCCCCGCTGTGGTTCGCCGACGTGAAGTTCTTCGACAACATCGTCGAGCTGTTCGCCTACCGCGACGGCGTCTACCTGAAGTGGATGCTGAACTCGGTGCTGTACGCCGCGCTCGGCGGCGCGATCGCGACGCTGCTCGCGGCGATGGCCGGGTACGCGCTCGCGAAGTACCGCTTCCCGGGGCGCAACGCGCTCTTCGACATCGTGCTCGGCGGTGTGCTCGTGCCCGCGACGGCGCTCGCCCTGCCGCTGTTCCTCATCTTCAGCCAGGCGAACCTCACGAACACCTTCTGGTCGGTCTTCCTGCCCTCGATCGTGAGCCCCTTCGGCGTGTACCTCGCACGCATCTTCGCGGCGTCGTCGGTGCCGGACGAACTGCTCGAGGCGAGCCGTCTCGACGGTGCGGGGGAGATCCGCACGTTCTTCACCGTCAGCATCCGCCTGATGACCCCGGCGCTGGTGACGATGTTCCTCTTCCAGTTCGTCGCGATTTGGAACAACTTCTTCCTGCCGATGATCATGCTGCGCAGCGAAGAGCTCTTCCCCGTCGTCTACGGCCTCTACAACTGGAACAACCAGTTGAACCAGCTCCCCGAACTGCGCGGCCTCGTGCTGATCGGCGCCCTGCTGTCGGTCATCCCCCTCATCGTCACGTTCCTCCTGCTCCAGCGCTTCTGGCGCAACGGTCTGGGCGCCGGCGCCCTGAAGTGAGCAGGTTGCCGGGCGGATGGCCCGTCCGGCGATGCACCACCCGAGAAAGGTCAGAAATGCAGCATTCGAAGAAGAAGGCAGCCGGCGCGATCGCCATCGCGGCGCTCGTGCTCACGGGATGCTCCGCCGGTGGCGGAGACACCTCGACAGGGGGCGACGCCGCCGCCTGCACCCCGGCGGACGGCGACGTCACGCTCGAGTTCACGTCGTGGATCCCCGGGATCGAAGACGTGGTGAAGATCTGGAACGACGAGAACCCCGAGATCCAGGTGAAGGTGCAGACCGGCCCCAACGGGAACGGCGGCACGTACCAGAACTTCTTCAACCAGCTCCAGGCGGGCGACGCTCCCGACCTCGGTCAGATCGAGTACGACGCCCTGCCGAACTTCCTCGTGCAGGACGGCATCGAAGACCTCAGCGCCTGCGAAGACGTCGTGGCCGCGGAGGGCGACTTCGTCGACTGGGCCTGGGGGCAGGTGACGCTCGGCACCGAGGGCGTCTACGGCATCCCGCAGGACATCGGCCCGATGGCGCTGTTCTACCGCGCCGACCTGTTCGAGCAGAACGACATCCCGATCCCCACCACGTGGGACGAGTACCGCGAGGCCGCGGTGCAGATCCGCGCGCTGGGCGGCTACATCACCAACTTCTCGCAGTCCGACATCAACCAGTTCGCCGGCTTCGTGTGGCAGGACGGCGGGCAGTGGTTCTCGAGCGATGACGCCGGCTGGACCGTCTCGCTCGACGGCGAGCAGTCCGTCTCGGTCGCCGACTACTGGCAGGGTCTGCTCGACGACGACCTCGTCGCCACCGTCCCGGCCTGGACCGACGAGTGGAACAACGCCTACAACTCGGGCGAGGTCTGGACCTGGAACTCCGCCGTCTGGGGCGCGAACTCCATCTCGAGCGGTGCCCCCGACACGGCCGGCAACTGGGCCGTCGCGCCGCTCCCGCAGTGGAGCGCGGGTGACTCCGTCGCCGGAAACTGGGGCGGATCGTCGACCGCGGTCCTCAAGGGAAGCGAGCACGTCTACGAGGCGACGAAGTTCGCGCTGTGGCTGAACACCTCCGAGGAGGCGCTCACCGCTCTCGCCGAGGCCGCGAACCTCTACCCGGCCACCACCGCCGGCCTGAAGCTGCCGGTCTACGCCGACGGCGTCGACTTCTACGGCGGACAGAAGATCTACGACGTGTTCGCCGAGGCGGCCACGCAGGTGTCGCCGGACTTCGTGTGGGGCCCGACCATGACGCAGACCTACGCCGACGTCTCCGACGGTTTCAAGGGTGCGGTCAGCGGCAGTGGCACCCTCGCCGATGCGCTGAAGGACGCGCAGACCTCCACGGTCGACGCCCTGAAGTCGGCATCGATCCCGGTCACCGAGTAGGTTCTCCGGTTCTCGAAGGCCCGCGGGTGCTCCGGCATCCGCGGGCCTTTCGGCGTTATCGGCATCCCTTGGCGCTGTGATAGCATTGGCGATTGTCTGTGCACACTCCTGTGCGCAGTTCGCATGCTGTTCGTCCCGAGGGGTGGATGGCGTGCAGACAAGGGATCTTGGGTGGGGCCGTCCGGCCTCACGGTATAGAAGGAGTCATCATGGCAGCAGTGTGCCAGGTGACCGGAGCTGTTCCCGGTTTCGGTCACAACGTCTCGCACTCGCACCGCCGGACGAAGCGTCGCTTCGACCCGAACGTGCAGAAGAAGACCTATTTCGTTCCGTCGCTCGGTCGTAAGATCACGCTCAACGTGTCCGCCAAGGGCATCAAGGTGATCGACGTCCGCGGCATCGAGAACGTGGTCAAGGACCTCCAGGCGAAGGGTGTGAAGCTCTAATGGCCAAGAAGGCTCAGGACGTACGTCCGATCATCAAGCTGCGTTCGACGGCGGGTACGGGTTACACGTACGTGACCAAGAAGAACCGCCGCAACACCCCCGACCGCCTCGTGCTCAAGAAGTACGACCCGGTCGTCCGCAAGCACGTCGAATTCCGAGAGGAGCGTTGATCAATGGCTAAGAAGAGCAAGATCGCTCGCAACGAGCAGCGCAAGGTCATCGTCGAGCGTTACGCCGAGCGTCGCGCCGAGCTGAAGAAGACCCTGGTCGACCCGAACGCCACCGACGAGGCCCGCGAGGCCGCACGCGTCGGCCTGCAGAAGCTGCCGCGCAACGCGTCGCCGGCTCGCGTGCGTTCGCGCGACGTCATCGACGGCCGCCCCCGCGGTGTCCTCACGAAGTTCGGCATCTCGCGTGTCCGCTTCCGTGACATGGCGCACCGTGGCGAGCTGCCCGGCGTGACCAAGTCCAGCTGGTAAGTAGCATTCTCGGTCCCTGAGCTCGTCTCGGGGTCCGGAAGGGGCGAGGATCTTCGGATCCTCGCCCCTTCTGTGTGTGTGGGGGTGCGTCGTGCGCGTCGGGGAGGAGTTCTCGCCCTCTGCAGGATCGCTTCCGGCATCCGCTCCTGCAAAGCGAGAGTTCTCCTGCGCTATCGGTGCCCGCTGGTCTCAGCGAGCGCAACTCACGTGCCCCATGTCGGGTGCTTCACGCCGCGCTACCCTGACGCTCCCCCTGCACGGCCCTGACTCCCTCCCCCTGCACGGCCCTGACTCCCTCCCCCTGCAACGGAGGAGATCTCAGGCGTGAGGGCCCGCGGAGGAGGAATTGCCCCTGCGCAAGGAGAGTTCTCCTCCCGGGGAGCGCTTCTGCACAGCTGGCACAGTGCTCGGCTCAGTCCACAGCATCCGTCATCTGGGCGCCGAAAGCTGGTCGGGGCGGCGCAGGATCGACGGATGGATGCTCTCGCCGAACTCTCCCGCCGCGGAGGAATCGCCCGAACCGCCACGCTGAACGCCGCAGGCGTGAGTGCCCATTCGCTGCGCCGCGCGCGAGAGCGCGGCGACGTGCGCACGATCCGTCGTGGATGGGTTGCTCTTCCGGATGCCGACCCGCGCGTCGTCGGAGCGATCGAACGCGGCGTGATCCTGGGGTGCGTCACCGCGGCTGAGCGCCATGGGCTGTGGGTGTCCGAGGTCAGTGCGCTGCACGTCGTCGCGCCGAGGCATGCGGGGCGCGTCGTCGTGCCGTCCCGCGTGGTCGTGCACTGGTCGAGACCCGTGGTTCCGCGGTCGCCCGACACGACCGTCGACGATCTCGTGAACTCGCTCGCCGTGGTCGCACAGTGCCAACCGTTCGAGACGGCTCTGGTCATCTGGGAATCCGCGATGAACAAGGGGCTCGTCGATGCTGCGCGGCTGCGCGGCCTCGATCTCCCGGCCGCCGCGCGCGCAGTGCTCGAGCAGGCTCGGCCATATGCCGACTCGGGGCTCGAGACGATCTTCCTTTACCGGCTGCGGTGGATGTGCCTGCCGATGATCCCCCAGGTGTGGATCATCGATCGGCCGGTCGATCTGTTGATCGGCGAACGCCTGGTCGTGCAGATCGACGGGGGCACGCATGTCGGGGCGCAGCGCGCTCGCGACATCGCCCATGACGCTCAGTTGGTGCTTCGCGGGTACACGGTGCTGCGGTTCGGGTATGAGCAGGTGATGGAGCGCTGGTCCGAGGTTCAGGCGGTCATCATGGAGGCGGTCGCGCAGGGGAAGCACCGTGCCTGACGCCATCGGTGGTCGACGAGCCTGCCCGCAGCGGAGGAGATCTCGCGTTCTGCAGGACGAGAATCAGAATCCTGTCCTGTAGAACGCGAGATCTCCTCCGTTCGTGCGGGTGCGGGTGCAGGTGCGGGTGCGCGTGCGGGTGCGGGAGCCGCCCAACGGGGTGCGGAGCCGCACCCCTCACGCCACGGATGCCTCGGCGTGCTGCACCGCCCAGGCGAGGGCGTGGTCGGCGATCTGCTCCCAGCCGTCCTGGCTGACGAGGCGGTGGGTGCGTCCGGGGTACTCGATGTAGTCGACGATCGCGGGGCTGCCCGAGGCGCGGTACTTCTTCTCGATCGCCCGCACGATGGCCGGCGGCACGACGTGGTCGATCTCGCCGGCGATGAGCAGCAGCGGAGCACGGTCGGCGCGGGCGTAGTCGACGTGCGTGACGCCGCCCTTCTCGTTGAGCACCGAGGTCACGCCCTCGAAGAACACCCGGTTGTACGAGTTGACCGCGTACTCCTCCCACAGGGCGTCGGATGCCGCGTGCGACAGGTCGTTGCCGAAGGTGAAGTGGAAGTGGCGCTTCGAGAGGGGCTTGGCGCCGTTGCGCCTGAAGGGGTTGGAGAGGATCGGGGTACCGGTCCAGAGGGTCGAGAGGGGGAGGGCGGTGACGCCGGCGGTCTGTCCGGGAGCGACGCCCACGTAGGCGGCGCCGAGGCCGCGGTCGGCGAGCATCTGCGTGAGCACGCCGCCGAAGGAGTGGCCCATGATGATCGGCTTGACGGGGAGTGCGCGGATGATGCGCTCATAGTTGTCGGCGATCTGCTTCAGGCCGATGCCCTTGAGGGCCGAGGGGTCGCGGCGGATGTCGTCGACGGTGCGGTCGTCGATGCCGGGCCATCCGGGAACGATGACCTCGTGGCCCTGTGCGCGGAAGCGCTCGGCCCACGTGTCCCAGCTCTTCGGGGTCATCCAGAGTCCGTGGATGAGGACGATGGGGGTCTTGTCGGTGCTGTTCATGATCTTCTCCTGTGTTCGGTCCTGCGGGGTGGAAGTGCGTTACGCTGATAGTAGACCGAACGTTCTATCTACCGCAAGGTATTCCCGAGAATCGAGAAATCGCCGAACGGATGCCACGATGAGGGGGAGGACCCACCATGAGCACCGACACCACGAAGCGCCTGAGCCCCGCCCGCGCACGCCTGATCGAGGCCGCCACGCGCCTCTTCTACGAGGAGGGCATCCACGCGGTCGGCGTCGACCGCGTGATCGCTGAGGCCGAGGTCACGCGCGCCACGCTGTACAAGCAGTTCGGCGGCAAGGAGAACCTCGTGCTCGCCTACCTCGAGAACGAGGATCGGATGCTGCGCGACATGTTCGCCGAGGCGGGATCCGCCGTCACCGACCCCACGCGGCTCATCGACGCCGTCATCGACGGCATCGTCGCCGACATCCGCCTGCGGCACACCCGCGGCTGCCCGTTCATCAACGCCGCAGCCGAGTACCCCGACGGCGAGGGACCCGTACGCGCGATGATCGACGAGCACCGCGAGTGGTTCCGGAGCACGCTCGAACAGGTCGCCGGAGCGGCCGGTCTCGAGCGGCCGGCCGAGGTCGCGGCCTCGCTCGTGCTGCTCCGCGACGCCGCTCTGGTCGGCGGATACCTCGACGGAGACGACCGTGTATCGCCCGCTTTCGAGCGCACGGCGCAGGCCGTGATCGCGGCGCACCGGCCCTGAAAAGCGTCGGGATACGCCCGAAAACCTGTGACTGGAGTGACAAAAGTCGTGCAACACGCCCAATAAATGACCAAAACCCGCGAAATGACGCGGAAATGGGGGTGGTCATTGATACATTCAAGGCGGTCACTCGACCAGGGGCATCCGCTCCGATCCACACAACGATGCGACGAGATCCTCGTCGCTGGAGGATGACATGGCTGACAAGTCCATCACCAAGACCGAGCTCGTCGCGAGCATCGCCAGCGCCACCGGCCAGAGCCAGGCCACCGTCTCGGGTGTCCTCGACGCGCTGTTCTCCACGGTCTCCGACGCCGTTGCCAAGGGCAGCAAGGTCTCGATCCCGGGCTGGATCTCGTTCGAGCAGGTCGACACCGCCGCTCGCACCGGCCGCAACCCGCAGACCGGCGCCGAGATCAAGATCCCGGCCGGCAAGCGCGTCAAGGTGACCGCTGGTTCCAAGCTGAAGGCAGCCGTCAAGTAAGACGCTTCCTGTCGAAGGCCGCCGCCCCTCGGGGTGGCGGCCTTCTGCGTCCCCGGCAGAGAGCCTGCAGCATCCAGCGCCACGTCAGCCGGCACGGATGCCGCGGCTTAGGCTGGAGGGGTGAACACCCGCGCCGCGACGACCCGATCGAGCGCGTCGGCCTACCGCCTCGCCGGCATCGGAATCCTCGCCGTCGCCGCGATCGTCGGCGTCGTCGCCGCGCTGATCGTCGGCGGGGGAGCGGCACCCCTGCTGCTGCAGGATCCCGGCCCCTTCGTCATGTGGGCCACCCCGATCGTCAAGCTCACGATGAACGTCGCGGCCGCCGCGATGCTCGGCTCGCTCGTGCTCGCCCTGTTCGCGCTCAAGAGCGGCGAGAAGCCGTTCGACACAGCCCTCAACATCGCCTCGATCGGGGCGGCGGTCTTCACGATCTCGGCGGGATTCACCGCGTTCCTCACGTTCATGGCCGCGTTCAACCCGCAGCTCAGCATCGAGCGCGAGTTCGGCGCACAGCTCGGCCGCTACCTGCTCGAGACGGCCCTGGGTCAGTCGTGGTTGATCACGACCATCTTCGGCTCCGTGATCACGGTGCTCGCCTTCGCCTGGCGCACGTGGACGCCGACGCTCATCACGGCGCTCCTGGCCGCGGCATCCTTCCTCCCCCTCGCCACGCAGGGGCACTCGGGCGATCTCGCCGGCCACACGGTCGCGGTCAACTCGATCCTGCTGCACACGATCGGCGCCGCGGTGTGGCTCGGCGGTCTGCTGCTGATCGTGCTGCTGCGCGGACGCGACGGCGTCGACGGTGCGCAGCTCGTGCGACGCTACTCGTCGCTCGCGATCGCCGCGTTCTTCGTCGTCGCGATCTCGGGCGTCGCCCGCTCGGTCGTCGCCCTCGGCGACTGGAGCCAGCTCGCGACGCCGTACGGCGCGATCCTGCTCGCCAAGGTCGTGCTCCTGGGCGGTATGGGCCTGCTCGGCGCCTGGTACCGCGCGCGTCTGATCCCCAAGCTCGACGGCCCCCGGGCATCCGCCTGGTTCTGGATGCTGGTGCTCTGCGAGGTCGCCCTCATGGGGCTCGCCTCGGGGGCTGCCGCGGCCCTCGCCCGCACGCCCCCGCCGACCGGTGAGGAGGCCGCGTTCGCGCAGACCCCCGCCGAGGTGCTGACCCGCTCGAACGTGCCGCCGGAGTTCACCCTCGACCGTTGGTTCACGTCATGGGACCTCGACATCCTGTGGCTCGTCGCCGCCGGGTTCGGGCTCTTCCTCTACATCGCCGGCGTCATCCGTCTGCAGCGGCGCGGCGATCGCTGGCCGATCCACCGCACCGTCTTCTGGGTGCTCGGGATGCTGCTGCTCGTCTGGGTCACCTGCGGCCCGATCAACGCGTACCAGGAGTACCTGTTCAGCGTGCACATGCTCGGGCACATGATGCTGTCGATGGCGATCCCGCTGCTGTTGGTGTCGGGTGCCCCGGTGACGCTCGCGCTGCGCGCGATCCACAAGCGCGACGACGGCACGCGCGGCGGCCGCGAATGGATCCTCTGGGCGGTGCACTCGCCGTTCTCGAAGGTGGTCACGCATCCGTTCGTCGCGGCGGGCATCTTCATCCTGTCGCTGTGGGCGTTCTACTTCACCGACCTCGTGCGCTGGTCGATGTTCGAGCACCTCGGGCACGAGTGGATGGTCATCCACTTCCTCATCTCGGGGTACCTCTTCGTGTTGACGCTCATCGGCGAGGACCCCATCCCGTACCGCCTGCCGTATCCGGGCCGGCTCATCACCCTGATCGCCATCATGGCCATGCACGCGTTCTTCGGCGTCGCGATCATGATGCAGGAGGGCCTCATGGTCGCCGACTGGTTCGGCTCGATGGGCCGCACCTGGGGACCCGACCCGATGGACGATCAGTACATCGGCGGCGGCGTGGCCTGGTCGATCGGCGAGATCCCCACGCTCATCCTCGCCATCACCGTCGCGATCCAGTGGAGCCGCAGCGACACCAAGCTGCAGAAGCGCCGCGACCGTCACGCCGACCGCACCGGAGACGCGGAGCTCGAGGAGTACAACGCCAAGCTCGCCCGCATCGCCGAGCGCGACCGCCAGAACGCCGAGGCCGGGCGCAGCTGAGCCGGAGCCACCCGCCGACTAGCTGTGATGTCCAGGCAGGTTGTTGAGCCTGCTGATGGGTGGGGCTCCGATGGCGGAGTGGCGCCTGTGATGATTGTAGAAGTGCATCCAGGCGGGTAGTGCTGCTCGCCGTTCGGTCTCTGATTCGTAGAAGCGTGCGTATGCCCAGCCGTCGGCGAGGGTGCGGTGGAATCGCTCGATCTTTCCGTTCGTTTGCGGACGGTAGGGGCGGGTTCGTTTGTGGCGGATGCTGAGCTCTGCGCAGGCGTCGGCCCAAACGTGTGAGCGGTAGGCGGATCCGTTGTCAGAGAGCACGCGCTCGACGGTGACGCCGCGCTCGGCGAACCAAGCGACCGCGCGGCGTAGGACACCGATCGCGGTGGCTTGCTCTGCTGGCGGGTGAGGAACTTGTGCCCGCCGCCATCGGGGATGTTGCCGAACTTGGTTACGTCGACGTGGATCATCGACCCGGGTAATCGTGTTCGTAGCGGCGGATCGGCTCCCCGGTGACCCGGTCGATGCGGCTGAGCCTGTTGATGCGACACCGCACCAACACGGCATGGACAGTCGAAGCCGGGAGACCGAGCTCGCCGGCGATCTGCGCGGGTCCGAGCCGGCGCCGCCACCGCAACTGCCTGATTCTCTTGACCGTTTCCGGCGCCGTCTTCGTGGGCATTGCGCGTGGACGGCTGGACCGATCACTCATCCCGGCGATGCCCTCAGCGCGATACCGGGCAGCCCATTTGCGGGCCGTGACGGGCGAGACCATGAACATCTTCGCCGCGACCACCGCCGCCCACCGGTCATCGACAATCAGCCGAGCCAACCGGAGGCGAGCACGCGGAGTGAGAGCAGCGTTAGCGTGGGACACGAAGGCCTCCTGTTGTGAGAAGCGGTTCCTAGACAGCTCCACTCCATAACGGGAGGCCTTCACTCATCGACAGATCAACCGCGATTCACGCAACAACGTCCCTGGACATCACAACTAGCCGGCCGGGGTGTCCTCGGGCGAACCGACGCGGATCGACGCCGTGCCGTCGGCGAGGATCACGATCGTCCCGTTGACCTGGAACGGCACGTCCTCCGACACCGTCTGGATCGACCCGTCGAACAGGGAACGGATCTCGACCTCGACGTGGGCCACGGCATCCGTCGGCGGAATCCGCCACTGCGAACCGTCGGGCTCGACGGTCACCGTCGGCTGCGTGACGATCGACCACGCGGGCAGCGTGGCGATGCGGTTCTTGACCTCCATGCCGAAGGGGCAGGCGGTCGGCTGCAGCACCTCCTGCGAGGTGCAGCTCGTCAGATACTCCTCGACGCGCTCCTGCACGACCGAGAGGAACTCCTCGGTGGGCGTCGTCTGCACGTCGAGCGGGGTGGTGGCCAGGGGCGTGTCGGCGAGCACGCCGATGCCCGACGACTCCGAGATGGCGGTGTCGACCGTCACCGCGTACAGGCCCGGGGTGAAGACGAGCAGCGGCAACGGATCGAGGGGAGCGGCGTCCGTCCCTGCGGCCGAGACCTGCCGTCGGTCGACCGCGAAGCCGTTGACCGAGAACTGGTCGGCCCCGCGGAGCGTGAGATCGACGACCGCGAGCGGGCTGTCGTCGAACCGCCAGCGCGGGGCCACGCCCTCCCAGCCGTCCTGGGTGACCGTGAACGTCGTCTTTCCGGGGTGACCGGAGGCCGAGTAGCCGACGGTCACCGCGAAGCCGTCGTCGACGGCCTTCTCGGACTCGATGCGCACGTCGGTGAGCGGAGCGAGCGCCGCATGGCGCAGCAGGGCCTCGGATGCCGTGGGCGAGAGTCCCGCGTCATCCAGGGTCTCGCGATCGACGGCGACGCCCGGAACGCGCAGTGCGTCGGCGGCGCGGCCGGAGGACAGCAGGTCGAGGTAGCGGGTGACGAACGCGGACGGACTGTAGTAGTCCTTGTAGAGCACGGCTCCGCCGGCGCCGAGGGCCGCGACCAGGACGATGCCGACGAGGGCGAGGATCGTGAGATCGACCCCCACGCGCGCGCGCTTGCGCGCCGAAGACTCCACCCCGTCCATGGGGTCAGTCTAGGGAAGCGTCCTGGGACGAAGCCGAGCGCCGACACCTCGCGTCGCGCGGCGAGCCGTAGCATGGTGGGGCGCCCGCATCCGTCCGTCTTCCTCTGCGAGAACCGTGTCCCTTCCTGCCCTGTCCGAAGAACAGCACGAGCTCTTCCGACTCATCGAGGACACGAACGAGCACGTCTTCATCACCGGGCGTGCGGGCACCGGCAAGTCGACGCTGCTGCAGTACTTCGCCTGGAACACCAAGAAGCAGATCGCGATCTGCGCGCCGACCGGCGTCGCGGCCCTGAACGTCGAGGGGCAGACGATCCACTCGCTGTTCCGGCTGCCGATCGGCCTCATCGCCGACGGCGACATCGATCAGAACGACGCGACCCGGCGCATCCTCAACGCGATCGAGACGCTCGTCATCGACGAGATCTCGATGGTCAACGCCGACCTCATGGATGCCATCGATCGTTCGCTCCGCCAGGCGCGCGGGCGTCGGGGCGAGCCGTTCGGCGGGGTGCAGGTCGTGATGTTCGGCGACCCGTATCAGCTGGCGCCCGTGCCGCCCCGCGGCGACGAGGCCCGCTACGTCAAGGACCACTACCGCTCGTTCTGGTTCTTCGATGCGCACGTGTGGGCCGGCACCGGCGGCGGCGAAGGCTCCTCCGACCAGGACGGGCTGTTCGCCGTCGACACCCGTGCCGAGCTGCACGTGCGAGAACTCGTGCAGATCCACCGGCAGTCCGATGACGGCTTCAAGGCGATGCTGAACGCCGTGCGCTACGGGCGGGTCACCGCCGAGATCGCGGGCGTGCTCAACACGCAGGGCGCGCGTACCCCTCCCGACCCCGAGCCGGGGGAGGTGCCGATGATCACCCTCGCCACCCGAAACGACATCGTGAACGGCATCAACAGCCGCCACCTCGCCGCTCTCCCGGGCAAGGAGCAGACCGCGCGGGCGGAGGTCAGCGGTGACTTCGGCCGCGGCGAGGCGTCGCTGCCGGCGGAGTCGGAGCTCAAGCTCAAGGTCGGCGCGCAGGTCATGTTCCTGCGCAACGACACCGCCATGTCGGGGGAGCCGCCGCGGTGGGTCAACGGCACGATCGGCACGGTGCTGCGCATTCTCGGCGGTGCGGTGCGCGTCGACATCGACGGCGAGGAGGTCGACGTCGAGCCGGCGGTCTGGGAGCGTTTCCGGTACGCCTACGACCAGAACACCAAGAAGCTCAGCCGTGACGTGGTGGCCGAGTTCACGCAGTTCCCGCTGCGGCTGGCGTGGGCGGTCACGATCCACAAGTCGCAGGGCAAGACCTACGATCGCGCCGTGATCGACCTCGGATCCGGGGCGTTCGCGCCCGGGCAGACGTACGTCGCGCTGAGCCGCCTCACCTCGCTCGACGGCCTCTACCTGTCGCGTGCGCTGCGCCCGAGCGACATCCGCGTCGACGAGGACGTGCGGCGGTTCATGCGGGAAGCCTGGATCGCGCGTTCGACTCCCGAGCTCCCGAAGGCCTGACCCTTCGTCTCGCTGCGCTCGCTCAGGGGCCGGTTCCGAATGAGACCCGGTTCCGGAGCGAGGAGCGCAGCGACGAGACGAAGGGCGCCCCAAGGACTTACGCCGCGGCGCGGGCCCGGTCGAGGTCTTCGAAGAGCTCGGTGTTGAAGCGGTAGGCGAGCAGCACCTCGTCGATGACGCGCTCACGCTCGGCCTCGTCCCACGGGGCGGCGTCGAGCTGCTCGCGGTAGACGTCCTTGAAGGCCGCCGGGTCGGCGATGTCATCGAAGAGGTAGAACCCGATGCCGTTGGTCTCGAAGCCGAAGCGGCGCGCCATCACGCGGCCGATGAAGATGCCGCCCGAGAGGTCGCCGAGATAGCGGGTGTAGTGGTGGGCGACGAATCCGCCGGCCCAGGTCGCGCCGACCTGGTTGATGCGCTCGACGTAGCGCTGCGTGGTGGGCAGCGGCACGATCTGAGAACGCCAGTCGGCGCCGAGCAGGAACTCGAGGTCGGCCTCGAGCGCGGGCAGTCGCGTGAGCTTGTCGCTGATGAAGACGGTGGCCACGGGGTCCTGGCGCATGCGGTCGCCGGCACCTTCGAGCGCCTCGTAGATGAAGTAGTGCTGGGCGACGAGCGAGATGTAGTCCTCGCGGGAGCCTTCGCCCTTCAGGAGGTCGGACATGAAGCCGGCGGTCTCGCTGCGGGAGTGCGATCCGGACGAGCGCTCGCGCAGGGCGGCGGAGAAGGAGAGGATCTCGGGCATGCCTTCAGTGTAAGGGCAGCCTTACCTTTGGCGAAACCCTGTGACGACCCCGGATCAGGCGTGCGGACGGGGCTCGATGCCCAGCCTTTCGCAGGCCGCGTCGTAGAGCGCGACGATCTCCCGACGAACCTCGGGACGCTCGGTGATCGATCCGCCCGGCCACGCCACGACGAGCTCCGTGGTCTCGCCGGCACGGGTGACCTGCCAGGTGCCGCCGTCGCCGTCGAACGCGGTCATGACGGCATCCGTCACCTCGGCATCCGATGCCGTCGAGAACGCACGGGCGATGAGCAGGTTGTCGTCGGTGTGGTCGTCGTTCATGTGGTGCAGGACGGCGGCGGTCACGGCGTCATCGAAGATGTGGGGCACCAGATCACCATAGAACGTCGGCGGATGCCGAGGGCTCGATGTCGTCTTTCAGGCTCGGCGCTCTAGAATCGGGAGACACATCTCCGGGGGTTTCCTACATGCAGCTTCTCTCGTCGCGCCGCTGGCGCGCCGCCGCGGCCAGTGCGGTCGTGCTCGGACTCGTCCTCACCGGATGCACCTCCGAAGACAGCTTCACCTACGAGCCTCCGGCGCAGGTCGACGGCGCTCTGCCCGACGACATGACCGCGCAGATGCAGGAAGCCGTCGACAACGCGATCCGCGCGTCGGGCTCGTCGGCCGCGATCGTCGGGGTCTGGGCCCCGTGGAGCGGCCAGTGGGTGACGGGCGTCGGCTCGCAGGAGCCCGGTGGTGAGACTCCGGTCGATGTCGACATGTCGTTCCGCATCGCCGATGTCACGCGCCTCATGACGTGCGATGTGCTCTACGCGCTCGCCGACGAGGGCACCGTCGACCTCGACGGCGCCGTTCCCGACTACGTGTCGGGCGTGCCCGACCTCGAGGACGTCACCCTCCTCGACCTCTGCAACGGCACCTCGGGCCTCGGGTCGTCGGAGGAGAAGATCAAGGCGGAGTGGCTGAAGACCCCCGACCGCGTGTGGGCTCCGCTCGAGCTGGCCGGCTTCGGCCTCGCCGCTCCGCGCACTCCCGTGGCGACGACGTACCGCGACTCCGACGCCGGGTACCTGCTGCTCGGCCTCGCGCTCGAGCGCGCCTCCGGGATGTCGGCGTCGCAGTTGATCGCCGAGTACGTGACCGAGCCGCTCGGCCTCGCGAACACGTCGCTCCCGCCCTCGACCTCCGCGACGCCGTCGACCGGCGACGTGCTCCAGGGCCACTACCTGAACCCGGTCGAGGGCGGCTTCGCGTGCAGCGCCCCCGTCGACATCACGAAGATGTCGTCGAGCTCGGGGTTCACCGATTCGGGTGCCGTCTCGACGATCGCCGACCTCGGTCGCTATGCGCAGGCCGAAGCCCGTCAGGTGCTGCGCACGAAGGAGGAGCCCGACCGCTTCGCCGCGCCGCTCCCCGCGTTCGACGGTGCGGAGTCCTGGTACCAGGCCACGGGCGGCGCGTTCCTGGTCGGTTCGATGGTCGGTCAGCACGGGTGGACGCCCGGGTACGCGACCGCCGCGTACTCCGACCCGGCGAGCGGATTCACCGTCGCCGTGGTGCTGAACAACTCGACCGCGGGGGCGGGTATCGCGCAGTCCCTGGCCTGGGAGCTCGCGGCCATCGGCTCGAAGGCTCCGGCCGCCGACGGCCAGACCGCTCCCGATTTCGGTCTGCCGTTCACCGCCGAGCAGTATCGCGAAGCGGTCAACGCGGCAGCACTGCCGTGCGTCGAGCCGCCCGTCGAGTGATCTGAGCCCGAGAGCCGGGGCTACTCGCCGTCGGCTTCCGGCATCCCCGGGCCGGCGCCGGGTCGAACCTCGGCGTCGTCGCGGATGTCGATGCGCGTCGTGCCGTCGTGCTCGCTCACGTCGATGCGGGGAGCGGCATCCGCCTCGGTCGACTCGGGGGCCGACGTGAGCTGGTCGTGACGGTTCGCTTCGAAGTCCTCGCCGTCGTTCGCGCCGTCGTTCGCGGTGTCATTCTGCGTGCTCATGGCTGTTCTCCTCGGTGGGGTGGTGGGTGGTCGTGTCGGCGCGTCGTCGCGCGAGGCGGGTGAGCAGGAAGAGCACGGCTCCGACGGCCAGCAGGACGGCGCCGAACAGCCAGACCTCGGGGCTCTGCTGCGTGAAGAGCAGGATGCACGACAGGATGCCGAGCACGGGGACGAACGTCCACACCCGGAAGTGCGGATGGTCGACCTTGTCGCGACGCAGCACCAGCACCGAGACGTTGGCGCTGAGGAACACGATCAGCAGGAGGAGCACGACCGTCGCGGCGAGCGTCTCGAGGTCGCCGACGAGGGTGAGGCCCATCGCGACCAGCGTGGTGACGAGGATCGCGACCCATGGCGTCTTGCGCTTCGGCAGCACACGCGAGAGCACGTCCGGCAGCAGCTTCTGCTCGGACATGCCGTAGGTCAGGCGACTGACCATGATCATCGTGAGCAGTGCGCCGTTGGCGACGGCGATGAGGGCGATGAGGCTGAACAGCCAGGAGGGAATGCTGGCCCCGGCGGCCTCGACGACCGCGAGCAGGGGGCCGGAGGACTCCTGCAGCTCGGAGGCCGGCAGGGCGATCGAGCTCGCGAGACCGACCAGCACGTAGACGACGCCGGCGGTGAGGAGCGAGGCGAACAGTGCGCGCGGGTACGTGCGGCTCGGGTTCTTGACCTCTTCGATCATGTTCGCGGAGGTCTCGAAGCCGACGAAGGAGTAGTACGCGATCACGGCGCCGGCGAGCACGGCGAGTGCCGCGGGGGTGCCCTCGGGCGTCTCGACGACGCGGGAGGCATCGCCCCCGCCGCCGAAGAAGAACACCGAGACGACGGCGATCACGATGACCAGACCGCTGAGCTCGACGGCGGTCATGACCAGGTTCGCTCCGAGGGATTCTCGGATGCCGCGGGCGTTGAGAAGCGCGACGACGGCGAGGAAGGCGATCGCCACGGGTGTCGTCGGCAGGTCGATGAAGGTGCCGAGGTAGTCGCCGGCGAACGCGATCGAGAGGCCGGCGGCGCTCACGACACCGGCGGCGAGCATGCTGAAGCCGACGAGGAACGAGACGACCGGACTGCGGAACGCCCGCTCGGCGAAGACCGCGGCGCCTCCGGCGCGCGGGTACTTCGTGACGAGTTCGGCGTACGACCCCGCGGTGAGCAGCGCGAGCAGGAGTGCGACGAGCAGCGGTGCCCACAGCATCCCGCCGACCTTCTCGGACAGCACGCCCATGAGCGCGTAGATGCCGGCACCGAGGACATCGCCCAGGATGAAGGCGAACAGGAGCGGACCGGTGATCGCCCGCCGCAGTCGCGTCGGGGCTTCGGCCGCCGGGGCCTTTTCGGTTGTCATCCTCGGAACACTAGGGGCGCGGCATCCGTTCGGCGACGGGCTTGACAGGGTGATATTCGTTCAGCGATTTCTCAGGAATGCCGCGCGTCGCGCGACACGCCCGGGGGAGGTGCCGATAGTTTTCAGCCGGCGGTCCGGGGGGATCGCGCACCACCAGACTCGAGAAACGGGATCTCCATGACCGGTACGGCACGCAAGGCGGTCGCAGAAGCGCTCGCCACCTTCCTCTTCGTTCTCAGCATCATCGGCGCGGTGAACAGCGGCAGCGCGCTGACCCCGCTCGCGATCGGCTTCGCGCTCGCCGTGCTGATCTTCGCGACCGGGCACATCTCCGGTGCCCACCTCAACCCGGCCGTCACGGTCGGTGTCTTCGTGCGCGGCGGCCTCAGCGTCGCCGACCTGATCGCCTACATCGTCGCCCAGGCCATCGGTGGCGTGCTGGCCGCGCTCGTCAGTGCCGTCTGGTGGGCGCCCGAGAAGGAGGCCATGGTCGTGCAGGTCGGCCCGGCGTTCCTCGTCGAAGCGATCTTCACGTTCTTCCTCGTCTACGTCGTGCTGAACGTGGCCACGGCCAAGGGAACCGCGGGCAACTCGTTCTACGGCCTCGCGATCGGTGGCGTGGTGTTCGTCGGTGCGACGACGGTCGGCTCGATCTCGGGCGGCGGCTTCAACCCGGCGGTCGCGCTCGGCCTCTCGGTCAGCGGTCACTTCGCCTGGAGCTCGCTGTGGCTCTACATCGTCGCTCCGATCGTCGGCGGCGCCCTCGCGGCCCTCGCGTTCCGTCTGCTCAACAGCGACGACGTGAAGAAGATCGCCGCGGCCGAGTAACTCGGGGCGGGCCCTTCGTCTCGCTGCGCTCGCTCAGGGACCGGAAGAAACCCGGTTCCTGAGCGAGGAGCGAAGCGACGAGACGAAGGGCCCTACCCCCTCGCGCAGCATCCGCCTCACGGGGGATGCGGCGGACGGATGCCGCGGCATACCGTGAGGGCATGCTGATCGTCGAGGAACTCCACCTGCTGCTGCTCCGGCCGGATGGCCGGGTCGAGTCGAGCGTGAGCACCAATCGCCTGTTCGGTGAGGTCGCGGCCGTGATCGTCGACCTCGTGCTGCATCATCGCGTGACCGTGGGGGAGGGCAAGAACCCCGCGATCACGATCGTCTCCGCCGAGCCGACCGGGCATCCGGTGCTCGACGCCGCGCTCTCCCGCCTCGCGCCGGTGAACGGCAAGAGGCTGCAGTCGCTCGTGATGCGGTCGAAGCTCGATCCTCTCGACGAGGTCGTCGAATCCCTGGTCGCGCAGGGGGTTCTGGCGCGGGGTGAGCGGGGTTTCTTCGGGTGGGGCGCCGAGCGCACTCCCGAGTCCGATCCCGGTCCCGAGACGCTGCTGCGTTCGCGTCTCGCCGCCGTGATCGCGGGAACGCTCGCGCCGACCCAGGCCGATCTCGCGCTGCTCGCGATCCTGCAGGGGATGAATGCGGCGCATCCGCTGCTGCGCGACGAGGTGGGCCCGATCTCGTCGGGTCAGCTCAAGAAGCGCATCGAGCAGCTCACCGAGGGCAGTCCGACGGGCGATGCCGTGTCGCGCGCGGTCACCATGGTCATCTCGGCCGCGATGATGGCCGCGATGACCCCGGTCTTCGTCGCGACGATCACCTGACCCTGCCCGCGGGTCAGCCCAGGACGGATGCCGCCTGCCGGGCCATGCCGACCGCGACGTACTCCGCCGCCTCCGGCACCTCGACCGGCAGCCCGAAGACCAGCGGCGCGATCTCCCGCACGGCACGGGACTGAGCGCCGCCGCCGACGAGCAGCACCCGATCGAGAGGGATGCCGAGCTCGCGGAGCGCGTCGAGACCGAAGCGCAGCCCGCCGAGCATCCCCTCGACCGCGGCGCGCGCCAGGTTCTCGCGCGTCGTCGAGGCGAGCGTCATGGCGTTCAGGCTCGCGGTCGCCTCGGGCAGGTTGGGGGAGCGCTCGCCCTCGAAGTACGGCACGAGTTCGAGACCGCCCGCTCCGGGCGACGCCTCCAGCGCGAGGGTGCTCAATCCGTCATGGTCCACGTCGAGCAGGCGCGCGATCACGTCGAGCACGCGTGCGGCATTGAGGGTGCAGACGAGGGGCAGGTAGCCGTCGGCGGCATCCGCGAAGCCCGCCACGATCCCGCTCGGATCGGCGACGCCCCGGTCGGTCATCGCGAAGATCGTTCCCGAGGTGCCGATCGACACCACCACGTCGCCGGTCCGGGCACCGACGCCCAGGGCGACGGCGGCATTGTCGCCGGCACCGGGCGCGACGCGCCGGCCCGCTGCGTCCGCCACCGATTCGCGGGCGCCGAGCACCCGCGGCAGCACGGCGTCGTGGCCGAGCGCGGCGACGAGAAGTTCGCGGTCGTACTCCCCGGTGCGGGGATTCCAGTAGCCGGTGCCCGAGGCATCCGATCGGTCGGTCACCAGCTCGCCGAGGTCGGGCCGCTCGGGTCCGAAGCCGCGCAGGCGCCAGGTGAGCCAGTCGTGCGGCAGCGCGACGGCGGCGACCCTGGCGGCATTGTCAGGTTCGTGATCGCGCAGCCAGCGCAGTTTCGTGATCGTGAACGACGCCACCGGTACGAGGCCGGTGCGATCGGCGAGGACGGATGCCCCGAACTCGCCGATCAGATCGTCGGCCGCCTGTGCGGAGCGGGTGTCGTTCCACAACAGCGCATCGCGGATGACGCGGCCCTCGGCGTCGAGCGCGACCATGCCGTGCTGCTGACCGCCGATAGCCCACGCCTCGATGTCGTCGAGGCCCCCGGCATCCGCGATCGCCTGCTGCAGCGCGACCCACCACGCCTCGGGATCGACCGACGTACCGTCGGGGTGAGGGGCGCGGCCGGAGCGCACGACGGCACCCGTCACGGAGTCGACGACGACCACCTTGCAGGACTGGGTCGAGGAGTCGACCCCGAGGACGAGTGCCATCGCCGGACTCAGCGGGCGCCGAGCAGGTGCTCGGTGGCGAGCTGCTGCAGACGCACGAAGCCGAATCCCTTGCCGCCGAGGTACGCGTTCGCGTCGAAGTCCTCGTAGGCCGCGCGGTCGGCGAGCAGGTCGTCGTAGCTCTCGCCCTCGTTCAGGGTGGGCGTCGAGAGTTCGGCGACCTTCGCGGCGGCGAGTGCCTCCTGCACCTCGGGGTCGGCGCGGAAGGCCGCGGCGCGCTCCTTGAGCAGCAGGTAGGTGCGCATGTTGGCGGCGGCGCTGTCCCAGACGCCGGTCTCGTCCTCGGTGCGCGACGGCTTGTAGTCGAAGTGGCGGGGGCCGTCGTAGGCCGGAACCCCGCCGGGGCCGCCGTTCTCGAGCAGATCGACGAGCGAGAACGCGTTGTGCAGGTCGCCGTGACCGAACACGAGGTCCTGGTCGTACTTGATGCCGCGCTGACCGTTGAGGTCGATGTGGAAGAGCTTGCCGTGGTACAGCGCCTGGGCGATTCCGGCGGTGAAGTTGAGGCCGGCCATCTGCTCGTGCCCGACCTCGGGGTTGACGCCCACGAGCTCGGGGCGCTCGAGGGAGTCGATGAACGCGATCGCGTGGCCGAGCGTCGGCAGCAGGATGTCGCCTCGGGGCTCGTTGGGCTTGGGCTCGATCGCGAAGCGGATGTCGTAGCCCTTGTCGGTGACGTAGTCGCCGAGCAGGTTGACGGCCTCGCGATAACGCTCGAGAGCTGCGCGCACGTCCTTCGCCGAGTCGTACTCGGCGCCCTCGCGGCCACCCCACATCACGAAGGTCTTGGCTCCGAGCTCGGCGGCGAGGTCGAGGTTGCGCAGCACCTTGCGCAGCGCGAAGCGGCGCACCTGGCGGTCGTTCGAGGTGAAGCCGCCGTCCTTGAAGACGGGAGCGCTGAAGAGGTTTGTGGTCACCATCGGCACCACGACACCCGTGTCGGCGAGCGCACCCTTCAGGCGGTCGATCTGGGTCTGGCGCTCGGCATCCGTCGATCCGAAGGCGAACAGGTCGTCGTCGTGGAAGGTGAGGCCGTAGGCGCCGAGCTCCGACAGCTTCTCGACGGCGTGCACGACGTCGAGCGCCGGGCGGGTGGGGCCGCCGAACGGGTCGGTGCCGTTGTAGCCGATGGTCCAGAGTCCGAACGAGAACTTGTCGGCGCGGGTGGGGGTGGGCATGATCGCTCCTCTGCGAGTGCTGCGGTGGTCTGCGGGGCCGGGGCGGATGCCGCGGCGCAATAAGTTGTGATTCACAACATAACCGATGACAGGCCGCATCCGCACCCCTAAAGTGGGAACGTGCCCCGTGACCTGACCACCCCGCGCTCCCGCGAAGCGAACCTCGCGCGGATCCTGTCGATCGTCCATCACGACGGCGCCCAGTCGCGATCGGCCCTCACCGAGGCCACCGGGCTCAACCGCTCCACGATCGCCGCCCTCGTCTTCGAACTCGCCGCCGCGGGACTCGTCGACGAGCGCCCGCCGGAATCCTCGTCGCGCGCCGGCCGCCCCTCGCCGGTGGTCGCGCCCTCGGCATCCGTCGTCGCGATCAGCGTGCACCCCGAGGTCGACGCGGTCGAGATCGCCGCCGTCGCCCTCGACCGCCGCATCGTCGTGCGCGAGCGCATCGTCAACACGGCCACCCCGACCGTCGCCGAGGTCGCCGCGCTCGTCGCCGCCCGGTTGGCGCACTGGCAGACGGATGCTCTGCTGCACAGCACCGTGATCGGCATCGGCGTCGCCGTGCCCGGGCTCGTGCGCACCGCCGACGGCGTCGTGCGCAACGCCCCGCACCTCGCCTGGACCGATGAACCTCTCGCCGCGCGGATCGAGGAGCTCACCGGCATCCGCACCGCCGTCGACAACGATGCGACCCTCGGGGCGCTCGCCGAGCACCTCTTCGGCGCCGGCCGCGACATCGACGAACTCGTCTACCTCAACGGCGGCGCCTCGGGCATCGGCGGCGGGCTCGTGATCCACGGACGGGCCGCGACCGGGGCGAACGGCTACGCGGGGGAGTTCGGTCACAACCGCCCTCGCATCGACGACGACGCCGACCGACGCACGTCCGACGGGGTGCTCGAAGAAGAGGTGAACCGGCGGCATCTGCTGGCGCTCCTCGGCCTCGACGATGCCGACGACGCCGCGCTCGCCGCAGCGCTCGACGAGGCAGCCCTCCCCGCTGCCGAGGCCGAGGTCGCTCGGCAGGCCCGGGTGCTCGGCAGCGCTCTCGCCAACGCGGTGAACGTGCTGAACCCCGCAGTCGTCGTGCTGGGCGGATTCCTCGCGCTGCTCGACGACGCCGAGCACGACACCCTCGTGGCCGAGGTCTCGCGACTCGCGATGAGCGAGAGCGCCGAGGTCGTCGAGCTGCGCACCGCGGCCCTCGGCTCGGACCGGCTGCTCGTCGGCGCGGCCGAACTCGCGTTCCGCCCGCTGTGGACCGACCCCCTCGCCGTCGTCGCGGGGTAGTCGGGCCGGAGTCATGCCCGAAGCCGCGCGTACCCAACTCAGGACAAACTGCGGATTCGGGCCCCAAACCGGGGCTTTCGGATGCGTTTCGGCCCGAGTGTCCTGAGTTAGGGAGGGGATGCCGCGCCGCCTAGACTCCTCGACGTGGTGGACAACAGTGGGCGGCCGGTCGGAGTGCGCGATGTCGCCGCGCTCGCCGGAGTGTCTCGGCAGACCGTCTCGCGGGTGCTGAACGAGCATCCGGATGTCGCCGACGCCACGCGCGAGCGGGTCGAGAAGGCGATGGGCGAGCTCGGCTATCGCATGAACAACGCCGCCCGCGCCCTGGGCACGCGCCGGTCGCGCACGCTCGGGATCCTCGCCTCCGACGCCCTGCAGTTCGGTCCCTCGCGCAGCATCGCGGCGATCGAGGCATCCGCCCGCGCCGCCGGGTACTGGGTGAGCGCGGCCTTCGCGGATGCCGATGACGCGGCGTCGGTGTCGGCCGCGGTCGATCACCTCGTCGCCCAGGGGGTCGAGGGGATCCTCGTCGTCGCCCCGCACGCCCGCACGTTGCGGATGCTCGACACCGTCACGGTCGGCGTTCCGATCGTGACCCTCCACTCGGCCGGCCACGATGCGCGCGGGGTCGGCGTCGACCAGGTCGCCGGTGCGCGGTTGGCGGTGGGGGCGCTGGCGGATGCCGGGCACACTCGCATCGCCCACCTCGCCGGACCCGCCGACTGGCTCGAGGCGGAGTCGCGTGCCGAGGGGTTCGCGGCCGAGCTCGCGGCCCGGGGGCTGGAGTCCGTGCTCACCGTGGTCGGAGACTGGACGGCGCGCGCCGGGTTCGAGGCGGCGCAGGCGCTGCGCGACGCCGGAGCCACGGCGGTGTTCGCCGCGAACGACCAGATGGCGCTCGGCCTGATCGGCGCGCTGCACGCGGCAGGGGTCGCGGTGCCGGGGGAGATCAGCGTCGTCGGCTTCGATGATCTGCCGGAGGCGGCGTACGCCTGGCCGCGGTTGACGACGGTGCGGCAGGACTTCGACGAGCTCGCACGGCGGGCGGTCTCGGCGGTGATCGCGGGGGATGCCGCAGCATCCGCGGAGTCGATCGTGCCCGAACTCGTGGTGCGCGACTCGATCGCGGCCCCGTCGGTCTGAGGCGTTTCTCGGGGACCCGGCGCGCGTGGCGGGAGGAGATCACGCGCAATGCAGGAGCGGATGCCGCAAGCGGTCCTCCGTTGCGTGAGATCTCCTCCCGAAGGTGCGGCCGCCCGGCCGCTTGACCGCGCCACCGACCCGGCCGTAGGCTCTCCGTGACACGAACTGTGACCGGTCACAGTCAAACCCACGACGAGGTGCCATGAGCGACGACGCCCCCCGATACGCCCCTGACATCCAGGCGGCGATCGACCGCACCCGCGCCGATGTCGCCCGCCTGCACGGCGAACTCGTGCGCAACGGCCTGGTCGTCTGGACCGGTGGCAACGTCTCGGGCCGTGTGCCCGGAGCCGACCTGTTCGTGATCAAGCCCTCGGGCGTGAGCTACGACGATCTCGCGCCCGAGAACATGATCCTCTGCGATCTCGACGGCACCGCGATCCCCGGCGTCCCTGGCAGCGAGCGGAGCCCCTCGAGCGACACCGCGGCGCACGCCTACGTCTACCGCCACATGCCCGAGGTCGGCGGGGTCGTGCACACGCACTCCACGTTCGCGGTCGCCTGGGCGGCGCGCGGTGAGGAGATCCCCTGCGTCATCACGGCGATGGCCGACGAGTTCGGCGGCCCGATCCCGGTCGGCCCGTTCGCGATCATCGGCGACGACTCGATCGGTCGCGGCATCGTCGAGACGCTCAGCGGTCACCGCAGCCGTGCGGTGCTGATGCAGAACCACGGGCCGTTCACGATCGGCGTCGACGCGAAGGATGCCGTGAAGGCCGCGGTCATGGTCGAAGACGTCGCCCGCACCGTGCACTACGCCCGCGAGGCCGGCCCGGTGATCCTCCTCCCGCAGGAGGCGATCGACCGTCTGTTCGACCGGTACCAGAACGTGTACGGCCAGAGTGCGGACGCCCGCCGATGACCCTTCGTCGGAGCTCAGGGACCAACGCCGAGATCATCGCGCGCAACCGCACCGCCCTCGGCATCGAGCTCGGATCGACCCGCATCAAGGCCTGCCTGATCGACGCCGACACCGCCGAGGTGCTGGCGACCGGGTCGCACACGTGGGAGAACAGCTTCATCGACGGCCGCTGGACCTATCCGCTCGAGGAGGTGTGGTCGGGGCTGCAGGAGGCGTACGCCGCACTGGTCGACGACGCGCAGGAGCGCCACGGCATCCGCCCCTCCTCGTTCGGGGCGATCGGGATATCGGCGATGATGCACGGCTACCTCGCCTTCGACGCCGACGGCACTCTGCTCGTGCCCTTCCGCACCTGGCGCAACACGAGCACGGGCGAGGCCTCGGCCGAGCTCACCGAGGTTCTGGGCGTGAACATCCCCCAGCGATGGTCGGTCGCGCACCTGCACCAGGCCTCACTCGACGGCGAATCCCACGTCGCCGACGTCGCGTCGATCACCACCCTCGCGGGCTACGTGCACGAGCGCCTGACCGGTCGTACCGTGCTCGGAGTGGGGGATGCCTCGGGCATGTTCCCGATCGATTCCGCCACGATCGACTACGACGAGCGCCTGCTCCAGGCCTACCGCGATCACACCGGTCGCGACCTGCGCCCGCTGCTCCCGGCCGTGCTCCCGGCGGGGGCGGATGCCGGCGCCCTCACCCCAGAGGGGGCCGCGCTCCTCGACCCGACCGGCGCGCTCCAGCCCGGTATTCCGCTCTGCCCGCCGGAGGGCGACGCGGGCACCGGCATGGTGGCGACGAACTCGGTCGCCCCGCTCACCGGCAACGTCAGCGCGGGCACGAGCATCTTCGCGATGGTGGTGCTCGAGAAGCCGCTGCCCACCGTGCACGAAGAGCTCGACCTCGTCACGACGCCCGCCGGCGCGACGGTCGCGATGGTGCACTGCAACAACGGCGCGAGTGAGCTCGGCGCCTGGGCGGCGCTGTTCCACCGGTTCACGGTCGCGAACGGGCAGTTCGTCGACGAGGATCAGGTCTTCGCCACCCTGTTCGCCGAGGCGCTGCAGGGCGATCCGGATGCCGGTGGCCTGCTCGCCTACAACCATCTCGCGGGCGAGCCGGTGGTCGGACTCGACCAGGGCCGCCCACTCTTCGTGCGCACCCCGGATGCCTCCTTCACCCTCGCGAACGTGATGCGCGCGCAGATCTACGGCGTCTTCGGCACACTCGCCCTGGGCATGCGGATCCTCGCCGACGACGGCGTGCGGATCGAGCGGATGTTCGCCCACGGCGGCCTGTTCCGCACGGCGGGTGTGGCGCAGCGCTTCATCGCCGCGGCCCTCGACACCCCGGTCGACGTCGGCGATCTCGCCGCCGAGGGCGGGGCGTGGGGAATCGCGGTGCTCGCCGCGTACCTCGATCAGGCCGACCGAACGCTCGCCGCCTATCTCGACGAAACCGTCTTCGCCGGGGCATCCGTCACCACCGCCGAACCCGACCCGACCGACGTCGCCGGGTTCGCCGCCTACCTCGACCGCTACCGCGCGGGCCTCGCCATCGAGGCCGCCGCCATCACCGCCCTGCCCACGCAGGAAAACAGCAAGAACCCGAAGGACGCCTCATGACCCGCACCCCGCTGACCACGTCGCTCGACGGCTACGAGGTCTGGTTCCTCACCGGCAGCCAGCACCTCTACGGCCCGGAGACCCTCGCCCAGGTCGCCGCGCAGTCGCAGGAGATCGCCGGCATCCTCGACGCGGCCGACGACGTGCCGGTGCGCATCGTCTGGAAGCCCGTGCTCACCGACTCCGACGCGATCCGCCGCATCGCCCTCGACGCGAATGCCGACGACCGCGTGATCGGCGTCGTCGCCTGGATGCACACGTTCAGCCCCGCGAAGATGTGGATCACGGGGCTCGACAGCCTGCGCAAGCCGCTCGCGCACCTGCACACCCAGCACAACGTGGCGCTGCCGTGGAGCGAGATCGACTTCGACTTCATGAACCTCAACCAGGCCGCGCACGGCGACCGCGAGTTCGGGTACATCCAGACGCGCCTCGGCATCCCGCGCAAGACGATCGTCGGTCACGCGAGCGACCCGCGCGTACGCGCCGAGCTCGCGACCTGGCAGCGCGCTGCGGCCGGCCTCGCGGCGGCGCGGTCGCTGAAGCTGGCCCGGTTCGGCGACAACATGCGCTTCGTCGCGGTCACCGAGGGCGACAAGACCGAGGCCGAGCTGCGCTTCGGCGTGCAGGTCAACACCTGGGGCGTGAACGACCTGGCGGATGCCGTCGCCGCCGCCTCGGATGCCGACATCGACGCCCTCGTCGCCGAGTACGAAGAGCTCTACGCGGTGGCCCCCGAACTGCGTCGCGGGGGCGAGCGCCACCAGTCCTTGCGCGACGGGGCGGCGATCGAGATCGGACTGCGCTCGTTCCTCGAGGAGGGCGGTTTCGGTGCGTTCACGACCTCGTTCGAAGACCTCGGTGCGCTGACGCAGCTGCCGGGTCTCGCGGTGCAGCGCCTGATGGCCGAGGGCTACGGCTTCGGCGCCGAGGGCGACTGGAAGACCGCGCTGCTCGTGCGCGTCGCGAACGTGATGGGTGCGGGTCTGCCCGGCGGCGCGAGCCTGATGGAGGACTACACCTACGACATGACCCCGGGCGACGAGGTGATCCTCGGGGCGCACATGCTCGAGGTCTCACCGTCGCTGTCGTCGAAACAGCCGACGCTCGAGGTGCATCCGCTGGGGATCGGCGGCAAGGACGACCCGGTGCGCCTCGTGTTCACGGCCGACCCGGGCCCGGCGGTCGTGGTGGCGCTGTCCGACATGCGCGACCGGTTCCGCCTCACGGCCAACGTCGTCGAGAACGTCGAGCCGACCGCGGCGCTGCCGAAACTCCCCGTGGGCCGCGCCGTGTGGAAGCCGCAGCCCGACTTCCCGACCAGCGCCGCCGCCTGGCTCACCGCCGGAGCCGCGCACCACACCGTGATGTCGACGGCCGTGGGCATCGAGGCGTTCCGCGACTTCGCCGAGATGGCGGAGGTCGAACTGCTCGTGATCGACGACACGACCCGCCTGCCCGAGTTCCAGCAGCAGGTGCGCTGGAACCAGGCCTACCACCGCCTCGCCCAGGGCCTGTGACCCGCCCGCACAAGTAACGTGGATCCAATGACCACCACCCCCCGTTCCGGCCGCCAGTTCACGATCTTCTCCGACGGCTACGAGGCGACGATCGCGAGCGTCGGCGCCTCTCTGCGCGCGTTGACGTTCCAGGGTCGCGATCTGGTCGTTCCCTTCGACGCGGATGCCGTGCGCCCCGCCTACCGCGGAGCGACCCTCGCCCCGTGGCCGAACCGCGTCGTCGACGGCACATACTCGTTCGGCGGTGTCGACCACCAGCTCGCGCTCACCGAGCCCGCGCGCGGGCATGCCCTGCACGGGCTGCTCGCCTGGGCCGAGTGGGACGCGGTGGCGACGGCATCCGATCGGGTGACGCTCGAGGCGACGATCCCCGCGCAGGACGGCTACCCGTTCCGCGTGACCGTACAGACCGAGTACGCGGTCGGCATCGACGGACTCACCCAGACGGTGACCGCGACGAACGTCGACGACGTGCCCGCGCCGTGGGGCACGGGACCGCACCCGTACCTGTGGGCGGGCGACGGTGGGGTGGATGCCTGGACGCTGAGCCTGCCGGCATCCGAGGTGCTGCTCGTGACCGAGGATCGCCTGAGCCCGGTGCGCGTCGAAGCCGTCGAGCTGGTGCCCGAGTTCGACTTCCGTGAGGAGCGGCTGATCGGTGAGACGTTCATCGACCACGCGTTCACGTCTCTCGAGCGGCATCCGTCGGGCGTCGCCGCGGTGACGGTGCTCGCGGCCGACGGCCACGGCGTCGCGATCACGTTCGACGAGCGCTGCCCGTGGGTGCAGGTGCACACGGCCGACACCCCGCTGCCCGAGACGAACCGGATCGGCCTCGCCGTCGAGCCGATGACGTGCCCTCCCGATGCCTTCAACTCGGGCGTCGACCTGGTGGTGATCGAGCCCGGGGAGTCGCACGCCGCGGCCTGGCGCATCTCCGCCATCTGATCTCGTGTCCGATGTCGGCGATTGATTCCGACGCCGATCTCGTCTTGATGATGGCGACCGATCTGGGAGCCTCGGGCTGGCGCCCGGTGGGAGACGAGGGAGCAAAGTCGTGGCAGCGTTCGATCCGGAGTTCAATCGTCGGCCCGAAACCTATGTGCGGCAGCGATCCTGGCCGCGGACGGTGATCTTCCTCGTCCTCGCGATCCTGGCGGCAGTGATTCTCGTGTACGTGCTCGTGAACTTCGCCGACCTGCGCGAGGATGCCGCGCAGCAGACGGGCTCTACCAGACGCACCGTCGGTCGCCGGTTGGGAACGCTGGTGGCACCGCTCTTCCTCGCTTTGGTCGTCATCGCGCTTCTCATCGCAGCGGCCCGCTGGGGGCGGGTGTGGAAGCTCGTCCGGTCCGGCAATCCTCTTCGTAGGCGTCACTACAGTTCGGCCGCGGGAGGGCGTGCTGTCTACGACTCGCTGTTGCGCGCATTCCAGACACATGATCCCGCCTTCTTCACTCCTCTCCCCCCGCAGCCATCCCACACGAACGTGGAGATCGAGTTCTGGACGTCGAAGGAAGATCGGCTCGGCCTGGCGACGCTCGTGCTCTACGAAGGGAAGAACAACAAGGAACGCACGTTCTCGGAACCCGTCGTCTTCGAGGGCGCGGACTACGACGCGCTTGAAGCCGCGCTCAAGCGAGGCTTGACGGAGGCATCTGCTCCGCGCTGAAAAGGCGGCGGACAGGGACGACCGGTCGGTCGATCTTGACCTCACCCGGGATCATTTCGTCCCCGTGAAAACCCAATCTCACACTCTTCGTCGGTCGGCCGGTGTATCGTAGCGGCTCGGCGGCAGCACACCCGAACGTGCTCCGCGATCGCCCGCGACTCGATGAGGATTGTGATGACCGACGCGTTTCCCCCCGACGCGGCGACTGCCCGTTCCGGCGCCGGTAATGATTCCGATGACGCGCCTTCGCTCGATCCCGCTGACTTGAACGCTCTCGTGCTTCGGGCGGCGGAGGGAGATCGTGATGCCGCGGGCGAGTACTTCGCGCAGGTGCTCCCGTCGTTGACTCACACGTCCAAACGGATCGCCGGCATTACGCACGACGCCGACGATCTGCTCGGCGATGCGCTGCTGATGGTGCTGGCGAAGTGGTCGCAGGGCACGGGCCCGACCGAGAACGTGCCGGCGTACATCGCGCAGACCATGCGCAATCGCATCCGTGACGACTTCCGCTCGCCGCGGTCGAAGGTCGCCCCGCTCGACAACGTCGAGGAGCCGGCGTCGAGCGCCGATCCGCGCATCCGCGAACTCGAGATCGAGTCGGAGCTGGCGATCGTGCGCAAGGCGCTCGCCGAGTTGCCGTCTGACCAGCAGCGTGTGCTCGTCGCAACCGTGCTCGAGGGGCGCAAGCCGCGCGACCTCGAAGAGCACATGGCGCGTCCGGCATCCGCGATCTATTCGCTGTCGCGCCGGGCGAAGGGGAATCTGCGTCGCACGACCCTGCGGCTGCTGCTCGAGGAGAACGCCCGGCCTGAGTGCGTGGCGGCGGCGCAGCTGCTGCCCGATGCGGTGGGCGACACCCCCGAGGGCACGAAGGGCGGCCGGGCGACCGACCACTACCGCAGCTGCCCGTATTGCCGTCGGTCGTGGAAACGATTCGCCGGGCTCGCGACGCTCGGCGCACTGCCGCTCGCGGGAGCAGTGGCACTGGCCGGCCCGTCGGGCTCGGCCGAGGCCAGCGAGCAACCGGTCGACGGGACGGATGCCTCGGCGCCGGAGATGCCGGCGGATGCTCCCGCCGATGTCCCGGCCGACGTTCCTTCCGATGCTGGTTCCGGGTCGTTCTGGCAGGAGTGGGCGCGCACGACGGCGATGCTCGCGGCCGCCGCGACGGCGCTCGTGCTCATGACGGTGGTCGTCGTGACCTTCGTCACGAAGACGTGGTTCTTCGCCGAGACCCCGCCGGGTTCGTTGACGGTGACGGCCGTGCAGGTAGACGATGCGACCAGCGAGTTCGACATGTCGCTCGCCATCGAGGACGAATCGTGGACGGTCGGGTTCCTCCGGATCGACCTGTCCGTCGACGTCGAGTCGGTGTCGGCTCCCTCCGGATGGGACTGTCTCGTCGAGGGCGGTGACGTGACGTGCACGACCGGTCTCGACTCTCCGGGTGGTGGGCGCTTCGACATCGGGCATGTCCCGGGCGCGCAGATCGAGTACGAGTTCCGTTTCGATGGCCGCACAGAGGGTGGGGCGATGCTCACCGGCGCCTCCACGGGCATGATCGACGACTGATTTCGTGTGCCACCGACAGATTCCGTCGCTGGACCCGTCAACTGAGTGTGGGGAGCCTTCTCCCCATTCGACCCTCCCCAGTGTCGAGCCCGAACCGGGCAGCTGGGTGGAGACGCCTCCCCAAGTCGACTCCACCCAGCTCTTCTGCACGGGGGCGACGGGAGGCGGGTCGATCGCTCGGGGGAGGACTCGAATGGCAGCACGCATATCACCACATGCAGAGGCGCACGGCCGCATGCCCGTACGGGATGAGCTGACTCGCGCACGGGGGCGGGATCCGCATCGTGTGCGCGACTCTTCGCCGACTCGAGAGCGGTTGCTTTTCGCCCTCGACCACGGCCCCGCAACAGTGGATCCCGCGGAGCCGCGGTGATCCGCGGGCGATTCGAGCGGCAGGTGCCGCCGATTTCGTCGAAGGCTCTCTCTGACCACGAGGTCAGAGTGTCGATCGTCATCGAAGACGGTCACGGCTTCGTGCACCACTACGACGACATCATCACGACGTCGGGTGCCGCAACGGAGGCGTTGATGACGCTCGCACACGTTCGCACCAAAACCGTACTCACTTAGATACAAATTAATTCACACGAAGTTCTTAGTTTCGCGTAATAATGAGCGCTACCCGAAGTCTCACTGTGTGGAGGACATCTGACGTTCTCTGCTCACGGGGAGCACACGTTACGCATCACCTTGGCTAGGGGAAGGGCCATCATGACTCGTAGGACCGCGCGTACGCGCACTTTGACCAGGACGATGGGGGTGGCAGCGGCGCTGAGCGCGCTGTGCGCCGGTCTCTTCGTCGCCACTCCGGCGTCCGCGGCGGCGACGCTCGCGCTGACGATCAGTCAGACGACGGGAACCGCGCCGTTCTCGGCCGATGACGCCGCCGGCAACGACTCGAGCGCCGACAACGACATCATCCGCACGAACGACACCATCTCGTACAACCTCGGCATCCGCTTCGAGGGCGACGACCAGACCACGCCGACCGTGCGCTTCACGGTTCCGCGTGGCCAGGAACTCGTGAGCCTGCCGCCGTTCTGCCTGCCGGGTTCAGGGGCGACGCCGCAGACGCTGCCCGCGCTGACCCCGCCGATCACCGGAACGTCGTGGCAGTCCTACCCCACGCAGGAAGTCGTCTGCGTGCTCGACGACCAGACCGGTGGCACCTCGCTCAACTATCCGTTCGTCACGCGGGTCAAGCCCGAGGTGGCCAACGGCACTGTGATGGACGACGTCGTCTTCGATGTGACCAGTGACCAGATTCCGGACGCCGTGTCGACCGAGCCCGTGTCGCAGACGGTGTCGGCCGCGCCGCGGTTCGACCTGTCGAAGCGGCTGGATGCTGCTGCCGCCAATCAGGGCCCGCTCGGACAGGCGACATCGGCGTGCGTCGACGACACGTCTCGCGTGTGCCGGGATCTCACCTACCCGGTGACGATCTCGGTGCCCGCCGGTGGGAAGGGTGTGACGCCGCTGTCGTCGACGATGCGGTTCGAGGACAACCTGAACCCGGCATCTTTCTACGGTGCGACGGTCTGGGGCCAGATGGTCGCATCGGCGGGCTCTGAGGCGGCAGCGACGGCGGCGTACGCGCCGATCTTCCGAAACTGCCAGATCACTACGTCGGGCAGCGGCTTCCGTACGTCGATTCCCTACACCCGTTCCAGTCTCGGTACCTACTCGAATACGACGAACTCTGTGCGCGACAGTGGTTCCATCAGTTGCCCGGCGGGTGCGCCGGGGCAGAACGGTGTGATCACGATCACCAACGCTGATACGACGGCCGTGACGGTCCCCTCAACCACGGGCAATGGCACGGCGCTCGGTGGCGGACTCGGTTACGTCGTCTCGTTCGAGCTGCGGGTGCAGGTGCCGCAAGCGGCCGTTCTGGAGTTCGGCGCGACGACGCCGGGCAACTACGTGCTCAACACTCACAACGAGTACTCGAACGTTCAGATGACGGGCATCGACGGAACACCGAACGTCGACAACCCTGCGAACAACGTGCGTGACGCCGCGATCACCATGTCGGCGACCGGCAACTTCGACAAGGCCTTCACCGGCATCTGGGGTCAGCCCAACAACACGGACGCAGTTGCGTTCTCTGGCGGAGGCGTGTTCCAAGGTCCCCCCGGATCGGGGCTGCGCAAGGACGGCAACACCGTCGTCATGCCGGGGCAGTCGGTCCAGAGTGTGCTCTCGATCGCGGAGAGCGCCCCGGCGGGAAGCGGCACCGACTTTTCACGATCGGTCATCGCATGCGACGTCTGGGACTCCGACAGGCTCGCACTCGCGGGTCACCCGAACTGGACGGGCCACCAGCCGGCGAACTACCCGAGCAACGGTAGCCCGGTGTACATCGCCGACGCTCGGCAGTCGAACGTGGCCATGCCTGCGAGCAGCGTCGGCACTGCGGTGTCTGCCGCCCGTAACCTCCGAGTCGAGTACAGCATCGGCGCGGCCGGTGCCGGCGCTGAGGCGAACTGTGCGACGGGTACATGGGTGACCGACCCCTCAGAGCTGGTCGCACCTTCCGTTGACGATCAAGGTCGCACCGTCTGGCCCGGCGTCAACCGCGTGCGGGTGACGTTCAACACCGAGTGGCCCGTGGGAACGACCTTCGGAGACGTTACGCTCCAGTTCGCGATCGGCCAGGTAGTTCTCGACTCCGACGACAGCGCGCCGATCGGCAACTGGGCATCGCGGATGCTCGCGCTCGGTGTGAAGGACACGGAGGCGATCATCGCCGACCCGGCTCGTCAGAACGCACTTCCGAGCTACAACCCGAGCACCCACACAGGCAACTTCGGTGACCGGCTCATCCAGGGCGAAGGCATCGTTCGAGTGTCGAAGTTCGTCGAGAACCTGACCACGGGTGAGTTCGTCGACAACACGGTTCCGCAGTACACCTCCGGTTCGAACATCCGATACCGCCTGAACCCGTCGCTCACCACTGCCGTCGCGGTCGAGGGAAACCCGGCTCTCGTCAAGATCGAGGATTGCCTGCCCGAATACCAGGTGTACGGCTCGACGGTTCAGGGTGCGAATGCGATCACTCCCGAGGTCGTGCAGATGGGCGCTCCGGCCGATGCGGAGATCGCCTGTGCGGCGAACCGGCAGTACGTGCGGTTCAACCTCGGTGAGTTGCCGATCGGTGCGCCGATCGAGCCGCTGATCGTGACGGCAGAGATCATCTCGACTGCCCGCAACGGCGTCTACACCAACCAGGTTCTCGCCGCGTCGCCGATCGACGGCAGCCCGGCGAACCTGCGCGACGACGACGTGCAGATCCAGCTGGTCGTGCCCACGGGTATCAAGGTCGCGAAGACGGTCAACAAGCCCGTCATCGAGGTCAACCCCGAGGGCGTCGCCACTCCGCGCACCATCCAGTGGAGCGTGTTCTTCGCGAACGTCGACTCGCCCGAGAACGTCAGCAACGTCGATGTGATCGACGTGCTGCCCGCCAACGGTGTGAACAACAGCGACTTCGAGGGTCAGTTGGTGCTCGACTCCGCGACCGCGGTCGCCGGTGACAACATCCGTATCCTCTACACGGCCACGGCATCCGCCTCGTTGAACGTCGCCCCCGGGCACGCATCCAACGCTGCGGGCGGCGCCACCGTGTGGTGCGACGCGATCTCCGGCAACGTGGTGTCCGGCTCGGGCACGGCGGCCGACTGCCCGACGGCGAACGACGAGGTGACGGGTCTGCGCTTCCAGCGCGCGGGCGCCTTCACCCCGGCGACGCCGTTCCAGGTCGACATCGCCATGACCCCGGTCGGCAACGCCGGCGGCGACGTCTACAACAACGTCACCGCGGGTCGCGCCGACGGCGTCACCCAGGGCGTGGGCCCCGCCATCCGCACCGTGCGGATCATCTCGTCGACGGTCGGCGACCTGGTGTGGGAAGACGTGAACGCCGACGGACTCCAGTCCGAGGGCGAGCCGGGCATCGCGGGCTTCCCCGTGCGCCTGGTCGGAACCGACGTCGACGGCAACCCCGTCTCGCTCGAGACCGTCACCGACGCCGACGGGTTCTACTCGTTCGGCAACCTCGCCTCGGGTGAGTATCAGGTGATCTTCGATCCGAACGGGCTCAACTCCAACACGACGTTCACGACGCAGCACGCGGGCGACGTGAACCTCGATTCGGATGCCGACACGACCACCGGCGCCACGCAGGTGTTCACCCTCGGGCAGGACACCGAAGACCTCTCGCTCGATGCGGGCGTGATCATCGACCGGGACTTCGACATGGTGCTCGACAAGCGCTACATCGGAGCCACCGAGCTCACCGACGACAACACCTCGGTCGTGACCTACGAGCTCGACGTGATCAACAACGGCACCGCCGAGGGCGTGTACGACCTGGTCGACGCGCTCGACTTCGGAGGCGACGTCGAGATCGGCGGTGTGGAGGTCGAGAACATCACTCCCGGTGAGGTCGACACCAACCCCGACTACGACGGGGTGGAAGACACGACCATCGCGTCGGACGTGACGCTGGCAGGTGGGGCGACCCACACCTACCGTGTGGTCATCGAGACCACGATCGCCACGACCATCACGGTCGTCGAGGCGGAGTGCACGACCACGACCACCGAGAACGGCGGCGGGTTCGTGAACGAAGCCGAGCTCACGGTCGACGGCACCACCGTCACCGACAAGGCGTGCGGTGACATCCCGGTGCCGCCGGCAGCGGGCGGAGGAACCACTCCTCCCGCCGGTGGCCTCGCGATCACCGGTGGCACGATGGCCGGCATCGGCGTCTCGATCGCCGCTCTCGCCGCCCTGGCTCTCGGTCTCGTGCTGACGCTCCGTCGTCGCCGCGAGGAAGAGACCGCCTGATCCGCTCACGAGCCCGCCGGGGTCGGACTCGCGTCCGGCCCCGGCGGGCCCGTGGCTTCGCGTACCCCGAGAGGAGGCGCCTGTGTCAGGGCTGACCACCGTCGTGTGGGGTACTTCGGGTGCGATCGTTGGCAGCACGGGATTCGAGATCAGCGCTGACGGTCGCGATGCGTTGATCCGGAGCGTCGCCGTCGCCCCCACCCAACGGGCACGTGGTCGAGGCAGAGCGCTGGCGAGCTTCGCGCTCGAGCATGCGGCCGAGGAGGGCGCACGCAGAGCGTGGCTGTTCAGTCGCCGGTCGGGCCCGTTCTGGCAAAGCCTGGGATTCGTTCCCGCTGACCGTGACGAGCTCGCCCAGGCGCTGGCGGGCACCCATCAGGTTCGACTGTTCCAACAGACCGGGCAACTGAGGTGCGAAGTCGCCTGGTCGCTCTCTCTTGCCGCGACGCGACCCCGAGTCGCCGGCGATCCTGTGTGATACCGACTGGCCACGAGATCCGCCCTGCGACCGACAGATTCCGGCACCGAGATCGTCTTGCATATAGCGCCTCTGGCGTGGCTCCGACGGCCTCCCATCCTCGTCGGAGCAATCGGGGGGATCCGCATCTATCTGGGTGCGCATCACTCGACGACGGCCGGCCCTCCTGCTGCGGGGTCGGCCGTCGGTTCTCCCCGGGTGCAAGCGAAAGTCGCGGAGATTCTCCCATCGACCGACGGATTCGGTATCCCATCTCGTCTTAGATGATGACGCTCGTTCGAGTCGTTGCCCCCGGTGGCGGAGCGTCACGGCGGCCGTCTCTCCTCCCTCCGAGGCGGCCGCCACCCGCAGTCGATCGGATTGGAGAAAGAATGGATCATCCCGACGGCGTCAGGTTCGGCGCTCTTCTCGCATCCCTCGCCCTCGCCACGCTGACGTTGAGCGCATGCGTCGACGCATCGGAGCGACCTGTGCCCTCAGTGACAGCGACGAGCGACGCGTCGGTCTCGGACGAAACGCTTACCTTCGACCACGGGCAAGGCCTCGCTCCCGACCTCATCTTCCGCGTGCACAGTGCATCTCTCGCACCGAGCGAAGGGGCGGACTTCACATACACCGACAGCGATGGACAGGGGTGCCGGGTCGTGCTCGAGCAGATGGACCGCGAGTTCTCGGAAGGAGACGATCGTTCGGCGACGCAGAGCATCCTGGAGGCGCGCGGTATGGGGGCGGGCGCGGAGTTGGAGACGGTTCGGTACGTCTACGACCCGGCCGGGCTCGGCGCGTTGCAGTCGATCGAGTTCCTCGGCTTCCGGGAGAGCGGTTCGAACATCGCCCGCTTCACCTCCGCTCGCGCCATCGTCGCAACCGACGACCTATTGCTCGTTACGTTCGAGTGCCCCACCGCTACGGCGCTGGACTCCTACATCGAGGAGATCGGGCACGAGGTGCGAGTCTCGGTTGTCTCAACCGAGCGCTGAGTACGACGTCACGACGGACGATGCCCGGACCACGCAGGCGGCGGCCCGGGCATCGTTCTGCTCAGAAGGGGTGGCAGCGGGCGAACCGATGCACGCCGAAACTGCTTCAGCCCTGAGCGGGGGGCGCCGAGGAAGCGGTCGTGAGTCGGTCCTCCGGCAGAGTGAGCTCAGCCGCCCACCACTCCTGCAGCTCCTGGCTGTGAAGCACGACGGTGCCCCGGGCGGCGCCCCGGACGATCTGATACCCCCGCACGATCGACGGCAAGCGCTCGATCGTCGGGAAGGCAACGCCACGAGTCGACAGCCGTGAGGCGACCTTGACGCTCTTTCCGTCACGTACGTGCTCGGCGACGCCGTCCAGATGCACCGTGCCTTTGGTACCTCCAATCGGTGGTGCCCCGTCGACGTGCTGAATGACGAACACGAAGTCCGGGTCACGATCTCCCGGGTGGAACCGACGAAGCCGCACCAGGTCTCGCATCGAGATCACGAGCAGCCACGCGATCAGCGCCGTGATCGCGATCGTGACCACCGCCCAGGCCCAATCCCAGAAGCCCGCGGATTCGGGCGGAGTCAGACGTACGTCTCCCGTCGAGGCGCGTACCCAGATGGTCGTCTCGGCCCCGACCTCCAGGTCATCGCTGCGTACCTCGCCGGTGCTGTCCTGTCCGTCGAGTGTGTACCGGATGTCGACGGTTCGATACTCGACCCAGTGCCGGGTGCGGCGCGATCCCTCGAGTTGTTTCTCGGTGCCTTCATCGATCACTTCGCCGGTGACCGTGGTGTACGTAGCCGTCACCTTGGTCACGACCGAACGGACGTTGACGGCGGCGAAGAAGCCGGCGACGACGATCACGCCCACGAGCGCGATGATGAAGGCGAGCCTCCCTCGGGCGAATCTATTGATGTGTGTGCGGTCGATGGTGTGATCCATCAGTGAACCCTTTCCGAATAGTCGGCCCTCCCCAGGTTCGGTGGAAAGGCTAGCCCGCCGTCGATCGAACTCCTGCGATGAGTGCCGTGCATGTGGACTACTTCCGAGGGGGCCGACCGATTCAGGTGGCTGACTCGTCTTGAAGGTGGGATCGGATTTCGACTGGGGATGCTCGCGCATCGAGGGGAGCCGATCCGGAAATTGATCGACGACACCGCGTAACAGATGCGGTGCGAAGCCGTCTCATAAATGGGCAACGGCCGACGAGACGGCGAAGCAAGGGGAAGGTACTGAACATGAATGGCAGCTCCACAGTGATGCGGAGACGCTCGCGCGCAACGGGCGCGCTCGTCGTGCTCGTGGGCATGATTCTGGCGATGCTCTCGGGTATCCTCGGCGCCGCACCGGCGCACGCCGCAGAGATCGACGGCGTGACCAGCGTGGACATCGTCAACGCTCCGCCCTACGTCAAGGACGCGCAGTATCAGGTGAATGCGACGTGGGCGGTGCCTGATTCGGCGCAGCCGGGCGACACCTTCACCCTGAACTTCCCGGATGCGCTTGTCGGGTTCGGAGCCACGATCGACCTGCCGGATGCGGATGGCAACATCGTCGGCACCTGCGCGGTCACCGAGTCGCAGTTCGTCTGCACGCTCACGGATTTCGTCGCCACGCACAACAATGTGCACGGCACTTTGAACTTCAACGCGAAGTTCGTCGAGGAGTTCACTGAGGAGCAGATCGAGTTCACGACGGGCAACAACGTGACGATCGTGACGGATGTCGAGGGTGGTGTGGGTACGGCGGGGCCGGATGATGTTCCGACGTCGCCGACCAAGTTCGGCTACATGAACAACGACGGCACGTCGATGACGTGGGTGATCCGTGTGCCGAGCGAAGATCTCGGCTCGGGCCCGAACCCGATCATCACCGATGACTACGACGCGCCGCTGGTGTTCGACCCGGCCGGCCTCACCGTCCGTTCGATCGCCAAGGCGGACTGGGCGCAGAAGGACGATGAGAGCGTGTGGCAGTACCTGGGCCAGGGTGCCACGGCGGGCACTTCGTACACGTTGACCGATCGTCCGGCCGACACCGCGTTCGATGTGCAGCTCAACGGCGCGAACACCGACGGTACGCGCGTCTACGAGGTCATCGTGGTGATGGATCTGCCCGTCGATGTCGCCGACGGTGATGTCTTCAACAACCGTGCCGTGGTCAACGGTACGACCTACAACGCGACGCCGGTTCCGTACGTGGACGCCGGTGGTGGCGGTGAGGGCGACAGCCTCGGCGACATCGCGCTCACCAAGACGGTCACCGGTTCGGGCGCCCCGCAGGTCGCGGGCACCTCGTACACGGTGAACTACTCCTACGGCACGACGAACGGCACGCTCACCGTCACCGACGGTCAGACCGCGGAGCTGAACGACGTGCCCGAGGGTGCGGTCATCACGCTCTCCGAGGTCCAGGCCACAGGCGAGGGCGTCGTCTACGGCACCCCGGTCTTCTCCGGAACCGGTGTCACCGACAACGGTGACGGCACCGCCACGGTCACGATGATCGACGGTGTGATCGAGATCGGTCTCGAGAACCCGGTCGAGCAGCTGCTGGGCGGTTTCGACGTGACCAAGGTCGTCACGGGCTCTGGCGTCGGCGTCGTCACCGACGCGGAGTACACGGTGAACTACTCCTACGTCGCCGCGGGCGAGACCGTCACCGGTTCGCTCGTGATCGCCGACGGTGAGACTGATGGTCTGGCCGGGCTGCCGGTCGGCACCGTCGTCACGCTCTCGGAGGTCGCACCGACCGCCGCGAACGTCACCTACGGCACCCCCGTCTACACGGGCACCGGTGTCACCGACAACGGTGACGGCACGGCATCGTTCACCATCGGTGAGGGCACGGTCGCGATCGGTCTCGAGAACCCGGTGAACTTCACCCTGTACTCGTTCGCCGTGACCAAGACCGTCACCGGTGACGGTGCGGCCAAGGTCGTCGACATGTCCTACACGGTCGAGTACAGCGCGATGGTTCCGGGCGAGACCGAGCCCCGCGAAGACACCTTCGAGGTGCGCAACGGCACGATCTACGAGATCGTCGACGTTCCCGAGGGAACGGTCGTCACGCTGAGCGAGGTCAAGGCGACGGCTCCGGGCGTCACCTTCGCCACCCCGAAGTTCACGGGTCCCGGCGTCACCGACAACGGTGACGGCACCGCCACCTTCACGCAGGGTGCGGGACTTGTCGAGATCGGTCTCGAGAACGCGGTCACCGTCGTGCCGCCCACCACGCCGCCGACGAAGCCGACCACCCCTCAGGGCGGGTCGACCACGTCGCTCGCCATCACGGGTGCGGACTCCACGCCGCTGATCGTGATCGCCGGACTCCTGCTGGCGTCCGGAGCGATCGCCCTGGTGGCACGCCGCCGCCGCGGCCAGGCGTAAGCCGCTGACAGCCGGGGGCCGCGTACCGCAAGGTGCGCGGCCCCCGGTGTACCTACCACCGACCTGTTCGACCGACATTCCCCACCGAGGAACCCCATGCACGTCACCACTGCGAACGCGGCACGCACACAAGCCACGCGCCTCCGCCACGAGCAGGCCCGCCGCGTCGTCTCGACCGTGTCGATCGTGTCGCTCGGCCTCGCGACGATCATCGCCATTCTTCTCGTCACCGACATCCGCGGAGCAGGTGCCGCAGGCCTCGCCGCGGCGACCGTCGGCGCCCTCAGCATCGGATGCTTCGCGGCCGCGCTCTTCGGCAACCTCGCGCTCCTCGGCCACCGCGCACAGGCCCTCGGCGCCCTCGGAGCCGTCGTCACCGTGGCCACCGCCACGCACACCGTCTGGATGACCTGGGCGTTCTTCAACGACACCGCCGCCTTCGCCGATCACTCGCCCCTGCAGTGGGGCGGCATGCTCGCGACGTTCCTGCTCGCGATCGCGGCGATGCTGATCCGTTACACGAGTCCGCTAACCTCAACGCACCCGACGCTCCACTCCGCCGCAGCAGCAGAATCCCGAGCCGCATGACCGACGATCCCCGCGAACCCGCCTCCGGCGACGTGTCCGACACCTGGCCGCGGGAGGAGCGAGAGCGCATCGTCGCCGAGATCCACGGTGCCGTCGACGCCGAGCGTTGGGACGACTTCGGCACCATCATCGACGACTACTTCTTCGCGCTGTCGATCGATGCGCCCGATGCGTTGATCGAAGCCTGGCCGCTCGTTCCACGGGGCTGGTTGACGGAGCACCCGAGGCAATGGCTCGCCGCCGAGTTCTCGGCCGCGATCTGGCGCGGCGCCGAGCGGGTGGAGGAGCGCGTCACCCGCACGTTCACCCAGTGGGTGCTCGCGCAGGCGAACCCGGCCCCGCGCGACGTGCTGCTCGTGCACGCCATGGACGTGCGCCAGCACCTCGTCGCAGGCAGGTTCGCCCGCGCGAACGATGCCGCCGATGATGCGCAACGGATCATCCGCGACGCCGAGGATCGCGCCGGCTTCGAAGATCTGATCGGCATCGCGCAGGTGCAGATCGGACTGGCGCGCTTGGTGACCGGAGACCTCGGTCGAGCCACTAATGCGTTCTCTGCGGGCTGGCGACAGTGCCGCGCCGGGCTCCCGCACCCGATGGCGCCGTACCTCGCCGGCTTTGCCGCGGTCGCATACGCCCTCGCAGGAGACAACGGGCGCGCGGCGGAATGGACGGCACGCAGCGGAGTACCCCGCACGGACGACCCACGTGCGATGACCTACCGGTTCCAGTTCGGCGGTCGTCTCGCCGAAGCCCTCGTCGCCCTCGGATGCCTCGACCGCACCGCGGCAGAGACCGCTCTCGACCAAGTCGACGTAGGAATCGAGTCCGGCGATCTCTGGTGGATCGGCACGCATGCCCGTGCGCGGTCGGCCCTGTTCTGGGGCGACCGCGCTGCGGCGCTCCGCGAGATCGAGCGCAGCCTCAACTCCTTCCCCTCGCTGACGGCGCCGACCTCACTGGCGGGGGCGCGGCTCCGCGCCGATGCGTCCGATCTCCTGCAGTCGCTCGGAGAACCCGAGCGGGCGTCTCGTGTGCTCGAGCCCATCGAGCGGGCAGAGAACGATCCGTACCTCGCCGTCAGCGCCGCTCGCGCGCTCATGATCCAGGGGCGCGCCCGCGAGGCGACCGAACTCATGGACCGCGCTCAGACCCATCGGCACCCGGAGGGCATCGAGACCGCGCGCTGGCGGGTGATGCGCGCGAACCTCACGCACCTGGCGCGGCCCACACCGAGCGCCGAAGACGTGATCGCGGGGACACGATCAGTCCTCGATGCCACGCAGGCCTGGGATGCCGCGTACGAGGCCATCCCCGGCGTTCGGCAGGTGATCACCGCCGACGCTCCGCTCCCCGGAGACGGGACGGCACGCTTCGTGCCGCCGCCGATGGTGTCACTCACCCCGCGTGAAGAGCAGGTGCTCGGCCTCCTCGCCGCGCACGCCTCGGTGCAGGAGATCGCCGACGCGATGTACGTTTCACGCAATACGGCCAAGACGCACCTGCGCGTGCTCTACCGCAAGCTCGGCGTCTCGAGCAGGGAAGCTGCGCTGGAAGCAACCGGCCATCTCCGCCGCTGAGGTCATATCCGGCGAAGCCGCAGTGGCGCCGTGCACCCACCCCGGGGTGAGTACCGGGGTGAATTTTGCACCCTGAGAGGGTGATATTGGTTTCCTGAGCTTCTCCTGAGTGCGTGTTCATCGGAATACTGGCGCTGAACTGTCGTGGCTTAGTCGTGCCCGGCAGTCGGGGAGGAAACACAAGCATGCGTGCGCAGGGGAAGCTCACGAGGGGCCGACGGACGTCGGATTCTCAGAACACCGGACTCAGCAAGAAGCGACCGGCGCTCGCCGTCGTCGCCGTGACCTCGTTGGTCGTCAGCCTCATGGCGACGTTCGTGCCGACCGCCGCGCTCGCGGCCCCGGTCAGCAACAACGCCGCCGTCGGGCAGACGCTCGGCGGGCCTGCGGCGGCCGGCCTCATCGCCAAGCTGGCGCCGGGCAACCCCGGTGTTCCCTCCGCCCCGACGACGCTGTTCACCGAGAACTTCGAGAACAACCGGGTCAATACCCCGGTACTCCTCACGAACTACACGGGCGTCGGTGGCCAGACCTACACGGCTGCGACGCCTTGGCTCTCCAATTGCAACGGCATCATCGTGAGTCACAGCATGCCGGCGTCCAGTCAGGGGAACTGCGCCAGCCTGAACAGTTCCGAGCACCTGCGGCAGATCGTCTGGGCTCTCGGATCGTTCAACGGCACGGCCGGCCCCACCAATAACCGCGCCGTCGCCGCGTACACCGAGGGCAACCCGGGGGCCGGCCTGATCGAGTTCGCAACAGTGAACCCGGTCGCGCTGGCAAACGCCAACGGCCGGTTCCTGACGTTCAGCGTCAATGCCGCCGCCAAGAACTGCCCGCCCATCGCATCGGCGCCGCTGTACAACTTCTCGCTCGTGTCCTCGGGCGGCACCGTGACACCGGTCGGCGGACAGATCAACGCCTGCTCGTCCGGCACGGTCGTCACCGCACCGGCCGTCGGCTCGGTCCCCGCCGCCCCGGTCAGCGTCGGCACGTACACGTCGAATGGCTCGATCCTCTTCAGCGGCTCCTCGGTCGGCATCCGCATGACCAATGCCAACGGCAGCGGCGGCGGCAACGACGCGGCCTTCGACGACATCCGCATCCTCGACGTCACCCCGCAGCTCGACAAGTCGTTCTCGCCGACCACGCAGTTCGTCGACGGCGTCTCGACCCTCACCTTCACGGTGACCAACACCAGCGAGCTTGCGTCGAAGGTCGGCTGGGGCTTCACCGATGAACTCCCCGCCGGACTCACGGTGGCGCCCGCTCCCAACCTCGGCGGTACCTGCGTGGCCACGCGTGCCGCGGCGCCGGGGAGCACCACCTTCACGGTGTCCAACGGATCCCTCGCCACGAACCAGGCTTCTTGCACGATCACCGTCGATGTCACCTCGGGTGCCACCGGCTCCTTCACCAACGGGCCCGATAACGTCACGCCGAACGGCCTGAACGAGCCCGGCGAGAGCACTGTCGAGTTCGTGGCCTCGGACTTCGGTGACGCGCCCGGGAGCTACGGCACCACGCTCGCCCAGAACGGTCCCCGTCATGGGCTCGTCGGCTACGACGCGGACACGGGAGTCTCGACGCTGATGTTGGGAGCGTCCGTCGATGATGAACTCGACGGACAGCCCACCCCCCTAGCCGACGGCGACGACCTCGCTGACCGTGCTGACGAAGACGGTGTCGCGGCCCCGATCGTACTCACCAACGGCACCCAGACCGCGGTGACCGTCTCTGCCACGAACGACACCGGAGCGGCCGCGACCCTTGCAGGCTGGATCGATCTCGACGGCAATGGCACGTTCGACGCCGCCGAACTCGTCACCATCCCGGTTCCCGCGAACAGCGGCATGGCGGACTACATCCTGACCTTCCCGGTCGGCACGGTCACGACAGAAACGTTCGCCCGCTTCCGCCTGTTCTCCGGAGCTGTCACGAGCCCACTTCCGACGGGCGCAGTCATCGGCGGCGAGGTCGAGGACTACCCCGTGACCTTCGCCGATCGTGCCCTCGAGATCGAGAAGGAGACGACCCAGACCGTCGACAGCCGTCCCGGCGATGTCGTCACCTACACGATCACCGCGACGAACACGGGCACGGCTCCGTACAACGCGCAGTTCCCGGCCGTCGTGTTCGACGACCTGCGCGGAGTGCTCGACGACGCCGAGTACAACCTCGACGCCACGGCATCCGTCGGCTCGAACCCGACGTACATCGACCCGGGCTTCATCTCGTGGTCCGGGGCCCTGCCGGCCGGCGACTCGGTCACGCTCACCTACTCGGTGACGCTGCAGGCCGGTGGCGACGGTGTCGTGCGCAACGTCGCCTGGCAGCCGACCACCCCGCCGACTCCGGGCAACCCGCCCACCGACGTGCCGACCTGTGACCCCGCCACCGGCGAGGGCACCGACCCGGTGACCGGTGAGGTCTGCGCCTCGACGGAGAACCTGCTCCCGCGTCTCACGATCGACAAGACCGCGAGCACCGACGAGCTGCCGGCCGACGGAGACTCCGTCACCTACACGGTCGTCGTCACCAACGAAGGCCCGGGCGAGTTCACAACCGAGTCGCCCGCGACCTTCGTCGACGACATGACCGAGGTGCTCGACGACGCGACGTACAACGGTGACGCCACGGCATCCGCCGGAACCGTCACGTACGCCGCTCCCGAGCTCAGCTGGTCGGGTCCGCTCGCCGCCGGAGCGTCCGCGACGATCACCTACACGGTCACGTACGACGCCTCAACTGGTGACAACGTGCTCATCAACACCGTCTGCATGCCGGAAGAGGATGCCCTCGACCCGGATGCCGCGTGCGACTTCGCACAGGTGCCCGCAGCCGCACTGTCGATGGACAAGACCGTGAACCCGGCATCCGGCACCGCCGTGATCGCCGGCCAGGAGGTCACGTACACCCTGTCGTTCACGAACGAGGGAGCAGCGCCGGCCACGGTCGACGCCCTCGACTCGCTCGCGAACGTGCTCGACGACGCGACGCTGACCGCCGGCCCCACGGCCGACGCCGGCCTCACCGCGACGCTCACCGGCACCGACCTCGCCATCACCGGTGAGGTGCCCGTCGGCGAGACCCTGACCGTGACCTACACGGTGACGGTCGCGGACTACGCCGACCAGGGCGACCACGTGCTCGGCAACGTACTCAGCAACGGCGACGGCACCTGCCCGCCGATCGGCTGCGAGGAGACCGAGAACCCGGTTCGCCACTACACCGTGTCGAAGGAGGTCGCGGCGAGCACGCCCGAGACCGTGAACCCGGGTGACGTCGTCACCTACACGCTCACGATCGTCAACGACGGCACCGCCGCCTACACGTCGGCCATCCCGGCGACGATCAGCGACGACCTGTCGGCCGTGCTCGACGACGCCACGTTGACCGGCACGCCCACCGCGGTGGTCGTCGGACAGCCCGGCATCACGCTGCCGGTTCCGACGTTCGCGTCGCCGAACCTCAACTGGTCGGGTGCGATCGGTGTCGGCCAGACCGTCACGATCACCTACTCGGTCGAGGTCAACGACCCGCGCTCGGGTGACGGAGAGCTCGCCAACGTGGTGCTGCCCACCGGCCCCGGCGGCGAGTGCGCCCCCGACGAGTGCGCGACCGTCACCCCGGTGCAGTCGTACACGGTGTCGAAGTCGGCATCCGCGACGAGCGCCGTCCCCGGCGACACCATCACCTACACGGTGGTCGTGACCAACAACAGCGACGTCGCCTACACGGAGGATGCCCCGGCATCCTTCTCCGACGACCTGTCGGCCGTGCTCGACGACGCCGCTTACAACGACGACGCCACCGAGGGTGCGACCGTCACGGGCAGCACGCTCGCCTGGGAAGGCCCGCTGGCCGCCGGCGCATCGATCACCATCACCTACTCGGTGACCGTCAACAACCCGGTCTCGGGTGACGGTGTGCTCACCAACGCGGTCGTCCCCGACGGCCCCGGCGGCGAGTGCGTGCCCGACGAGTGCGGCACGGTCACCCCGGTGCAGGCGTACACGGTGACGAAGGAAGCCTCCGCGTCGACCGTCGTCCCCGGTGACACCATCACCTACACGGTGACGGTCGAGAACACCGGTTCGGTGGACTACACCGACGGTGCTCCGGCATCCTTCTCCGACGACCTGTCGGCCGTGCTCGACGACGCGGTCTACAACCTCGACGCCGACAACGGCGCGACGTTCACCGACCCGACGCTGAGCTGGTCGGGTGCGCTGGCCGCCGGCGAGTCGATCACCATCACCTACTCGGTGACCGTCAGCGACCCGAACACCGGTGACAACGTGCTCTCCAACGCGGTCGTTCCGACGAGCCCCGGCGGAGACTGCATCGGTGAGTGCGAGACCACGACCGACGTGCAGTCCTACACCGTCTCGAAGACGGCATCGGCGACCTCGGTGCAGCTCGGCGGCACCATCACCTACACGGTGACGGTGACCAACACGGGCGGCGTGGACTACACGACGGCTGCTCCGGCATCGTTCACCGACGACCTGTCGGCCGTGCTCGACGACGCGTCGTACAACGACGACGCGACGAACGGCGCCACGGTGACCGGCAACACGCTCGCCTGGTCGGGTGCGCTGGCGGCGGGTGAGTCGATCGACATCGTCTACTCGGTGACGGTCAACAGCCCCAACACCGGCGACAACGTGCTCACCAACGCGGTCGTCCCGACCGGCGACGGCGGATCATGCGACCCCGCAGAGGTCTGCGAGACCGTCACTCCGGTGCAGTCGTACACGGTCACCAAGACGGCGGATGCCGTGGACGTGATCCCCGGCGACACGATCACCTACACGCTGACGATCACCAACACCGGTGAGGCGGCCTACACGGCCGAGTCCCCGGCGGCGCTGACCGACGACCTCTCCGAGGTCCTCGACGACGCGACGTACAACGGTGACGTCACCGGCGGAGCGACCTACGCCGCTCCCGTGCTCAGCTGGTCCGGCCCGCTCGCTGTCGGCGAGACGGTCACGCTCACGTACTCCGTGACCGTGAACGACCCGGTCACCGGTGACAGCCAGATCGACAACGCGGTGGTCACCGCGAACGGCGGAAACTGCGAGCCCGGCTCGACCGACCCCGCCTGCCTCGTGAACATCCCGTCGGGTTCGTTCACCGTGTCGAAGGATGCCTCGGCGACCAGCGCGCTGCCCGGCGACGTCATCACCTACACGGTGACCGTCACCAACACCGGTGCGATCGACTACACCGCCGACGAGCCCGCCTCGTTCGACGACAACCTCGCGAACGTGCTCGACGACGCGACGTACAACGACGACGCCTCGAACGGCGCGACCGTCACCGGTACGACGCTCTCGTGGTCGGGTCCGCTCGCCGTGGGCGCCTCGATCGAGATCACGTACTCGGTCACGGTCAACCCGGCAGGCTCGGGTGCGGGCGATCTCAACCTCGGCAACATCGTGGTCCCGACCGCTCCGGGCGGCGACTGCGACCCCGAGGGCGAGTGCGCCACCGACACCCCGATCGGCCAGTTCCAGGTCTCGAAGGCATCGTCCGGCACGGGCGAGGTCAACGAGGGCGACGTGCTGACCTACACGATCACCGTCACGAACAACAGCGCCGTCGACTTCACGGAGGACGCCCCGGCATCCTTCACCGACGACCTGTCGGCCGTGCTCGACGACGCGACGTACAACGACGACGCGACCGAGGGCGCGACCGTCGATGGCACGACGCTGAGCTGGGAGGGTCCGATCGCCGCCGGCGCCACGATCACCATCACCTACTCGGTGACCGTGAACGCGGCCGGCGACGGCGACGGCATCCTGACCAACGCGGTCGTTCCCGGTGACGGCGGAACCTGCATCGGCGAGTGCTCGACCGAAGACGCCCTCCAGGCCTACACGGCCTCGAAGACGTCGTCGGCCGGCGGCTCGGTGACCGTGGGCGACGTGGTCACCTACACCGTGACCATCACGAACACCGGTGCGGTGGACTACACCGACGAGGAGCCCGCCTCCTTCACCGACGACCTGTCGGCGGTGCTCGACGACGCGACGTACAACGACGACGCGTCCGAAGGTGCCACCGTCACAGGAAACACCCTGTCGTGGTCGGGAGCCCTCCCCAGTGGCGCTTCCCTCGAGATCACGTACTCGGTGACGGTGCTCGCCGCCGGAACCGGCGACGGTGTTCTCACGAACGCGGTCGTCCCCACCGGTCCCGGCGGCGGGTGCGACCCGGAGGCCGAGTGCTCGACCACCGACGCACTGCGCTCCTTCACGGTCGACAAGTCCGCATCGGCGACCACGGTCACCCGCGGTCAGACGCTCACCTACACGATCGTCGTGACCAACACCGGTGCCGCTGCCTTCACGGCGGATGCCCCGGCCAACGTCTCCGATGACCTCACGGCTGTGCTCGACGATGCGACCTACAACGGCGACGCCTCGAACGGTGCGACCTACGCCGCCCCGATCCTGTCGTGGTCGCTCGCGATCCCCGTCGAGGACAGCGTCACGCTGACCTACTCGGTGACCGTGAACGCCCCCGCGACCGGTGACCTCGACCTCGCCAATGCCGTCACCCCGGGTGATGGCGGCGAGTGCCTCGAGGAGGGCTCGTGCGTCACGAACACGCCGATCTCCGCGTACGACGTCTCCAAGTCGGTCGACACGGAGACCACGGCCGCGGGTCAGAAGGTGACCTACACGATCGCCATCGGCAACACCGGTGCGGTCGCGTACACCGATGAGACGCCGGCATCGTTCACCGACGACCTGTCGGAGGTGCTCGACGACGCGACCTACAACGGCGACGCGACGAACGGGGCGACCTACACCGCTCCGGTGCTGAGCTGGGCGGGTGCGCTCGAGGTCGGCCAGGTCGTCTCGGTCACCTACAGCGTCACGGTCAACGATCCCCTCACGGGCGACCGTGAGCTCGTGAACGCGGTGCTCCCCGGTGACGGCGGAGCGTGCGGCGACGCGTGCTCGGTCACCACGACGGTCACGCCGCCGGCCCCGCCGCTGGCGACCACGGGTCTGAACCCGTGGATCGTGGGTGGGGGCCTCGGAGTCGCGACGCTGGCGATCCTCGCCGGACTCGCACTGCTCCTGGTGCGCCGTCGTCAGAACATCACGGAGTAATCGAGAAGTAAGGCAGAGGTGAACGGGCGGGGCCATCAGGCCTCGCCCGTTCACCGCATCCACGACATGTCACGCATACATCTCTTAACTGTCACCCGTTTTGCAGCCGTGCTCGCGATCGCACTGCCGGTGCTGGGCCTGCTCGGCTTCAGTGGGGCTCCGGCGGCCGCCGCCGAGCAGTCGGCGCCGAACATCGCGGTCACGCTCACGAGCGACGCCGAGGCTCTCGCCGCGGGGGAGCGGATCACCTACACCGCCGAGATCGTGAACAGGGGCGAGGCCGTTCAGGCCCGCGTGGTGCTCACACCGCCCACCTACGTCGCACTCGGCTCGCTCGACGGGGCCGAGGTCGACGGAAACGAGGCGACCTGGTCGCTCACCCTCGGAGCGGCCGAGACGAAGACGATCGAGATCCCCGCGCGGATCGGCGACATCCCCGAGGCCGAGCTGCGGGCGACCGCGCTGCTCAGCCTCTACGTCGGCGATGGGACGAGTCCGCTCGTGCGGACCGCCTCGGCGGACCCGATCGACGGCGTCGACGACGTGCAGACCGAGGCCAGTCCGCTGCCCGGCATCCTGCTCGCGGTGGGAATCGGCTTGGTCGTGGTGCTGATCGCGCTCGCGGTCGTGTTCGTCGTGCTGCAGCGCCGTCGTCGCGCCGCAGAGGAAGCGGCCAAGCGCGACGCATGGGTCGGGTACGCGCGCCGCGAGTCGCAGCCGACGGATGCCGAGGTCGAGACGCCCGAAAGCGGCTGAATCTCGTGGTGGGGCCCTTCGACAGGCTCGGGGACCCAGTTTCTTCACGTGAATCTCGTGGTGGGGCCCTTCGACAAGCTCAGGGACCCAGTTTCTTCACTGGGTTGCTGAGCCTGTCGAAGCACCCCCACGCACCGGCATACGACGAAGGGCCCGGGGCAACGCGGAACGCGTGCACCCGGGCCCTTCGCAGAGCTTCTAGCGGATGCCGAAGATGCGCCGCATCGCCGTCTCGGCGCCGTCGCCGTCGCGGCGTGCGATCGCGGTGGCGAGTTCGCGGCTGGCCCTGCGCGCGGAGTCGACCTCGCGCGACGAGTACGAGAGCCGGCGCAGTGCCCGCAACAGCGAGAACTGGCGCTCGGTGAGCTCGGCGTGGAGGATCGGGCTGCCGGCGCGAGCCGACAGGAAGAGCAGGAGGTCGAGCGCGGCCGTCGCCGCCTCGGCGGGCGAGCCGATGGCCTCGAGCAGCCCATCGATGCGGGAGACGGCGGTCTCGGCATCCGTCGTCGACAGCGACGCGACCGCCTGGCGGGCGGCGATGCCCCCGCAGTAGCCCGCCCAGCGCCGGCAGTCCTCGGCGATCTGGCGGGTCAGCGGTGTCACGCGCGTAGCTCGAGACGGGAGCACATCGATCATGCCGATCTGCTGCAGGCGCAAGATCGCTTCGCGCACCGGCGTTCGGGAGATGCCCATCTGCTCGGCCAGTTCGCGGTCGCGCAGCAGCTCGCCGTCTTCGAGCACGCCTGACGCGATGGCCGTTCCGATCTCGAGGAACGCCTCGTCGCCGAGATAGCGACGCTCACGCCGCGGCTCGCCACCCAGGTACGCCTCTGCGCGGGGTACCCCCAGCGTTCCCGGGAGGGGGTCGGTGAGAGCCAAGTCCTTCGGCATCCGCGCCCTCTTCGATGCCTTGCGGGGCCGTACGCGGACTTCGTCCAGGATGACGCTCATCTCTCACCAATCGACTCACTGTGGAGGGTGAAGGGAGCGGCGCACCACACTCCGCCCCCTTCACGCGACACTCCCCTGGAGCCGCCGCGTAGATGAGGGAACCGACTACCCCTCAAAAGATTGACGAGCGAGCGTCAGGAATCTGACGCTCGCTCGTCGAATCGGCGACTGAGTGCAGGAAATCAGCTCTTGATCGGCAGCACCTTGAACTTGCCGGTCGTGCCCGGAGCGGGCGGAACGACGACGGCGAACTCGCTCTTGCCCTGCGTCGGGGCGATGACGACCTCGGCGGGGATGCCCGGTGCGATCACCGCGGCGGGGATGCCGGTGAGCACGCCCGCCTTCGTCGCGCTGGTGGTGAACGCCTTGAGCGCCTTCTTATCGAGGCTCGTGACGTAGGTCTGGAACTGCAGGGCGATCGCGTCGAAGCTCCCGTCGGGGATGCTCGGGTGCGAGATCAGCACGGTGTCGACCGTCTGGTTGCCGTTCTTGACCTGCAGCCCGGTGTAGCGCTGCTTGCCGACCCAGCCGCGCGACTGGAAGTCGGTGAAGAGGTTCGCGCCCGCGTTCTTGCGCGTCGCGAAGTGCACGATCAGCAGGATGATGCCGAGCGGCACGAGGATGAGCGGGGCGAAGGAGTAGACGTACGACCACACCTCGCTGCGTCCGCTCGAGTACTCGAAGAGGTCGGGGCGGAAGAGCAGCTGCGGGATGTACTCCCACGCCCAGTCCACGGCCTGACCGGTCGAGAAGAGGTTGAACGCGAACGCCGCGGCGCCGAGCCCGAGGCTCGTCCAGCCGAGGCTCGAGACGGTGCGTTTGCCGTCGACCGCCTTCGCGAAACCTTCGGGCGTGGACAGTTGGTGTTGGACGGTAGCCAGGGTCATGCGCCTGAGCATAGCGAAACCTGTGCGGCCGCTATGGCGGTGGACATGGGGAGTAATCCCCACCGGGGTGGCCGGCATCCGCATGCGAGAGATGCCGGCCACCTGCGGTGGACGACACCCCCATGCCGCCCACCTGTGGCCTCGATATTCCCGGATCGAGGGCGGAAGCGAAGACCGAGACTCCGCTTCCACATCTATTGACGGATGGAGTGCAGGAATCTGTCGCAGATTCCGGAAATCAACCGACGGCGGATTCGAGCTGCCAGCGGATCTGCTCGAGCGCGGCGGCGTTCTTCTCGGCGTCGTGCGGGCTGAACGGGCGGTCGGGCGCGACGTCGAGCGAGATCTGCACCTCGCACCCGCGGCGCATCGGGGTCGAGGTCACGCCGACCTCCATCTCCCAGTTCCAGATCGTGCGCTTCGTGCGGAATCGCAGATGCTGTCGCGAATCGTCGACCTGCAGATCGGTGTGCTCGCCGCCGATCACGATCTGTTCGACGGCGGCGGCCACGGCATCCGCGTCGGCGTGCACGTGGAAGCGCGCGTGCGCGGCGGAGTCGGGCGCGGTCAGCAAACCCGGTGACCAGAGAGGGATTCCCTCGCTCATGTCGTCGTTCCTTTCCCCAGTTCGAACGATGCGGGCGCGATGCCCCCTTAGGAGACGAGCGAGGGGGCGATTTCTTACGCGGGTGCTCGAAATCGAGCCGGATGGGACGGAGTGCGACCGATCGCGAGGCCGATCTCGTCATGTGGATGAGGGGGCGTGCGTGTGAGGCGACGCCGGCGCGATGCGAGGGGGAACGGTCATGGATCAGTGGAAGTGGAATCTCGGGCAGGCGGGGATCCTGTTCCTCGGCGCGATGGTGTTCTCGCTCGTCATCGCGGCGGTCGGCGCCAGTTGGTGGGTGGCACTCGTCGTGCCCGCGGCGTTCCTGTCATCGGGGATCATGCTCACCCGGGCGCTGCGCGAGCGCCGTCGTGAGCGTCGGGTCACCCACACGGAACGGCGCCCGTGATGACGACGTTGGCGTATCTGCTGCAGGGGCTCGTGTTCCTGGTCGTCGGCGGCATGCTCCTGCTCGCCTGCGACGATCGGCACGTCATCGAGGCGATCCTCACGCTGATCCTGGTGTTCTCGATCTCGGCGCTGGGGTTCTCGCTCGCGCTGCGCGAGCGGGCGCGCGAACGCGCGACGCCGCGCCGACCGAGCAGTCGCCGGTATTGGGCGGTGGCCGCGGCATCCGGTTCCGTGCGGGGCGAGGGCTGAGGGGCGGGCGGATGCCGCGTTGGCGCTGGTTCTTGGTGCAGGGCGTGCTGTTCCTCGCCGCGGGGGTGCTCTTCGCGCTCGCGCTCGTGGTCGGATCCGCGGGGGTGTGGGTGGGGGTTGCCGCGCTCGTCAGTCTCGTGATCGCCTCGGTCGCCCTGTTCCTGGGGTGGCGGGAGCGGCGGCGGATGCTCGACGAGGAGGCGCGGTCACGGCGACGACGCCGGCCGTGAGGGGCCGGGCGGCCGCGTCAGGTAGCCGGGTCGAACCGGCGGCCCTCTCGCTTGGCGGGCTGCAGCATGAGCACGAGCAGGAAGAGACCGCCGACGGCCGGGAGGAACGACAGGAAGAACCACGCCCCGGCGAGGCCCGCGTCGTGCAGGCGGCGCCAGGTCAGGGCGAGCCACGGCACCACGAGCGCGAGGGCGATGACGCCGCCGATCGCGGCCCCGAGCGGGATGAGCAGTGCGGCCGTCGGGTCGTCGAGGATCGCCGCGCCCGTCGTGCCGACCGGCATCGCGGAGTCGAGGTCGGTGCCGGCCGAGACCGTGAGCTGGCTGGTGATCGAGTGCGTGATGCCGGAGGTGAGGCCCACGGTCAGGAGGGCGTTCGGCACGAGCGTCACGAGGAACACGAACAGCGCCACCCACCAGAACTCGCTCTTCGAGGCCCGCCCGGTGAACGTCGCGAACTGACGGAAGAACCGGCTCACCGCCTGCGCGAACGTCGCGCGGTACAGCGGCTGGGACAGGGGAGCGGATGCTGCGGACATGGGTCTCCTCGAAGGTGGGCCGAGACCATCCTCTCGCGGAACAGGGAGATCAGGGCGGCGACGGCTCAGGGCTCCCGGTGTCGACGGACCACCGCGTGGATGCCGTAGCCGATCAGCGCCGGGAGGATGCAGAGCAGCGCGATCTGCAGCACCGGATCGAAGAGGGGGTGATTCCAGAGGAACACGATGCCTCCGGGCATCGCGGCGGAGAAGAAGATCATCGCCCCGAGGCTGCGGGGTCGCGCCGGGCCGCGCGCTTCCCGCTTGCGGCGGCGGAGGTGGCCGAGGGTGAGGCCGTACGCCAGTGAAACGAGTGCCAGTGCGATCGCGACGGCGATGCTGATGGTCGTGGCGAGCTGTTCGGTCATCGCGCTCCCTCCGAGATCGAGCGATCCTCGTGACGAGCGGTCGAGCGGCTGGCCCGCACATGGCCGACGATCCACTCGACGCCGGCCCCCACGACCGCGGGCAGCGCGATCAGGAGCAGGTATTGCAGCCAGAGGGGCTCGATCGCCGGGTGCTTCCACAACCAGAGAGCGCCGATCATCACCCACATCGGAACCAGCATCGCGATGGTTCGCCTGTTGCGGTCGAGCCTGCCGCGGCGTCGTGACGCGATGAGCGTTCCGGCGATGAACATCCAGAAAGCCAGCACGATCGCGTAGAGGGCAGGAACAACGGTCTCCCACATGGGGATCCCCTTTCGCTCGTCGACCCTCCCCAGGATGGACAGCGAGTCGGCGACGATACGGACTGATTCTGGACGGCGCCTGAGTGGCGGCATCCGCTCATCGAGACGTGTGCGAGCGCCGGCGGCACAGAGAAGAGGGAGGGCGTTGGGGCGCCCTCCCTCGGGATCCGGTCGTGGGGACCTGGATCGGATGCCGGCGGGGAGGCCGGCTGCCGGCGGGGAGGCCGGCGAAGGTAAGAAGCCCTTCACTGGTTAAGACGCCGTATATCGGTTTTCGTGACGCGACCACCGGGGTGAGTTTTCGGCGGGTCCGGGGTGAGAAGCCGATGCCGGGGACTACGCCGAGACGGGCAGCGACCGGGCGGCGTCGTGCAGGCAGTCGATGAACGCGGTGAGAACGGGGCTCTCGGCCCGGGCCTGGCGAACGGCGAGCAGCTGGGTCGTCGGTGAGCCGGCGAGCGGCACGACGGCGATCGACGGCGGAACGAGCTGGCGCACCGACTCGGGCAGGATGCTCGCACCCATGCCTGCGGCGACGAAGCCGAGCGCGGTCTCCTGGTGGGCGACCTCTTCGATCACACGGGGCGTGCGGCCGCTCGCCCCGAGCACCTCGGCCACGCGATCGACGAAGCCCGGCATGAGCGCGCGGGGGTAGGTGATCATCGGTACACCGGCGATCTGCTCGGCCGTGACCTCGGAGAGGCCGGCCAACGGATGGTCGACGGGCAGGCAGGCGACGAGGCGCTCCTCGAAGACGACCTCGCAGGTCAGGGGAACGGATGCCGGCCCCTGCGGCGGCACCTCGTCGCGCACGATGCCGACGTCGAGCGTGCCCTCGCGCAGCCGGGCGAACTGCTCGCCCGAGGTGAGCGGAACGAGACTGAGCGTGACCTTCTCGCGGCGGGCGCGGAAGAGCTGCACGACGCCGGGGAGCAGGGTGTAGTTCGCCGAGCTGACGAAGCCCGCGGTGAGGTGACCGGCGAGGCCGTCGACGTAGTCGCGCATGTCGGAGCGCACCGATTCGACCTCGTCGAGGATGCGACGGGCGCGCTCCTGCAGATGCCGGCCGGCCGGGGTGAGCGAGACGCGACGGGTGCTGCGCTCGAACAGCGCGGTGCCGACCTCCTGCTCGAGCCGGCCCACCTGCACGCTCAGCGGGGGCTGCGACATGTGCAGCCGCTGGGCCGCGCGGCCGAAGTGGAGCTCGTCGGCGACGGCCATGAAATAGCGCAGTTGACGGAGCTCCATGAGGGCACGATACGTGTCTCGTATTACCGCTCCGTTACGGGGAGATTGCGAGCGAAAAGGTATCAATAACGCATTTGACCTGGGGTTATTCGCACGGTTTCCTGGTGCTGGAGGAGTACCCATGACCGAGGCATCCGCATGACCGCCCCGCACGTCGCTCTCTTCCATGTGCGCACCCACCGGCCCCGCGCCGCCGCCGGGTACCAGGCCCTCCTCGACTCGCTCAACGAGGCGGCCGTCGCCGCCGTCGAGGGGCTCGGATGGACCGCCTCGCTGCACGCCGCGGCCGAAGACCCCGAGCCCGAGCTGCGGCAGGCCTCGCGCGAGGCCGATGTGGTCGTGATCCTCGGCGGCGACGACATCGAACCCGGACTCTACGGTCAGCGGGACCGTCGGCCGCGAAGGTCGCCGTACGAACGCCGGGCAGACCGGCTGCAGATCGCCGTGATCATGGATGCCGTGGGCGCCGGGCGCCCGCTGCTCGGACTGTGCCGGGGACATCAGCTGCTCAACGTCGCCCTCGGCGGGAGTCTGTTGCAGCACGTTCCCGGGCACCGGGGGCCGGGGGCGGAGCCGTTCATCGCCACGACGCTCGACTTCGCGGCCGTCGCGCCGGGGCTCGCGCCGCCCGCGCTGTGCACACACCATCAGGCCATCGACGAACTCGGCGAGGGGTTGGTGGCGCTCACGCGATCCGACGACGGTGTGATCGAGGCCATCGCCCACGAGACCCTGCCCCTGCTGGGGGTGCAATGGCATCCCGAGCATCCGCTCACCGCCGCGACGCAGTTCGGCGCGCTGCTGCGAGCGGTGCATGCGGGGGAGTTGGTGGCGTAGGAGTCCCGCCCCGTGTTGCGGAGGAGTTCTCGCGTAACGGAGGAGAGTTTGCGGCATCCGATCCTGCGTTGCGTGTGATCTCCTGCGGAGCGGGGCCCTTCGTCTCGCTGCGCTCGCCCAGGAGCCGGGTGTGTCGTGGGGTGCTTCGACTGGCTCAGCGACCCGGTTCGGGACGGGTCTAGACGCCGGTGCGGACGACCGTGACGCCGCGCTCTTCGATGCCGGCGGCGGTGGCGTCGCTCAGGCCCGCATCGGTGACGATCACGTCGAGGTCTTCGAGGTCGAACACCCGGTAGCGGCCGAACGAGCCGTACTTCGAGCTGCCGGCGACGAGCACCGTCTCGCTCGCGCTCTCGATCGCCGCGGTCTTCGGTGCGATCTTCGACTCGGTCGGGGTCGTGACGCCGCGGCGCAGATCCCACGACGACGACGAGAGGAACGCGATGTCGATCGACAGTTCGTGCAGTGTGAGAGCGGCGAGGCGCCCGGTGGTCGACTGGTTGGCCTTCTCGACGCGTCCGCCGATGGCGATGATGTCGGCGGTGGGGTGGTCGAGGAACGCGGCGATGATGGCGAGGTCGTTGGTCACGACCGTGAGGTCCTGCACCGTCTCGAGGTGCGGGCGCATCGCCTGGATGGTCGTGCCGGCGTCGAGGTAGATGGTCATCGACTCGGTGACGAGGGATGCCGCGTGGCGGGCCATCGCGTCCTTCTCGGCGACGTCCTGACGAGCCTTCTCGAACCGCGACGGCTCGGTGACCAGGCGCGAGGCGATCTTCGCCCCGCCGGGGGTCGCGAGCACGCGGCCTGCCTCTTCGAGCACGGCGATGTCGCGCCGGATCGTCATGTGGCTGACGCCGAGGATGCCGGTGAGCTGGCGGTAGCTGAGCACGCCCTCGCGGCGCAGGTGCTTGACGATCAGCTCGCGCCGCTGCTCGGGGATGAGCGGCGTGGCGGTGGCGTCGTCGGAGGGGGTCATGTCGTCGTCAGCCTAGCGAACGAGGGTGGATTCCTCGGTCCAGGGAGTGCCCCAGCGATCGGCGAGGGCGCGCACGTCTTCCGGCGGCAACAGGCGGCGGGGCTTGCCGTCGGTGAGCAGCGCGATGCGGCACGCCTCCTCCAGCTCGATCGCCGCTTCGACGGCGGCATCGAGGCCGGGTGCCGAGACGATCTGACCGTGGTTCGCGAGCAGTGCGGCGCGGAACGGGCCGGGCAGCGCGCGCATCTGCGCGGCGAGGTCGGGGTCGCCCGGCACGCGGAACGGCACCAGCGGCGTCTGGCCGACGCGCATCACGAAGTAGGGGGTGAGGGGCGGGATGGCGCTGTACTCGGACCATGGCTCGAGGCAGCTCGCGGCGACCGCGAACGGCGAGTGCAGGTGCACGACGGCGGTGTGCTCGACGTTCTTGGCGTAGAACGCGAGGTGCAGGCTCAGCTCTTTCGACGGCTTCGCGCCGCGCAGGTGCTCGCCGCCACGGGTGACGACCGCGATGTCGGCGTCGGTGAGGCGGCCGAGGTCGGTGCCGGTGCCGGTCATGTACACGACGTCGTCGACGCGGATGCTGACGTTGCCGCTGCTGCCGGGGCTGATGCCGGCGGCGGCGACGCGTGCGCCGGCCGCGATGAGTGCGTCAGTGGGAGTGGTCATCGAGCGCCCTCCAGGCGGTGGTGAACATGTCGTCGGCGCCGAAGTTGCCCGACTTGAGAGCGATGGTGACGGGGCCGTGCGCGGTTTCGGCGGCGCTCCAGCACACGCCGGGGGCGATGCGCGGTCCGATCAGCAGACGCTGGATGCCGAGGCGCTGCACGACCGCGCCCGAGGTCTCGCCGCCGGCGACGATCACCTGGGTGACGCCGAGTTCGGCGGTGGCGCGGTCGACGATCGCCGAAAGCACTTCTTCGATCCGGCCGGAGACGGTGTTGCCCTCGGGGCCGCGACGGATGTCGTCGAGCGACCCGACGGTGTAGACCAGCGGGATGCTGTCGGCGTCGAGCGTCTCGAGCCACGAGACCGTGTCGGCCACGACCTGCTCGGGATCGTCTGCGATCGCCTCGATGTCGAGCTTGCGGCTGGGGAGCGTGTGAGCGGCGTGCGCGATCTGCGCGCGGGTCTTCGCCGAGGCGCTGCCGCACACGATCAGGCGGCGGCCAGGGGTGACCTCGATCTGGGAGAGGGTGCCGGGGCGCGGTCCGGTCATCCCGAGGGCGAGACCCGCCCCGCCGGTGACGACGCGCCAGTCCGAGACGGCGGTCGCGATGGTCTCGAGATCGGCGTCGGTCATCGCGTCGACGACGGTGTAGCCGGCCGGCTCGGAGCCGAGGGTGCTGCGCAGGGCCGCGGGGCCCGCCCACACGGCATCCGCCCCCACCTCGTGGATCGGGCGCGCGGTCTGAGGGGCGAGGATGTCGCGCAGGCGCGACTGCGTCATCGGTGTGAGCGGATGCTGCCGCATGGGGGAGTGCTCGAGGAGCTCGTCGTGCACGAACAGGTGTCCGCGGTAGACGGTGCGGCCGTTGTCGGGGAACGAGGGCACGACGATCGTGCGGGTCTCGCCGAGTTCGTCGAGCACGGCGTCGAGGATCGGGCCGATGTTGCCCTCGGGTGTGGAGTCGAAGGTCGAGCAGTACTTCACGTAGTAGCGGCGGGAGCCGAGGGCCTCGAGGGCGCGCACGGCGCGGAGGGACTGGGCGACCGCGTCTCCGACCGGGGCGGTGCGGGTCTTGAGGGCGACGACGACGGCATCCGCATCGCCGAGCTCGGCCGGGTCGAGCGGGGCGTCCTCGATCGAGACGACCGCGCGGAACCCGCGCTGGCGCAGCGCGATGGCGAGGTCGGTCGCGCCGGTGAAGTCGTCTGCGACGGCGCCGATGTCGATCACGGTTCCTCCTTGGGAGTGGGTGCCCCCATTCCATCACGTGTGAACTGTTGTGAACAAATTTGAGAAATGTTTACGACTGTGAAACAGTGTTCGAGGCCGCAGGGAGAACCCGCTCCCGCCGCTCTCGTACGACCGCACGGAACGTCCCGTGCAGAGGGGACCACCGATGACCCGCGCTCCTATCCGCGTCGCTCTCACCGGCGCACGCGGAGGTTTCGGCCGCACGTTCCTCTCCCAGCTGCGCTCGATCGACCGTATGACGGCCACGCAGCTCATCGACCCCGATGTCGACGGCGTGCGCACCCTCATCGCCGACCTCGGCGGACTCCCCGACGCCGAGCCGATCCCCGGCCACGATGACGTCCGTTGGGACGAGATCGACGTGCTCGTCGAGGCTTCCGGTCGCGTCGAGGCGGGCTACCGCTACGCCGCCGAGGCCATCGAGCGCGGCATCCACGTCGTCATGGTCAGCAAGGAGATCGAGAGCGTCGCCGGTGTCTCGCTCTCGCGCGCCGCCCGCGCCCAGGGCGTCGGCTACCTGCCCGGCGACGGCGACCAGCCCGCCAACCTGCTGCGCCTGCTCGACTGGGTCGAGCGCGTCGGCCTCGAGGTCGTCGCCCTCGGCAAGTCCGGCGAGTACGATCTCGTCTTCGACCCCGCCACCGGAGTGCTCGAGCAGCAGGGCGAGCGGATCGAGGCATCCGCCCTCACCGACCACCTGTTCCTCGGCGACGACATCGACAAGACGCTCGCCGCCCGGGCATCCGTCGTCGCACCGCTCAAGCGCGCCGCCGCCGCCGACTCCTGCGAGATGGCCGTCGTCTCGCTCTACGCCGGCGCCACCGCCGACACCGAGCGCATGCACTACCCCGTCGCCCGCCCCAGCGAGCTAGCCGACATCTACGCCCGCCGGGCGGACGGCGGCATCATCGGCACCGACCGCACGGTCGACGTGTTCTCGGCATTGCGCCTGCCCGGCGAGACGAGCTTCGCCGGCGGCGTGTTCGCGATCGTTACCACCGGTGACCCCGAGACCTGGGACCTGCTCGCCGGCAAGGGTCACATCGTCTCGCGCTCGGGTCGTTACGCCTGCATCTACTGGCCGTACCACTTCATGGGCGTCGAGACCCCGCTCACGATCGACGCTCTGGTCGAGGGCACCTCGACCTTCGCCGAGCCCCGGCACCACACGGTGCTCGCCGCCCGCGCCGCCCGCGCGCTCGCCGCGGGAGAGGCGTTCGAGGTGCGCGGTCACCACCACGAGATCGACGGCGTCGCACCCGTCATCATCGATCGGGCGGATGCCGTCACCGACGCCGATGACACCCTCGCGGCCGCGTACTACCTGCTCTCCGGCGCACGCCTCGTGCGCGACATCGCCGAGGGCGAGCTCATCCGCCTCGCCGACCTCACGGGCGTGGCCGATGACGTGCGCACCGCCTTCGTGGAGGGTGTGCGGCTGTGAGCATCGAGAATGCTCGCCGGATCCAGGACACGCGCCTCCCCGAGGGGCACGATCTGCGCATCATCGACGCCCACCACCACTTCTGGGACCTCGACGGCGACGGCCACTGGCCCTGGATCCAGGACGAGTACAACGAGCAGTTCTTCCTCGGCGACTACAACGCCATGCGCCGCACCTTCCTGCCGCGCGAGTACCTCGCCGAGACCGCGGGCTGGACCATCCTCGGCACCGTGCACTGCGAGGCCGAGCGCAGCCGGAGCGAACAGGTCGCGGAGGACGACTTCCTGCAGGGGCTCAGCGACGCCACCGGCGGACGCTTCCCGATCGCCGCCGTTGCTCACGTCGGATTCCTGCAGCCCGACCGCGATGAGGTGCTCGCCGGGCACGCGCAGCGCTCCATCGTGCGCGGCATCCGCTCGAAGCCCGTCATCGCCGCACGAGCCGACGAGACCGCGACCGGCCCCGGCACCCTCCACGACCCCGCGTGGGTCGAGGGCATCGCGGCGCTGGCGGCGCACGGGTTCTCGTGGGACCTGCGCGTGCCGTACTACCACCTCGCCGAAGCAGCCGACGTACTCGCGGACTTCCCCGAGTTGACCGTCGTGATCAACCACTGCGGCCTGCCGCTCGACCGCGACGCCGACGCCCTGCGCGTCTGGCGCGACGGCATGGAACGCCTCGCCGCGCTGCCCGGCACCGCCGTCAAGGTGTCGGAGCTCGGCCTGTACCGCAACCGCTGGGACCGCTCCTCCAACGAGGAGGTCGTGCGCGACACCCTCGCGATCTTCGGCGCCGACCGCGCGCTGTTCGCCTCCAACATGCCGGTCGCGACCCTGACCGCCCCCGACTTCGACGAGGTGATGGACACGATCCTCACCGGCGCCGCCGGCCTCGACGCCGCGGGACTCGACGCCCTCTTCCACGGCACCGCCGCACGGGTCTACCGACTCGACGTGCCCGCCGTCTGACCCGTTACCGCTCACCCGAAACCCTCTGACACCCCCCCCTGAACCGACGAAGGACCCTCATGACGACCGTCAACGACGACAAGCTCTTCCGGAAGGTGATGCTGCGCGTGCTCCCGCTCGCGATGCTCGGCTTCTTCCTCTCGTACCTCGACCGTGTGAACATCGGCTACGCGCAGGCCACCATGAGCGCCGACCTCGGATTCTCGAACGTGGTCTACGGTCTCGGTGCCGGACTGTTCTTCATCGGTTACTTCATCTTCGAGATCCCCTCGAACCTCATCCTCGCCAAGGTCGGCGCGCGCAAGTGGATCGCCCGCATCATGATCACCTGGGGCCTGATCTCGGGCCTCATGTTCATCGTCGACAGCGAGTGGATGTTCTACCTGCTGCGCTTCCTGCTCGGTGTCGCCGAGGCCGGCTTCATCCCCGGCATCCTCTTCTACATGGCGCACTGGTTCCCCGCCAGCCGCCGCGGACGCGCCTGGGGCATCTTCTACATCGCGCTCGCCTCGTCGGGCCTCATCGGCGGCCCCGTCTCGGGCTTCATCCTCAGCGGCATGGACGGCGTCTGGGGCCACACCGGCTGGCAGTGGCTGTTCGTGATCGAGGCGATCCCCACCGTGCTCCTCGGTGTCGTCATCCTCTTCTGCCTGCAGGAGGACTATCGCAAGGTCACCTGGCTCACCGAACCCGAGCGCGATCGCCTCGGCTCCCTCCTCGCCGCCGAACGCGTCGATGAGGCCGAGACCCCTCTGCGCAAGGTCTTCACCAGCAAGCTGATCTGGCTGCTCACCGCCGTGTACTTCTCGTACAACTTCGCCCTGTACGGCATCAGCTTCTGGCTGCCGACCCTCATCGGCGACCTGGGCATCACCGACACCGTGCAGATCGGCTTCCTCAGCGCGCTGCCCAGCCTCGCGGCGATCATCTCGATGGTCACGTTCGGCTACCTGTCGGACCGCGCCGGCGAGCGCCGCAAGTTCATCGCCGCAGCCTTCCTGCTCAGCGCCACCGGCTTCGCGATCTGCATCATCGCGGGCACCGACCCGGTCTGGGGAATCATCGGCCTGTGCCTCGCCAACGCGGGTGCCCTGTCGATCCCGGCGATCTTCTGGAGCTTCCAGACCTCGATGCTCGCCGGCACCGCCCTCGCCGGCGGTATCGCGCTCATCAACTCGACCGGTAACCTCGCGGGCTTCGCCGCCCCGTACCTGATCGGCTTCGTGAAGGACACGACCGGCGTCGCGACCGTCGCCCTGTACATCACGGGCGGCATCATGATCGTCGGCGCGATCCTCACGATGACCGTGCGGCAGCATCGCGCCGTCGCCACGGCGAAGGACCTCCCATCGGAGCTCGTCTCGAAGTAGACCCCCCCCCGCTACCGAGACCGGCCGAGCCCCCGCAGACAGCGCGTCTGCGGGGGCTTCGTCGTGGGCGGCCCTTCGTCTCGCTGCGCTCGCTCAGGAACCGGGGCTACTCGGACACCCGGTTCCTGAGCGAGGAGCGAAGCGACGAGACGAAGGGCCGAAACGCGCCGGAAACACCTTCTGCCGACGACTGTCATCTGCGGGGTCGGACGCGTATCGAAGGCACATTCCTGTGCGAACAACATGGGACATCGCCCCATAGCAACGGCCCCGCGGCGGCATCCACACTGAACGACAACAGGCCGGTGGTGTGCACCGTCCGCGGAAGAGACGGAGCATCATGGAGTCGTTCGAGGTCGCAGTCGTCGGGATGGGAGCGCTCGGCAGCGCCGCCACCTACCACCTGGCCCGTCGCGGAGCGAAGGTGGTCGCGCTCGAGCAGTACGAGCTCGGTCATGTGCGGGGAGCCTCGCACGACACCTCGCGCATCGTGCGGACCTCGTACGGATCCACCGCCTACGTGCGCCTCGCCCAGTCCGCGTACCGCGACTGGGCCGACCTCGAGGCCGAATCGGGCGAGCGCCTGCTCACCATCACCGGCGGCGTGATCCTCATCCCCTCCGACGGCCCCTACTCGGCATCCGATTTCACCACCGCTCTCACCGAGTGCGACGTCGCGCACGAACTGCTCTCGCCCGCCGAGGTGCAGGCGCGCTGGCCGCAGTTCCGCGTGCCCGAGAACGTCGAGACGGTCTACACCGCCGACACCGGCATCGCCCATGCCTCCCGCACGGTCGCGACGCTGCAGATGCGCGCCCGCGTGCACGGCGCCGACATCCGCGACCGCACCGCCGTCGAGAGCCTCACGCCCGACGGCGAGGGCGTGATCGTGCACACGTCGAACGGCGACATCCGCGCCGGCAAGGTGATCCTCGCGACGGATGCCTGGACGAACACGCTCCTCGACCCGCTCGGTGCGACGATCCCCCTCGACATCATGCAGGAGCAGGTCAGCTACTTCCGCCCCGCCGAGCCCGAGAACTACGATCGCTCGGTCTTCCCCGTGTGGATCTGGGAGGACGACGAGTGCTACTACGGGTTCCCGACCTACGGCGAGCCGACCATCAAGGCCGCCCGCGATGTGTCGGAGAACCGGATGACGCCCGAGAACCGGTCGTTCGTCCCCTCGCCCGAGCTCATCGAGCAGCTCACCGGATTCATGCACGACGTGATCCCCGGATCCGGCCCCGAACTGCGCACGGTCACCTGCCAGTACGCCCTCACCAAGGACCGCCGGTTCGTGCTCAGCGCGCTGCCGCAGCACCCCGACATCATCGTCGGCCTCGCTGCGGGTCACGGCTTCAAGTTCACGCCGGCCCTCGGTCGGGTGCTCGCCGAGCTCGCCCTGGACGGCGAGTCGACCGACGACCTGAGCGAGTTCGCCGCGGCGGACTCGATGGTCGTCTGACCCGCCTGCCCGCGGCATCCCGATCGCCGCGCCCTTCTTCCGCCCCTGCTATGGAGGTTTCGCCCATCATGCGACCGTTCCCCTGGGCCGCCGCACCGTACAGACGCCCTCGCGCGCTGGGTAGCGTGACCGCCATGTCATCGACGACACCCTCCGTTCTCGGACCCCGCACGCACGCGACAGCGGGCGCACGCGACCGCGTGATGAGCACGGGGGAGTGACACGACGGTGACCCGCTACATCATCCAGCGCATCCTCTCGTCGCTGTTCGTGCTCTTCATCCTCTCGATCATCGTGTTCTCGATGGTGAGGATCATCCCGGGAGACCCGCTCGCCGCGTTCGTCGACCCGGCGAACCCCGACCCCGCGAAGCTCGAGGCCCTGCGCGCCGAGCTCGGTCTCGACCAGCCGTGGATCACGCAGTACTTCTCGTGGCTGCTGGGCGTCGTGCAGGGAGACTTCGGCCGCGCGATCACCGTGCCGGGCGAGGTGTCGACCCTCATCGCGACGCGCCTGCCGCTCAGCCTCACCCTCGCGGTGATGGCGACCGTGTTCGGCACCGTGCTCGGCATCCCGGCCGGTGTGCTGGCCGCGACCCGCTGGCGCCGCCTGCCCGACCACGTCGTGCGCGGTCTGTCGTTCGTGCTGCTGGCCACGCCGCCGTTCGTGCTCGGCACCGTGCTCATCCTGGTGAACTCGCTCACCCTCCGACTCCCGCTCGTGGGATACGCGGGGGCGGCGAACGATCCGCTGCGGGCGATCGGGGTGCTGATCCTGCCCGCCCTGCTGATCGGCATCGTGCTCGCCGCGATCGTCGCCCGATACACGCGCGGCACCCTGCTCGACACCCTCGGTCAGGACTTCGTGCGCACCGCCCGCGCCAAGGGCGCCTCGCCCGGACGACTGGTCGGCCGGCACGCGCTGCGCAACGCGCTCATCCCGGTGACGACCGTCATCGGCATCGAGCTCGCGGCGCTCGTCGGCGGCACCGTCGTCATCGAGGCGGTGTTCTCGCTGCCGGGGATGGGCTCACTGCTGCTGACCGGCATCCGCTCCTCCGACTATCCGATCATCCAGGCCACCGTGCTGCTGATCGGTGTCGTCTACGTGGTGATCAACTTCGTGGTCGACCTGCTGTATCCGTTGATCGATCCCCGAGTGAGGGTGCACACGCGATGACCGTCACAAGAGAACTCGCCCTCGCTAAGGTCGCCGGCAAGCGCCCGGCCCGCCGCAAGTTCGGCCCCGCGTTCTGGAGCGGCGCCGGCATCCTCGGCGTCATCCTGATCCTCGCCGGCTGGATGACGGTCGCGCCGCTCTACGATCCGTTCGTCGCCTCGGGCCCCGCGCTCGCCGCGCCGAGCCTCGACCACATCCTCGGCACCGACAACCTCGGCCGTGACACGTTCACCCGCCTCGCGCTCGCCGCCCGCACCAGCCTCATCATCTCGGGGGCGGCCGCGCTGCTCGGCGCGGTGATCGGCACCTTCTTCGGTCTGGTGGCCGGGTACGTCGGCGGATGGGTGGACGCCGTCATCATGCGCGTCGTCGACGCGGTGCTCGCCCTGCCGGCGATCCTCGTCGCCCTCGTCGTCGGCGTCGTGATCGGCAACGGGCCGTGGCCGCTGATCCTCGCTCTCGGGCTCGTGTTCGCCCCCGGTTTCGCTCGGGTGATGCGGGCTCCGGTGATCGCCCTCCGCGAGCGGGACTTCGTGCTCGCGGCGACCCTCAGCGGCGTGCGCCCGGCGCGCGTGATCGTCGAGCACCTGCTGCCCAACGTGCTCACCCCGCTGTTCGTGCAGTTCGCCTCGGTGGCCTCGCAGGTCGTGCTGATCGAGGCGGCGCTGAGCTACCTCGGCCAGGGCGTGCAGGCGCCCGAGCCCTCGGCCGGCCGCATGATCAGCGAGTTCACCCGCTTCATGCAGCTGCAGCCGTTGCTGATCATCCTGCCCTCGCTGGTGATCATCCTGCTGTCCGCCGCGTGGAACCTCCTCGCCGACGGAATGCAGGACTACCTCGCCCCGCGGCGCGAGCCCGCCTTCTCGCTCGGGCGGCGCACGAAGCGCCGCGGCCCGGCGAACCCCGACCGCACCACCACATCCACGCAGCACACCCGAACGGAGTAGAGGTATGAACAGACGACACTGGGCAGGGGTGGCGGCACTCGCCGTCGCGACCCTGGCGATCGCCGGATGCACGTCCGGCGGCGGTACCGGCACCGGCGGAGAGGATGCCGGTGACCCGGTCGCCGGCGGAACCCTCACGTGGGGCGTGCCCGCCGAGCCCTCGGCCGGCGGCATCGACCCGATGGTGGCCTCGGCCATCGCCGCCGAGGTCATCTACTCGATGGCCTACGACACCCTTCTCACCCGAGACGACGACGGCACCATCGAGCCGGCCCTCGCCACCGAGTGGGAGCAGACCGACGAGACCACCTGGGTGTTCCAGCTGCGCGACGACGTCACGTTCGCCGACGGCACCCCGTTCGACGCGGGTGACGTCGTCTACTCGTTCGAGACCCGCAAGGACGGCGGCACGAACGCCACCTACCTCAGCCTGATGGACAGCGTCGAGGCCACCGGCGACTACGAGGTGACGTTCCACTTCAGCGCCCCGGACGGCACGTTCCTCGACGCGGTCTCCGCGCGGCAGACCTTCCTCATCGTCAGCGAAGAGGCCTACGGCAACGCCACCGAGGAAGAGCGTCAGACCACGAGCGTCGGCACGGGCGCCTACCAGGTGACCGAGTGGAACCAGGGCGTCTCGGTGACGATGGAGAAGAACGAGAACTACTGGGGCGAGGAGCCCTACATCGACACGATCGTGTTCGAGCTGTACCCCGACGAGAACACCCTGCTCGCCGCCGTGCAGCAGGGCAGCGTGCAGGCCGCGTCGTTCATCGACGGCAGCCTCGCGCAGCAGGCCGCATCGTCGGGCTTCACGCTCGGTGAGGCTGCGTTCCGTCAGAACCTCGCCGTCTACGTGAACCCGGAGTCGGGTCCGCTGGCCGACGTCGACGTGCGCCGCGCCTTCTCGCTCGCGCTCGACCGACAGGCGATCGTCGACACCGCCATGCTCGGCAACGCCGGCATCTCATTCGTGCCGCCCGCCGGAGACCCCGGCGCCACCGACGCCACGAAGCTCCCGTACCACGAGCGCGACGTCGATGAGGCGAAGCGTCTGCTCGAAGAGGCCGGTCAGCCCAACCCCGAGATCACCCTCAGCTACATGGGTGACGTCGCCGCGGCGCACCACCCGGTCTACGAGATGATGCAGCAGCAGCTGGCCGAGGCGGGGATCACCCTCAACCTCAAGGCCACGCCGCTCGCCGAGATCTCGCCGATCTTCACCACCGGCGAGTCCTGGACCGACCTCGTCGCGATCCCGGGCAGCCCGCGCGCCTCGGCGGCGTACTACCTCGAGCCGGTGCTGCTCGAGGGCGGCTACTACAACCACTGGGACGGCAACCCCGACGCCGAGAAGGCCCGCGAACTGCTCGTGCAGGCGAAGTCGGCGGCCACCCCCGAGGAGTACAACGAGCTCGTGGCGGAGCTCGCGACCGAGGCGGCCGACAAGGCGCTCGAGTTCGTGCCCGCCGCGGTGCCGGTGTACTTCGAGGTCTGGGACAGCAACAGGCTGCACGACTACGAGAACGACGCGTTCTACGCGCGCTCGGCTCTCGACCACGCCTGGTTGACGCAGTGACACCCCGCCCCGGCGCCTCTTCCCCCCCCGGAGGCGCCGGGGCACCCCTCCCCGCTTTCTCTCCCGTATCGATCACAGAAGCGAGTCGCGCATGACCGACGCCACCGACGCCCTCCGCGTCGAAGACCTCAGCATCGCCTACGGCAGCGCCCCGCCGTCGGTCTCCGGCGTCTCGCTGCGCGTGCGCAAGGGCGAGATCGTCGGCGTGATCGGCGAGTCCGGCAGCGGCAAGTCGAGCATCGCGCTCGCCATGATGGGGCTGCTGCCCGATTCGGCCCGCGTCACCGCCGCGAGCATCGACGTCGCCGGCTCCGACATGAACGACGCCACCGAGCGCGACTGGGCCCAGGTGCGCGGGGTGAAGGCATCCATGGTCTTCCAGGAGCCGATGTCGGCGCTCAACCCCTGCATGCGCATCGGCGCCCAGATCGCCGAGGTACTGCAGATCCACGGCAAGGCCGACAAGAAGCAGGCGCGCGCCCGGGCCCTCGAGATCCTCCGGCTCGTGCAGATGCCGGATGCCGAGAAGCGCCTGAACTACTACCCCCACCAGCTCTCCGGCGGTCAGCGCCAGCGCGTCGTCATCGCGATCGCCGTCGCCGCCGGCCCCGACCTGCTGGTCGCCGACGAACCCACCACCGCCCTCGACGTGACCGTGCAGGCGCAGATCCTCGACCTCATCAAGAGCCTCCGCGACGAGACCGGCATGGGCGTGCTGTTCATCAGCCATGATCTCGGCGTCATCGGTCAGCTCTGCGAGCGGGTCGCCGTGATGTACCGCGGACGCGTGGTCGAGACCGGTTCGGCCCGACGCGTGCTCGAGGACCCGCGGCATCCGTACACCCGGGCGCTGCTCGAGAGCATCCCGCGGCCCTCGGTGCCCGTGCGCTCGCCGCTCGCCGTCATCCCCGCCGTGAACGACTTCGACAGCGTTCCCGCCGTGCTCGAGGAGGCATCGTGACCGACGCCCTGCAGACCCCCGCAGCCCTTCCCGACGACGTGCTGCAGGTGAAGAACATCACCCAGCGATTCGGGCACGGCGACAACGTCATGACCGCCCTCGACGACGTGAGCCTCAACGTGCCCCGCGGCGAGACGCTCGGTCTCGTCGGCGAATCCGGGTCGGGCAAGAGCACGCTCGCCCGCGCCATCCTGCTCATGCGCAAGCCCACGCTCGGCACGATCGAGTTCGACGGCGCCGACGTCACCGGCATCCGCGGTCGCGCCCTGCGCACGCACCGCCGCCGCATCCAGATGGTCTTCCAGGACCCCAACGACTCCCTCGACCCGCGTTTCACGGTCGCCCGGTCGATCGCCGAGCCGCTCGTGGCGGCGGGCATCGGCCAGAAGGAGCGCCGCCGCCGGATCGCCGACTCGCTCGACCGCGTGGGACTGCCGATGGATTCCGCCGGACGCTACCCGCACGAGTTCTCGGGTGGGCAGCGCCAGCGCATCGCGATCGCACGGGCCATGGCCGCCGAACCCGAGTTCGTGGTGCTCGACGAGCCCACCTCGGCGCTCGACGTGTCGGTGCAGGCGCAGGTGCTCAACCTGCTCGTGCAGCTGCAGAAGGACACCGGCGTCACCTACCTCTTCATCACCCACAACCTCTCGGTCGTGCACCACATCGCCCATCGGGTGGCCGTGATGCACCAGGGGCGGGTCGTCGAGGAGGGCACCGGCGAGCAGGTCATGAACGCTCCGCAGCATCCGTACACCCAGAAGCTCCTCGAATCGATGCCGGTGCTGTACCGGAGCTGAGGGTCTCTTCGAAAGGGGTCGCACATGCGCGTGCAGAGACGCGGCGACAACGAGCACGACTGGGAGCTGTACCACGGCGAGGGCCGGATCGGCATCGAGTGGTACTTCCAGCAATCGACGTCGCTGCCCACGTCGGTCATGATGTACCGGCTCGAGCCGGGCGCCGAGGAGGGGCAGCACCATCACCTCGACGACGACCCCACGAGCTGCTCGCCGAACAGCTCCGACGAGATGTACATCGTCACGCGCGGAGAGGTCGTGATCACGGCGGGTTCCGATCGCCGGGTTCTGCGGGTGGGTGACGCCTTCTACGCCCCCGAGGGCATGCGGCACGGGGTGCGCAACGAGTCGGATGCCGTCGCCGAGCTGGTGCTCGTGTTCGGGCCTCGTGGCCCGCATCCTTTCCCGCAGACCGGGGTCGAGGCGTTCGACGCGGAGGGTGAGCGGTAGGGCGGGGGTTCGTCGCGGCATCCGTGCGGGATCCGTTCGGGAGGAGTTCGCGGCCTGGGCAGGATCGGAACGGCGGATGCTTCCTGCGGAGGCCGTGTTCTCCTCCGTTGGTGAGGGCGGGGGCCCTTCGTCTCGCTGCGCTCGCTCAGGAACCGGTCGACGACGGGTCGCTCGCGGGATCCGTGATGGGCGGAGTTCTCGTCGTTGGGCGGAGTTCTCGGGCCGATGCTTCCGCCCGACGGGGAGTTCTCCGCCGGAGTCGCGCGTGGGGGCGCTTCGCGGCATCCGTTCGGGAGGAGTTCGCGGCCTGAGCAGGATCGGAACGGCGGATGCTTCCTGCGGAGGCTGTGTTCTCCTCCCGAGTCGTGCGTGAAGGGCCCCGCCCCGCGGCATCCGCGCTATGGATGCACCGATCGGTCATAAATGCCGGTTTTCATGCCTCAGAACCGGCATTCATGACCGATCGGTGCACACAGGGGCGCAACGCTACGCGGCGGGGCCCCGCAGGCGCTCGCGCAGTTCGTCGAGGCGCACGGCGATGCCGATGCGGAACATCCGCTCGTCGTCGCGCCATCCGGCGCCGAGCACGTGGTCGAGGCGGTCGAGGCGCTGCAGGATCGTGTTCGTGTGGAAGTTGAGGGCGCGCGCCGTGCGGGTGGGGCTGGCGTTGTTGCGCACGAACGCCCGCAGGGTGCCGAGCAGATCGGCGTTGCGCTCGGCGTCGTACTGGCGCACCGCCCCGATCGTGTCGCGCAGGAACGCCGAGAGCCCCTGCGCGTCGGTGTCGAGCACGGCCGAGTAGGGCAGGAAGTCTTCGACGCGCGCGGTGAGATCGGCGAGCTCGAGCGCGGCGAGCAGGCGCGCGGTGCGCCGCGCGGCGAGGAACGCCGAGGGCAGCGGACCCTTCGCGGGCGGCGGTACGACGACGGTCACCGCCTCCTGGATCGCGGAGGCGACCTCCCTCCGCAGGCGCTCGGGGTCGACGGGGCCGCGGTCGCTCGCGAGGGCGGCGACCACGAATCCGCGGTACTCGCCGACCAGCGCACGGTCGTCGAGCGAGCGCACGACGGCGCGCGCCGCGGCGGTCTGCTGATCGCCCGGCACCGCCAGCAGCAGCAGGGAGTCGAGGGTCGCGAGGTCGACGCCGAGGCGCCGCGCACGCCGCTCGACGTCGGAGCGCCGCTCGGGCACGTCGTCGAGCAGGTCGGCGATCAGTTCGCTGCGCACGCGGTGGTCGGCTCCGGATGCCGCCTCCTGCTGCAGCTCGAGCAGCGCCCCGACCTGGGCCGCACGCTCGACGGTGCGGAAGTCGACGGCGCCGAGTTCGAAGGCCCCGTCGCCGAGCAGGAGCGCCCCGAAGTGGCGGTTGCCGGCGGTGAGGGCCGAGACGGCGCGCACGCCCGCGCCCGCGACCGGTACGCAGTGTCCGTTGCGGCGGCTCTCGGCGAGGGCGTCGCGCACGGGCTCGTCGAGCGACAGCATCCCGGGGGCCAGCGGCAGCCCCGCGGCGGCGATCACGTTCTCCTGCGCATCGATGATCGCGACCGCCCGGCCGAGGGCCGAGGCGAGGGTCTCGGCCACCGGGCCGAATCCGCCGCCGGCGAGCACCGCCTGCACGAGCTCCTGGTGCACGGTGTTGGCGCGGTCGCGCTCGACGAGGTGCGCGGTGAGGCTCTCGAGGGTGCGGCGGCTGGCATCCTCCGACAGCTGCAGCTCGCGCAGCGTCTGCGTCGTCTGCAGGATGACCGAGGCGTGGTCGGCGAGCGCCGACAGCAGCGCGACCTCGTCGGGGGAGAACTCCTTCGTCTCGCGGTTGCCGACGAACAGCACACCGAGCACGTCGTCGCTGCTGAGCATCGGCACGCCGAGCATTGACACCAGGCCCTCGGCCGAGACGGCGTCGTCGATGCCGGTGTCGTGGCGGTCCTCGGTGTAGGCGGTGTAGTCGGCGACCCACTGCGCGGTGCGCGACTCGACCACGACGCTCGCGAGGCCGCGCCCCGGGGGCACGCGCAACTGCTGGAACGAGGCGCTCACCGAACCGCTGGTCTCGCGCACCCGCAGCTCGGAGGTGTCGGGGTCGAACTCCGAGAGGTAGGCCAGGTCGACGCCCATCATCTCGCGGGCGCGCTGCACGAGGCGGGCGAGCACGGCGTCGCTGTCGCGCAGCTCGGCGAGCTCGCGAGCGCTGGAGAAGAGGGCGGTGAGCTCGTGCTCGCGGCGGCGCAGCCGCGACAGCTCGCGCTGGATGCGGGCGACGCGCTCGGCGAGGAGCGCGGCATCCGCTTCGCTGGCCCCGAGCGCGCGGAGGGCGTCGCTGACACCGGTGGGGCCGACGAGTTCGGGGTCGTGGGCCGCATCGAGGAGCGAGGCGATGGCGTCGTCGTGCTCGGGCATCTTCGTCCCTTCGGGGGAGGGCGGCGCCGACAGGCGCGTGACTTCAGTGTCGAGCATGAGCGCGGTCGCCCTCAAATCAGGTCTTTCAGCCGCGACCCTCGGCGCGCGCGGCGGTGCGCAGGAGTCCGGCCGCGAGTTCGGGCCACAGCTCGTGGGGGATGAGGTGCCCCATGTCGGGGTGCACCTGCAGTTCGGCGCCGGGGATCGCCTCGGCGATGTCGACGGCGGATGCCCAGTGCAGCACGTCGTCGTCGCGGCCGTGGAAGACGAACGTGGGCGCGGTCACCGACCGCAGGGCGTCGAGGCGCTCGGGCGCGCGCGTGAGGGCCGCCCACTGCCGGGAGAAGCCCTCCGGGTAGTAGCCGCGGTCGTAGGCCTCGCCGGTCGCGCGCACGTGCCACTCGACCTGGTGGTCGAAGCGTCCGACCGGTGCGGCCTCGAGGGCTGTGCGCGTGAACGCCACCGCCTGCTCGCGCGTGACGCGCACGGGCGCCTCGGCGAGCTCGGGGCGCTCGCCGTGCGCGACCCAGCGGCGCGACTGGCCGGGAATGGTCGACAGCAGCCCGAGGCTGAGGATGCGCTCGGGGTGGTGGATCGCGAGCATCTGCGCCATCATGCCGCCCATCGAGTGCCCGGCGACGTGCGCCTTCGCGACTTCCAGATCGTCGAGCACACGCAGCACGTCCTCGGCCAGATCGATGAGGTCGTAGCCGCCGTCGACGTCGTCGGGTCCGCCGAAGAGCTGCGAGAGACCGGTGTCGCGGTTGTCGAAGCGCACCACCCGCAGGCCGCCGGCGGTGAGGATGCCGATGAAATCCTCGTCCCAGCTGAGCAGCTGGGCGCCGCCGCCCGAGACGAGCACGAGCACGGGGGCGTCGGCGGGGGCATCGGCCCCGGCGAACACCTCGTAGTACAGGCGCACATCGGCGGAATCGGTGTAGGGCATGCGTACTCCTCGCGCTCGGGGGACCCGCGGTCCGCGCTCCGGGTGATGGTGCGAGTCTAGGTTCCGCGATCAGGCGGGGTGATGTGTCGACCGCATACAGCGGGGCCCCGAGGATGAGTGTTCCACCCATCGTCGCCCCTGCCGCCCGCTCCTAGTGTCTTCCTTGACCACAGCGCCGATGACCCGGTCGCTGTCCCGAAGGAAGGTGGCCGATGTCGATCAACAGCCGAATCTCCGGACTCCGCGATCACACCCCGGATGAGCGCCTCGCGCTCGTCGCGCAGGGTGCGGAGCTGGATGCGGATGCTCTGGGGGCGCTGCGCCCCGACAGCGGTCTCTCGCTCGCTCAGGCCGACCACATGGTCGAGAACGTCGTGGGTCTCATCGCGGTGCCGGTCGGCGTCGCCACGAACTTCACGATCGACGGACGTGACCGCCTGATCCCGATGGCCACCGAAGAGCCGAGCGTCGTCGCCGCCGCCTCGAACGCCGCCCGCATGGCCCGCGGTCACGGCGGCTTCACGACCTCGTACACGGGCGATGTGATGATCGCCCAGATCCAGGTGCTCGACGCGATCGACCCGCACGGCGCGCGCTTCGCCCTGCTCGAGGCGAAGGACGAGCTGCTCGAGCTCGCCAACCAGCAGGACCCGATGCTGGTCTCGCTCGGCGGCGGGGCGTTCGACATCTCGGTGCGCGTGCTCCCCACCCGCGCCGGAGTGCAGGTCATCGTGCACCTGCACGTCGACGTGCGCGATGCGATGGGCGCGAACGCGGTCAACACGATGGCCGAGGCGATCGCCCCGCGCATCGCCGAGCTCGCCGGTACCCGCACGCTGCTGCGCATCCTCACCAACAAGGCCGAGCTGCGCCTCACCCGCGCCCGCGCCGTGTTCGACGCCGAACTGCTGGGCGGTCCCCAGGTCGTCGACGACATCGTCGCCGCGAGCGCGTTCGCCGAGGCCGACCCCTACCGTGCCGCCACGCACAACAAGGGCATCATGAACGGCATCACCGCGGTCGTGCTCGCCACCGGCAACGACACCCGCGCGGTCGAGTCGGGCTGCCACTCGCACGCCGCCCGAGCCGGCGGATACACGGCGCTGTCGCAGTTCGAGAAGGATGCCGACGGCAACCTCGTCGGCACGCTCGAGGTGCCCCTCGCCGTCGGGCTCGTCGGCGGTGCCACCCGCGCGCACCCCACCGCGCAGGCGTCCGTGAAGCTGCTCGGCGTCGAGACCGCCCGCGAGCTGGCGAGCGTCATCGCCGCCGTCGGCCTCGCCCAGAACCTCGCCGCCTGCCGGGCGCTCGCCGCCGAGGGCATCCAGCGCGGACACATGACCCTGCACGCGCGCACGATCGCGGCATCCGCGGGTGCCGACGTCGACGAGATCGGCGCGGTCGCCGCCCGGATCGTCGCCGACCGCCGCATCCGCGTGGAGTACGCCCGCGAGGTGCTCGCCGAACTGCGCGGGGGCGGGGCCGGCGCATGACCGCCACGGTCCCGGCGCCCCGGGTGATCCGCGAGGACGGGCTCCCCGCGCGCGTCACCGTGTTCGAGGTGGGTCCGCGCGACGGCTTGCAGGCCGAGACCGACATCATCCCCGCCGCCGTCAAGATCCAGCTCTGCCGTCGGCTGTACGCCGCCGGTAGCCGTGACCTCGAGGTCACGAGCTTCGTGCCGCCGACCTGGATCCCCCAGCTCGCCGACGCCGAGCAGGTCGTCTCCGGCCTCGAGGTGCCCGCGGGCGCCCGCGCCGTCGGCCTCGTGCCGAACCTCCGCGGTCTGCAGCGCGCGATCGACGCCGGCATCCGCGAGGTGTCGGTGGTCGTCAGCGCCACCGAGTCGTTCGCGAAGGCCAACCTCAACACCACTCGCGCAGGCGCCATCGACCGCGCGGTCGAGGTGATCGCCGCGGCGACCGCGCAGGGCATCCCCGTGCGCGGCTACGTCTCGATGGCCTTCGGCGACCCCTGGGAGGGGAGCGTCGACACGGATGCCGTCACCGAAGCCGCCCGCGCCCTGCACGAGGCCGGTGCCCGGAAGATCGCGATCAGCGACACGATCGGCGTCGCCACGCCCGGTCACACGATCGCGGTCATCGAGGAGGCCCTCGACGCCGGCATCCCCGTCGAGGCGATCGCCCTGCACCTGCACGACACCTACGGGCAGTCGCTCGCGAACGTGCACGCCGCCCTGCGACTGGGCGTCGCCGAGTTCGACGCGTCGGTCGGCGGGCTCGGCCGTTGCCCCTACGCCAAGGGCGCGACCGGTAATCTCGCGACGGAGGACCTCGTGTGGATGCTGCACGGCCTCGGCATCGAGACCGGACTCGATCTCGAAGCCCTGGCCGCCACCACGCTCTGGCTCTCCCGCATCCGCACCGTGCGGCCCGCGTCGAACGTGGCCCGCGCGTTCGCGGCCGCCGGACTCGACACCCCCGAACCCGCACAGGAGGTCACTCCCGCATGATCGACACCACCCTCCCCGCCCCCGGCGCGCTCGCCGGAGTCACCGTGATCGACCTGTCGCGCGTGCTCGCCGGCCCCTACGCCTCGCAGACCCTCGCCGACCTCGGCGCGACGGTCATCAAGGTCGAGAACCCGCGCGACCCCGACGTGTCGCGCGGCTTCCCGCCGTACCTCACCGACGGCGAGGAGGAGTTCAGCGCGTACTACGCCCAGTACAACCGCGGAAAGCTCGGCGTCGGTCTCGACCTCGCGACCCCCGAGGGCAAGGAGGTGTTGAAGGACCTCGTGCGCGGCGCCGACGTGCTCGTCGAGAACTTCCGCCCCGGCACCATGGAGAAGCTCGGTGTGGGCTACGAGGTGCTGCGCGAGATCAACCCGCGCCTGGTCTACACCGCCATCTCCGGCTACGGCCGCACGGGGTCGCGCAGCAAGCGCCCCGCCTTCGACAACACGGCCCAGGCCGCGGGCGGCATCTGGTCGATGAACGGCTACGCCGAGCATCCGCCGGTGCGCGTCGGCGTCACGATCGGCGACCTCTCGGCGACCCTGTTCGCCGTGATCGGCACGCTCGCCGCGCTGCGTCACGCCGAGGCCACCGGCGTCGGCCAGGTCGTCGACGTCGCGCAGGTCGACAGCATCGTCGCCCTCACCGAGACCGCGGTCGTCGACTACACGGTCACGGGCAACGTCGCGTCGCCGCAGGGCAACGCGCACGCCTGGGTGCGGCCCTACGAGCTGTTCGACTGCGCCGACGGTCAGGTCTTCTTCGGCGCGTACACCGACAAGCTGTGGAACGCGAGCTGCGACCTGTTCGGCACCCCCGAGCTCAAGGACGACCCCGAGATCGACACCATGCGCAAGCGGTTCGAGACCGATGTGTACGAGCGCCGCGTCAAGCCGATCGTGGCGGGGTGGCTCGCGACCCGCACCAAGCAGGAGCTCGAGGACCTCGCGGGCGACGTCGTGCCCCTCACCGCGGTGAAGACGATCGGCGAGGTGGTCGATGACCCCGGCACTGCCGAGCGCGACATGATCGTCGAGGCCGACTACGGTGACCTGGGCGTGCTGCGCATGTTCGGTCAGCCGATCAAACTGTCGGAGACGCCCGCGACCCCCGCCCGCACCGCCAACCGCTTCGCCGAGCACGCCGACGATGTGCTGGCGCGGTTCGCCGGGTACGACGCCGCCCGCATCGCCGAGCTGCGCGCCGCCGGGGCACTGCCGTGAGCACTCCCGCGCCCGTCGTGCGCACCGCGCCGATCACCACCGACACCGTCGAGGCGTACCGCGGCACGTTCGCGGCATCCGATCCGGCGCTCGCCGCGGGCGACCCGCTGCCCGCCGCCTGGGAGGGCGTGTTCTTCCCGTTCGCGGTGTCACTGGCCGACCTGCGCCCCGACGGCACCCCGGCGCGTGACGGCGTCGTGCCCGAGATCGATCTGCCCCGCCGCATGTACGCGGGCGAGACGACCGAGTTCCTGCGACCGATCCGCCTCGGCGACGAGGTCGTGCAGACCACGTCACTGGGCTCGGTGGTCGACAAGACCGGTTCGCGCGGGCGTCTGACCTTCGTCGACCTCGTGCGCGAGTACGCGGTCGCGGGCGAGGTGGCGGTGCGCAGCGTGTGGCACGACGTCTTCCTCGAGGCGGCGGATCCGGATGCCCCTGCCCGCGCCCCGCGCCCCGACCCGTCGATCGCGGCGGAGGGGGAGTGGGTCGAGGAGCTCACGCCCGACGCCCGCCAACTGTTCCGGTTCTCGGCGCTCACGTTCAACACGCACCTCATCCACTACGACCGTGCCTGGGCGCGCGACGTGGAGGGCCTGCCCGACCTGCTCGTGCACGGGCCGCTGACGCGCATCCTGCTGATGGACGCCGCCCGCCGGCACACGCCCGAGCGCGTGCCGGCCCGTCTCGACGTGCGGGCGATCGCTCCGGTGCTCGTCGACCGGCCGCTGCGCCTGGTCGGACACACCGCGCCCGACGGCATCCGCGTCACGGCCGTCGACGCCGACGACGTCGTGCTGGCCACCGCCGACATCACCTGGGCCTGACGGCCACCCCACCCCCCACCTGGAGACACCGTGAGGCACAACCCCGATTACGCCCTCGACGACGTCGAGACCGTGCGCGCGCTCGTGCGCGAGAACCCGTGGGCGACGATCGTCAGCCACGTGCCCGGCGAGGGACTCGTCGCCTCGCACTACCCGGTGCTGCTCGAAGAGGATGCCGAGGGCATCTCGATCGTGAGTCACGTCGGTCGCCCCGACGAGCGCCTGCACCAGCTCGGCCGGCACGAGACGATGGTGATCGTCTACGGACCCCAGGGCTACGTCTCGCCGAGCTGGTACGGCACGTCGCCGGCCGTGCCCACGTGGGACTTCGCCGTCGCGCATCTGTTCGGCACCCCCGAGATCCTCTCCGACGACGAGAACCTCGCGGTGCTCGACCGCCTCGTGAGCTGGTTCGAGAGCCCGCTGCCCGACCCGTACCTGATGCATCGCACTCTCGAGAACACCGCCTACGCCGAGCGCATCGTGCACGGCACCGTGGGGTTCCGCCTGCGGGCCACCCGCATCGAGGCCAAGGAGAAGATGCACCAGGACAAGTCCCCCGAGCTGATCGCGCGCGTCGTCGAGGCGCTGCGCAACCCCGGCCCCTATGAGAACCCGAAGCTCGCCGATCGCATCGCGGATGTGAACCGCGACGTGCTCGATGGAAAGGAAGTGACCGCATGACCGCGTTCGTCGGAGTGGGTGACATGGTCGAGTGGATCTCGCGCCGCGGAGCCGAGACGATCATGACCGAGATGGCCGACACGATCGAGGCGGACTTCCGCCGGTGGGAGTCGTTCGACAAGAGTGAGCGCGTCGCCAATCACACGCCCTTCGGCGTGATCGAGCTCATGCCGATCAGCGACCCCGACGTGTACGCGTTCAAGTACGTCAACGGCCACCCGTTCAATCCGGGTCGCGGGTATCAGACGGTGACGGCGTTCGGTGTGCTCGCCGATGTGCACAACGGTTACCCGGTGTTCCTGGCGGAGATGACCATGCTCACGGCGCTGCGCACGGCGGCGACGTCGGCGATGGTCGCCCGGCGCCTCGCGCGTGCGGATTCGTCGACGATGGCGATGATCGGGGCGGGCAGCCAGGCCGAGTTCCAGGCTCTCGCGTTCCGCGGGGTCCTGGGGGTGTCACGCCTGCGGATCTACGACGTCGACCCCGCGGCATCCGCCAAGTTCGTGCGCAACCTCGCACCGCGCGGCTTCGACATCACGGTGTGCGCCTCGGCGTCGGAGGCCGCCGCCGGCGCCGACATCGTCACGACGTGCACGGCCGACAAGGCGGTCGCGCAGGTGCTGACGGATGCCGACGTCGCCCCGGGTATGCACATCAACACGATCGGTGGGGACTGCCCGGGCAAGACCGAGCTCGACCCGCGGATCCTCGATCGGGGTCCGGTGTTCGTGGAGTACACGCCGCAGACGCGTGTCGAGGGCGAGATCCAGAACGTCGCCGCGGACTTCCCGGTCACGGAGTTCTGGCAGGTGTTGAACGGGACGGCTGCGGGACGCACCTCGCCCGAGCAGGTGACGATCTTCGACTCGGTGGGTTTCGCGATCGAGGACTTCTCGGCCCTGCGTCACCTGCGCGCCGACCTCGCGGGCACGGGGCTCGACACCGAGATCGACCTCGTCGCCGCCCCCGAGGACCCGAAGGACCTCTTCGGCTTCGCGACCTCGCCCGTCCCCGTCGCCTGACCGGCGGCCCCGCCCGCCGACCCCGACCATCCCCGCGCGCGCCGCGCGCCGAGAGGAGCAGCATGACCGAGTCCCTCACCCTGCGGGACGTGCGCCCGTACGACGGCGGTGAGCCGGTCGACGTGCTCGTGCGCGACGGAGTGATCGCCGAGATCGGCCCCGCCGGAACGGTCGCACCCGCGGGCGAGGTCGTCGAGGCGGGCGGTCGCTGGATCGGCCCGGGGTTCTGGGACGCGCACGTGCACTTCACGCAGCACGTGACCCGTCGCCGGCGCCTCGACCTCACCGAGACCCGCACCGCCGACGACGTGCTCGACATCGTGCGGCGGGCGCGCGCCGAGGGCGCCCCGCTGAGCGACGGGATGCTGATGGGCTACGGGTTCCGCGACGGGCTGTGGCCCGTGCCCGCCTCGCTCGCGGCCCTCGAGGCCACCGTCAGCGACATCCCGGTCGTGCTCGTGAGCGGCGATCTGCACTGCGGCTGGATGAACCGTGCCGCGGCCGCGCGCCTGGGTGTCGAGCTCGACGAGACGGGGCTGCTGCGTGAGGGGCCGTGGATCGGCATCCTGCACGATTTCGACGAGGCCGCGCAGCTGCCGGCGGATGCCTATGCGGATGCCGCGTCGGCCGCCGCCGCCCGCGGCGTCGTGGGAATCGTCGAGTACGAGAAGACCGACAACATCGCCGAATGGTCGGCGCGCACGGCGGGTGGGCTCACGAGCCTGCGCACCGACATCGCGGTGTGGCCCGACCTGCTCGAGCAGGTGATCGCCGCAGGCGTCCGCACCGGCGACATCGTCGACGAGGCGGGTCTGGTCACCTTCGGCCGGCTCAAGGTCGTCGTCGACGGCTCGCTGAACACCCGCACCGCCTGGTGCTGGGACCCGTACCCCGGCATGGACCCCGGTCACCCGCACGCCTGCGGCATGGAGAGCGTGCCGATCCCCGAACTGCGCCGCCTGCTCGAACGTGCCCGCGGCGCCGGCATCGAGGCCGCCGTGCACGCGATCGGCGACCGCGCGAACACCGAGGTGCTCGACACGTTCCAGGCCCTCGACATGAAGGGCGTGATCGAGCACGCCCAGCTCGTGCGCGACGACGACTTCGCCCGCTTCGCCGCGCTCGGCCTGATCGCCAGCGTGCAGCCCGAGCACGCCATGGACGACCGCGACGTCGCCGACCACCACTGGGCGGGCCGCACCGGTCGCGCTTTCGCGTTCGGTTCGCTGCACCGCTCGGGCGCGACCCTGCGCCTGGGATCGGATGCCCCGGTCGCCCCGCTCGACCCGTGGATCTCGCTCAGTGCGGCCACCGCGCGCAGCCGCGGCGACCGCGACGCCTGGCACCCCGAGCAGCGTCTTCCGCTCGACGTGGCGCTCGCGGCATCCGTTCGTACCTCGTTCGCCGTCGGGCAGCCCGCCGACCTCGTGATCGGCGACCGCGACCCCTACGCGAGCGACCGCGACGAACTGCGGTCCATGCCCGTCGCCGCCACCCTGCTCGGAGGCCGCTTCACCCACCGGGAGCTGTGATGACCACTTTCACCAACGGCCGTGTGTTCACGGGCGAGAGCGAGACCGCGTTCGCCTCGGCGTTCCGCGTCGTCGACGGGATCGTCGACTGGGTCGGCGACGCGGCGGACGTGACCGATGCGGATGCCGTCGACCTCGGCGGCCGCACCGTGCTGCCCGGACTGCTCGACAGTCACACGCACCCCGCGCTGCTCGCCGGAACCGCGGCGGCCGCGGAGTGCTTCCCGCCCGCCGTGCTCAGCGCCGACGACCTCGTGCGCGTGCTCGACGCGCACGCCGCGACGATCAGCGGGGCGGATGCCTGGGTGCTGGGGCGCGGATTCGACGACACCAAGTTCCCGGAGGGGCGGATGCCGACGGCCGCCGACCTCGACCGCATCGCCACCGATCGCCCGGTGCTGGTCTGGCGCTGCGACGCGCACTCGGCCGTCTGCAACACCCGCGCGCTCGAGATCGCCGGCATCACCGCCACGACGGTCGACCCCGAGGGGGCGCGGTTCGAACGCGACGCCGACGGCAACCCGAACGGGGTGCTCACCGAGATCGCGGCGGTCAACGTGGTGGCAGCCTTCATCCCGTCGCCGAGCCGCGACGAGCAGATCGATGCGATCGTGGCGATCGGCGACGAGCTCGCCTCACGCGGCATCGTGGCGGTCTGCGACCTGCTGTCGTCGCGCATCGACCGCCCGCTCGAGACCTTCCGCGCCGCCGCCGAGCGCGGCCTGCGCACCCGCGTCGCGCTGTACCCGGGGTGGGACCCGGAGGCGCCCCTCGGGGAGCTGACCGACGACGACCGCACCGGGCCGATCCGCATCGCGGGCGTGAAGGTCGTGCTCGACGGCGCGTACTCCAACCGCACCGCCTGGGTGCACGAGGCGTACCCCGACTCCTGCGACCACGGCCTGCGTCTCGTCGACGACGCCGACGTGCTCGCGGCCGGCGACTGGGCCCGCCGCAACGGCGTGCAGCTCGCCGTGCATGCGATGGGCGACCGGGCGCTCGACCGCGTCGTGGAGCTGTTCGAGGATCAGGAGCCGTGGCTCGACGGCATCCCCTCGGTGCGCATCGAGCACGCGACGATCGTGAGCGACGCGTATCTCGCGCGACTGGGATCGGGGCGGATGTCGTTCGGCATCGCCACGCACACGGTGTTCTTCTTCGCCGAGTACGACGGGTACGAGAAGGCGCTGCGCGTCGAGCAGGTGCCGGATGCCTACCCGATCGCGCGCCTGTACGCGGGGCTCGAGCCGTTGGCACTGTCGTCGGACCGGCCGGCCACCGCGTGGAGCGGCGCCGACGACGTGATGCTCTCGGTCGAGGCCGCCGTGCGACGCCGCACCTACAACGGCATCGAGTTCGGCGCCGAGGCGGCGATCACCGTGCCGCAGGCGCTGCTGCTGTACACCTCGCGGGCGGCCTCGCTGTCGCCGCTGGAGGGTGTCGGGCGCCTCGCACCGGGGCTCGACGGCAGCTTCGCCGTGCTCGACCGCGACGTCTTCACGGTGCCCGACGACGAGATCGCCGCCGTGCGCGTGGCCGAGACCTGGATCCGCGGCGAGCGGGTGTTCGTGCGCTGAGGCTGGTGGGGATTCCTGCGACGCTTCGACAGGCTCAGCGACCCAGGAATCGGTTCCTGCCCGGGAACCGGGTCCCTGAGCCTGTCGAAGGGCCCACCCCGCGCCCCGTTCGGTGTGCGCAGCACCCATCGCCGACGGCATCCGCTCGTCGATAACCTCGCTCGGGAGCGAAGGGGCGACGATGACTGACGGAGATTTCCGGCCGCTCGAGGGCGTGCGCGTGATCGACTTCACCCGGCTGCTCGCCGGGCCGTACGCGACCATGACCCTCGCCGAACTCGGCGCCGACGTGATCAAGGTCGAGCAGCCGGGCATCGGCGACGAGACCCGGCACTGGGGGCCTCCGTTCGTGCACGGGGCGAGCGCGTACTTCCACGCGATCAACCGCGGCAAGCGCAGCATCGCGCTGGACCTCGCCGACCCCGCCGATCGCGAGACCGCGCACGCGCTGATCGGCACGGCGGATGTCGTGGTCGAGAGCTTCCGCCCGGGCGTCGCCGACCGACTGGGGATCGGTGCCGACGCGATGCTCGAACGGTTCCCGCGACTGGTCTACGCCTCTATCAGCGGCTTCTCGCAGGAGGGCCCGCTCGCGGCCGAACCGGGCACCGCGGTGACGGTCGAGGCCGAGTCCGGGCTCATGCACGTGACCGGGTACGAGGGCGCCGACCCCGTGCGTTCCGGGGTGGCGATGGTCGACATCGCGACCGGGATGTCGGTGATCAACGGCGTGCTCGCCGCTCTTCTCGAACGCGGGCGCACCGGTGTCGGCCGTCGGCTGGAGTTCTCGCTGTTCGCGACCGCGCTGAGTTCGCTGGGCACGGTGATCGCCGCGACATCGGCCGGCGGACCCCCCTCGAAGCCGTGGGGCAGTTCGCACCCGTCGATCGTGCCGTACCGCGCGTTCGCGGCATCCGATGGTCATGTCGTGCTCGGCGCGACCAACGACGCGATGTTCGCGCGTCTCGTTGCGGCGCTCGACCTCGGCGCCGTGCTCGGCGGGCCGGAGTGGGCGGGCAACCGGGCCCGGGTGGAGGGGCGCGACGAGCTCGAACGCATCCTGGCCGCGCGGGTCGGATCGTTGCCGCTCGAGACGGTGGTCGGATGCCTGCAGGTGGAGCGTGTGCTCGTGGCGCGCGTGCGCACCCCGGAAGAGGCGGCCCGCGGCCCGCAGGCGGATGCTCTCGGCCTGATCGAGCACGACGACGGGGTGTCGATCGCCCGGTCGGCGCTCGGCACCAACGGCACGGTGCGGCTGGCACGCGCCCCCGGTCTCGACGCCGACGGCGCGGCGCTCCGCGCGGAGCTCGGTCGCTGACCCGGTGACGGGGCTACCCGGCCCCGAGCAACCTCACGCGGCAGGCGAGCTCGACGGCGAAGCGGGCGTCGGGGTCGGCGAGATCGATGCCGAGCAGCTCGCGGATGCGCCGCATCCGGTACCCCACGCCGTTCGGGTGCAGCATGAGTTCGCGGCCGGCGTGCACGAGCGACCCCTCGTGCGCGAGGTACACGAGCAGGGTGCGCACCGACTGCAGCGCGCGCTCGGGGCCGAGGTCGTCGAGCGGACGCAGGATGTCGTGCAGCAGCTCGCGACTGATGGGTGAGGCGTAGACGTCGAGCAGCACCCGCCGCAGACCCGTGACATCGGTGAGCTCGACCCCGCCGAGGCGCCCGGCGGCGATCGCCGACTCGGCCGCGATGCGCGCCTCGGCCGCCGACTGCCGCAGTCCCAGCGCGCCGACCTGCGGGGTGCCGAGTCCGAGCGTGTAGGCCCAGTCGGAGCCGGCGATCTCCTGCGCCCGCTCCTGGATGAGCATCGCGACCTCGCGCACGCGGCGCTGATGGTCGCCGGCCCCGTGCTCCTCGGTGCAGACGAGCAGCAGGTCGTCCTGCAGGAAGGCGACGTGCCACATCTCCTCGCGCGCCTCGACGAGTTGCAGCGCGAACAGTTCGAGCGCGGGTTGCACGCTGCGCGGCGCCCGGGCGTCGGGGTCGGTCGTGCCCGTCGGGGCGAGCCAGGCGACCGCGTGCGACTGGGGGAGGGGCAGCCCGAGACGCGCGGCCTGGGCGACGAAGCCCTCGGCGCGCGAGGGCTCGGCGAGTACGAGTTCGACGAGCAGGTCGGCGCGCGACTGCGTGGGGGCGAACCGGTCGCGGCTCTGCCGTTGCGCGACGCGCGAGAGCAGCGAGGCGATCACGGGCAGCGACACCTCGGTCGCGCCGTCGGTGTGATCGGCCACGAGGCGCCCGATGAGCACCTCGCCGATGAACACCGCATCCGCATCGGTCCACGCCACGGCCTGGTCGGGGGCGATCGACAGGGCGACCCCGAGAGCGCCGCCGGCGACCGACAGGATGCTCTCGGTCGTGCTGTCTGCGGATGCCGCGGCCTCGGTCGCGAGGGCGATCGCGTGCGCGCCGCGCATCATCGCCTCCGACGCCCCGCCCGAGATGGCCCGGTCGATGGTCTTCGCGAGGTCGGCGGCGCCCACTCCCACGGCCGAGAACACGGGTACGCCGGCACGCTCGGCGAGCACGCGCGCGGTCTCGGCGAGTGTGAGCGGGGCGGTGAAGACGAGGCCGGCGAGGCCGCGGGCGCTGGCCTGCCGCAGGGCGACGTCGATGCGGAAGGGCGGTGGCTGCTCCTCGCCGTCGATGATCGCGAGGGTGCCGGTGGCGAGGGCGTCGAGGCGGTCGACGGCGGCGAGGTCGACGCGCACGATCTGCCGGTCGTCGACGGGGCCGGCGTGCGAGCGCAGCCCGAGTCGGTCGGCGTCATCACGCAGATCCCGCAGTGTGTACTGTGCCATGCGCACAGTATGCCCGGAATCACTGGATGCAGGAAACATTGCCGGGAGGTGAACGGCTCCGTACCGTGAACACATGGCCCAGACTTCCTCCGTCGCACGCACCGCGGCTCCGATCACCGAGATCACGGCAGACGACATCGCCGCGCTCGGCGTCGGCACCGCGATCTTCGGCACCGGCGGCGGTGGCGCCGTCTACACCTCGCAGATCATGGTCGAGACCGCGCTGCGCGAGCACGGCCCCGTGCGGCTGGTGCAGGTCGACGACCTCGGCGCCGACGACGTCGTCATCCTGATGTCGGGCATCGGCGCCCCGACGGTCGGCATCGAGATGCTGGCCGCGAAGGACCAGATCCACGCGCTGCTCGCCGAGGCCGAGCGGCTGCTCGGCCGCAAGGTCACGACGCTGATGGCGGCCGAGATCGGGGGAAGCAACGGCGTGCAGCCGATCGGCTGGGCCGCCCGCCTCGGGCTGCAGATCCTCGACGCCGACGGCATGGGCCGCGCGTTCCCGGATGCCGCGATGGTGGCGATGAACGTCGCCGGCGTCCCCTGCGCATGGGCCGTGCAGAGCGACGTCGTCGGCAACATCTCGGTCATGAAGACGGTCGACCTGCACTGGCTCGAGCGTCACGCCCGCGCCCTCACCGTCGCGAGCGGCTCGATCTGCATCGGCGCGCACTACCCGATGACCGCCGACCAGGTGAAGGGCTCGGTCATCGAGGGCACGGTGAGCGCCGCCATCCGCGTCGGCCACGCCCTGATGTCGTCGTCCGACCCGGTCGCCGCCGTCGCGGCCGAGCTCGACGCCCGCGTGCTCATGACCGGCAAGATCACCGACCTCGACCGCCGCACCGTCGGCGGTTTCGTGCGCGGCTCGGTGACCATCACCGGCACGGGCGCCGACCGGGGCCGCCTGCAGCGCCTCGAGCTGCAGAACGAGAACCTGCTCGTGCTCGAAGACGGCGAGGTGCTGGTGAGCGTGCCCGACCTCATCACGATCATCGACGCCGAGACCGGCCACGCGATCACCACCGAGATGCTGCGCTTCGGCCAGCGCGTCTCGGTTCTCGCGTGGGCCTGCGACCCGATCTGGCGCACGCCCCGCGGCCTCGAGCTCGCCGGGCCCCTGGCCTTCGGCTACGACTTGCCGTACGTCCCGTTCGAAGGAGCGACCCGATGACCGCCCGCGACCTCTCCATCGGCGTCGACGTCGGCGGCACGAACACCGACGCGGTCGTGCTCGACGGCGACGGCCGGGTGCTCGCGTGGACCAAGCGCGCCACGACCGATGACATCACCGGCGGCATCCGCGCCGGCATCCGCGACGTGCTCGCCGCGATCGGCGACGACCGCTCCCGCGTCTCGCGCGTCATGCTCGGCACGACCCACGCGACCAACGCGATCGTGCAGCGCCGCCAGCTCGACCGGGTCGCGATGATCCGCCTCGGCGCCCCGGCCGCGACCGAGTACCCGCCGCTGACCGGCTGGCCCGACGACCTCGTGCGCATGGTGCTCGCCGGCGCCACGATGCTCGGCGGCGGCCACATGGTCGACGGCACCCCGATCGCCCCGCTCGACCGCGACGGCATCCTGCGCTTCGTCGACGGCCTCGACGACTTCGATGCGATCGCCGTGGCGGGCATCTTCAGCCCCTCGTCGCCCGAGCAGGAGCTCGAGGTCGCCGACCTGCTGCGCGGCCACCTGGGGCAGGACACCCGGGTGTTCCTCAGCCAGGACATCGGCCCGACGGGTCTGCTCGAGCGTGAGAACGCCACGCTCCTCAACGCCGCGCTCTACAGCGTCGCCCGGTCGGTGACCGAAGCGCTGGTGACGGTCGTCGCCGAGGAGGGTCTCGACGCGACCACCTTCTTCGCCCAGAACGACGGCACCCTGATGTCGCTCGACTACGCCGCGCAGTACCCCGTGCTCACGATCGGATCGGGCCCCGCGAACTCCATCCGCGGCGCCGCGTACCTCTCGGGCCACGACGACGCGATCGTGATCGACGTGGGCGGCACGACCTCCGACCTCGGGGTGGTCGTGGGCGGTTTCCCCCGCGAGTCGACGCTGCCGCGCGAGATCGGCGGGGTGCGCACGAACTTCCGGATGCCCGACATCCTCAGCGTCGGCATCGGCGGCGGCACGATCGTCGACGTCGCCTCGGGCCGCGTCGGCCCGGACTCGGTCGGCTACCGCATCGACCGGGAGGGCCTGCTGTTCGGCGGCTCCACCCCGACGCTGACGGATGCCGCGGCCCTCGCCGGCAGCCCCGTCGCCGGTCGTACGCTGCCCGGGCTGTCGTCGCAGGTGACCGAGGCGCTCGAGCAGGCGCTCGCGAAGGTCGCCGATCGTCTGGAGGAGGCCGTCGAACGCCTCTCCCTCGGCCGCATGGACATCCCCCTCGTCGTCGTCGGCGGCGGCGGATTCCTCGTTCCCGACAGCCTCGCGAGCGCCGGCAGCATCCTGCGTCCCGACCACGGCGGCGTCGCCAACGCGGTCGGCGCGGCGATCTCGCTCGCCGGCGGCCGAGCCGATCAGATGGCCCCGATGGGCGATCGCGACCAGGCGATCGAGCAGGCATCCGAAGCCGCCATCGCGAAGGCGATCCAGGCCGGCGCCGACCCGCTGCAGGTGTCGATCGTCGAGGTCCTCGAGACGCACGTGCCCTACACCGCCCAGCCCACCGTCAACGTGACGGTCAAGGCCGCGGGCCCGCTCGCGCGGCTCTCGGCCGAGGTTCCGGTCCGCTGACCGGAAGAAGAAGACCACAGCATCCGCAGCTCCACCCCCTCACCCGAAATCAGGAGATCGCTATGAAACGCAGTACCGCAGTACCCGTGGCCGCCGTTCTCTCTGCGCTTGCGCTGACACTGACGTCCTGCGCGGGCTCGAACGACCAGTCCGCGCCCGCCGAGGGCGACTACGTCTCCGGTGGCACCTTCGTGACCGCCGTCGGCGACGACCCGGGCGACCTGAACCCGCTCAAGGCCGTCTCGCCCGACACGTTCGCGGTCGTCAGCCTCGCCTACGAATCGCTGATCGCCGTCACCGACGAGGGAGACCTCGTGCCCTGGCTCGCCGAGAGCTGGGAGGAGACGGGCACCGAGGTCGTCTTCACCCTCAAGGACGGCATCACCTGCACCGACGGGTCGGAGTTCACGGCGCAGACCGTCGCCGACAACCTCAACTACAACGCCGACCCCGCCAACGCGACCTTCTCGTACGGCTCGGTCATCGACGAGACGATCTCAGCCACGGCCGACGGTAACGTCGTGACGGTGACGAGCACCGAGAACAACCCGTTCCTGGCCGTCAACGTCGGCACGATCATGCTCGTCTGCGACGCCGGCCTCGCCGACCCGACCACGCTGTCGGACGCGACCGACGGCACCGGACTCTTCGGCCTGAGCGACGTCAAGCCGGGCGACACCTACACGTTCACCAAGCGCGACGACTACACGTGGGGCCCCGACGACGTCACGAGCGAGACCGTCGGTCTGCCCGACACGATCCAGGCGCGCGTCGTCACCGATGAGAGCACGGCCGCCAACCTGCTCGTCTCCGGCGAGATCAACGCGGCGACGATCTCGGGCGCGGACCGTGCCCGTCTCGACGGCGCCGGACTCACCCACTCGGGTGTGCGCAACCCCGTCGGCATGATCCTCTTCAACGAGAAGGAGGGTCGTCCGTTCTCCGACCCGCTCGTGCGCGAGGCGCTGTCGATCGCGATCGACCGCGACGAGGTCGGCACGGTGATCGCCGACGGCGAGGCACTGGAGTCCGTCTCGCTGGTGACCAAGAACCCGCTGCTCTGCGTCGCCGACGGCCCGAAGTGGGAGCTGCCCGACACCGACCTCGACCGGGCGGCCGAGCTGCTCGACGAGGCCGGCTGGACGGTCGGCGCCGACGGCACGCGCACCAAGGACGGCCAGCCGCTGACCATCAAGTTCGTCTACAACGCCCCCACCTCGACGCACGCGGCCGCGGCCGAGCTCGTCAAGGAGACGTGGGACGAGCTGGGCGTGACGACCGAGCTGTTCGCGAACGACGCGGCGGCCTGGTCGGAGCAGCTCTGGTCGACCTTCGACTGGGACACCGGCTGGGTGCAGGTGGCACCGGGCGGCCCGGTCGTGCTGTCGACGTTCTTCGACGGCGCCACCCCCGACCAGGGCGGTCTGAACTTCATGTGGGTCGACAACCCCGAGTACTCCGCCCTCGCCGCCGAGGCCTCGAGCGCGAGCCCCGAGGAGACCTGCGGCATCTGGCAGGACGCCGAGGCCGAGCTCATCAACCGCTTCGACGTGTTCCCGGTGACCGACAACATCCTGCCGACCTACCAGTCGGGCGCGGTGTTCGAGCAGCCGAACTTCATCCAGCCGACCTCGATCCGGATGCTGGGCTGACATGACGACGACTCCTCCTCCCGCGACCGCCGAGGTGGTCGACACCACCACGGCCGCCCTGGCGGCGCGGGTGGAGGAGCGCCGCCTGCGTCGGGGACTCTCCCCGCGCACCGCGTTCCTGCTCCGCCGCCTCGGCCGGCTCGTGATCTCCCTGGCCGTGGTGATCGTCGCGTCGTTCCTGCTCATGTACCTCGTGCCCGGCGACCCCGTGCGCGCGGCGCTGGGTCAGAGCGCGACGCCGCAGCTCGTCGAGGCGACCCGCACCCAGCTCGGCCTCGACCGGCCGATGTGGGAGCAGTTCTTCCGCTTCATCGGCGGTCTCTTCACGGGCGACCTCGGCACCTCGGTGCGGTTGCAGCGACCGGTGGCGGACGTGCTCGCGCAGCGCTTCCCGACCACGCTGCTGCTCGCGGTGCTCGCCTTCATCATCGCCGTGATCGGGGCGCTGCCCGCCGGCATCGGCGCGGCGGTGCTCGCGCGCTCCGGCCGTCGCCGCGGCCTGTCGATGACGCTCTCGGCCGTGCTCGGCATCCTGATCGCCGTCCCGAGCTTCCTCGTGGCGGTCGGTCTCATCTCGCTGTTCGCGGTGCAGCTCGGCTGGCTGCCGGCGGCGGGATGGGGAAAACCGGCGGATGCCGTGCTGCCGGTCATCGCCCTCGCGATCGGCCCGATGGCGTACCTCGTGCGCATCGTGCAGGTCGAGATGCTGGCGGTGCTCGACACCACCTACATGACCACCGCCCGGGCCAAGCGCCTGCCACGGCACCTGATCCACCTGCGGCACGCGCTGCCGAACATCGTCACCGCGTCGCTCACCGTCGGCGGGCTCATCCTCGCCGGCCTCACCGCCGCGACCGTGCTCATCGAGACCGTGTTCGCGATCCCCGGACTCGGCACCATCATGGTCTCGTCGGTCGGGGCCAAGGACTACCCGATGGTGCAGGGCGTCGTCATCGTCTACGCGCTCATCGTGCTGGGCGTGAACCTCGTCGTCGACGTCATCCTCGCCACCATCGATCCGCGCTCGTCGATCACGGAGGGCTGAGACATGTCCGTGCGCAAGAAACTCCTCAACGCCACCGCGATCTCCGCCCTCGCCGGCAGTGCGCTCCTGGTGTTCCTCGCCGTCGCCGGTCCCACGATCTGGGGCCCGGCCGCCGACACCACCGACGTCTCCTCGCGGCTGCTCGGCGCGAGCGCGGCGCACCCGTTCGGCACCGACGAGCTGGGCCGCGACATCCTCGCCCGCGTGCTCACCGCGACGCGCCTCACGCTTCTTCTCACGCTCGGTGCCACGGCGATCGCGCTCGCCGGCGGCATCGTGTTCGGTCTCGTCGCGAGCATCCTCCCCAAGTACCCGCGGCGCTGGTTCACGGGCCTCCTCGACATCCTGCTCGCGTTCCCCTGGCTGCTGATGGTGCTGTTCTTCACCGTCATCTGGGGCGCGACGGCGACCGGGGCGATGCTCGCGATCGGCTTCGCGGGCATCCCGTCGTTCGCCCGTCTCGTGTACAACCTCGCCTCCTCCGTGTCGGGCCGCGACTACGTGCGGGCCGCCCGCGTGGTGGGCGTCGGGCCGGTCGGCATCCTGCTGCGGCACGTGCTGCCGAACATCGCCAACCCGTTCTTCGTGAACGCCGCCGCGACCGCGAGCGTCACGCTGCTGTCGTTCGCCGGTCTCTCGTTCCTCGGCCTCGGGGTGCAGGCGCCCGCGTACGACTGGGGGCGGATGCTGCAGGAGGGCATCCTGCGCATCTACGTGAACCCGCTCGCGGCGATCGGCCCCGGCATCGCCATCGTGCTCGCCGGTCTCGTCTTCACGCTGCTCAGCGAAGCCGTCGCCGGCACCCGCGGCTCGGGCTTCCGCGCCGTCGCCGCCCGGGCCGCCGGCGGGGTGACGATCACCTCGCGCCGACGCAACCCGGCCCCGGCCGCCGCGGCGCCCGAGAGCGACGTGGTCGCCGAGATCACCGACCTGCACATCGCCTTCCCCACCGCCGACGGCGGCGTGGTCGAGCGCGTGCGCGGCGTCGACCTGCGGGTCGCCCGGGGCGAGATCGTCGGCATCGTCGGCGAATCCGGGTCGGGCAAGTCACTCACCGCGATGGCGCTCGCCGGACTCCTCGGCGACGACGCGATCATCACGACCCCGGCGCACCGCTTCGACGACCTCGACATGACCGGGCAGCTGACGGCATCCGATCGTGCCCGCTTGGGCGTCGAGCTCGGCATGATCTTCCAGGACCCGCTCACCTCGCTGAACCCCGCGCTCACCATCGGGCGCCAGCTCACCGAGGTGCCCGAGGTGCACATGGGCATGCGCCCGAAGGAGGCGCGCGTGCGCGCCGCCGACGCGCTGACCGCCGTCGGGATCCCGGATGCCGCGAACCGGCTGAAGCAGTACCCGCACGAGTTCTCGGGCGGCATGCGTCAGCGGGCCATGATCGGCATGGCGCTCACCGGCAATCCGCGGCTGATCATCGCCGACGAGCCCACCACCGCGCTCGATGTGACCGTGCAGCGCCAGGTGATGGGCGTGCTGCACCGGGCGCAGGAGGAGACGGGGGCGGCGATCGTGTTCATCTCGCACGACATCGCCCTCGTCTCGGCGTTCTGCGATCGGGTCATCGTGATGAAGGACGGGCGGGTCGTCGAGGCGCTCTCGGCCGGCCGCATCCGGCAGGACGCGCAGCATCCGTACACGCAGGCGCTCATCGCGTGCCTCCCCGACATGACGAGCGACCGCACGCAGCCGCTGCCGGTGATCCCGCCGGAGCTGATGCCCGAGGCGTTGGACGATTCCGCGCCGACGGAGGAGCCGTCGGATGCCCGTGAGGGCTCCCACGACGGGGCTCACGAGAAGGAGGTGCCGGTGTGAACGCGCTCGAGATCACGGACCTGAGTGTCCGCTACGGCCGTACCCGCGTGGTCGAACGGGTGAGCCTGTCGGTGCCGAAGGGCCGCACGGTCGGACTCGTCGGCGAATCCGGGTCGGGCAAGAGCACGATCGCGGCCGCCGCCGTCGGGCTCGTGCGCCCCGAATCCGGATCGATCCGCGTCGACGGCGTCGAGACGGCGACCGGTGGGGCGGCCGCACGCCGCGCACGCCGCCGCATGCAGCTCGTCTTCCAGGACCCGTTCTCGGCCCTCGACCCGCTCATGCCCATCGGCGACTCGATCGCCGAGGCCCTGCGCGCCACCGGCCGCCGCTGGACCCGCGCCGAGCGCATCGCCCGCGTGCGCGAACTGCTCGCCCAGGTGCACCTCGACCCCGACCGCGCGGGCGAGCGGCCCGGCGCCTTCTCGGGCGGCCAGCGCCAGCGCATCACGATCGCGCGCGCCCTCGCGGGCGAGCCCTCGGTGCTCATCGCCGACGAGGTCACCAGCGCCCTCGACGTCTCGGTGCAAGGCGCGATCCTCAACCTGCTGCGCGAGGTGCAGCAGGAACTGGGGCTGTCGATGCTGTTCATCTCGCACAACCTCGCGGTCGTGCGGTACATCAGCGACGAGGTGTGCGTGATGCGACATGGCAAGCTGGTCGAGGCCGGGCCGACCGAAGCACTGCTCGCGAACCCCGCCGACCCCTACACGGTGGACCTGCTCGACGCGGTCCCCGTTCTCGGCGAGAGGATGCAGTTCTGATGGGTTCCGGTTCGGACGCGGGTTCTGGTTTCGACGGCGGGTTCGGGGGTGCGGCGGAAGAACTGCGCGCGCACCTCACGGCCGTGCGGCGCGAGCTGCACGGGGCGGTCGAGATCGGACTCGACCTGCCGAACACGCAGGCGATCCTGCTGCGCGAGCTCGAGGGTCTCGGACTCGAGATCACCGTCGGGCAGTCGCTGTCGTCGATCACCGCCGTGCTGCGCGGCGGGCGTCCGGGCCCGGTGGTGCTGCTGCGCGGCGACATGGACGGACTGCCCATCACCGAGGCATCCGGTCTGCCGTTCGCCGCGACCTCGGGCGCGATGCACGCCTGCGGCCACGACCTGCACATGGCCGGAGTGCTCGGTGCCGTGCGGCTGCTGGCCGCCCGCCGCGACGAACTCCCCGGCACGGTCGTCTTCATGTTCCAGCCCGGTGAGGAGGGGCAGGCCGGCGGTCGCATCATGATCGAGGAGGGCGTGCTCGACGCCGCCGGGACGCGGCCGGTCGCGGCGTACGCGATCCACGTCGACAGCGCCACCCCGCGCGGACAGCTCGTCACCCGCGAGGGCGCGATGATGGCGAGCGCCAGCGCGCTGCGCCTGACCCTGCACGGCACCGGCGGCCACGCCGCCTTCCCGCAGCTCGGCATCGACCCGGTGCCGGTGGCGGCGCAGCTCATCCTCGCGGTGCAGACCTTCGCCGCGCGCCGCCTGCCCGCCACCGACCAGGCCGTGATCTCGATCACGCGCCTGAGCAGCGACTCCGAGGCGAGCAACGTGCTGGCCGCGACCGTGTCGCTCGAGGCCAACATCCGCACCCTGTCGATGCAGACCCTCGACACGGTGCGCGAGCAGCTGCCGGTGATGCTGGCGGGGATCGCCGAGGCCAACGGATGCCGGTTGGAGTCGGAGTTCATCGCCTCGTACCCCGTGACCTACAACGACCCCGCCGAGACCCGCGAGGTGCTGGAGGTGCTCGACGAGCTCGTCGGGGAGGAGCGCGTGATCCGGCTCGCGGCGCCGTCGATGGCATCCGAGGACTTCTCGTACGTGCTGCAGGAAGTGCCCGGTGCGTTGGTGTTCGTCGGTGCCGCCCCCGACTCGGGTCCGATGCCGCTGCACTCCGAGCAGGCGATCTTCGACGACGAGGTGCTTCCGCTGCAGGCATCCGTCCTCGCCGAGCTCGCCTGGCGCCGGTTGCTGCGCGGCTGAGGCCGCCCGTCTCGCGGTCGCGCGCGTAACGCAGGAGATCTCGCGCAACGCAGGATCGAATCCAGCGGATGCTCCTGCGGAACGCGAGATCTCCTCCGTCGTGTGCGGCCCTTCGTCTCGCTCCGCTCGCTCAGGAACCGGCTCCTGAGTGAGGAGCGCAGCGACGAGACGAAGGGCCCGCGGATGCCGTGGCTGGAAGCGCCATACGGAGACCACAGGTGTATGCGTCCGAGACATAGGCCCGCGCCTCCCGCCCTGACAGGCTGATCCCTGGCCGGCGTCAGCGGAGACGCCGCGGAAAGGGAACCCCATGACCTCGGCATCCACCGCCCGGCGCGACGCGCCTCCCGCGGAGCGCTCGCAGATCCGCACGATCGTCGCATCGAGCGTCGTCGGCACGACCGTCGAGTGGTTCGACTTCTTCGCCTACTCGACGGCGGCGGCGCTGATCCTCAACAGCCTGTTCTTCCCCGACTACGACCCGCTCGTCGGCACGATCCTGGCGTTCGGCGGTATCGCTGTCGGGTACTTCGGCCGCCCGCTCGGGTCGATCGTGTTCGGGCACTTCGGCGATCGCATCGGACGCAAGCGGATGCTCGTCATCTCGCTCGTCCTCATGGGTGTCGCCACCTTCCTCATCGGTCTCCTGCCGACCTACACCGCGATCGGGGTCGCCGCCCCGATCCTGCTGATGGTGCTGCGTTTCGTGCAGGGCTTCGCTCTCGGCGGCGAGTGGGGCGGTGCGGTCCTGCTCGTCGTCGAGCACGCCGAGCCGCGTCGTCGCGCGTTCCTCGGCAGCTTCCCGCAGGTGGGACTCGCGCTGGGGCTGACGCTGTCGACCCTGGTGTTCCTGCCGCTGGTCGCGCTCCCCGGCGACGCCTTCCAGGCGTGGGGCTGGCGGGTGCCGTTCCTCATCAGCGCGGTGCTGGTGCTGGTGGGCCTGTTCATCCGTCTGAAGATCAGCGAGACCCCCGAGTTCGAGAAGATGCGCGATGCCGGTAAGGCCGCCCGCGTGCCGCTCTGGGAGACCCTCAAGACCCACCCGGGCCAGGTCGTCTTCGCGGCCCTCAGCTTCGCCGTCATCGGTGCGGTCTTCTACATGCTGTTCACGTTCAGCCTCACCTACGGCACCCAGTTCGTCGGGCACACGCAGCCCGAGATGCTCACGATCGCGACGATCTGCTCGTTGCTGGCGCTGCTCGGACTCCCGCTCGCGGGGTGGCTCGCCGACCGCTTCGGCGTCGCGAAGGTCTTCGCCTCCGGCACGATCCTGTCGGTGCTCCTCGCGTTCCCGGCGTTCTGGCTGATCGACACCGGCAGCCTCGCCGCCGCATACGTCGCTTACATCGCGACGACGATCGGCTTCTGCGCGACCTACGGCACCCTCGGCGTGCTCTACGCACAGGCGTTCGACGTGCGCATCCGTTACACGGGCATGTCGCTCGCGCTCGGCATCGGCACGATCGTGGGCTCGGCGTTCGTGCCGATCATCTACCTCGAGCTGCTCGACGTGTTCGGCGGCTCATGGGCGATCGCCCTCTACATGGTCGTCGCGGGCATCGTCACCCTCGTCTCGGTCGCCCTGCTCCACCGCCTCTCGCGTCGCGCCGCCGCGCGTGCCGCCGCTCCCGCCCCGGAAGGATCCTCTCGATGATCGATGACGCCACCCGCGCCCTGCTCGCCGGACTCGGAGGAGTGGATGCCGCTCCCGGCTCACTCGCGGGGGTGGTGGTGGTCGACGTCACACGCGTCGTCGCCGGGCCCTACTGCTCGATGATCCTGGCCGACCTGGGCGCGACGGTCATCAAGGTCGAGAACCCCGGCGACCCCGACTACACGCGCACCTTCCCGCCGATGCTGCCGCGCGAGGATGCGGAGCCGCTGAGCGGATTCTTCGCGCAGTACAACCGCAACAAGCTGGGCGTCACGCTGAACCTGAAGAGCCCGGGTGCCGCCGAGGTGCTCGACCGGCTCGTCGAGCGCGCCGATGTGCTGGTCGAGAACTTCCGCCCCGGCACGATGGACCGTCTCGGGCACGGCTACGAGCGTCTGCGTCGGGTGAACCCGAAGCTCGTGTACGCGGCGCTCAGCGGCTACGGTCAGTCGGGTCCGTACCGGCTGCGCCCCGCCTACGACAACAGCGCGCAGGCCACCGGCGGACTGTGGTCGATGAACGGTGAGGCCGGTGGCCCGCCCACCCGTGTGGGCACGATCATCGGCGACCTCGCGGCCAGCCTCTACGGCGTGATCGGGGTGCTCGCGGCGCTCCGGCACGCCGAGCAGACGGGCGAGGGGCAGCTCGTCGACATCTCGCAGCAGGACTCCGTCCTCACCCTCACCGAGAACGCCGTCGTGTCGTACACGGTCGACGGTGTCGTGCCGAAGCCCCTCGGCAACCAGCATCCGTTCGTGCGCCCCTACGAGCTGTTCCCGTGCGCCGACGGCTTCGTGTTCTTCGGCGGGTACACCGACAAGTTCTGGCGCATCTCGTGCGAGACGTTCGGCAGCCCGGCCGACTGGAACGACAATCCCGACCTGCACAGCATGGCCACCCGCTTCGATGCCGAGGTCTACCAGGAGAGGGTCAAGCCGATGGTCGTGCGCTGGTTCGCCGACCGCACCAAGGCCGAGCTCGAAGCGCTCGCCGGAGATCTCGTGCCGTTGAGCGCGGTGAAGGACATCGGCGAGGTGGTCGAGGATCCGCAGATCGCCGCGCGCGGCATGATCGTCGACAACGACTACCCCGGCCACGGGTCGCTGCGCACCTTCGGGTCGCCGGTGAAGCTCGATCGCACTCCCGCGCAGACCGCGGGGCTCGCGCCCGACATGGGTGAGCACACCGATCGGGTGCTGGGGGAGTTCCTCGGCTACTCGACCGACGAGGTCGCCGCGCTGCGCACGGGAGGCACGATCTGATGAGCATCCGTCTCGACCGCACGGATGGCATCGGCGTCATCACGATCGACCGCCCCGAGAAGCTCAACGCGTTGACGCTCGCGATGTACGACGAACTCGGCGCCGCGTTCGCGGAGGTCCAGGATGACCTGCGCATCGGCGTCGCGGTGCTGACGGGGGCGGGGGAGCGCGCGTTCTGCGTCGGCGCCGATCTGGGCGAATCGATCCCGGCGCTCACCGAGGAGCGCTTCGACATCAGCGAGTGGGATGCCGCGCACCAGAAGCACTCGACGCTCGAGAAGCCGGTGGTCGCCGCGATCAACGGTCTCTGCCTCGGCGGCGGGTTCGAGATCATGCTGTCGACCGACATCCGTCTCGCCTCCGCCGATGCGCAGTTCGCGCTGCCCGAGACCGGTGTCGGCGTCGTGCCGGCCGGGGGCACCCTCGTGCGGCTCATCCGGCAGATCCCCTACGCGTTCGCGATGGACCTCATGCTGCGCGGCGACCGCATCGACGCCGAGACCGCGCTGCGGTACGGGCTCGTGAACCGGGTGGTCGAGACATCCGCTCTGCACGACGAAGCGATCGCCGTCGCCGAGCAGCTGCTCACGAAGAGCGCCACAGCGCTCGCGAGCGTGAAGCGGGCCGTGCGTGCGCTCGCCGACCTGCCCGAGTCCGAGGCGTTCCGCCTCGAAGCGGTGCTGGGCCAGCAGGCGTTCGCGAGCGACGACGCCCGCGAGGGCCTCGCCGCCTTCGCCGAGCGCCGCCCCCCGCGGTTCCCGTCGCGGGGCTAGCTGGTCCCTGAGCCGTCGAAGGGCCCTTCCGCGTGACTGGGTCCCTGAGCCTGTCGAAGGGCCCCGCGGCGTCGAAACCCCTCACGCCCGACGTCGCGGAGGGTGGGTCTCGACGCGATCGGTGGGTCTCGACGGGATCCGCGATCCTCCGGCGGCATCGCGCAGATACCCGGCGGAAACCGGGCCCGTGGGAAGGTGGGGGTGAGAGGAGCCTCATGGCCGAGAACACCGCGTCCGCGCTCGTGCGCGAGGTCGTCGCGGCCGCGCGCGCCGAGCCGGGGGAGCGGATGCTCGCGCTCACGCAGTTGCTCACCGAGGCGGATGCCGCGGCATCCGATGTCGAGGAGATCCTCGCCGCGGTGCAGGAGTCGCAGCAGCAGACCGCGCGGCTGCGGAGGCGCACCGTCGAACTCGAGGCCCTGTTCTCGACCGCGCGAGAACTTGTGCGACTGCAGGACGTGACCGATGTGCTGCGCCGCCTCGTTCAGCGCGCGCACGAACTCATGGGCACCGACGTCACGTACCTCTCGGAGGTCGACAACGCGCAGGGCGATCTGCGCGTGCGGTATTCGGCGGGCACGGTGACCCCGGAGTTCCGCGACCTGCTCGTGCCCGCCGGGTACGGCCTCGCGAGCCTGGTCGCCGACTCCCGCGAACCGGTCTGGGTGCGCGAGTACACGCGCATGGCGGATGCTCCGCACGACCCCTCCATCGACGATGCGGTCGCGCGCGAGGGACTCGTCTCGTTCCTCGGCGTGCCGCTGGCCGTCGGCGACGAGGTGCTCGGGGCCCTGTTCGCCTGCAACCGGTTCGCCCACGACTTCACGCCCGACCAGGTGCTGCTGCTCTCGGCGTTCGCCGATCATGCCGCGGCCGTGCTGCACAGCGCCCGCGTGCTGGCCGAGAACGCGGCTGCCCGCGCCCGCGCCGAAGAGGCGTACGCCGAGCTGGAGCGCCACCTCGCCGCGACGCAGATCGTCGGCGGCATCCATGAAGAGCTCACCGCCGCCGTGGTCTCGGGCGCGACCCTGATCGATCTCGTCGCGACGGTGTCGGATCGCCTCGGGCGGCGCGTGCGCGCGGTCGACGAGACGGGGCTTCCCCTCGATGCGGGAGCGGACGCCCGTGCGGGCCTGCCGCGCCGCAGGCCCCTCACCGATGCGATCCGGGAGAGCCGGGCGAGCGGGCATGCGGTCGCGGTGGTCGACGGGGAGCGCCGGTGGCTGGTGGTCGCGATCCTCGGTGCCGACCGGGCGCTCGGTGCGATGGTCGCCGATGACGAGGACGCCGTGCCCGACGACGTCGCCCGCCCCACGCTCGAGCGCGCCGCGCAGGTCGCCGCACTCGTCTCCTTCAAACGCGATGCCGTCTCGGCGATCCGCGCCGAGCGCCGTGCACGCGTGCTCGGTGCGGTGCTCGACGGTTCGGCCGAGGCATCCGTTCTCTCGAGCGAGGTCGTGCACCCGCTCGTGGGCGTGGCGGCGATCGATGGGCGCGGGCGCGAGGGGGCGCTGACGGTGGCCGCGGATGCCGTCGGCGACCACGGCCTCGTCGCGGTGCGCGAACACGGGCTCGTGGTCGCGTGGACGGCATCCGTCGACGGGCCCGGGGCCGGGGCCGGTCTCGTGGCCGCGACCGAGCGGGTTCGACGGATCCTCGCCGAGCGGCTCGACGATCCGTCGGTCACCGCGGTCGTCGGCGCGACGGTCGACGGGGCGCAGGCGCTGCGCGCGTCGGCCGAGCGTGCGGTGCGCGATCTGCGGTTCCTGGGACCGCTCGGGGTGTCGGGGGCGACCGTGCGGTCGGACGACTTCGCGCCGTATCACGTGCTCTCGTCGGGGGAGCCGGAGGCGGCGGCCCGGTTCGTCGACGGGGTGCTCGGGCCGGTGCGCGCGTGGGACGAACGGCGGGGCACGGCGCTCGTCGACACCCTCGTCGCGTACTTCGACGCGGGGGAGAGCCGCCAGGGTGCCGCGACCGCGCTGCGCGTGCACACGAACACGGTGCAGCAGCGGCTCGACCGGATCTGGACGCTGCTCGACGGCGACCCCGCGGATGCCGAGTACCGGTTCCGCCTGCAGGCCGCCGTGCGACTCGAGCGCCTCCGGCGGGAGTTGCTCGGGCTTCCCGGTTCCTGAGCGAGGAGCGAAGCGACGAGACGAAGGGCGCCGACCCTAGCCCACTCGCCCTCGCAACTCACCCGTGTGACGCAATCTGACGCACGGTGTCGCCCTGTGTAGCCCGGGGCGACCGGCATCCGCGGGCCTGGATAGCGTCGGAAGCCCGTGCCGACCCGAGAGGACCCATCGTGGCATCCGGAATCCCCCGTCGCCTCGGCGCTGCCGTCGCAGCAGCCGTCGTCACCGCTCTGACCCTGACCGCCTGCGCCTCGGCCGCCCCCGAGTCCTCGGGTGACAACGGCGAGCCCGTCACCGGCGGCGACCTCGTCGTCGCGGCTCGCTCCGAACCGCCGCAGCTCAACCCGCTCGTCGACCAGATGGGCGGCGCGCACGTGCTGACCCCGGTCGTCGACTCCCTCGTGTGGGACAACGGCGACGGCACCTACGGCACGTGGCTCGCGACCGACTGGGAGGTGTCCGACGACGCCCGCGTGTACACGTTCACGCTGCGCGACGACGTGACCTTCCACGACGGCACCCCGTTCGACGCTGAGGCCGTGAAGGTCAACTTCGATTACGTCGCCGACCCGGCCAACAAGTCCACGGGTTCGGTCGCGAAGCTGGGCCCGACGGCCGAGGTGCTCGACGAGTACACCGTGCGCATCACGCTCGAGCAGCCGGAGTCGAGCTTCCTCACGCTGATCGCCGCCCCGTACTTCGGCATCGTGTCGCCGACACAGCTGCTCGACGACCCCGACTCGCTCGCGTCGACCGTGGTCGGCACCGGTCCGTTCGTCTTCGACGAGTGGGTCAAGGGTCAGAGCATCAGTTACGTGCGCAACGACGACTACGACTGGGGCCCCGAGGGCACCCACGAGGGCGCCGCGTACCTCGACAAGATCACCTACCGCTTCCTGCCCGAGGACCAGACGCGCTACAACGCGCTGCTCACGGGCGAGGCCGACATCGTCGACTACATCGCTCCCGAGTACGCCGAAGAGGTCAAGGCCGACGACCGCTACGAGTCCGACGAATTCCTGCTGCCGGGTGTCGGCTTCACGCTGCACCTGAACACGCGCACCGCGCCGTTCGACGACGTGAACGTGCGTCGCGCGCTGCTCACGGGCATCGACCGCGAGGCGATCGTCAAGAGCGCGACCTTCGGCGCGTACCCCGTGCAGGAGTACCTGGCGACCACGACGCCCGACTACAAGACCGACCTCGAGAACGTCATCGAGTTCGACGCGGATGCCGCGGGCGCGCTGCTCGACGAGGCCGGCTGGACGGGAACGGATGCCGACGGCTACCGCACCAAGGACGGCGAGCGCCTGAGCACCACCGTGCCCTACGCCGACAACGACCAGCTCGCCCAGCGCACGCTGGAGCAGGTGCAGATCGACGCGAAGGAGCTCGGCTTCGAGCTCGTGCTGCAGCCGGTTCCGGCGGCGGACTTCTCGCAGCGCCTGTACACCGGCGAGTACGGCATCATGCCGTCGTTCCAGTCGGAGGCGACCGGCATGCAGCTGTGGCGCCTGTACGGCGGCGACAACGTGTCGGACGGTTCGTCGATCGGCTCGAACGCGTCGTTCCTGGCGGATGCCGAGCTCGACGGCATCCTGGCCCAGGCGCGCGCCAGCGCCGACCCGGCCGCCCGCGCCGACTTCTACGGCCAGGCGCAGGAGCTGCTGCCCTCGCTCGCCCCGTCGATCCCGCTGTACTCGCGGGCCCGCGTGGTGGCGTGGCAGCCGAACGTGCACGGCGTCGCGTGGGACTACGCGTGGCCGCAGCCGTACCTGTTCGACGCCTGGAAGAACTGAGTCTCGCGGGGTGACCGCCCTGGGATGCTTCGACAGGCTCAGCAACCCAGGGCGGTCGCTCTTCCTGAGCCTGTCGAAGGGTCCCGCCCCGGTACTGGGTCCCTGAGCTTGTCGAAGGGTCCCGCCCCGAGACGCACACGGAGGAGGAACGACATGAGCACGGTCTGGCGAGTACTGCGCCGTCTCGGCGTGAGCCTGATCACGCTCTGGGGTGCGGCGACCCTCACGTTCTTCGCGCTGCGGCTCGTGCCGGTCGACCCGGCGTTCGCGATCCTCGGCGCCGGTCAGCAGCAGGTCGACATCAGCCCCGAGGTTCTCGCCGTCGTGCGGCAGGAGTACCACCTCGACGAGCCGCTGATCGTGCAGTACTTCCTCTACCTCGGTCGTCTGCTGCGCGGAGACCTCGGCATGTCGTACGTGCAGGAGCAACCGGTCGCCCCGCTGCTCGCCGCGCAGGCGGGTCCGACGATCGCCCTGGCGCTCGCCGCGATCGTGCTCGCCGTCGTGATCTCGCTCGCCGGCGGTGTGCTGACCGCCGGTCGCCGCCTGCCCAGCTGGATCTCCTCGGGCGTCGAACTCGTGCTCGCGTCGACCCCGGTGTTCTGGCTCGGCTTCGTGCTGATGCTCGTGTTCGCCGTGTGGCTGCGCGCGCTCCCCATCCTCGACAGCGGTGATCTGCGCTCGCTCGTCCTCCCCGCCCTCACCCTCGCGCTGCCGACGGCCGCCCTGCTGCTGCAGGTGCTGCGGCAGTCGCTCGACGATGCGCTCGAGCAGCCCTTCATCCTCTCGGCCCGTGCGCGCGGTCTCGGGTCGCTCGCCGTGACCGTGCGGCACGCGCTCCGTCACGCCGCGGTGCCGTACCTGACCATGCTCGGGTTCTCGTTCGGGGCCCTGCTCGGTGGCGCCGCGATCACCGAGACCCTGTTCAGCCGTCCGGGACTCGGGCGGCTGCTCGTCGACTCGGTGGCCTCGCAGGACATCCCGGTCGTGATCGGCGTCGTGCTCGTCGGCACCGCCGTGTTCATCCTCGTGAACACGCTCGTCGACCTGTCGTACGCGCTCGTCGATCCGCGGGTGCGCGACGCCGACCGCGTGATCGCCCCGTCGAAGGACGACGCCGCCGCTGCGGCATCCGACCCTACGGGCGCCGACCGAACGGAGGCCACCGCATGAGCGGGGGAGTCGTCGCCGAGGCCGTCACCGCCCGGCAGCACGTGCGCTGGCGCGGCTGGGTGCGCCTGGCCGCAGACATCGGCACGCTGCTGTGCGCGCTGGTGCTGGTGCTGTTCGTGCTCGCCGCGCTGTGGCCGCAGCTGCTCACCGGACAGGACCCGCTCGCCGCCGATCGGGCGTTGATCCTCGCGCCTCCGGGGCCGGGGCATCCGCTCGGCACCGACGAGATCGGACGCGACGTCTACGCCCGCATCGTCTTCGGTGCGCGCAGCTCGCTCGTGCTCGGGTTCGGCGCCGTCGTCATCTCGCTCTTCTTCGGGACGATCCTCGGCCTCGTCGCCGGGCTGTCGAACCGGGTGATCTCGACCGTGACGCTGCGGCTCACCGACATCGGAGCGGCGTTCCCCGAGCTCGTGCTCGCGATCCTCATCCTGGCGCTCTTCGGTGGAGGACTCGCCACCGCCACCATCGCGATCGGCATCGCCGGCATCCCGTACTACGTGCGCGTCGTGCGCGGGGAGACGCTGCGCGTGCGCACCTCGACCTTCATCGAGGCGTCGCGAGGCATGGGGCTGTCGCGCGCCCGCGTGCTCGGGCGACACCTGCTGCCGAACGCCGTGCGCCCGGTCGTCGTGATCGCCACGATCGGCCTCGGCGGTGCGACGCTCGCCGGCGCCGCCCTGTCGTTCCTCGGTCTCGGCAGCCCGCCGCCCACTCCCGAATGGGGTTCGATGCTCTCGAACGCGCGCAACTTCCTCACGCTGGGGTGGTGGGCCGCGGTGTTCCCGGGTCTCGCGATCACCCTCTTCGTCATCAGCACGACCGTGCTCGGTCGTCGCCTGCAGGCACGTCTGGAGGGTCGCGGATGAACGCGCTGATCCGGGTCGAGGGCCTGACCGTGTCGTTCGGAGGTCGCACGGCCGTCGAGGGCGTGGGTTTCGAGATCGGCCCGGGCGAGTGCGTCGCGCTGGTCGGCGAGTCGGGATCGGGCAAGTCCGTCAGCGCGCGCAGCCTGCTCGGACTCGTCGGCGCGGGATCCCGGGTGGATGCCGCGGTGCTCGAGATCGACGGCGTCGACGCGCGACGGTTCTCCGAACGCCGCTGGCGCCGCATCCGTGGCCGCCGCATCGGGTACATCCTGCAGGACGCCCTGTCGTCGCTCGACCCGCTGCGCACGGTGGGCAAGGAGGTGCGCGAGGCGATCGCCGCGACCGGCGGACCGCGTGGACGGGCCGGCCGCGAACGTGCGCTCGAACTGCTGCGCCGCACTCACGTGCCCGATCCCGAGACGCGCATCGACGAGCGTCCGGCGCAGCTCTCCGGCGGTCAGCGCCAGCGCGCGCTCATCGCCACCGCGCTCGCCGGAGACCCCGCCGTGCTCATCGCCGACGAGCCGACGACCGCGCTCGACGTGTCGGTGCAGAAGCAGATCCTCGCCCTGTTCAGCGAGCTCAAGCAGCAGGGCATCGCGCTGCTGCTCATCAGTCACGACCTCGCCGTGGTGTCGCAGCTCGCCGACCGCGTGCTGGTGCTGCAGGGCGGCGCCGTGGTCGAGAAGGGCGAGACCGCCGACGTCCTGTCGAACCCCGAGCATCCGTACACCCGCTCCCTCATCGACGCGGCCCCGCGGTTCGACAGCGGCCCGGCCCCGCACGACTTCGGAGATTCGACCGGACACGCCGGGGCGCAGCATCCGATCTCCGGGGTGTCGCCTCAGATCTCCGAAGTTGTGCAGGCAGTGGAGGCGTCCGGGGCATCCGACGTCGTCCTCGCCGTCGAGCACGTGAGCAAGACCTTCCGCCTGCCGGGTGGCGCGACGCGCCCCGCGGTGAAGGACCTCTCGATCGCCGTGCGCCGCGGGCGGTCGCTCGGCGTCGTGGGCGAGTCCGGGTCGGGCAAGACGACGGTCGCGCGCATCCTCGCCGGGTTCGAGACCGCGGATGCCGGCACCGTGCGCCGTGCGAGCGACGACCCGCGCGACGTGCAGTTCGTCTACCAGGATCCGGGGTCGTCCTTCGACCCGCGCTGGACCGCGGGACGCCTTCTCGACGAGGCGATCGGGCTGCGGCATCCGTCCCTGTCGCGCACGGAGCGCGGTGCGCGCGTGCGGGACTGGCTCGAGCGTGTCGGACTCCCGGCGGACTTCGCCGACCGGCGGCCCTCGTCGCTGTCGGGCGGTCAGCGCCAGCGGCTCGGCATCGCCCGGGCGCTCGCCGTGGAGCCCGCGGTGGTCGTGCTCGACGAACCGGTGTCGGCGCTCGACGTGGCGGTGCAGAAGCAGATCCTCGAGCTCATCGCGCGTCTGCAGGCCGAGACCGGTGTCGGATACCTCTTCATCTCGCACGATCTCGGTGTGATCCAGGAGGTCTGCGACGAGGTCGTGGTGCTGCAGGGCGGTGTGGTGCGCGAGCAGGGTCGCACCTCGCAGGTGCTCCGTGCCCCGGCCGACGCGTACACGCGCCTGCTGATCGACGCGGTTCCCTCGCTCCCCGCCGTCTGACCCACCGCTTCGGGAGGAGATCTCGGCGTGGGGAGGAGAAATCCCTCCTGTTTCTCCTCCTGAGACGGAGATCTCCTCCCGAAGCGCGCCTCGCGCGACCGAGCGTCGTCGCGGCATCCACCGGGGTAAACCGGTTCTTGACGCGCCCGCGACGTGCGGGTTACTGTTGCTCCACCCCGTTCTGACAGCGTTGTCATTCCGAATCTCCCGATGTGACTCCTGTCGATCCGCACGCGGCGCCGCCGAAGCCCGCTGAATCCAGGAGACACCCCATGGCCCGCTCCGGCCCCACCCGCGCGACCGACCGCCCCCACCGCGCGACCTCCCGCGCGACCGCCCGCGCCGCCCGCGCGACCGCCCGCCCCCGTCGCCTCGGCATCCTGAAGCGCACCGTCACCCTCGCCCTCGCCGCGACCCTCGCCGCCCCGATCGCCGCCCTCGCGCCCGCGGCGCAAGCATCCGCCGCTCCGGTCGTGAAGACCGCGGCCTTCGGCGCCCCCGACGACATCGCCGCCGACTACTACGCGGCCCTGCTGCGCCACACGCGCTGGGTGAACACGGTCTGGGATCCGGCCATCGGCGCCTATCAGTTCAAGGACTTCAACTTCGCCGTCGTGCTCGGCAACGCCGTGATCCTCACGCACGGCGAGTACGACGCCTCCGTCACGGGCATCCCGAAGGAGCAGCTGCAGCAGCGCACGGTCGACACGATCCGTTACTACGCCGCGAAGAACCGCTTCGTCGATCCGAACGGCACCTGGGGCAAGAAGCTCTTCTGGGACTCGACGTTCCAGTCGTACTTCCTCGACGCCGGGCGCGTGCTCTGGGACCAGCTCGACGCCACGACGCAGAAGAACCTCGAGACCATCGCGGTCGGGCAGTCCGCGTACACCTCCGATCTGAACTACGGCAACGACCCGCTCTCGGGCTCGTGGACCGCCGATTGGCCGACCGGCAAGCACGAGGGGGACACCGCGCAGGAGGAGGCCGGTGTCTACACGCAGGCCCTCGCCCCGGGGCTGGCCTGGGCGCCCGATCACGCGGATGCTGCGCGCTGGGACGAGCAGCTCGGCGACTGGGCGCGCAACGCCGCCGGCCAGCCGACCGCCGACCTCAACAACCCGGCGATCGTCGCCGGCAAGCCCGTGTCGACGAACACGATGCAGACGATCTACGACACGTACCTGGTCGAGAACCACGGGTCGTTCGGGCCGCACTACCAGTCCGACATCTGGCGCTCGGGCGGACGCAACGCGATCCAGTTCGTGCTCAACGGCCAGCCGATCCCCGAATACCTGAAGCACCAGCCCAACTCGGCGGAGCTCTGGGAGTCGATCAAGATGGTGATGTCGAACCAGGGCGAGCCGTTCATGCCCATGGTCAACGACCGCGAGTACCTGTACGGGCGCGACGTGATCCCGATGGCGTTCCTCGGTCAGGTGCTGCGCGACCCCGACGCCGTGCGGGCCGAGGCGAACATGGCCGCCTCGCTCGAGGCGTATCAGGCCTACGCCCCGGTCGATCGCCTCGCGAAGTTCTCGGGTGAGCCGAAGTACGAGCCCGAGGCGCGGGCCGAGATCGCGATCTCGTACCTCCTGCACGTCGCGGCCGCCGAGTCCGAGGAGGGGCCGGTCGCCCCGACCCCGCAGGACGAGTTCTTCGCCCGGCTCGCGGGCGTGCGCGACTTCGGCGCCGGTCCCGGGCTCTCGGTGCAGCAGACGGCGGATGCCTGGGCCGCGGCATCCAGCAAGAAGGGGTTCCTGAAGTTCCCGTGGGTGCCGAGCCACGACTCGTGGCTGTTCGCCCTCTCCGGCGCGACTCCGTACCTCTACCCGAACTCGGCCGCCACGGTCGACGACCGGCGCACGAGCACCTTCACGACCCCGCGCGACGGCTTCGAGGGCACCTCCTCGGTGTTCCGCATCGGCGACGGCTACGCCGGGCAGGTCACCCTGCCGAACGGCGCAGCGCTCTACGCGTCGACGGGGGCGGGCTGGCAGGACGGCTCGGTGTCGGTGCGCAACCTCGACATGGGTGGGTACAACGGCCTCGACGGCTCGCGCACGTACGTCACGGCCGAGGGCTCGGCGACCGACACCCTCCCCGTCGTGACGCCGCCGGACCCCGCTGACGCGAACGCCGCCCGCGTCGACGACCTGTCGTTCGATCCGGTGCCGGCGCGCTACGTGCGCATGCAGGGCCAGCAGGGCAACGCGCAGTTCGGCTATTCGCTGTACTCGTTCCACGCCTACGGTGCGGATGCCGAGGCCACGACCGACCTCGCCGCCGGTCGCCCCGCGACCGCATCGAGCGAAGACCCGGCGCGCCTCGCCGCGACCGTGACCGACGCGAACCCGACGACCCGGTGGGCGGTGGCGCGCGCGGATCGCACGCGTGCCGACTCGTGGATCCAGGTCGATCTCGGCAGCGAGCGCACCGTCTCCGCGGTCCGTCTGGCGTGGGAGGCGAGCGCGGGTGAGCGCTACCTCGTGCAGACCTCGGTCGACGGCCAGACCTGGACCACTCAGACCGCTCGCACGGGCGGCGTCGACGCGAACGTCGCCCGCCTCGACACGGTCGACCTGACGCCCGCCGGCGCGACCGCGCCCGCACCCGTCGAGACCCGCTTCGTGCGCATGCAGGGCGTGCAGGGCGACCCCGCCTACGGCTACTCGCTGTACACGATGCGCGCGCTGACCGCGGCCGGCGTCGATGCGGCGGCGGGCAAGCCGGCCACGGCATCCAGCGCCGACACGGGCCGTGCGCCCTCGAGCGTCACCGACAACGACGCGGCCTCGCGTTGGGCGGTGTCGCGCGCCGACCGCACGCGCACCGATTCCTGGATCCAGGTCGACCTCGGCGCCCCGACGGCGATCGCCCAGGTGCAGCTGGGGTGGGAGGCCTCGGCCGGTCGCGAGTACCGCATCCAGACCTCCGCCGATGGCGTGACGTGGACGGACGCCGCGAGCTTCCGGTACACCGGCGACGAGGTGACCTCGACGGAGGGGTCGTGGATCAACGTCGAGGATCGGGCCGGGTTCGTCGTGCGCGGCGGCCAGGCTCCGATCACGGTGTCGGCCGAGAAGCCCGGCATCAACGCGCTCCGGCTCGGCGGCGGCGATCGCCCGCTGCTCGTCGAGATGGTGCCGGGCGACGCTGCGGCGACGGCGGCTCAGGACGCCGCGCCGCAGCCGTCGGCCGAGGGGTTGCTGGTCAGCTCGCTGGGCGGCTACCTCAGCGCGTTCAACCTGTCCGGCACCGAGGTGACGACCGACGTCACGATCCCGTACGTCGGCGACACGGTGTCGCTGTTCGCGGGGGAGCAGACGCTCGGCGCGGATGCCTCGACCCTCCGGGTCACGGTTCCGGCCGGGCAGGCGGTCGTGCTCGCTCCGCGCGCCACGGTCCCCACCGACGTCGCGCGATCCGCGGGCGTCGGAGTCTCGGTGGTCGACGGACGCACGATCCGAATCGCGGATGCCGCCGCCGATGCGCGAGCGGAAGCATCCGCCGCGGCACCGACCCTCGAGGTGACGAACGCCGAGACGGGCGAGACACGGGCGCTGCCGGTGGGCGAGCCCGTCGTGGCCGCCGCCGCGAGCTTCCCCGGTGCGACGCCGTTCCCGGTGCCCGACCGGGCGCTGAGCACGCTGACGTTCCCGGCATCCGTCCTGCCCGAGGGCATGACCTCGCCGCAGGGTGCGGTCGACGGCGACGAGACGACGTCGTGGACGCCGGGCGTCGACGGCCGCATGGTGACCGATCTCGGGTCCGCGCAGCCGATCGGCACCGTCACGACGCTGTGGGACGGATCGGATGCCCCCGCCGCCGCCGTGTCGGTGAGCGACGACGGCGTCACGTTCCGCGATGTCGGCACGATCGAGGCGGGAACGGCCCACGGTGCCGTGCCCGTCGATGAGACCGCGCGCTACGTGGCGTTGAGCACCGCGTGGAAGACCGGGGACCCGGGCCTCACGGCACTCCGCGTGCTCGCTCCGGGGGCCGTCGACGACGCCGCCCCGGGCGCGATCCGGGGCGAGGTCCCCGCGCTCGTGGTCGGTGCGACCGTGAGCGGCGCCCTGCAGGCATCCGGTGTTCCGGCCCCGACGTATGCGGTCGTGGCCGGGGCCCTGCCCGACGGCGTGACCCTCGATCCCGCCACCGGTGCGCTCGCGGGCGCGCCGACGACGGTCGGTGCGTACGCCTTCACGGTCGCCGCCGACAACGGGATCGGCGAGGCATCGACCCGTGCCTTCGCCGGGGAGGTCACCGCGGTGCCGGTGGATCCGGGTGAGCCCGGAGAACCTGGGGAGCCCGGGGAGCCCGGCACTCCCGGCGGTGGCTCGGACGGGGGCGCCGGTGGAGGCGGCTCGGGATCCGACGGCGATCTCGCCGCGACCGGTCTGGTGCTGGGGTGGTCGCTCGCGGCTGCGCTGCTGCTGCTGGCCGCCGGCGGACTGCTCGTCGCACGACGCCGCGGGCTCGCTGTGTCGTCCGAGGACTGACGCTCCGACACCCGAGGGGTCGAGACACGCCGCAACCGCGCTCGCGCGCGCGGCGTGTCTCGACTCCTCAGCGCGTGCGGGCGCTCCATTCGCGCATCGAATATATACATCGGATGTTTATGTTGGCATCGATGCCAAAGTGTGACACACTATCTCCACGGCTCCTCTCTGAGCCGCGGAACGACGAAGTCTCACACCCGATCACGACAGCACCGGGCTGCACGCTCGCCCGGTCGATGATCATGCAGAAACCCGAGAGGACCCCCGTGAAGAAGAAGACCATCGCAGGTGCGGTCGCCATGATCGCCAGCGTCTCGCTCATCGCCGGTTGCAGCGGTGCCGGAGGGCAGGACGCCGATTCCGGCGACACGCTCAAGGTCGCCGCGTTCGAAGGCGGCTACGGTGCCGAGATGTACGCCGACGTCGTCGCCGCGTTCGAGAAGGCGAACCCCGACATCGACGTCGAGCTCGTCACCAGCAAGACCCTCGCTCAGGAGCTCACCCCTCAGGTGGCCGCGGGCGACTATCCCGACGTCGTCGTGCTCGGACAGGGCGCCAAGGAGGGCTTCACCGAGGGCTTCATCCGCGACCGCGGTCTCGAGGACCTCTCCGACGTGCTCGACCTCACCGTCCCGGGTGAAGACGTCACGGTCGGCGAGAAGCTCACCGAGGGCATCGTCGGCAACCTCAACACCAACCCCTACGGCGACGACAGCGTCTACCTCCTGCCGATGTTCGCCTCCCCGACGGGGCTCGTCTACGACCAGGGCCTCCTCGACGCGCACGGCTGGGAGGTGCCCACCGACTTCGACGAGTTCTTCGCACTCGGCGAGGCCGCGAAGGCCGAGGGCATCTCGCTCTTCACCTACCCGACCGCCGGCTACCTCGACTCCTACTTCTTCTCGCTCCTCGCTGCAGCGGGCGGCGAGGACTTCTACTCCGACGTCATGACCTACGAGGAAGACGTCTGGATGCAGCCGGAGGCTCGCGAGGTGCTCGAGCTCACGACCGAGCTGCTCACCGAGTACACCGCGCCCACGACCGTCGGCTACGCCAACGGCCAGGACTTCACCAAGAACCAGCAGACGATCCTCGACGGCACCGCGATCTTCATGCCCAACGGCACCTGGATCGCGAACGAGATGGCGGACGCTCCGCGCAGCGACGGGTTCACCTGGGGTCTCACCGCGGTGCCGGCCCCCGAAGCCGGCGGCGAGCGCTACCTCACGACCTTCGTCGAGTCGGCGTGGGTGCCGGCCGAGGCGACGCACAAGGAGGAGGCGAAGACCTTCCTCGCGTTCCTCTACTCCGATGAGGCGGCTGAGATCTTCGCCGCGACCGGTGCCATCCAGCCGATCGTCGGACTCGCCGACGGACTCACGGGCGACTCGGCGGAGTTCTACGCCGGGTACTCCGGCGATGGTGTCAAGGCGCTCGTCGGCAGCTTCGCCGCGACCACCCCGGTGCCGGGCGTCGACCTCAAGGCGACGCTCTTCGATTCGGCCAACAGCGTGATCTCGGGCACCATGAGCCTGGACGAGTGGCAGGCCGCGGTGAACGACGCCAGCAACAAGCTCGGCGCCGCCGCACAGTGACACCCCGCGGGGCCGCCGATCCGTCGGCGGCCCCGCTTCCATCCCCACGCCCGAAGGACACCCCCGTGGCCCACACCCGCTCCGCGATGCACCGAGGTCGCGGTCGTTTCATCCTGTTCTCGCTGCTCCCGGCGTTCGTCCTCTACGTCGTCTTCATGGTCGTGCCGACCATCGACGTCTTCCGCATGTCGCTGTTCCAGTGGACCGGCTTCGGAGGCTCGCAGACGTTCATCGGCTTCGACAACTTCACAGCCCTCCTCGGCGACATGCAGTTCGTGCGTTCGTTCCAGAACACGATCCTGCTGCTCGTGATCGTGACGATCGTGACGATGGCCGGGGCGCTGGGCATCGCGGCGATCATGGTGAACCCGCGCATCCGTGCCCGCAACTTCTACCGCTTCGTGCTGTACCTGCCCAGCGTGCTCTCGATCGTCGTCGTCGCGGCGATCTTCTCCGCCGTCTACGACCAGAAGAACGGTCTGATCAACGGCTCGCTCAGCACCGTGGGCCTCGAGAACCTCGCCCAGGTGTGGCTGGGTGACGAGAAGATCATCATGTACAGCATCGCGCTCGCGATGCTGTGGCAGTCGCTCGGCTACTACGTGCTGCTCTACATGGGCGGGATGAGCTCGATCCCCGCCGACGTCTACGAGGCGGCCGCGCTCGACGGCGCCGGTGCCTTCCGTCGCTTCTTCGATGTGACGCTGCCGCTGGTGTGGGGCACCCTGCGCACCACGCTCACGTTCTTCATCATCTCGTCGGTGAACCTCGCGTTCGTGCTCGTGCGGGCGATGACCGACGGCGGCCCCAACGGCTCCTCCGACGTGCTGCTCAACTACATGTACAAGCAGGCGTACACGAACTCCAGCTACGGGTACGGCATGGCGATCGGCGTCGTGATCTTCCTCTTCTCGTTCGCCCTGGCGCTCATCATCAACCGGTCAACCAAGCGAGAGGTGCAGCAGTTCTGATGGCCTTCCTCACCCCGACCCGAGGCCGCGCGGCGAGCGATCGCACCTACCGCGTGCTGGTCAACATCCTGCTCGGCGCGATCTCCCTCGCCATCCTCATCCCGGTCGCCTGGGTCTTCATGGCCTCGATCAAGACCAAGCCCGAGTTCTACGAGAGCCCCTGGGCGATCCCGCTCGGCGTGCACTGGGAGAACTTCGTGCAGGCGTTCGTCAACGCCCGCATCGGCGAGTACTTCGTCAACTCGGTGCTCGTGACGGCGCTCGCCCTCGCGATCTGCCTGGTCGTGGCGGTGCCCGCCGCCTATGTGATGGCCCGCTTCGACTTCCGCGGCAAGTCGGTCGTCGAGGTGCTGATGCTCGCCGGTCTGTTCATCAACGTCAACTACATCGTCATCCCGATCTTCCTCATGCTGCTCGGTTGGGATCGCGCCCTGAAGGACGTCCTCCGCGGCGGCTTCTTCATCGACAACCTCGCGGTGCTCGCACTCGTTTACGCGGCCACCTCGCTGCCGTTCACGATCTACCTGCTGACGTCGTTCTTCCGCACCATCCCGGTCGAGTACGAAGAGGCGGCGACGCTCGACGGCAGCTCCCGGCTGCGCACGATGGTGTCGGTGATGCTCCCGCTCGCCTCGCCCGTGATCAACACCGCGCTGCTGTTCAACTTCCTGGCGTACTGGAACGACTTCATCATCTCGCTCACCCTCATGCCGGGCGAGAACAAGACGGTCCAGGTCGGGCTCCTCAACCTGTTCCAGGCGCAGCGCGCGGCGGCGGACTACGGCCAGCTCTACGCGGGCATGGTCATCGTCATGGTGCCCGTCATCGTCTTCTATCTCATCGTCCAGCGCCGACTGCTGCAGTCCGTCGGCGGGGGAGGCATCAAATGACCGGTCGTCCCACTCCCCGTCGTGTGATCGACGTGCAGGCGCTCGTCGTCGGCATCCTCCACGCCGTCGTCTTCGTCGCCGCGATCACGACCATCATCGTGGCCCAGCAGACCACCGGCTGGCCCCAGCTGCTGACGATGCTCGGCGCCCTCGCCGTGCTCATCGCGCAGCTCGCGATCTTCAACAGGAGGCACCGTTGACTGCGGCATCCCGTCCGACCGAGGCCGCCCGTCTGGCCGAGGCCGCCGCCGTCGTGCCCACCGAACGCCAGCTCGCCTGGCAGCGTCGGGAGTTCTACGGATTCCTGCACTTCGGGATGAACACGATGACCGATCGCGAGTGGGGACTCGGGCACGAGGACCCCGCGCTGTTCGACCCGGCCGATGTGGATGCGCGCGCCTGGGTGCGCGACCTCGCCGCCGCCGGGATGACCGCGGTGATCCTCACCTGCAAGCACCACGACGGCTTCGCCCTGTGGCCGAGCGCGCACTCCGCGCACACTGTCGCGGCGAGCCCCTGGCGCGGCGGCTCGGGCGATCTCGTGCGCGAGGTCGCCGATGCCTGCGCCGCCGAGGGGCTCGCGTTCGGGGTGTACCTCTCTCCGTGGGACCGCACCGAGGCGACCTACGGCACCGGCACGCCGTACGACGACTTCTTCGTCGCCCAGCTCACCGAGCTGCTCACCGGCTACGGGCCGATCTTCTCGGTGTGGCTCGACGGTGCGAACGGCGAGGGTGCGGACGGGCGACGCCAGTACTACGACTGGGACCGCTACTACGCACTCGTCCGCCGCCTGCAGCCCGACGCCGTCATCAGCGTGTGCGGTCCGGACGTGCGGTGGTGCGGGAACGAGGCCGGCGATACCCGCCCCGAGGAATGGAGCGTCGTCCCGGCATCGCTCCGCGAGGCGGAGTCGACCGCGTCGCGTTCGCAGCAGGTCGACGACGGTCTCTTCTCGCGCCTGGTGCGCAGCGATGAGGAGGACCTCGGTGGCCGCGACGCGCTCCTCGCGTCGACGGATCCGCTGGTCTGGTACCCGGCGGAGGTGAACACCTCGACGCGACCGGGATGGTTCCACCACCCCGCCGAGGACGACGCGGTGCGTTCGCCCGAGGAGCTCTTCGAGATCTACCGTCGCAGCGTCGGCGGCAACGCGACGTTCCTGCTCAATGTGCCGCCCGCGGCCACCGGCCACATCGCCGAGTCCGACCGCGTGATGCTCGCGCGACTCGGCGAGCTCATCCGCTCGCTCGACGAGAGCGACATCGCCGCGACGGCCGTGGCCGAGTTCTCGGCGTCGCCGCTGTCGGCGGCGCCCGGGCCCGGCGGGGTATGGCGGGTCGAGGCCGACGACGTGCCGGCATCCGTGGTGCTGCGCTTCGAGACGGATGCCGACATCGCCGGCGTCGCGCTGCGGGAGGACATCGTGCAGGGTCAGCGCATCGACGGCTTCGTCGTGCGCTTCCGCGGCGCCGACGGCGCCGTGCTCGCGGAGCGAAGCGGCGCGTCGGTGGGTGCTCAGCGCATCGTCGATGCCGCGGTCGACGGAGTGCGCGCGGTCGAGGTCGAGATCGTCGGATGCCGCGGTCCCGTGGCCCTTTCGCAGGTGCGGGTGTTCCGTCGGACGGGTGCCTGGTGACCTCCGCGGCGGCACCGATCACATCCGCTAACATGAGGCAACACGCCACCAGGGGCGCTGTCGATCCCACCGGAACGGATATGCCGAAGACCACCAGCGCGGGCCGCGTCCGCCCTCCGACCATGGCGGATGTCGCCGCCCTGGCGGGAGTGTCTCCGCAGACCGTCTCGCGCGTGCTCCGCGATCACCCCAACGTCTCGGAGGTGACCCGACTGCAGGTCGAGAACGCCGTGGAAAGCACGGGGTACCGCCGCACGGGTCTTGCGCGCGCCCTCGTCACGGGTCGCAGCATGACCATCGGCGTGCTCACCCACGAATCCGATCAGTACGCGGCGAGCTCGATCATGCTCGGCATCCATCGCGCCGCGCGCGCCCGGGGCTACTTCGTCTCCTCTGCCGGCACGACCTCGGTCTCGGCCGCGGCGATCGCCGGCGGCATCGGGCGGTTGCGCGACCAGGGCGTCGACGCCCTCGTGATCGCCGTCCCGATCTGGGACGAGCCCGCACTCGCGAAGGCCGTCCACGGCATCCCGACGGCGGTCATCGACGCCGACACCTCCGCGGCCGACGTCGTGGTCGACCTCGATCAGGAGGCCGCCGGGCGACTGGCCACGCAGCACCTCATCGATCTGGGGCACGAGACCGTGTGGCACATCGCCGGTCCGGCGAACTGGAAGGACGCCTCGGGTCGCACCCAGGGGTGGGCCGCGGCGCTCGCGGAGGCCGGCAAGACCGCGCCCCCCGTGCTCAACGGGGACTGGACCCCGGCGTCCGGTTATCAGCTCGGGCTCGTGCTCGGCCGGGTGGCCGACGCGACGGCCGTGTTCGTGTCGTCCGACGAGATGGCGATCGGCGTGATCCACGCGCTGCGCGAGCTGGGGCGCGACGTGCCCGGCGACATCTCGGTAGTCGCCATGGACGACATCCCGGTCGCCCAGTATCTGTCGCCGCCGCTCACGACGGTGCGCCAGCCGTTCGAGCGCATGGGCGAACTCGCCGTCGAGCGGGTGATCGCCGAACTCGACGGCGACGCCGACGAGCAGCGCAACGCCCACATCGCGCCCGAGTTGATCGTGCGCGGCAGCACGGCGCCGCCCGCGCGCTGACGCTCAGAACTCCTCGACGTACTCCTCTTCGGGGCCGAGCTCGGCCGTCGCCCGCAACTCGAGCGCCCCGCCGCGGCGGCGCAGCTCGAGGAGCACGATCTCGTTCGTGCCGGCGCGCAGCAGGGGTGCGGGCACGTACTGCGTCTGCTGCGGTCCGACCTCGGAGTAGCGGCCCAGCAGGAACCCGTTGACCCAGACGAGTCCCGTGCCCCAGCCCGGGAGGGCGAGGTGGGTGTCGCGCACGGCGCCGATGATCTCGAAGGATGCCGTGGCGAGACCGGGTCGTTGAGTGTCGGGCTGCGCGGGTGCACGCAGGGCTTCGAGGTCGAAGGTCGTGGGGTCGACGGCGGATGCCTCCCAGTGCTGCACGATCCGGCGATCGACCAGGACGGGGCCGAGCATCCCCTTGCGCTCGCCGATCGACGATCCGTAGTTCACGCGTCCGCGGTTCTCGACCAGCACGACGATGCGGGCGCGGGCGCCGCGACCGCGTACGACGATCTCGCCGCGCTCCTCGATCTCGCCGACGGGCTCTCCGTCGACGAAGACGAAGGCGCGGTCGGCGATGCGCTCGAAGACCAGGCGCAGCTCGCGATCGGGCAGGAGCGTGTCGGCCGTGTAACGGACGAAGCCGTCGTCGGTGCCGAGCTCCTCGAAGCTGCTCGCGGCCGCGACTCGGCGGGGCCCCGTGGCGGCGGCATCCAGGACCGACAGCAGGTCGGCACCGCGCGCGACGTCGATCCGCTGGGGCGCGAGGAACTCGGGCTGGGCGCTGCGCACCGGCTCAGTGGCCCCGAGCACCTCGCGCATCGCGAAGAACTTCGGCGTCAGCGTGCCGTCCTCGGCGATGGGCGCGTCGGAGTCGTAGCTCGTCGTCGTCGCCATCAACCGCCCGTCGACCCGGTTCGCGCCCGACCAGAGGCCGAAGTTGGTGCCGCCGTGGGCCATGTAGATGCTGACGCTGCCGCCGTCCTCGATGATGCCGGCGAGCGTGCCGGCCGCACTCGCGGTGCCGCGCACGTGGTGGGCTGTGCCCCAGTGGTCGAACCATCCGTTCCAGAACTCCGCGACGAAGAAGGGCTCGTCGGGGCGGCGACGGCGGATGAGCTCGCGCGCGGCGCCGGGCTGCGAGCCGAGCGTGAGAGCGGCGAGCGTGTCGGGCAGCATGCCGGCGTCGAGCATGAGGTCGGTCGGACCGTCGGCCGTGTAGAGCATCTCGGTGATGCCGTGCGCGCGCAGGAGCCGCGCGACCTCGGCCACGTACGACGGGTCGTCGCCGTAGCTGCCGAACTCGTTCTCGACCTGCACGGCGATCACCGGGCCGCCGACGTTGGCCTGCAGGTCGGTGAGGCGGGGGAGCAGAGCGGCGAACCAGGCGTCGACCGCGTCGAGGAAGCGCGGGTCGGCGGTGCGCAGGGGGATGCCGGATGCCGTGAGCCACGTGGGCAGGCCGCCGTTGGTCCACTCCGCGCAGATGTAGGGTCCGGGGCGCACGATCGCGTCGAGCCCGACCTCGGCCGCGATCCGCAGGAACGCGGCGATGTCACGCCATCCGGTGAAGTCGGGTGCGTCGTCGGGGCCCGGCTGGTGGAAGTTCCAGGGCACGTAGGTGTCGACCGTGTTCAGGCCGAGGTCGCGCAGCCGCTGGAGGCGGTCGCGCCACTGGTCGGGATGCACGCGGAAGTAGTGCAGCGACCCGGCGAGGATGCGGGTGCGCGTGCCCTCGCGCAGGAGGCGGTTCCCGGCCCAGGAGAGCGTCGGCGCGGCGGGCGCCGGAACGGTCGCGTCAGACGCGGGAGTGACGAGTGCAGAAGGCATGAGATCCATTATGGGGGCAAATTGGCATCGATATCACTCTTGAGATTCCGAGGAATCATGGATTCTGAGGAGAGTCGTCTGCAACGGTTGTGATCCATCACAATCTGTGCCATCCTCCTGAACACGGATCCGACGAGGGAGACAGCGTGGACAGACGGCAGCATCGGCGGCGACTCGCCGCCTGGGGTGCGGGTGTGCTCGCTCTCGCGGCGGTCGCCGCGGTGGCGATTCCGTTGGCCGTGTCATCGCCGGCCCGCGCCGAGATCGACGGGATCGTGCTCACCGATGACGAGCTCGCGATCGGCATCGATCGTGCCGGCCGCGCGGCCGAGCAGGCCGGCGGCGATGACGCCGATGTGCGCGCGGCGGCGATCGACTCCCTCCGCGACGACCTGGCGCTCCTCGAGATCGCCCGCGCGGTCGGGACGACCGACCTCGAGCGCCCGGCCGACATCCTCGATGCGCTCGACGAGGTCAACGCCGCACGCGCCGAGGCGCAGCGCGCGGGCGAGGTCGTCTACGGCCCGATCTCCTACAGCGCCCGCACGTTCTACTCCAAGAGCCTCACCGACATCCGGGAGGCGACCGCCCGCGCGCTCCTCTCCTCCGATGACCCCCGCTTCGCCGTCGGCGACGATGAGGTGCGCGCGCGCTTCGATGCCGAGTCGTCGGAGTGGGCATCCGCCGCGACGACCCACACCCTCACCCGCCTCCGCACCGATGCGGCCGACCCGGCCGCGGCGCAGGCGATCCTCGAACGCGCACTGGCCACGGGCGACACCGCAGACGTGCAGGTCGAGACGATCACCGTCGCGGATGCCGAGCTCGTCGACGGCCTGTGGAACCCCGAGACCGCCGCCGCGATCCGCGCCGCCGACATCGGCGGAACGGCGGGTCCCGAACCCTCGCGATCCGGCTGGGCGGCCTACCGCGTCGAGGCCCGCGAGGTCGATGCCGACGCCGCCTACGAGCGCTACCGCGAACGCATCCGCAGCGTCCTGCTCGACGAGAAGCTCACCGCGGCGATCGCCGAGGCCCGGGCCCACCAGAACGTCTCCGACTGACGGCCCCCGCCGTCCTGCCCCCGCAGCAACCTCCGAAGAAGGGACCCGCAATGACACGACACCGCCCCCCGAGACATCGAGGTCGACGCTTCGGCGCCTTCGCCCTCACGAGCATCCTCGCGACGACCGCCCTCGCCGGCGTCGCCGCGGCCCCCGCCGTCGCCGACGTCACCGACGCCGGCTGGGCGGGCGCCACGGCCAACCCCTACGGCGGCACCGACTACTTCCTCGACGCCACGGGCGGCGACGATGCGGCATCCGGAACCTCCGAGGCGACCGCCTGGAAGTCGCTCGCCAAGGCCAACGACACCACCTTCCTCCCCGGCGACCGCATCCTGCTCAAGGGCGGCGAGACGTGGAGCGACCAGCAGCTCTGGCCCAAGGGATCGGGCGAGGCGGGCAAGCCCATCGTCATCGACGCCTACGGCGACCCGGAGGACGGACTGCCCTACATCGCCACCAACGGCAACGTGCCCAGCCCCTTCACGTCGGGCACGACCAAGAACGTCCAGACCGTCGGCCTCACCGGCGCCGTGAACCTGCGCAACCAGGAGTACGTGCACATCGCGAACCTGGAGCTCAGCAACGACGACGACTTCGCCACCGACATCACGCGCGGCTCCTACGTGCGCGACGGGGTCTCGGTCTCGATCAACGCCGATCTGCTCCCCGCCGGTGCCGACACGATCATGGACGGCATCGTGATCCGCGATCTCCACGTGCACGACATCGACGGCCCGAGCATCTGGCAGCGCATCCATTACGGCGGTGTGAACTTCCAGGTGTTCGGCTCGCAGCAGTACGGCGCGTACGCGACCGGCGGCCACTACTTCCGCGACATCGAGATCGTGAACAACACGTTCGAGCGCGTCGAGCTGCACGCCATCCAGTTCGGCTTCAACTGGTTCGGAGACCAGGTCGGATACAACGACGAGACCGGCAAGTTCCACGAGGGGTGGGAGCAGCTCTGGGTGCGTGACCGCGACCTCTACAGTCGCAACGTGCACATCGCCCACAACTACGCCGAGAGCATCGGCCAGGGGCCGTACCAGTTCGCGAACACGAAGAACCTGCTCGCCGAGTACAACGAGGCCAACGGGTGGCTGCAGCGCTACGAGCAGGTCTCGGCCGGGCTCTACCTCTGGGCCGGCGCCGAGTCGGTCATGCGGTTCAACGAGATCTACGACGGGCCGGCCAACCAGTACGACGCCACCCCGTGGGACCTCGAGTTCACCAACTTCGACGTGACCTACGAGTACAACTACTCGCACGACAACAAGGGCGGCTGGATGGCGTACATGGGCAACAGCGGAAACTCCGTCGCCCGGTACAACCTCAGCGTCAACGACAACGGCGTGATCTGGAAGAACATGCTGTCGAGCAACTACTCGCCGACGTACGTGCTCAACAACGTGTTCGTCTACGACGGGTCGATCCTCGAATCGGTGCACGACGAGGTGCTGAAGGACCGCGTCTACTTCGCGAACAACATCTTCTACAACACCTCCACGACCGACACGACCACGTGGGCGGCGAAGCCGGGCGGCCTCGACCGCGCGGTCTTCTCGAACAACGCCTACTACGAGGCGAGCGGCGAGTACTCGACGCAGCAGCCGAAGGACGACCGGGCCGTCATCGGCGACCCGCTCTTCGTCGGTGACCCCGCCGACTATGCGCAGGGCGCCGGTGTCGAGAACATCCGGCAGTCGGCGAGCATCTTCCGACTCGACGACGCCTCGCCGCTGGTCGACGCCGGCCGCTACAACGAGCGCATCGGCGAGTTCGACTTCTTCGGAGACCCCTCGTACCGTGGCGACGCCCCCGACATCGGTCTGCACGAGACGGCGAACGGCCCGGTGGTGACGAACCCCGTCGACGACGACCCGATCGAGGAGGAGGGCGTCGACACCCGCGTCGACCTGGCCCTCGGCAAGACCGCGACGGCGAGCTCGACGCATCCGCACCAGAACTTCGTGCTCTCGGCCGACAAGCTCGTCGATGGCGACCCGACCACCCGCTGGGCGGCCGCGGACGACGCCACGTTCCCGCTGACGATCGACATCGACTTCGGCGCCGAGACCGCGTTCGACGAGGTCGTGCTCGACGAGTTCACGGACTCCGGAACGGGTCTGCGCGTGAAGGACTTCACGCTGCAGAGCTGGGATGCCGAGACCGAGCAGTGGGAGGCGTTCGTCACCCGCGACTCGGGCATCGGTCGCGACGCCGTGATCGACGGCTTCGGCACGGTCACCTCGTCGAAGCTGCGCCTCTCGATCACGAGCATGCTGCCCGGCGAGGTCTACAAGCCCACGCTCACGCGCATCTCGGTCTACCGCAACGCCGACGACGCCCAGCCGGTCGTCACGCCCGCGATCGGCGTGTTCGACCGCAACCCCGCGCAGGCCGACAACCCGAACAACCTGGTGGAGTTCACCGCGGATGCCGACGGCGCCACGCTCGACGCGATCCGCTACGTCACGACGTCGGGAGCGGTCGTCGGATCGCTCGACGCCGACGACTACACCGTCACCGCCGGTGCGGAGGGCGTCAGCGTCTACCGGCTGACCCCGGCCTTCTACGCCGACAAGATGCTCGGGACCTCGGGGCTGATCTTCGAGTTCAGTGCGGGCAACCCCGTGCGGGTCACGGTGGAGATCGTCGACACGAGCGAGATCGAAGCCCTGATCGCCGAGGGCGATGCGCTCGCCGCGTCGGTGTCGGATGCCGCGCTCGATGCCGCCCTCGACGACGCTCGGGCGCTCGTCGCGAAGGTGAACCGCACCACCCCCGGCTCCGGCAATGCCGAGGTCACCCAGGTGGCGGTGGAAGAGGTCGCGGGAGTGCTCTCGACCGCGATCGCCGAGGTGGATCCGGGCGAGGGCGAGACCCCCGCGCGGAGCATCTCGGTGGAGGGGGGTGCGCTGCGGATCGGCGTGCCGACGACGATCGACATCGCCGGATTCGTCGCGGGTGAGGAGGTCGAGCTGGTGCTGCACTCCGAGCCCGTCCTCCTCGCCACCCTCACGATCGGCGCCGACGGCACGGCCGCCGCGATCGTCACCATTCCGGACTCGGTCGATGTCGGAGAGCACACGCTCACCGCCACCGGCCCCTCGGGGCTTGCGTCGCTCGCGGTCACCGTGACGGCAGCACCGACCGACGGTGGGCCGGGCGGTGGGTCGAACGGTGGCCCCGCCGGTGGAGCGGCTGCGGCCGGCCCCGATGGCCTGGCGTCGACCGGCTCCGATTTCCCCGTGGTGCCCGTCGGCATCGCCGCCGCGCTTCTCCTCGCGCTCGGTGTGCTGATGGTGTGGCGTCGTCGGTCCGTCCTGGCCGACGCGTCGGAGGCGGATGCCTCCTGACCGGAGGGGATGAAAGAGGGGCGGGGTCGTGGGTGCGACCCCGCCCCTGTCATTCCCGCACACGGCTGAGGGGTGGGGGGCCCCCCCCCCCCCCCGCGCCCGCCCGCCGGGGGGGGGGCCCCCCCCCCGCCGGGGGGGGAGGGGGGGGGGGGTAGGGGCGCCCCCCCCCCCCCCG
>NZ_JBJDNO010000002.1:611890-999885 GCF_044900755.1 Microbacterium sp. NPDC087868
CGAGACACGCCGCAACCGCGCTCGCGCGCGCGGCGTGTCTCGACCCCTCAGCGGACGGTCAGTCCTCGTCGGGCTCTTCCGGCGCGCCGCCCGAAGCCGTGTCGGCCTCCTCGTCGGCGCCGGGCGTGCCCTGCGTGTTCTGGTGATCGGCGTCGTGCAGGTCGTTGCTCACGGGATCGCTCATGTCGTCCTCCTTCGGTGTGAGTGGACATGCACCGTACGTCCGCTCCGACGCGTGCGCGCAGGGGGTTGACTCCCTCGTTCCCCATGCCCGTTCTCCTGCACCGATCGGTGCAGAATGCCGCTTCTGGGGCTCCTTTGCCGGCGTTTCGCACCGATCAGTGCGTTACGTCACGCATTCCAGCCGCGCAGCGCATGGATCACCGCGGTCTTCGGGTACTCGCCTCCCGGCTCCCCGAGCTCGAACAGGTCGATCATGAGGAACATCGGATGCCGTGGCGCCTGGGCCGCGCGGAACACCACGACGCCGTCGCAGCCGATGACCGTCTCGCCGTCTCCCCAGATCGCGGTCCAGGTGTGCGGGGTGCGGGCGTCGTGATCGAGCGCGACCTCGACCATGTCGGTCACGAGCCGCTCGTCGCCGTGCGCCTTGATGCCGCAGCGCGCCGTCCACCCCGTCGCGCCCGGCCGCGCATCGATCTCGAAGATGCAGACCTCTCCGCGGTCGTGCTCCGACTCGTGCTCGGTGCCCACGAGCCAGGCCGCGAGCATGCATCCGGGGTCGTCGCTCGCGCTCACCGTGATGTCGACGCGCCCGCGGCGGGGCGCCCACGACAGCCGCGTCGGAACGGCGGTGCGCACGGTGAGCCCGTCGGGGCGATGCCGGTGCGTGCCTCGGGTCGATCCGGCGGGTCCGCTGAACGATCCGGTCTGCAGGTTCGACACCCGCATCGGGGCGTCCTCCGGCCGCCAGGCGGGTTGGTCGGCGTCGATCCGCAGCATCAACCCCTCTGGCCCGGTCGCGTATCGCGCCTCCGCGCGCCCCGGCGTGGTCCAGTGGGCGAGGTAGCTCGTCACCCACAGGTCGGGGTCGGGGCCGTCGGCGAAGTCGTCGACGATGTCGGGCTCGCGGTCGGGCGGGGGAGGGAGCAGCTCGGGCACCCCCTCATCCTCCCCGGCTGGACCGATATTCGCTGACGCGCGATCCGTGAAATCGGATGCTCATGCTCACCGGTTCGCCCGGGCGTCGTCGATCCCGCGGGCGGACCGGTCGAGCGCGGCGGCGACCTCGGCGGGGTGGGTGAGAGCCGCATAGTGCCCGCCGGGCACCTCGACGGGGTCGCTCCCCACGCGTTCGCGCACGACCCGGCGCATGAACGGCGCGGGGAAGAAGTTGTCGTCGGCGCACACGATCCCGATCGTCGGGATCGACCGCAGACGATCGCCCGGCCACGGCTTCGACAGCCACGCGCCCTGTTGGTCCCGTTCGCGTCGGCGCGCTTCGTCGGCCAGCTCCCGCGGCACACCGTTGTAGAACGAGACCTCGGGGTCGTCGTCGATGCTCTCGCGGTCGTGGCCGGTGTTCGTCCACCAGTCCATGAACGTCTCGCCCGGCTGCGGGATCATCGCCGAGAAGAACACGAGTCCGTCCGCCTCGAGCGCCTCCGCCGCGAGGGGCGCCGTGAAGCCGCCGAGCGAATGGCCGACGACGATCACGTGATCGCGGGTGCGCACGGCCTCGACGACCGTGCGCACGTAGTCGGAGAGCTCGGCATCCGATCGTTCGGTCGGGAGGTCGACCGCCACCGCCTCGTGCCCGGCGCGCTCGAGGTGCGGCGCGACCAGGTGCCAGTCCCAGCCCGTCGATCCGCCGCCGTGGATGAGCGCGAAGGTCGCCATGGGGTCACGGTAGTCCGGCGCGCGGCATCCGCACCAGGCCTTCCGGTTCGCCCGCCCCGGCGCGGGCGAACCCCCGTAGCCTGGACGCATGTCGACCCCCGCATCGCGCACCGCCCTCGAAGTCGCCGACTGGCGACGCCGTGTCTTCGCCCTCTACGCCGCCGTGCGCGAGGCCGATTCGCCCGAAGACGCCCACGAACTGTGGCGCATCGAACGAGACGACCTCATGCTGCACCATCCCGCCACGGCGTTGCTGCCCGAGGACCGCGTGATGTTCGAGGGGCTGCCGATCGCCTCGTACGACGCGCAGTGGCGGTTCGAGCTGCCGATCCTCGAGGCCGAGCCCGGCGGATTCGACTTCGCGACCGGCACCGACGGCGTCGTGCCCTTCGAGCGCATCGGTCGGGTCGAGGTGCCGGATGCCGGGTCGCTCGACGTGTGGCGGTTGACGACGTACGGCGGCGGGCTCTTCATCCCGGTGCGCGATGCGCTTGCCGGCAAGCCCGGCGGCACCTACGGCGGCGGACGCTACCTCGTCGACACGATCAAGGGCGCCGACCTCGGATCGGATGCCGCGGGCGGCACGATCGTGCTCGACTTCAACTTCGCCTACAACCCGTCGTGCGCCTACGATCCGGCGTGGGCCTGCCCGCTCGCCCAGCCCGGCAACGTGCTTCCCATCGCGGTGCCCGTCGGGGAGATGTACGCGGGCTGAGCTCTCCTCGCAGACCTCATCTCGTGGAGACCGACTCGTCGGTCGCGTCGACCGGAGCAGCGGCATCCGCCCGGTGCAGCGTCTCGGGCAGCACGGAGATGCCGATCAGTCCGATGACGCTCAGCCCGACGAGGTAGCCGGCGACCAGCCAGGGAGCGCCCCCGGAGAGGCCGACGAGCGCGGTGGCGACCAGCGGGGCGGTGCCGCCGACGAGGGCGGCCGGGATCTCGCGCGAGATCGCGATGCCGCTCCAGCGCATGCGGGTGGGGAAGAGCTCCGCCAGCATCGCCGCGGACACGCCGATCGTCGCTCCCTGCACGATGGCCAGACCGAGGATCAGGCCGAGGGCGACCAGTACCGAGTTCTCCGTCTGGAAGAGCATGAACATCGGGAACGCGAAGGCGATCGCGAAGATCGCCGCGCCGATAAGCACGGGCTTGCGGCCGATACGGTCGGCGAGACGCCCGAACCCGAGGGTGGCGGGGATGGTGAGCAACTCCGCGACGATGAGGCCGATGAGAGCGTGCGTGGGGTTCACCGAGAGCGTGCCGGTCGTGTACGAGATCGAGAACGTCTGCACGACGTAGACCCACGGCAGGGCGAACACGAACAGCGCCATGCCGGCGAGCAGGGTGCGCCAGTGCGAGCGCACCGCCGTGACCAGCGGCGCACGCGTCACCTCGCCATCGCGCTCGGCGGCCTCGAACGCCGCGGTCTCCTTGACGCGCAGGCGGAAGTACAGCGCGAAGGCCACGATCACGATGCTCGCGATGAACGGGATGCGCCATCCCCAGGCCTGGAACTGCTCGACCGGCAGCAGGCTGATGAGGGCGAAGGTGGCGGTGGCGAGTGCCATGCCCACGTAGACGGATGCTCCGGGGAAACCCGCGATGAAGGCGCGGTTGCGCGTTTCGGACGACTCGCTCGCCATCGTCATCGCGCCGGCGAACTCCGCACCCGCGCCGGCGCCCTGGAAGAGGCGCAGGACGATCAACAGGATGGGTGCCCAGATGCCGATGGTCTCGGCGGTCGGCAGCAGGCCGATGAGGGTCGTCGCGATGCCCATCATGAGGAGCGTGGCCAGGAGGGTGCCCTTGCGGCCGATCCGGTCTCCGAAGTGCGCGAACACGAGGCCGCCGATCGGGCGGGCGCCGAAGCCGACGGCGAACGTCGCGAATGCACCCAGCAGCCCGGCGAAGTCGCCGCCGCCCGGGAAGAACAGCGGCGCGAAGACCAGAGCCGATGCGAGTCCGTAGAGGGTGAAGTCGTACCACTCGATGATGGTTCCGACCGAGCTTCCGATGACGGCCCGTCGGCGTTGTGCGCGGGGGTCCAGTCCGGGGCGATCGATGTCGTCGGCGATGTCGATGTCCATGGCACTCCTGTGTGTCGAGGTGGAGGTCCGCGCGCCGACGTCCGTTGGTGGGCGCGCGAACCTCACTCAGGCTAGACAGATCGTCCACAGGTCTTCATGTGCCCAGGGCACAGGGTCGGACGCTCGAAATGAGTGCACCGCACATGCGCGGCGTCCAGCGCGGCCGCTCGGTGATAGCAGCATTCAGTCGTGCGTTCAATGGCTCCCGGGAGATCGCGCCGGGGTGGAACCATCGGAGCATGGATGCCGCAGTCGTGGTCGAGGTCCCCGCGGGGCATGACGAGGCGCTGCTGCGGAAGCTCGTAGAGGCTGCGGCAGGCGGGGATCAGGAGGCCATCGCCCAGGTGTACGACCTCACCTGCGTTCCGGTTCTGCGGCTCATCCGCGACGTCGTCGACGACCCGACGGTCAGCGATGAAACCCTTCAGGCGACATACCTCGAGATATGGCGTCGCGCGCAGGAGGGCGCTTCGACGCGGGGGTCCGTGATCGGGTGGATCTCGGAGATCGCTTACGCCGAGTCGGTGGGCCGGCGCGCTCCGGGGGCCTGGCGCCCGTTGCCGGATGAGCAGCGCCGATGCCTCGCGCTCGCACACTACTTCGGTCTCTCCCAGGTCGAGATCGCATCGGTGACCGGCACGACCCTCGCGATCGTTCGCGCGCTGACGCGCGCCGCGCTCACGAACATTCGGGGCGAGTCCGGCCCCGAGCGCATCGCCGACCTCGCCAGCTGACGGTCTCCCGGACCGACCGACCGGCCGACGAGGGACTCGTTACCGCGCCGTCTCGCTCACCCGGGGCCGCGTGAGACGCGGCACCAGCACCGGCGTGCTGTCGCGGTAGGCGATGTAGTCGGCGCGATCCCCCCACTTCTTCTCGGCGCGAGCCTCGAGCAGCGGGATGCCGCTCACCCGCGTGAGCAGCAGGATCACGAACAGCGGCGAGAGCACGGCGACCCACTGCCACCCGGTGAGCACGGGCGCCGCGGTGATGAAGACTCCCACCCAGATCACGATCTCGCCGAAGTAGTTGGGGTGGCGCGACCGCGACCACAGGCCGGTGCGGATGAACTCGTCCCGATTGCGCGGGTCCTTCCGGAACGCCGACTTCTGGGCGTCGGCGACGATCTCGACCACCATGCCGAGAGCCCACACGACGACCCCGACGATGCTCAGCCATCCGAGGGGCGGCCGGGCCGCGGCATCCGTGCTGATCGCGATCCACGCGGCCGCCGCCGTCAACGACACCCATGCGCCCTGGATCACCCATACCTGCAGGAAGCGCAGCGGCGAGCCCTTGACCTCGTCGAATCGGCCGTCCGATCCCGCCTTGTGCACGCGCATGGCGAGGAACGAGCCGAGGCGCGCGGCCCACAGCATCACCATGCCCGCGAGGATCCAGCTGCGCACGTCGGGCATCGGCGTCAGCAGCACGAGAACCACGGAGATCACGAAGAAGGTGGCGCTGCCGGTGAGGTCGAAGAAGCGCTCGGTGCGCAGGAGGAATGCGGGGATGAAAGCGAGGATCTGGATGACGAACGCCGCCGCGACCGCGACCGCGAACAGCGGGATGCCGCCGACGGATGCGCCGTTCTGACTGCCGGCGAGTGCGACGAGCGCGCCGATGACGAGGGCAGCGACGATCGCGATCAGCGAGGTGCGCGAGGAGCGGGTGTTCGTGGGCGTCGGCGACGACATGGCGTTCTTTCCGTTTCTCGGGGGGTTTCAGAGGTAGAGGTCGTTGACGGTGACGGCTGCGCGATCGAGCACGACGTTCCGCTTGAGTTTCATGGTGGGTGTGACGAGTTCGCGGTCGTCGAGGTCGGCGAGCACGACGCTGAAGCGGCGCACCTGCTCGCTGTGCGCCACGAGTGCGTTGGCGGCGTCGACGGCGCGCTGCAGGTGGGCGCGCAGCGCTGGATCGGCGACCGTGCGGATGTCGTCGATCGGACCCGAAGGGAGGGCGATGCCTTCGGCGGATGCCCAGGCCCGCGTCTGCTCGGGGTCGAGGAGCAGCAGCGCCGACAGGTAGGGCTTGCCCTCGCCGACCATCACCGCGTGCGAGACCAGCGGATCGGCTTCGACCGTGTTCTCCCAGCGGGTCGGCACGACGGTCTTGCCGTTCGAGGTGACGATCACGTCTTTGAGCCGGCCCTCCAGGAACAGCCGGCCCTGGTCGTCGAGTCGCCCGAGGTCGCCGGTGCGGAAGAACCCGTCGATGAAGGCATCCTCGTTGTGCGCCGGATTGCGGTACCCGTCGAAGACGCCGACACCGCGGGCGAGGACTTCGCCCTCGTCGCTGATGCGCACGGTGAGTCCGGGCAGGGGCGTGCCGACGCTGCCCGAGGCGATGAGGCCCGGCAGGTTACCGGTGAGCGGCGCCGTCGTCTCGGTCAGCCCGTACCCCTCGATGACGGGCACGCCGAGGCCGCGGAAGAAGAGCGAGAGTTCGGGGTCGAGCGCGGCTCCGCCCGAGAGGATGTAGCCGACCCGCCCGCCCATCACGGTGCGGAGACGGCGGTAGAAGAGGGCGTCGAAGAAGCGGTGGCGCAGACGGAGCCCGCGGCGGTTCGGGATTCTCCGACGCGCGTCGATCCGCTCGGCGCGGCGGCCCCAGGCGACGGCCGTCTCGTGAGCCTTCGCCCAGACGCGACTCAGGCCCTTGTCCGCAGCCTTCGAGGCGGCGGCAGCCTGGATCTTCTCCAGCACGCGCGGCACGACGACCAGGAACGTCGGGCGCAGCGTGTCGAGGGTCGATACCACCGTGGACGGGTCGGAGAGGTGCGCGATGCGCATGCCGCTGGCCAGGCAGATCAACTGGAGTCCGCGCGCCAGCACGTGGGCGAGCGGCAGGAAGATGACGGTGTTGCCGTTCTCGTTCACGATCTCGCGGTACGCGGCGGCGATGTTGAGCACCTGGCCGAGGAAGTTCCGATGCGTGAGCACGACGCCCTTGGGCTCGCCCGTGGTGCCCGAGGTGTAGACGATGGTCGCGGGGTCGTCCTGCGTGGCGTGCGTTCGGCGTGCCTCGACTTCTTCGTCGGCGATGTCGGAGCCCCGCGCGACGAGGTCGTCGAGGGTTCCGGATGCCGCGGCTCCGGGGTTGTCGTCAGCATCCATCGTCCATGCGCCGAGCGTCGGAGCGTCGGCGTGCGCGAGAGCCGCCTGCAGGAGCTCGGCGTGCGCCGTGGTGCCGCCGATCGCCAGGCGCACGCCGGCGTCGGCGACGATCGCGTTCACCTGCGAGGGCGACGACGTCTCGTAGATCGGCACGACGACGGCGCCGGCGAACCAGGCGGCGAGATCGGCGACGGCCCACTCGTAGCGCGTCGGCGCCATGATCGCGATCGGATCACCGGTGCGGATGCCGCGGGCGATGAACCCCTTCGCGAGGGCCCGCACCTCGTTCGCGAACTCCCGGGTGGTGACCGGCTGCCAGCCGCCGTCGCGGTGGACCTCGAACGCGACGTGATCGGGGGCGGTGCCCTCACGCCGGACCAGCAGGTCGGTGACGTTGCGGTAGCCGTCGAGGGCGGCGAGGGGTGGGGTCGACGACTCGATCATCGGGGCTCCTCTCGGTCTGCGGGCGCGCCAGAGCCGCCCATCGGGTTCTGTTCGGAGCCGGTGGGAATTCGGATGGGAAGGAAAAACCCCCGGGTGTGTCCCGGGGGTTCGAGTGGAGGGGCTGACGGGAATCGAACCCGCGCTGTCTGCTTGGGAAGCAGAAGTTCTACCATTGAACTACAGCCCCGAACCCCGCATCCTCGCGGAACGGGGTGACGCCAGCCTACCTGCCGCCCGGCCCGCGACCAAAGCGCTCACGCGGCTCGTCGGATCCGCGCCATGATGTCGGTATGGGCAGTGTCATCGGGGAGCTTCTTCCGTTCGCGCTCGGCATCGCGATCAGTCCGCTGCCGATCATCGTCGTCATCCTCACCCTGCTGAGCCCGAAGGCGCGCACGAGCAGCCTCGGTTTCCTGATCGGGTGGGTCGTCGGCATCCTGGTGGTGATCGGCGTGCTCACGGCGCTGTCGACCTTCCTGCCCGACCGCGACGATTCCGAACCCGGAGTTGCGGCGGGCCTCGCCAAGCTGGCGGTCGGCGTGCTGCTCGTGGTGCTCGCGGTCGGCCAGTGGCGCAAGCGCCCGAAGCCCGGCGAAGAGCCGAAGCTGCCGGGATGGATGCAGAAGGTCGACGCGTTCGACTTCGCCGCCGCGCTGCGGTTCGGCCTCTTCCTCTCGGCCGTGAACCCGAAGACCTACATCTTCAGCCTCAGCGTCGCGATCGACCTCGGCGTCTCCGACCTCGAAGGCACGGAGCTGCTCGTGCCGATCGTGGTGTTCGCGGTGATCGCGGCATCCACCGTGCTCGTCCCCGTCGTCGCCTACGCGATCGCCGCCGACCGCCTGCGTGCGCCGCTCGCGGCGCTGCACGTCTGGCTCAGCCGAGAGAACAACACCATCATGTGCGTGCTGTTCCTGGTGCTCGGCTCCTCGGCGGTCGGCAGCGGCATCGGCATCCTCTGGCCGTAGCGGATGCGGGGCGTCGTCGTTTCATGACGAGAGGCGCACCCCCCCCGGCTGACGCCGGAGGTGCACCTCTCGGGTTGGTTTCGACGCACCCGGGGGAGCGCGTCATAAGTCCAGACGGTCGAGATTCCCGTTTCGGTCGTCGAATACGGGCATACTTCGTGAGCACGAACCATGCGGCAACTAGGCTGAACCCGTGCTTCTCAGCGATCGCGACATCAGGGCAGAACTCGCTTCCGGCAAGATCGGGCTCTCGCCGCACGACCCGGCGATGGTGCAGCCGTCGAGCGTCGACGTGCGGCTCGACCGGTACTTCCGGCTGTTCGACAACCACAAGTACCCCTTCATCGATCCCTCGGTCGATCAGCCCGAGCTCACCCGTCTGATCGAGGTCGACCCCGATGAGCCGTTCATCCTGCACCCGGGCGAGTTCGCGCTCGGAGCGACGTTCGAGCAGGTCAGCCTGGCCGACGACGTCGCCGCCCGCCTCGAGGGCAAGTCGTCGCTCGGACGCCTCGGCCTCATCACCCACTCCACCGCCGGGTTCATCGACCCGGGTTTCACCGGACACGTCACGCTCGAACTCGCCAACGTCGCGACGCTGCCGATCAAGCTGTGGCCGGGCATGAAGATCGGACAGCTCTGCTTCTTCCGCCTGACCTCGCCCGCCGAGAATCCCTACGGCTCCGGCCCCTACGACAACCGGTACCAGGGACAGCGGGGGCCGACGGCATCCCGCTCCTTCCAGAATTTCCATCGCACAGACGTCGGCGTCACAGACGTCGGAGCCCTCGGAGGCTGACATGACCAGCGACAGCACCACCCCGCCCGACCCCGACAAGCGCGAGAACGGCGAGGCGGATGCCGTCGTTCCGCCGCCTCCCGTCTTCGACGATGCCGCGGCCGCCGCGGTCGTGCCGCCGCCCCCGGTCTTCGACGACAATCGGGCCGACCTCGTCGTGCCCCCGCCGCCCGCGTTCGACGGTCCGCTGACCGGGTCGGTTCCACCGTTGTCGGCGTCCACCGACGGCATCGTTCCCCCGCCTCCTGCCTTCGAGGGAACGACCGGTGACGCTGTGGTCCCTCCGCCGCCGGCGTCCGACGGAGACGTCGCGGGTGCTCCGGCATCCGCATCGCTGCGTCGTCGTACCCCGCCCGCGTCGGTGCCCGCCGTCGTTCCCGACGCCGCATCGACGGCGCCCGAGCCCGACCCGGCATTCGTGGCACCCGAGGTTCCGGCATCCGGCGGTTACCGGGCCTGGACCGTCGCGATCTTCAGCATTCTCGTGCTGCTGCTCGCGGGCGCGATCGCCCTCGTCATCTACCTCGCGACGAGCACGACCCTGAACATCCCGGGCTTCGACGATGCCTCGTCCGCCCACGGATCGAGCATCCTCGTGGCCGCGGCGCCGGTGTCCGGCTCCGACGCTCTGCCGATCTGACCCGTCTGAACGGGGAGCGTGGCACTAACTCAGGACGAATGCCGTGAATCGGCGCCGTTTCGGCCGATTCGACGGGTGTGAGCGCCGTTTTTCCTGAGTTGGGTACAGGGGCACGACGAGAAGAGGGGCGGATGCCGAAGCATCCGCCCCTCTCTGATGGGGTGACTCGGGTCAGGCGTCGCGTCCGCGGCTGAAGCCGGCGTCGAAGCCGCGCTCGTAGGCGTGCTGCGCCAGGCGCGCGGCGCGGTGCGGACCGTGCCCGCGGTGGTCACCGTGGGCGTGGGATCCGTGGCCGTGCTCGCCGTGGGAGCCGTGGCCGCAGTCCGCGTCGCGGCCGGAGCCGTGTCGGGGGTCGAAGCCGTGACGGGGTCCGAAGTCGCGCTCGCCGTCGGCATCCGGTCCGAAGCCGTGCTCCGGTCCGAAGCCGTGCTCCGGTCCGAAACCGCGACCGGGGCCGAAGCCGCGACCCGGACCGAAGCCGGGGCCGAAACCGTGACGGCGGCCGAAGCCGTGCCGCGGGCCGGCGTGCTTTCCGAAGCGTCCGTGGGGGCCGAAGCCGTGGCGGCGCGACCGGGGGAGAGGCGTCTCTTCGTCCCACCCGAAGGCGCGGGCGATCTTCTCGAGCGAGGCGAGGGTGGTGGCGAGCTCGTCTTCGGAGACGGCTCCCGTGACCTTCGCGCGGATGCCGTCGACGATCGCGCCGAGGCGGTCCTTCGCTGCGCGTCCGTCATCGGTGAGCGTCCAGCCGTCGCCGTCGGCGATGACCCAGCCGCGCTCGACGAGGCGGTGCAGCTTGTGCTCGTTGAGGGGGCGTCGCGCCGGCATCGTGCCGTCGACGACGTTGAGGAGGCGCCAGTCACGGCGACCGACCTCATCGCCCTCGCGGTCGAAGGCGGCGGCGAACTCGGCCGCCATGAGGCGGTCGACGGCCTTCAGCCAGTAGCCGAAGGGGCGGGCGGTGTTCTCGGGGTTCTGTTCAGAGGTGTTCATGAGTTGTGTCCTTTTGCATGTCAGGGTGCACGTGTATGTCACTGTGCATGTACATGTAGTGTGACATGCGATGTGAATGCATGTCAAGTCGCATGTAAAATCGATGTGTGAGCACCGAAGAGATCGACCCCGCCGAAGCGATCGCCCAGGCCCTGTCCCGTCTGCGCGGACGTCGGCCGGGCGACCGCGGCGACCGCGCTGACCGCGGGCCCCACGATCACGGTCACGGCGGTCCGCACGGCTGGCGCGGCGGACCGCGCGGCGGAGAGCGCGGGGGACCCTTCGGCCACGGGCACCCCGGCATGCCTCCGTGGATGGGCGATCCCTCCGGCCGCCTCGGCGGCCCCGCGCGCATGCGGATGCTCGAAGCCCTCGCCGCAGCATCCGCACCGCTCAGCGTGAGCGAGCTCGGCGCGGCGATCGGCGTCGACCAGCCGCGCGCCTCGAGGCTCGTGCAGCAGGGTGTCGACCATGGGTTCCTGCGGCGCGAAGCCGATCCCGATGACGCCCGTCGCACGCGCATCGCACTCACCGACGAGGGACGCAACCTCGCCCGCGGCGTGCGGGGCGAGCGGCGTCAGATGCTCAGTGGCGCGCTCGCCGCGTTCACCGACGAGGAGCGCACCGAGCTGGCCCGTCTTCTCAACAAGCTCGCCGACAACTGGCAGCGCTAGACCGCGGGGCTCCGATCAGCGCGGCGCCTTGACCGGCAGCAGCAGCAGGAAGCCGGCGATCAGCACGATCATGATGCCCAGGATGCCGAAGGCGGTCTGCGCCGTCAGCACGATGAGCAGCGTCCAGGCACCCGAGGCCATCCAGCTCGCCGCGCGGCCGGTCGTCGCGTAGAGGCCGAAGATCTCGCCCTCGCGTCCGGCCGGGGTGACCCGAGCGAGGAACGAACGCGCGGCGGCCTGCGCCGGTCCGACGAACGCGCAGAGGATGAGTCCGCCGATCCAGAACACCATCGCTCCGCCGTCGCGCAGCAGGAAGACCGCGAGTCCGGCGACGATCATCGAGCCGATCGACACGAGGATGATGCGCTTCGGGCCGACGCGGTCGTCGAGGCGCCCGGCGAGGAGCGTCGAGACCCCGGCGATGAGGTTCGCGGCGATGCCGAAGATGATGATGTCGTCGGTCTCGAAGCGGAAGACCGCGGTGCCGATGATCGCCCCGAATGCGAACACTCCGCCGAGGCCGTCGCGGAAGACGGCGCTCGAGAGCAGATACCAGAACGTCGGGCGCGTCTCGGGGTCGCGGTAGAGACCGGCGACGTCCTTCACGAGCAGCACGTAGGAGCGGAAGAATCCGACCTTGCGCTCGGGGCGGCCGAGCGAGGGCTCGGGCACGTTGAGGAAGATCGGGATGCTGAACACGATCGCCCACACCGCGCAGCCGACCGCGATCAGGCGGTAGACGAGACCGTTGTCGGTCGGCATCCCGAACCAGTCGACCGCATTCAACGCCACCACGATCGCGAGGGCGATGATGCCGCCGAGATATCCGAAGCCCCAGCCGAGACCCGAGATGCGTCCGACGTTCTTCGGGTTCGCGATGCCGATGAGCATCGCGTTGGAGTTGACCGCCGCGATCTCCTGGAACACCGTCGCCGCCGAGATCAGCGCGACGCCCAGCCAGAACAGGCTCGGCGTCGGCTCGACGAACCACAGCCCCAGCATGCACAGGATCAGGGCACCGGTGCCGATGCCCAACCAGAGCTTCTGCCGCCCCGCGGCATCCGCTCGCTGGCCCAGCACGGGCGCGAGCAGCAGGATGCCGAACGCCGCGATCGTCGATCCCAGGCCGAGGCCCGAGGTCAGGTCGGCCTCGGCTGCCAGCCGCACCGGGTCGTTCTCGTCGAGCGCCGCGATGTCGGCGGGCAGGAACCCCTCGCCCACGAGATAGAGGGCGGTGAAGACGAAGGTCAGGATGACGGTGTTGAAGGGCTGCGTCGCCCAATCCCACAGCGCCCACGAGAAGACCTGCTTCTTGGGGGCCGGTGTCTCGCCGCGCAACTCGAGGCCGATGACGGCGACGGCGCCGCTGTTCGCCGTGGCGACCGGCTCGGGGACGCCGGGCTGGGATTCGGGTGCGCTCATGAGTCGAAGTCTGGCCGCACCCGATGAACGGTCGGTGACGGCGCGCCGTGCCGCAGGCCCCGGACGATCGGTCGGATGCCGTGGACGCGCGGTCGGGCGCGCGGCATCCGTGTGCACCAGGCTGAAGGCATGACGATCACCTCCCCCGTGCCCACCACCGCATCCGCCCCGGCCGGACGGATGCGCTACGGCGGGCTCATCGTCGTCATGCTCATGAGTTTCCTGCTCGTGACGGCGGAGTTCCTGCCCAACGGCGTGCTCACCGAGATGGCCACCGCGCTCGGCGTGACGCCCGGGCAGGCCGGTCAGACCGTGACGGTCACCGCGCTCGTCGGATTCATCGTCGCGCCGACCATCGGGCTCGTCTTCCCGCGCCTCGACCGCCGGTCGCTGCTGGTGTGGATGGCGCTCGCCGCCGCCGTCTCGAACCTCATCGTGGCGATCGCCCCCAACCTGATCATCGTGCTGCTCGCCCGGTTCCTGCTGGGGGCGGCGATCAGCGCCTTCTGGTCGATGTCGATCACCGTCGCGGCGCGCATCGCGGGCCCCGAGCGCCTCGGCCGCGCCGTGATGTTCACTGCCGCCGGCACCTCGCTCGCAACCGTCGCGGGTGTGCCGCTCGGCGTCATGCTCGCCGAGATCGTCGACTGGCGCACGGTGTTCGCGATCGCGGGCGTCGCCACCGGACTCCTCGCGATCGCCCTGCGCGCACTGCTGCCCTCGGTGCCCGCGGCGCAGGCGTCGAGCATCCGTCTGCTGGTCGAAACGGTCCGTCAGCCCGGTATCGGACTCGGTCTGATCGGTCACGTCTTCGTCGTTCTCGGGCACTTCCTCGCCTACACGTACGTGCGGCTCGCGCTCGAGCGCATTCCCGATGCGGATGCCACGACCATCGTCGTGCTGCTCGCGCTGTTCGGCGCCGGAGGTCTGATCGGCAATCTCGTCATCGGTTTCGTGATCGACAAGACCTTCGCGTTCTTCGCCGTGCTCGCGCCCCTGGTGATCGCCGTGTCGGTCGCCTCGATGTTGCTGCTCTCGGGCTCGGTCGTCGGCATCGCGGTCGTCGTGTTCGTGTGGGGCTTCTTCTTCGCCTCGTGGCTGATCGTGGTGAACACGTGGGTCGGGCATCGGATGCCGTCGCGACTGGAGGCCGGCGGAAGCCTGGTGGTCGTCGGATTCCAGGGCGCCATCATGCTCGCGGCCGGACTCGGCGGATTCCTCGTCGACGGAGCCGGGGTCGAGGTCGCCTACGTGCTGGGGGCGTCACTCCTGGTCATCGGCGCCGTGCTCTTCGGGCTCTCGAACCGCGTGCGCGGCTGAGCCCCGGACGAAAACCCAGACCGGTCGAGTCTCCCTCGGCGTGTCCGAGGGGGACACGCCGAGCCTCGACCGTGACGTCTCCGTTTTCGCGCGTGAGAGGCTACGCCGAGACCGGCGTGCGGTGGGCCAGGCGCCATGACGACGGCGTCATGCCGGTGCGTCGGCGGAAGGCGCGACTGAACCCCTCGTCGGAGGCGTAGCCGAGCGCGCGCGAGATGTCGGACACGGACCGCCCGGCGTCGAGCATCCGCTTGGCCTGATCGACGCGCACCTCGGTGACGTACTCGGCGGGGGAGCGTCCGATCGCGCTGCGGAACCGCTCCGCGAAGGCCGAGCGCGACATCGCGCCGACGCTCGCGAGGCGCTCGACGGTCCAGTCGCGGCCGGGCTCGTCGTGGATCGCGTCGATCACGCGGTCGAGGAACGGGTCGCTCGACGTCTGCAGCCATCCGGCGGGCGCGCAGCCGTTCTCGGCCCACGCACGGATCACCGACAGGAACACGGTGGTCGCCATGAGCTTGCAGATCACCGGGTCGGTGCGCCGGAGCGGGAACTGCGTCGGGTCGACGAGTCCCATGCTGGCGGCGAGCGTGGCGGCGGCGGGTTCGAGAGCGTCGAAGCCGGTGACGGTCACGAGATCGGGCAGCAGGGCGAGCAGCGGGGATGCCGCGTCGGCGAGTTCGATGTCGAGCACGATGAGAGTGGTGTCGCCGTCGGCCTCGAGAGCGAAGGGGGAGCCGCACCGTGTGAGGAAGGCGTCGCCGGAGACCAGGAGATCGCGCGGTGCGCCGGCATCGACCGACACCTCCTGCGAGGAGCGATCGACGTCGAGGCGGCATCCGGCCTGGAGCGGCGGATGCCCCGCCACCCCGCCCTCGGCGACGTAGACGAGCGTCATGGCGTCGGGCATCATCGGCAGCAGCTCGCCCGAGGAGATCGGGACGCGGCGGGCGAAGCCCACGCGGAGGTCGACGGTCGCGAGCACGCGCGCCAGAGCATCCGCATCCACAGTCATGCTTTCGGAAACGCGGTCGTGCCCGGCCTTATTCCGCTCATAGGAGCCGCCGATACCCTGGAACCACCCCCACCCGAGGAGTCCCGTGTTTCGAACGCCCGACCGCCTGTACCGAGTTCTCGCGATCGCGGAGGCGATCACCTGGACCCTCCTGATCGGCGCGATCATCGCCCGCGCCCTCGGCGCCCCGGGCATCGTGGTGACGATCGGCGGAGGCATCCACGGGTTCGTGTTCCTCGCCTACGGGGCAACCGCGCTGCTCGTCGCCGTCAATCAGCGCTGGCACGTCGGGGTCGCGATCCTCGCGGTCGCGAGCGCCGTGGTGCCGTACGCGACGATCCCCATGGAGATCTGGCTGCACCGCACCGGTCGCCTCGCGGGAGCCTGGCGCCTCGAGGCCACCGACGACCCGCGCGACCGCCGCTGGTACGACCGCCTCATGCGCTGGTTCCTGCGCCGGCCGGTCGTGCTCGTGCTCCTGCTGGCCGTGGCGATCGTCGCCCTCTACGTGATCCTGCTGATCGCGGGTCCTCCCGGCGGCAAGTGAGCGCGTCCGCAGCCCTCAGGGCGTGACGACGACCGAGTTGGTGTCGGCGATCTCGGCGAGCACCGCGGCGGGGTCGCCGGTCGTGCAGTCGACGATGACGTACAGCCCGACCCCGACCTCGCTGAACGCACGAGCCGCCATGATCCAGGTGCGGCCGGTGTCCTGGCCGACCACCTGGCGGTTCTCGACCGCGTCGTTGCCGCCGACCTGATAGCTGAACGCGCCCGTCGTCGCGTCCGGGGTGATGTCTTCGGGGGATCCTCCGAGGACGGCGGCGATGACGGCATCCGACGTGGCGCTGTCGTCGCCGGCGACCTGCATGTCGGCACCGATCGTGCCCTGCCAGAAGTGCGCGGTGCAGGAGCCGTCGACCGTGGCGTAGCTCCAGTTGCCCTGCCCGTCGTCGGGCGAGGCCATCTCCCACCCCTCGTCGACGAGCAGTCCGTCGCCCCACTGGATGTAGGCGGTCGACGGGAGGGAGAGACCGTCGTCGAACGACAGCGTGGTCGGGATGCCGTCGGCGGTCGACGTCTCCTCCGGCGCGGGGGTGGTCGTGTCCTCCGTTGCGGGCGCGTCGGCGGGGATCTGGGCGTAGATGCAGCCGCTCAGCGGAAGGAGGGCCGCGGTCACGACGAGGGCGGCGGCGAGACGGGGGAGGGGCATCGAGGGCATACGGGGAGCCTAATCACTCGCGTTCACCCCGCACAGGGGTAGGACTGCCCATACGGCGTCAGTGCGAGGTCGCGATCCCGAGCCCGTCGTGCACGATGACCGCCGCGACCCGCGCGCCCGCTCCCGCCGCCACGATCAACTGCTGGGGGCCGGGCGCCGCCGCATCGCCCGCCGCGTACAACCCCGCGACGTCGGTGCGCCCGGAGCGATCGGTGAGCAGGTGGCCCGCGGCGTCGCGCGCCGGGTCGATGCCGTCGAGGAAGGGCAGAGAGGCATCCCACTCCGGGCGGACGAACCCGCCCTCGATCGCGACGGAGGTGCCGTCGGCGAGCCGCACGGCCTCGAGCTGCCCGCGGTCGCCGACGAGCTCGACGATCGGATGCCGCTGCACCACCGCTCCGGCGGCGGCGAGTTCGGCCTCCTCCTGCGCGCTCACGACCGAGGCTCCGTTCGTGAACACCGTGAGGCTCTCGGTCCAGCGCGAGATCAGGCGGGCACGGTCGGCGAGGTCCGTCGTCTCGCCGATGAGGGCGAGTGTGCGCCCCTGCAGCTCCCATGCATCGCAGGCGGCGCAGCTGAACAGGCTCATGCCGTAGAAGCCGCGCAGATCCGGCACCGCGGGGAGCGTCTCGCGCAGGCCGGTCGCGATCAGCACCGCCGGGGCGGATGCCGTTCCCGCGGGCTCGCGGCGGCCGATCTCGGCGGTGAACCCGGCATCCCTCCGTCGCAGCGAGACCACCCGCACCCGTGAGCGGATCTCGACGTTCGGATATGCCGCGAGCTCCGCGCGGGCGAGCCGACGCAGCTCGTGCGGCGGGATGCCGTCGCGCGTCAGAAATCCGTGCGAGGCGAGTGTGGCGGCGTTGCGCGGCCGGTCGGCGTCGACGACGAGCACCCGGGCGAGGGAACGGCCGAGGTTGAGGGCGGCCGAGAGCCCGGCGGGGCCGCCGCCGATGATGATCACGTCGTATTCGGTGTGGTCCACAGCATCCTCCTGACCTGCGTTCGTCGCGCACGCGGTCTCGGATGGGATGCGGCTGCGCCGCCCGGGCGACGCCGCCGCGAGCCGCATCGGGTAAGGCTCGCCTTACTTCCATCCTGCCATGAGTGGCGCGGGCGCGGCGGTGTCCTAACTCAGGAAAACCGAGGGCGCGGAGGACATTGCCACGGGGAAACCGGGGGTGCGGGCGGCATCCGTCCTGAAACAGTGCCGACCCTGCCGTCCGCAACTCCTCAGAAACTCGTGATTCCGGACCATTGCGTGCCGCATTCGCGTCATCCGGGCCATATCGGAGGAGTTGTGAACAGGGCGACGACGGCGACCCGACGGCGTCACGGAGTGATGACGACCGAGCTCTTCGCGAGGAGTGCGCCGAACGCGTCGGTGATGTCGTCCTCGTCCGGGCAGCTCGCGAAGGCGATCACCGTGATCCCCGGGACGTCGAAGGAGCGGCCGGCAAAGACGCCGGACTCGCCGTCCTGCGCGAACGTGACCTGGCGCATCGCGACCGAGTTCCCGAGGTCGCCCTCGAGGGGGAACTTCCCGGTCGTCGGCGGAGCGGTCTGAAAATCGATGACGAGGTTCATCACGCCGTTCGAGGCGTCGAGATCGTCATCCTCGGCGAAAGGCGTGCCGTAGTTCATGTCGTCGGTCACGGAGTATCCGGCGATGCAGTCGTCGGCGATCCGACGGTAACTCCGACCGCTTTCGCCCTGGCCCGTCTCCTGCTCCTCCCACTCGGCGTCGCCCTGAAGACCGTCGTTCCAGTCCACCTTCGTGTCTTCGTCGAGCGTCTGCCCGTCGACGAAGGTGAAGGTGTAGGGACCCGGTGCGCATCCGGCCAGGGCGAGCAGCGACAGGGCAGCGACGGATGCCGCGACGGTTCGAGTGGGCATGGCGGTGCGGTTCATTCCGCACATCGTAGGGGGATGCGTGCGGATGGCCGGAAAGTTATCCACAGCTGCCAAGGAACTTCGAGTGAAGCGGCGCCACCACGTCAGTGCCGCCAAGAGTTGGGGGGCCTGTGACGGAGGGGTGGGGGGCGGTGATGGGTGCGTTCGTGCGCCAAGGCGAGGAGGGCGTCGATGTTGTCGGCTCGTCGAACTCGCGCGGCCGCAACTGTCAATCAAAGTTGAGCCAGTTCATATCAAGTTTGTTTGACAGTCATCTCGCGTCGATGTACAGTTGAGCCATCGCGACTCAGGTTTCCTGATCGCCGCAGATTTTCAGACCAACCATCGTCAGCAACACAAAGGAGAACAACATGGCACGTGCTGTGGGAATCGACCTCGGTACGACGAACTCCGTCGTCAGCGTCCTCGAGGGCGGCGAGCCGAAGGTCATCGCCAACGCCGAGGGCTTCCGCACCACCCCGTCGGTGGTCGCCTTCACCAAGGACGGCGAGGTGCTCGTCGGTGAGACCGCCAAGCGCCAGGCCGTCACGAACGTCGACCGCACCATCGCGTCGGTCAAGCGTCACATCGGAACCGACTGGACCTTCGACGTCGACGGCAAGAAGTGGACGCCGCAGGAGATCTCCGCGCGCATCCTCATGAAGCTCAAGCGCGACGCCGAGTCGTACCTGGGCGACACGGTGACCGACGCGGTCATCACCGTCCCCGCGTACTTCAACGACGCCGAGCGCCAGGCCACCAAGGAGGCCGGCGAGATCGCGGGCCTCAACGTCCTGCGCATCATCAACGAGCCCACCGCCGCGGCCCTCGCCTACGGCCTCGACAAGGGCAAGGAAGACGAGCTCATCCTGGTCTTCGACCTCGGTGGTGGAACGTTCGACGTCTCGCTGCTCGAAGTGGGCAAGGACGACGACTTCTCGACCATCCAGGTGCGCTCGACCGCCGGTGACAACCGCCTCGGTGGAGACGACTGGGACCAGCGCCTCGTCGACTACCTGATCTCGCAGTTCAAGTCCACGACCGGTGTCGACGTCTCGGGTGACAAGATCGCCCTGCAGCGCCTCAAGGAGGCCGCGGAGCAGGCGAAGAAGGAGCTGTCGTCCTCGACGAGCACCTCCATCAACCTCCCGTACCTCTCGCTCACCGACTCGGGCCCCGTCTCGCTCAGCGAGACCATCACCCGCGCGAAGTTCGAGGACCTCACGAAGGACCTGCTCGACCGCACCAAGAAGCCCTTCGAGGACGTCATCCGCGAAGCCGGCATCAAGGTCGCCGACATCGACCACATCGTGCTCGTCGGTGGATCGACGCGTATGCCCGCCGTCGCCGAGCTCGTCAAGCGCGAGACCGGCAAGGAAGCCAACAAGGGCGTCAACCCGGACGAGGTCGTCGCCGTCGGCGCCGCTCTGCAGGCCGGTGTGCTGAAGGGCGAGCGCAAGGACGTCCTCCTCATCGACGTCACCCCGCTGAGCCTCGGCATCGAGACCAAGGGCGGCATGATGACGAAGCTCATCGACCGCAACACCGCGATCCCGACCAAGCGCAGCGAGACCTTCACCACGGCCGACGACAACCAGCCGTCCGTCGCGATCCAGGTCTTCCAGGGCGAGCGCGAGTTCACCCGCGACAACAAGCCGCTCGGAACCTTCGAGCTCACCGGAATCGCCCCGGCCCCCCGCGGCATCCCGCAGGTCGAGGTGACCTTCGACATCGACGCCAACGGCATCGTGCACGTGTCCGCCAAGGACAAGGGCACGGGCAAGGAGCAGTCGATGACGATCACCGGCGGCTCGTCGCTGTCGAAGGACGACATCGAGCGCATGGTGCGCGAGGCCGAGGAGAACGCTGCCGAGGACAAGAAGCGCCGTGAGGCCGCCGAGGTCCGCAACCAGGCCGAGACCCTCGCGTACTCGATCGACAAGCTGATCAAGGACAACGAGGACAAGCTCCCCGCCGACGTCAAGGAGTCGGTCCAGGCCGACGTCGACGCCCTCAAGACGGCTCTCGCCGGCGAGGACGACGACGCCGTGAAGACCGCGTTCGACAAGCTCAACGAGTCGCAGACGAAGCTGGGCGAGGCGATCTACGCGCAGTCCCAGGCGGATGCCGCGGCCGGTGCCGCTCCCGAGGGCGACGCTCCCCAGGGTGATGCATCCTCGTCCGACGAGGATGTCATCGACGCCGAGGTCGTCGACGACGAGGACGAGAAGAAGTAATCATGGCTGACAAGGACTTCGAAGAGAACAACGGAGTCGCAGGCGAGGGGTCGGATGCTCAGGCATCCGGCCCCGCGCCGCAGAATCCGGACTCCACCGAGGCCGCAGCGGCCGAGGGCTCGGACGAGACGCCGGTCGACGGTGCTCCCGACGACCTCACGGTCGACGACATCCTCGGCGCGACGCAGACCGGTGAGGCCGCGGCGGAGGACGCCGTGCTCGCCGACCTCGAGTCGACGCTGCTCAACGACCTCAAGCGCCTGCAGGCCGAGTACGCGAACTACCGTCGCCGCACGGAGGAGTCGCGCCAGGTCGAGATCGAGCGCGCGAAGGGCGAGGCCGTCAAGGGCCTGATCCCGGTGCTCGACGATCTCGATCGCGCCAGCCAGCACGGCGACCTCGTCGACGGCACTCCCTTCGCCGTGATCGCCGAGAAGGTGCGCGCGGTCGTGGAGCGCCTCGGCGTCGTCTCGTACGGCGAGAAGGGCGAGGAGTTCGACCCGCAGCGCCACGAGGCCATCTTCCAGCAGCCGACGCCCGGCGTCGACAAGACCACGATCCTCGAGGTCGTCGAGGTGGGATACCGCCTCGGAGACGTCGAGCTGCGTCCTGCGAAGGTCGTCGTCGCCGTCCCCGCGGAGTAGGTGATGCATGGCTAGCCAGGATTGGTTCGACAAGGACTTCTACAAGACCCTCGGGGTCTCGAAGGACGTGAGCGAGGCCGACCTCAAGAAGGCCTACCGCAAGCTCGCACGGAAGTACCACCCGGATTCCAACCAGGGTGATGCCAAGGCAGAGGCGACCTTCAAGGAGATCAGCGAGGCGTACTCGGTGCTCTCCGACGCCGAGCAGCGCAAGGAGTACGACGAGATCCGCGCCATGGGCTCGGGCGCCCGCTTCACGGCGGGCGGCTCGGGTGCCGGCGGGTTCGAAGACGTCTTCAGTCGCTTCGGCCAGGGAGGGCGCGGGCAGTCCGCCGACTTCGAGGACATCTTCGCGATGTTCAACCAGGGTCAGGGCGGAGGAGGCTTCGGCAACGGACGCTTCGGGCAGACGAGTGGCGGATTCCGCGGCTTCGGTGGCCCGCAGCGCGGTGCCGATGTCACGGCCCGCACGACCCTCGACTTCGTCACCGCCGTGCAGGGGGAGACGATCTCGCTGCAGGGTGACGACGGCAAGCCGTTCAAGGTGAAGATCCCGGCCGGGGTCGCCGACGGGCAGAAGATCCGTCTGCGCGGCCGCGGTCGGCCTTCGCCGGACGGGGGCGAGAGCGGTGACATCGTGGTGCAGATCACGGTGCGCCCGCATCCCGTCTTCACCCGTGACGGCCTCAACCTGCGCGTCGTCGTGCCGGTGACCTTCACCGAGGCGACGCTCGGCGCGACCATCGAGGTCCCCACGCTGAGCGGAGACGTCGTCAAGCTCCGGGTCGCCCCCGGCACCCCCTCCGGGCGTGTGCTGCGGGTCAAGGGTCGCGGCGTCACGACCGGCAAGGGCACCGGCGATCTTCTCGCCGAGCTGCAGGTGGCCGTGCCGACGCACCTCGACGAGGCGGCGCGCGAGGCGCTCGAGAAGTTCCAGGCTCTGGAGCCGACCGAGAACCCCCGCGCCGAGCTCATGGCGAAGGCGCGGCGATGACGTCCTTCGTCTCGGGGCGTCCTTCGTCTCGTCGCTTCGCTCCTCGCTCAGGAACCGGTTCCAGCCCGGTCCCTGAGCGAGCGGAGCGAGGCGAAGGGCGCTCAGGAACCGGAGAAGGGGCCCACCATGGATGCTGACACCCCGGTCTTCGCGATAGCCGTCGCGGCCGAGCTCGCGGGCATGCACCCGCAGACCCTGCGCCAGTACGACCGCATCGGCCTGGTCACCCCCGGCCGCACGCGCGGCGGTTCTCGCCGGTACTCGCATCGCGACATCGAGCAGCTCCGTGAGGTCGCTCAGCTGTCGTCCGAGGGGATGAGCCTGCCGGCGATCGCCCGACTGCTCGACCTCGAGGACGAGAATCGGATGCTCCGCCGCCGCATCGCCGACCTCGAGGCCTCTCTGCGGTCCGAGCGCGAGAATCGACCCGGAGTGCGCGTGTTCGCGGCGGGTTCATCCGGTGTGGTGCCGATGCCGTCGGGACGACGTCTGCGTCGTTCGACCGAAGTGGTGCTCTGGAGCCCGCGCGACGGGCGCAACTGACCTCTCCCCACCGACCGGTGTGTATCCTGTCAACTGTTAACAGGAGGTCGGCGTGACACAGATCGTCAAGCGGGCAGAGTCGCTCGGAGCCCAGGTGGCACGCGTGCTGCGTCAGCGCATCGTGCGCGGGGACCTCGCGCCCGGCACCCGCATCACCGAGGAGGCGCTCGCCGAGGAGTTCGACGTGAGCCGCGGTCCGATCCGCGATGCCCTCACGCAGCTCAGCTTCGAGAACCTCGTCGAGGTGCAGCGCCCGCGCGGCGTGTACATCACCGGACTCACGAAAGACGACGTCGACCAGCTCTACAGCCTGCGCGGTGCTCTCGAGCAGCTCGCCCTCTCTCGGGCGATGCGCGTCGACGACCCGGCGCGCTGGGCGCCGATGGCGGCGGCCGTCGGGCGCATGAGTGCGGCTGCGGATGCCGGCGACCACGCGGCTTTCGTGACCGCCGACCTCGACTTCCACTCGCAGATCTACGCGCTCGCCGACCACCCGCGGCTCGAGGGGGCGTGGAGCCAGTACCTCCCGACGTTCGCCGCGCTGCTCGAGGTCACGATCAACCACGACGAAGACCTCCACGAGTCTTCGGGCGACCACTTCACGCTCATGGACGTCATGCGCACCGGCACCTCGGAGGAGGCATCCGCTGTTCTGGCCGCGCACCTCGACGGTGCCCGCGATCGGATGCTGAGCGAGATCCAGACGCGGGCCTGATCTCCCTCGGTATTCCGAGTCGCGCGCCTCGCGGGTCTCGCCAGGCGAAGAGCGCCAGGTGAACGATTCGAAAGCCGCGGGCGTCAGCCCCGGCGGTGGAAGGGGCAACCGCGGACTCGACCTCCGGAGGCCGGCATGGTCGGCAGGCGGCAGAGGTTCACGTCGAGGCCCTGGTCGAGGATCTCGACCCGTCGCTCGCTCAGCGCGGAGACCGCGGCCGCGAGCCCCGCGATGGCGAGCTTCTCGCCGGGGCAGCGGTGCCCCGTACGCGGATCCGCTCCGCCGTGCGGGACGAAGGTCTCGATCGCCTCGTAGTCGTCGATCCCGACGAACCGGTCCGGAACGAAGTCCGCGGGACGGTCCCACGACGCCGCGTCCATGTTCGTGCCGAGGATGTCGAGCACGACGCGGTCGCCCGCCTCCACCCGCTCGCCGTCCAACTCGACGTCCTCCGTCGCCCAGGCGGGAAGCATCGGCACGAACGGCGAGGTGCGGCGGATCTCCTGCGCGAACGCCGTCGCCAGCGGGCCGCCGGTCAGCGAACCCCGCTCGGCTGCCTCGGTCGCGATGCGCCCGCGCCATTCGGGATGCTCATGCAGTCGCTTCGCGGCGTAGGCGACGAACCGCGCCACGGCGATCATCGGGCGCAGCACGTTCTGCAGTTCGATGCCCGCGAGGCGAGGAGACAGCAGCACGCCCGTCTCATCCCTGTGCCAGGCCCACTCGTGCAGGGCGGTCCCCGCGACGGTCTCGAGCTCGCCGCGCCGCACGGCCATGACGAGGTTCTCGGCGTGGCGGTCGGACCATGCCCGGTTGAACTGCGCACTGAGGAAGGCGAGGGAGTAGGGCGCACCGAATCCGTCCACGATCTGCGCGAGTCGCTCGGCCCACCGAGTCTTCGCCCGCGCCGTCCCCGGGAGTCCGGCCCAGCGCATGATGGCGCGACCGAAGGCGCCGATCGCGGCGTCGTAGGCGGAACGGCGGCTCGTACCGGCTGCCCAGGCGTCGACCTCGCTCCGCCACTCGCGCTCGAGGTACGGCGCGAGACGCGCGACCTGCTCGTCTTCGTACGCGACGTCGAGGAAGGTCGTCTTGCGGTGGCGGTGCGTCGCGCCGTCGAGGCTGTGCACCGAGCCCTTCCCGAAAAGGGTGTTCTGAACGAGAGCGGGCATCGCGCCGTGCCGGGCGATCCGGTCCCCGTCGTAGAACAGCGACACCGCCTCGGCGCCGCGCACGAACAGCGCAGGCTTTCCCAGCAGGCGCATCCCGACGGCGCGGGCCCCCGGTTCCGTGCGCCGCCAGAGGTGCTCGCCGAGGCGGTAGCCGCGGGTGAGCAGACCGATCGAGTCGTCGTGCAGAGGGTGGGGAGTACTCGATCGCATCAGCATGCGCCCACTGTCCCCGCACCGATGCGGCGGCGATAGGGGCTTGCACGAAGGGCGGAGCCTGCTTAGGGCGCGAGCCTCCGCTGCAGACGCCAGGTGTTGCCGCGGGCGTCGGCGTAGTGTCGGAACTCGTCGAGCGCGGCGGTGGAGAGCGCCAGCCCTCGGCCACTCTCGCTGTCGGCATCCGGCATGTCGACGCCGTCCCAGTCGATCTCCGCCGGCGGGGCGGTATCGGTGAGGGTCGCGAGGAGGTCGTCCGACGAGACGCGGATGTCGACGGTGAGGGTGACCCCGTCCGGGTCGTCGGTGTGCTGCACCATGTTGGTCGCCACCTCGCTCACGGCGAGGGCGAACAGCGTACGGTCCCGGTCGGCGACGTGCGGGGCGTCCGCCCACAGCCCGTCGAGGGCGTCGAGGACGTGGTCGACGAGCTCGAGCCGGGCCGGCCCGTCGATGTGCACCGCGCGGGTCTCAGCGTCCATCGAACGCCGACTCCGGCGTCGGGTGGTCGCGCAGCACGCGATCGAGGTTGGTGAGGTGCAGCACGGTCTGCACCGCTTCGGGCACGGCGGCGATGCGCAGGTCGCCGCCGGCGACGCGCGCACTCTTCAGCCCGCCCACGAGGGCGCCGAGTCCGGACGAGTCGACGAGCAGCAGACCCGCCATGTCGATGACGATGTTCGATTCGCCCGCGGCGATGAGGTCGCTCACCGCGTTGCGCAGCAGCGGTGCTCCCGTCGCGGTGAGTCGACCCGTCAGGCCGATGACGGCGTAGCCGTCGCGGGTGTCAGTGCTCAGATCCATGGGGCTCCTTCTCGAGGACTCGGGCGGCCGGCCCACGATAGCGGGCGGCCTGGATGATGACGCTCAGCACGACGAGGTCGTAGAGCACCCAGGCGGTGTTGACCAGTGTGCCGGTTCCGTCGGCGGTGCCGATGATGACGCGCGTCACGCCGATGACGAGGGCGACCGTCAGCACCACCATGGCCGTCAGCTGCGGCCAGATCTGCCCCCACGGCACGCCGCGAGGATCGCGACCGTCCTTGCGCGTCACGGCGAACGACAGGGGGCGGCCGAGGACGACGTTCGCGAACGCCGTCCAGCACGCTCGTATCCACACGGGGAAGAGGGCGAGCGAGTACTGCTGCCCGCGCCAGGTCCTGACCCCCTTCGCGACCACCAGGAACAGCACCTGATTCACGATGAAGTACGGCAGGAAACGCACGAAGAAATCGACCGACCATGCGGTGACCGGGAGCACCCCGAACACGAGGTACACCACGGGGGCCGTCAGGTACACGACCGCCGCGAACCCCGACAGATAGCTCCACATCGTCGCGAAGTACATCAGGCGCTGGCCCACCGAGAGCCCGCGCTTGACCAGGGGGTTGTCGCGGAGCATCACCTGCAACGTGCCCTGTGCCCAGCGCAGCCGCTGGGTGAGCATGGTGCGAAGGTCCTCGGGAGCGAGGCCCTTGGCGAGGATCTCGTGATGGTAGACGCTGCGCCACCCCTGCGAGTGCAGCTGCATCGCGGTCGCCATGTCCTCGGTGACCGAGATGGTCGCCATCGGGAGGATGGGCTGGGCCTCGTCTCCGCGGTCGAGGCGCAGCGCGTCGAGCAGGGCGCGCACGGCGTCGAGCGCCGTGATGGGGGAGAGGTCGGATGCCGCCAGCGTCGCGAGCCCTGCCTCGTCGACGACGATCGCATCGAGTTCGGCATCGTGCTCGATCGGCAGCGCGCCGAGTTCGGCGAGGTCGGCGCGGATACCCGCGAGATCCTGCGCGACGAGGATGCGCGACGCGTCATCGACGGCCGATCGCACCCGGTCGGCCACCTCGGCCACGGCGACGCCCGCCGCCAGGTCGCGCCGCCCCTGGCGGATCACGATCTGCAGCGCGCTGAATTCGCGCGTCAGGTTAGGATCGGCCGCCGCTCGGACCTCCGCCTCGATCATCGTCTCGGATGCGCGCAGCGCACGGGCGGCGGAGTCGGTGACCTCGCGGACGTAACCGATGATGCCGAGCCGCATGAGCGCCTCACGCCGGAGCACGGCGTTCGAACCGCAGAAGAACGCGGCGTTCCATCCGTCCTTGCCCTGCTGGATCGGACCGTAGAACAGCGGTGCCTGGGCTCCGAGAGGATCGGCCTCATCGACGTTCATGAACCACTGCGGGGTCTGGACGACGGCGACCTCGTGGTCGTCGGCGAAGTAGCCGAGGGTGCGGTGCAGGATGAGCGGATCCGGGATCTGGTCGGCGTCGAGGATGAGCAGGAACTCGCCGTCGGTCTGGAAGAGGGCGCTGTTCAGGTTGCCGGCCTTGGCGTGGCGCGGCTTGCCGGTCCAGTCGTCCGGGCGGGTGAGATACGACACCCCGGCATCACGCGCCGCCGCTTCGAGTTCCGGGCGGGAGCCGTCGTCGAGGATCCAGGTCGTGTGCGGATACGCGATGCGCTGGGCCGCACGCGCGGTCGTCATGACGAGCTCGATGGGCTCGTCGTACGTCGTGATGAAGACGTCGACCGTGCCACGCGGCTCCGATACGGGGGCCGGCCTCTCTTTGGCCCGCCACATGGTCAGGCAGAACAGGAAGGTGTCGATGAGGCTGTACGTCTCGGCGATCACGAGCGGTACCGCGATCCACCACGCCGACCAGTTCACCGATTCGAGCCAGCGCCACGCGACGTAGTTCACGCCGAGCAGCACCGACAGCAGGGCGAGGATGCGGATCGTGGCGAACCGGGCGCTCATGCATCCCTCCGGACGACGACCACGGTGATGTCGTCGGTCGCGGTTTCGGCGGTGGCGAGCCCCATCGCCTCCCGGATCGCTCCGTCGGGTCCGAGCTCGGTGAGCACGCGGTAGACGTGGGCGTAGGGATCGTCGGGATCGAGGACGTCGAGCAGGCCGTCGCTGCAGCAGACGAATGCGTCCCCGCGTGCGAGGTTCGCGAGCCGCGGTGTCCGGATCTCCGCCGGCTGCAGGCCCATGCCCATCCCGAGCGGCAGGCTCGTCGAGCGCAGATGCTCCCACGAGCCGTCCGCGCGGAGGATGAAGGCGAGACTGTGCCCGGCGTCGATCACCTCGAGGTCGCCGGACTCCGGGTCGAGTTCCGCGTGCACGGCGGTGACGAACATCGCGGTGTCGCCGAGATCCTGCTCGAGCAGACGATCGGCTTCGGCGATCGATGCCGTCAGCCCTCGTTCGGGGGCCGTACGCAGGGAGGCGCGTACGCTCGCGGCGATCAGCGCGGGGCCGGTGCCCTTGCCCATCGCGTCGGCGAGAGTGACGCGCAGGGCGCCGTCGACGATGTCGAGGTCGTAGAAGTCGCCCGCCAGAGCGCCACGCGAGATCGAACCGCCGGCGATCGTGTAGCCCGGCACCTCGGGATGGGCGTGCGGGCGCAGCGTGCTCTGGATGACGGCGGCGTGGTCGAGCTCGGCGTCGTTGGCGAGTTCGGACTGCACCCAGAACGCGAGATCGCGCAGCAGGTCGAGCTGGGCGTCCGTGAGCGTGTGCGGTTCGGTGTCGAGCACGCACAGGGTGCCGATCGGCTCTCCTCCGGGCGCGTGCAGCGGATGCCCCGCATAGAACCGCAGATGCGGGTCGCCGGTCACGAACGGATTGTCGGCGAAGAGGTCCGTCAGTGCGGCATCCTCGATCACCACGGTGCGGTCCTGTCGAACCGTGTAATCGCAGAAGGAGTCCTGCCGTGGCGCCTGATCGGCGCCCAACCCGATCTCCGCCTTCCGCCATTGCCTGTCGCGGTCGATGAGCGAGACGCTCACCATCGGCACTCCGAACATCTCCTTCGCCAGTCGTGCCACCCGATCCACCCGCTCATCGCGGGGGGTGTCGAGGATCCCCAGTTCCTCGAGCGCTTGCTGTCTGCGTCGCTCGTCGAACACCTGCCGTCCCTCCTACGGTCTTTCTCATGCCATCCTCGCATCCGGACGGACCGGGTGGTGAGGGCGCGCGGAGGCGAAAACTTCGACAGTGTTGACTGTTAACAGTCAACACTGTTAGCCTCACGGTGTCGACAACACGGTCGACCCACGTAGAGGAGCAAAGATGCCCCGCAAGCGCATCACCCGGGCGGCCGCCGCACTCGCCGCCCTCGCAGCCACCGCTCTCGTCGTCTCGGCCTGCACCAAGGTCGAAGAGGGCGAAGATGCCGCGTCGGCATTCCCCGAGAAGGACATCCGCCTGATCATCCAGGCCAACCCCGGCGGCGGATCCGACCTGTCGTCGCGCGCCCTCGCGACCGAGCTCGAGAAGATCCTCGGCGTCAGCGTCATCCCCGAGAACATGCCCGGTGCGGCCGGAGCCCTGGCCATGGAGTACGTCGGCTCGCAGGACGCCGACGGCTACGTGATCGGCTTCGCCCCGGTCGAGATCGCCATGCTCAACACCACGCAGGGCGCCAACGTGCTGCCGGAGGACTTCGACCTCCTCGGCCAGATCATGCTCGCCCCCGGCGTCATCACGGTCGGCGCGAACAGCGGCATCGAGACCCTCGAAGACCTCGTCGCGCAGGCGAAGTCCGGCCCCGTGACCGTCGCCAACTCCGGCGCCGGCTCGATCTGGGAGGCCGCGACCGTCGGCCTCGGCACCGCGACCGATGCCGACTTCACCCCGGTCCCGTACGACGGTGGCGCGACCGCCGTCGCCGCTGCGGCATCCGGTGAGACCGTCGCCGCCGTCTCCGGACTCGGCGAAGCGCTCGCGCAGGGCGACGCCGTGCGCATCCTCGCCGTGATGAACGACGAGCGCCACCCCGACGCCGAAGACGTCGAGACGGTCGAAGAGGCCATCGGCGACGACGTCGTGTTCGGTGGGTGGGGCGGAATCTACGCGCCGAAGGGTCTGCCCGACGACGTGAAGGAGACGCTCGAGGCCGCGGTCAAGGAGGCCGTCGAGTCCGACACCTACCAGCAGTTCCAGGCGGATGCCGGCAACCTCGTCGTCTACCGCGACTCGGCCGAGTGGACGACCTTCGTCGACGACCAGTTCACGCTATTCCAGGACCTCCTGGGCTGAGAGCACTCCTGCGGGGCCGGCGTCCGTCGGCCCCGCAGCGCACCCCTCCAACGAAGGAGAACCCATGTCGACCCCCGACATCGCCGCCGACGCGGCATCCGAGGACGAGTACGAGGGCGCACCCGCCTCGCGGGGCCTCGAGATCGCGTTCGGCGTGGTCGCCCTCGCCTTCACCGCGGGCTACCTCTTCCTCTCCACGCAGATCCCGCTGCGCCGCGAGGCCGGTCCCGGGCAGATCGACGCCCGATTCTGGCCCCTCGTCATCGGCGTCACCGGCGTGGTCATCGCGATCGCGATCCTCGCCGTCGCCCTCACCCGGCCGGCACCCACCCGTGAAGACCTCGAGCGCATACAGCCCGGCGGCTACCTGCGCGTCATCGCCACGCTCGTGATCACCGGCGCCTTCATCGCCCTCTGGTCGCTCGGCACGGTCATCCTGTTCGGCTACCGCATCGAGGTGTTCCCGGTCGCGGCCGCCCTGCTCATGGCCGCCCTCATGCTCCTCTACGGCCACCGCCGCTGGCTGAGCCTCGTCATCTACTCCGCCTCCGTCACGGCGTTCGTCTACGTCGTGTTCGGGATGCTCCTGAGGATTCCCCTGTGAACGCGCTCATGGAGGGGCTGAACTCGCTCCTCGACATCTCGATCCTGCTCTACATGCTGGTCGGCCTCGTGCTCGGCTTCATGGTCGGAGCCTTCCCCGGCATCACCGCGACCATGGCCGTCGCCCTCGCCGCGGGCTTCACGATGACCCTCGAGCCCGTGCAGGGCCTCGCGGTGCTGCTCACCATCTACGTCGCCGCCAACTTCGGCGACCGCGTGCCGTCGATCCTCATCAACACCCCCGGCACCCCGGCATCCATCGCCACCACCCTCGACGGGTACCCGATGGCGAAGCAGGGCAGGGCCGGACTCGCGCTCACGATCTCGGCGATCGTCTCGGCCGTCGGCATCCTCGCCTCGCTCGTGCTGTTCTCGGTGGCCGCCGTGCCGATCGCGAGCTTCGCCCGTGACTACTTCAAGTCGCCCGAGCTGTTCGCGCTCGTCGTCTTCGGCATCTCGATCATGATCGGCATCTCGTCGAAGTCGATGCTCAAGGGCATCCTCGCCGGGCTCTTCGGTCTCATGCTCGGCAGCGTCGGCACGTACGCCGCGACCGCCGACCAGCGCTTCACCTTCGGGGTGCTCGAACTCGTCGAGGGCGTCAACTTCATCGCCGTGATCATCGGCCTGTTCGGCATCGCCGAGCTGTTCGACCAACTGCTCACGCACAAGAAGTCGCACGTGCGGCCGATCTCGAGCCTCGGCCGCTGGTGGCCGAACAGGTCCGAGCTCAAGCAGTCGGGCCGCGCCACCGCGGTCGGCGGCGCCGTCGGCCTCGGGGTCGGACTCATCCCGGCCGCGGGCGGCGACATCGCCGGCCTCATCGGATGGGAGCGGGCGCGCAAGGCGTCGAAGCACCCCGAGATGTTCGGCAAGGGGTCGATCGAGGGCGTCGCGGCATCCGACACCGCCTCCAGTGCCACGCTCGGCGGATCGCTGACCACCACGATGGCCCTCGGCATCCCCGGCGACTCCGTGATGGCCGTCATGATCGGCTCGATGATCATCTGGGGCATCACCCCCGGACCCACGCTGTTCACCAACCGCCCCGACCTCGTCGTCTCGATCGTCGGCATCATGCTCGTCGCGACCATCCTGTCGCTCGTGCTCAGCCTCATCCGCATGAAGGGAATGGTGAAGCTGCTCGACGTGCCGCAGCCGTACCTGTGGAGCGGCATCCTGATCTTCTGCATCATCGGCACCTATGCGACCTCGAACAGCCTGTCGACCGTCGTCACGATGCTCGTCTTCGGCGTCGTGGGCGTGCTGCTCAAGCGCATGCAGGTGCCGGCCGGCCCCGTCGTGCTCGGTTTGCTCCTCGGTCCGCTCGCCGAGGAGAACCTCGCCCGCACCCTCGCGATCCTCCCGACGCGCCCGTTCTTCGAGGTCGTCAGCCCGATCGCGATCGTGCTGCTCGCCCTCGCCGTGCTCTCGATCGTGATGCCGGCGATCCGTGCGGCCCGCAAGCCGCGCGCCGAGCGCAAGTCGCTCGAGGACTCGATCCTCGACGACGAGAGCCGCGAGCAGATCGAGAAGGCGCACGACGAACTCGCCGCGAACCCCGACCTGCTCACGTCGACCGTGCGCAACGTCGACACATCCCCCCGCGCGCTCCGCAAGGCGCGCAAGAACTCCAAGGAGAACGAGAAGTGACCCGCTACGACATCCTGACCGCCGTCCCCACCGCGTTCCACCGCGACGGCAGCCTCGACCTGGAGGGGTCGCGCGCGATCTTCCGCTTCGTCGGGCAGTCGGGCAACGAGGGCGCGTTCATCCTGGGCACGACGGGGGAGTTCCCCGCGGTCGACGTCGAGGAGTTCCGCTCCCTCGTCGGCGCCGCGATCACCGAACTCGCCGACCGCATGCGCGTGATCGTGCACGTCGGCCAGCCCAGCACCTTCGAGGCCGTGCGCCTGGTCGAGATCGCCCGCGGACTCGGCGCGACCGAGTTCGCCGCCCTCACCCCGTACTACCTGAAGTCGACCGATGACGCGATCTTCGACTACTTCCAGGCGGTGTCGGATGCCGTGGGCGACGGGCGCCTCTACGTCTACATCTACCCGGCGCGCAGCGGCAACACTGTCTCGCCCGAGCTGCTCGTGCGCCTCGCAGGGCTGCCGAACATCGTCGGCGCGAAGCTCAGCGAGCTGTCGCTCGACGAGATCGCCGCGTATCGCGCGGTCGTGCCCGCGGACTTCGACCTGTACACGGGAGCCGACCGCGACCTGATCGCCGCCGTCGGCGCCGGGGCGCAGGGCGTCGTCTCGGGCGTCTCGTCGGTGACGCCGAAGCCGTTCCGTGCACTGGCGGATGCCGGACGCTCGGGTGACGCGGGAGCGATCGCCGCCGCCCAGACCGCCGTCGACGACGTCGTCTCGCTCATCGGCGGCGACATGGCGCGCATGAAAGAGGCGTACCGCGTGCTCGACGTGGTCGACGCCTACTGCCGCATGGCGATCGCGGAGCCGACCGAGGCCGAGCGCACCGCCGTCGCCGAGGTGGTCGCCGCGCACCGCTGAGTGTCTCGTGTGGGGGCGCTTCGACAGGCTCGGCGACCCAGCCGTATGGGTCCCTGAGCCTTGCCCGCGGGCCCCGCCCACAGGAAACCGAAAGGTGGCCTTCCTAGCGTCGAAGACGGGTTCCCCCGCCCGCTCCGCGCCTGGCGCGCGGTGTCCTGCCACGAAGGAAGGCCTCCTCATGACGAACACCACCGCCCACACCTCCGCCGCGACCGCGTGGGGACTCCTCGTCCTCCGCGTCGTCGTCGGCGGCATCTTCTTCGCCCACGGCGCGCAGAAGATCTTCGAGTACACGCTCGCCGGAACCACGCAGAGCTTCGCCGGGATGGGCGTGCCGCTGCCCGAGATCGCTGCCCCCTTCGTCGCCTTCCTCGAGCTGATCGGCGGGGCGATGCTCGTGCTCGGCCTCTTCTCGCGCCTCGCCGGCATCCTTCTGGCGGTCGACATGGTGGTGGCGCTCGTGCTGGTGCACCTGCCCGCGGGCTTCTGGGTCGGCGAGGGCGGCTACGAGTTCGTCGCCCTGCTCGGCGCCTCCGCGCTGGCGATCGCCTTCACGGGTGCCGGACGCTTCTCGGTCGACCGGGGCGTGCTCCGCGGGCGCGCCCCGGCCTGGCTCGCCTGACCTCAGAAGACCGAACGACGGATGCCGCGGGGCTCAGCCCCCGCGGCATCCGTCGTTCTCCGGAGATCTTCGCACGCGCGAGGTTGCGTAACCATTTGGTGCTTGACAGGGAGAAGACTACGAAGTTATCTTTATGAAACCGATTTCACGCATCCCGAGCGAGGAGTCGGCTGCACCGTCGCAGAGAACTTGCTGGCCAAAGGAGTGAACAGTGAAGTCGAACCCCCTACACCCGTCCCGCAACGCACGCGCGCTGCGGATCACCGGCCTCGCCGCCGTCGCCGCCATCGCCCTCGCGGGCTGCGCATCGGGCGGAGAGAGCGATGCCGGAAGCGCCGGAGGAGAGCTGACGTTCTCGAACTGGCAGTTCCTCGAAGACGGCAAGGGTCCCATCATCTGGGACGCCGTCAAGGGATACACCGGACCGAACGACGACATCGAGCTCACCAAGGTCGAGATCCCGTTCGCGAACTACGCCGACAAGCTCAGCACCGAGCTCGGTGCCGGTGGCGGCCCCGACGTCATGGTGCTGCAGGACAGCCAGTTCGCCTCGCTGGTGGATGCCGGCGTGCTCGAGCCCCTCGACGACATCGCCGACGAGCTCGGCGACGACCTCAACAACACCAACGAGGCGGGCGTCTTCGACGGCGGGCAGTACGGCTTCAACTGGGAGCGCCCGACCTACAGCACCGTCATCTACAACAAGGACATCTTCGCGCAGCTCGGACTCGAGGTGCCGACCACGTTCGACGAGTTCCTCACCACCGCGCAGACCATCAAGGACGAGCTGGGCATCGCCGGCTGGGCGGGTCGTCACCAGACCGCCGAGATCGACGGCTGGACGCTCGAGATGGCCAACTGGATCTACGGGTTCGGCGGCGAGCTGAGCGACGGCGATGCGCTCACGATCGACCGCGCCGAGAACGTCGAGGCCGTCGAGGCGTTCCTCGAGACCTTCGCCTCGGGCGTCGCGCCCATCGGCGACGACGCGTCGACGTTCCGCGCGAAGTTCGGCCAGGGCCAGGTCGGCATGCTGTTCGAGAACTCGGGCGTCGCGACCACCATCACGAGCAACCCCGACAACGCCGTGAACGGTCAGAACATGGGCGCGGCCCCGCTGCCGCTGGCGAACCCCGGCTCGAACTCGCAGCTGATCATCGCCGTCAACGCGAACAGCGACAACAAGGAGGCCGCGAAGGACTTCGTGCGCTGGGTGCTCGGCGAGGAGGGGCAGACCGCGATCCGTGCGGGCCTCGGTGCCTCGGCCATGGCGACCGACGTCGAGCCGGATGCCGCGTTCCTCGAGGCGAACCCCTGGGCGACGCAGTTCCTCGAGGCCGCCAAGACCTCGAAGTCGACCCTCGTCGAGGGCTTCGAGACCGAGAGCAAGGTCATCTGGCGCGAGGTGCTCACGGCGGTCGAGGACCTGCGGGTCAACGGCGGCGACGTGAAGGCCAAGCTCGCCGAGGTGCAGGAGACCCTCGAAGCCGAACTCGGCTGAGCACTCCGAGGGGCGGGCGGTTCTTCCCCCGGCCGCCCGCCCCTCGGCCACTCCCGCGACACGCGAAAGGACACCCGGCCATGGCCACCCCCACGCTCGAGGCGCCGCAGACCGCGCCCCCTGCCTCGCCGCCGAGGCGTCGCCGCGACAGCGGTGCGATCTCGCGCTTCATCGAGCGCAACGGCGCCTACCTCTTCCTCTTCCCGGCGATCGCCTACCTGGCGATCTTCACGGTCTTCCCCCTGATCCGCGGCGTGCTGCTGTCGTTCACGGCCACCAAGCTCGTGAACCCCTCGGGTGGGCGCCCGGTCGGTCTCGAGAACTACGACTACCTGCTCTCGAGCGACAAGTTCTGGACCTCGGTCGCCACGACCCTCCTCTACACGCTCTTCACCGTCGTGTTCTCGGTGGCTATCGGCACCGCCGGCGCCCTGCTGCTCAACACCGCGTTCAAGGGCCGGGGCATCATCCGCGCGATCGCGACGATCCCGTGGGCCGTGCCCACCGTCGCCGCCGCCCTCATCTTCGTGTGGATCTACAACAACGAGCAGGGCATCCTGAACCGCACCACCAGCGCACTGGGGCTCGGAGAGCACGGCTGGCTCGTCGATCCGCAGTACGGGCTCTTCGCCGTCACGCTCGCGACGGTCTGGAAGCTCACCCCGCTCGTCATGCTCGTGATGCTCAGCGCACTGCAGAGCGTGCCGCACGAGCTGCGCGAGGCGACCTGGGTCGACGGCGCGACGCGCTTCCAGTCGTTCCGCGCCGTCACCCTCCCGCACATCATGCCGACCATCCGCGTCATCACGCTGCTCATGACGATCTGGTCGATCCGGCGCTTCGAGATCATCTTCCTCATCACCGGCGGCGGACCGCTCGACGTCACCAACACGCTCGTGGTGAACGTCTACCGCACCGCATTCCAGGACCAGAACCTCGGGCGGGCCGCCGCGATCGGCGCCCTCGGCCTCGTGCTCTCGCTGCTGGTCACGGTCGTCTACTTCATCGTCGAGCAGATCCAGGAACGTCAGGAGAGCCAGCGATGACCACCGTGCGCATTCCCACCGACCTCCCGCGCCGCCGCGGCGTCGCCGCCAAGTTCGGCAGCCTCGGCAAGGCCGCGCTGATCACCCTGCTCGTCGTGTTCGCCGGCTTCCCCGTCTACTGGATGCTGTCGACCTCGCTCGGCACGGAGGCCTCACTGTACGGCGGATCTCAGCCGCTCGTGCCCGAGGTGCAGAACATCGGGCAGTGGGGCGGGTTCCTCGCCGACATCCCGATCTTCCGCTGGCTCGGCAACTCCTTCGTGATCGCCGCGGGCACCACGATCCTCAGCCTCGTGCTGGCGACCATGGCCGCCTACGCGCTCAGCCGCTACAAGTTCCACGGCCGCGGTGTCGCCGGGTTCATCTTCTTCAGCACCCAGATGCTGCCCGAAGCGCTGATCATCGTGCCGCTGTACGCGATCTTCGCCGGGGCCGGGCTGCTCAACAGCCATTGGGGCCTCGTGCTCGCCGACACCGCGTTCGTGATGCCGGTGGCGATGTTCATCATCAAGAGCGGCATCGACAAGATCCCCTACGAGATCGAGGAGTCGGCGCGCATCGACGGATGCTCCCGCCTGCGCATCCTGACCACCATCGTGCTTCCGCTGGTCATGCCGAGCATCGCGGCCGCCTCGGTCATCGCGTTCTTCGACGGCTGGAACGAGTTCATGTTCGCGAACACGTTCATCTCGTCGAGCGATCTGTGGCCGGCATCCGTGGGTCTGTCGTCGTTCCTCGGCCAGTTCTACACGCCGATGAACGTCGTGATGTTCTGCGCCCTGCTGTTCGCCCTGCCCGCCATCATCTTCTTCCTGTGGGCGCAGCGCGGCATCGTGTCGGGGCTGACCGCCGGATCCGTCAAGGGCTGAGCGCCCTGCAACCTGGAGTATCGAAAGACATGTCTGAAGGATTCGACCCGCTGTTCTCCGTGCGCGACAAGGTGGTGGTCGTCACCGGCGGCTTCGGCCAGATCGGCGCCGAGTTCGTGCGCGAACTGCACGGGCGCGGTGCCCGCGTCGCCGTCACCTCGCGCCGCGAGGTGGCCGACCCGTCGGCGGAGCTCGGCATCGCCGACCCCGACGGCCGACTGCTCGCGGTCGCGATGGACATCACCGACCAGCAGAGCGTGGATGCCGGATTCGACCGGGTGCTGGAGACCTGGGGTGTGCCGACCGTCGTGGTCAACAACGCGGGCCTCGACACCCAGCCCAGCGCGCCGCCCGAGGTCTCGGGCCCGTTCGAGCAGTTCCCCGCCGAGGTGTTCCGCGAGGTGGTCGACACGAACCTCGTCGGCACCTTCCTCGTCACCCAGGCGGCCGGTCGTCGGATGCGCGACGCCGGACTCGGCGGTTCGATCGTCAACGTCGGATCGATCTACGGCATGGTCTCGCCGGTGCAGGACATCTATGCGTACAAGGCCGAGCAGACCGGCATCCCGTTCATCAAGCCGGTCGCGTACTCGGCCGCGAAGTCGGGCCTCTACAACCTCACCCGCTATTGCGCGACGTACTGGGGGCGCGCCGGCATCCGCGTCAACACGCTCACGCCCTCGGGTGTGCGCCGTGACACGCAGGACGCGACCTTCCAGGCCAACTACACCGCCCGCATGCCGATCGGGCGGATGGCCGAGGCGAACGAGTTCAACGGCGCCCTGGTCTTCCTCGCCTCCGACGCCTCGACCTACATGACCGGGTCGAACGTCGTCGTCGACGGAGGGTGGACGGCGTGGTGAACGACCTGCTGGGCACGCGGCTCTTCATGGCCGCCGTCACCCCGATGCGCTCCGACGAGAGCGTCGACCATGAGGCGCTCGCCGCGATGCTCGACGGCGACATCCGCCGGGGCGTCGAGGGCGTCTACGTGTGCGGCTCGTCGGGGGAGGGCGTGCTGCTCTCGGAGGCCGAGCGCATCGCGGTGGCCGAGACCGCCGTCGCCGCCGCCGCGGGCCGCGTGCCCGTCGTCTCGCACGTGGGTGCGATGTCGACCGGTGAGGCGGTGCGCATCGCGCAGGCGGCGAAGGATGCCGGGGTCGGTGCGATCTCGATGATCCCGCCGCTCTACTACGGCTACTCCACCGACGACGTCGTGCGACACTTCCGCACCGTGATCGACGCCGTCGACCTGCCGTTCGTGCTCTACAACATCCCGCAGTTCACCGGCCGCGACATCTCGGAGGGCGGCTTCGACGAACTGCTCGCCCTGCCGCAGGTGATCGGCGTCAAGCACACCTCGCGCAACCTCTACGGTGCCGAGCGCATCCTGCACCGCTACCCGCACCAGACGCTCATCAACGGGTTCGACGAGTTCTACCTGCCGGCGCTGTCGATCGGTGCGCGAGGAGCGATCGGCACCACCGTCGCGCTGCAGATCGAGCTGTTCCTGTCGCTGCGCCGCCGGTTCGAGGCGGGCGACCTCGCCGGGGCGCGCGCCGTGCAGGTGCGCATCAACGACACGGTCGAGGCGATGGTCGAGGTCGGCGTCTTCGGCGCCGCGAAGTACCTCGGCGGCAAGGCATCCGCTCTGTCGCTCGGTGACTGCCGTTCGCCGCTGCCGCCCCTCGACGACGCCGCGCGCGCCCGACTCGACGAGGTGCACGCCCGCCTGCAGCACCACGTCGCGACGACCGCCGCCGAGGACGCCGCCTGACCCCGCGCGCGTGCATCGACCGGTGCGAAACGACGATTCTCGCGGGCCATAGTCGACGTTTGGCACCGATCGATGCACCGGCGGGGCGGATAGGGTGAAGCATCCGGGCAGCAGAGGGCGGGACATGACCACGATCTACGACGTCGCGTCGCGCGCCGGAGTGTCACCGGCGACCGTCTCGCGCGTGTTCAACGGCACCAAGGTCTCGCCCGAGAAGGTCGAGGCCGTGCGCCGGGCCGCCGCCGATCTCGACTTCACGCCCAACCGTGCCGCCCGCAGCCTGCGCACGCAGACGTCCGAGGTGATCGCGCTCGTCATCCCCGACATCGAGAACCCGTACTTCACCGAGATGGCCCGCGGTGTCGAAGACGTCGCGAGCGAGGCGGGGTACTCGGTCGTGCTCTGCAACTCCGATTCGCAGCCCGACAAGGAGTCGACCTACCTGCAGATCGCCATCGCCGAGCACATGTCGGGCGTCATCATCGCCGCGGCATCCGACGCGACGAACCTCGACAGCATCCTCGCGACCGGTCGCCCCGTTGTCGCGGTCGACCGCGCCACGCGCTACGACCTCGACGGCGTCGTGATGGCGAACCGCGAAGCGGGGGTCGCGGCGACCGAGTCGCTGATCGCCGCCGGCTACCGCCGCATCGCCTACATCGGCGGGCCGGAAGACATCGACACCGCCGCCGATCGCGCCGCCGGGTGGCGGCAGGCGCTGACGGATGCCGGGCGCGAAGCCGACATCACCGCACTGCAGCGGTTCGCGACGTTCCGGGTCGACGGGGCGCGGGCGGCGATGGAGGAGCTGTTGGCGCTCCCCGAACCACCGGATGCCGTCGTCGCCGGTAACAACCTCATCGGCGTCGGTGCGATCCAGGTGCTCACCGAACGCGGGCTGACCCCGCCGCAGATCGGCGTCGCGGTGGTGGGATCGCTCCCGTTCACGACGCTGTCGCCGACGGCCGTGAGCCTCGTGCGTCTGCCCGCACGGCACATGGGCGTGACGGCCGCCCGCATGCTGCTCGAGCGCATCGCCGGCGACGCCCAGCCCGCCCGCACGGTCGTGCTGCGCGGCGAGACCCAGCGCGCGAGCTCGACCCGCTAGTCGGCCCTGCAACTGGGTCCCTGAGCTTGTCGAAGGGTCCCGCCCGGGGATGCTTCGACAGGCTCAGCACCGCAGGGCGGGGTGTCTCGGCTGGGGCTGACTACGCAACCACAGATTCCACTTGCGATCTGAAATCGATTTCACATATCCTGAAACCGAGCGTGATCAAGGAGGACCACCATGCGATGCACCCTCGGGGTCGACGTCGGCACATCCAGCACCAAGGGCGTGCTCACGGCATCCGACGGCACGATCCTCGCCACCGCCACCCGGGCGCACGACGTCTCGCGTCCGCGCACCGGCTGGGTCGAGACGGATGCCGCGATCTGGTGGGACGAGTTCGCCTCGATCGCCCGCGAACTGATCGCCGCCCACCCGGATGCCGAGATCTCCGCCGTCGGCGTCAGCGGCATGGGACCGTGCATCCTGCTCGCCGACGAGAACGACGAGCCCGTGCGCCCCGCCATCCTCTACGGCGTCGACACCCGCGCGACCGCGCAGATCGAGCGCATCACCTCCGACCTCGGGGTCGACGAGATCACCCGCGTCGGCGGGTCGGTGCTCACGTCGCAGGCGGGCGGCCCGAAGATCGCGTGGATCGCCGAGGAGGAGCCGAATGCCTGGGCGCGCGCCCGCCGCCTCTTCATGCCGGCGTCGTGGCTCGCCCGCAAGCTCACGGCCGCCTACGTGCTCGACCACCAGTCGGCCAGCCAGGTCTCGCCGCTCTACGACATCGAGAACGAGCGCTGGCACGCTCCGTTCTGGGGCCGCTACGCGACCGCGATCGTGCAGCCACGCCTCGCCTGGGCGGGCGACATCGCGGGCACGGTGACGGCACAGGCATCCGAGATCACCGGCATCCCGGCCGGCACCCCCGTCATCACCGGCACGATCGACGCCTGGACCGAGGCCGTCAGCGTCGGCGCGCACGAGGTCGGCGACCTCATGCTCATGTACGGCACGACGATGTTCCTCGTCGCGACGGGGGAGGAGACCCTCCGCACCCCGTCGATGTGGACCACTGCCGGCGCCTTCCCCGGCACCCGCAATCTCGCGGGCGGCCTCTCGACCTCGGGCGCGCTGACCGCGTGGCTCGCAGAGCTGACGGATGCCGACTACCCGCAGCTCCTCGCCGAGGCCGAGGCATCCGGGGCCGGCGCCCGCGGCCTGCTCGTGCTCCCGTACTTCGCGGGGGAGCGCACCCCGATCCAGGACCCCGACGCCCGCGGCGTGATCGCCGGCCTCACCCTCGAGCACACCCGCGGCGACCTGTACCGCGCGGCCCTCGAGGCGACCGCGCTCGGCGTGCGCCACAACGTCGAGACCATGCGCGCGGCCGGCGCCGACATCCGCCGCATCGTCGCGGTCGGCGGCGGCACGCAGGGGCGCCTCTGGCTGCAGGTCGTCTCCGACGTCACCGGTCTCGTGCAGGAGGTTCCGGCGACCACGATCGGTGCGAGCTACGGCGCGGCCTTCCTCGCCGCGGTGGCCACGGCCGACGAGCCGCCGCTGATCACCGAATGGAACCCGGTGACCGACACGATCACCCCGAACGCCGATCTGCGCACGACCTACGACACCCTCTTCGACCGGTACGTGCGCCTGTATTCGGCGACGGCCGACGTCGTCCACGAACTCGCCGCCGACCAGCGCGGCGCCAACGGCTCCACGACCACCGCATCCACCCCCGCATCGGAGGAATCATGACCTACACCCTGCCGACCCCGGCATCCCGCCCGGCATCCGCCCCGAAGACCGCGTACCTGATCGCCTCGGGCGACCTGCGCGAAGCTGCCAACACCGGCGGCTGGCCCGTGCAGGTCGAGCTCGAGGCGGGCGTCACCGGCGTCTTCAGCGACCTCGGCTGGACGGTCATCCGCGCCAACGACGTCGACCCCGCCACCGGCCACGGCTTCATCTCGAGCCAGCGCATGGGCCTCGAGGTCTTCAAGAACATCCCGACGGATGCTCCGCTCATCGTCGCCGAGGCCGTCTGGCAGTACTCGCATCACGTGCTCGCCGGGCTCCGCACGCACCAGGGGCCGATCCTCACGGTCGCGAACTTCGCGGGCGACTGGCCCGGACTGGTCGGTCTGCTCGGGCTGAACGCCGGACTCACCAAGATGGACAAGCCCTACGCCTCGATCTGGTCGGTCGACTTCACCGACGAGTGGTTCAAGAACGGCATCAAGGAGTGGACCGAGACCGGCGCCATCACCCACGACGCCTCGCACGTGCGCCCGCTGCCCGAGCTGCCCGACAGCCCCGAGAAGCAGCTGGGCGAGGCGCTCGCGGCAGAGCTCCTCGCCGAGAAGGCCATCATCGGCGTCTTCGACGAGGGCTGCATGGGCATGTACAACGCGATCTTCGACGACGAGCTGCTCAACCGGACCGGCATCTACAAGGAGCGCCTGTCGCAGTCGGCGCTCTACGCCGAGATGCTCGAGGTCACCGACGACGAGGCGAACGCCGCCTACGACTGGCTGATCGACGCCGGCATGACCTTCGTCTACGGCGAGGATGCCGCCACCGAGCTCACCCGCGAGCAGGTGCAGTGGCAGCTCAAGATGTACATCGCCGCCCTCCGCATCGCCGACGATTTCGGGCTCGACGCGGTCGGCATCCAGTACCAGCAGGGACTGAAGGACCTGGTTCCGGCGTCCGACCTCGCCGAAGGCATCCTGAACTCCACCGAGCGCCCGCCGGTCACCTCGCGCGACGGCTCGCGCGTGCTGCACGAGGGCCGCGCGTTCCCGCACTTCAACGAGGCCGACGAGGGCGTCGCGGTCGACGCGCTCGTCACCGACCGGGTGTGGCGCGCGATGGGCCTCGTGCCCGACAACACGCTGCACGACGTGCGCTGGGGCGAGGACTACGACGGCCAGTTCGTGTGGGTCTACGAGATCTCGGGCTCGGTCCCCGCCTCGCACCTCGGCGGATGGCAGAACGCCGAGGGCTGGCGCCAGGGCCACGTGTTCTTCCCGGCCGGCGGCGCCACGATCAACGGCGTCTCGAAGCCCGGTGAGCTCGTTCTCTCGCGCGTGTTCATCGCCGACGGCATCCTGCAGGCCGACATCTTCCGGGCATCCGTCGTCGAGCTGCCCGCCGAAGAGACGCAGCGCCGCAAGGACGCCACGAACCCGGAGTGGCCGATCGCCCACGTCGTGCTGCACGGCGTCTCGCGCGACCAGTTCATGGCCCGCCACAAGGCCAACCACGCCCAGACGGTCTACGCGCCCGACGCCGAGACCGCCGACAAGGCGCTCATCGCCAAGGCCGCGATGTTCGCCGGCATGGGCATCAAGGTCAACCTCGTCGGAGACGTCGCGGTCTGATCCCCGGAGGGGCGAGGGGCGGATGCTTCGGCATCCGCCCCTTTCGTGTGCGCATCGATCGTCTCGCGTGCGCATCGATCGTCTCGCGTGTGCATCGATCGGTGCACAATGTCGGCTATCGGAGCGGATGACCGACGTTTCGCACCGATCGATGCACCCGACGGGCCCGCTCAGACCTCCGTGTTGCGCGACACGTACGCCGTGCGCTCGACCACCGGCCGCACCAGCTCGGTGATGCCGCGCCGTTCCAGAAGCGCCGCGTCGTCGGCATCCTTCGACGTCACGAAAGCGGGGTCGGCGCCGGACTCGCAGGCATCGACCCAGGCCTGGAAGATGGACCCGCCCGGGCTCATCGCCCCGCGGCTGATCGGCGTCTCGTCCTCGTCGACCTCGACCACGATGCCGAGCGTGCGCGCCGGCGCCGGGCGGCGTTCGCGCAGCTCGGGGATGAGCTCGGCGAAGCGGCGGCCGATCGGCTTGGCGGTGCCCGTCTGGTCGACGAGGCCGAGCGTGTACTCGAGGTCGGGGAAGTCGGCGAGGTCTCGGCTCACGTCGTGCGAGCACCACCACGTCACGCCCCACAGGTCGTCGGTGCGAGCGACCGAGCGCAGCGTCGCCTCGAGGAAGTCGGGGGTCTGCTCGGGGGCGAGGCAGTTCGACGGCGCCCCGACCTCCTGCAGCCAGATCGGCTTGTGCGGGTCGGTCGCGAACGCGCGCGCGAGTTCGATCATGTACTCGGCATGACGATCGGATGCCGTCGACCGCCCGCCGTACTTCTGCGCGGTGCCGTTGAAGATCCACGAGTGCACGGTGGTCATCGCGCCGAGCCGTGAGGCCAGTGCCGGGGTGAAGCCGTGCCCGTCCATGTACCAGGCGGCGTCGTACTCGCTGTGCACGTGGCGCTGCGCGGGCGCGGATGCCTCGGCCGCACCGAGCAGCGTCGTGATCCAGTTCGCGGCCTCGGCCTCGGTGACCGGCCAGGGCGAGGGATGCGTCTGCGCCGAGAACTGGTTCGTCTCGTTGCCGAGCGTGAAACCCAGGAAGTTCCGGGCATCCGTCAGTCGCTCGCCCAGGCGTGCGACGAGCTCGGCCTGCCCGCTGAGCGCCTCGGGATGCGTGAACATGTTCTTGTCGTGCCAGGTGAACAGCCACGACGGGATGAAGTCGAAGCTCGACAGGTGCCCCTGGATCACGTCGACGCTCGCGTCGAGTCCGAACTCCGCGGCGACGTCGACCACGGCGCGCACATCGTCGACGGCTTCTTCGCGGATGAGTGTCCGGTTGGGCTGCAGCACCGTCCACAGCGGGAAGATGCGCAGGTGGTCGAGGCCGAGATCGGCGAGGGCGGCGAAATCGCGGCGCACCTCGTCGAGGTCGAGCGACATCCACGCGTGCATCCACTTCGATCGCGGCGTGTAGTTGGCGCCGAAGCGCAGGGGGTCGGCGGGGGAGAGGGCGACGTTGTCCATCCGGCCAGCCTAGCCACGGCATCCGTGCGGTCGCCGACCCCGGTGACGTGCGGTCGGTGAGGAACGCCCGGGGCTACCGCGCGCCGGAGAACGCCGCGAAGTCGGCGTACGACACGTCGGCGTAGGCGCGTGCCCAGTCGAGGATCGCCTCGCCGACCACGCGTCCGCCGCCGATGTAGCCGGCGACCTCGGTGGCGGTGACGCACTGGCTGTGCGCGCGGGCGATCACGGCGGCGCAGGCCTGCGCGTAGGTGACGAAGGGGCCGTCGTCGAGCTCCTCTACCTCGACCCCGCCCTTCATGTCGTGGAACTGCCGCACGTAGTAGTCGGCTGCCGGTCCCCGCAGGTGGCCGAGGAACGGGTCCGACACGGCCTGGAGGATCCGCTGCATCGCGACGACCCGTGCTCCCTCGCCGTGCTCGTCGATGATGTGCTGGAGCCCCGCGGGTTGATCCACCCGTCCGTACTCGACGAGCACGCTCTGCGAGGCCTGCTTCGGTTGCATCAGCAGGGTGCCGCCGGTGCCGTCCTGGAACAGCACCAGGTAGCAGCGCGTACCGACGCTCCCGACCCCGACGACTCGGCGGGCGACGTCACTGACGTCGAAGTGCTCGAACAGCAGCGCGATGTCGGCGCTGGCGTTGCGGCGGTACTGCATGACGAGCTCGTGCACGATCGCGAGCACCTCGGGGCCGACCGGGCTCGTGGTGGGCTCCTGGTGCACGAAGCGGCGGCGGCCCGCGGCATCCGTCTCGGTCAACCGGCGCACGGCGCGCTCGCCCGTGCGGCGCTGGGCCTGCCGCACGGCCCCGCGGATCGCCTTGCGCGCGGCCGGATCGAGCAGCCCGCGCGAGGATTCGACGTCGAAGTGGGTGAAGTAGCGGGCGGTCGGGGTGAGCCGGGTCGCCCGACGGATGCCGCGGACGTACGACGTGACGGCCGCCCGCACCGCCTCGTCGATGACCTCGTCGCTGCGCCCCGTGGCCCGTCCGCCGACGACGATGCTCGCCGCGAGCCGCTTGACGTCCCATTCCCAGGGCGCCCACGCGGCCTCGTCGAAGTCGTTGAGGTCGAACATCAGGCTGCGCTCGGCCGAGGCGTAGAACCCGAAGTTCGACACGTGGGCATCGCCGCAGGACGCGACGAGGATGCCGGAGTGCGGGGCATCCGCGAGGTCGGCCGCCATGAGCGCCGCCGTGCCGCGGTAGAACGCGAAGGGGCTCGCCGCCATGCGTTCGGTGCGCAGCGGCACCAGTTCGGGGATGCGGCTGCGGTTCTGGCGATCGAGGATGCCGAGGGGATCGCGGGGCGTCGTGGCGAGCGCGGCGAGGGCGCGGCGCGGGGTGCGCTTGCGTGAGGCGACGCCCCGATCGCGCAGTGCGTCGCGCGTGATCGGGGGCGTCCAATCCGGGGTCATGGGGTCATTGTGACAGTCCGGCGGTGCATACGCGTGAGAGATTTGAGGGATGATCCGTGCCGCCGACCTCCGAGGGGCGGATGCCGTCGCCGTCGGGCGCCTCGTCGAGGACTACCTCCGTCAGACCGAGAGCGAGAAGGTCGCCCACGGTGCGGCGCCGGCCCCGGCATCCGATGCCCTGCCCGACGCCTACCGCCGCGAGGTCGACGACCCGGCGGATGCCTACGGCGACTGCCGCGTGTTCGTCGCCGAGCTCGACGGCGAGGTGGTCGGGGTGGTGGTGCTGCGACCCGATGCCGAGGGCGTCGAGATCAAGCGGCTCTGGGCATCGCCCGAGGTACGGGGCCGGGGTGTGGGATCGGGGCTGCTCGACGCGGCGATCGCGGCCGGCTCCGGCGACGTGCGCCTGTCGGTCTGGGACTGGCGGGGCGACGTCATCCGCCTCTACGAGTCGCGTGGGTTCGTGCGCGTGCCCTCGTGGGACGCTCGTCCGGCCCTCGTCTGCATGCGCTTCTCTCCTCGTGAGGGGTCGTGACACGCCGCACCGGAACCTCGACGCGCGGCGTGTTCTGACCCCTCGCGGCACGGGAATCGGGCTTTCGGGCCCGCCGCTGCGGTGGCACGATGGCGCCATGGCCACCGTCGACGATGTCCGCGCGATCGCGCTCGCGCTCCCCGGCGCGCTGGAGAGAGTGGGCGGGCATACCGGCGAGCCCGCGTGGCGCGTGTCGTCCGGCCAGTTCGCGTGGGTGCGCGGTCCCCGCGCCACCGATCTCGCCCAGCTCGCCGCACTCGACCGCACCTGGCCCGACGGCGACGTGCTCGGGGTGCGCGTCGACGGCCTCGACGAGAAGGAGGCGTTGCTCGCGGCCGAGCCCATGGCGCTCTTCACCATCCCGCACTTCGACGGCTATCCCGCCGTGCTCGTGCGCCTCGACAGGATCGACGGCGAGCGTCTGGCCGAACTGATCGCGGATGCCTGGCTCACCCGCGCGCCCGCCCGCATCGCCCGCGCGTGGCTGGCCGAGCGCGGCCTGGAGGCCTGACGCGCGCGCGTCAGGCCGGCGGCAACCGCAGCACGTCGGGCGACTCGCCGCCGGTGAGGTCGTCGGCGATGCGGATGCTGCGCGCCAGATCGTCGAGTGCACCGTCGAGGGTGCCGAAGCGCTCGCGCTCGCTGCAGATCGCGGTGAGGGTGACGAGGTGCGTCCCCGTGTCCCACGTGTAGGTCGTGAACGGCGGGGCGCTCGGCGACGGCGGCATCGCGACGACGAGCTTCTCGCCAGCGCCGAGGGCCGTGCGGAACGAGACCGTGTCGTCGTACTCCATCGGCATCGACGCCCGCGCGATGCGCACCTCGGGTGTGAGTTCCTGCGTCGTCGCCATCGCGACGACCAGCTCGGGGTCGGCCTTCCACGTCCACACCAGCACGCGCCCGTCGGCGCGCTTCATGAGCATGGGGGCGGCCTGGCTCATCATCCACGCGCCGAGGCGCGACCCCGGCCGCTCGGTCGCCCCGAGGGCCGCGTTCGCCTGGCCCAGCAGCATCCGGATGGCCGCCTTGCGGTGGCGTCGGCCCTTCCAGCCCAGCGAGTCGGTCACGGGGATCCACAGCGAGGGGTCGGCATCCGCAGTCAGGCGCATGTCTCCACGGTAGACGGTGTTGCCGGGAGGATGCCGGTGGGCCTCGAAGCCCCGCCCAGGGGCCTCGGGTAGAGTTGCCAGCGCCCTCCGGGGCACCCCTGGCCGCGAACCGTAAGGCAGCATGTCTGTTTCTCCCACCGACCCGACCAGCGCACCCGACACCGGGGAGCGACCGCTGCGCATCCTGATCGGCGCCGACACGTTCGCGCCCGACATCAACGGCGCCGCCCGCTTCGCCGAGCGCCTGGCCGCCGGTCTCGTGCAGCGCGGCCACGACGTGCACGTCTCGGCTCCGAACCAGGCGTACCGCCGCTCGAAGCCGCACATCGAGATCATCGAGGGCGAGCGCATGACCCTGCACCGGCTGCCGTCGGTGCGCTGGGCGCCGCACGACTGGCTGCGCTTCGTGTGGCCGTGGCGTTCGAAGCACTGGGCGCGCACCGTGCTCGACCGGGTCAACCCCGATGTCGTGCACATCCAGTCGCACATCGTGATCGGTCGTGGCCTCGCCCGCATCGCGCGCCAGCGCGGCATCCCCGTGATCGCCACGAACCACGTCATGGCCGAGAACATCCTCGAGCACACGACGATGCCGGATGCCGTCAACCGCTTCATCACGAAGCACGCGTGGGCCGACGCCAAGCGCACCTTCGACATGACGCGGGCGGTCACCACGCCCACCCGCCGGGCCGCCGACTTCCTCGAGAGCACGGTCGCGGTGCAGAACGTGATCCCGGTGAGCTGCGGCATCGACCGCTCGCAGTACACCCCGGTGATCGCCCCGCGCGAGAAGAACCGGATCGTGTTCGTCGGGCGTCTCACGGCCGAGAAGCAGATCGACGTCATCCTGCAGGCCATGACCAAGCTCGACCCGGCGCTCGACACCACCTTCGACATCGTCGGCGGAGGCGACCAGCGCAAGCAGCTCGAGAACCTCGCGAACCAGCTCGGCCTCGGCGACCGGGTCACCTTCCACGGGCGCACCTCCGACGACGAGCTGAGGATGCTGCTCTCGCGGGCGAGCCTGTTCGTGATCGCCTCGATCGCCGAACTGCAGTCGATCGCGACGATGGAGGCCATGGCCTCGGCGCTGCCGATCGTCGCCGCGGATGCCGTCGCGCTGCCGCACCTCGTGCACCATGGCGAGAACGGCTACCTGTTCGAGCCCGGCGACGCCGACGCGCTCGCCGCGCGCCTGACCGACGTGCTGACCGCCGAGCCGGCCGAGTACGCGCGCATGCAGCAGGCGTCGCTCGACGGCGTCGCGATCCACGACATCAATCGCACCCTCGACACCTTCGAGGCGCTGTACCGCGACGCCCCTCTGCCCGAGTGACGCGCATGCACGTCGTGTTCTTCGGCGACCAGCACCTCGACTCGCTCGGTGGGGCGCAGGTCTCGATGCGACTGCAGCGGGAGTTCCTCGAACGAGCCGGGCACACGGTCACCGTCGTCGCGCCGCGCATGCACGGGGCGCGGGCGGCGGCCGGGGCGACGGATGCCGCGTACCTCGACCTGCCCTCGATGCCGATCACGCTCGACCGCGAGTACTCGATGACCTGGCCGGGGCGTGCGACCGACCGCTTCCTCGACCGTGCCATGACCACGCGTCCGCCCGTCGATCTCGTGCACGTGCAGGCCGATTTCTGGGGCGCGTTCATCGGTCACCGCTATGCGCAGCGCCACGGCATCCCGGTCGTGCACACGATGCACAATCGCGTCGATGTCGGGATCGCCGCCGTCACCCCGTTGCACCGCCCGGTGCTCGGGGCATTGAACCTGTGGCGCCGCGCGGCGCTGCGCGGGATCGGTCGGCCGGTCGGCGGCGGCGACGGCTGGGCGTTCCTGCGCGGGCTCGCGGCCGGGGCATCCGCCGTCACCGCCCCCTCGACGCACTTCGCCCGCCGCCTCGAGCAGCACGACGTGTTCGATGCGGTCGACGTGATCTGGAACGGCATCGACGACGACGTGCGCGCCGCCGTGCTCGCCGACCGCGCGCATTCGGTTGCTGAGCCTGTCGAAGCACGGATGCCGGGACGCCCGCGGTTCGTGTGGCTCGGCCGCATGAGCCCCGAGAAGCGGCTGCTGCCGTTCCTCAAGGCGTGGAACGCGGCGGGAATCGATGCCGACCTCGAGATCATCGGCGGAGGAGGGCAGCGTGCGGCGGCCGAGAAGCTCGTCGCCGGACGCCCGGGCGTGCGTTTCGCCGGGCGCCTCACCTATCCGCAGACCCTCGCCCGCATCGCCGCGGCCGACGCGCTCGTGCAGACGTCGATCGGCTTCGAGACGCAGGGCATGACCCCGTTCGAGGCCGCGACGCTCGGCACGCCCTCGATCATCAGCGACCCCGACATCGCCGCCGAGCTCGGGGGCGGGTTCTGGGCGGTGGCCGACGCCGACGGTGCGGAGCAGGCGCGCGTCGCGGCGCTCGCCGAGACGCTGCGGGTCGCGGCATCCGATATCTCCGCCGGCACGGCACCCACCCCGCTGCCCGCGGTGGCCGAGGCGTTCCGCCAGTCGTCGCGCACCGCCGCGATGATCGAGGTCTACGAGCGCGTGCTCGCCGAGAACTGATTCGCCGAGACACCACTTCGGCCCCGAGGCATCACGTCAGGCGTGGTGTCTCGGGGCCGAAATGGTGTCTCGACGCGCCCGCTTACAGGAACGCGTAGAACAGGCTGGAGATCCAGCCGAGGATGATGCCCAGCAGCTGCACGCCGCCGACGCCGATCGCGACACCCGCGAAGACCTGGCCGCCGGGGCGCCGCACCGCGATGAGTCCGAGCACGAGGGCAGCCGCGCTGGCGAGGAACGTGACGACCCCGAACAGCAGGGTGAAGATGCCGTAGCCGCCATCGCCGTAGCCCGAGTAGTAACCGATCGACGACAGCAGGAACGGCTGGATCAGCACCTGCAGCGCGCCGATCGCGGCGACCGTGAGAGCGATGATGAACGCGACGCGCGCGAGGGCGTTCGACGAACCGGCGGCACGCGCCGGTGTCGGGTTCGCGCCGTATGCGGGCTGCTGCGTGGCGGAGTAGGAGGCCGCGCCCGGGTGCGGGTAGGCGCCCTGCGGGTCGGCCTGACCGTAGGGCTGCGCCTGCGGCTGGCCGTATGCCGGTGCCTGCTGCGTGGCCTGCGGCTGCCCGTATGCCGGGGCCTGCTGCGGTGCCTGCTGGCCGGACGGCGGCGCGGCCGGGTACTGCGGGTCGGCGGGAAGAGCGGATGCCGCCGGCGGAGCGCTCGGGAACTGCTGCTGCGGCGGGTTCGTGGCGTTCCCGTTCGGGGGCGTGGGGGGAACGGGAGGCAGCTGCGGGTCGCTCATGGCTCCGAGCGTAGTCGCCCGAGCGGCCCGGCGGGGTGAACGGTTCCGGACGGATGACGCTCGGTGTCAGCGGTAGACGTGGCCGGACTCGGCGCGTCGCAGGGGTTCGCGATCGACGACGCGGGTCCAGTCGGTGGGGGTGGCGCGGTATCCGTCACGGCGTAGTTCGACGACCGTGGCGACGAGAGCCCAGAGGGAGAGGGCGGCGAGGAGGATGAGGAGTACCATGGCAGAAACGCTACGGTCGACGTAGATCCGCCACGAGTGGCAGGATGGACGCATATCGTATGAAATCTGCCATTCGGGAGTGCGCATGAAGACAGTCGCCTGCATCGTCCAGGACGGGTTCGCCCCGTTCGAGTTCGGCCTCGCGTGCGAGGCCTTCGGGCTCGACCGATCGAACGACGGCGTTCCGAACTTCGACTTCCGCGTCGTCGCCCCGCGTCCCGGCGTCGTGGCCTCCAAGCTCGGCTTCTCGCTGAACGTCGAGCATGACCTCTCGTTCGCCTACGAGGCCGATCTCGTCGTGTTCTGCCCGGTTCCGCGTGAGTACTGGGACCGCATCGATCCGCTGCTGCTCGACGTCGCCCGCGATGCGGTCGCCCGGGGCGCCTGGGTGCTCACGATCTGCAGCGCCTCGTTCATCCTCGGGGCCGCGGGCGTGCTCGACGGTCGTCGCGCCACCACGCACTGGATGTACTCCGAGATCATGGCCTCGATGTACCCGGAGGTCGAGATCGATCCCGACGTGCTCTTCGTGCAGGACGGTCGCATCATCACCAGCGCCGGCACCGCCGCGGGCATCGACGCGTGCCTGCACCTGCTGCGGCAGGAGCTCGGCGCCGAGCTCACCAACCGCATCGCGCGCCGCATGGTCGTGCCGCCGCAGCGCGACGGCGGCCAGGCGCAGTTCATCGATCGTCCGATCCCGGTCGTGCCGAGCGACTCGCTCGCCGCGGTCGCCGACTGGGCCGTCGAGCATCTGCGCGACGAGCTCGGGGTCGATCAGCTCGCCGCCCGCGCCCTCATGTCGCCGCGCACCTTCGCCCGCCGGTTCAAGGCCGAGTACGGCGCGACTCCGGCGGCCTGGCTCGCGCGCCAGCGCATCATCCACGCCCAGCGGATGCTCGAGCGCACCGACCTCCCGCTCGATCGCATCGCCGACGAGTGCGGGTTCGGCTCGGCGGCCGTGCTGCGTCAGAACTTCGCCCGCGTGCTCGGCCTGACGCCGACCGCCTACCGCGCCCGCTTCTCCTGCGCCGACGACGAGGTGCCGGCCGCCTGAGGTTCCGCGGGGCGCCCTTCGTCTCGTCGCTGCGCTCCTCGCTCAGGGACCGGGTTTCTCCCTCCGGTTCCTGAGCGAGCGAAGCGAGACGAAGGGCCCCGCCAGAGCCCGCGTCAGAGCGCGCGGGTCGTCGACCGCTCGACGAGAGAACAGGGCAGCAGCACGTGCGCGGCATCCTGCTCGGGCGAGGCCAGGCGAGAGAGCAGCAGCTCGACCGCGCCGTGCGCCATGTCGAGGATCGGCTGCCGCACCGTCGTGAGGTCGAACGCCTGCCACGACGACATCGCCACGTCGTCGAAGCCGAGGATCGAGACGTCATCGGGCACGGCGACGCCGAGCGCGGTGGCCGCGTTCAGCGCTCCGAAGGCGACGAGGTCGTTGTGGCAGAAGAGCGCGGTGGGCGGCTCGGGCAGCTGCAACAGGCGGGTCGTGGCGTCGAAGGCGCGTGTGTAGTCGAGGTCGGCGACCTCGAGCAGGTCTTCGTCGAAGGAGACACCGGCGGCGGCGAACTCGAGCAGGAAGCCGCGGTGCCGGTCGTTGACGGATGCCGCGCCCAGGGGTCCCGAGATCACGCCGATGCGCCGGTGGCCGAGGTCGAGCAGGTGCCGGGCGGCGATGCGTCCGCCCTCGAAGTTGTCGGGTGAGATGGAATCGGATGCCGGGGCGGCGCCCGGGCCCATCGTGACCGAGGGCACGCCGAGCGAGACGATGCGCCCCTCGTCGTCGGGGGAGAGCAGCGTGGTGGTGAGGATGACGCCGTCGACGTTGGTCTCCCAGAGCGTGCGTGCGAGATCTTCGGTGGTGTCGGCGCGCCCCGAGAGGATGAGCGTGCGGTAGCCGGCGTGGTTGAGCTCGCCGCTGATGGTGTGCAGCAGTTCGGCGTAGTAGCTGTTGCGCGGGTCACCGAGCACGACGCCGATCGTGTGCGTGCGGCTGGTGACGAGGCTGCGGGCGCTGAGGTTGGGGCGGTAGCCGAGCTTCTCGATCGCCGCCTCGACCTTGGCGCGGATGTCGTCGGACACCCCTTCGCGCCCGTTGACGATGCGCGAGACCGTGGTCTGCGAGACTCCGGCCGCTTTGGCGACATCGATGCTCGTGACACCGCGGGACTTCGGCGGCATGGGATCTCCTCTGGGCGTACCGGGACTCCCATGCTAGACGGCGCGGGGCGGCGATGACTACGCAACCCTCGGTGCGGCCCCTCCCGCGTCGCGCGAACGCGGCCCGGAATGTCGCCGAACGCCGGTCAGGCGTGCCAGTGCGCGGGCGAGGGCAGGGTGTGATCGCGCACGTCCACGCCCGACGGCGCGACGGATGCCGTGGCGTACAGCAGCGACTGAGTGGGGTAGCCGTGCGGGCGGTTGTCGCGGATGATCGCGCGGTCGTCTTCGGGGGAGAGTTCGGCGCTCTCGGCGAGGAGGGCGGTCCACTCGGCCACCCAGTCCGCGCTCTCGGCGGCCGGAGCGAGCGCGCGGAACCGCGGCAGCCAGGTACGGATGCGCGGGGTGACCGCGTCGTCGAGATCGTCGTGGGCGATCATGTGGGTGCCGGCGGCGATGGGCGTGGTGCGCAGCTCGGCGCCGTCCCACGAGAGCACCCGCGCTCCCTCGGGTCCGACCTCGAGCAGGTTGAAGCCGTGCATCGGCAGCGGTCCCTCGGGTGAGCGGCCCGCGACCGACTCGAGGGCGAGCGATCCGCGCGAGACCGCGCGGTCATCGGGCAGCTCCTGCACGTCGGCGCGGTTGAGCAGCACGGCGAGGCGTCGGCGCTGCGGGTCGACCGCGAGCCAGGCGCCGCCCGCACGGCGGTCGCGGATGCCGATCACGCCCGGGTACTGCTCGGGCCACCACGGGCCCAGGGCATCCCAGTCGCGTTGCGGGTCTTCGTCACGCACCGCCAGCAGTCTCACCGACGCGGCATCCTCGACATCGATCACGACCGTGCACACGCTCTCGATCCTATGCGCGCCGTTGGGCGGAGTTCTCGTCGTTGGGCGGACTTTTCGGGGCGAAGCATCCGCCCGACGCGGAGTTCTCCGCCCGTTGGGGAGGAGAACTCTCGCTCCGAGGGGCAGGGAGGGCGGATGCTTCCTGCGGAAGGCGTGCTCTCCTCCGCTGGGGGCCCTTCGTCTCGCTCCGCTCGCTCAGGGGGCGCCGCTCGCTCAGGATCAGGGCCCCGGTTCCTGAGCGAGGAGCGCGGCGACGAGACGAAGGGCGTCCGGGCGGAGTTCTCCCCGTTGGGCGGACTTTCCGGGGCGAAGCATCCGCCCGACGCGGAGTTCTCCGCCCGTTGGGGAGGAGAACTCTCGCTCCGAGGGGCAGGGAGGGCGGATGCTTCCTGCGGAAGGCGTGTTCTCCTCCGCTGGGGGCCCTTCGTCTCGCTCCGCTCGCTCAGGGACCGTTTGGGCTCCGCCCGCGACGGAACCACCTCACTAACGGCGCCCCGCACCCCCGGATGCTGCGGCAGAATCGAAGCGTGAACATCGTCGTCGGAGTCACGGGCGGCATCGCCGCGTACAAGACGGTGCACCTCGTGCGCCTCCTCATCAAGGCCGGTCATGACGTGACCGTCGTGCCCACCGAAGACGCGCTGCGCTTCGTCGGCACCCCCACGTGGGAGGCGATCAGCCGGCATCCCGTCACGACGAGCGTGCACGACGACGTCGCCCGCGTACGTCATGTCGCTCTGGGGCAGGCCGCCGAGCTCGTGATCGTCGCGCCGGCCACCGCGAACACGATCGCGTCGATGACGGCCGGGCTGGCGAGTGACCTGCTCGGCACGACGCTGCTCGCCACCGAGGCTCCCGTGCTGATCGCGCCCGCCATGCACGCCGAGATGTGGCGGCATCCGGCGACGGAGTCGAACATCGCGACCCTCCGCGAGCGAGGAGTGCACCTGGTGGGTCCCGCCGACGGCGAGTTGGCCGGCGGAGACAGCGGGCCGGGGCGGATGTCGGAGCCGGAGGAGATCTTCGCCGCGGCCCAGGCGCTGCTCGCTCCCGGCGATCTCGCGGGCCTTCGTGTCGCCGTCTCGGCGGGCGGCACCCGGGAGCCGATCGACCCCGTGCGCTTCCTCGGCAACCGTTCGAGCGGACGTCAGGGCACCGCGCTCGCCGCGGAGGCCGCCGCCCGCGGTGCCGAGGTCACCCTCGTCGCCGCGCACATCGATGCCGCGATCCTGGCGTCGGCGCGGCATCCGTCGGTCGCGATCGTTCGCGTCGGAACGGCGGCCGAACTCGGGAAGGCGATGAAGGATGCCGCGGCATCGGCGGACGTCGTGATCATGGCCGCCGCGGTCGCCGACTACCGTCCCGTGCGCGCCGCGGACCACAAGCTCACGAAGGAGGAGGGCGTGCTCGATCGCGTCGACCTCGTCGAGAACGAGGACGTCGTGGCCGCGCTCGCCGCTCGTCGCGCCGAAGGCCGCGCCCCCGAGGGGCAGACGATCGTGGCGTTCGCCGCCGAGACGCTGACGGATGCCGAGCAGCGCCGTGAGCGCGCTCGCCGCAAGCGCGAGCGCAAGGGCGTCGACCTGCTGGCGGTGAACCTGGCGGATGCCGAGAACGGCTTCGAGCGCACCGACAACGCGGTCGAGATCATCGGTGAGGGCGGGGCGGTCGTGGCCGAGGCATCCGGGACCAAGCGCGAGGTCGCGGGCGCGATCTGGGATGCGGTGCGGATGCTGCGCTGATGAGGGCATTGTCGATGGGGTGCCGCCCTGCTAAACTTGAGTCAATACAACTCAACTTTTGAGTACTCATCGACCAGAAGGAGTCTCCCAGGAGGGACAGATGACCACCCCGCAGACCGGTTCCCAGAACGACCAGCAGTCCGCACTCGAGCAGTTCGGGATCAACCTCACCGACCGCGCCCGTCAGGGCAAGCTCGACCCCGTGATCGGCCGCGACAGCGAGATCCGCCGCGTGAGCCAGGTGCTCACCCGCCGCACCAAGAACAATCCGGTGCTCATCGGCGAGCCCGGCGTCGGCAAGACCGCCGTCGTCGAGGGCCTCGCCCAGCGCATCGTCGCGGGTGACGTCGCCGAGTCCCTCAAGGACAAGGAGCTGATCACGCTCGACATCTCGGCGCTCGTCGCCGGCGCGATGTACCGCGGGCAGTTCGAGGAGCGGCTGAAGCAGGTCCTCAAGGAGATCACCGAGTCCGACGGGCAGATCATCACGTTCATCGACGAGCTGCACGTGCTCATGGGCGCGGGCGGCGGGGAGGGCTCGGTCGCGGCATCCAACATGCTCAAGCCGATGCTCGCCCGGGGAGAGCTGCGTCTCATCGGCGCCACCACGCTCAACGAGTACCGCGAGTTCATCGAGAAGGATGCCGCGCTCGAGCGCCGCTTCCAGCAGGTCTACGTCGGCGAGCCGACCGTCGAAGACACGATCGCCATCCTCCGCGGGCTCAAGGAGCGCTACGAGGCGCACCACAAGGTCGCCATCTCCGATGGTGCGCTCGTGGCGGCGGCATCCCTGTCGAACCGGTACCTGCCCGCGCGGCAGCTGCCCGATAAGGCGATCGACCTGATCGACGAGGCCGCCTCGCGGCTGCGCATGGAGATCGACTCGGCCCCGGTCGAGATCGACGAGCTGCGCCGACACGTCGACCGCCTCAAGCTCGAAGAGCTCGCGCTCAAGAAGGAGAAGGACCCGGCCTCGAAGGAGCGCCTCGCGACCCTCCGCGCCGACCTCGCCACCGAACAGGCCAAGCTCGGCGAGCTGCAGGCCCGGTGGGAGCGTGAACGCGCATCGCTCAACCGCGTCGGCGACCTGAAGACGCGCCTGGATGCTGCCCGCAGCGACGCCGAGCGCGCGCAGCGCGAGGGCAACCTCGAGCGCGCCTCCCGGCTGCTCTACGCCGAGATCCCGGCGCTCGAGCGCGAGGTCATGGAGGCTGAGCGGTCGGAGTCCGTCGACTCCGACGGCGAGCGGCGCATGGTCAACGAGCAGGTCACCGATGAAGACATCGCCGGCGTCATCGCCGCGTGGACCGGCATCCCCGTCGGCCGCCTGCTGCAGGGCGAGACCGAGAAGCTGCTGCACCTCGAGTCCGAGCTGGGCAAGCGCCTGATCGGACAGAAGGATGCCGTCAAGGCCGTGTCGGATGCCGTGCGCCGCTCGCGCGCGGGCATCAGCGATCCCGGTCGCCCCACCGGTTCGTTCCTGTTCCTCGGGCCGACCGGTGTCGGAAAGACCGAGCTCGCGAAGGCGCTCGCCCAGTTCCTCTTCGACGACGAGCACGCCATGGTGCGCATCGACATGTCGGAGTACGGCGAGAAGCACTCCGTGTCGCGTCTCGTCGGAGCCCCTCCCGGGTACGTCGGATACGAGCAGGGCGGTCAGCTGACCGAGGCCGTGCGTCGTCGCCCGTACAGCGTGATCCTGCTCGACGAGGTCGAGAAGGCGCACCCCGAGGTGTTCGACGTGCTGCTGCAGGTGCTCGACGACGGCCGCCTCACCGACGGGCAGGGCCGCACGGTCGACTTCTCGAACGTGATCCTGATCCTGACGTCGAACATCGGCTCGCCGATCCTCATCGACCCGGTCCTCTCGGTCGACCAGAAGCGCGAGCAGGTGATGGCGCTCGTGCAGCAGGCGTTCCGGCCCGAGTTCCTCAACCGTCTCGACGACATCGTGATGTTCCAGGCGCTCAGCGAAGACGACCTCGCGCAGATCGTGGAGCTGTCGATCGATCAGCTGCACACGCGGTTGCACGATCGCCGGCTCACCCTCGCGGTCACGCCCGACGCGCGATCGTGGCTCGCCGAGCGCGGGTACGACCCGGTGTTCGGTGCGCGCCCGCTGCGCCGCCTCATCCAGAGCGAGGTGCAGAACAAGCTGGCGACCGCGCTGCTCTCGGGCGGTGTGCGTGACGGCGACACGGTGCGCGTCGACGTCGCGGCCGACGGCACGGGTCTCGTGCTCACGGCCGAGGCTCCGGCATCCGTTCCCGACGACGATGACGACGTGATCGAGGCCGAACTCCTCGACGACTGAGGAGCGCGGCCCTTCGTCTCGCTGCGCTCGCTCAGGAACCGGTTACTCGGTTCCTGAGCGAGGAGCGCAGCGACGAGACGAAGGGGCTGCCCGCGCTACTTCAGCCGTTCGCTGCGGATCCCGCCCAGAGCGTCCTTCTCGAGCCCCTGCCCGATGATCGAGTGCCGTCGCGAGTAGGCGAAGTAGATGATCATGCCGATCGCGAGCCAGATCGCGAATCGCACCCAGGTCTCGGTGCTGAGGTTGAGCATCAGCCAGAAGCAGGCGAGCGCCGAGATCCACGGCAGCCACGGCGAGAGCGGAACCATGAACGGCCGCTCGAGGTCGGGGCGGGTCTTGCGCAGGATCGGCACACCGATGCTCACGAGCACGAACGCCGACAGGGTGCCGATGTTGATCATGTCGCCGAGCACCTGCACGTCGAAGAACCCGGCGATGATCGCGATGATCACACCGACGATCAGCTGGATGCGGATCGGGGTGCCGCGCTTCTTGTCGGTGACGCTGAGGGCGCGGGGCAGCAGGCCGTCACGGCTCATCGCGAACACCACGCGCGCGAGGCCCATGAGCAGCACCATCACGACGGTGGTCAGGCCGACCAGACTGCCGATCGCGATGACCTGCGCCGCCCAGGTCGCGCCGACGAGTTCGAAGGCGCTCGACAGCGAGGGCTCGTCGAGCTTCGCGAGCTCGGTGTACGAGACCATTCCGGTGATGACGATCGCGACGAGCACGTAGAGCACGGTCACGATGATGAGGCCCAGGATGATGCCGCGGGGAACCGTGCGCTTCGGGTCCTTGGTCTCCTCGGCGCTGGTGGCGACGACGTCGAAACCGATGAACGCGAAGAAGACCAGTGCGGCGCCCGAGAGGATGCCGAACACGCCGTACATCGTCGGGTCGGAGCCGGTCATGAACGAGAACAGCGACTGGGTCCAGGCGCTCTCCGACGCCACCCCCTCCTGCGCCGGGGGAACGAACGGCGAGTAGTTCGCACCGTTCACGAAGAAGAGTCCGACGACGATCACGAACAGCACGATCGCGACCTTGATGACCGTGAAGACGCTGTTGACGCGGCTCGACAGGCGCGTGCCGAGTGCGAGCAGCAGGGTGAAGATCGCGACGATGACGACGGGACCCCAGTCGAAGCTGACGCCGCCGAGCTGCACCGACATCGGGATGTCGAGGTCGAACAGCGAGACGGTGTCGCCGAGGTACACACCCCAGTACTTCGCGATGACGGCAGAGGCCATGAGCATCTCGAGGATGAGGTCCCAGCCGATGATCCAGGCGAGGAACTCGCCGAGCGTCGAGTACGTGAACGTGTAGGCGGAGCCGGCGACCGGGATCGACGACGCGAACTCGGCGTAGCAGAGGATCGCGAGACCGCACACGGCGGCGGCGATGATGAACGAGATGATGACGGCCGGGCCGGCGTGACGGGCGGATGCCTCGGCTCCGACCGAGAAGATGCCGGCGCCGACCGCGACGGCGACGCCCATGACCGCGAGGTCCCAGACGCCGAGCGAGCGTTTGAGGGAGCGTTTCTCGTCCTGCGTCTCCGCCATCGACTGCTCGACCGACTTCACTCTGCGCTGAATCGCCATGCCGACGATTGTAGGTCGCGGTCGTCGCGCTGCACCCCTTACGAAACAGAACGCTCCCGTCGCACTTCCTGTCGGAATGACCGGGTCAGACCGACAGGAAGTGCGACGGGAGCGAAGGATTCCGAGCGGATGCCGGAACGGAGGGGTGGGATCAGGCGCTGAGGATGACCGTCTCGGCGATCGGGCGGCGCACGCGCGGTGCGGTCTCGCGCTGCTGCAGCACCTCGGGGAGGGCGGTCACGTCGCCGAACTCGCCGACGGCGAAGACCGTGACGGCCGAGAAACGGGGCTCGAGGTCGGCGAACTCGCGCACGGCCTCCGGGTCGAATCCGCTCATCTGGTGCACGAGGAGTCCCTCGTGGTGAGCCTGCACCGAGAAGTGCGCGACGGCCTGGCCGAGGTCGTAGAGGGCGTGGGTGATCGGCGTGCCGTCTTCGGTGGCGGTCTCGGCGACGGCGACGACGAGGACGGCGGCGTTCACGGCCCAAGCCTGGTTGAAGCCGACGAGCGCGTCGACGACCTGTGCGTGCAGAGCCGTTCCGCGGCGGGCGACGATGAAGCGCCACGGCTGCGAGTTGTTGGCCGAGGGCGTCCAGCGGGCGGCTTCGAGGGAGGCGGCCAGCTTGGCCTCGTCGATCGCGTTCTCGGCGTCGAAGGCGCGGGGGCTCCAGCGCTCGGCGAGCACCTCGAGGACGGGGTGCTCGGTGGGTGCGGTGCGGACGAGGGTGGGAATGCTCACGGTTGTGCCTTTCAGACGGGGTGCCGATCGGACTCCGTCGTCCGCCTACGCGTGTCTGAACGCATGTGCCCGCATGGATATTCCTGTGGATGTGCGGGTTTCGTCGTGTGACGCGAAAGAGGGACGGATGCCGTTGCCCCGGCATCCGTCCCTCTCGCCCAGCGCGCCTCAGCCGCGCAGCGCCTCGGTGAGCTTGACCCGCGAGCCCATGCGCAGCAGCGAGTTCTCGTAGATCTTCGCGCCGATCGCGATCGCGGCGATGCAGCTCACCAGCAGGATCGCCAGCGACAGGATCGGCTCCCACCACTGCGCCTCGCCGACGAACAGGCGCATCGGCATCCCGACCGGGGCCGAGAACGGCACGTACGACATGATCGTCAGCACCAGCGCGTTGTCGTTGAAGACGATGACGAGGATGTACGGCGCCATGATGAGCATCGTGATCGGGGTCGTGGTGGCACCGATGTCCTCCTGGCGCGACACCATCGAGGCCGCCGCGGCGAACAGCGAGGCCAGCAGCACGAAGCCGAAGAGGAAGAACACCGCGAACCACAGGATCGGGCCGCCGAGCAGCGTCAGCACGTCTCTCTGCCCGGTGACGATGAGTCCGACGGTGGCGATCGCGGCGAGGCCGACGATCTGCGCCATCGCGAGGATCGTGTTGCCGATGACCTTTCCGGCGAGGAGGGTGCGGGCGGGGATCGCCGACAGCAGCAGCTCGACCACGCGGGTCTGCTTCTCTTCGACGACGCTCTGCGCGATCGTGCCGCCGAAGGTCGACGCCGCCATGAGGAAGACGATGCCGAAGGCGAGCGCGATGAAGTACCGCAGCAGCGGGTTGGTGGTCGCGGGTTCGAGGATCTGCACCTCGGGCGTCTGCGAGAGGCCGCTGACGAGCGAGCTCGGGGCGTCCTTCAGCGCGATGACGGTGTACCCGGTGGGCCCGCCGCTCGAGACGACCGCCGCGTCGACCTTCTCTTCGCGCACGAGCTGCTCGGCGGCCGCGTCGTCGGCGACCTCGGTCACCTCGACGTCGGGCAGTGCCGACACCGCGGATGCCGTCTCGGAGGTCGCGGCGACCGGGGTCTTGTCGGTGCCGCTGTTGTTGCTGGCGAACCCGCCGATCAGCACGCCGGCGAGGGCGATGAGCATGAGGATGACGGTCGAGATGACGAACGCCTTGCTGCGCAGCTTCGAACCGATCTCGCGCTCGGCGACGAGCCAGATCCCGCTGGAGCTGCGGATGGGGGAGCCTCCCCCGGGAGTCGACGTGGTCACTGGATGACCTCCTTGAAGATCTGGGCGAGGGACGGATGCTTGGGGGCGAAGCTCGCGACGTCGCCGTGGGCGACGGCGGTGCGCAGCACGCGCTGCGCGGTCTCCGCGCCGTCGGTGTCGAACAGGGCGTAGCCGCCCTCGAAGTCGACGACGGTGACGCCCGGTTCGGTGCGCAGCCATCCGGCGTCACCCGCCGAGACCAGCTCGTAGCGGCTGCCGGCGTGCTGGGCGCGGAGCCCGTCGCGGGAGCCGGCGGCGCGGATCGTGCCCCCGGCGAGGATCACGAGGTCGTCGCAGAGGCGCTCGACGACGTCGAGCTGGTGCGAGGAGAACAGGATGGATGCGCCCTGGGCGGCGGTGGCCTGCAGCGTCGAGGCGACGACGTCGACCGCGAGCGGGTCGAGACCCGAGAACGGCTCGTCGAGGATGAGCACCTTCGGGTCGTGCACGAGGGCCGCGGCGATCTGCGCACGCTGCTGGTTCCCCAGCGACAGCGACTCGATCGTGTCGTTCAGGCGCTCGCCGAGGCCGAGGTCGGTGAGGATCGCGGTGGCGCGGGTGGCGGCATCCGTCTTGCTGAATCCGTGCAGCCGGGCGAGGTAGACGATCTGCTCGAGCACCTTCATCTTGGGGTAGAGGCCGCGCTCCTCGGGCATGTACCCGAAGTTGCGGCGGTCGTCGCCGGTGACGGCCGTGCCGTCGAGGGTGACGGTACCGGAGTCCGACGAGAGGAGTCCGAGCACGATGCGCATGGTCGTGGTCTTGCCCGCACCGTTGCCGCCCACGAAGCCGGTGAGCCGGCCGGGGGCGACGTCGAACGAGACGTCGTCGAGCACGCGCCGCGAGCCGTAGCTCTTGGTGATGCCGTGGAGTTCGAGCTTTCCTGAGGTCATGCCTCCACGTTAGGGACGGGGCCGATGCCACGGCATCCCCCCTGTGGGGGATTGTCGGGCATCCACCGCGCGGATGATCGGCCTGCGCTACCGCCGCGCGCTGTGCAGAACCGTGCGCACGACGAGTCCGGCCACCAGCGCCCAGAACGCGGCGCTGACGCCGAGCACGGAGATGCCGGATGCCGCGACGAGGAAGGTGACCACGGCCGGCAGCCGCTCGCCCGGATCGTCGATGGCCTGCTGCACGGCCGAGCCGAAGGCCGCGAAGAGGGCGAGCCCCGCGACGGCGGGGATGACGGCGGCGGGCGCGAGCAGTACGAGGGCCGCGAACGCGGCGGAGGCGGCACCGAGCACGAGATACGAGGCCCCGGTCGAGACGCCGGCGACCCAGCGGCGCTTCGGGTCGGGGTCTGCGTCGGGAGAGGCGGCGAGGGCGGCGCTGATCGCGGCGAGGTTGATCGCGTGCCCGCCCGCGGGAGCGCCGATCGCCGTGCCGAGTCCGGTGACGAGCATCGCCGGCCGCCACGGCACCTCGTAGCCGAAGCTGCGCATGATCGCGACGCCCGGAACGTTCTGCGACGCCATCGTGACGATGAAGAGGGGCAGCGCCAGGCCCACGATCGCGCCGACGGTGAAGGTGGGGGCGGTGAGTTCGACGCGGGGGAGCAGGATGCCCGGATCGATCGCCGTGCCCTGACGCACGAGGTCGACGGCCACGACCACCGCCGCGGCGAGGAACGCGACCGGAACCGCCCAGCGCGGCGCGAGCCGGGCGACGATCAGCCAGGTCACCACGACCGGCACGACGCCCCAGGGGTTCTCGACGATTCCGGTGATCGGGGCGAGGCAGAGCGGCAGCAGCACACCCGCGAGCATCGCCTGCGCGATCGACGCGGGGATACGCGCGATGAATCCGCCGAGGGCCGGCCACAGTGCGGTGAGCAGGATGAGCGCCGCCGTGACGAGGAACGCTCCGACGGCGGCGGGCCAGCCGCCCTCGATGGCGCCCGCCGTGGTGCCGGTCGCGGCGAGCAGGGCGGCGCCGGGCGTCGACCACGCGACGGTGATCGGCATCCGATAGCGCCAGGCGAGCACGATGCACGCGAGTCCCATGGTGAGGCTGGCGGCGAGCAGGCCGCTGGCGGCCTGGGCGGCGGATGCTCCTACCGCCGAGAGCCCGGTGAGCACGACCGCGAACGAGCTGGTGAAGCCGACGAGCGCCGTGACGACGCCCGCGAGGATCGGGCGCGAGAGCGGGGCAGGGGGCGCGGCGGATGCTGCGGACGCGGCGGCGGACATGGATCCGAGGCTATCGCCCGACGCCGACACGCGCCGTCGTCAGGAGGATGCGGTTCAGGCGAGCCCGAGGCGGTGCGCGAGCACCACGGCCTGCACGCGATCCCGGGCTCCGAGCTTCTGCAGGATGCGCGAGACGTGGGTCTTCACGGTCGCCTCGCCGATGAAGAGGGCGGCGGCGATCTCGGCGTTGCTGCGGGCATCGGCGAGGAGGGTCAGCACCTCGGCCTCCCGCTCGGTGAACGGCTCGGCCAGCGCGACGGGCGCGGGGGCGGTGCGCGGGGGCGACGGCTCGGCCATCGCGACCGGCGCCGTGGCGGGCGCCGATCCGGCGAATCGGGCGAGCACGCGACGGGTCACCTCGGGTGCCAGCATCCCGTCGCCCACGGCCAGCGCGCGCACGGCGGCGATGAGGTCTTCGGGGCCGGCGTTCTTGAGCAGGAACCCGCTCGCTCCGGCATCCAGCGCCTGGTAGAGGTAGTCGTCGCGGTCGAAGGTGGTCACGATCGCGATGGCCGCGGTGATGTCGGGGTCGGCGACGATGCGGCGGGTCGCCTCGATGCCGTCCATGTCGGGCATCTGCACGTCCATCGTGATGACGTCGGGGTGAAGCGCGGCGGCCTGGGCGACGGCATCCGCTCCGGTCGCGGCCTCGCCCACGATCTCGATGTCGGGCTGGGTGCCGAGGATCGTGCGGAATCCCGCGCGCAGCATCGCGTGGTCGTCGACGAGGAGCACGCGGATCGGCGAGTCGGTCATTCGGGGATCCTCACGGCCTTCGTGGTCGGGCGAGATGCGACGGCGGGTGCGACCTTCAGCGGCACCCGCGCCCGCACGCGGAGTCCGCCGAGGGGGCGCGGCGTCACCTCGATCGTGCCGCCCGAGGCGATCGCGCGCTCGCGCATGCCCAACTGCCCGAGGCCCGGTCGCAACTGGCCGACCATGCGGCCGGTGTTGACGACCTCGACCTCGACGCCCGCGTCGTCGTAGCGCACGCGCACGTCGGCGGTGGCGCCGACTCCGGCGTGACGACGGGCGTTGGTGAGCGACTCCTGGGTGATGCGGTAGAGGTTCACCGCGACGAGGGAGGGCACGTCGACCGGTTCGCCGATCACGGTGTAATCCGTCGGCAGCCCCGCCTCGGTCGACGCTTCGACCAGTTCGCGGATGTCGTCGAGTCCGACCGTCGAGGCGGGGTCGGAGCTCTCGCCGCCCGGGGCGCGCAGGGTCTCGAGCAGCTGGCGCAGCTCACCGATCGCATCGCGCGCCGATCCCTCCACTCCGGCGAGGAGCTCCTTCGCGCGTTCGGCATCCTGGTCGATCACGAGCCGCGCAGCCCCCGCCTGCACGCCCATGACCGACACGTGATGGGCGACGACGTCATGCAGTTCGCGGGCGATGCGCACGCGGTCGAGCGCGACGGCCTGCGCGGCCGTCACCTCGCGCTCGCGCTCGAGTTCGGCGGTGCGCTGCTCGAGAACCGAACGTTCGGATGCCGAGATCCACGAGCGCTCGCCGAAGTAATAGGCCCCGCCGAAGTAGAGGAGGTTGAGCAGGATCTGCAGCATCATGAAGGCGACGTAGGGCGACATCGCGCCTGCGATGACCTCGGCTTCGTCGGCCTGGCTGATCGCGTCGCGGTACATCGTGATCAGCAGCCACGCGAACATGCCGACGATGATGCCGATGCGCACGAGCATCGCCGCACGGCGATTGTTCATCCAGGCGCCCGCCGTGTAGATGCCGATGAACATCGCGATGTTGCCGACGTAGATCTCCGGCACCCGGATGGTGACGGCCGCGAAGTACGCGGCCGAGACGACGATCGCGACCGCGGCCGGGTAGCGTCGCCGGAACGCCAGCGGAGCGGTGATGATCACGGCGTAGACGAGGGCGGTCCACAGCTCGGCCTGCTCGTCGCCGTAGATCTGCGAGATCGACGAGAGCGCGGCGCTGAGGATCGCGCCCACGAACAGCACGGCGGCGAGCAGCAGATCGCTGCGCCGCTCGCGCGCGGTGGGGGTGCGCTGGAACTCGGCGGGCATCCCTCCACCGTAGGGCGCGACGCAGGGCGGCGGCATCCCCCGTGCGGCGGATGCCGGTCATGCGGGTCGCCTGGCGAGAAAACGGAGACGAAGAGCGGATGCTGCGGCGCGTCGCGGCCCGACACGCTCACAGTGCACCACTCCCGTCTGGGTTTTCTCGCGGCTGATGCCGCTTTAGATGGGTTGCTGAGCCTGTCGAAGCACCCCGCGCGAGAGGCTCATCGCCGGATCACGAACACCCGTTGACACCGGTTCCTCGGCGGACGAGTATCGGGCGAGCGGGTGATCTCGCCGCGAGACGAATCCCCGCCCTGATTCGACCGTCGACGAAGGAGTCCGCACATGACCGGTCAGGGCCGCATTCTCATCGATCTCTTCATGACCCTCGACGGCGTCGCTCAGGGGCCCGGTGGGGTCGACGAAGACACCTCCGGCGGTTTCCGGTTCAGCGGGTGGCAGGCGGGGCATCCGAGTTCGGGAGTCGGTCCCGAGATCGAGAAGGGGATGCGCGGGTTGGACGCGCTGCTGCTCGGGCGGCGCACGTACGACATCTTCGCCTCGTACTGGCCGCACCACACGGATGGCGACGAGGGAGAGATCGGGCGGCTCTTCAACCGGGTGCCGAAGTACGTCGCGACCCGCGATGCCGAGCTCGCGCTCGATTGGGAAGGCAGCAGTCGGGTCGGCGCCGATCTCGGGACCGAGATCGGTCGGCTGCGGACCGATCACCGCGAGGTGCACGTGATCGGCAGCCTCGATCTCGTGCACTCCCTGCTCGAGAAGGGTCTCTTCGACGAGCTGAACCTCTGGGTCTATCCGATCCTGCTCGGCGCGGGCAAGAAGGTCTTCGACGACGGCGCGCTGCCGTCTGTGCTGGAGTTGATCGAGCCCCCGATCTCCGATGACGGCGGGGTCATCCTGCTCCGATACGGGCGAACGGGCCGCAAGCCCGCCGTCGACACCTTCTAGCTCGACAGCACCCGCTCCACCACCCGCGCAACCCCGTCATCATCGTTCGAGGCACCGATCTCGTCGGCGGCATCCTGCACGACGGCATCCGCGCCGGCCATCGCGACGCCGTGCCCGGCCCAGCGCAGCATCTCGACGTCGTTGAGCGCATCGCCGAAAGCCATCACGTCGGCGCGGTCGACGCCGAGGTGGGCGCAGAGACGGGCGAGACCGGTGGCCTTGGTGACCCCCTCGGCCATCACCTCGACGAACGGTGCACCCGACAGCGTCGCCTCGAACCCGGTGAGGCCCAGCGAGGTCAGCGCGTCGAACAGGACCGACGGCGCGAGCTCCGGATGCCGGATCACGAGCTTGAGACTCGGGGCGTCGAGCACCTGGTCGAGCGGCACCCCGCCCATGGTCTTCGGGTCGCGCTTGTGGTCGGAGAGATCGGCGATCGCCGCGTACCCCTCCTGGGCGACGAAGGTCTCGCCGCCCTCGCGCACACTCGCGAACAGCAGCCCGGGCACGCTCGCGCGCAGCGCCTCGGCCAGCGTGCGGATGGTCTCGGCCGGGAGCTCTTCGGCGAACAGCATCCGCCCGTCGGTCAGGTGCGTGGCGTAGGCGCCGTTGCTGCAGAGCGCCCACTCGCGGAAGTCGGCGTCGCCGGCGATCGCACGCAGGCCGATCGGCTGGCGCGCCGTGACCGGAACGACGTGGATGCCGCGGGCCCGCGCCGCGTCGAGAGCCGCCCGCGTGCGGGGCGTGACCGACGAGGTCGGGTCGAGCAGGGTGCCGTCGAGATCGGTGGCGATCAGCCGGAGCGTCATGGGTGGAGCGTCACGAGAAGATCATCGGCAGGTCGTCGTCGTCGTCCGCGCCCCCGAGGTCGATGTCGGCGACGACCGGCACGTGGTCGCTGGGCTGCTCGCCCTTGCGCTCGTCCCGATGGATCGAGGCACCCGTGACCGCGTCGGCGAGCGTGCGGGAGCCGAGGATGAAGTCGATGCGGATGCCCTCGTTGCGAGGAAACTTGAGGCGCTGGTAGTCCCAGTAGGTGTAGCCCTCGGGGAGGATCGGGCGCACGACGTCGGTGAGCCCGGCATCCGCCATCGCGAAGAACGCGGCGCGCTCGGCGGGCGAGACGTGGGTGGAGACGCCCTCGACGATGTCGGGGTCTCCGTTGTCGGTGTCGAACGGGATGATGTTGAAGTCGCCGACCAGCGCGAGCGGCAGGGCGGGGTTCGCCGCGAGCTCGGCCGCGGTCGAGTTCTTCAGCGCCTCGAGCCAGTGCAGCTTGTAGGCGTAGTGCGGGTCGTCGAGCGAGCGGCCGTTGGGCACGTAGAGACTCCACACCCGTACGCCGTCGACCATCACGCCCAGCGCGCGCGCCTCGAGCGGGGCATCCGGACCCTCGTGACCCTTCGCGAAGCCGGGCATGCCGTCGAACCCGGTGCGCACGTCGCTCATCGGCAGGCGGCTCGCGATCGCGACGCCGTTCCACTGGTTGAGGCCGTGCACCTCGACCTGGTAGCCGGCCTCTTCGAACGGCCCGTAGGGGAACTGCTCGGGTTTGCACTTGATCTCCTGCATCGCGAGCACGTCGATGTCTTCGCGAACGGCGAATTCGACGGTGCGGGCGACACGGGTACGGATGGAGTTGACGTTCCAGGTGGCCAAGCGCATGCGTCCAGCCTAGTTGCGGCCTCGGACACGCGATCTGCGGCCCGCGACACGCAGATGACGCCCCGACGACATCTGACAGCGCAGTCAGAGCGCGACTCTCCTACACTGGATGCCGTGACCGCACTCGACGCAGACCGCCAGAACCTCCTCGCCCTCATCACGGACGAGGCGGTGTTCCACGGCGACTTCACCCTCTCCAGTGGCAAGAAGGCGACCTACTACGTCGACATGCGCAAGCTCACGCTCGATCATCGCGCCGCCCCCGCCATCGGCCGCATCATGCTCGACCTGATCGCCGACCTCGACGTGGTCGCCGTCGGCGGGCTCACGCTCGGCGCCGACCCGATCGCGAACTCGGTGCTGCACGCCTCCGTCGCGGCCGAGCGTCCTGTCGACGCGTTCGTCGTGCGTAAGGAGCCCAAGGACCACGGCCGCGGTCGTCAGATCGAGGGAGCGGATGTCGCGGGCAAGCGCGTCGTCGTGCTCGAAGACACCTCGACCACCGGCCAGTCGGCACTCAAGGCGGTCGAAGCGCTCCGCAAGGAGGGTGCCGAGGTCGTCGCCGTCGCCGTGATCGTCGACCGCAAGACCGGAGCCCAGGCCGCCATCGAGGCCGAGGGTCTCGAATGGCGCGCCGCCTTCGACCTCGACGACCTCGGACTCGACCCCCAGTGACCCGCTACGCCCTCGCCGTCGACGTCGGCGGCACGAAGATGGAGGCCGCCCTCGTCTCCGAGGGCGGCACGCTCGTCGACGGCTCCCGCAGCCGCCAGGCGACCGGACGCGAGGCGACGCCGGAATCGTTCGACGCCGCGGTGGCCGCGATCGTGCAGCACGCCCTCGCCGCTCTCCCCGCCGATGCCGAGCTCGTCGGCGCGGGTGCGGGAAGCGCCGGCCCCGTCGACCGCCCGAGCGGCACGATCGTGCCCGTGAACATGCCCTCGGCGCGCGGCTACGGTCTCGCCGCCGCGGTTCGGCGCGAAGCATCCGCCGTGCTCGGTCGCGATGTGCCGACCGTGCTCGGTCACGACGGCGGCGCGCTCGCGCTCGCCGAATCGTGGCGCGGTGCGACGCAGGATGCCCGGGCCTCGCTCTCGATCGTCGTCTCGACCGGTGTCGGCGGAGGCTTCGTCGTGAACGGCGCGTACATCCCGGGAGCCTCGGGTAACGCAGGGCACCTCGGGCAGATCCGCCGGGAGGGCGGGCTGACGCTCGAGGAGATCGCGTCGGGACCCGCGAGCGTCACCTGGGCGCAGCAGCAGGGATGGGTCGGTTCGACCGGCGAGGATCTCGCGCGCGACTCGGCCGCCGGAGACGCGATCGCGCGTGCCGCGATCGAGCGCTCGGCGAAGGCCGTCGGTGAGGCACTGGCGGATGCCGCGACGCTCGTCGACCTCGACATGGTCGCGATCGGCGGCGGCTTCTCGCGCGTCTCCGACGATTACATCGAGCTGGTGCAGGAGGCGCTCACCGCGAGCGCCGTGCACGAGTACTCCCGTCGCGCGCGCGTCGTGCGCTCGGGGCTGGGCGACGAAGGGCCGCTGATCGGCGCCGCGGCGCTCGTGCTGCGCTAGCTTCCGAGCCGGTCAGCGATCGGGGCGTTCGCACGCGCGCCCACCCGAGACACCACATTCGTCGCGAGACACCACGTGCGCCGTGATGTCTCGCGACGACTGCGGTGTCTCGACGCGCGAGCGGCATCCGTACGCACTCCTAACAAATTCCGCGTACCCTCGTAGCAAGACGACGAAAGGGGCACGCATGCGCGTACTCGGACTGCTCTCGGGTACCTCCCACGACGGGATCGACGTGGTGGTGGTCGACTTCGCCGAGCACGACGGCGCCCTGCGTGGCACCGTGCTCCACGAGGACAGCGTGCCGTACGCTGCCGACCTCCGCGCCCGCCTCGTCGCCGCCCTCCCTCCGGCGCAGACGACGCTCGCCGAGGTGTGCGAGCTCGACACCCTCATCGGCCAGGCCTTCGCCGACGTCGCCGCCTCGGCTGCGGCATCCGTCGGGGGAGTGGATGCCGTCTGCACCCATGGCCAGACCGTCTACCACTGGGTCGAGGGCGATCACGCCCGTGGCACCCTGCAGATCGGCCAGCCGGCCTGGATCGCCGAGGCCGTCGGTGCGCCGGTCGTGTCGGACGTGCGCATCCGCGACATCACCGCGGGCGGGCACGGTGCTCCGCTCGTGTCGTTCCTCGACGAGTTGCTGCTGCGCGGCCGGGGTGAGGTCGCCGCGGCCCTCAACCTCGGCGGCATCGCGAACATGACGGTCGTCGCCGACGGCCGTGTCTCGGCCTACGACATCGGCCCCGCCAACGCGCTCGTCGACGCCGTCGTGGTCGATCGCGGGCTCAACGACAAGGGCTACGACGAGGATGCCGCGATCGCCCGCGCCGGCACGATCGACGAGGCGCTGCTCGCCGACCTCCTCGCCGAGCCGTACTACGCGCTGTCGGCGCCGAAGAGCACCGGCAAGGAGCACTTCCACCTCGACTACGTGCGGGCGCACGTCGCCGAGCGCGAGATCAGCGATGCCGACCTCGTGCGCACGCTCACCGAACTCACCGTGCGCACCGTCGCGCAGGACGTCGCGGCCGCCGGCATCCGCTTCCTCGCCGTGTCGGGCGGCGGATGCCACAACCCGGTGATCCTCGACGGCCTGCGCTCCGCCCTGCCCGGCGTCGACGTGGTGCTCGCCGACGAGCTGGGAGCCTCGGTCGACAGCAAGGAGGCCATCCTCTTCGCGCTGATCGGCTGGTGCACGATGCACGGCGTCGCCGCGATCGTGCCGGGTGGCACGGGGGCCCGGGCGCCGCGCATCCTCGGCACGATCACTCCGGGCGAGGGGCCGCTGCGGATGCCGGAGCCGGTCGACGCGGTGACGAGTCTGACGCTGACGACGGAGGGCTAGCGGGCGAGCGCCGGCTAGCGCCGCTGGTCTTCGTCCCAGGGTCCTTCCCACCAGTTGCCGCCGCGCTCGTCGGAGTCGCCCCCGCCGCGTCGCCGCGATCGCACGAACTGCACGATGATCAGGGTGAGCGAGCTGAGCCCGATCACGATCAGCACCAGGAAGAGCATGTCGCTCTGGTTCACGGTCGCTTCCCCTCCGCGGCATCCGCCACGATCTTGGCGATGCGTGCGTCGCGCGTCTCGGCGCGCTTGGCCATCGCGATGTGCGTGAGCCCGAACTTCTTCACCGACTTCGGGAACGCGTCCCAGTTCGCGCGTGCGGCGGGTACGGCGTCGAGCGCGGCGGTCAGTTCGGGTGGCTCGACACCGGCCTCGGGGCCGTCGAGCAGGGTCCACGAGCCGTTGGCCTTGGCGGTCTCGAGCACGCGGATGCCGGCGGGGGCGAGCAGTCCCGCGGCCTCGAGTTCGATGAGGCGGGCCTTGTTGGTCGCGGCCCAGCCGCTGCCGGGGCGGCGCGGCGAGAACCACTGCGCGTTCACGCCGTCGAAGGTGCGCACCGGTCCGTCGATCCAGCCGAAGCAGAGCGCGTGCCGCACGGCGTCTTCGTAGCCGAGGCCGTCGCCGGAACCGCCGCGCACGCTCAGCAGCCAGACGCCGGCGGCCCGTTCGTGGTTGTCCTCGAGCCAGGAGCGCCAGGCCGCAGAATCCGCCGCGGTGAGGCGCTCGCCGTCGTCGAGAACACCCATGTCAGTCCTCGTCGAGCGTCGGGATCGACGAGGTGACCGTGGGCAGCAGGTCGGCGACCGAGTCGACGATCTCGTCGGGACGGAACGGGTACTTCTCGATCTCGGCCTGGTCGCTGATGCCGGTGAGCACGAGCACCGTGTGCAGGCCCGCCTCGATGCCGGCGACGATGTCGGTGTCCATGCGGTCGCCGATCATGCCGGTCTTCTTCGAGTGCGCGCCGATCTTGTTGAGCGCCGAGCGGAACATCATCGGGTTCGGCTTGCCGACCACGTAGGGCTCCTTGCCGGTGGCCTTGGTGATCAGCGCCGCGATCGCCCCGGTCGCGGGAAGCACGCCGTCGGCGCTAGGGCCGGTCGCGTCGGGGTTGGTGACGATGAAGCGCGAGCCGTTGATGATGTGGCGGATCGCCTTGGTGATCGCCTCGAAGGAGTAGTTGCGGGTCTCGCCGACGACGACGAAGTCGGGGTTCGTCTCGGTCATGATGAACCCGGCCTCGTGCAGGGCGGTGAGGATGCCGGCCTCGCCGATCACGAACGCCGAACCGCCGGGCAGCTGCTGGGCGAGGAAGTCGGCCGTCGCGAGCGCCGAGGTCCAGATGCGCTCCTCGGGAACCACCAGGCCGCTCGCGCGCAGACGGGCAGAGAGGTCGCGCGCGGTGAAGATCGAGTTGTTCGTGAGCACGAGGTAGGGGATCTCGTTCTGCTCCCACCCGGCGAGCATCTCGGACGCGCCGGGGATGGCCGTGTTCTCGTGCACGAGAACACCGTCCATGTCGGTCAGCCAGCATTCGATGTCGTCGCGGTGTTGTCCCATGTGCTCAGCCTAGAGCCAGCGGGTTGCGCGCGCCTGAGCGTGTTGCGCCGGGGTCTCGAGCGCTCAGGGGGTCGGAGTGGGGGATGGCTTACGGGCGAACTGGGGGTCGCCGGGGGTGATGCCGAAGAACAGGGGGTCGGTGGGGGATTCGGTGTCGATCGGGAGGTAGCCCTCACTGAGATACACCCCACCGAAGAGGAGGTTGGATAGCTCGTAGGCGTCGCCGGGGCGGCAGGTGGTGGTGGCGGAGACGACGGCGGTGCCGTTGGAGCCGAATTCGATGAGGAGTTGTTCGAGTCCTTGTTGGTCGCGTGCTTCGATCTGGATGAGGGACTTCGCTCCGTCGCCCAGCGTGCGGCGTCCGGGTGTCATGCCGATGTCGAGGAGGTGCTGCTCGATCGCGTCGGCGTTGCTGTCGCGGTCGGCGACATCGAGGCGCAGGAGGCGGCCGAGGCTGAACTGGTAGCCGGTGTCGTTGTCGCAGCGACTGGGCTGCATGCCGTACTTGCCGAGCTGCCCCACGATCCACGGGCCCGACGAGAGCACGGACTGGACGCCGTTGACGAGCGTTCGGTACTCGATGTACGTCTTCTCCGCATCCGCGATCAGGTCATCACCGGCCGGTGCGAGGGCGGGAGAAGTGCACGAGGTCAAGAGGAGGATGCCGGTGAGGGCCTGGATTCCTGCCATGGGCAGGGGCCCGCCGCGAGTCCGTCGACCGGCGTTCACGGCGTTGGTGCGGGGGAGGGCTCACGGACGAACTGAGGGTCGCCGGGGGTGATGCCGAAGAACAGGGGGTCGGTGGGGGATTCGGTGTCGATCGGGAGGTAACCCTCGCCGAGCCGTTCGCCGTGGAAGATCAGGCGGCTGAGTTCGTCGCGGTCGCCCGGCCAGCAGGTGGTTTCTGCGGCGATCCGGAGCTGGCCGTCTCTGCGGATTTCGACGAGGAGAAGCGAGAAGTCTCCTTGGTCGCGTACGGTCACTTGGATCAGTTGGCCCTCTTGGTCATCTCCGCCGAGGACGCTGCGTCGCGGGGACATGTCGTGGTCGGTGAAGAAGGATTCGACCGTGTCTGCATATTCCTCGCGCTGCGTGCCGTCGAGGGCGATGCTGCGGTTGAGGTCGAATCGATACTGATGCGCGTCACATTCGACCGGCTGCATGCCGTAGACGCCGATCTGTCCGATCGTCCATCCATCGGTCGAAAGTGTCGACTGGAGATCGTTCACGAATCCGCGATAGCGAAGATAGTTCGCCTCGGCGTCGTCGAACAGTGCTTGCCCGCTCGGGGCGGGTTCGCTCACCGTGCATCCGGTCAGCAGCAGAGTGCTCGTGAGAGCGAGGGCACTCGCCGTAGGAACGACGCGGTTGCGATGTATCTTACGCACGGGTCAGGGAGCAGGTGTCGGCGACGGGGTTTCGCGGACGAATTGGGGTTCGCCGGGGGTGATGCCGAAGAACAGGGGGTCGGTCGGGGACTCGGTATCGATCGGCAGATATCCCTGGCCGAGGTTTTCACCGCCGAAGAGCATGTCCCCCAGCTCAAACGAATCGCCCGGGCGGCAGCGGGTGTCGGCGCTTATTCCGATGTTGCCATTCTTGCGGAACTCGACGAGTAGTAGCGCGAAGTCACCCTTGTCGCGGACAACGACTTGGATCAGTTGGCCGTCGTGGTCGTCTGCCCCCAGCGTTCCACGGGCGGGGGAGAATCCCTGCTCGGCGAGAAACTGTTCCGCGAGGTCTGCGTAGTACTCACGCTTGTCCCCGTCCGAGATCACGTTTCGGTGCAAGCTGAAGTAGTAGCCGTTTCCGTCGTCGCAACGCAGCGGCTGCATGCCGTACGAGCCCAGTTGGCCGATCTCCCACGGGCCGTCGTGAAGAGCGAGCTGAAGCTCGTTCACCAAGCCTCGATAGTCGAAGTAAGTCTGCTCGGCCTCCGCGTACAACGCATCGCCAGTCGCTCCGGGTCCGGAAGACTGGCACGAAGTCATGAGGAGGATGCCGGTGAGGACCTGAATTCCTGCCATTGTCAGGGCACCGCCGCGAGTTCGTCGAGCGGCGTTCACGGTGTTGGCGTGGGAGTGGGGTCGCGGACGAACTGCGGGTCGCCGGGGGTGATGCCGAAGAACAGGGGGTCTGTGGGGGATTCGGTGTCGATCGGGAGGTAGTCACCGAGGAAGTAGACGTCGCCGAAGAGGAGATCGCCGAGTTCCCCTGCGTCGCCGGGGCGGCAGGTGGTGGTGGCGGAGACGACGGCGGTGCCGTTGGAACCGAATTCGATGAGGAGTTGTTCGAGCCCTTGTTCGTCGCGTGCTTCGATCTGGATGAGGGACTTCGCTCCCTCGCCCAGCGTGCGGCGTCCGGGTGTCATACCGATATCGAGGAGGTGCTGCTCGATGGCGTCGGCGTTGCTGTTCCTGTCGGCGACGTCGAGGCGCAGGAGGCGTCCGAGGCTGAACTGATAGCCGGTGTCGTTGTCGCAATGACTGGGTTGCATGCCGTACTCGCCGAGCTGGCCAACGATCCACGGGCCCGACGAGAGGACGGATTGGACGCCGTTGACGAGGGTGCGGTACTCGATGTACGTCCTCTCCGCATCCGCGAACAGATCATCACCGGTCGGGGCGGGTTCGGAAGATTGGCACGAAGTCATGAGGATGAGTCCCGTCAGTGTGAGGGCGATGCCGGTGAGAAGCCGTGGTCGACGTTGGGGCCGAGGAGTGGTCGAAATCACCAGAGCCACCAGTCGTCGCTGCCATAACCTCCGGGCGTCGTGAGCGGGTCACCAGTGTTGATGATCTCGATGATGTTCGCGAACGACTCTGACCCGTCCTGGAGGTATCCACCCGGGTGGCCAGTCGTTCCGATCGACCAGTCCCCCTCGTCATGGGTGCCATGACCCGGAGTTTGAAGCAGTGGGGAGCCATCGTGATGATCAGGCGTCGGCTGCGAACCATCGAGGTTCGGCCCGTAGCCGCCGTTCGAATCGAACGAGACAGCGTTGTCGATGCTGCCTGGATCGATGGCGTGGGTCCCCCATCTGGTCACATTGATGCCGTCGGGGGCCCAACGTCCTTTGCGCGCCCAATTGTCTTCGGGGGAGGTCGAAGCGTATATCCGAGTCCCGGAGTAATCGACGCGCGCGTGCGGGTCGTCTCCCAACGCCCGATCGGCCAGCCCGGCAGATCCCACGGCGATCAGGTTGTCGACTCCAAGGTTGTCGTCGGCACTCCCGACGGCAAGGAAGGCGGTCGTGCTGCCATATGAGTGCCCGATCACGGTGGTGACGGCATCCCGCGGTGCTTCGTATTCAAGTCCACGTAAGAAGGTGGTGAACGACTCGGCTCCCGTGACGGCCTGATCCATGCTTCCCACCGTTCCATAGTTAGGCGTGTCGTACCCGAACCACACGATCGTTGCTCCGCGCCCACCGTCTCGGGCGACACCTTTGTTCACGTTGCTCGCGGTTTCTCCCCAGTCACCCACGTGACTCAGTTCAGTGAGCATCCCGCCGAGCAGGACCGTCACATTCGTCACCCCGTCCATCGGGTCCACTGTTTGAGCAGGATCGTACTCGAACCCATCGACGTAGAGCATTGCCGCAGTTGCTTGGTTCTTATCGAAGAGGTTCAGGGAGACCGGGAGCCCGCCTTTCCGCAACTCCGCGAGTAGTTTGGCGATCTCCCCATCCCGAGGCTCGCCCCACGACGTCTTACTCGCCTCTTCGAGCACGGCGACGTTGGCGGCGATCCGGTACTCGTACGGAATCCCCTCCAGGTTCCCGATGAACTCCGGGTAGGACGCTGCGATCCGAGCACGCTCCGCCTCGGTCATCGCGTCCCAGATGGCAGCGACCTCTTCCGGGCTGTCGGCATCCGCCAAGGCCGCCAGCGGAGGGGCGTCCGCGGTACTGACGTACCCGCTGTCGACGCGGGCGAGCGAGGCGACGGCGCGCGCGTACGCGTCGTCCCAGGCCTCGAATTCCTTCTCCCACGCCGTCCAGGCATCCGCGAGGTCTTCGGCAGCGCGATCGCGCGTACCTTGGGCCGTCGTGACGGCTTCGCGAAAGCGGTCATCACGGGAGAGCAAGGTGGAGGGTGAGGTCTCGGTCTCCTCGCCCGCGCTCCACGAACGATAGTCGTCGCTTCGCGCCCAGGTACTCAACTCGGTCTCCGCGAGAACGACCTCGGTATGCGCGGTGTCGAGCGAGGTCTGCGCCGCCGTGACATCGGCCATCAGCTGATTCGCTTTCCCGCCGTGAGCTTCGACGGCCATGCCGTACCGAAGCACGATGCCCGACAGGCGCTCGATGCGGTCGCTCGGACTCTTGAGGGCCGCGGACACATCGCCGGCGCTGCTCCGTACACGGTCGATGGCGGCGCCCGATCCTTCGAGGTGGTCGGTGAGGTTGTTCAGCACGAGCTGCATCTGCTCGACCGATTCCTTCGCGGTGGTCAGGCGCTCATGGAGGGTATTCATCTGTCCGACGTCGTAGGCGATCGTCTCGAACGGGTAGCCGCGGGGCGAGGTGGTCACAGCGGGAGGTCCTCCCAGCCGGCTCCGAGTCGGATATCGAGTTCCTCGGTCTGGGTCTCGATATCCCGGATGCGGCCCATCACCACCTGTACGTCGTGTTCGCCGAGTTCGACGTGTGCCCGCGTCTCGCCGAGCGCGCCTTCGAGCATCTCGCGCAGTGAGGTGCGCCCGACCGGTGCCTGCACGCCGGTGTCGGTGCTGTGCGCGGAGTCCATGGCATCCGCCACATCTCGCGCTGCCACCTCGAGTGCCAAGCGCTGCGTGTACAGCACGGAGTAGGTGACGCTGACGTCTTCTGCCACGGAATCCCCCCAGATCCTCAAACCGATTCACGATATCGAGTTCGGAGACCTCTTCCGTTCGGCGAACGAAAGCATGTGGAAACTACGTATGCGCCCTACGCCCCGAGCCAGACCACCTCGGCCGCACCCTCGGGCAGCTCCACTTCGGCGCCGTCGATCTCGACGCCGGATGCCGTCACCCGCACGGTCGACGACACGTCGAGGCCGAGTGATTCGAGGGCGCGCAGCAGCTCAGGGTCGCGGTCGTCGACGCGCAGCACCGTGCCGGTGTGACCGGTCGGAGCATCCGCCAGCAGCACGAACGGCACGCGCTCGACGTGGCCGTCGGCATCCGGGATCGCATCGCCGTGCGGGTCGAAACGCGGGCGCCCGAGGCGGGCGTCGATGCCCTCGAGCAGGCGGTCGCTGATGGTGTGCTCCAGCACCTCGGCCTCGTCGTGCACCTCGTGCCAGCCGTAGCCGAACTCCTGCACGAGCCACGTCTCGATCAGCCGGTGGCGGCGCACCATCGCGAGTGCGCGGCGGGTTCCGGCATCCGTCAGGCGCACCGCGCCGTAGGGCACGTGCGAGACGAGGCCGGCCGCGGCCAGCTTCTTCACCATCTCGGTGACCGACGAGGGGGCGATGCCGAGCTTGCCGGCGAGCACCGACGGGGTGATCGGGGCGTCCTGCCACTCGGTGTGCGCGTACACCGTCTTCAGGTAGTCGTCTGCTGCCGGGGATGCCACCGCACCAGTTTAGGTGAGGCCACCCCTGCGGCCCGGGCCGGGGTCAGTTCGTGACCTCGGAGCCGCGCACCACCGTGCCGATGCGCGGCTCCATACGCTCAGACCGTAGTGCGTCGTCGGCGGGCGAGGAGAACGAAACCACCCGCGAGGAGCAACGCCACTGCGGCGGCGATGAGAGGAGCGGAGTCTGAGCCGGTCTGTGCAAGCGTGGTCCTGTTCGCATGGCCAACGACCGGGGAACCGGCTGTGGGGGTCGGCGTCGGTGCCGGTGCCGGAGTTGCTGGCGGGGTGGGGGGAACCGCCGTCACGGGAATGATGGCGACGATGGAATCCGCGTTGGATGTGACTGTGTATGTCGCCGTGCCATCGCCGTGATCGACGATGCTGGGTCCTGTGAACCTCGGGATGCCGGAGGTCGCGCCGTCGATGGCGGGTGAGTTCACGGTGAGGGTGACGACGGTTCCTTCCGGGTACTCCTGCGTGTAGAAGAACGAACCGAAGGCGGGGTACATGGTGAAAGTATGATTTTCGGGTTCGCCGTCGAAGGTGGTGCTCGCGGTCACGGTGTACGCGGTGCCGGCGGCGAGATCGGCCCCGCTGCCTGTGGCGTCCAGCTCGAATCCGTAGCGTCCCATCAGGATCGCGGGAATGTCGACGCTGATCGCGGTGGTGCTGCCGCTGGCGGTGAACGAGGCGCTGCCGTCGTCGTTGCTCGTGACGCCGGGACCAGCGAAGACGGGAGTGCCGAAGTTCAGGCCCACGGTCGTGGGGAGATACTCGCGGAGTGTGACGGCGGCGCCCTCGGGTACCCCGTCGATGCCTCCGGTCGCGCCGTCTCTGATCACGACGCTGCCGTCGAAGGTCTGGAAGTCGAAGACATACGTGTAGGAGAGGACGAAGTCGACTGTCGCGGCGCGTTCCTTTCCTCGCCCGGTGACGTTGGTCGTCACCGTGAACGATTCGCCCGCACGTTCTGCCTGGTCGTTCGTCGTGACGGCACTCGGTACAGAAGTGCGGTCGGCTGGCGGAAGTGTGTCGTTCGCGGGGTCATGGACGCCGCCTGGGACGAGAGCGCTGATCGATCCGTCACCGGTGCCGAACTGGATCGATTCGGCGGTCGATGCTTCGAGGAACCGGGCGGTGAACGAGAGTGTCCCGGTGGCGCCGCCCCAGGCAGTGGTGAGTTGGCCGACGACGCACGTGAGTTCGGAGTTGGTGACGGTGCATCTGCTGATCGCCTGGCCGTCGGCATCGTGCAGGTCGAACATCGCGTCATCGGCGGCGAGGGCGTCAGGGAGCTCGAGGGTGAAAGCGTCACCAGGTGACGCCTCGGCAGGGAGGACCCAGTTCGCGCTGATCTGATAGTCGGCCCCGGTGAGGTACGGAGCGTCGCTCATGATCTCGATGTCGGTGACTCCCGCGATATCCGTGGCGTTCGCCGGTGCTGTGGTCGTGGCGGATGCGAGCACCGTGACAGCGATGCTGATGATGGCCCCGACACCGGTGGCGTGCGATCGCTCTCGGCGTTCTGCGGCGTGACTCATGTGGATCTCTTTCTGGCTCATGCGCAGCGAACGGAACCGATTCCATCGGTTGGCGCGACGAAGCGACGTGGTGAGGCGAGCTGATCTGCCGCGGTATCGCAGCATTGAATGCTCACTCCATTGACGTCTTGATCCCCCGAATCAGGCGGAGGCGATGTCAGCGGTCTCGTCAGCACGCGCCCTTCGGCGCGGGGGTCAGTTCGCGACGGCGACCAGGATGCCGAACGCGGCCTGACCGGCGAAGAAGATCACGAGGAATCCGAGGATCGCCCCGGCCAGCGACAAGCGCCCGTCGTAGTCGGGCACCTCGGCGATGCCGATCTTGCGGGCGCGGAACGCCAGCACCAGCGTCGCGATGCCGAGAGCGAGCTGCACCCACGGGCTGGCCAGGCCGATGACGGTCGGGAAGGCGACCAGCACGCCCCCGAGCAGTCCGGTCGCGAGTCCGATCCAACTGAGGAGACGGACGTTGCGGCGGGCGGTGTCGGCAGACATGACATCGAGCCTATCCGCGCCCCGGGCGCCTGCGGTTCAGGCCCCCGTGAGCACCAGCCAGAGCAGGGCGGCGTTCAGCGCGATCAGCAGCACCGAGGCGACGACCCCGGCGACGGTGGTCCAGGCGCGGTTCGCCCACACTCCCAGCGTGCGCTTCTGCGCCGTGAGCGCCACCAGGGGGATGAGCGCGAACGGGATGCCGAATGACAGCACCACCTGGCTGAGCACCAGCGCGAGTGTCGGATCGACGTTGAGTCCCAGGATCACGAGAGCGGGGATCAGCGTGATCAGTCGGCGCGCGAGCAGCGGGATGCGTACGTGCAGCAGACCGTGCATGATCTCCGCTCCGGCGTAGGCGCCGACGGATGTCGAGGCGAGACCGGAGGCGAGCAGGCCGACGGCGAAGAACGTGGCGACGACCGGACCGAGACCCGCGGCCAGGGCGGCATGCGCACCTTCGAGAGAGTCGGTGCCCGGCACGCCCGCGAGGTTCGCCGCGGCCAGCAGCAGGATGCCGAGGTTCACCGAGCCCGCGATGATCATCGCGATCGTGACGTCCCAGCGGGTGGCGGTGAGCAGGCGGCGGATGCGCGAGGGCTCGGTGCGCGCGGCCTCGGTCGCGGCATCCGCGGGTGCCAGACGGGGATTGGCGCCGAACCGGTCGCGACTCAGGGCGGAGTGCGCGTAGATGGCGTGCGGCATGATCGTGGCGCCCAGGATGGATGCCGCGAGCAGCACCGATCCGGTTCCCTCGAAGCGGGGGACGAGGCCGCCGACGACACCCGCCGGGTCCGGCGGTGCGACGAAGACACCCGCGACGAAGCCGATCGTGATGATCGCCATGAGCGCGATGATCACGAACTCGAAGGGACGTGCGCCCCGGCGGTTCTGCACCGTGAGCAGGATCATCGAGACCGCGCCGGTGATGAACCCGCCGAGCAGCAGCGGCACGTTGAAGAGGAGGTTGAGGGCGACCGCGCCGCCGATGATCTCGGCGAGGTCGGTCGCCATCGCGACGAGCTCGGCCTGCAACCAGTAGGAGCGCCGGGCCCAGCGGTTGCGCAGGCGGGACCCGAGCACCTCGGGCAGGCTCTGGCCGGTCACGACGCCGAGCTTGGCCGACAGGTACTGGATCAACCAGGCCATCACGTTTCCCGCGACCACGACCCAGACGAGCAGGTAGCCGTACTGGGCGCCCGCGGTCATGTTGCTGGCAACGTTGCCCGGGTCGAGATAGGCGACACCGGCGACGAGCGCGGGGCCGAGCAACCAGAGGCTGCGCGGAGGCGCGGTGCGGGTGGCCGGGGCGTCGATCAGCGAGGAATTTTTAGGCACACCGAAACCCTAGCGGATATTTAGGCGCACCGAAATCTGTTTCGGGTCCGACGACGGATAGCCTGACGGGATGGAAGAGCAGACGCCGGAGCGCACCACCCACGGCGTCGGGCCCTGGCCCGGAGGGGCTTCTGAGTGGCCGACCGGTGAGGAGTACGACCCCGAGCTCCTCGAGCACGGCGACACCCGCAACGTCATCGACCGCTACCGGTACTGGCGGATGGAGGCGATCGTCGCCGAACTCGACACGCATCGGCATCCGTTCCACGTCGCCGTCGAGAACTGGCAGCACGACATGAACATCGGATCGATCGTGCGCAGCGCCAACGCGTTCCTCGCCGACACCGTGCACATCATCGGACGCCGCCGGTGGAACAAGCGCGGCGCCATGGTCACCGACCGCTATCAGCACGTCGTGCACCACGAAGACATCGAGACGTTCGCGGCGTGGGCGGCAGCGGAGGGGATGCCGATCGTCGCCGTCGACAACGTCGAGGGTTCGGTGCCGGTCGACAAGGCCGAATTGCCCGAACGGTGCGTGCTGCTCTTCGGTCAGGAAGGTCCGGGGTTGTCGGCGGAGGCGCTCGCCGCGGCATCCGCCCACATCGAGATCACCCAGTACGGGTCGACGCGCTCGATCAACGCGAGCGCCGCGGCGGCCGTGATCATGTACGAGTGGTGCCGCCGGTACGCGGACTGATCACCCCAGTCGAGCGCTGACCCGGATCTCGTCGCCGACCCTCACGCGCAGTCATGGCGGAATCAGTCGCGATCGATGCCGAGGACGTGCCGGTACAGGGCACTGACGTCGCGGTCGAGTGCGTCGATGCGGCTGTGGACGCTCCGGATCTCGGTCTTCATCACGTGGATGAACAGCGTCGACACGATCGTGATCATGCCGAACATGGCCGCGGCGAAGACGCCGATCAGCACCCAGACCTGCGGTTCGTTCATGCTCAGCATTCCTCCATTGTCGATCGCGGAGCTTCGGACTGCCAGGCCGGGTCGGGGTGAGATTTCGCGCGGAACGCGAGCTGTGGACAACGCGTCGAACGACTCAGATGTGCAGGACTAGACGCCGGCCGTCATCCATCGGCCCGAGCGCACGCGCCAGCCGAGCGTGGCGAGTCGTGCGAGCAGATAGACGCCGAAGAAGGCGACGGACAGCCAGATGAGTCCTGCGGATCCATCGACGCCGAGTACCGAGATGATCCACAGTGTCGGCAGGAACGGTACGAGGGTGAGCCCGCCCGCGAGCGCGAGATAGCGGGCGTCGTTCGCGCCCATGAGCACCCCGTCGAGCACGAACACGACGCCGGCGATCGGCTGCGCGACCGCGAGCACGAGCAGCGCGGGCTGCACGAGGGCGGCGATCTCGGCATCGCCCGTGAAGACGATCCCCAGCACGCCCGAGAGCGCGGCGATCGCACCGCCCACGACCACCCCGAACCAGGCACCCCACGCCACCGTCCTCCCGAGCACGCGTTGCACCTGCCGCTCGTCACCGGCGCCGAGCTCCTTGCCGATCAGAGCCTGTGCGGCGATGGCGAGCGCGTCGAGTGCGAAGGCGGCGGCCGAGAAGATCGTGAAGACGATCTGCCAACCGGCCAGCTCGTCGGTGCCGACCGCGGTCGCGACGGCGACCGTGGCGAGCAGTGCGACACGCAGGCTCACGGTGCGCAGGAACAGCCATCCGCCCGACTTCGCGGTGCTCGTGAGACCGTCGCGCTGCGCCCGCAGCGAGGCGTCGTGCTTCGCGGCGAGCCGCCGCACGACCAGTACGTAAGCGCCGACCATGCCCCACTGGGCCGTGACCGTGCCCGCGGCGGAGCCGGCGATGCCCCACCCGAGTCCGTAGATGAAGAGCACGTTGAGCAGCGCGTTCGCGCCGAAGCCGAGACCCGCGATCCAGAGCGGGGTCATCGTGTTCTGCAGGCCGCGCAGCAGGCCCGTGGCCGCGAACACGATGAGCATGGCCGGCAGGCCCCACATCGAGATCACGAGGTAGTCGTTGGCCTGCGCGGAGACCGCCTCGCTCGCGCCGAAGAGCGACACCAGCCAGGGGGAGGACACGGCGCCGACCACCGCGAGCACCGCACCGAGTCCGAGCGCGAGCCACATGCCGTTGATGCCGACGCTGACGGCCTCTCCCGGCTGTCCGGCCCCGAAACGGCGGGCGACGGCGGGCGTCGTGGAGTAGGCGAGGAACACCATCAGGCCGACGATCGTCTGCAGCACGGCGCCGGCGATGCCGAGGCCGGCGAGGGGCGTCGTGCCGAGGTGGCCGATGAGAGCGGCGTCGACGATGAGGAACGCCGGCTCGGCGATCAGCGCACCGAGCGCGGGGACGGCGAGTCGCAGGATCTCTCGGTTGAGGGAGCGGCGCGCGGTCATCCTCCGAGCCTATTGGCCGCTGCCGACATGGTGACGCCCGGTCGGGGGCGATCCGCGCGAGTGACGGAGGAGAACTCACGGAACGGAGGATCATTATCGCCGAAGCATCCTACGTTGCAGGAGATCTCCTCCCGAACGTGCGGTCGCGACGATCCCGCGACCCGGGCGGATGCCGGTCGTAGGCTGGGAGAGATCGGATGCAGCAGATCGGAGCGTCATGACGGATCCCCGTGAGGAGGCCGCACGCTATCGGGCGCGGCAGCAGGCGCGTCGCCACGGTCAGGAGATCGACGACGAGGAGGGCGCGGCGCCGGGCATCGCCGCGGCCGTCGATCGCGCCGCCTTCATCGAGACGGCGATCCAGGTCGCCATCCGACGCGGCGACTTCGACGATCTGCCGGGCGCCGGCAAGCCGCTCGAGGGGCTCGGCGACCATCACGATCCCGATTGGTGGATCCGCCGGAAGATCGAGACCGAGAACCTCACCGGTCTCGGACCGCCCGCGCTGCTGCTGCGCACGGAGGATCGGGGCTTGGATGCCGAGCTCGATCTGCTCGGGCGCGAAGCCGACGTGCGCTCCGTGCTCGAGGACTTCAACCGTCGCGTGCGCGAGGCGCGTCGGCAGCTCCAGGGCGGACCGCCCGTCGTCACCGAGCCACGCGACGTGGAGGTCGAGGTCGAGGCGTGGGCGCAACGCCGTGCCGAGCGGGCGGCGGCTGCGGCGGCGAATGCCTCCGAGACCCCGAGGCGACGCCGATTCGGACTGCGCAGACGCTGACGCGGTGTGACGGAATCGCACCTGCCCTGGACACGATGTCGGGGGTGCGTCCTAGGGTGGAGCGTATGACTGATGCGCTTCCTTCGGGCCTTGCCCTCGACGAGTTCAGCTCCGACATCCGCCCGCAGGACGACCTCTATCGCCACGTCAACGGCGCATGGCTCGACCGCACCGAGATCCCCGGCGACAAGGCTCGCTGGGGGTCGTTCCACCTGCTCGCCGAGCAGGCGGAGAAAGACGTTCGAGCCATCATCGAGGAGTCGCAGGATGCCGAGCCCGGCACCCTCGCGCGCAAGATCGGCGACCTCTTCGCGAGCTTCATGGACACCGAGCGCATCGCCGCCGCCGGCACGGCGCCCCTCGCCGAGACCCTGGCCGAGATCGACGCGATCGACGATGTCGCCTCCTTCCTGCGCACCGTCGGCGCCTACGACCGCGACGGCCGCGCCGCCGTGATCGGGCTCTACGTCGACGGCGATCCCGGCAACCCCGAGCGCTACGTGCCGGTGCTGGTGCAGGCCGGGCTGTCGCTCCCCGACGAGAGCTACTTCCGTCTCGACACCTTCGCCGAGACGCGTGCGGCGTATCGCGCGCACCTCGAGCGCCTGCTGGCGCTGGCGGGAATCACGGATGCCGCGGCGAACGCCGATCGTGCGATCGCGCTCGAGACCGAGCTCGCCGGCCACCACTGGGACAACGTGCGCAGCCGCGACGCGGTCGCCACCTACAACCTCAAGACCTGGAGTGAGCTGCAGGAGCTCGCCGGGGTCGACCTGACGCCGTGGCGCGAGGCGGTCACTCCGTCGAACCCGAGTGCCTTCGATGAGGTCGTCGTGTCGCAGCCGAGCTTCTTCGAGGGCCTCGGCACGCTGCTCGTCGCCGAGCGCCTCGACGACTGGAAGGCGTGGCTGCGCGCCAAGGTCGTGCACGCCGCCGCGGCGTACCTCACCGACGACCTGGTCGAGGAGAACTTCTCCTTCTACGGCACCCAGCTCACCGGCGTGCCCACCCTCCGCGAGCGGTGGAAGCGCGGCGTCTCGCTCACGGAAGGGGCCCTCGGCGAGGCGATCGGCAAGGTCTACGTCGAGCGGCACTACCCGGCGACGGCCAAGGCCGCGATGGACGAGCTGGTCGCGAACCTCATCGAGGCCTACCGGCAGAGCATCACCGAGCTCGAGTGGATGACGGCCGAGACGCGCGAGCGTGCGCTCGCGAAGCTCGACTCCTTCACCCCGAAGATCGGGCACCCCGAGGTGTGGCGCGACTACTCGACCCTCGAGATCGACCGCGACGACCTCTTCGGCAACGTGCGCCGGGCCTCGACTTTCGAGCACGATCGCAACATCGATAAGGTCGGCAAGCCCATCGACCGCACCGAGTGGCACATGCCCCCGCAGATGGTCAACGCCTACTACAACCCGTCGATGAACGAGATCGTGTTCCCGGCCGCGATCCTGCAGTACCCGTTCTTCGACGCGTCCCGCGACGCGGCCGCCAACTACGGCGGCATCGGCGCCGTGATCGGACACGAGATCGGCCACGGCTTCGACGACCAGGGCAGCCGTTACGACGGCGACGGTCGCCTCGAGGACTGGTGGACGGATGCCGACCGCTCGGCGTTCGAAGAGCGCACGAAGGCCCTCATCGCGCAGTACGACGCGCTGGTGCCCGAGGGGCTCGACGCCGAGCACCACGTCAACGGCGCCCTCACGATCGGTGAGAACATCGGCGACCTCGGCGGTCTCGGCATCGCGCTCAAGGCGTACGAGCTCTCGCTGAACGGGGCCGAGGCACCCGTGATCGACGGGCTCACGGGTGTGCAGCGCCTGCTGCTCTCGTGGGCGCAGGTGTGGCAGCAGAAGAGCCGCGATGCCGAGACGCTGCGCCTGCTCACGATCGACCCGCACTCGCCCAACGAGTTCCGTTGCAACCAGATCGTGCGCAACATCGACGCCTTCTACGAGGCGTTCGACGTGACCTCCGGCGACGCTCTGTGGCTCGCAGAAGACGCACGCGTGACGATCTGGTGACCAATCACCGGAGTCTGTGAGGCCGTCCCACGCGGCGGGGTTACGATAGCCCTGCCGCGGGGGACGAGCCCCTCGGTATCCCGCCATCCATCCCCCCGGTAAGGATCACGCGTGGGCTCCCCCCAACCCTCGATTCCCGAGCCTGTCGACGGCTCGAACGCGGTGCTGCGTCGCTCGCAGCGCCCCAGCAGGCGCAGTCCTCGGCGTACAGCCGTCGGCCGACGCTCCTTCACCGCGACGCTCGGCGCCCTCGAGAATCTGGTCGATTCCGGAGCCCAGGTGTCGGTGCACGTCGTCGATCTCGACAGCCACGTGCACGTGCTCGCGGGCGACGACCACGTCACCATGCCGGTCGCCGGACTCGGTGTCGTGCCTCTCCTCATCGAGGTCGCCGCCGGCTTCGAGAGCGGTGCCCTCGACCCGCTCGAGATCATCGACCGATCGAGCGTCGACGAGGTCTCGTCCTCGGGGCTGTGGCGGCACCTGCACGCCCCGGCATTGCCGCTCGAAGACCTCGCCGTGCTCGCCGCCACCGCGGGAGACCCGATCGCCGTCAACGCCCTGCTTCGCAAGGTCGGCCACGACCGCGTACGCGAGCGCATCGAAGCGCTCGGGCTGCGGCGCACCGCGGTGCTCGACCGGTTCCGCGACCAGCGCGGACCCGACGACGCCCCGCAGGTCGCCGTCGGCTCCACGCGTGAGCTCGCGGGCCTCTTCTCGGCCCTCGTGAACTCTGCCGTCGTCGACGCTGCGGTCAGCGCCCGCGTGTCGGAGTGGCTCAGCCTCAACCAGGATCTCAGCCTGGTCGCGGCATCCACCGGTCTCGATCCGTTCGCGCACGACCACGACGCGCACGGCCTCCTCTTCGTCAATAAGACCGGGCGCGACCGCGGCGTGCGCGCCGAGGCGGGCGTGCTCGCCGGCCCCCGCGCAGGGGTGGCCTACTCGCTCATCGTCTGCTTCGACGACCTCTCGATCACCCACCGGTTGCGCGCCCACGATGCGTTCCGCGTGCTCGGAGTCGAACTCATGGAGTACACGCACTGACCCCGCGAAGGGCCCCTCGCTAGGCTCGTCGGATGACCCGACCCGACTGGACCCCGCACCGCCGTGACGACGGCGAGCTGCTCGGCTGGATCCACCCGGCGGGCGACGACTGGCTGGCCGTCGATGTGCTCGGGCGCCCGGCATCCGCTCCCACCGACTGGCTCGACGCCGAGGCCGCCCTCGAAGAGCGGGGCATCGCCTGGCTCGCCGATCCGTGGATGCTCGACGGCGAAGCCGAGCGCCCGCTGCGGGTGCGCATCGTCGAAGTGACCCCCGATCGAGGCGGCGTGCCGGGACGCATCGTGGTGAAGGTCGACGACTTCGGCGACGTCACCCGTCCGCCGACCGAGCGGTTCGAGCTGCCGTGGCCGATCCCGAGCCGCCTGCGCCCGCCCCGCGCCGACGACCCCGATCCGCGCACCCTCTGACCGGCTCCCCCGGACAGAAGCCCGCTCAGGGCAGCGACGGATGCTGTTCGGCGGCGCGCTGCTTCGGGATGAAGAGCGACAGCACGAGGGCCACGATGCCGGCGGCGATCGCCAACCAGAAGCACACCTGGAACGCATCGTGCGTCGGCACCGCGACGCCGTCGACGTCGATGCTCATCGCCGCGAGCACCCCGCCCATGACGGCCGAGGCGCTCGACGTGCCCACCGAGCGGAAGAGCGCGTTGAGGCCGTTGGAGGCGCCGGTCTCGTTCGCCGGAACCGAGCGCATGATGATCATCGGCATCGCGGCGAAGGTGAATCCGATGCCGACGCCGATGAGCAGGTTGCCGACGAGGATGTGCCACACCTCGCTCGACAACAGCAGCACGAAGACGTAGGCGAGCACGATCGCCGCGGCACCCACCGTGAAGAGCGGGCGGGGACCGACGGTGCGTTCGAGCCAGCCCGACAGCGGCGAGATCACCATCATCACGAGACCGGCCGGCATGACCACGAGCGAGGCCGAGATCATGTCGAGGCCGAAGCCGGCGCCGGTGCCGGCGGGCATCTCGAGCATCTGCGGGAAGGTCACGTTCGAGGCGAAGAGCGCGAAGCCCATGCCGATCGCGGCGATGTTCGTGAAGAGCACGGCGGGGCGTGCGGCGACGCGCAGGTCGAGCAGGGGCTCGGTCGTGCGCAGCTGGTACCAGCCCCAGACCAGCAGCACGACGAGGCCGCCGATGATGCAGGCGAGGGTCGGGAGCGATGTCCAGCCCCATTCCGCGCCGCGCGACACGAAGAGCAGGATGCCGGTGAGGCCGATCGCGAGGCCGATCGCGCCGAGCACGTCGAGGCGTCCGGGGGAGCGGAGCACGTCTTCGGGGACGACGAAGAAGATGAGGAGCAGCCCGACGGCGCCGAGGGCGGCGGCGAGCCAGAACAGGGCGTGCCAGTCGGCGTTGACCGCGAGGTAGGCGGCGATCGGCATCCCGAGCGCACCGCCCACGCCCATCGTCGCGCTCATGAGGGCGACTGCGGTGCCGAGGCGTTCGGGAGGGAGCACATCGCGCATGATCGCGATGCCCAGGGGGACGACACCCGTGACCGCGCCCTGCAGTCCGCGCCCGATGATCACGCCGACGATCGAGCCCGACAGCGCGGCGATCAGCGACCCGACGATCAGCAGGGCGAGCAGCACGATCGCCACCCGGCGCTTGCCGTACATGTCTCCGAGGCGGCCCGAGATCGGCGTCGCGACGGCGGCGACGAGCAGCGTGATCGTGACGACCCAGGTGGTGTCTTCACGCGAAGAGTTCAGCAGCGCCGGAAGCTCGGCCTGCAGCGGCACCACGAGGGTGAACATGAACGACGAGCACAGGCCCGCGAACGCGAGCACCGCGACGATCGCCCACCGCGGGGTGTTCCGTGAGAGTCGTCGTCTGGCCTTGTCGTCGTTCGCTCCCACCGACTCAGGCTATCGGCGTCCGGGAGGGGCGAGGGCCGTCGTGCCGCATCTCAGAGCGGCGGCAGCACGAAGTCACCCGTCTCGCCGGGGTTGACCGCGACCTCCCACCGGAAGCCGTCGGGGTCGGAGAAGTACCCGGAGTACCCGCCCCATTCGCGCTCGCGCCCCGCACTCACCGGAACGCCCAGCAGCGCGACCTCGGCGAGGACCGCATCGACCTCGGTCGGGGTGGCGAGGTTGTGGGAGAGCGTGATCGGGGCGACGCCGGATGCCGGGGCCTCGCCGATCTCGGCGGTGAAGCCCTCGATCGACCACAGCGACAGCATGAGCCTCTCGCCGACCGGGAGCATCAGCACGTCGTCGCCGGCGAACATCGGTTCCCAGCCGAGCCCGTCGACATAGAAGGCACGGGTGCGCGCGAGATCGGACACGGCGAGAGTGATGAAGCTGACGCGTTGTTCCATGCAGGCGAGTCTGTCACCGGCATCCGACATCCGGAACGGCGTCTGCGCCCGGCATCCGGAAGCCCGCGCGTCAGCGCACGTCCTTCATGAGCTTCAGCACCGGCTTGATCGACAGCAGCAGTCCGATGCCGACGAGGATCGCGATGCCGCCCAGGATCGAGAAGTACGGAACCTCGTCGTCGGGGTTGTAGAACCCGACGAGCCAGCCCGAGATCGCCGTGCCGAGCGCGACCGAGAGGAAGAACAGCGCCACCATCTGCGTGTGGAAGACCTTCGGGGCGAGCTTCGTCGTCACCGACAGACCGACAGGCGACAGCAGCAGCTCCGCGACGGTGAACACGAACAGGATGCCGACGATGGCCAGCAGCGGCGTGGAGTTCGGCCCGCCGCCCGCGAACGGGAGGAACAGCAGGAAAGCGACTCCCATGATGATCGCGCTGAGGCCGAACTTCGCCGGCGTCGACGGCTGGCGCTTGCCGAGGCGGGTCCAGATCGCGGCGAAGACGCCCGACAGGATGATGATGAAGACGGGGTTGATGGACTGCACCCACGAGACCGGCATCTCCCAGCCGAAGAGGTCGCGGTTCAGACGCTCGTCGGAGTAGACCGTGAGCACCGTGAACTGCTGCTGGTAGAGCGACCAGAAGGCGACGCTCGTGACGAACAACGGCAGGAAGCCCCACACGCGCGAGCGCTCGGTGGCGTCGATGCGGCGGCTCGAGAGGATCACCGCGAAGTACGCGATCGCGGCGGCGACGGTCACACCGATCACGATCGGCGCGAGGTTGTCGGCGCGGATGACGCCGAGCAGCACCAGCACGACGATGACGGCGACGGCGGCGAGGCCGACGACGGCCACCATCGGATAGCGCGCCGCGGGCAGCGGGTTCGGCACGCGCCGCGCCTCGTCGGGCAGGGCGCGGCGGCCGAAGGCGTACTGCACGAGACCCAGCGTCATGCCGATCGCCGCCAACCCGAATCCGTAGTGGAACCCGAGGGTCGACTGCAGGATGCCGGTGAGGATGGGCCCCAGGAACGCGCCCAGGTTGATGCCGAGGTAGAAGAGCGAGAAGCCGGCATCCCGGCGCACGTCCTCCGGGGCGTAGAGGGTGCCGACCACCGAGGTCGCGTTGGCTTTGAGCCCGCCCGAGCCGAGCGCCACCAGGATCAGGCCGACCCCGACGCCGAGCAACCCCGGCAGCAGGGCGAGGGCGAGGTGCCCGGCGACGATGACCATCGCGCTGACGAAGAGCACGCGCTCCGAGCCGAAGAGACGATCAGCGAGCCAGGCGCCGAGGATGGTCGACAGGTATACCGAGCCGCCATACGCGCCGACGATTCCGCCGGCGACCGCCTGCGGGATGCCGAGGCCTCCCTCGGTCACGGAGTAGTACAGGTAGATGAGCAGGATGCCCTGCATGCCGTAGAAGCTGAACCGCTCCCACATCTCCACGCCGAACACGTGCACGAGCGCCCACGGTTGCCCGAAGAAGCGGGTGTTCTCGTCGCGGGGCGGGCGGGTCTGGGCGGTCGAACTCATGGTTAGACGGTAGTCCTCGAGGCCTGTGCGCACGAGGGGCAGAAGGCTCCGACCTCGCGTAGACCCGCAGATAGAATGGGGATGCCGCGGCATCCGCGTGCCGCATCCCACTCGCATCCGACCATTGGAGCCACCATGGCCGAACAGTCCCGCCTCGATAAGGTCATCGCCCTCGCCCGCCACCGCGGGTTCGTGTTCCAAGCGGGTGAGATCTACGGCGGTTCGCGCTCGGCCTGGGACTACGGCCCCCTCGGCACGGAGCTCAAGGAGAACATCCGCCGCCAGTGGTGGCAGACGTTCGTGCGCGGTCGCGGCGACATGGTCGGCCTGGACTCGAGCATCATCCTGCCCAAGCGCGTGTGGGAGGCATCCGGCCACGTCGCCACCTTCACCGACCCGCTGGTCGAGTGCCTCCACTGCCACAAGCGCTTCCGTGCCGACACCCTCATCGAGGACTTCGAGGCGCGCAAGGGCCGCAAGGCCGAGAACGGTCTCACCGACATCCCCTGCCCGAACTGCGGCACCAAGGGTCAGTACACCGAGCCCAAGTCGTTCTCGGGTCTCGTGAAGACCTACCTCGGCGTCGTCGACGACGAGTCGGGTCTCTACTACCTGCGCCCCGAGACCGCGCAGGGAATCTTCGTGAACTTCTCGAACGTGCTCACCGCCAGCCGCAAGAAGCCGCCGTTCGGCATCGGTCAGGTCGGCAAGGCGTTCCGCAACGAGATCACCCCCGGTAACTTCATCTTCCGCACCCGTGAGTTCGAGCAGATGGAGATCGAGTTCTTCACGCCGCCGGCAGATGCGCAGGAGTGGTTCGAGCACTGGGTCGAAGCCTGCTGGAACTGGTTCATCGACCTCGGCATCGATCCCGAGAACATGCGCCAGTTCGACGTGCCCGAAGACGACCGCGCGCACTACTCGGCCGGCACGATCGACGTCGAGTACAAGTTCGGGTTCGCGGGCAAGGAGTGGGGCGAGCTCATGGGTGTGGCCAACCGCACCGACTACGACCTGTCGAGCCACAGCGAGGCCTCGGGCCAGAGCCTGACCTACTTCGACCAGGCGACCGGTGAGCGCTACACGCCGTTCGTGATCGAGCCGTCGTTCGGCCTGACGCGTGCCATGATGGCGTTCCTCGTCGACGCGTACCGCGAAGAAGAGGTGCCCAACGCCAAGGGCGGCACCGACGTGCGCACCGTGCTCAAGCTCGACCCGCGCCTCGCGCCGGTCAAGGCCGCGGTGCTGCCGCTGTCGCGCAACGAGCGCCTCTCGCCGCTCGCCCGCGAGGTCGCCGACACGCTGCGCAGCTCGTGGGCGGTCGACTTCGACGACGCCGGCGCGATCGGCCGCCGCTACCGTCGCCAGGACGAGATCGGCACGCCCTTCTGCGTCACGGTCGACTTCGACTCGCTCGACGACCGCGCCGTCACCGTGCGCGACCGCGACACCATGGCGCAGGAGCGCGTCTCGATCGACGAGCTGCACGAGTACCTGGCCGAGCGCCTGAAGGGCGCGTGAGCCGCGGCATCCGTTCTTCTTGATCCAGGGCGGATGCAGAGCCACCCCTCTTCGCCCGACACACCCCTCTGCGCACCGTTCGCAGAGGGGTGTTTCGTCTCTAGAGGGGTGGTTCGGCGCGGGGCTATGCTGACCGCATGATCGAGGAGTGGAGCGAGTTCAACGTCGCGATGGCGGGCGCGACCGCGGCCCTGGCCGGCCTCGTGATCGTCGCCGCGAGCGTCAACATCGCCGAGATCGTGAAGTCGCGCACGCTCACCGCACGTCTTCTCGCGGGCATCGCGGCGCTCGTGCTCGCGCTCGCCGTGTCGGCGATCGGGCTCGTTCCCGGCCTCGACCTCACCTGGTACGGCGTGCTCATCGTCGTGGCGACACTGCTGATGTCGGTGTTCCAGGTGAACGTGACGCGGCTCATCGCGGGCGACCCGAACCCGGCCGACCGCGCGCGGCCGCTCAAGTATCTGATCGGCTTCCTGCCCCTGGCCGCGTATCTCGTCGCCGGCGTGCTGGTGGGGGTGGGACATCCGTCGGGGCTGTACCTCGCCGCCGCCGGATGCCTGCTCGCGATCGTCTCGGCGATCGTCGTGTCGTGGGTGGCACTGGTCGAAGTGCTGCGCTGAGCGCCGCGCCGTGCCGGAACGAGCGGATGCCGCGGCGTCAGCCCGTGACGGTGAGCTGCATCTCGGGGGTGCCACCCGCCTCGACCCAGGCGAGCGAGCGTTCGAGCACGCCCCGGAGCACGTCGAGGTCGATCTCCTCGAGGTCGGTGATGTAGAGGCATCCGACGCCGGTGGTGTGCGGGCCGAGTGCCGCCAGGGCCTCCTCGTGCGCGGCGACGCCGTCGAGCAGGTAGATCGTCGTCGCCGCCTTGCGCGGCGCGAAGGCCAGCAGCCCGGAGTCGCCCTCGGTGCCGGTCGGATACCGGTAGTGGCACGACCCGAACCCGATGATCGTGCCCCAGGTCGCGGGCTCGCGGCCGGTGATCTCCTGCATGAGGGCGGTCAGCGTCTCGGCATCCCTCCGGCGCTTCGCGGGGGAGGAGCGGGCGATCAGGCCCGCGACGTCGTCACCGGTCTGCTTCATGATCAGGCCTTCTCGGCCTTCGCGGCGGCCTTCATCGCCTTCTTGTGCTCGCGCACCTTCGTCAGGGATTCGGGCGAGACGATGTCGGCGACGCTGCGGAACGAGCCGTCGACGCCGTAGTCGCCCGCGGCCTCGCGCCAACCGGCGCCGGTGAATCCGTACTGCTTGCCCAGCAGCGCCAGGAAGATCTTCGCCTTCTGCTCGCCGAAGCCCGGCAGCGCCTTCAGGCGCTTGAGCACCTCGGCGCCGTTCGGCTCGCCCTGCGTCCAGAGGGCGGCGGCGTCTCCGCCCCAGTCGTCGACGATCGTCTGGCACAGCGTCTGCACGCGCGTCGCCATCGACCCCGGGAAGCGGTGCACCGCGGGCGTCGTCTTGAACGCCTCGAGGAACTCCTCGGGGTCCATGCTCGCGATCGCCGAGGCATCCGTCGCGCCCGTGCGCTGCTCGATCTTCAACGGACCCGCGAACGCGGTCTCCATCGGTACCTGCTGATCCAGCAGCATCCCGACCAGGAGGGCGAGCGGGTTGTCGGTCAGGAGAGCGTCGGCGGCGGTGTCTCCGGTGATGTGAAGGGCCATGCGTTCATTCTCGCATCGGGCGGTTCCTGTGGGGCGCTGGGCGATGGGTACCCGCCCCCGGCGTCAGGCGGAGGCGGCGTCGTCGAGCGGGTCGATGGCCGAGACGGCGGGCTGCTCGGGCGAGAGGCCGTAGAGCGTCTCGAGGGCCGCGGCGAAGTCGTCGGCGCGGCCGGCGGCGGCGAGCTCGTGCGCACGGGTCGTCGGCTCGTGCAGCAGCACGCCGGCGAGGTGGCGCAGTGCCTGCTCGATCTTGCCGTCCTCGTCGCCGCGCGCGCGGGCGCGGGCGATCTCCGAGTCGAGCAGCGAGAAGATGTGCGAGCGCAGGGCGATCACCGACGGAGTCACGCTCTGGCGGGCGCCCACGACGTGGAAGGTGTCCGCGGCCTCGCGAACGACGGTGCGCGCGGCATCCGTGGCCTGCAGCTCTTCGAGCGGAGCGTGCAGGCGGATGGTCTCGAGGTCGAGCAGCGCGACACCCTCGAGGGTGGCGACGGCCGGGTCGACGTTGCGGGGCATGCCGAGGTCGACGACCAGCTGGCTGCCGTGGGAGACGGGGCAGCCCGCGGCAGCGGCCGCGGCGAGCCCGGCGGGCGCCTGCAGATGCTGCGGCCCGAGCACCGGCTCGGTGGCGGTGGTGCACGTGATCAGCAGGCTCGACCGGGCGGCGGTGCGCGCGTAGTCGGCTTCGGCGACGGGGCGGATGCCGTGCTTCGCGGCGAAGATCTCGGCGCGACCCGACGGTGAGTAGACGGAGATGTCGACGGCGCCGCGCTCGCGGAGCGTGGCGAGCGTGACGGCGGCGTAGGCGCCGGTGCCGACGAGCAGTACGCGCTCGGCCGACCAGTCGGCGATGCGGGAGTCGGCGAGCTCGAGGGCGAGGCGCACCAGCGAGCGGCCGGCGCGGCCGAGGGCCGTGACGTTCTTGACCTTGCGCTGCGCCTGGCTGGCGCGCTGGAACAGGCGCTCGAGCTCGGGGGAGGTCGTGCCCTCCTTGCGGGCGGACTTGAGTGCGCGGCGCACCTGGCCGGCGATCTCGCCCTCGCCGGAGACGACGGATTCGAGACCGGAGGCCACGGAGAAGAGGTGCTCGGCGACGCGGCGGCCCGAGTGCACGGTGTAGGCGCCGTCGAGTTCATCGGCGGGAACGCCGGTCGCGGCCTCGACCGCTTCGAGCACGGCTTCGACGCCGATCGCACCGGCTGCAGTGACGGGTTCGTCCATTTCCACGTACGCCTCGAAGCGATTGCACGTCGCGAGAACGACCGCACCCTGCACGCACGGCGTCATGCCCACGAGAGTGGGGGCGACGTCGTCGGGGGTGCGGCTCAGGCGTTCGAGCAGATCGAAGCTGGCGGTCTTGTGACTCGCCGTGACACACAGCAGCACCCTTCGATTGTACCGGAGGCTCCCGACGCCGAGGTCGCCGGGCCCACAGCATCCGCATCGGGGGCGGATGCGAGGATGGAGGCATGGCCCTCTCCGACGCTCCGCTCCTGCGCGCCCTCGCGGGCGAACGCCCCGCTCAGACCCCGGTGTGGTTCATGCGCCAGGCCGGCAGGTCGCTGCCCGAGTACCGGGAGCTGCGGGTGGGCACGCGGATGCTCGACGCCTGCCTCACCCCCGACCTCGCCGCCGAGATCACGCTGCAGCCGGTTCGCCGACACGGGGTGGACGCGGCCGTCTTCTTCAGCGACATCGTCATCCCGCTGCGCCTGGCAGGAGTCGAGGTCGAGATCGAGCCTGGCCGCGGCCCGGTGTTCGCGAACCCGGTGCGCACGGCATCCGACGTCGACCGCATCACGGCGATCGATCCCGCCTCGCTCGACTCGACCGCGATCTCCGAGGCCGTGCGCCTCACCGTCGCCGAACTCGGCGACACCCCGCTGATCGGCTTCGCCGGAGCGCCCTTCACCCTCGCGGCCTACCTCGTCGAGGGCGGCCCGTCGAAGGAGCATCTGCGCGCGCGAGCCATGATGCACGCCGACCCCGACTCGTGGAACCGCCTCGCCGGATGGCTGGCGCAGGTGTCGCGGGTCTTCCTCTCGGCGCAGCGCGACGCCGGGGCATCCGTCGTGCAGCTCTTCGACTCGTGGGCGGGCGGTCTGAGCCCCGCCGACTACCGCACCTTCGTGCGCCCGCACTCGAAGACCGCGCTCGAGGGCATCGGGCTGCCGACCATCCACTTCGGCGTCGGCACCGGACCCTTCCTCGCCGACATGCGTCTCGACGGTGCGGCCGATGGTGTGGGCGTCGACTGGCGGCAGCCGCTCGACGAGGCGGCCGCGATCCTCGGCCCCGACACGACGGTGCAGGGCAACATCGATCCCGCGCTGCTGTCGGCCCCGTGGCCGGTGCTCGAGGCGCACGTGCTCGACGTGCTGCGGAGGGGCCGCACCGCTCGGGCGCACATCGTCAACCTCGGCCACGGCGTGCCACCCGAGACCGACCCCGATCAGCTCACGCGCATCGTCGAGCTGGTGCACGCGCAGCGCGACTGACGGATGCCGCGAAGGGTCAAGACACCCCGCGCCGGCGGTCTCGCGCGCGGCGTGTTGTGACCCCTCACGCGCTCAGGCGCCCCGCCGCGCCCGCAGCCAGCGCACCGCCCGCAGATCGTCGAGCGTGAACGGACCGTCCGGGAGCGCGGCGCGGATGCGCTCGTCGCTGAACGCGCGCCGCGGTCGGAACTCCTCGGGAGCCTCGGGCGCGTAGGGAGCCGGCTCGGTCACGCCTTCGGCCAGCATCCGAGCCTGCGCCTTCGCCACCAGAGGGGTGACCATCGTCCACTCGGTCAGTTGGGCGAGCATGCGGATCGTCCACAGCGGCACGGGGAAGAAGAGCGGGCTGCGCTCGTCGACCCGAGCGATGCGGCGCAGTGCCTCGCCGAGCGTGACCTCGTCGGCACCCATGACCGCGATCGTGGGCTCGGCGATGCGCCCTTCGAGAGCGGCGACGAGCAGGTCGACCGCGTCGTCGACGGGCACGGGGCGGGCGCGGCGCTCGCGGAACCCGACGGTCCAGAAGAAGGGCAGCGTGCGCACGGCGCGCGACACGTGGTCGACCATGTGGTCGCCGCGACCGTAGATCATGCCGGACTTGAGAATGGTGTGGTCGATGCCGGAGGAGCGGATGATCTCTTCGGCCTCCCACTTGGACTCGTGGTAACCCGAACCGCAGTCGGGCCGGGCGCGCAGGAAACTCACCATCACGATGCGCTTCACACCGGCGCGACGAGCGGCTTCGACGACGGCGCGTGTGCCCTCGACGTGCACGCCCTGGAACGTCTGGTCGCCGATCTCGCGGTTGATGCCGGCGCAGTGCGCGACCGCATCGCATCCGGCGAAGGCTGCGGTGAGCGCGTCGACATCGTCGAGCGCGACGCCGGTGCGTCGGGACACGACGACGGATGCTTCGGGGCCGAGGCGCTCGGCGAGGTGACGCCCGACGAATCCGGTGCCTCCGGTGATGGCCACTCTCATGACTGCTCCTTCGCTCATTAGCTTTACGGCTAAATGCTATCTAGCAAGGGTGCTATATTGCAAACATGACAGATAGCGCGACCGACATCTTCGCCGCGCTGGCGCACCCCACCCGGCGGCAGATCCTGCAGGACCTGAAAGAGGGCGAGCTGGCGGCCGGCGAGATCGCCGCGAAGTTCTCATCGAGCGGTCCGACGATCTCCCGTCATCTCGCGGTGCTGCGGCAGGCCGGGCTCGTGACCGAGCGTCGCGACGCCAACCGCATCCTGTACTCGCTGGTCGGTGAGCGCCTCGCCCTCTCGGTCGGCGACTTCCTCTCGACGGTGTGCCCCGAGCAGATCGTTCTGCGCGAGATACGCAAGCGCGGGGGCGCCGACGAGGGGTTATCCCCGGCCGAGGCCTGAGCGGGGCGATGCGAGGATGGAAGGCATGACCGAGCCCTCCGAACTCGCCGCCCGCGCCGCCGAGAAGCACGTCGTCGTGATCGGCGGTGGGATCGGCGGTCTCATCGCCGCCCGTGAGTGCGCCAAGGTCGGCATGCGCGTGACGGTGCTCGAGGCGTCGGATGCCGTGGGCGGCGCGATCCGTCGGGCCGAGCTCGACGGGGTGGCCCTCGACGCGGGGGCCGAGAGCTTCGCGACCCGGGGCGGACACGTGCGCGCGCTCCTCGCCGAACTCGGCATCGACGACCGCGTCGTCGCACCCGCTCCCGGAGGAGCCTGGCTCGCCGGGGTCCCGGGCATCGGCGCCGCACCGCTCCCCGTCGGCGGGCTGCTCGGCATCCCCGCCAACCCGTTCCAGGACGACGTGCGCCGCATCATCGGCTGGTCGGGTGCCTGGAGGGCGTACCTCGATCGGGTGCGTCCGCCGCTGACCATCGGCCACGAGCACAGCCTCGGCAAGCTCGTCTCGACGCGCATGGGCGACAAGGTGCGCGACCGCCTCGTCGCTCCCGTGACAACGGGGGTGTATTCCGCTTCACCCTCCGATATCGACGTCGAGATCGCCGCACCGGGGCTCAATGCCGCGCTCACGCGCACCGGTTCGTTGTCGGGTGCAGTGGCCGCGCTGCGCGACGAGGGAGCGGCCCGCGCCGCCGCGAAGAAGCCGGGCGCCGCGGTCGAGGGACTCGACGGCGGGATGACCGTCCTCGTCGATGCCCTGCTCGCCGACCTCGAGAACTTCCGTGTCGAGGTGCGCACGGCATCGCCCGTCCGCGCGATCGCCCGCGACGGAGACGGCTGGATCGTCGTCACCGATGCGCCCGTCGATCCGGCATCCGAAGCCGCGCCCGAAGACGCCGCGGGCTCCGATGACGAGGTCGTCGCGGTCGCGGAGGAGTGGCAGGCGGATGCCGTCGTCGTCGCCGTCGACGAGCGCACCGCTCGTGCGCTGCTCGCCGACGCCGTGCCCGCACTCGTGCCGACCGACGACGTACCGGCACCCGAGATCGAGATCGTCACCCTGCTCCTCGACGCTCCGGCGCTCGACCCGGCGCCGCGCGGTACGGGCGTGCTGACGGTGCCCGGCAGCCATGTCGCGAAGGCGCTCACGCACTCCACCGCGAAGTGGGAGTGGGTGCGCCGGGCGGCCGGTGGTCGTCACGTCGTGCGGGTGTCGTTCGGTGCGCAGGGCGAGCCGGCGGCCACCGCAGGGCTCGACGACGGGGCTGCGTCGGACCTCGCGCTGCGCGAGGCATCCGCTCTTCTGGGTATCGATCTGGCACCGTCCGCGCTGGTGGCCGCGCACCGTGCGCGCTACGTGCAGGCGCAGCCGGCATCGGTGATCGGATCGGCGGAACGTCGTGCGGCCGCCCGCTCCGCCGTGCAGGCCGTTCCTGGCCTCGCGGCGGTCGGCGCCTGGCTCGCGGGCACGGGTCTCGCGCAGGTGATCCCCGATGCGACCGAGGAAACGGACCGCCTGCGCCGCACCCTGATCTGGGAGTGAGCGCCTCGCGCCTGTCAACCCCCTGCCCTCTCAATGCCGAAATCGGCATATGGGGTTACGCTGGGTACCTGGCCGACGGGGATCGAACGCCTGCGGCTCGACCGGAACAACGTGAGGAGACCCCATGAAGGGGAAGATCGGACTCGTCGTCGGAATCGGCGTGGGATACGTCCTCGGAACGCGCGCCGGACGCGAGCGCTACGAGCAGATCAAGACGCAGTGGCTCAAGGTCTGGCATCTCGACCCCGTGCAGGAGCGCGTCGAGCAGGTCAAGGACTTCGTGGGCCAGAAGGCCGCCGCGGTTCCGGGCGCCCTCTGGAACGGCGCCGTCAAGGTCGTCAAGTCGGTCGGCAGCGACGGCACGCCCGGGCAGAAGCTCGACTCGGTGATCGCCGCGGGCAAGGACGTCGCCGAAGACCTCGAGGATGCCGCCGAAGAGGTGAAGGACCGCGTCGAGGAGGCCAAGAAGTCGTCGACTTCGAAGACCTCTTCGTCGAAGACGTCCTCCGCGAACTCGTCGGCCTCGACCGGTGCCGCTCGCAAGCCCGCCGCCAAGAAGCCGGCGACGCGCAAGCCCGCCGCGAAGAAGACCGGGAACTGACCATGCCCCGCGGCTATCGCGACCGCGCCGATGACAGCTTCCTGTCGCTGATCGGCGACCTCCCCGAACTCGTCTCGAACCTCGTCAAGGCCGAGATCAACGCCGCCAAGGCGTGGGTCTCGCGCACCGCGAAGGACGCGGGCTTCGGCGCCGTCTGGTTCGTCGTCGCCCTGTTCTTCCTGTTCTGGGCGATCCCGGTGCTGCTGGTCTTCGCCATCGCGGGCATCGCCTCGTGGTGGCCCGTGTGGCTCTCGGCGCTGGCGGTTTTCGGCATCCTGATCCTCGCCGTGCTGTTCTTCGCACTGCTCGGTCTTCTCAAGTTCCGCAAGGTGCTGCGCCGGGAGAACCCCGCGCAGGCCGTCGCCACAGACGTTCGCATCGTGAAGGAGGCCGGCGACAATGACGAATTCTGACCTGCCGATCACCGCCGTCCCCGGCGGCATCGTCGACCCCGTCGCCTCGGCGCGGGCAGAGCTCAAGGCGGCGCTCGCCGCGATCGAGATCAAGGGCAACGTGCCGCGTCGTCTCGACAAGGCCTCGAAGCGCGCGGCCGTGCGTCTGCGACTGTTCTCCGAGCGCAACCCCGCGGGCGCGATCGCGATCGCCGTGGGTGCGGCGGCCGTCGTCGGCAGCGCCGTCTGGGCGATCGCCCGGGCGATCTCGCGCTGACCACTTCTTTTCGCGACGCCCCGGAACTCCGCTTCCGGGGCGTCGTTTTTTTGCACGCTCGGCCGCATTCGCAGCCGTCCGATAAAAGGGGCAGACTGGGACCATGTCCGATGAGAGCGCAGAGAACCCGTCCGGCTTCACCCTCTGGGCCGTGTGGCGACGCAATCCCGATGTGCCCGTCACCGAGTCCGACTCGACCGAACTCGAGACGATCGTCTCGTACGTCGAGGACTCCGGGGTCACGGTCCGCGGCTTCTACGACGTCTCGGGCCTCAAGGCCGACGCCGACCTCATGGTGTGGCTGCACGGCGACACCGCCGAAGATCTGCAGAAGGCGCTGCGTCGTCTGCGCCGCACCGAGCTGCTGCGCTCGCTCCTGCCCGTCTGGAACGTGATGGGCGTGCACCGCGACGCCGAGTTCAACCGCTCGCACGTGCCCGGCTTCCTCCGGGGGGTCGAGCCCAAGGACTGGCTCTGCCTCTACCCGTTCGTGCGCACGCCCGAGTGGTACCTGGCACCCGAGGCCGACCGTCGCGCGATGCTCGCCGACCACGGCCGCAAGGGCGCCGCGTTCACCGGCGTCGTCGCGAACACCGTCGCCGCTTTCGCCCTCGGCGACTACGAGTGGATCCTCCCGATGGAGGCCGACGACATCACCGATCTCGTCGACATGATGCGCGACCTCCGCTACACCGAGGCGCGTCTGTTCGTGAAGGAGGAGGTGCCCTTCTACACGGGGCGCAGGCTCCGCTTCGACGAGATCGCGGACGTGCTGCAGTAGGCCCGCCGTGAGCTCCCCGATCCGCCTCGGTACTCGCCGCAGCGCTCTCGCGCAGGCCCAGTCCGGTCACGTCGCCGCCGCCCTCGAGAAGGTCGTCGGCCGCCCCGTCGTGCTCGTCCCGATCACGTCGGAGGGCGACACCAATCGCGCCTCGCTGTCGGAGATCGGCGGGCAGGGCATCTTCGCCACGCGTCTGCGCGAGGCGCTGCTCGCGGGGGAGTGCGACTTCCTGGTGCACTCGCTCAAGGACCTCCCCACCGCGGTCCCCGAGGGCCTCGTCATCGCGGCGACGCCCGTCCGCGAGGATGCGCGCGATGTCGCCATCACTCGCGGCGGTACTCCGCTGCACGAGCTACGCGCCGGCAGCACGGTCGGCACGGGGTCGCCCCGCCGCATCGCCCAGGTGCGTCGCCGCGCCCCGCACTCGACGGTCGTCGACCTGCGCGGCAACGTCGACTCGCGTCTCGCGCGCGTCGCATCCGGCGAGCTGGATGCCGTCATCCTCGCGGCCGCGGGGCTCTCGCGGCTCGGCACCGACTCGCCGCTGCACCGGGAGGAGTTGGGGCTGAGCGAGTGGCCGACCGCGCCCGGCCAGGGAGCCCTGGCGGTGGAGACGACGACGGATGCCCCGGCCGAGCTGCGTGAGGCGCTCGCCGTCCTCGACGATGCGCCCACCCGCCTCGCGATCACGCTGGAGCGCGCGATCCTCGAGGGTCTGGACGCCGGATGTCAAGCCCCCATGGCCGCGCATGCGGTCGTCGAAGGCGACGAGATCCGCGTCAGGACGGTCGTGTACGCGGCCGATGGCGGTCGCCGGATCGGGCTCGACGTCACCGAACCCCTGAACGAGGGGTATATTCAACGGAACGGCAGTGGCAATGATGCGGATGCTGCCGATGGTGCAGATCCGATCCAGGCCGTTCGATCGCTGGGATTGGCTGTCGCCCGTCGGCTGCTCGAACAAGGGGCGGCCGAACTCGTCCCCCGAGAGCAATCCTGATGACCACGACACCCGAATCGAAGCACGACAAGCCTCTAGACGGCTGGCGGATCCTCGTCCCCCGCGGAGGCCCGTGGGGCGACGGCGTCGCCGCGAGCCTGCGCCTGCAGGGAGCGGTCCCCGTCGTCGCGCCCCTCATCAACTTCGCCCCCACGACCGACCAGGCGGCCCTCGACGTCGCCCTGGAGCAGCTCGCCGCCGGCGCCTACGACTGGCTCACGGTGACGAGCGCGACCACGGTCGACGTGCTCTTCGCGCACCGTGCGGTGGTGCCGGCCACGACGCGCATCGCGGCGGTCGGCGAGACCACCGCGGCGGCGCTGCAGGCCGTCGGGTACGAGGTCGCGCTGGTGCCCACGCAGGACAACTCCGCCGAGGGCATGGCGCAGCAGATGATCTCGCTCGAGACCGCACCGCGCCGCATCCTCGCTCTCCGCAGCGAGATCGCGAAGCCGGTGCTGAGCGTGCTGCTCACCGAGGCGGGTCACGACGTCGACAGCGTGGTGGCGTACCGTACGGTCGGCGTACCGGTGACGGATCGCATCAAGCGCGACGTCGAGAACGGCCGCATCAACGCGATCCTCATCACGAGCGGTTCGGTCGCCGAGCAGGTGCGCGAGCAGTTCCCCGAGATCCCCGATGACACGCTGCTCGCGGCGATCGGGCCGCGCACGGCGCGCGATGCCCGCAACGCCGGACTGTCGGTCTCGGTGGTCGCGGATCGCCAGACGGTCGACGCGCTCATCGACGCGGTCTCGCACTTCACCCTCCCGCACTCGGCCGACGAGTTCACGCCGTGAGCTTCCCCGAGGTGCGCCTGCGTCGACTGCGCCAGTCGCCGGCCGTGCGCCAGCTCGTGCGCGAGACCAGCCTCCAGCCGCAGCAGCTCGTGCTGCCGATGTTCGTGCGCGAAGGGCTCACCGACCCCGCGCCGATCGGATCGATGCCCGGTGTCGTCCAGCACTCGATGGACTCGCTTCGCGCCGCGGCGGTCGAGGCGGCCGAGGCCGGCGTCGGCGGCGTCATGCTCTTCGGCGTTCCTGCGGTGCGCGATGCCCGCGGCTCCGGCGCAGACGCTCCCCACGGCATCCTCAATCTCGCGACCGAGGCGCTGGCGGCCGAGGTGGGCGACGCCCTCGTCGTGCAGACCGACCTGTGCCTCGACGAGTTCACCGATCACGGCCACTGCGGCGTGCTGGCCGCCGACGGTTCCGTCGACAACGACGCGACCCTCGAGCGCTACACCTCGATGGCTCTCGCCCAGGCGCGGGCCGGTTCGCAGCTGCTCGGGCTCTCGGGCATGATGGACGGCCAGGTCGCCGCCATCCGCCGGGCGCTCGACGCCGAGGGGTTCACGCGCACGATCCTGATGTCGTACGCGGCGAAGTACGCGAGCGCGTTCTACGGTCCCTTCCGCGAGGCGGTCGACTCGCAGCTCACCGGTGACCGCCGCACCTACCAGCTCGACCCCGGCAACCGTCGCGAGGGCGTGCGCGAGGCCGTGGTCGACGAGCAGGAGGGCGCCGACATCGTCATGGTCAAGCCGGCGATGGCCTTCCTCGACGTACTGCGCGAGGTGCGAGACACCGTGCATATTCCGGTGTGGGCATACCAGGTGTCCGGCGAGTACGCGATGATCGAGGCCGCCGCCGCGAACGGATGGATCGACCGCCGTGCGGCGATCCTCGAGTCGCTGCTGTCGATCCGGCGCGCCGGTGCCGACGCGGTTCTGACGTACTGGGCGACCGAGGCCGCCCGCTGGCTGCGCGACTGATCGGTCGCCGCCGCACTTCGAGAGGAAGCACCATGTCCGATCGCAACGATGATCTCTTCTCCGCCGCCCGCGCGGTGATCCCCGGCGGCGTGAACTCTCCCGTCCGCGCCTACGGGTCGGTCGGGGGCACGCCGCGCTTCCTCGCCTCCGCGCAGGGTGCGACGGTGACGGATGCCGCGGGCACGACGTACATCGACCTCGTGGCCTCGTGGGGCCCGGCGCTGCTCGGTCACGCGCATCCGGAGGTCGTCCAGGCGGTGCAGGAGGCCGCGACCCGCGGCCTGTCGTTCGGCGCGCCCACCGAGGGCGAGGTCGAGCTCGCGGCACTGATCGCCGACCGCGTGCGGTTCGGCGAGATCCGTCCGATCGAGCGCGTGCGCCTGGTGTCGACGGGCACCGAAGCGACCATGACGGCGATCCGCCTGGCCCGCGGCGCGACCGGTCGCGACCTGCTCGTGAAGTTCGCCGGTCACTACCACGGCCACTCCGACGGGCTGCTCGCCGCGGCGGGCTCGGGCGTCGCGACGCTCGCGCTGCCGGGTTCCGCGGGCGTGCCCGCGCCGATCGCCGCGCAGACGCTCGTGATCGACTACAACGACCCCGAGGCGCTGGCGGCGGTGTTCGCCGAGCACGGCCCGCGCATCGCGGCCGTCATCGTCGAGGCATCCGCGGCGAACATGGGCGTCGTCGCCCCGCTCCCCGGGTTCAACCGCCTCATCGCCGACACGGCCCACGCGCACGGCGCGCTGATGATCCTCGACGAGGTGCTCACCGGGTTCCGCGTGCACCCGGCCGGGTTCTGGGGCCTGCAGGCCGCGGAGGGCGAGGACTACCTCCCCGACATCGTCACCTTCGGCAAGGTCGTCGGCGGGGGGATGCCGCTGGCCGCCCTCGGCGGACGGGCCGATGTGATGGACCTCCTGGCGCCGCTGGGGCCGGTCTACCAGGCGGGCACGCTCTCCGGGAACCCGCTCTCGGTCGCCGCGGGCCTCGCCACCCTGCGCCTCGCGACGCCCGAGGTCTACGCGACCATCGACGCGGCGGCCGACCGGCTCTCGCGTGCGCTCGACGCGGCGCTCACGGATGCCGGTGTCGAGCACGCGGTGGCGAAGGCGGGAAACCTCTTCAACGCCTCGTTCCGCCCCTCCGCCCCGCGCGATTACGCCGAGGCCCAGGCGCAGCAGTCGTTCCGCTACGCGCCGTTCTTCCACTCGCTGCGGGAGCAGGGGATCGCCCTGCCGCCGAGCGTGTTCGAGGCGTGGTTCCTCACGGCCGCCCACGGCGACGAAGAACTGCTGCGCATCGAGGCGGCGCTGCCCCTCGCCGCCGCCGCCGCGGCATCCGCTCGTCCCTGAGTGAGCGCATTCCCACAACGGATCGTTGTGTTCCTGTGAGCAAGATCCAGACAACTGGGAGGATGCCGCTGGCAGACTGGGTGTCATGGTGACGTTGCTGTTGGATCAGACGCAACTCGAGATCGTGCTCTCGCCGCTGGAACGCGCCGCGAGCTTCCACCGCGACAACCTCCGCATCGTGCGCGAGACGATCACCAAGGTGCAGCTCACCGATGACGCCTGGACCTGGCTGCGCGGCGTGCCCAACCCCGGCACCCACATCCCCGGCATCCTCGCCGCCGGCACGTGGAAGGCGGCGGGCAGCACCGACTTCGTGCTCATCCGCAAGCGCCGGCCGAGCGTCGTGATCGATCTCACGGGCGACGAACAGTACCGCCGTCTCATCCTGACCACCCGGCACGGCCTCGCCCTGACGCAGGCCCTGCGGCTCGAGGTCTCCGAAGAGCCGGCCGACGTCGAGGAGATCGTCTCGACCGGCTCGATCCCCACGACCAAGCAACCCCGGCGCCCGGTGATCCGGCCGCGGCCCGCCTGAGCCACCGCGCTCGCAGACCACAGCGAAACGCCCTCCGCGACCATCGGGTCGGGAGGGCGTCTCGCTGTGCGGATCGATCAGTCGCGGGGGCGGTACTCGCCGTGCTCGTGGTGCTGGTCGCCGTCGCCGCTCTGGTCGTAGTGGTCGGCGTTGGCGAGCTCGTCGTCGGTCGCCGTGAGCGGGATCTCCGGGATGATCTCGATCACGGTCGTGCGGGGGGCGCCATCTGCGGGAGCGTCGTCGGATGCTTCGTCGTCGGATGCTTCGTTGTCGGATGCTTCGTTGTCGGATGCTTCGTTGTCGGATGCTTCGTCGGTCGGGGTCTCGTCGGTCGCCGTGTCGGCTTCCGCCTGCGTGTCGGCTTCGTGCTCGGAGCGCGCGGCATCGTCCGTCTCGCTGCCCTCCGACTCGGAGGGCGCCTCGCCGAGGGGGTAGTCCTTCGGCTCGTCCTCGAAGTAGGCGCGCGCGGCGTCGGCGAGCATCGAGCTCACCGCGGCCGAGCGCGGGTCGGCGTCCTCGTCGGCGGCCGCCTCGTCGCTGTCGGAGGATCCATCCGACGACGCATCGGATGCACCGTCGGTCGGGCCCAGGTCGTCGAACACCTCGACCCCGGCCTCCTCGCCGATCGGAACACCCGCGGCTTCACCGTCGATGGCGTGGGCGGGAGCTTCGGCATTCGGGAACGAGGTGGCCTCCTCCTCGGCGGCGTCGCCGTTTCCGAAGAGGATGTCGTCGAACGAGGGGAGCCCTGCGGCCGACACCGGGCCCGGTGCGACCTGCGCGGCATCCGCATCGGTGGCCGTACCGTCTGCAGGCGTCTCGTCCGCAGGCGTCTCGTCGTCGGATCCAGCGGTGTCGGATCCCGCGTCGTCGGATGCAGCGGCGCCGTCGACGGAGACGCCGACCGCTCCCTCGGCATCCGCTTCGTCCGCGACGACGTCGCCGTCGTTCACGATCGCGGCTCCTGCTCCGGAGGCGACCACTGCCGCCGCGACGGGACCGCCGGGCACGGCTGCGGCGGCGTCGGCGGCGATCGCGGAGGCGGTCATCGCCGCCGTGTCGTCCGTCGTGACCTGATCCTCGGCGTCGGCCGGAGCGGTCGCGTGCACGGGCTCCTCGACGGGAGCCGCCGGCGCGGCGGCGGGAGCGACGAGCTGCGTCGCGAGGAGGCCGGCGTGCGGCTCGAGCCGGCCGCCACGGGTCAGCTGGATGAAGACGTCTTCGAGCGTCGGACCGCGCTGCACGAGAGTGGTGAGGGCGATCCCGGCATCAGCGGCGACCGCTCCGACCCGGCGCGCGTCGGTGCCGCGCACCGTGAGCCCGGAGCGGAGGATCTCGATGTCGAACCCGGCGGCGGCGAGGGCGGCGGTGAGCGCGGCACGATCGGCCGCGTCGACGATGACGGCACCGGCCGAGGGATCGGCGAGCTCCTCGATGCCGCTCGCGAGCACGAGCCGGCCCTTCGAGAGCACGAGCACGTTGTCGGCCACCTGCTCGACCTCGCTGAGCACGTGCGACGAGACCAGCACGGTGCGGCCCTCGTCGGCGAGACGGCGCATGAGCAGGCGCATCCAGCGGATGCCTTCCGGGTCGAGCCCGTTGGCCGGTTCGTCGAACACGAGAGCCCCGGGGTCGCCGAGCAGAGCGTGCGCGACGCTCAGACGCTGACGCATGCCGAGCGAGAATCCGCCGATGCGGGCGTCGCCCTCGTTCTCGAGCCCGACCAGGGAGAGCACCTCGGCGACGCGACCGAGCGGGATGTCGTTGGCCTTGGCCGCGATCGTGAGCTGACGGTTCGCGGTGCGGCGCGGACGGTAGACGGTCTCCTCGAGCACCGAACCGATCACCCGCAGCGGCTGACGCAGCTCGGCGTACGACTGGCCGCCGATCGTCGCGGTGCCGGATGTCGGGCGCACCTGGCCCAGCAGCATCCGCAGCGTCGTCGTCTTGCCGGCCCCGTTGGGGCCGAGGAACGCGGTGACCGCACCCGGCTCGATCCGAGCAGAGAAGTCGGAAACGGCGGTCACCTCATTGAAGCGCTTCGTCACGCCCGTGAATTCGAGAACCTGTCCGTCGGTCATGCGCGACCTCTCCTTGCTTGGTCAATTCCCCCTATCCTGCCGGAAAACCGTCCGGATCGCGTATTTCCTGTGGATTGCGAGCCCTCGCGGCGACCGGGGTAGCCTGGCTCCCGTGACCGAGACCTCTGCCTCCGACCGCGTCCTCGTCCGCACGGAAGGCGCTCTCGGGCGGCTCACGCTGCAGCGTCCCGAGGCGATCAACGCCCTCGACCTGGGCATGGTGCAGGCGCTCACCGCGGCGCTCGACGCCTGGCGCACCGACACCGACGTGCAGATCGTGCTGCTCGACGGTGCGGGCGACCGCGGCTTCTGCGCCGGGGGAGACGTGCGCGCCCTGCACGCGCAGATCGTGTCGGGGCATCCCGAGTCCACCGCCGAGTTCTTCCGCGCGGAGTACGCGCTCAACGCCATGATCGCCGAGTATCCGAAGCCGATCGTCGCCTTCGCCGACGGCATCACGATGGGCGGCGGCATCGGGCTCGCGGGGCACGCGGCGATCCGCATCGTGACCGAGCGCTCGAAGCTCGCGATGCCCGAGACGCGCATCGGCTTCACTCCCGACGTCGGCGGCACCTGGCTGCTCGGCCGTGCGCCGGGTCGCCTCGGCGAGTACCTCGCTCTGACCGGCGGTTCGTTGAACGGGGCGGATGCCATCGCCCTCGGTTTCGCGGACTACTACGTGCCCTCCGCCAATCTCGACGCCCTGCGCGAGGCCCTCGCGTTTCGCGCCGACCCGACCGGGCCGAGCGAGATCGTGCTGCTGTTCGACGAGACGCCGGAGCCCTCGGAGCTGTCGCCGTCGCCGGAGTGGATCGACGAGGCCTTCTCCGCCGACACGGTCGTCGAGATCGTCGAGCGGTTGCAGGCGCAGGGCACGACGGATGCCACGGCCACGGCCGACCTGCTCGAGGGGCTCGCGCCGACGGGGTTGGTCGTCACGCTCGACGCCGTGCGCGAGGCGCGGGCGGCCTCCGGGCTGCGCGAGGCGCTCGAGGGCGAGTACCGGCGGGTGCTGTGGTTCGTGCACGAGCATCCGGATCTCGTCGAGGGCATCCGGGCTCAGCTGGTCGACAAGGACCGCAACCCGAAGTGGCAGCCCGCCTCGCTCGCCGAGCTGGGGACGGATGCCGGGGCGGATGCCCGTGCGTACGTGCCGGAGACGCCGCTGTTCTGAGTGCCAGCCCGGCTGTCGATGGGTTCGCTGTGAGCGAAGGTTCCGAACTCGGCGGTACGAATGTCGGAGCTTCGTGTCACGCTTTGTTGTGGCCGATCCCGGTCGGCACCTTCCCCCACGCCTGAGTCCACAGCTTCACCTCTCAGAAAGTCCGCCTGTGCTGGGTAAAATTCTCATTCGGTATCTGTCCCGCTACAAGTGGTTGCTCGTCGCCGTCCTGGTCTTCCAGTTCGCGAGCGCGATCGCCACCCTCTATCTCCCGCGTCTCAACGAAGACATCATCAACAGAGGCGTCGCACAGTCCGACACCGCCTACATCTGGCGCACCGGTCTGCTCATGCTGGCGGTCTCGCTCGGTCAGATCATCGCGTCGATCATCGCCACGTACTTCGCCGCCCGCGCGTCGATGGGTGCCGGCCGCGACATCCGCGCCGACGTGTTCAGCAAGGTGAGCGGATTCTCCGAGCGAGAGGTGTCGCAGTTCGGCGCCGGCTCGCTCATCACGCGCAACACCAACGACGTTCAGCAGGTGCAGATGCTGGCGATGATGGGTGCCACCATGCTCGTCACCGCACCGCTGCTGGCGATCGGCGGCATCATCTTCGCGGTGCAGACCAACATCGGCCTGAGCTGGCTCATCGCCGTCTCAGTCCCCCTCCTGCTGATCGTCGCCGGACTCGTCGTCAGCCGCATGGTCCCCTTGTTCCGCAGCTACCAGGGCAAGCTCGACACCGTGAACCGCGTCATGCGCGAGCAGCTCACCGGCGTGCGCGTCGTGCGCGCGTTCGTGCGCGAGCGCATCGAGGAGGAGCGCTTCCGCGGCGCGAACACCGACATCATGGTCGTCGGGCGCAAGGTGGGTTCGCTGTTCGTGCTGCTGTTCCCGCTCTTCATGCTCATCCTCAACGTCACGGTCGTCGCGGTCGTCTGGTTCGGCGGCGTCGAGGTCAACAGCGGCACGGTGCAGGTCGGCACGATCTTCGCCTTCATGCAGTACATCGGACAGATCATGGGCGGCGTCATCATGGCCAGCTTCATGGCGATCATGATCCCGCGCGCCGCGGTCTCGGCCGAGCGCATCGGCGAGGTGCTCGACACGACGTCGAGCATGGAGCGTCCGGCGAACGGCGTCACCTCGTTCCCGACTCCGGGTTCCGTGGCGTTCGACGACGTCGAGTTCACCTACCCCGGAGCCGACGCCCCCGTGCTCTCCGGCATCAGCTTCGCCGCGGAGCCCGGTGAGACCGTCGCGATAGTCGGATCGACCGGTGCCGGCAAGACCACGCTGGTCTCGCTGATCCCGCGCCTCTTCGACGTCTCGGGCGGAGCCGTCTTCGTCGGAGGAGCCGACGTCCGCACCGCCGATGTCGAATCGCTCTGGGCGACGATCGGACTCGTTCCCCAGCGCCCGTTCCTCTTCACCGGCACGGTCGCGTCGAACCTCCGCTACGGCCGTGAGGACGCCACCGACGACGAGCTCTGGCACGCGCTCGAGATCGCGCAGGGCCGTGATTTCGTCGAGGAGATGCCGCAGGGGCTCGAATCGCGGATCACCCAGGGCGGGACCAACGTCTCGGGCGGTCAGCGCCAGCGCTTGGCGATCGCTCGCGCGATCGTGCGTCAGCCGCAGATCCTCGTCTTCGACGATTCGTTCTCGGCGCTCGACCTCACCACCGACGCCCGTCTGCGACAGGCGCTGTGGAGGGAGCTTCCCCACGTGACCAAGGTCGTCGTCGCGCAGCGCGTCTCGTCGATCACCGATGCCGATCGCATCGTCGTGCTCGAGGGCGGGACCATGGTCGGCGTCGGAACGCACGAAGAACTCCTCGAGACGAGCACGACGTACCGAGAGATCGTCGAGTCGCAGCTGGGGGTGGACGCATGAGCGAGCAGAACTCCTCACGTACCCGTCGCGGTCGCGGAGCCAAGAGCGCGACCGCGGGCACCGCGGCCGTCGTCGAGCCCGAACTGACCGACGAGGAGAAGTACGAGGCCGAGCTGGCCGAGAAGGCGAGGCAGGACGGCGGCGGCTGGGACAGCGTCGCGCCCGGCAAGGCCGACAACTTCGGCAAGAGCTTCAGCCGCATGATCGGCCTGCTCAAGCCCTCGGCGGTCTGGTTCGTGATCGTGTCGATCCTCGGCGCCATCGGCGTCGTGCTCACGGTGGCGGCTCCGAAGGTGCTCGGCGAGGCGACCAACCTCATCTACAAGGGCTTCATCTCGGTGCAGCTCGGGCAGGCGAACGGCGACTTCCCCGGATTCCCCGCGGGTACCTCGCAGGACGACGTCGTCGACGCGTTGCGGCAGGGCGGCCAGACCGACTTCGCCAACCAGGTCGCCGCGCTCGGTGACTTCCAGGTCGGTGACGGCGTCGACTTCGACGCCCTCCGGTGGGTCATCGCCGCCGTCCTCGCGATCTACGTGGTCGCGGCGTTCCTGAGCTGGATCCAGGGCTACGTCATCAACGTCATCATGGTGCGCACCATGTGGCGTCTGCGCGAATCGGTCGAGGCGAAGATCAACCGACTGCCGCTGTCGTACTTCGACAAGGTGCAGCGCGGTGACCTGATCTCCCGCGTCACCAATGACATCGACAACATCACGCAGACCATGCAGCAGTCGCTGTCGGGCGCGATCACCGCGGTGCTCACGGTCGTGGGCGTGCTCGTGCTCATGTTCTCGATCTCGTGGCAGCTGGCGCTCGTCGCGCTGGTGGCGCTTCCGCTCATGGGAGTGATCTTCGGCGTCATCGGTCCGCGTTCGCAGAAGGCCTTCGGCACGCAGTGGCGCAAGGTCGGACGGCTGAACGCCCGCGTCGAGGAGGCCTTCTCGGGCCACGCGCTGGTCAAGGTCTTCGGCCGCGAGCAGGACGCCCTCGACAAGTTCAAGGACGAGAACGAGGAGCTCTTCCAGGCCGCGTTCAAGGCGCAGTTCCTGTCGGGCATCATCATGCCGGCGATGACCTTCGTCGGCAGCCTCACCTACGTGGGTATCGCGGTGCTCGGCGGCCTCATGGTCGCGAACGGCCAGCTGCGTCTCGGCGACGTGCAGGCGTTCATCCAGTACTCGCAGCAGTTCACGCAGCCGCTGTCGGAGCTGGGCGGAATGGCGGCGGTCGTGCAATCGGGAACCGCCTCGGCCGAGCGCGTGTTCGAGCTGCTCGACACCGAGGAGCAGGAGGCCGATGACGTCGACGCTCCCGCGCTCGACGAGGGCAAGGGCGTCGTCGAGTTCGAGAACGTCGCGTTCTCGTACACGCCCGAGCGTCCGCTCATCACGGATCTCTCCTTCCGGGTCGAGCCGGGGCAGACGGTGGCGATCGTCGGTCCGACCGGCGCGGGTAAGACCACGCTCGTCAACCTGATCATGCGGTTCTACGAGCTGAACGGAGGGCGCATCCTGCTCGACGGTCAGGACATCTCGGAGGTCACGCGCGACGAGCTGCGTTCCCGCACCGGCATGGTGCTGCAGGACCCCTGGCTGTTCGCGGGCAGCATCCGCGAGAACATCCGATACGGACGTTCCACCGCGACCGATGACGAGGTGCTCGAGGCCGCGAAGGCGACGTACGTCGATCGCTTCGTGCACGCGTTGCCCGAGGGGTACGACACCGTGCTCGACGAGGACGCGTCGAATGTCTCGGCGGGTGAGCGGCAGCTGATCACGATCGCCCGGGCGTTCGTCGCCCAGCCGTCGATCCTGATCCTCGATGAGGCCACGTCGGCCGTCGACACCCGCACCGAGCTGCTCCTGCAGAACGCGATGGCGGCGCTCCGCGAGGGGCGCACGTCGTTCGTGATCGCTCACCGCCTGTCGACGATCCGCGATGCCGACCTCATCCTCGTGATGGAGCACGGCGACATCGTCGAGAAGGGCACGCACGACGAACTCATCGCCGCCCAGGGCGCCTACTGGCGCCTGTACCAGTCGCAGTTCGAGCAGGCGGCGACCGACATCGACGCCGAGGCGGCACTCACCGGCTCGACGCCGACCGTCATCACGGGCGACGCCGACGACGTGGATGCCGCCGAGGCCGCAGCAGCGGATGCCGTCACCGGCGCATCGGTCGGAGCCCAGCAGCCCGCCGCCGAAGCTGCCGCGGCGCAGGCCGTGATCGAGCACCCGTCTCCCGAGGGGGACACCCGCCACGGCTGACCCGCCGCGGCTGACCCGCCGCAGCACCCGGGCTCACGCCCACCCGAAGCGCCCCGACCCGCAACCGCGGGCCGGGGCGCTTCGCGTGCGGCGCCGTCGCCCCGACAACCCGCCGCCGCGGCATCCGTCCGATCCGGCTCATCTGCACGGAGCGCGCACGTCTGCACGGCGATCCCGGGGGTCTCGCCGTGCGGACGTGATCCGTCCGTGCAGGCGTGATGGCGCGGCACCACGTGCAGGGAGAAAAGACATCTGCAGGGAGGTTCAGCGGGATTCTCCCTGCACGTGTCGTTCTTCCCTGCGGATGAGCGGGCGGCAGAGGGCGACAGGCGTGCGAGGAGGCAATCTGAACGTGAGGGGTCACAACACGCCTCACGGGCGCGCGCGATCACGGCGTGTTGTGACCCCTCACGGAGTCAGGAACCCCGGCTCTACTCCGAGTCGAGGCCGAACAGGTTCATCGGATGCGTGAGGCGCCACCAGATGCTGGGGCCCTCGACGTCGTCGTCGAGCACGAGTTCCGTCGTGGTCGCGTCGATCGGGCCGGCCGTGCTCAGCGAGCCCACGGCGTCGCCGTCCTCCCGCGCATCCCCGAGCGAGAAGCTCGTCGAGGTCGTCGCCGCGGCACCGTTCCAGAGCAGCACGTCGGCGTCGGCATCCGTCACGATGTCGACCTCCGCGCCCCACTCGGTGCGCACCTGACCCACGACCGTGCCGGCCGGAACGGCGGGTTCCTGGGCGAGGAGCGCCGCTTCGACCTCGGCGAACAGCGAGCGCGTGGCCGCGAGCCGCTGGGCATCGTCGTCCTGATTCAGCACCGCCGCGTAGAGCTGCACGGTGCTGTCGCCCACGGTCACGTTCTTCGCCGTGAGCAGGTTCCACCCGACCAGCGTGCCGGTCTTGATGCCGACGACACCGGGGTCGGCCAGCATGCCGTTCGTGTTGGTCACGAGGCCCGCACCGGGCAGCTCGACGGCCGGGGTGCCGACGATCTCCGCGAACACCGGGTTCTTCATCGCGAGCTCGCCCAGGCGCACCAGGGCATCGGGTGTCGCGACGTTGCCGATGTCGAAGCCCGACGGCGTGACGACCGTGATGTCGCTGAGACCGCGCTCGCTCAGCCAGATCTCCGCGGCGGCCGCGAACTCGCTGTTCGACCCCCAGATCTCCCGCGCGAGGCGGTCGATGTAGTTGTTCGCCGACCCGAGCAGCGTGCCCTGCAGCATCTGGTACTCGGTGAGCACTCCGCCGACCGGCACATCGAGCGACGACTGATCCGACATCCGATACGACCAGTACGACTGGCTGTCGGCACGGGTGAACGAGAACTCGGGACCCTGCTCGCCGAGGGCCAGGGGCATCCGGTCGAGCACCATGAGCGAACTGACCACCTTGGTGATGCTCGCGATGCTCGCCGGATCCACCGAGGATGCCGTCGAGCCGATGCCGCCCACGCCGACGGCTGCACTGCCGACGCCGGGCCACGCCACGGCGGCCGGGGGAGCGGCGACGGTGGTGAACTCGACAGAATGAACGGTCGGGGCGACCTCGTGCAGCGGCCAGAGGATGGTCGTGCCGGCGTATGCGCCGACGAGACCGAGAACCATGCCGATCGGCACGAGCACGCGGGCGCTCGCGATCGCCGGGCGCAGTCGGGCCCCGCGCATGATCGCGACGGCGGGATCCTCGACGTACGGCTCGTCGTAGGTGCGCGCCGCGGAACCTGCGGCGACGGCGGCGGTGTCGATCCAAGTCAGGGCCGTGGCCGGGCGCTTCTCATCTGCCCATGCGGCCTCGGGGATCTCGCTCTCGTTCGCCTCCGGAGTATCGGATGCCTCGGCACCGGATGCCTCGACACCGGCGGCCTCGGCACCGGCAGCCTCGACGTCAGTACCTTCAGGACCAGCCTCCTCGACGCCGGCAGCCTTCGCCTCGTCCGGATCCGCCACGGCGGGCACGGATGCCGTCGCAGGCGGCTCGAGTTCGCCCGGGGCGTCGGTCGCAGCCGCGCCGGAATCGGGCACGGCGGCGGTGGCGGCGTCGGTGGGATGAGCGGCGGTCACTCGATTACGGTACCCAATCCCCGGGCTGATCTGCGGCGATGCGTCACGGGCGGGCGCGGGTGTCGGCGCGCGGGTATGCTGGTCAGCACAACCACGGGAGTCCGGCGAGCCGGGCTGAGAGGGAGCGAATCGCGCTTCGACCGTCGAACCTGATCTGGGTCATGCCAGCGCAGGGAGGAGTTCAGATGAGTACGTCCACGCCCGAATCCGCCGCGAAGAACACCGGCGAAACGGCACCCAACCCGGCATCCGGATCCAACCCGGCATCCGCCGCGAAGCTGGCATCCGCGAAGAGCGCACCCACCACGATCTGGCGTTGGCGCGTCGTCGACATCGTGGTCGCCAGCGTGCTCGGCGTCGCCGCCGGGCTGATCTTCCTCGCGTGGAACGTCGGCTACCTCGGCCCGAAGGCGCTCCTCGAGCCGCTGCTCCCGGGCCTGCAGGGGCTGCTCGACGGACCGTGGCTGTTCGCCGGTGTGCTCGGCGGCCTCATCATCCGCAAGGCGGGCGCCGCGATCTACGTCGAGTTGCTCGCCGCGGTCGTGTCGGCCCTGATCGGCAACCAGTGGGGCGGGTTCCTGACGCTCGAGGCCGGGCTCGTGCAAGGCCTCGGCGCCGAGCTGATCTTCCTGCTGTTCTTCTACCGTCGCTGGTCGCTGCCCGTCGCGATCCTCGCCGGAGCGGGCGCGGCCCTCGCCGGCGGTATCAACAACCTCATCCTCTGGTACGCGGGGTCGGGCACCGAGTTCACGGTGATCTATCTGATCAGCACGGTCGTGTCGGGCGCGGTGATCGCCGGGGCCCTGTCGTGGGTGCTGGCGCGCGGCATCGCGGCCACGGGAGCGCTCGATCGCTTCGGCTCGGGCCGTGAGGCGCGCGTCCGCGTCTGATGACGATCGATCAGGCCGGCCCCGCGACGGTCGAGGCGACCGCGTGGGGCTGGCGTCATGCCAGCCGTCTGGCCTGGGCGCTGCAGGACGTCTCGTTCCGGATCGAGCCGGGGGAGCGCGTGCTGGTGCTCGGCGCGTCCGGTGCCGGCAAGTCGACGCTGCTGCAGGGACTCGCCGGGGTGCTCGGCGGCGACGAGGAGGGCGAAGCCCAGGGCTCGCTCCTCGTCGACGGCATCCCCGCAGCGTCCACGCGCGGGCGCACGGGGCTCGTGCTCCAGGATCCCGACTCGCAGGTGATCCTCGCCCGGGTCGGTGACGACGTCGCCTTCGGGTGCGAGAACCTCGGCATCCCGCGCGCCGCGATCTGGCCGCGCGTGACGCAGGCGCTCGACGCGGTCGGCCTCGACGTGCCGCTCGATCGACCGACCAAGGCGCTGTCGGGCGGGCAGAAGCAGCGGCTCGCGCTCGCCGGCATCCTCGCGATGCGGCCGGGGCTCGTGCTGCTCGACGAGCCGACGGCCAACCTCGATCCCGAGGGCGTGGTCGAGGTGCGCGACGCGGTCGAGCGGATGCTGCAGGCGCACCCCGCGACGCTGATCGTCGTCGAGCACCGCCTCGACGTATGGCTGCCGCTGATCACGCGGGTGATCGTGGTCGGGCAGGGCGGGGTCGTGGCCGACGGACCGCCCGCGCACGTACTCGGCGTCGAGGGCGCCCGGCTCGCGGCCGACGGGGTGTGGGTGCCGGGGTTCGTTCCGGATGCTCCGCCCGCTCCGCTGTCGGCGTCCGGCGAGGTGCTGATCTCGGCCCGCGATCTCGCCGTCGCCCGCGTGAAGGGGAAGCCCGTGGCGACCGGCATCGACCTCGACGTGCGGGCAGGACAGGCGCTCGCGATCACCGGGCCGAACGGTGCCGGCAAGTCGACCCTCGGGCTCACGCTCGCGGGACTCCTGCCGCCTGCGGGCGGTGCGGTCGCGGCATCCGCGGCCCTGGCCGCCGGTATCGGATCGACGCCGATCGACTGGGCCTCGCGCGATCTGCTCACCCGTATCGGGATGGTCTTCCAGGAGCCCGAGCATCAGTTGCTGGCGAAAACCGTGCAGGACGAGCTCGCGGTCGGCCCGCGCGCTCTCGGCATGCCCGAAGACGAGATCGCCGCACGCAGCGAGGAGCTGCTGCACCGGCTGCGCCTCGACCGGCTCGCGCGCGCCAACCCCTACACGCTGTCGGGCGGCGAGAAACGTCGGCTGACGGTCGCCGCCGCCCTCGCGACCCGGCCCCGGGTGCTCGTGCTCGACGAGCCGACCTTCGGACAGGACGCCCGTACCTGGGCCGAACTCGTCGCGATGCTCGCCGCCCTGCGCGACGAGGGCACCGCGATCGTGACGATCACGCACGACCTCGACGTCGCCCGCGCGCTCCACGCCGAACGCTACGAGCTGGGCGGCATCCGATGACCGTGCTCGACACCACCGCCCGCACCGGACGCATCGCCGGCATCAACCCTGTCGCCAAGCTCGGGGTGAGCGCGCTGATCGCGATCCCGCTGATCCTCACGCTCGATCCGGTGTCGGCTTCCGTCGCCCTCGTGCTCGAGTGCGTGCTGTTCTTCTTCGCCGGCATCGGCTGGCGCGAGTTCTGGCTGCGCACCTGGCCGGTCTGGCTCGCGGCGCCCCTCACCGCCGTCACGATCGCGCTCTACGGCGAGACGAGCGGCACGATCTACGTCGAGTGGTTCGTGCTGCGCATCAGCGACGGGTCGCTCGCGCTCGCTCTCGCGACCTTCCTGCGCGTGCTCGCCATCGCGCTGCCGTCGGTGGTGCTGTTCATCACGGTCGACCCCACCGACCTCGCCGACGGACTCGCTCAGGTGCTGAAGCTGCCCGCCCGGTTCGTGCTGGGCGCGCTCGCCGGGTTGCGCATGATCGGGCTGTTCCTCGATGACTGGCGGGCGCTCGAACTCGCGCGCCGGGCCCGCGGAGTCGCCGATCGGGGACGCATCCGCCGGTTCTTCGGCATGGCGTTCGCCCTGCTCGTGCTCTCGATCCGCAGGGGCGCGAAGCTCGCCACCGCCATGGAGGCCCGCGGCTTCGGAGCCCCCGGTCGGCGCACGTGGGCGCGCGAGTCGCGGTTCGGGGCGGCCGAATGGATGCTGCTCGCGGTCGGTCTCACGATCTCCGGGGTGGCCGTGGCCGCCGCGATCGCGACCGGCGCGTGGAACTTCATCCTCGGGCCGAGCTCCTAGCCGTCGCTCAGGTCTCGTTCCAGAGCCGCATGTAGAACTCGAGCCGCTCGTCGTCGCGTTCGACGCCGTACGCCTCGAGCAGCGGGTCCTCCCAGCCGGGGCCGAAGTTCCATCCGGTGCTCATGGCCGCGGCGGCGAGGTCGGCCCACCGGTCGGCGAGACCGAGGGCGGCGAGATCGACGTGGGCGGCGGGCTCACCTGTGGCGTCGAGGAGTGTGTTGGGCATGCAGGCATCGCCGTGGCACACGACCAGGCGGTCGATCGGCGGGGCCTCGTGCAGCTCGGGCGGCACGACGACCCCGCGCTCGGCGGCGTTCGAGACACGCCAGTGCACGCTCCACTCCCACGGGCAGTCGGCGACGGGGAGGGTGTCGTGCAGCATCCGCAGGGCGCGACCGACGGCGGGTACTGCGATCTCAGCCTTGCCATCCCAGCGCGGATCGACGGCGCTGAACGCATCGATCGCGCGGGTGACGAGCCACTCGTGCGCGTCGTCCTCGCCCTGGGCGAGCACCTCGGGCACCCTGATCCAGCGGCGGGCCCAGCGCATCCGCTCGGCCTCATCGTGCATGTTCGCCTCGTCGTCGAGCGGACCCCACTTGATGTAACGCCCGTCGTCGGTGCGGAACGTGAGGCCCCCGATGCCGTTGCGCCACACCGGGGTCACGGCTGCGCGGCCGGCGAGGTCGCGCACGCGCGCGGGGATCTCGATGTGGGCGTCGGGGATGCTCATCCCTCCAGTCTGCCGTGCCGACCCCGTAGGCTCGCTGACACACGGCCTTACCCCCGGGGATCGTGGTGACACCAAGAACCACGTAGGCTGAAACTCAGTCGCACGACGACGTTCGAAGGAGAACACCATGCAGATCAGTGGACAGGGCGCGCTCATCACCGGAGGCGCCTCGGGTCTGGGCCTCGCCACCGCACGTCGGCTCGCCGCCGACGGCGCCCACGTCACGATCATCGACCTCTCGACGTCGAAGGGCGCCGAGATCGCCGACGAACTCGGCGGACTCTTCGTGCCCGCCGACGTCACCAGCGTCGACGAGGTGCAGGATGCCGTCGCCCAGGCGCAGGCCGTCGCCCCGCTGCGCGTCGTGGTCAACTGCGCCGGCATCGCGCCGCCCGCGAAGGTGCTCGACCGAGACGGCAACCCGGCCGTGCTCGCCGACTTCGAGCGCATCGTGCGCATCAACCTCGTCGGCACGTTCAACGTGCTGTCGCAGGCATCCGCCGTCATCGTGAAGAACCCCGTCGACAGCGACACCGACACCCGTGGCGTCATCGTCAACACCGCCAGCGTCGCCGCCTTCGATGGCCAGATCGGCCAGCCCGCGTACGCCGCGTCGAAGGGCGGTGTGCACGCGATGGCCCTGCCGGTCGCCCGCGAGCTCGCCCGCTACGGCATCCGCGTGGTCACCATCGCCCCCGGAATCATGGAGACCCCCATGCTCATGGGGTTGCCGCAGGCCGCGCAGGAATCCCTCGGCCAGCAGGTGCCGCACCCCTCACGGCTCGGGCGCCCCGACGAGTACGCCGCCCTCGTGCAGCACATCGTCGAGAACGACTACCTCAACGGCGAGACGATCCGCCTCGACGGCGCGATCCGCATGGCGCCGAAGTAACCCGCCCGCACCGGCATCCGACCCAGAAGGAGACCCATGTCACTCGCAGGAAAGACCATCCTGATGTCCGGCGGCAGCCGCGGGATCGGACTCGCGATCGCGCTGCGCGCCGCAGCCGACGGCGCGAACATCGCCATGCTCGCGAAGACCGACACCCCGCATCCCAAGCTCGAGGGGACGATCCACACGGCGGCCGAGCAGATCCGCGCGGCCGGCGGGCAGGCGCTCGCGATCGTCGGCGACGTGCGTGACGACTCCGACATCACCGAGGCCGTGATGAAGACGCAGGGCGAGTTCGGCGGCATCGACATCGTCGTCAACAACGCCAGCGTCATCGACCTCTCGCGGTCGCTCGACCTCGATCCCAAGAAGTACGACCTGATGCAGGACGTCAACGTGCGCGGCACGTTCATGCTGTCGCGCGCGGCCGTGCCGATGCTGAAGGATGCCGAGAACCCGCACATCCTGTCGCTCTCCCCGCCGCTCAACCCCACGCCGAAGTGGCTCGGTGCGCACACCGGTTACACGCTCGCGAAGTTCGGGATGACGATGGCGACGCTGGGTCTCGCGGCGGAGTTCGCGCGTGACGGCATCGCCGCGAACACGCTCTGGCCGCGTACGACCATCGCGACCGCGGCGGTGCAGAACCTGCTCGGCGGCGACAAGGTCATGGCCGCGAGTCGCACCCCCGACATCTACGCGGATGCCGCGTACCAGGTGCTCCTGCAGCCCGCCGGGTCGTACACGGGGCAGACGCTCATCGTCGAGGACGTGCTCGAGGCTGCAGGGGTGACCGACTTCTCGGGCTACGCCGCGATCCCGGGCACTCCCGACGCGGCGCTGTTCCCCGACATCTTCCTCGACTGAGCCGGGACGTCGCGGGAGCTCAGAAGAGCAGGTACACCGCGCCGAGCACCGTGAGCACGATGACGATGCGGTCGAAGAGTCGCTGATCGAGCCTCTTCGCGACGGCGAGCCCGATGAGCGCGCCGATGACGACGAGCGGGGCGAGCGCGGCATCCATCAGCAGCACCTGCCCCTCGAAGAGTCCGAGTCCCGCGAGGAACGGCACCTTGACGAGGTTGATGATCGCGAAGAACCACGCCGAGGTGCCGAGGAACACCTGCACCGGGGTGCGCGTCGCGAGGAAGTACATCGACATCACCGGGCCGCCGGCGTTCGCGACCATCGTCGTGAATCCGCCGAGCGTGCCGTAGGTGCCGGCGAGCAGTATGCCCCCGCGGGCGGGAGCCACGGCATCCGCCCTGTTCTGCCGCCACCGTCGCCAGAGCGTCACTGCGATCATGACCAGCAGGATGACGCCGATCGCGCGCCGCACGACGCCGTCACCGGTGAGCGCGAGGAACGCGAAGCCGGCCAGGAGTCCCAGCACGACGGCCGGTGCGAGGCGCAGCAGCGTCGGCCAGTGCGCGTGCCGGCGGTAGGCGATGAGCGCGAACACATCGCCGACCATCAGCAGCAGCAGCATGGCCGCGGTCGAGGTGCGCGCCGGCAGCACGGCCGCGAAAAGGGCGATCGCGAGGATGCTGCCGCCCGGAAGCGCCGTCTTCGAGATGCCGATCGTCACCGCGGCGAGGGCCAGCGCGGCCCACGCCCACGGGTCGAGGGCGATCACCGAGACGTCAGGCGCGGACGGCCGCGAGGGCGGCGGCGAAGCGAGCGGAGCGCTTCTCGATGTCGGCCCAGTCCTGGGCCTTGAGCGAGGCGCCGTTGGCGAGGTCGCCTCCGGCTCCGACGGCCACGGCGCCGGCAGCGAACCAGTCGGCGAGGTTGTCGGGGTTCACGCCACCGGTGGGCATGAGGGGAGCCTCGGGGAACGGGCCGCGCAGGGCGCCCAGGTACGAGGGGCCGCCGAGCGACGCGGGGAAGATCTTGACGACGTCGACCCCGAGTTCGAGCGCGCCCATGACCTCGGTGGGGGTCATGGCGCCGGTCATCACGACGCGGCCGGTGTCGAGCATGCTGCGCGTGAGGTGGGGGAGCGTGCCCGGGCTCACGAGGAACTCGGCGCCCGCATCGGCGGCGAGGGCGGCCTGCTCGGCGGTGGTGACGGTGCCGGCGCCGACGTAGGCGGCGTCGCCGTGCCGGGCGATGAGCTCGCGGATGACGGCGGGCGCATCGGGGGTCGAGAACGTGACCTCGATACCGGTCACTCCGCCCCGGATGATGGCCTCGGACGCCTCGAGGGCGAGCTCGGGGGTCGAGGCGCGGAGCACGGCGAGGACTCCGGTGGCGCGGGCACGGGTGAGGCGGTCGGACATCATGCTCCTTGTGGTGGGGGTCGTTCTATTCTCGCCGACGCCAACTTGTCATTACAACGGGCGCGTCCGGGCCCGCTCAGGCACGCCAGGCGTCGATCAGGTCCTTCGACTCCTTGAGGCCGAGGCCGGCCTCCTCACGCAGCAGCTTGATCGCGGCGATCTGCTGCTCGGCGGAGACGAGCCGGTCGATCTCGGCCACCGCCTCGGACGGCAGCGAGGCGCGCAGCGACCCGACGTCGTGGAAGACGGGCGGCTGGATCGGGATCGCGGTCGTCGCGGGGGCGGCGCCGACCCGCCAGTGGTCGATGCGGCGCTTCGCGGACTGCAGGCTCTCGCCGGTGTGCTCGCGCAGGGTCTTGATCGCGACGATCTTGCTGTCGGCGCGCACCAGATCGTCGATCTTCGCGACCACTTCGGGGGCGATCGGCACCGGAACGCCCGGGGTGACCTCGGGCACCTTCGGCCGCATGCCCCGCAGGGCTGCGGCCACGATGGCGATCACGATGATCGCGCCGACGATGATCCCGATGATCCACACGAAGTCCATGCCGGTCAGTCTAGGCAGGGACCCCGACAGTCCAGCCGTCTCCCACCCGCTCGCCGGTACCCTGGAAGGTATGACCGAGAACCCCCGCACGCGCGAGACGCGCCCCGCAGCATCCGCGTCCGCCCTCGAGGGTCGACCCGCCCAGGGAAAGGTGCGCACCACGGGCCCCACCCAGGTGCGCCCGGCGACCGAGGGCTGGACCCAGCAGAAGGACGCCGAGGGGCGCCCGCTGCTGCAGTTCGCCAGCCCCAAGCGCGGCAAGCCGCCCGTGCACCTCGCCGACCTCACGCCCGAGGAGCGCGTCGAGAAGGTGAAGGAGCTCGGCCTGCCCGGCTTCCGCGCCAAGCAGCTCGCGACCCACTACTTCCGGCACTACACGTCCGACCCCGCGCACATGACCGACCTCCCGGCCGGCATCCGCGACGAGCTGGTCGCCGGCATGCTGCCGCCGCTCATGACCGAGGTGCGCCGTCTCGAGACCGATCGCGGCGACACGATCAAGTTCCTCTGGCGCCTGCACGACGGCGCCCTCGTCGAGTCGGTGCTCATGCGCTACCCCGGCCGCATCACGCTCTGCGTGTCGAGCCAGGCCGGCTGCGGCATGAACTGCCCGTTCTGCGCGACCGGCCAGGCGGGCCTCACGCGCAACATGTCGACGGCCGAGATCGTCGAGCAGATCGTGCGCGCCAACCGCCTCATCGCCGAGGGCGGCCTGGGCGGCAAGAAGTCCGACGACCACAGCATGGAGCGCGTCTCCAACATCGTCTTCATGGGCATGGGCGAGCCGCTCGCCAACTACAAGCGGGTGATGGATGCCGTGCGCATCATGGTCGCCCCGCAGCCCGAGGGGCTCGGCATGAGCGCCCGCGGCATCACCGTCTCGACCGTCGGCCTCGTGCCCGCGATCAGGAAGCTCGCCGACGAGGGCATCCCGGTCACCTTCGCGCTGTCGCTGCACGCGCCCGACGACCACCTGCGCGACGAGCTCATCCCGGTGAACTCCCGCTGGAAGGTCGACGAGGCCCTCGACGCCGCCTACAACTACTACGAGAAGACCGGTCGCCGCGTCTCGATCGAGTACGCGCTCATCAAGGACATGAACGACCACGCCTGGCGCGCCGATCTCCTCGCCGAGAAGCTCAACCAGCGCGGTCGCGGATGGGTGCATGTGAACCCCATCCCGCTGAACCCGACGCCGGGGTCGATCTGGACCTCCTCGGAGAAGGACGTCACGGCCGAGTTCGTGCGCCGCCTCAACGACGCCGGCATCCCGACGACCCTCCGCGACACCCGCGGCAAGGAGATCGACGGCGCCTGCGGTCAGCTCGTCGCGACGACGGAGGACGAAGCGGCCTCGGCCGCGATGGCCTGACCGCGCCGCGCATCGCGGCGCCCATCCGCGGCGCCGAGTCGTTCGGCATCCTCGAGCCAGCGCCCGATCCTCTCGGCTGAGGCGTTCTTGACGCCGAGCATCCGGTGCGCGCGCACCGATCGGATGCCGCAGAACCGCATCGTGTTGCGCACCACCTGGCGCTGCGCCGGCAGTCCCGTGAAGGGTGCCGCGTACCAGGGGGTGTCGGCGAGCAGCAGCAGGCGTCCGTGCGGTGCGGTGAGCAGACCGATCGGCAGCCCCTGCGGCGAGTAGTGGTACTCCTGCTGCGGCAGCAGGGCGCGATCGAAGAAGCCCTTGAGCAGCGCCGGCACCGACCCCCACCACAGCGGTGTCGCGATGACGATCGTCTGCGCCTCGGCGAGGGCCCGCTTGGCGTCGAGCAGGTCGGCTTCGAGGGTCATGCGCTGCCGGTATCCGAAGCGCAGGTGCGGGTCGAAGTCGAGGTCGCGCAGGGCGAGCACGCGGGCATCGCCGTGACCTGTGGCGTAGCGCTGCGCGAGCGAAGCGGTGAGGGATTCGGCGTACGGGTGGCCGTCGATCACGAGAGCGGTCATGCGTCGGTTCCAATCTGGACAGTGTCAAGCAGGTGGACAGTGTCAAGATAGGAGACAATATTGCTCATGTCAAGTTCGAAGACGGGGTACCACCACGGCGATCTCGCGCGCGCCCTCGAAGACGCCGCGATGCAGTTGCTCGAGCGGATGCCGGCCGCCGACATCAGCCTGCGCGAGGTCGCTCGCGCCGCCGACGTCAGCCACAACGCGCCGTACCACCACTTCTCCGATCGTCTCGGTCTGCTCAAGGCGATCGCCGAGCGCAGCATGGCCGATCTGCTCGCCCAGGTGCAGAACGCGACGACGGATGCCGCGACCCCGCGGGCGGCGCTCGCCGCGGGCGGCGAGGCCTACATCCGCTTCGCCGTCGAGCATCCGCATGCCTTCGACGCCGTCTACGACCCCACGGTCTGCGTGCCGGGCTCGCCCACCGCGACGATGGCCCCGCTGATCGATGCGCTCGAAGGAGCGCTCGCCGCAGCGGCCGCCGCCACCGGACTCGACCGACCCACCGACGTCGTCGCGCTCTGGGGTCTCATCCACGGCCTCGGCACCCTCGCCGCCGCCGGGCACTTCGGCCTCGATGACGCCCTCGTCTCCTACGAGGCTCTTCTCGGCAGGCTGCTGCCCGCCGGGGTGTGATCCGGAGCGCGCCCCTGCCGAACCTGGGAGCCGTCAAAGCCTTCTTCCACCGTGCGCACAGGCGACCTTTCGTAGATTGTCGGGATGCCCTATTCCGCCCACCGACCGGGTCGCTTCGACTCGCAGGGTCGGATCATCATCGACGGCGACCCGAACGCCGCGACGGATGACCTCGACTTCCTGCGCGAGTACGAGCCCACAGGTTCCGCCGACGAGCCGTTCATCACGGACTCCGCCACGCGCGAGACCCCGCGCCCGGAGACCGCCGACGACTCGGCAGAAGCGGATGCCGCGGCATCCGCGCCGTCGAAGTCCGCTCGCGCGCCGCGCCCGCCGCGCGAGCGCAGGCCCCGCGCGCCCCGCACCCCGGGCTCGCGCCTGCGGCAGCTCGCGATCCTCGGCGGGGCCGAGGGCGAGATCCTCGACCGCGTCCCCGGCGAGACGCCGCGCTTCGTGCAGATGTTCTTCGTGCTCGCCGGCACCGCCCTGGTCTCGGCGATCTCGATGCTGTTCGCGCTCACGACCGGCGTGGGGGCCGCGATCTGGCTGGCCGTTCCGCTCGCGCTCGTCTGGGCGCTCATCATCTTCAACCTCGATCGGTTCCTCACCTCGACCATGGCGTCGACGCGCAACGTGTGGCGCCTCATCGGCCTCGCGATCCCCCGAGTGATCATGGCTGCGATCATCGGATTCGTGGTCGCCGAGCCGCTCGTGCTGCAGGTGTTCCACAACGACATCGCCCGCGAGGTCGCCTCGACCAACATCACGCAGTCGCAGACCGACCAGGAGGCCCTCGAGTCCGGCCCCGAGAAGATCGCTCTCGACGCCGCGACCGCCAAGGTCGCCGAGCTCGAGAACCAGGCGGCGACGGGCATCGTGGCGGGAACCGATTCGTCGTCGGCATCCGAATCCGCCGCCCAAGCGACCGTCGACGACCTCACGACCAAGCTCGCGGATCAGCAGACCGTCATCGACCAGGCCCGCGCGCTCTACCAGTGCGAACTCACCGGCGAGGGCGCGGGCACGGTGCCCGGCTGCACCGGGGTGAACGGCGAGGGCGCGAGCTCCGACGCCGCCCAGGCCCAGCTCGCCCAGGCCCAGCAGACCTACGACGGCCTCGCCGAGCAGCTGCGCGTCGCGAACGAGGAGCTCGCCACGGCCGGCACCGCCGCGAAGGAGAACACCTCGACCTCCGAGGCGACGAACCGCCAGACCGCGCAGGACCAGCTGCCCGCCGCACGCGACACCTACGACCAGGCGCTCGCGGCCTACAACGCCCGAGCGGATGCCGTGGCGCAGGGCAACGCCGGAGCGACCGGACTCCTCAGCCAGATCAGCGGGCTGAACCGCCTGAGCGAGAAGGAGCCCACGATCCTCTGGGCGCACATCCTCATCGCCGCGCTGTTCTTCATGATCGAGCTGCTGCCCGTGCTGGTGAAGGTGCTCACCTCGTACGGCGACCCGAGCCTCTACGAGAAGGCTGCGGCGATCCGCAAGCAGGTCGCGCTCGACAAGGTCACCGCCGAGGGCTTCGCTGATCGCGCCTCGATCGTGCAGACGCAGTCGGCCGCGGTGACCGAGACGACGGCGCGCACGAGCTGAGGGGTTTCATCCCTCGGTGAGGGGTCAAGACACGCCGCAACGGATGCCGAGTGAGCGGCGTGTCCTGACTCCTCGCGATGGCGGCGGGTTCTCAGGCTCGGTCTGAGACCGGTCACGGAAACCGACCCGCGGTGTCGGCGACCGGCGCTAGCGTTAGAACATGGTCAACTATCGCTATCTCGGCAACAGTGGTCTCAAGGTCTCTGAGATCACCTACGGCAACTGGGTCACCCACGCCTCTCAGGTCGGCGACGATGCCGCCGTCAAGACGGTGCACGCGGCGCTCGACGCCGGCATCACCACGTTCGACACCGCCGACACCTACGCCAACACCGCGGCCGAGGTCGTGCTCGGCAAGGCCCTCGAGGGGCAGCGCCGCGAAGGCCTCGAGATCTTCACCAAGGTCTACTTCCCGACCGGCCCCAAGGGCCCGAACGACACCGGCCTCAGCCGCAAGCACATCATGGAGTCGATCAACGGCTCACTGACCCGTCTCGGCACCGACTACGTCGATCTCTACCAGGCGCACCGCTTCGACTACGAGACCCCGCTCGAGGAGACGTTCCAGGCCTTCGCCGATGTCGTCCGCCAGGGCAAGGCGCTCTACATCGGTGTCTCGGAGTGGACGGCCGAGCAGCTGCGCGAGGGCCACGCGCTCGCCCAGCAGCTCGGCATCCAGCTCATCTCGAACCAGCCCCAGTACTCGATGCTGTGGCGCGTCATCGAGGGCAAGGTCGTTCCGGCCTCCGAAGAGCTCGGCATCTCGCAGATCGTCTGGTCGCCGATGGCGCAGGGCGTGCTCAGCGGCAAGTACCTGCCCGGTCAGCCCGTGCCCGAGGGTTCGCGCGCGACCGACCCGCACAGCGGTGCCGACTTCATCAAGAACTTCCTGCAGGACGACATCCTCACCGCGGTCCAGCGCCTCAAGCCGATCGCCGAGCAGGCGGGTCTCACGATGCCGCAGCTCGCGATCGCCTGGGTGCTGCAGAACCCGAACATCGCGGCAGCCCTGGTCGGAGCATCGCGCCCCGAGCAGCTCGCCGACACCGTCAAGGCATCGGGAGTGAAGCTCGACGCCGACACGATGGCGGCGATCGACACCGCCCTCGGCGACACCGTCAACCGCGACGCCGAGCACACCTACTCGACCTCGCCGAAGACCCGCCTGGTCTGAGCATCCGCGTCTGACGCACACGTACGAGGCCCCCTATCGCACACCGCGGCAGGGGGCCTCGTCGTGTGGGAGGGGCTTCGGGGATTGAAGCCGGGGGCGATGGGTCTCGGCGCCCGCAGACGCGTCGACGGTGTTGCGGACGGTCAGCGGATGCCGGCGCGCGCCACGAGCCACGGCACTGCGACATCGACGAACCGCTCGATGTCGGATGCCTCGGTGTAGAGGTGCACCGAGAGTCGCACGTACCCGGCACCTCCGAAGCTCGTGAATGCGGTCTCGATGCCGGTCGCGGGGAGGATCTCGGCGCGCAGCGCATCCGCCTCTTCCCGGGTCGCCCCCAGCCCGGGCGGCAGGCGGATCAGTCGCATCGACGGGACCGGCGAGGGGACCGGCGTGAGCGGTTCCGCATCGGCGAAGCGACGGAACGCCGCCGCGATCGCCTCGGCCCCGGCATCCGCCATCTCGGTCATGACCGTGCGCGTGCGCTCCCACCCGATCTCGCGCTCGACGAACTCGATCGCGATTGGCGTCGCGAGATACCCGGTCGCGTCGATCGTGCCCTGGTAGTCGAAGCGCGAGGGGAAGGGATCGTGCGCGTTCCACGAGTCGATCAGCGGCCAGAGGTCGTCGCGATCCGCGGCGGTCGTCACCAGCAGCGCAGACCCGCGCGGCGCGCACGGCCACTTGTGCAGATTGCCGAACCACCACGTGCCGCCCGCCGCCGACGCGGCATCCGGGAGGAGGCCCGGCGCGTGCGCACCATCGATCAGCGTGCGTGCACCGTGGTGCGCGGCGATGTCAGCGATGCGTCGCGTCGGCATCAGCCGTGCCGTCGGCGACGTGATCTGATCGACCACCACTAGGCGCGCACGATCGCCGATTTCGGCGGCGAATCGGTCGACGACCTCGTCGTCGGAGGCGAGCAGCGGGATCGCCACCGTGCGGACGGTCGCACCCGTGCGGCGCGCCAACCGCTCCGCGCCCATCGTCACCGCGCCGTATCCGTGATCGGTGACGATGATCTCGTCTCCGGGTTCGAGGTGCATCGCGTTGTAGACCACGGTCGCCGCGGCCGAGGCGTTCGGCACGAAGGCGACGTCATCGGCGCGCGCACCCACGAAACGTGCCGTGCGCTCGCGGGCCTCGCGCGTGCGCTCGCCGAGAGCCGGAAACCACGCGACGGGATTGAGGTCGCCCTGGCGGCGCAGAGCATCCTGATGCTCGATCACGGCGGTCGGCGGAGCGCCGAACGAACCGTGATTGAGGTGCACGGTCGCGGGATCGAGGGGCCACGCGTCGCGTGCCCGCGCGAACGACCGCAGCGCCACGGGAGCGGGGAAGGTTGTCATCGCGGGGCTTTCCACATTCTGTTGTCTGCTCCTGCCTGTCATCCGGCGGCGCGGGCGAGAGGCGCGCGGCGCGCGGCGCGCGAACCCGTCAGGCGAGTGTGATGTCGACCTGGATCTCCGCCGCCAGCTTCTCGAGGTCGGTGCGCAGCGCATCGAGGTCAGCGGATGCCGGCACCGTCGCCGTGACCGTCGACTCGAACAGGCGCCCACCGGCCATCGCGGCGTCGCGCGTCTCGGTGTCCATGCTCGTGATGCTGAGCGCGTGGGAGGTCAGAACGCCGGAGATCTCGTGGACGATCCCCGCGCGGTCGTTGCCCAGCACCGAGAGCGAGATCGAACTCGCGTCGCGGTGGGCCGCGGCATCCGATCCGGTGTGGATCGTCACCGTGAGCAGTCCGGTCAGGGCGCGCAGCGCGGCCTGCAGTTCGGCGACCCGATCGGCGGCCACCGAGAGCTCGATCACCCCGGCGAAGGTGCCCGCGAGCTCAGCGAGGCGGCTGTTCTCCCAGTTGCCCCCGTGGGCATCGACGGCATCGGCGACGGCGGCGACGAGGCCCGGACGGTCTGCACCCGCGACGGTGAGGATCAGAGTAGTCATGGGGTCAGCGTAGTCGGCGGGGCGCGAGCGGCCCGGGCCTAACTCAGGAAGAACGGATGCCGGGGCGCGTGAAACGGCCCGAATCAGCCGATTTCGACACGATGTTCCTGAGTTGGGTACGGGGCGTCTCGGGGTGGGACCCTTCGACAGGCTCAGGGACCCAGTCTCTGGGCCCCTCGTCGCGCTGCGCTCGCTCAGGAACCGGGTCTGGGCAACGGCCCCTGAGCGAGGAGCGCAGCGACGAGACGAAGGGCGCTCAGTCGGCGAGCTCGGTCCAGAGGCCGGTGTCGAGGAAGCCATCGAGGCGGGCGCGGTGCGGGGCGAGGTCCCAACCCTGCGCCGCGACCCACTCGTCGGAGTAGTAGGTGCCGGCGTAGCGGACTCCGCTGTCGCAGATCAGGGTCACCACGCTCCCGGTCTCACCCGCGGCACGCATGCGCGCGATCAGCTGGAAGGCGCCGTACAGGTTCGTGCCGGTCGACCCGCCCGCCCAGTGCAGGGTGCGCTCGCGCAGCAGACGGATCGCCGCGATCGATCCGGCGTCGGGCACGCGGATCATCTCGTCGATCACGCTCGGAACGAACGACGGCTCCACGCGCGGTCGACCGATGCCCTCGATGCGGCTCGGGCGCCCGGCCGGAGCATCCGCCGTTCCCGCCCAGCCGTCGTAGAACGCCGAACCCTCGGGATCGACGACCGCGATCTCGGTCGTGTGCCGCCGGTAGCGCACGTACCGGCCGAACGTGGCGCTCGTGCCGCCGGTCCCGGCGCCGACCACGATCCAGCGGGGGATCGGATGCCGCTCCTGCGACAGCTGGCTGAACACGCTCTCGGCGATGTTGTTGTTGCCGCGCCAGTCGGTCGCGCGCTCGGCGTAGGTGAACTGGTCGAGGTAGTGGCCGTGGCAGTCGGCGGCGAGGCGGCGGGCCTCGGGCGACATGTCCTCGGCGCGGTCGACGAAGTGGCAGGTGCCGCCGTAGAACTCGATGAGGTCGATCTTCTCCTGCACGGTCGAGCGCGGCACGACGGTCACGAACGGGAGCCCGAGCATCCGGGCGAAGTACGCCTCGGAGACGGCGGTCGAACCGCTCGACGATTCGACGAGGGTCGTGTCGCCCCGGATGAGTCCGTTGACGAGGCCGTAGAGGATCAGCGACCGCGCCAGGCGGTGCTTGAGCGACCCGGTCGGGTGCACCGATTCGTCCTTCAGGTACAGGTCGATGCCCCAGTCGGCGGGCAGCGGGAAGACGTGCAGGTGGGTGTCGGCACTGCGGTTGGCATCGGCCTCCAGCAGAGCGATCGCGTTGCTGGTCCAGGAATCCACCGTTCGAGCGTACCCGGGCTCAGTTGTCGGTGTAGCCGCCTTCGCCGGTGTCGCCGTCGTAGGTGAACGTGCGGTCCGACAGGACGATCTCGATGTCGGAGCCGAGAGGTTGCTCCGAGAGCAGCAGCTCCTCGAGCTTCGCGGCACGCTGCAGGTACTCCGAGGTGTCGGCCCCGAACGACGCGGCGAGCTTCATGTCGGTCATGAGGTAGAGGTAGGCGCTGACGGCCGTGCGGTTGAACTCGGTGTCGGGGATCCTCTCCCACAGCGACCCGTCGGTGCGCGCGGCCTTGTACTCATCGATCTTGTTCTGCAGGGTGGCCTCGGCCGAGCTTCCGGTGTCGGGCAGAGAGGGCGCGTCGTCGGGCTCTGCAGGTTCGGCCTCGGTGTCGCCGGGATCGGGGGCGGTCTGACCGGAGTCGTCGGAATCGGATGCCGGTGCCGATTCGCCGCGGTCGCCCAGGCCCCGGGGGATGATGCCGATGACCAGGGCCACCAGGACGCCGATGACCGCGATCGCGATGAGGACCACGACGAGCGTGCCGCGCCGGGGAGTCGACGAAGCGGCCGCGGGCGCGCCGGAGGCAGGGCCGACCGGGTAACCGTTCGCCGGCGGGTAGCCGCCCACCGGTGGTGACGCCCCCGCGGGAGGCTGGGCCGGGTACGTCTGCTGGACCGGGTACGTCGGAGCGGTTGCCGGAGCCGGAGCGGATGCCGGAGCCGGAGCCGCAGTCGGAGCTGCGGGCGGAGCGGCGGCGGCCGGCTGATACGTCGGAGCCCCGGGGTGCGCGGGAGGAGCCTGGTACGCGGGGGCCGGCTGGTACGCCGGAGTCGGCCGGTAGCTCGCGGGCGGCTGGTAAACGGGTGGCTGGTACGCCGGCGGCTGGTGCGCGGGGCGGTGACCGGGCGGCAGCGGGGCGCCGGCCGGGAGAGTGGGGGCTGCGGCATCCGCTCCTACCGGCGGAGCCAACGGCGGCTGCGCGGGCCCAGGGGGAGAGACGGGCGTGGGCGCCTCCGGCGGGACGACCGCGTCGGCATCCGCTCCCGCTGCGGCGTCGGGCGTCCGGTCGTCGCCCGTCACGGCTGGACCCTCGTGCTGCCGGCGAGGGTCATGCCTCCGCGGCCGTCGACGTGCAGGAGGGAGGCCTGCGACTGCTCCTGCTGCAGCTGGAACTCGAAGCGCGAGCGGTCTCCGCGGTGGTAGGCGATGAAGTACTCGATCGGGGTGTCGTCGTCGGTGCGGCTCACGCTGCGCAGGCGCAGCAGGGCGGATCCGGCGCTGACGCCGAGGTGGCCGGCCTGTTCGTGCGTCGCGACCGTGGCCTCGGCCGATCGCACACCGCGGGTGGCGACGATGCCGTGCTCGGCGAGCACCCGGTACAGAGAGGAGTCCGACAGATCGACGCCCAGGGTGACCGCGCCGACGGCATCCGGCATCCACGTGGTCGACAGCGACCAGGGTTCGTCATCGACGTGGCGCAGCCGCTCGAGCACCACGACCCGCGACCCGACCGGGATCTCGAGGGCCGCCGCGATCTCGTCGTCGGCGACGGCGAATTCGTGGCGCAGCACGTCGCTGTGCACGTGGCCGCCACGACGCTCGACGTCGTCGTAGAGACCCACGAGCGTGTGCACCAGGCTCTCCGCCGTGCGCGGGCGCGAGACGAAGGTGCCCTTGCCCTTGACGCGCTCGACGAGACCCTCGTGCTCGAGCTGCGCGAGCGCCTGGCGCACGACGGTGCGCGAGACGCCGTAGCGCTCGCAGAGTCCGTGCTCACCCGGGAGGGGATCGCCCGGCTGCAACCCGTCGCGCGCGATGCCGTCGACGATCAGCTGCCGCAACTGGTCGTACATGGGTGCGGCGGAGTGGCGGTCGATCGCGTCGGGAAGCACGGCGGACATGTTAGTACGCCACGCCCGCGTGCAGGATCACATTCGCGTACGGGGTGAACTCGCCGGAGCGCACGAACGCCCGCGCCCCGTGGGTGAGCTTCTTGAAGTCGACGTGCGGCACGAGCTCGATCTCGAAGTCCATGCCGGCGAATCGCTCGCGCAGCGCCTCGAGCACTTCGGGGCTCTTCTCGGCGACCTCGGCCGAGACCGTGGCGCCCTCGACGACGAGCTCGGCGAGCACGGTGTCGAGCACGTCGAAGAAGGCGGGCGCCCCCGGGCGATAGGCGAGATCGATGCGCTCGGACCCCGGGGGGATCGGCAGGCCCGCGTCGGTCACGACGAGCAGGTCGGTGTGCCCGGTCTCGCTGATGACCCGCGACAGCGCGGGGTTGATCGTGGTCGCGGTCTTGCGCATGGCGGCTCCGGTCTCTGTGGTCGGGTGGCGGTGGGGTCAGTTCACGGGCGCCGCTTCGCGCTCCGCGAGGAACGCGTCGACGTCGGCGCGCAGGGGCAGGCTCGGCGAGGCACCCTGTTTCGTGACGGTGAGGGCGCCCGCGGCCGTCGCCAGGCGCACGGCGTCGGCGAGGCTGCTGCCGTTCGCGAGCGCGGCGCCGAGATACCCGGCGTAGGCGTCGCCGGCGGCGGTGGTGTCGACGGCGGCGACGGGGAACGGCGGGATGACGGATGCCCCGTCCGACGTGACCACGCACGACCCCTGTCCGGCGAGGGTGATGACCGCGGCGCCGACGCCCTGGTCGAGGAACCAGCGTCCGGCGCGCTCGGCGGATGCGGCATCCGTCACCTCGATCCCGCTGATGAGCGTCGCCTCGGTCTCGTTCGGCGTGACGATGTCGACGTTCGCCCACACCTCGACGGGCAGCGTCGCGGCCGGTGCGGGGTCGAGGATCACGGTCATGCCGTGCTCGCGGCCGCGGCCGGTGATGTGCGCCGTGAGGGCCGAGGGCGTCTCGAGCTGGGTGAGCAGCACCGAGGTGGTCGGGGCGAGGGCGGCGAGCGCCTCGTCGATCTGGTCGGTGTTGAGGGAGGCGTTGGCGAGCGGCACCATCACGATGTCGTTCTGCGCCGAGGCGTCGACACGGATGTGCGCGATGCCGGTCGGGCCGGGCACGGTGCGCAGATGCGCCAGGTCGACCCCGGCCTCGCTCAGGCCGTCGACGACGAGGTCGTGGAAGAGGTCGTCGCCCACGCATCCGACGAAGCTCGTGCGGGCGCCGGAACGGCCGGCGGCGACGGCCTGGTTAGCGCCCTTGCCGCCCAGCATCAGGGTGAACTGATCGCCCAGGATCGTCTCGCCGCGCGCGGGGAGGCGCTGCGAGAAGGTGGTCACATCGGCGGTGACGCTGCCGACGATCACGACGCCGGAACGGTCTTCGGGGTGTGCGGGGGCCATGTCGCTCCTGGTCGTCTTCGACGGCGATGTACGTCGGCCGGAGCTTTGACATCGCCCCGCGCCTGTCATTACATTAGCCGAAAGCGAACCTGTAACGACAGGTTGTCCCCGAGGAGTCCCGATGACCGTGATCGCCCCCCGCCTGTACGTCGACAGCGCCGACGTCGACCGGGTGTCCCGGCTCCTCGCCGCGGGCGTCGTGCACGGTGTCACCACGAACCCGACGATCCTCGAACGCGGCGGGCGCACCGCCGGCGAGATCCCGGAGCTCTACGCCCGGTGGGAGTCCGAGGGCGCCGCCGAGATCTTCTTCCAGACGTGGGGCGGCGACACCGCGTCGTTCGTGCGCAACGCCGAGCGCATCCGCGAACTCGGACCGCGCGTCGCCGTGAAGGTGCCGGCGACCGCCGCCGGGTTCGCCGCGGCATCCGCCCTCGTCGCCGACGGCGCCACTGTGCTCGTGACGGCCGTCTACTCCGTCGCCCAGGCGCTCGCGTGTGCGAGCATCGGTGCCCAGTACATCGCGCCCTACCTCGGGCGCATGCGCGACGCCGGTATCGATGGCGACACCGTGATCGCCCGCATGCAGGAGGTCTGCGAGGGCAGCGGATCGAACGTGCTCGCGGCGTCGCTGCGCACGGCCGACGACATCGTCGGGCTGCGCCTTGCGGGAGTGCCCTACTTCACCGCCGCGCCCGACGTGATCGAACAGGCGCTGTTCCACGAGGTCAGCGACAGCTCGGCGGCCGAGTTCGACGCGGCCATGGTGCGCCTCGGCGCGTAGCGGTTCTCGGCGCGGGGCGCCGACGCGCGCACTGATCGGTGTGAGAGTTCGCATCGATCGGTGCCATATGTCGGTTATGGCGCCTCAGAACCGTCATTTCGCACCGATCGATGCGCTGCGGTGAGCGGGAGGGGCGGATGCCTAGGCCGAGGCGGCCTGGCGCAGCCACCGCTCCACGCCCGCGATGTGGGCCGTGGCGAGCGAGGTCGCGAGCGCCGGGTCGTGGCGGGCGATGGCATCGGCGATCGCCCGGTGCTCCGACAGGGTGCGCTCGACCGCGCCGCCCTCGGTGAGTCCGCGCCACACGCGGGCGCGCACGGTCTGACTGCTGAGGTGCTCGATCAGGCTCGCGAGGTACGCGTTGCCGGCCATGCCGACGATCTCGCGATGGAAGCGGATATCGTGCTCGACGAGTTCCTCGATCGTCACCGAGGCATCGACGCGCTCGACCTCGTCGACGAGGGCCGCGACCTGCTCGTCATCGCCGAGGGTCGCGGCGAGGCCGGTGGCCTGCGACTCCAGCATCCGCCGTACGGCGAAGATCTCGAGCATCGAGTCGTCGTCGTGCATGTCGACCACGAACGAGATCGCCTCGAGCAGCAGGTGCGGTTCGAGGCTCGTCACGTAGGTGCCGTCGCCGCGGCGCACGTCGAGCACGCGGATGACCTCGAGGGCCTTCACCGCCTCGCGCATCGAGTTGCGCGACAGGCCGAGACGCTCCGACAGTTCCTTCTCTGGGGGAAGCCGATCGCCCGGCGACAGCTCGCCCGACACGATCATCGCCTTGATCTTCTCGATCGCCTCATCGGTGACTGCCATGGCCGTCATCCTAGCCAGTGATCCGATGTCTGAGGCAGGATGGGCGTATGCGAGTCCTCGATACGCACCTGCACATGTGGGACGAAGAAGTCCTCACCTACACCTGGCTGGAGGGTCCCTACGCCTACCGCTTCGCCGAGACGGAGGTCGAGCACGATCGCCTCGACGTCGAGCGCGAGGAGGCGGTGTTCGTCCAGGCCGAGACGACCGAGGGCGATTACATCGGAGAGGTGCGGTGGGTGCAGTCCCTCGCCGGGCGCCTCGGGATCGCCGGAATCGTCGCCGGAGCGCAGCTGCACCGCGGCGTCGACACGGTGACGCATCTCGAGGAGTTAGCGACGCATCCGCTCGTCGTCGGTGTGCGCCACAACCTGCAGAACGATCCCGACGGCCTCGCCGTGTCGAGCGCCTTCGTGACCGGAGCGCGCGAGGTCGCCGCCCGCGGGTGGACGTTCGACGTGTGCGTGCGGGCCGCGCAGCTGCCCGACATCGCCCGCCTCGCCGGCGCCGTGCCGGAGCTGCGGATGGTGCTCGACCACCTCGGCAAGCCGGCCGTCGGCACGGCGGATGCCCCGCTCGCCCCGTCCGCGGAATGGGTGCGCGACATCGAGGAGGTGGCGAAGCATCCGGAGGCGTTCTGCAAGCTCTCGGGTCTGCCCGCCGAATCCGGGGGCGTGTGGAGCGCCGAGCAGCTCGTGCCGTTCCTCGACGCCGCCGCGGATGCCTTCGGCGTCGAGCGCCTGATGTGGGGGAGCGACTGGCCGGTGTCCTCGATCGGCCCGGCCGAGGAGGGCGACCCGCACGCGCCGGCCGACGGCTCGGCGACGTACCAGCCGCACGCGCGGCAGCGCTGGCTCGACACCGTGGTTGAGTGGGCCGAGACGCGCGGGCACGACGTCGACGCGATCCTGTGGGCGAACGGGCGGCGGTTCTACCGGTTGGACGACCCGCGGGTGGAGTCGGCGGATGCTCCCCGCCGGGGATTCTTCGGGCGGCTGTTCGGGGGCTGAATCAGGGGGTGCGTACGGGTTATCCACTCGGGAGTCGCGGACGGGCCGACTGAGGACCGGCGATGGGGTCGGGCTCGCATTCTCATACCCGATCGAGGGCGAGCCGATATATCTCTCGGTCGGAAGCGACTGCTTCCCCTGGGGGAGTGGCCGAGCGACGAACCGGACGATTCTGGCCCCTGACCCCGCGCACGCAACGGAGGAGATCTGGCCTTGCGCAGGAGCATCCGAACCATCTGCTCCTGCGCAACGCGAGATCTCCTCCGTGGCGTGCGACGGGCGACGTGCGCCCCGCGTCTACTCCGACCGCAGGCGCAGCTGGGCCATGCCGCCGTCGACCTCGATGAACGTGCCGGTCGTCGAACCGGCCGCCGGCGAGACGAGGTAGGCGACGGCCGCCGCGACCTCGGCCGGGCTCACGAGTCGGCCGTGCGGCTGGCGGGCCTCGAGGGCCGCGCGCTCGGCGTCGGGATCGGATGCCGCGCCCAGCAGTCGCCCGACCCAAGGGGTGTCGGCGGTGCCCGGGTTGACGGCGTTCACGCGGATGCCTTCACGCAGGTGATCCGCCGCCATCGCGCGGGTGAGGGCCGAGACGGCGCCCTTCGATGCGGTGTACAGCGCCCGTTGGGGGAGCCCGGTCGTGGAGGCGATGGATGCCGTGTTGCAGACCGCCGCGGCCGGCGACTCGCGCAGCCAGGGGAGAGCGGCCGAGGTCACGCGGGCGATGCCCGTGACGTTGATCGACAGCACGCGGGCCCACTCGTCGTCATCATTGGCGGTGATGTCGCCGGTCGCGCCGATCCCGGCGTTGTTGACGACGATGTCGAGGCGGCCGAACTTCTCGCCGACGGCGGCGATCGCCGCATCGACGCTCGCCCGGTCGGAGATGTCGGCCGTGAACGCGGCGAAACGAGCATCCGCTCCGGAGGTGTCGCGGTCCAGGATCGCGACCTGCGCGCCGTCCTCGTGCAGCCGCGCGGCGATCGCCGCGCCGATGCCCGAGGCGCCGCCGGTGACGATCGCGACCAGGCCGTCGAGCGCGCCGCTCACTTCGCCGCCTCCCAGGCCACGAACTCCTGGCGCTGGTGGCCCAGGCCGTCGATCTCGACCTCGACCACGTCGCCCGGGGCGATGTAGGGGAAGTTGCCCGAGAGCGCGACGCCCTGTGGGGTGCCGGTGAGGATGAGGTCGCCCGGCTCGAGGGTCACGTACTGCGACAGGTGGTGCACGATGTGCTCGACCGAGAAGATCATGTCGCTCGTGTTCGAGTCCTGACGAGGCTCGCCGTTGACGAAGCTGCGCAGGCCGAGCGCGTGGTGGTCGACCTCGTCGGGGGTGACGAGCCACGGGCCGGTCGGGTTGAAGCCCGCCGCGATCTTGCCCTTCGACCACTGGCCGCCCGAGACGGCCATCTGGAAGTCGCGCTCCGAGACGTCGTTCGCGAGTACGAAGCCGGCGACGTGGGCCATCGACTCCTCCGGGGAGTCGAGGTACGCGGCGCGGGTGCCGATGACGATGCCGAGCTCGACCTCCCAGTCGGTCTTGCTGCTGCCGCGGGGGATCGTGACGGTGTCGTTCGGGCCGACCACGGTGTTCGGGGTCTTCAGAAACAGGATCGGGATGGTCGGCGGTTCGGAGCCGGACTCGGCGGCGTGCGCGGCGTAGTTCATGCCGATGCAGATCACCGCGCTCGGACGCGCGATGGGCGCTCCGATGCGGAGGGCCGCGGCATCCTCGAGCTCGGGGAGCTCACCGGCGTCGCGGGCGGCGGCGACGCGGGAGACGAAGTCGCTCTCGAGGAAATCGCCGTTCACATCGGATGTCACCGAGCGGAGGTCGAGGTAGCGATCACCCTCGACGAGGACGGGGATCTCTGTACCTGGGGTGCCGAGCCGCGCGAACTTCATGATTCTCCTGATCCTTCGGGTGGCCGCCCAGTGACGGCCGTCGTCGTTGACAGTATAGACATCGGATGTTTACACTCCAAGGGATTGCATGGGATTTCTCCATGCCCCGAGAGGAACCGTACCCGTGAGCCGTATCGTCGCACTCGACACCACCGACATCCGCTTCCCCACATCGCTCAGCCTCGACGGCTCCGACGCGATGAACCCCGACCCCGACTACTCGGCCGCGTACGTGGTCGTGCGCACCGATGCCGAGGACGGCATCGAGGGCCACGCGTTCGTGTTCACCATCGGCCGAGGCAACGACGTGCAGGTCGCGGCGATCGACGCGCTCGCGGGGCATCTCGTCGGACGCGAGATCGAACCGCTGCTCGACGACATGGGCGGAACCTTCCGCGAGATCATCGGCGACTCGCAGCTGCGCTGGCTCGGTCCCGAGAAGGGCGTCATGCACATGGCCATCGGCGCCGCGATCAACGCACTGTGGGACATCAAGGCCAAGCGTGCGGGGATGCCCCTCTGGCAGCTGCTCGCGCGGATGACGCCCGAGGAGCTCGTCGACCTCGTCGACTTCCGCTACCTCACCAACGCCCTCACCCGCGACGAGGCCCTCGAGATCCTCCGTGCCGCCGAACCCGGCCGCATCGAACGCGAGCGCGAGCTGCTCGCCACCGGCTACCCGGGGTACACGACCAGCCCCGGCTGGCTCGGCTACTCGGACGAGAAGCTCGAGCGTCTCGCCCGTGAGGCCATGGCCGACGGCTTCACCCAGATCAAGCTCAAGGTCGGCGCCGACCTCGACGACGACATCCGCCGCTTCCGCAAGGCCCGCGAGGTGTGCGGCCCCGACTTCCCCATCGCGATCGACGCGAACCAGCGCTGGGAGGTGTCGGAGGCGATCGAGTGGGTGAACGCGCTCGCCGAGTTCCACCCGGCCTGGATCGAGGAGCCCACCAGCCCCGACGACATCCTCGGCCACGCCGAGATCGCCCGCGGCGTCGCCCCGATCCGGGTCGCCACCGGGGAGCACGCGCAGAACCGCATGATCTTCAAGCAGCTGCTGCAGGCCGACGCGATCTCGGTGATGCAGATCGACGCCGTACGCGTCGCCGGCGTCAACGAGAACATCGCCAACCTGCTGCTCGCCGCCAAGTTCGGGGTCCCGGTCTGCCCGCACGCCGGCGGAGTGGGGCTCTGCGAGGCCGTGCAGCACCTGTCGATGTTCGACTTCGTCGCCGTCACCGGCACCCGCGAAGGCCGGATGATCGAGTTCGTCGACCATCTGCACGAGCACTTCGTCGTGCCCACCGACATCCAGGGCGGGTCGTACATGGCCCCCACCGCACCCGGGTCGGGCATGGAGATGAAGGCCGACAGCATCCGCACCTACACGTGGACCGGCGCGCATGTCGTCGCCTGATCACGTGCTCGACATCCCCGCCCTCGGCTACGGTGCGGCGAACGTCGGCAACCTCTTCCGCGCGCTGAGCGACGACGACGCCTGGGCGGTGCTGGATGCCGCGTGGGAGAGCGGCATCCGCTACTACGACACCGCCCCGCACTACGGCCTCGGCCTGTCGGAGCGGCGCCTCGGCGCCTTCCTGCAGACGAAGCCCCGCGACGAGTTCGTGCTGTCGACCAAGGCCGGACGACTCCTGCGCCCGAACCCCGAGCACACGGGCGGCCTCGACACGGCCAACGACTTCCACGTGCCCGACGACCTGCAGCGGGTGTGGGACTTCTCGGCCGACGGCATCCGTCGGAGCCTCGACGAGTCGCGCGAGCGCCTCGGCATCGAGCGCATCGACCTGCTCTATCTGCACGACCCCGAGCGGCACGACCTCGACCTCGCGCTCGCCGAGGCCCTGCCCGCGATGGAGCACCTGCGCGCCGACGGACAGGTCGCGGCGATCGGCATCGGGTCGATGGTGTCGGATGCCCTGGCGACCGCCGTGCGCTCCGCCGACCTGGACCTCATCATGGTCGCGGGGCGCTACACGCTGCTCGAGCAGCCCGCCGCCGCCGACGTGCTGCCGGCGTGCCAGGAGACCGGAACGGGGATCGTCGCGGCATCCGTCTTCAACTCCGGACTGCTCGCGGCGAGCGAACCGCGCCGCGACGGTCGGTACGAGTACGGTCAGCTGCCCGACGACCTGTGGGATCGCCTCGTGCGCATCGCCGCGGTCTGCGCCGACCACGGTGTGCCGCTGCCGGCCGCCGCGATCCAGTTCCCGCTGCAGGCGGCCGAGGTGCGCTCGGTCGTCGTCGGCGGCAGCCGCCCCGCGCAGCTCGAGCAGAACGCAGCGTACGCCGCGCTGGCGATCCCCGCCGAGCTCTGGCAGAACCTGGCCGCCGAGGGGCTCATCCCGGCGCGCTGACCGCCGCTGCCCCGTGGCCGTAAAGACCCGTGGCCGCGCGGACCCGAACCGCGCGGTCACGCACCACCCCGATCGAAGGAACCCCGTGCTCGAAGGCATCCATCCCCTGCTCACCGGTGAATTGTTGCTGCACCTCGATCGGATGGGGCACTCCGATTCGGTCGTGATCGCCGACGCGCACTTCCCCGCCTGGGGGCTCGGCGCACGGGTGATCGACCTGCCCGGAACGACCACGCCCGAGGTCGTCGCGGCGATCCGCACCGTGCTGCCGCTCGACGACGCCCCCGGCCTCGATCTGATGACCTCGGCCGATGGCGAGGTGCTCGAGGTGCAGCGCGAGCTGATGGTCGCCGCGGGTACCGAGCGCGAGACCACGCGGTTCGTCGAGCGCTTCGCGTACTACGAGGTTGCGGCATCCGCGTATCTGATGGTGCGCACGGGCGAGACGCGCAAATACGGCAACGCGCTGCTGCGCAAGGGCGTGGTCGGGCACGCGTCGGCCTGAGATCTCGGGCGCTCGCGGTTCACAACTCCGGAGATTCGGGGAGGGGAAGCCCGGAATGGGTCGATCCGGTGGCACTCGGACGCACTTCTCCGGATCTCTGCGCGCGACAATGCGTACCCAACTCAGGACGAACGGGCCGAAGCGGGCCGAATCACCCCGCAAGCGGGGGTTCCGGGCAGTTTTTCCTGAGTTAGGTACGCCCGGCAGCTGGCAAGCGCCCGACGGTCGACTCGCGCACCACGAGCTCGGCGGCGAACGGCGTCATCGCGGGTGGCGGAGCGGCGGGATCGGCGAGCTGCTGCAGCAGCACCGCCCCCGCAGCGCGACCGATGTCGTAGCCGGGCTGCCGCACGCTCGTGAGCGGCACCACGCCCTGATGCGCCTGGGCGACATCGTCGAAGCCGATGATCGCGACGTCGTCGGGCACGCGGATGCCGTGGCGCACCAGCTGCGTGAGCACCCCGAGCGCGACCATGTCGTTCGCGGCGAAGATCGCGTCGGGCAGCTCGGCGGAGGGGAGGGCCGCGATGCGCGCCCCCGCGGTCATGCCGTCATCGGTGGTGAGGTGATCGACGTCGATCACCTCGATCGCAGCATCCGTCGCCTCGACCGCCTGGCGGAGTCCGGCGAGGCGGTCGTTCGACTGGCTGACGGTCGGGCTGCCGAGGAACATCACCCGTCGGCGTCCGATCGAGAGCAGGTGCTCGCCCGCGAGGCGGCCGCCGCCGACGTCGTCGAAGAGCACCGAGGCGACCTTCGTGGAGGGCGGGATGGGGCCGACGACGACCGAGCGGATGCCGCGATCGGCGAGTGTCTCGAGCCGCGGCACGACATCGCCGAAGGGGTAGATGATGATGCCCTGCACGCGGTGCGCCTCGAACATGTCGAGGTTGCGGCTCTCCTGCGCGCCGTCGCGGTTGCTGTTGCTGAAGAACAGCGACCAGCCGGCCTCGCGGGTGATGTCTTCGACGCCGCGGGACAGCTCGTGGAAGTAGGGGAGCCACGCGTCGAGCAGGATCAGGGCGAGCGCGGTGCTCGACCCCGCACGCAGTTGGCGGGCCGACTCGTTGGGCACGTAGCCGAGCTCCTCGATGGCCGCCCGCACCTTCTCGCGGCTGGAGGCGCGGAGCACGTGCGGGTGGTTGAGGTAGTTCGACACCGTCGACGACGAGACGCCGGCGAGGGCGGCGACGTCTTTGACGCTCGCGGGCATCGATCCTCCGTGATCACCGTGCGGCGCACCGTGCGCCGATGGGTGGCATCAGCGTAACCGACGTTATTGGCACGTTACAAGAAAGTTCTTGACATCGATCGGGCGCGGCGCATAGCGTGACCTGCACATCGCTTTGGCACGTGCCAATCGATGGAGGCGACGGTGCCGCACACCCGCCTCCGAGGGATCGCATGAACATCGGCTGTCACGGGCTCGTCTGGACCGGGAACTTCGATGCCGACGGCATCCGTCTGTCGGTCGAGAAGACCAAGGAGGCCGGCTTCGACCTGATCGAGTTCCCCCTCATGGATCCGTTCTCGTTCGACGTCGCCGCCGCGAAAGACGCTCTGGAAGAGCACGATCTCGCCGTCAGCGCTTCGCTCGGCTTGTCGGAGGCGACCGATGTGACGAGCTCCGACCCGGCGATCCTCGCCGCGGGCGAGGCCCTGCTGCTCCGCGCCGTCGACGTGCTCGCCGACCTCGGCGGCACCCACTTCTGCGGCGTCATCTACAGCGCCATGAAGAAGTACATGGAGCCGGTCACCCCCGAGGGGCTCGAGAGCAGCCGCCGCGCGATCGCGAAGGTCTCCGACCACGCCGCCGAGCGGGGCGTCTCGGTCGCCCTCGAGGTCGTCAACCGCTACGAGACGAACGTGCTGAACACCGCGCGTCAGGCGATCGACTTCGTCGGCCGGATCGACCGACCGAACCTCGGCATCCACCTCGACACGTACCACATGAACATCGAGGAGTCGGATATGTTCGCGCCGGTGCTCGACGCCGCTCCGCAGTTGCAGTACGTGCACATCGGCGAGAGCCACCGCGGCTACCTCGGCACCGGATCGGTCGACTTCGACACGTTCTTCAAGGCGCTGGGGCGCATCGGTTACGACGGCCCGATCGTGTTCGAGTCGTTCTCGTCGGCGGTCGTCGCGCCCGATCTGAGCCGGATGCTGGGGATCTGGCGCAATCTGTGGACCGACAACGTCGAGCTGGGCGCGCACGCGAACGCGTTCATCCGCGACAAGCTCATCGCGGTCGACTCGATCCGTCTGCACTAGCCGGATCGCTCGGGCGGGGAAGCTGTGACCAAGTTGTTATTACAGGTCTTCCCCTCCCGGACTTCATTAGATACATTTAGGTACAACTTGCGCGGGAGACCGCGGAGCGTCAGAATTGATCCGATGTTTAACCCCATCGGGTGAACGCAGCAACGAAGCAGCAGTGAACAAGAACCTTCAAGGAAGCAGGTGAGGCACGTGAGTGATCCCATCCTCAAAGTGGAGGGCATCAGCAAGGGATTCCCCGGTGTCCAGGCGCTCAAGGACGTGCATCTCGAGGTGCGCGCCGGGGAGGTTCTCGTCCTCGTCGGAGAGAACGGCGCCGGCAAGTCGACCCTCATGAAGATCCTCTCCGGGATCTACGCCAAGGACGAGGGCACGATCGTGTTCGAGGGCCGGGAGGTCGAGCTCACGAGCCCGCTCCAGGCGCAGGAGCTCGGCATCACGATCATCCACCAGGAGCTCAACATGATGCCCGACCTCACGGTCGCGCAGAACATCTTCGTCGGGCGCGAGCCGCGCACCGGTCCGTTCCTGTCGGAGCGCAAGCTCAACCAGCAGACGGCCGAGCTGCTCCAGCGGCTCAACATCCACCTCGACCCCAAGGCCCGCGTCGGCGACCTGACCGTGGCCGAGCAGCAGATGGTCGAGATCGCCAAGGCCCTCTCGTTCAACGCCAAGGTCCTCATCATGGACGAGCCGACCTCGGCGCTCACCGACTCCGAGGTCGAGACGCTGTTCGTGCTGATCGAGCAGCTCAAGGCATCCGGCACCGGCATCGTCTACATCTCGCACCGCATGGACGAGCTGCGCCGCCTCGCCGACCGCGTCAGCGTGCTGCGCGACGGTGCATACATCGGATCACTCGACAAGGCCGAGGTCAGCATCCCGAAGATCATCGAGATGATGGTCGGACGCGCGATCGACGAGGGCACCCGCCCCACCGCCCGCGATCACATCAACGACCCGGTCGTGCTCGAGGTGCAGGACCTGTCGACCAAGAGCCTGCTCAAGGACATCTCGTTCCAGCTGCACAAGGGCGAGATCCTCGGGTTCGCCGGTCTCATGGGCGCGGGGCGCACCGAGACCGCTCGCGCGATCATCGGTGCCGACCCCAGCGACGGCGGCACGGTGACCATCTCGGGTCGGCCGGCGAAGATCGGGCAGCCCGCGGATGCCGTCAAGCACGGCGTCGGCTACCTCTCGGAGGACCGCAAGCTCCTCGGGCTCATGCTCGAACAGGACGTCACCTTCAACACCGTGCTCGCCTCGCTCGGCTCCTACGCCAACGGGATCGGCTGGATGGGCGACGGCAAGGCGAAGAACCGCACCAAGGAGTACGTCCAGCAACTGCGGGTCAAGACGCCCTCGGTCAATCAGGTCGTCAAGCTGCTCTCGGGCGGCAACCAGCAGAAGGTCGTCATCGCCCGGTGGCTGATGCGCGACTGCGACATCCTCATCTTCGACGAGCCGACCCGCGGCATCGACGTCGGAGCGAAGGAAGAGATCTACCGCCTGATGCAGCAGCTCGCTGACCAGGGAAAGTCCATCATCGTCATCTCGTCGGAACTGCCCGAGATCCTCCGCGTCGCGAACCGCATCGCCGTGTTCGCGAACGGCCGGATCACCGGGACGCTCCGCAACGAGGAAGCCAGCCAGGAGAAGATCATGCAACTCGCAGCCCATGGGGAGGAAGACTGATGAGCACCCCGCAGAACGGGTCGTCGACGACGACGATCATCCAGACCGCCGTCAACGAGAACACCGACAAGCGCGACATCGGCGGCTTCCTCCGACGCCAGGTGCAGCAGTCGCTGGCGTTCGGCACGCTCGTCGTGCTGTTCATCTTCTTCTCGGTCGCCAGCCCGAACTTCCTCACCTGGAGCAACGTCTCCGGCATCCTGCTCTCGACCGCGGTCATCGGCATCCTCGCCCTCGGCACCACGTTCGTGATCATCACCGGCGGCATCGACCTGTCGCTCGGCACCGGCATGGCGCTCTGCTCGGTCATGACCGGTGTCTTCATCACCAACATGGGGCTGCCGGTGTTCGTCGGCGTCATCGGCGGTATCGCCACCGGTGTGCTGATGGGCCTCGTCAACGGCGTGAACATCACGTTCCTGCGGCTGCCCCCGTTCATCGCGACCCTCGCGATGATGATGATCGCCGGTGGCCTCGCGCTCGTGATCTCGGGCGTCGCGCCGATCTACTTCTCGTCGTCCGCTCCGGACTTCAAGCAGATCGCCCTCGGCACCCTCATCCCGGGCCTCCCGAACGCCGTGCTCATCACGCTCGTGCTCGCGGTCATCGCGTACCTCGTGCTGTCGAAGACGCTGCTCGGCCGCTACACCTTCGCGATCGGCTCGAACGAAGAGGCCACCCGCCTCTCGGGCGTCAACACGCGCCGCTGGACGATCTTCGTCTACATGTTCGCCGGAGCGTTCACCGGCATCGCCGGCGTCATCATCGCCTCGCGCCTCGACTCGGCCCAGCCGCAGATCGGTACGGGCTACGAGCTGCAGGCGATCGCGGCCGTCATCATCGGCGGCACCTCGCTGCTCGGCGGACGCGGCTCGATCCTCGGCACCGTGATCGGTGCGCTCATCATGAGCGTGCTCGTCAACGGCCTCCGGATCATGTCGATCCAGTCCGAGTGGCAGAACATCGTCGTCGGCGTCGTGATCCTGATCGCGGTGTTCTTCGACTCCCTGCGCAACCGCGCACGCACCTGACCCCGGAGGCGGCGCTGTGCCCGCCGCCTCCGATCGGCGACCCGGCCGACACCGCGGAGCGATCCGCACCGGCACACCGCACCACGAATGTCCCACTCCGGCTCCCGGGCCGGCACACACACAAACAACGGAGTTTCCATGAAGTTCGGAAAGAAGGCCGCGTTCGCGGCTCTGATCGCCTCGGCGGCGATCGTCGTGGCAGGCTGCTCGAGCAACGCGGGCGGCGGCGACGCCGGTGGCGACGCCGGCAGTGGTGACGAGATGTACATCGCCCTCGTCTCGAAGGGCTTCCAGCACCAGTTCTGGCAGGCCGTCAAGAAGGGCGCGGAGGAGAAGGCCGCCGAGCTCGGCGTCACCATCACCTTCGAGGGCCCCGCCGCCGAGACCGAGGTCGACGCGCAGCTGCAGATGCTGCAGACCGCCATCGACAAGAAGCCGGCGGCGATCGCGTACGCCGCGCTCGACCCCGAGGCCTGCGTGCCCTACCTCGACAAGGCCAAGGCCGCCGACATCCCCGTCGTGTACTTCGACGCACCGTGCGACGGCGACGTGGGCCTGAGCCTCGCCGCGACCGACAGCAAGGTCGCCGGAGCCCTGGCTGCCGAGCACATGGCCGAGCTCATCGGCGGTGAGGGCGAGGTCGCCATCGTCGGCCACTCGCAGATCAACTCGACCGGTGTCGAGCGTCGTGACGGCTTCGTCGAGAAGATCGAGTCGGACTACCCCGACATCGAGATCGTCGACATCCAGTACGGCGACGGCGACCACCTGAAGTCGGCCGACATCGCCAAGGCAATGATCGCCGCGCACCCCGACCTCAAGGGCATCTACGGCACCAACGAGGGCTCCGCCATCGGCGTCGTGAACGCGGTCAACGAGCTCGGGCTCGAGAAGGGCAAGCTCACCATCGTCGGATTCGACTCCGGTGCGGCCCAGATCAACGCGATCAAGGACGGCACGATGGCCGGCGCCATCACGCAGGACCCGATCGGCATCGGTGCGCAGGTCGTGCAGGCCGCGTACGACGCCGCCAACGGCGAGACGGTCGACGAGTTCTACGACACGGGTTCGTACTGGTACGACAAGACGAACCTCGAGGACGACAAGATCGCCGCGGTTCTCTACCAGTGATCTGATCTCCGGATCGAGAGGCCCCTCACCTTCGGGTGGGGGGCCTCTTCGCGTCCCGGGTGATGTCTGCGGCATCCGTTCGGGAGGAGATCTCGCGTTCGGGAGGACCGGAGGAGCGGATGCTTCCTGCGGAAGGCGAGTTCTCCTCCGTTGTTGCGCGTACGGGACGCTTCGACAGGCTCAGCGACCCAGTTTCGGAGCGATGCACGAAGATTCTGGGTCCCTGAGCCTGTCGAAGGGCCCCGCCACGAGAGAGCCCCGGACGCCGGAAAGGCCCGGTATCCGAGGGGGACACACCGGGCCTTTCCCAACCGGAGAGAGGGGGGGGATCCTCCGGTTGCATCCGCCGTCAGAGACGGCGGAGGAATGTGAGCTGCGAAGAGGGTTCCACGATCAGTTCCTGCAGCGCCGCATTGAACGGCACACCGGCCGGGGCCGAGATGTGCGCCTGGAACGCTGCGTGATCGCGATAGACCTCGTACACGAAGAAGCGATCGGGATCGTCGACGAGTCGCGTGGCATCGAAGACCACGTTACCTGTTTCTGCTTGTACTTCCACGGAAAACTCGCGCAGAAGTTCGGCGACGCGATCGCCCTCGCCGGGGCGGGCGGTGAAGGTGGCGTGCAGGATGGTGGGTTCGGATTCGGATGCGGATGCGTCGGACAACGGTGTCTCCAGAGGTCGGTCGGTTCAGCGCGAGAGTGTGAGCAGGCGGGCGGGGTTGGTGACGAGCATCCGATCCACGGCCTCGTCTCCGATGAGGGCGCGCAGGCGCGGCACGTAGCGCTCGCCGAGGTAGGCGAGTCCGGGCATCCCGCCGTAGGCGAGGTAGCGGGTGCGGCGCGCGACGTCGCCGCCGAGCAGCACCCGGTCGCCGGCGCCGCGTTCGACGACCGCGGCGGTGAGGGCGAGCAGCTCGGCATCCGATCGCGTGCGCGGCCGGGCCATGCCGTCGTAACCGAGGTAGGCGCCACGCTCGGCGAGCGAGGCGTGCAGGCCCGGGTCGGGATCGCGGTCGGCGTGCGCGAGCACGATCCGATCGGATGCCGCGCCCGCGGCCGCGAGCAGATCGAGCACCTCGTGGGCCGCCGTGCAGAACTCGAGGTGCACCATGATCGGCGCCCCGGTCTCGCGGTGCGCGGCCGCGAGGGCGTCGAGGGTCGTGCGCTCGAAGTCGCTGATGCGCCAGTAGTCGATGCCGCCCTTGAGGATTCCGGCGCGCACCGGGGCTCCGTCGGGGGCGTGCGCGGTGCGCGGGGTCGGCGAGGTGAGAACCTCGGCGTCGTCGACCGGCATCGCCTCCACGATGTCGCGCACGAACAGCGCGGTCAGGGCGTCGACGCCCCAGGTGCGGGTGGGATGCTCGGGGGCATAGTGCGCCTCGCGGTGGCGCCCGGTCGTGGCGACGATGTGCAGTCCGGTCGCGGCGCTGATGCGTGCGACGGCCTCGGAGTCGCGTCCGATCCCGAACGGGGTCGCGTCGACCATCGCGGCGAACCCGCTGTCGCGCAGACCCTCGGCCTCGGCGCCCGAGAGCGCCTCGTCGTCGAGCTCGTCACCGGGCAGCAGCGGACTCACCTGGAACAGGTGCTCGTGATAGTTCGTCGCCCCGAGCAGCGCCGGGTCGATGTCGCCGAGGACCGTGCGGATCATCGGCGCGCGAACTCCGCCGCCTCGGCGAGCTGCTCGACGATCTCGGGAGTCAGATCGAGTTCGAACACGTCGGCGACCACCTGCGACCAGCCGTGGATGAAGTAGCGCCAGCCGTCGACGACGACGAGCGACCGCGCCTGCTCCTGAGCGCGGGCCTGGTGCAGGAACTCGAGCGATCCGCGGTAGTTGAACTCCCACACGTACGCGTTCTCGGGGAAGACGACGTCGTCGGGCAGGGGAGAGCCGGGGCGGTCCTTGCCGAGGCCGGTGGCGTTCACGATCACGGAGCCCGCCGGCGCCGCCGCCACCAGGGCCGCGGCCTCGGCGGGCGAGTCGGTGCGCACGTAACGGATCAGTCCCTCCGCGGTGCCGTGCTGCGCGTGGACGGCGCGCAGGTGCTCCAGCGCCTCGTCGCTGCGCGCCGTCACGGTCACCCGCGTCGGGGCATCCGCTCGTTCGGCGAGGGCCCAGCTGAGCGCCGTGCCCGATCCGCCCGCACCGAGGATGACGACCTCGGCTCCCGTGCGGGCGAAGTGATCGGCGGGCAGGAAGTCGTTCAGGGCGAGGTCGACGGTGATCGGGTCCTTCGCGCGGCCGATGAGGCGGTCGCCGCGCTTCGAGATGCTCGAGATCTCGCTGCACGAGACCGCGAACGGGTCGAGTTCGTCGAAGAGATCGGATGCCGCGGCGTACACGTTCATCTTGTGGGTCGTGACGAGTGCTCCCCGGTGGTTCGGGTCGTCGCGGATCTGCTCGACCATCGCGACGTACTGCGCGGGTGTGGCGTCCATCGGGAGGTCGTGCCCGACCAGCTCGCGGGTCGGGAGGCCCAGCACATCGGCCCAGCGGGGGAAGACCTGCATGATCGACGACGATCCGGTGCTCACACCGACGAAGCCCATGTATCCGGCGCCGGTATCCGCGTCGACGGGGAGGGAAGCGGGAAGGGAAGTGGTCATCGGGTTCTCCTACGGGGCGGTCACGGGGAAGCGGGGGTCGGAGCCCTTCAGCACGGCGATCACGTCGTCGAGCGAGAGGGAGCCCATGTTGTCGACGGCCTGGGTCGTCTGGGCGCCGAGGTGCGGGGTGACGATCACCCGATCGGCGAGGGCATCGGCGAGCAGGGGGCTGTTCTTCGCAGCCGTGTCGCCGTCGAGGGTGTCGGCCGCGTAGCCGGCGAGGATGCCGTCGTGCAGGGCGTCGGCGACCGCGGCCTCGTCGATCAGGTCGCCACGGGCGGTGTTGACGATGACGCTGCCGCGACGCATGCGGGCGAGTCGGCCGGCATCGACGAGCAGCTGGCCGCCCGGCGCATGCAGCGAGATCAGATCGGCCGTCTCGAACAGCTCGTCGAGCACCGTGGGCACGGCGCCCGCGGCGCGCACGATCTCGGCGGGGAGGAACGGGTCGGCGGCGAGGATGCGGCATCCGAATCCGCTCAACCGCTTCGCGACCCCCTGGCCGATGCGGCCGAAGCCCACGATCCCCACGGTCGCCGCTCCCAGCTCACGGCCCCGGCGCACTCCCCAGTCGCCCGCCCGCACCCGGCGATCGCCGTCGGGCACGAACCGCAGGGCGGCGAGCATCAGGCCGACCGCGTGATCGGCGACGGCATCCGCATTCGCGCCGGGAGTGTTCGACACCGGGATGCCGCGGCTCCGGGCCGCGGCCAGATCGACCGCCTCGGTGCCGACGCCGTAGCGCGCGATGATCTTGAGCTTCGGCGCCGCGGCGAGATGCGCGCCGGTGACGGGGCCGGTGCCGGCGATCCAGGCATCCGCCCCGTGCAGCAGCACGCGCAGCTCGTCGAGGTCGTGGTGCGCGGGGCCGCGGAGGATGCGGTGCCCGGCGACCGCCGCCCGCTCGACCAGGTCGAGGTCGCCGTCGGAGAACGAACGGCTGGTGACGAGGATGACGCCCATCAGTTCGTCGTTTCGACGCTCGGTCGCCCGGCGAACCAGGGGGCGAGGGCCGTGTACGCCTCGGTGAAGCGCGCGTGGCGCTGGGCGTAGACCGCGTGGCGGGCGGGGTCGGGTGTGAACTCGGCGGTGACCTCGCTGAGCGCGCGGGCGGCCGAGAACTCGGCGAGGCCCAGGCTGACGGCACCCGTGACCGCGGCGCCGAGGCTGTTCGCCTCTTCGACGATGGTGCGACGGCGCACCGGCACGCCCCACACATCGGCGAGCACCGAGAGGTACACATCGCTCTGCGCGCCGCCGCCGACCGCGTCGATGCGGTCGATCGTGGCGCCCGAGGCACGGAACGCCTGGATGCAGGTGAGCAGGTTGAACGCGGTGCCCTCGAGCACCGAGCGCACGAGGTGCGCACGGGTGTGGTGACGGGCGAGACCCACGAAGGCGCCGCGGGCGTCCGGGTCCCACAGGGGGGAGCGCTCGCCGAGCAGGTAGGGCAGGAAATAGAGGTCGTCGGTGTCGACGTCGGCGGATGCCTCGGCGGTGAGCCGCCCCGTGTCGGGGTGCGCCGGGTCGGCCGAGAGCGCCTCGGCGATCCACTGGACGGATGCTCCGCCCGCCTGCATCGTGGCGGTGGGCACGAAAGACCCCGGCACGACGTTGTCGAACGTGAAGGTGCGCATCGCCGGGTCGTGCAGCGGCGCATCCGCGGCGAACGAGATCCACGACGAGGTGCCCAGGCACACGTAGGCGCCGTCCTCCGGCGCGACCACGCCCGAGCCGACCGCGGCGAGCGGGCCGTCGCCGCCACCCATCACCACGCGCACGCCCGTGTGCAGGCCGAGGGCCTCGGCCGCGGCATCCGTCAGCGGGCCCGCGATCGCGGTGGAGTCGAGGATCTCGGGGAACAGCGCGGGGTCGAGACGTGCCGCCTGCAGCACCTCGCTCGACCACGTGCCGGTGCGCTGGTCGTAGGCGTTGGTGCCCGAGGCGTCGGAGCGGTCGGTCGCGAGGCGACCGGTGAGGCGCAGCACGATGAAGTCCTTCGCGATGCAGAACCGGCGCACACGCGCCCAGACGTCGGGCTCGTTGTCGCGCACCCACATGATCTTCTCGACCGAGTAGGTGGGGTTCAGCCGGTGGCCCAGGATGCCGTAGGCGTGCTCGGCGCCGAGCGCCTGCTCGAGCTCGCGCTGCTGCGCGCCCGAGCGGGTGTCGGCCCAGATGATCGCCGGGCGGGCGGGCTCGCCGTCGGCGTCGAGCAGCACGGCGCCCATCATCTGACCGCCCACGACGAGACCCGCGACCTCGGTGGGGAGGGTGCCGGTCTCCGCGAGCAGGGTGCGGGTCGCCTCGACGACCGCGTTCCACCAGTCGAGCGGGTTCTGCTCGGCGACACCGCCCGCGGCGAAGTGCGCGGGATAGGGCACCGTGACCGATGAGACCAGGCGCCCGTCGTCGTGGTGCAGCGAAGCCTTGTTCCCCGTGGTGCCGAGGTCGTGGGCGATCAGCATGGCCGGCTCAGCTCGCGGTCGTGTACGGGCGCAGGTCGGCCGAGCCGTCGGTGCCGCGGTAGGCGCGGGATCCCATGCCGTGTTCGAGCACCCAGCCGTAGTCGTGACCGGCGCCGCCGGGGTACACCGCGAGGAACGCGTAGGGCTCGTCGCCGGTGTTGATCGAGCGGTGGGCCCAACCCGGCGGGATGTACCCGATGGTGCCGGGCAGCATGTCGAGCCATTCGGTGCGCTCGCCGTCGAACATGAGCAGCCCGCCGCGACCCTTGAGCGCGAGGTAGATCTCGCCCTGGTGGTTCGGGTGCTGGTGGCCCTTGGTCATCCAGAGCTCGCCGGAGGTGTCGCCGGGCATGATCGTGGTGATCGACTGGGGCAGCTCGCGATCGGTCTCGGGCACGGGCGAGCTGACGACGGTGTAGACGACGGGGTTGTCGTCCTCGGCTGCGGCCTTCCAGGCGTCGTGGTCGAGGAAGAGTCCCTCGAGGTCCGACATCCGCCGGGTGAGAGTGGGGCCCTCGGGCGAGAGGGTCAGCTTCTCGGCGTCGAAGGCGATCGCCATCGGCTGGATCGGCGGGGTGTGGAAGGTGGGCATCGGTGCTCCTCGTCGCGCAGCGTCATTGCTGGTCGGGCATCGCGCCACAACCTGTCATTACAGGTGAGCATACCTGTTACTACAGGTTGGCGTCTACATCCATCTGCGCGTGGTCTGCTGCGCAGGTGCGCAGCTGTCCCTCCGCCTGCCGGGCGCGGTACGCGGCCACCGCGTTGCGGTTGGCGCAGGTGGGGGAGCAGTAGCGCTTGGACCGGTTGCGGCTGAGGTCGAGGGCGATCGCCTCGCAGGTCTCGTCGTCGCAGATCGAGAGGCGGGAGCCCTCGTCCTGCCGGATCACATCGACCAGGGCCATCGCGGTCTCGATCAGCACGCGTTCGGCGAGAGGCCGTTCGTCGCCGACGGCGTGCAGGTGCCAGTCGGTGTCGCCGTGGCGCACGAGCTGCGGCGCGACGGGGGTGTCGGTGAGCACGTCGTTCACGCGTTCAGCCATCTCGTCGCGCGGCGCGAGCAGCAGGGCGCGCAGGCGCGAACGGATGCTGCGCAGATCGGCGAGTTCGGCCTCGTCCCGCTCGAGTCGGCCGGTGTAGGGGAACTCCTCGAGGAAGGTCTCCTCGTCGGCGAGGGTCTCGAGCATGTCGGGGTGCTCGGCGGAGTTCACGAGCCAGACGGATGCCTGCAGGGCATCCGTCGTGTCATCGGTGAAGATCATGTTGACATCTTACATTCGCCGCGAGTAGCGTCACCTGCCATGAGCACTGTGACCGATGACGTGCGGACGGCGCGCGGCGTCAAGCTGGGTCTCCCGCTGGCGATCGGCGCCGCCTTCGCGTTCGGCATGTCGGGTGGATGGGCGCGCGGTCTGATCGACGCCGGGTGGACGCCCGGCGCCGCCGTCACCGCGCGTATCTGGGTCGCCGCCCTCGTGCTCCTCATCCCGACGATCCTCACCCTGCGCGGGCGCTGGCACCTGCTGCGCCGCAACGCCGGCATCATCGCCGCCTACGGACTGCTCGCCGTCACCGCGACGCAGCTGTTCTACTTCCAGGCCGTCGCCGTCATGGACGTCGGGCTCGCCCTGCTCATCGAGTACACGGCGCCGGTCGCCGTCATCCTCTGGCTCTGGATCCGCCGGGGCGAGAAGCCCAGCCGCCGCAGCATCCTGGGCGCCGCGATCGCCTTCGTCGGCCTCGTGCTCATGCTCGACATCGTCACCGGTGCCGACGTCGACGTCGCCGGCATCCTCTGGGCGCTCGGCGCGATGGTCGGCGCGGCCACCTACTTCGTGCTGTCGGCCAAGGCCGACACCGGACTTCCGCCTCTCGCGCTCGCCGGCAGCGGGCTGCTGCTCGGCGCGGTCGGGCTCACGATCGCCGGAGCCGTCGGCATCCTCCCGATCGCCTGGAGCACCGACGACATCGCCTACCGCTTCGGCACCGTGCCGTGGTTCGTGCCCGTGCTCGCGATGGGTGTGCTCGCGACGGCCCTCGCCTATCTCTTGGGGATCGCCTCGACGCGGATGCTCGGATCGAGGCTGGCATCGTTCGTCGCGCTCGCCGAGGTCGTCGCCGCACTGCTGTTCGGCTGGCTGCTGCTGGGGCAACTGCCCGATCTGCTGCAGGCACTGGGCGGAGCGCTCGTGCTCGCGGGCGTCGTCGTGGTGAAGCTCGGCGAGCCCGCGCCGCCCGCGGAATTCGTCGAGCCGGTGCCGGAGGGGCGCTGAAACCTCATCGATCGGAAGGGGATGGGTCCTTCTCCCCATCGCGACCCCGCGCCCCTCGCCTTTATGCTGGTGCTCGGAATCGGAGGGGCGACATGGCTGATGGGGTGGAGATCCCGCTGGAGTCGATGCGGGAGCTGAGCACGGCTCTCGGGGCGATCATGGCGGAGTTCGGCGAAGCGGGCGCTGGTGCCCGGACCGGACGGTTGCTCGAGGCGATCGACGAGCCGATGGGCGACACGCGGCTCTCCCGTGCCGCCGACGAGTTCGAGTCCGCCTGGGACGACAAGCGCGAGACGCTGCGCCGGGAGCTCGAAGAGATGAAGACCCGCATCGACGATGCCCGCGACGGGTGGATCGAAGCCGACAACGAACTCGCCCGGAGCATGGAGACGCAGGAATGACCGAGAACTCCTACATCTACTCGCAGGCCGAGATGCCGCACACCCCCGGCCGACGCGAGGTGCGCACGATCGACGGCGACCCCGGCGCGATCGCCGCGCACGCCGCCGACATCGAGGCCCTCGGCGAGAAGATGGCCCGCGCCGCACGCACCCTCGAACTCTTCGCCGACGGGACGGTCGGCAAGGGGGAGTCGTTCGAGGCGATCCGCGAGCAGGCGAAGAAGGTCCACGCCGACCTGTCGACCGCGGCGTCGCGGTACCGGCCGAGCGGAGAGGCGCTCGCCGCCTACGGGCGCAGCCTCTCGACCGCGCAGGGCGAGACCGGCTGGCGGGTGAGTGGAGCGGAGCGCACCTGGCAGGAGGTCAGGGCCGCGTCGACCGCGCTCGGCGGCGCCACCGCCGACCGACTCGAGTGGGAGCGCAACGAGCGCAACGACGTCGAGCAGACTGGCACGGCGCCCACGGATGCTTCGGAGCAGGCCGCGTTCGACTCCGCCGTCGAGGATTGGGAGTACTACTGGTCGGGCTTCGACGCCCCGACCGAGACGTGGGAGAACGCCTACGAGACCGCCTGCTCGAGTCTCGAGCAGGTCAACGAGGACGGTGTCTCCGACAGCTTCTGGGACAACTCGATGCCGTTCGTCGAGGCCATGCTCGCGGTGCTGCTCTGGGTGGGTATCGCACTTCTCGTCGTCGCTTTCTTCATCACCGGCCCGCTGGCCCTGCTCGCCGCCGTGCTGGCAGCCGTCGCTGGTGTGCTCAGCCTGCTCGGGGAGATCGCCAAGCTCAACGCGGGCCGCGGCGACTGGGGCAGCGTGGCGCTCGCTGCCATCAGCATCATCCCGTTCGGCAAGCTCGCCAAGTTCGCGACCTTCGTCAACCCGGGCAGATTCCCGCGGATTGCGGCCGCCTTCCGCATCGGCGGCGACGACTTCGCCCAGTTCGGCGGCAAACTCGACGACTTCCTGCGCACGAGGATCCCGGACCTCTTCTCGGGCACCCACGGCCTCAACTCCCAGAACCTGATGCGGATGCTGTACACCCCGCGCTTCCTCACGACGGACTTCGGATGGACGGGCGGATTGGCTGCGGGATGGCGGGCGCTCGCGGGAAACCCGACCACGGCCGGGCAGGCGATCGGCGGTGCGGCTGACGCGTATCTGCGAGTGCTCGGCAGCCTCACCGGTCTCGCTGCCCTGAGCTCGAACAACTAGGCTCGATACCGGCGCATTCGACGCCGTCGATTCCACGGAGGCTCCCGATGTCGTTGCGCGCCGAGCTCGTCGGAGGATCCGCGGGGATGCCCGCGTTCGCCGTTCTCCTTCCCGCGGGGTGGGAAGCCACGGACGCGTCGTTCACCTCGATGCGCCCGCGTCTCGACGCCGTCCTCGACCAGTTCCCCGTCGCGAACCGCGCGATCATGCGGGCGAGGGTCGAGGAGATGATGGCGACAGCACGCGCCGACGCCTCTCGCGCAGAGATCGTGCGTGTCTTCGCCCCGGCGAGCGTCGCCCCGGAGGACTTCGTGCCGGTGAGTCTCGTGGCGTCCTGGCTGCGCGCGCCCGGCGGGGGGTCGTTGCAGGATGTCGGGAGCGGCCTGATCTCCACCCGCGGTGCAACTCCGCTGGACCCCGCAGGCACGATCCTCCGGTGGGGTGCGGATCAGCGCAGTGAGCTCGAGGGTGGCGAGGTCGATATCGCCGGTTCGGGGTATCTGATCCCGGTTCCGGGGCAGCCGGCCGTAGGGCTGATGTTCCGCTCGCAGATCCTTCGCGGCGCCGACGGTGCGCAGCTGCCCGACGAAGCGATGAGCGCGATCTCGCTCCTGTGCGACGGCATCGTCGCCAGCGTGAGGTGGCGTCGTGGCTGAGCTGACGATGCAGCCCGATCCCGCGGTCTGGCAGATCGTTCCCGGAATCGACGAGGTCGCCGCCTGGTACGAGCGCCAGGTCGCCACGGCGCCCGAGGCCGTGCGGGAGGCCGTCGCGACGGCATCCGCTCTGGCGCTGGGTGCCCGCGTCGACACCGACCTGAGTGCGGTTCTGCTGCTGTGCGATCCGGACGCCGAGCTGTACGCGATGCTCGGTATCGCGGCCCTCGATGGCGTTCCCGCGCCCGTGACGGGCGAGGGCGCGGTCGGCATCGCCGAGGCGCTCGTGCCCAGCCCCTGGCCGGGTGAGGCGCTGCGGTTCGACCTCGACGGCGTCTCCGGCTGGCGGGTCACCCTGCTCGACGAGCAGGGTGCGATCGGCGACGACGCCGTGGCACTGCCCCAGACCGTGTCGACCGTGTACGTCCTGGATGTGCACGGACGCTGCGTCGTCGCAGCGCTGTCGTCTCTGACGCCACTCGCAGCAGCCGTGGTGCAGAGCCTCGCCGAACAGGTCGTGGTCACGTTCGACATCGCAGAGCAGAGTGAGGGTCATGCCTGAGGAGTTCACCGAGCAGGTCGCGCGTACGCGCTCGAATCTGCCGACCAACCCCGCGCACATCGATGCGAAGGAGGTCGAGCGCGCGGTCTTCGGCGTCGTCGGGCACGGGGACCTCGCGCTCCGGATCTGGGCGGATGCTCGTGACGCAGCCGAGAACGCGTGGCGCGAGTGCCGACGGCGGATGCGACGGGAGTACGGCGCTCGGAGTCCGCATGGTGGATGGGCGATCTTCGTGCTGTTCGCCGCCCTCCTCGCGGGAGCGGTGTCCGCCGCCGTCGCCAGCGGGTTCCGCAGCGACCCCGCGCAGACGGAGGTACTGCTCGCGGTGCTCGTCGGATTCTCCGCGCTGGCGGACCTCATGGTCCTCGCCGCCACCGGCTGGCGTCCGTGGAACTGGGCCGCCGTGCGGATGCAGATCGGCCTCGCGATCGCCCTCGGCGCCGCCGTCGCGTTCCAGCTCTCCCGTCCGGAGATGTGGGTGCTGCCACTGGTGATCGCCGGGGGAGTGATCGGCGTGGGCGGAATGCTGCTCGTGTTGCTCGTGCGGATGCTGCGCCCCGAGGAGAGGCTCGAGATCGACACGGTGGTCAACGTCGCCGTCGAGCGCATGCAACCCGAACTCGATGCACGCGCAGCGGAGATCCAGGCCAACGCATCCGAAGAGCTGGGCGTCGAAGACAGCCTGCGCATCGTCGCGCTGCGCACAGCAGTGCTCGCCGATCTCACAGCCGAGGGGATCGTGCTCGAGCCCGTGCCCGAGCAGACGCCGGCCGGCGGCGCGATGATCGCAGCGCTCACGGCCCACTGGCATCCTTACTCGCGCCAGAAGGCGTGAGCGTCCGGCCCACGCAGCGCGAGCTCCTCGACGCCGCGAAGTCGGAGATGGACGCGTTCGAGCGGGTCGGTCTCAAGGACCTCGCGATCGAGACCTGGCACTCCGCCCGAGAGGCGGCGGAAAAGGCGCGGAAGGACTGTTGGGCCTGGCTGCGTGTGAAGTACGGTTCCCGGAACCCGCACTGGGGGTGGACCTCGTTCGTCCTGCTCGCCGCGGCGCTCTGCGCCGCCATCGGTGCCACGCTCACGATCGGGGTCCGCTTCGATCCGGCGGAGACGGCGATCATCACGACTGCGCTCGCGGCGGCCGCGGCCGTCGGCGACCTTCTGGTCGTCCTATCGAGCCGATTCCGTCCGCAGAACGCGGGTGTGCTGCGTCCGCAGGCGATCGTCACGGTCGCGCTCGTCGTCGCCGCGGCGTTCCAAGCATCGCGCGGCCTGCCGACGGCACCCGTGGTGATCGGAGCGGCGGCGATCGGGATCGGTGCGCTCATCGTCTACTTCGTCGCACGCGCGGCCGACCCCGAAGGCACCGAAGAGATCGACACGGCCATCAACGTGGCGCTCGCGCGCATGCGCCCCGAGGTCGCCGCGATCGGCGTGCGGATGCAGGCCGACCTCACGGCCCGGCTGAGCGAGTCGGAGCGGGCAGCCATCGTCGGATCGCGAGGGCCGTTGCCCCTCGGAGCTCCGGTCGACGAAGGTGCACCGGCGGGGGGCGTGATCATCGCCGTCCTCCTGGGCACGTGGATACCCGAGGTGCTTCGAGAAACGGATGCCTGAGCTCTCCGCATCTTATGTATACGAGGTCCATCGATTCCGACAGATGAGGTCGCCGGTACCTCCTTTGTGTATACGCTAAAGTCATGACACTCTCCGTCGAGCGCACCACCGCCGGCGATCGCGCGTACGCGGCGCTGCTCGACGGTATCCAGTCCGGGGCTCTCCCCGCGGGCTCGGTCCTCGGAGAGGTCGAGCAGGCCGCGCGGCTCGGCGTCAGCCGAACACCGCTCCGCGAAGCCCTGCGTCGTCTGGCCGCCGACGGACTCGTCGTGCAGCAGTCGCCGCGCGTCACGGTCGTGGCCGACCTCGATGCGGATGACATCCGCGAGCTCTTCGAGATCCGCCGCGCGCTCGAAGAGACCTCGGCCCGCCTCGCCGCCACCCGCGGAGACGCCGCCGTCTTCGCCGCACTCGCCGAGGAGTTCGCGCACGTCGACCTCGAAGCCGGCGAGGGCCGCGACGCCTACTACGCCCTGATCGCCCGCTTCGACGCGGCCCTCGACGCGGCCGTCGCCAACGACTACATCGCCGCCGCCCTCCGCACCGTGCGCACGCACCTCGTGCGGGTGCGGCGCATGGCCCGCGACAAGCCCGCGCGGCTCGCGGCATCCGCCTCGGAGCACCGCACGATCGCCCAGGCGCTTGCCGCCCGCGACGGCGACCTCGCCGCCCACGCCACGCACGTGCACCTGCACAACGCGCTCACCGGCATCCTCGACTCCCTCCCCGCCGATCCGGCGACAGCCCCCGCGACCGAAGGAAGACCATGACCGTCACCCACCACGTCCGCGTCCACCGCAGCGACGAGAACCTCGCCCGCGAAGACCAGCTCGCCTGGAAGATCGCCGAGGTCGCCGCCGACCCGGTCGAGGTCGAGCAGCCGGTCGTCGACATGATCATCAACCGCATCATCGACAACGCTTCGGTGGCGGCGGCCTCCCTCACCCGCGCCCCGATCAACGCCGCCCGTGCGCAGGCGTTCAGCCACCCGGTCTCGACCGGCGGCGTCGGCGCCAACCTCTTCGGCGCGGCCCTCGACCACCGCACCAGCCCCGAGTGGGCGGCCTGGGCGAACGGCGTGGCCGTGCGCGAGCTCGACTACCACGACACCTTCCTCGCCGCCGAGTACTCGCACCCCGGCGACAACATCCCGCCGATCCTCGCGGTCGCGCAGCACACCGGCGCCGATGGTCGGGCGCTCGTGCGCGGCATCGCGACCGGTTACGAGATCCAGATGGACCTCGTGCGCGCGATCTGCCTGCACAAGCACAAGATCGACCACGTCGCCCACCTCGGCCCGTCGGCCGCCGCCGGCATCGGCACGCTCCTCGGGCTCGACGTCGAGACGATCTATCAGGCCGTCGGCCAGGGGCTGCACACCACCACCGCCACCCGCCAGAGCCGCAAGGGCGAGATCTCGACGTGGAAGGCGCACGCCCCGGCCTTCGCCGGCAAGATGGCCGTCGAGGCGGTCGACCGCGCGATGCGCGGTCAGACCAGCCCCGCCCCGATCTACGAGGGGGAGGACGGCGTGATCGCATGGATGCTCGACGGCAAGGATGCCGCGTACGAGGTGCCTCTGCCCGCCGCCGGTGAGGCGAAGCGCGCGATCCTCGACTCGTACACGAAGGAGCACTCGGCCGAGTACCAGGCACAGGCGTGGATCGATCTGGCCCGCAAGCTCGGCACCGAGAACCCGGCCCTCCGCGACCCGGCGAACATCGAGGCGATCGTGCTGCACACCAGCCACCACACGCACTACGTGATCGGCTCGGGAGCGAACGACCCGCAGAAGTACGACCCGACGGCGTCGCGCGAGACGCTCGACCACTCCATCCCGTACATCTTCGCCGTCGCGCTGCAGGACGGCGGCTGGCACCACGTCGACTCCTACGCTCCGTCGCGCGCGGGTCGGGAAGACACCGTCGCGCTGTGGCACAAGATCACCACGGCCGAGGATGCCGAGTGGACCCGTCGCTACCACTCCGAGGACCCGGACGTGAAGGCGTTCGGCGGTCGTGTCGAGTTCCGTCTGACCGACGGCTCGACCGTCGTCGATGAGATCGCCGTGGCCGACGCGCACCCGCTCGGCGCCCGCCCCTTCGCTCGCGAGAACTACATCGCCAAGTTCCGGCTGCTGGCCGAGCCCGTGCTCGAGTCCGCCGAGATCGAGCGCTTCCTCGAACTCGTGCAGCGCCTGCCCGAGCTGACCGCGGCCGAGGTCGGCGAGCTGTCGATCGTCGCGAAGCCCGGCCTGCTCGACGCCGCGGACGCTCCGAAGGGCCTCTTCTGATGCTGTACTCCACCACCACCCCGGCCGAGAAGCGCCGCGTGCTGCGTGAGCGCCTCGCGAGCGGCGAGCTGCTGCGTTTCCCCGGTGCGTTCAATCCGCTGAGCGCGCGCCTGATCGCTGAGAAGGGCTTCGAGGGCGTCTACATCTCGGGCGCCGTGCTCTCGGCCGACCTGGGGCTCCCCGACATCGGACTCACGACGCTCACCGAGGTCGCCGGCCGTGCCAAGCAGATCGCCCGCATGACCGATCTGCCCGCGATCGTCGATGCCGACACCGGGTTCGGCGAGCCGATGAACGTCGCGCGCACCATCCAGGAGCTCGAGGATGCCGGGCTCGCCGGCATGCACATCGAAGACCAGGTGAACCCCAAGCGCTGCGGGCACCTCGACGGCAAGAGCGTCGTCGACGAGAGCACGGCGATCAAGCGCATCCGCGCCGCCGCCGATGCGCGCCGCGACGAGAACTTCCTGCTCATGGCGCGCACCGACATCCGGGCGATCGAGGGCTTGGATGCCGCGATCGACCGCGCGAAGGCGCTCGTGGATGCGGGTGCGGATGCGATCTTCCCCGAGGCGATGCGCGAGCTCTCGGAGTTCGAGGCGATGGCGAACGCGCTCGACGTGCCGATCCTCGCCAACATGACCGAGTTCGGGAAGAGCGAGCTCTTCTCGACGTCTCAGCTGCAGAGCGCGGGCGTCAGCATCGTCATCTGGCCGGTGTCGCTGCTGCGCACCGCGATGGGCGCGGCGGGCCGCGCGCTCGATACGCTGAACACGGACGGGCATCTCACGTCGATGCTCGGAGAGATGCAGCATCGCGCGGATCTCTACGAGCTCATCGATTACGAGTCGTACAACCACTTCGACTCGGGTGTCTTCAACTTCACGCTCGACCAGCCCGGTCGCTGAGCGCCGCAGCACACGAAGCAGCACACGAAGGAGTGAGCATGACCGAACCGGACATCAAGAAGGGCCTCGCTGGGGTCGTCGTCGACACGACCTCCATCTCGAAGGTCAATCCCGAGACGAACAGCCTGCTCTACCGCGGATACCCGGTGCAGGAACTCGCCGCCACGCAGTCGTTCGAGGCCGTGGCGTACCTGCTGTGGCACGGGGAGCTGCCGACGCCGGAGGAGCTCGCGGCGTTCCGCGTCGAGGAGCGACGGCACCGTGCTCTCGCCGACAACGTGCGGGCCGCGATCGACCTCGTACCGCTGGACGCGCACCCGATGGACGAGGTTCGCACGGCGGTCAGCCTGATCGGAGCGTCCGACCCCGGTGCGGGCGGATCGGTGCTGGATGCCGGCGGCAGCCCGGAGCAGAACCTCGAGCGCAGCATCCGCCTGTTCGCGGCGCTCCCCGCGATCGTGGCCTACGGCCAGCGCCGCCGCCGCGGGCAGGAGCTCATCGAGCCGCGCGATGACCTCGACTACTCGGCCAACTTCCTCTGGATGACGTTCGGCGAAGAGGCGGATGCCGTGGTCGTCGACGCGTTCAACCGGTCGATGATCCTCTACGCCGAGCACTCGTTCAACGCCTCCACCTTCACGGCGCGGGTCATCACGTCGACGCTCAGCGACCTGTACTCGGCCGTCGTCGGGGCGATCGGCGCTCTCAAGGGTCCGCTGCACGGCGGAGCGAACGAAGCCGTGCTGCACATCTTCGACGAGATCGGGTCGGCGGATGCCGTCGAGGCCTGGCTCGACAAGGCCCTCGCCGAGAAGCGCAAGATCATGGGCTTCGGGCACCGCGTGTACAAGAAGGGCGACTCGCGGGTGCCGACCATGAAGGCGGCTCTCGAGACGCTCGTCGAGCACTTCGACAAGCCGGAGGTCGCGGCGCTGTACGACGCGCTCGAGTCGGAGTTCGTCGCACGCAAGGGCATCTACCCGAACCTCGACTACCCCTCGGGTCCGGCGTACAACCTGATCGGGTTCGACACCCTCACCTTCACGCCCCTCTTCGTCGCGGCGCGGGTGACGGGGTGGACGGCGCACGTGATCGAGCAGGCCGGTGCCAACGCGCTGATCCGCCCGCTCTCGGAGTACGTCGGCCCGGACGAGCGGCACGTCGCGGGCTGATGCCCCTTTACGCGTGAGAGAGCCTGGGGCCCGTCGGCATGCTCAGGGACCCAGGCTCTCTCGGTGACGCATCCGCTCGCGGGCGTCAGCCGATGTTCTCGACGGCCGCGCGTGCGCGAGCACCCGCCTGCGAGGCGGTGCCGTCGTTGCTCTCCATCGTGCTGCGCAGCAGCGTGATGATGTTGCGCACCTCGTCGGCGGCGTTCTTCCACCGCAGCTCCTTGCCGCGGTACTCCTCGGAGACCCCATCGGCGGAGTAGTCGGCCATGGCGTTCTGCACGGCCTTGTCGCGGTCGGCGATCAGGCTCTCGAGCAGACCCGAGACGCGGTTGAACTCTCCCTGGACCTCCTGCGAGGCGGCGACGCTGTAGGCGCGGCGATCTTCGTATGCCATTTTCTGTCTCCTTCTTCTCAGCGCGATCCGCCGAAGCGGGCGGCTTCGAACGACGCACCGCTCTCGGCCCCACGGGTCTGATCGACCATCTCGGACTCTCCCTCGCGGAACGCGCGGTCCATGCCCGAGATGCCTCCGAGCACAGCGGCGAGTGACGAGTTCAGCTCGGCGGCGACCTCATCGGTGCGGCCCTTGAAGCTGTCGAATGCGGCCTTCGCCGCACCCGCGTGCACCTGCATCAGCGGGTCGGCGGCGACCACGAGCTGCTTCACGAGCGCGCCGAGGTCGTCGCTGGATCCCGACGTCTGCTTGCCGAGGACGCTGAGCGTCTCGGCCCCCATATCGAACTTCATGCTCCGGTCTTCCTTTCGTCGCCCTCCCGTCCTCGCGGTCGCGAAGACGCCATCGCCCCCGATGGGCGAGGAGAGAGTAACAGGGCGGCCTGCGATGACGCGGAAGTTATCCACAGACCGCGCCTGAAACTCTTTCTTCGATGGATGAGGACGTTACTCGCCCGAGCGCGGATTCTCGGCTGCGTGGGCGACATCGACGACAGACTGCTCGAACGACTGCGAATCGGTGTCGAGGTAGCCGACGGCGGGTGCCTCCCAGGGGTGCGACGCCGCCCACACGGGGCTCAGCAGCAATTGACCCGGGTTCACCCGGTAGTAGGGCAGACTCGAGCGCTGTGCGTTGTGCCCGTCGGTCGCGAATCCGCGCTCCGTGACCTCCGGTCCATTGCCGCGGGGCTTGTCGTGGACGATCCCGCCCTCCGAACTGAAGTTCCGTACACCATCGATGTGTTCGACCTCGAGAATGCCCTCGGAATCCCACTCGTGAACAGCGCGGTCGCGGTCGTCGTCGATGCCCGTGCCGACACCCTTATCCACAGGTGGTCATCGCGAGGTGTCCTCATATGTATAAACTCGCCGACCGTGGGCGCGCGTGGGGCGCACTCCATAAAGGGGGGTCATGAGCACGGCTGGAAAGACGGATGGCGGCCTCGACGCGTTCGTCTACAGCGTGCGAGCCGATACCAGGGCATGGTGTCCCGCCCTGGTATCTGACACCCTCACGGTGTTCGTGCCGATGATCTGCGCCGTGCTGACGTCTGCGGCAGGGGAGCCTCTCGCGGGTGCGGGGCTCGTGCTGCTCGCGCTGGGGATCGCAGGCGGTCAGGTGATCGCCCTCGCCTACGACGGGCGTACGCTCGGCGCCCGGATGTTCGGGCTCCGCATCGTCGAGCGGTCGAGCGGATGCCCCTCCGGACGCCTCCTCGTCGCCGACCTCGTCGGTCGTCGGCTCCGGGTGCTCGACATCCGTCGCGGTCGCGATCCGATCTCCTCCGCCGTGGCGCTCTACCGGTTCCCCGAGCGCGCCGCCGCGCAGCATCCGCCCGCGCCGGCGACGAACACCGTCGCGTTGCTGGACTCGGGTCAGCGACTCCCGTTCGCGCGCGCTCTGGTGGTCGGCAGGAACCCGACGACGGATGCCCGGGGCGAGCATCGATTCTCCTGGCCGGACCTCTCGCGCACGCTGTCGAAGACCCACGCCCGGCTCGAATGGGACGGCGAGAGCGTGTGGGTCACCGACCTCGGCTCCGCCAACGGGACGGCGATGGAGGTCGGCGTGGAATGCGCGTCGCTCGACCCGTTCGTGCCGACGCGCATGCCCGCGGATGCCGTGCTCCGGCTGGGGGATCGCAGCCTCACGATCGCCGGCTCCCGCCGAGATCGCCGGGGTGCCTCTGATGTGGCCGATGAATGCGACGAAGACTCCCGAGGAGGGCACTATGCCTGACCTCCGCGATCGCGCCCTCATCGAGGAGGCGCGCACGCAGCGCTTCCGGCTCGGTTCGGCACTGCTGCACGGGCGCATCTCGGATCGACGCACGGTGAACGACAATGTCCGCCGATTCATCGCCTCCCTCATCGTGGCGGCGCTCGCCTGCGCGGTGTGCGTCGGCATCTCGTTCGTCACCGACCTGCTCCAGGCGCAGGCGGCCGGGAAGGCGCGGCAGAACGCGTCGATCAGCATCATCGAAGAGGAGCCGGTGTGAGCGACTACACGCGCCTGAGCGTTCGGGGTTCGTCTCGGCGCGTCGAGATCGCGGTGTCGAGCGATGACCCGCTCGGCAGTCTGCTGCCGCAGCTGATCGATGCCCTGGCGGAACCCTCCGGTGCCGGCGGACGCCCCCTCGCGCTCGTCACCGCGATCGGGGACTCGCTCGACCTCGAGCGCTCCGCCCGTGAGCAGAGTCTCGTCGACGGTTCGGTGCTGCGCCTGCTCCCGTTCGACTCCGCGCCGCCGCCACCGATGGTCATCGACGTGGTCGACGTGCTCGCCGACGAGCTCGAGAACCGCAACGACCGCTGGAGCGACGCATCGAGGGCCGCCGTCAGCGCGGTCGTCGTCGCGCTGTCCGCGGCTGCCGCGTCGATCGCGGTGCCGTTCGACGGCGTCGCCGGCGGCGCCGCGCGCTTCGGTCTGCTCGGCCTGCTTCTCGTCTGCGCCGTGGGATTCGGTCTGTTCGGTCGACGTCGGCCGGCGGCCGTCATGGCGACCGCGGCGGTGGGGGCGGGCGCGCCTGCCGCGCTGCACGCGGCGGCTGCGCAGGCCGCGACGCACCCGGCATCCGTCCTTCCGATCACCGCTCTCTGGGTCACGCTCGCCTGGTCGGCGGTGCTCCTGATCGGGGGAGGGGTCGCGCGGGGCTCGCGTGGCGCGATGGTCGGCGGTGCCCTGGGGATCGTGCTGACGGTGCCGCTGCTGACGGCACTGGCGATGGGCATGCGCCACGATCAGGCCGCCGCGGTGATCGGCGTCGTCGCCGCCGTGCTCCTCGGACTCGTGCCGTGGCTCGCGCTCTCGACCTCCGGTCTCACGGGCCTCGACCATCGGGCGGCCGAGAGCGCCGATCTGCCGAGACCCGCCGCGTTGGGCGCCGTGTCCGACGCGTATCGCACCCTCGACTGGGTCGTGGCGGTGCTGGCCGCGGTGCTCGTCCTCTGCGGCATCGTCCTCTGGATGACGGATGCCGTCTGGCCGAGGCTCCTCGCGGCGTCGCTCGCGCTTGTGGTGCTGCTGCGATCGCGGGCGTTCCCGCTCCGGTCGCAGGGCTTCCTGCTCTGGGCGGCCGGGATCGGCATCGCCGCCGTCGCCGCGGCGACCCTGATCGTGAACGGTTCGCTCGGGTGGACCGTCGTCGCCGGTGCCGTGGTGATCGGCGTGACAGCGGCCATCGCCGGGCTCGCCCGCCCGAAAGCGCATCAGCGAGCGCGGCTCCGCTCCTTCGGCGACGCGCTGGAGACCGCTGCCGTGATCGCGATCGTGCCGATGGCGGTGGGGGTCTTCGGGATCTACGCCGATCTGCTCGCACTGTTCGGAGGGGGCGCGTGATGCCGCTCGACCGCGGGGCGATCTCCCTGGCGATGTTCGGCAGCGGTGCAGCGCTCCTCACCCGGTTCGCGGCGTGGGACGCGGCGATCACCCGACCGATGAGCACGGTCCGTCGGATCGGCTTCGTCCAGCTCTCCGCCGGAGCCGGTGCGACGACCGTCGCGGGTGAGATCGGACGCCTCGTGGCTCGACGGCGCGCTGCTCCACCGCTCGTCGCGGACCTCTCGCCCGAGGGCGATCTCGCCCGGCGGCTCGGGATCGTCGAGACATCACCGCGTCGGGACCGACGCCTGTTCCGCACGAGCGGCGACGCTCGGCAGCTGCTGCAGATGACGTCGGGTGTGCTCGGGGCCCGGCCGTCGGATGCCGGGGCCCGCCCGGTCGCCGCGTGGGAGCGTGAGGTCTCACCCATCATGCGCTTCCACGACGTCGTGATCGCGGACTTCGGTCCGCGTGATCCCGATCGTGAGATCGGCGAGATCGCCGGGCTCTGCGATGCGGTCTGCGTCGTCGCCCCCGCACGGCGCGAGGGGGCGGAACTGGCCCGGGTCGTGGTCGAGGCGATCGACGCCCTGCCGGGGAGTCCGCGGGCGGTCGTCGCCCTCGTCGATGCGAGCAGGGAATCGCGACGGGTTCCCGCGGTGATCGCGGCGCAGACCGAGCAGCCGGTGATCGTCGTGCCGCACGATACGGGGTTGGCCGGGGGAGAGCCGGCGCGATCCTTCCGGGCGCGCCAGGCCCTGCTTCGTCTCGCGGGGACCCTCATCGGGAAGGTCGACGCATGACGCAGTCCATCGTCCATCGTCCTGCTCGGGCCGTCCTCCCGGCGGAACCCCCGGAGGGCATCGTGCTCACCGCGCCGCCGGCGAGCAACGACAACGCCGCCGGTTTCCCGTTGCAGTCGGTGCTGCCGATCGTCGGCAGCCTTTCGTCGATCACCATGATGGTGCTCCTCCGGGGTAACCCGATGTTCGTCGTGATCGGCGCGGTGATCCTCGTCGTCGCTCTGGTCGGCGGCATCGGCATGGCCTTCACGACGCGCGGAAACGCGGCACGTCAGCGTCGGATGCAGCGAGAACGCTATCTCGACCACCTCGAGCACGTCCGCGCCGAGCAGCGCGACCGAGTGGCGCACGTGCGGCGGGCGGCGCTCACCCGGCATCCGTCGCCCTCGGCGCTCGTCGAGCTCGGGCACGACCCGGCGCGTCGCTGGGAATGCCGCCCCTCCGACCCCGACTTCCTGCAGGTGCGCATCGGCACCGGCGACCTCGCGGTGCTCCCGGTGGTGCTGCCCGAGGAATCGAATCCGGTGCAGCCGTACGACCCGATCATGAAGGCGGCCGCCGAGCGTTTGGTGCGCTCCGCGGGAGTGGTGCAGGGGATGCCGGCGACGATCGACCTCTCGACGGGCGGGCAGTACGCGATCGTCGGCGACCGGACGCGGGCGTTGCAGGTGGCGCGATCGATCGCGGTGCAGATCGCGACGTTCCACTCTCCCGACGAGGTGCACCTCGCGGCCGTGGTCCCGGCATCCGCCCTCGGCGACTGGCGCGGACTCGACCTGCTCCCGCACGCAGGAGCGCCGCGCCCTGCCGCCGATCAGCCCTTGGCGCGCCGCATCGCGCCGACGCTCGACGACCTGCTCGCTCTGATCGCGCCGGAACTGCGGGATCGTGTGGCCGCCACGACGGCGGCACGCCGGGCCGGACGCCGCATCCGGCCGGTGCGGCTCGTGCTCTTCGTCGATGAGGGCGACGGGTACGCGACGACTCCGCCGCGCTGGGACCCGGTGCTCGACGCCGCCGACCTCGGCATCACGATCGTGCACATCGTCGACGATCGCCTCAAGGAGCCCGAGCACGTCGTCGCCCGCGTCGCGGTCGATGCGGCCGGCTGCGCGATCGAGAACCCGGCCGAGCCGGGGGGCCCGATGCTCTGCGCGGCGGACGCCGTCGGGCAGGCGCTGCTCGAGACGGTCGCGCGTCCGCTCGCTGCGCTGCGGATGAGCAGGGCGACGGCGGCGGAGGCGACCGATGCGGTGGCGCCCGACCTCGGCGAACTCCTCGGCCTCGGCGACGTGGCGCAGATCGATCCGCGTCAGGCGTGGGCGCCGCGCTCCTCCGCGGACTTCCTCCGCGTGCCGATCGGAGTCGACGACACGGGCGCTCCGGTGCTCATCGACCTCAAGGAATCCGCGCAGCTCGGTATGGGGCCGCACGGCATCTGCATCGGTGCGACGGGGTCGGGCAAGAGCGAGCTGCTGCGCACCCTCGTGCTCGGGCTCGCGGCCACGCACGGGCCGGATGACCTCAGCATGATCCTCGTCGATTACAAGGGCGGGGCGGCGTTCGCGCCGTTCGCGCGTCTCCCGCACGTCGCCGGGATCATCGACAACCTCGCCGACGATCCGCAGCTCACCGAGCGAGCGCGCGCGAGCATCAACGGGGAGGTCGTGCGCCGCCAGCAGCTCCTCAAAGCCGCCGACAACTCGGCATCGATCACGCAGTACCGGCAGCTCCGACGCAGTCGGCCCGAGTTACCGCCGTTGCCCCATCTGTTCCTCGTGATCGACGAGTTCGGCGAGCTCCTCACCGCCGAGCCGGAGTTCGTCGATCTGCTGCTCACGATCGGACGCATCGGCCGCTCGATCGGTGTGCACCTATTGCTTTCGAGCCAGCGGATAGAGGCGGGCAAGCTCCGCGGCCTCGAGACCTACCTGTCGTATCGGATCGGGCTGCGCACGTTCTCGGCCGCCGAGAGCGCCATGGTGCTCGACACGCAGGACGCGTTCCACCTGCCGGCGATCCCCGGCTACGCCTATCTCAAGGTCGACACCTCGATCTACACCCGACTGCGCGCGGGCTATGTCTCGGGGCCCGTCGACGACCTCCGGGATCGGCCGGTCGAGACGACCGAGGTGCCACGGATGAGGATGATCTCCGCGTACGACGTCGTGCAGCCGCTCCCCGAGGTCGAGGCCGACGGGGCTGCGGCGGTGCAGGAGATCTCCGCGACGGAGAACATGCCGCCCGAGCGGACAGTGGTCGACGTGGCCGTCGAGCGGCTCGCGAAGGGCGCGGTCCGCACGCGTCCGGTGTGGTTACCGCCCCTTCCCACGCGGGTCACGCTCGGTGGGCTGCTGCCGTCGAGCGGTGCGATCGAGGATGCCGCGGGGCTGAGCATTCCGATCGGTCTGCTCGATGAACCGGTGCAGCAGCGGCAGCATCCGTGGAGGCTCGATCTGACCCGCTCCGGCGGGCATGTCAGCGTGATGGGCGCACCGCAGTCCGGTCGCTCGACCTTCCTGCGAACGGTCGCGGCGTCGATCGCGGTGACCCGTACACCGCGCCAGGTGAGCGTGTACGGACTCGACCTCACCGGCGGCGGCCTCGCACGCATCGAGGGATTCCCGCACGTGGGTGGTGTCGCGACGCGCGGGCATCGGGAGCGCGTGGGTCGCGTGCTTGAAGAACTCACGACCATGCTCGAGGTGCGCGAGCAGGCGTTCCGCGCAGAGGGGATCGACTCGGTAGATGAGCTGCGTCGCCGGCACGCCGCCGGGGAACTCCCGCAGTTGCCCTCGGCCGATGTCGTGCTGCTCGTCGACGGCTATGCGACGCTGCGTACCGATTTCGAGGAGTACGAGGGTGCGCTGCAGCGTCTCCTCGATTGCGGCGGCAGCTTCGGCATCCACGTCGTGGTCACGCTCAATCGCTGGAACGATCTGCGCTCGCCGCAGCAGGGAGTGATCGGCACACGGATCGAACTGGGGCTCAACGACCCGAGCGACTCGCAGGTCTCGCGCAAGCTCTCGTCGTCGCTGCGGCGCGATGAACCAGGGCGCGCACTGACGGATGCCTCGGAGTTCGCGCAGGTGGCGCTGCCGGTGCTCGAGGACGACGACTCGGTGGGCGTCGGCGAGATGCTGGAAGCGCTCGCGCGGCAGTCCGCGGAGTCGTGGGCGGGGCCGGAGGCGGCGCCGATCCGGCTGCTCCCGGAGGACCTCGACCCGCAGACGCTTGCGGATGCCGGGATCGATCCGTCGATCATCTCCTGGGGCTGCGGCAGGACACGATGAAGGCGTTCTCGCTCGATCTCGCACGTAGTGACCCTCACCTGATGGTGCTCGGAGACACCGGGTGCGGCAAGACGACCGTGCTGCGGGGCATCGTCCGGGGCGCGCTCGCGGGCCACACACCGGACGACTTGGTCATCGCACTCATGGATGTGCGCGGCGATCTCGCAGACGAGGTGCCCGAGCCTTACCTCGGCGGGCACGCCGCCACCGCTCCGTTGGCGCGCCAGCTCGCGGAGTCGATCGCGATCGAGCTCGACAAGCGGCAGGCGGCGAGGGCATCGGGGCCGAGGATTCTCGTGGTGATCGACGACTTCGACGTGCTGGCGGCGGGCGGCACCGAGCCGCTGCGGCCGCTGCTGCCGTACCTCGCCTCGGCGCGCGACCTCGGCCTGAACGTCGTGCTCACCCGGCCGGTGCTGGGGGCATCGCGGGCGATGTTCGACACGTCGCTGCAGGCGCTGCGCGACACCGGCGGATCGACGCTGGTGATGAGCGGTGATCGGGGCGAGGGCCCGCTGCTGGCGAAGGTGTACGCCGAGCAGATGGTGCCGGGACGCGGGCGGTTCGTGCGTCGTGGTTCGGGGGCGACCCTCGTGCAGGTCGCGCGGTTCGCATTCGAGAAGTGAGCGCCTCGTACGGATATGGCTCCGGCGGGGCATGCCAGGCATCCCGATATGCCGCAAACGAGGACATTATGCTGTATCTGTGAGTGAACACGAGACACCGGAGACTCCCCAGCCCAACGACCCGGCGGCGGCCGATTCCGCGTCGGACGCGGTCCGCACGCCACCGCCCGCGCCGCCCACCCCGTCGGACGGCCCGGACGCTCCCCCGACCACGCCGCCGACCGGCCCGGATGGCTCGGAGTACGTCCCCGGCGGACACTCCCTCCCGCCCGCGGATCCGCGGCACGCTCCCGGCCACGCCTCGGCGAACGCACCCGGCGAGCCCGCTCCGGGGCTGACCGACGGCCAGCCCGCACCCGGACAGCCCTACGGCCAGCCCGCACCGGGCCAGCCCTACGGTCAGCCCGCGCCGGGCCAGCCTTACGGCCAGCCTGCACCCGGACAGCCCTACGGTCAGCCCGTGCCGGGCCAGCCTTACAGCCAGCCTGCACCCGGACAGCCCTACGGCCAGTCCGCGCCGGGTTTTCCGCCGGCAGGGCCGGAGATCGGCCCGAACAAGAAGCTTCCGCTCGGTGCGCTCATCGGCATCATCGCGGCGGGAGTCGTCGTCTTGCTCGTGATCGCCCTGGCCATCATCATCCCGCTGGCGGGTCGCGGCGGTGACGCCGGAGGTGGCTCGAACGGCGAGCCCGCGCAGCCCGCGGCCACCCCGGAGGAGTGGGTCGAGGAGTACCTCACCGCACTTTCGGAGGGCGATGCCGAGACGGCGCGGAAGTACGTCGACACCTCGTCCTACAGCGATGCGCTCCTCACGGACGAAGTGCTCGCGGCCTCCCTCGAGCTGGGCGCCATCGACGATATCGAGGTCGGCGAGGCCGAGGAGGGCGAGTACAGCGACGTCGTCGTGCCCGCGACCTTCACGGTCGGCGGCACCGAGGTGACGCGCGAGTTCGAGATGTACCAGAGCGAGTACGACGGTGACATCACCATGTACAACGGAGGCGCGCGAATCTCGACCTACGGGTTCGACGACATCGGCCTCACGGTGAACGGGGTGGAGATCTCGGAGGACGCCCTGGTCTTCCCGGGCATGTACGAGTTCGCGACGAGCCTCGAAGAGTTCACGATCGAGGGCGAGACGACGCTTCTCGTCGCGGACGAGAAGAGCGAAGAGGCGGCGAGCATGCTGCGTCCCGTGCTGAGCGAGACGGGGGTGGCATCGTTCCGCGAACTGGTCACCGCCTCGCTGCGCGAGTGCCTGGCGATGAAGACTCTCGCGACCCCCTGCGGCATGGACGTCACCGGCCTCGAGCAGGACGGCTTCAGCCCCGTCGACGGAACCGTGACCCGCGCCCTCACCGCCGAGGGCGAGGCGTCGCTCGCCGCCCTCGTCGGAGAGGTCAGCGACCGCGCGGTCGTTTCGACCTACGAGTCGTTCCGCACCGACATCACGCTCGAGGGGCAGAATGCCGCCGGTGAGCGCGGTGCGTTCGAGGTGCTCTTCGGCGCGGGGATGCTGTCCCCTAAGGTCGACTTCGCCGCGGAGACCCCGCAGGTCGTCTGGGAGTAGTCGCGGCATCCGCTCTCGCATGCGAAAGGGCCCGGCATCCGAGATGGATGCCGGGCCTTTCTGTGGTCCGGTCCCTTCGACAGGCTCAGGGACCCGGGGGTGGCTCAGGGACCCGGGGTGGCTCACGGCCCCAGAGGCGCCGTCAGGCGCGCGTCACCTCGAGCTCGATGACCGACCACGACAGGGCCGGCAGGGTCGCGCGCACCGTGCCGTCGACGATCTCGGCGGCGGCGAGCGGCACCATGTGCACGGTGTCGGGGGTCGTCTCGAGGTTGGCGGTCCGGCGGTCGCCGCCCTCGGGGATCGTGAGCGTCTCGGCCTGACCCACGCGGAGGTCGCCGAGGCCGTGCAGGTCGATCGTCAGGTCGTTCGCCGAGTCGAGCGAGCGGTTGGCCACGAACACGACCAGGCGTCCGGTCTCCTCGTCCCACGTGGCGGCCGCATCGACCGAGTCGACATCGCCGTAGCGCTTCGTCGCGATCTGCGAGGCCGAGACGGCGAGGCGCAGGATGCGCCCCTTCGCCAGCCGCGCCATCCGCTCGAACGGCCAGAAGCTGGTCTGGCGCCAGGCCGGACCGTTCTCCTCCGAGCGGATCGGCGCGATCACGTTCACGAGCTGCGCCTGGTTGGCGATGCGCACGCGGTCTCCGTGCCGCAGCAGGCTGTTGAGCAGGGTGCCGACGACGACGGCATCCGTCACCGAGTAGGTGTCCTCGATGAGGCGCGGGTGCTCGCGCCAGCCGGCCTTCGCGATCTCGCCCGCCTCGACGTCGTTGTACTTGCGCTGATCCCACACGTTCCACTCGTCGAACGAGATGTCGACCTGCTTGGTGTGCTTGCCGGCGGCCTTCACGGCGTCGACCGTCGCGATGACGCCCTCGATGAAGCCGTCCATGTCGACCGACTCCGCGAGGAACGACTCGGTGTCGCCGTCGTGCTCCTGGTAGTACGCGTGCATCGAGACGAAGTCGACCTCGTCGTAGGCGTGGGTGAGCACGGTGTGCTCCCACGACCCGAACGTCGGCATCGACCTGCTCGACGACCCGACCGCCACGAGTTCGATCGACGAGTCGACCAGCTTCATGGCCTTGGCCGACTCCTGCGCGAGACGGCCGTACTCGGCAGCGGTCTTGCCGCCGATCTGCCACGGCCCGTCGAGCTCGTTGCCCAGGCACCACAGCTTGATGTCGAAGGGCTGCTCGGCGCCGTTCTTGCGGCGCAGGTCCGACCAGTACGTGCCGCCCGGGTGGTTGGCGTACTCGACGAGTGCACGGGCCTCCTCGACGCCGCGGGTGCCGAGGTTGATCGCCTCCATCACCTCGACGTCGGCCTCCTTCGCCCAGTCCATGAACTCGTGCAGGCCGAAGGCGTTGGTCTCGATCGTGTGCCAGGCGCCGTCGATGCGCACCGGGCGGTCCTCGACCGGGCCGACGCCGTCTTCCCAGCGGTAGCCCGAGACGAAGTTGCCGCCCGGGTACCGCACGACCGTCGGCCCCATCTCCTTCACCAGGGCCAGAACGTCCTGACGGAATCCGCGTTCATCGGCCTGCGGGTGCCCCGGCTCGTAGATGCCGGTGTACACGCAGCGCCCCATGTGCTCGACGAAGGACCCGAAGAGCCTCCGGGGAACGTCGGCGATGGTGAAGTCGCGGTCGATGGTGATGCGGGCGTGAGACATTGCTCTCCTTGATTGCGGCGGATGCCGGGGTGCGGGGGTGCGGGATCACTGACCGCCGAAGCCGCTCGTCGCGACTCCCTTGACGATCTGCTTCTGGAAGATGAGGAACACGACGATGAGCGGGAGCGCGGCGAGCACGGCCTGGGCCATGACCTGCGCGTACTGCACGCCGTAGGCGCTGATCACGGTCTGGAGCCCGACCGGCAGCGTCATGAGCGTGGTGTCGTTGATGACGAGGAACGGCCACAGGAAGTTGTTCCACGCTCCGATGAACACGAAGATCGCCACGGATGCCAGGATCGGCCGCGACAGCGGCAGCACGATCGACCAGAAGATGCGCAGGCGGCTGGCGCCGTCGACGCGGGCGGCGTCCTCGAGCTCGATCGGGATCGCGTCGAAGAACTTCTTGAGGATGAACACCATCGCCGGGGCCACGACCTGCGGCAGGATCAGACCCCAGTGCGTGTCGATCAGGTTGAACGCGAGCATCTCGTAGAACAGCGGGATGATCAGCACCTGCGGCGGCACGACGATCGAGGCGATGATCACGACGAACAACCACTTGCGGCCGGTGAAGTCGAGCCGCGAGAAGGCGTAGGCGGCCAGAGCCGAGATCGTCAGCGTGATGAGGGTGACGGCGACCGAGGTCCACAGGCTGTTGAGCGCCCAGACGTACACGTTGCCCTGCGAGAGGATCGCCGTGAACGCCTCGAAAGTGGGGCCGCTCGCGCCGATCCATCCGGGATCGCCGGATGCGGCATCCGTCTCGGTCTTGAAGGCGGTCGCGACCGCCCAGAGGAACGGCAGCAGCCATCCGATCGCGAGGAGCGCCAGCACCACGAACGCGGCGATGCGCAGCGGCGAGAACGGCTTCTGGCCGGGGAGCTTCGGGCGCGCGGTGCGCCGGTGGCGGGGAACGGTGAGCGTGCGGGTGTGGTCGTCGGATGCGGACTCGGTGGGGATGAGGGTGGCGGAGGACATCACTGCTCCTTCTTGCGACGCGTGACCAGGGCCTGCGCGACGCCGATGATGACGATGAGGGCGAAGAAGACGTACGAGATCGCCGCGGAGTATCCGAAGCGGTAGTTCACGAAGCCGGCCTCGTAGATGTACTGCACGATCGAGCGCGTGGTGTCGCTCGCGACACCGCCGAGCATCTGGTACGCCTGGTCGAACAGCTTCAGCGACGCGAGGATCTGCAGGATGAGGATCAGCACCGTGGCCGGTCCCAGTTGCGGGAGCGTGATCGACCAGAACTGGCGCCAGGCGCCGGCCCCGTCGAGGGATGCCGCCTCGTACTGCTGCGGGGGGATGTTCTGCATGGCCGCGAGGTAGAGCAGGAAGTTGAACCCGACCGTCCACCACACCGTCGCGATCACGATCGACAGCATGTTGGTGTCGGAGTTCTGCAGCCACGCGATCGGCTCGAGACCGAAGAACTTCAGGATGTTGTTGGCCGCGCCGATCTGCGGGTTGAAGATCCACACCCAGATCTGCGAGATCACGGTGGACGCGAGCAGGTACGGCATGAAGAACGACAGCCGCCAGAGCCACTGCCCGGGCAGGCCGCGGTCGACGAGTGCCGCCATGAGCAGCGCCACGGCGACGAGCGGCACGGTCGACAGCAGCGTGAACCACACCGTGTTCCACATCGACTGCCACATGACGGGATCGACGAGGGCTTCGGCGTAGTTCGCGAAGCCGACGAACCCTCCGCCGGCGCCCGTGAGCGACTGGTCGGTGAAGCTCAGATAGATGCCGTGCAGGATCGGCCATGCCAGGAACAGCACGAAGGCGATGAGGAACGGAACCAGGAAAGCCCAGCTGATGAGCTGCTCGCGCTTGCGGGAGCCGGCGCGGCGGAGACGGAAATCGGATGCCCCGCCGGTGACGAGGGTGCGGGTGGCGGTCGAGGTCATGACTTCCACGTCCCTTCGGGGTCGGCCGGATTGGGTTGGCGCAGCAGCGTGTTCACGCGCGCCTCGAAGCGGTCGATCGCGGCGGCCGGATCGGCGCCCGAGAGGAGCACGTTCTGCACCGCGGCACCGAACTCGCCCTGGAAGCTCGAGCCGGAGCCCGTGAACCACGCGGTCGGGTCGTAGACGACGTGGTCGGCGGCCGAGGCGTAGTGCGCCTGGGGCACGAGGTCGTCGTAGGCGGGCGATGAGGTCACGGGGAGGTAAGCGGGGATGTGCCCGGCCTCGGCCCACTGGAACGAGTCCTTCAGCATGTCGGCGACGAAGCGGTACACGAGGTCGCGGCGCTCGTCGTTCGCGTTCGCCTGGTGCGGCAGCACGAAGGAGTGCGAGTCGGCGTACACCGCCGGTGTGCCGTAGAGGGTCGGGATCGTGGTCGCATCGAACGGCAGGTTCGCGGCCTGCATCGTGCGCAGCTCCCAGACACCGGTCATGAGCATGCCGCTCTTGCCGGTCGCGAACTCGGCCACGGCTCCGCCGTAGTCGGCGCGCGCGGCCGCGATCTCACCGTCGAGGAGCGTCTGCATGAAGCGGAGCGCCTCGACCGCGGCATCCTTGTCGATCACGGCCTTGCCGCCCACGGGCAGTTCGATCTGCAGGCCGTGCTGCGCGTAGAGGCCGTAGAACAGGCGCCACATCTGGGCGCCATCGCCGAGGTAGCCGAACGACAGGGCGTGATCGGGAGCCTGGGCGCCGACCTCGCGGAGCTGGTCGACGAACTCCTCGGGCGACGAGGTCTCACGCAGCGTGCCGTCCGAGTCGAGCACCCCCGCGGCGTCGCAGATGTCTGTGTTGAACATGAGCACGAAGGGGTGGGCGTCGAGGGCGACGCTGAAGAGCCGGTCGCCGACGAAGCCCTTCTCCCAGATCGGGCCGGGGAAGGTGGAGCGATCGACGCCGAGCTCGGCGAGGCGGTCGACGTCCCAGGCGTCGAGGAGCCCGCCGGGGGCCCAGCCGTTCACGCGGGTGGCGTGCATGATCGCGACGTCGGGGGCGCGTCCGCCGGCGCCCGCCATCGCGAGCTTCGTGTAGTACGGCGTGCCCCAGGCGAGCACGGTGGGGCGGATGCGGTAGTCGGACTGCGCCGAGTTCACGCCGTCTAGCAGCGACGACATCGTCACGCCGTCGCCTCCCGAGAGCAGGTGCCAGAACTGGAGGGTCTCGGTGCGAGAGCCGGTGGGGGAGAGAGGGGAGCAGCCGGCGAGCAGTGCTGCGCCGGCGGTGAGCGTGGCGGCGGTGAGGAACTGCCGGCGGGACAGATCGAGCGGGGGCGTCATCGTCACTCCTTCGTGACCGGATGGTGGACGCCTCATCATTACATCGATGTAATCGCGGGCGCAAGCGTGCGATCCGAACGAATACAGGGTCCTAAGGGCGGTAGCCGAGCGGTGCGGCCTTCGTGCTGTCTCTCTCGAGGAGATGATGCGACAGTGTCAGCGCCCGCGGGGGAGCGGCCCGGTCGTCCATGCGGGTCTCGAGCAGGCCGAGGGCGGCGACCGCGAAGGCCCGACGGTCGAACGCGATGGTCGTCAGTGAGGGCGAGGTGTACTTCGAGAACTCGACGTCGTCGAAGCCCGTGACGATCACGTCCTCCGGCACGCGTACACCGCGGTCGTGCAGGGCGTGCAGGGCGCCGAGGGCGAGGGAGTCGGTGAAGGCGACGATCGCATCGAAGGCGACGCCGCGCTCGAACAGCGTGCGCACGGCATCCGCCCCGCCCGCCATCTCCCACGGCAGGCGATTGACCTCGAGCGCGGGGTCGCGGGGGATGCCGGCCTCCCGCAGTGCGTCGTGCACGCCCTCGAGTCGCAGGCGGCTCGTCGCCGTGGCGACCGAGGGGTCGTCGTCGGCGCCGACCACCGCGATCCGCCGGGCGCCGCGCGCGAGAACGTGCCGCGTGGCGTCGGCGGCGGCGAGCCGGCTGTCGATGCGCACATGATCGGCGCGGTTCTGCTCGACCTCGCCGATCACGACGAGCGGCGGCAGGCGGTCGGCGTACTTGAGCACGCTGTCCTCGAGACGGATGGGGTTGAGGATCAGGCCGTCGACGAGGTGGGCGCGGGCGCGGGAGACCAGCTCCTTCTCACGCTCGGGCTCGGATGCCGTCTCCTCGATCTGCACGGCCAGCCCCCGCTCGTGCGCGGCTTCGACGATGCGGTGCACGAGCTCGGCCGAGAACGCGGTCGCAAGATCGGGGAGGGCGACGGCGATGATCCCCGAGCGTCCCTTGCGCAACCCGCGGGCGCTGAGATTCGGCACGAAGTCGAGCTGCGCCATCGCCGCTTCGACCTTGGAGCGCGTGTCGTCGTTCACGGGGACGGTGCCGGTGACGACATTCGAGACCGTCTTCGGCGAGACGCCGGCGAGAGCGGCGACGTCTTTCATCGTCGCGCGGCGCGGCGGGATCGTCGTCATGCGGTCAGCCTACCGGCGGGGTCGTCATCCGCCGCAGTACATCGTTGTAGAGGATGTGCTCCTGGCTATGCTGGCGCGATGGGCAACGAACGCAACTGGGCGAGCAACCTCACCTATCGGGCATCCCGGGTCGAGCACCCGACGTCGATCGACGCGCTGCGGGCGCTGCTCGCGCAGGGTGGACCGGTGCGGATGCTGGGCTCGCGCCACTGCTTCAACGACATCGCCGACACCGAGGGTGCGCTGATCGCCCTCGACCGACTGCCCGCGGTCTTCGAGGTGAGCCCGGAGCGCGACGCCGTGCGGGTGGCCGGAGGACTGCGCTACGGCGACATCGCCCCGCTGCTCGCCGCCGAGGGGCTCGCGCTCGCCAACCTCGCCTCGCTGCCGCACATCTCCGTCGCCGGTGCCGTCGCCACCGGAACCCACGGCTCCGGTGACGCGATCGGCTCTCTCGCGAGTGCCGTGCGCGCCCTCACGATCGTCACCCCGGGTGGCGAGACGCGCGAGCTGCGTCGCGGCGACGTCGACTTCGACGGTGCGGTCGTGAGTCTCGGCGCCCTCGGCGCGGTCGTCGACCTCACCCTCGACGTCGAGCCGACCTACGACGTCGCGCAGCACGTCTTCGAGCACCCGTCGTGGGACGCGATCCTCACCGACCTCGAAGCGGTCACCGGCATCGGCACGAGCGTCAGCGTCTTCTCGACCTGGCAGCACACCGACGTCGCCGACCAGATCTGGGTCAAGCAGCGCCTCCCCGAGGCGCGCGAGGCCGCCCGCGAGTCCCTGTTCGAGAGCCTGGGGGCCGAAGCTGCGGCGAGCAAGCGGCATCCGATCCTCGGCGTCGACCCCGTCGCGTGCACCGAACAGCTCGGCGCGCCCGGGCCGTGGTTCGAGCGGCTCGCGCACTTCAAGCTCGAGTTCACCCCTTCGGCCGGTGCCGAGATCCAGAGCGAGTACCTCGTGCCCCGCGCCGACGCCGTCGCCGCGATCCAAGCCGTGCGCTCGCTCGCCGGGCAGATCTCTCCGCTGCTGCTGGTGAACGAGATCCGCACGGTGAAGGCCGACGACCTCTGGCTGAGTTCGTCGCACGGCACGGAGGCCGTCGGCATCCACTTCACCTGGAAGCCCGACGAAGCAGCCGTGCGCGCGTTCCTGCCGACGCTCGAAGCGGCGCTGCCGCCCACCGCCCGCCCGCACTGGGGCAAGGTGTTCGCGCTCGACGCCGCCGAGGTGCGCGAACGGTATCCGCGTTTTGACGACTTCGCCGCGCTGGCCGCGCGCTTCGACCCGGAGCGGCGTCTCGTCAACCCGTATCTGGAGCGGCTCGGGCTGTAGGGCCGTCGTCTGGTCGCTTATATGTCTCGTGAAGCCTCGGAGAAGGCGGTGAGTGCTGACCTGGGATTGCGCATTCGGTTGCGCTGCTTATCCGCTTGTAGCGGATAGCCAATCAAAGGCTTCACTCTCGGCGGGAAGAATCAGTTCGTCGGCGTAACGCTGAAGGCCGAGCGCGGCGCGCTCCGCAGTCTCTAGTGCTGCCGCAGCCCTGCTTTCACTCTCATCTGGCGACAGCTCGAAGCTCTGTTCCGGTGTCCATTTGTAGTGCGCGAACTGATTGCGAACGTTCGCGACGGCGCGGATATCCCGCGACAATTCCTCGGGCATTCGCTCTTCGAAGAGCAGCAACCAGAGGGTTCCAGTCTTGTCGTAAATCGACCGCTTCATGACCTCAATAGTCTCGGCTTCCGAGAGTGAGCGCCGGACGCCGCCGTCTCGGATGGATCGATTAAGGAGATGCTCCAGGTGCAACCCGTAGAAGACGAAGGCGTACTCTAGGTTTCCGTCCGCCGCAAATCTGCGTGCATCTTCCAGAATTGTGCTGCTGTGGTCGACGACGGGAGCGACCTGAAACGTGCCCGATGCCCAGTGGGTCCGGAATTCACGCCATGCGAGTGTCCGCAACTCATCCAACGTGACTGTGGCGGCATCGACATCGCCGCGGAGGATGATTAGGCGAGCGGCGCTGCGAAGGATGCTTTCGACGAGATCCTCCTGGAGCGCGCGCGCTTCGGGCGTGTCGAGAAGCGCCAGCAGCTTAGCTTCCTTCTCGTCGGTAACGGGGTGCGACAGGTTGTCGGGGCGACGCGACATTCGATAAGTCTTGCACGCGCGCGCCAGCTCTATCGGGAGATGGCAATGAGCGCAGTCGGGCAGCGGGGATGCGATTGCCGCAGCGCTCTCCAACTCAGAGCGTTGCGGCGGAACGGTGGCAAATCCGACCGGTGCCTGGAGACGCATGACCACGACCTTGGCTTGGCTCACGTCCGATCGAACAGTGTGCGCTGCGATCGCTGCTTGGCCGCAGGCTTCTCGCCCCGGTTCATGTGCGGCGCCCGCGGGACATGCGCGCAGTGGTGTGGCGCAAGCGAGCGAGATGAAGGGCCACTACTCGACGGGCACCCACACCCGCATGGTCGAGGGGCCGCGGCGGGCCCAGTCGTGGTACGCCACGAGAGGCGCGTCGACGACGTCACCGGTCGAGCGCAACCGCACCGGCAGCGTCACCCGACCTCCCGCCTCGACGGGGTTGCCCGCGACGACGCCCTCTCCCACGTCCGCTCCGAGATCGACCGATTCGAGTGCCAACACCTCGGGTCCGCGTTCGATCGCGATGCTGCCGCGCACGGCATCCACCATCGGATGCGGAACCGTCGCACGCACCGTCAGCGGCAGCACCAGGTCGACGACGTCGCCCGTCCGGAAAGCTCGGCGCACGGAGAAGACCCCGGGCGCGGCCGGATGCTCCGCCCCCCCGTCGCCCGTCGAGACGCGCACCACGGCATCCGTCGCCCACTCCGGAACCCGCAGAGTGAGCGTGAACTCCACCTCTTCGGCGATGGTGATGCGGATGCCGCCATCGGCCGGGTATCCCGTCTCGACGTCGAATGTCACGCGTCGCCCGTCGGGCAGCGTCGTACGCACGGAGGCCGGCGCGTACTGGTGCAGCTGCACGCCGTCGTCGTCGGCGGTCGCGAGGTACGCGGCGAGGCTCGCGAACGTGCGGGCGACGTTCGGCGGGCAGCACGACACCTCGAACCACGGCGCCCGCAGCGACGACGAGGCGCGCTTCGAGGTGCCGTCGGGGTCGGCGGGCACGCCGGGAACCCGCTGATGCAGCGTGTTGGCGTAGTAGAAGCCGCGCCCGTCGGATGCCGGAGAGGTCGCGACCACGTTGAACAGCGTGCGCTCGATGAGGTCGGCGTGCCGGGGCTCGCCGGTCGCGAGCAGCAGGCGCCACGAGAACATGATCGAGCCGATCCCCGCGCAGGTCTCGGAGTAGGCGCGGTCGGGCGGCAGCTCCCAGTCCTCGCCGAACGCTTCGTCCTGGTGGTGCGAGCCCTGCCCGCCGGTCACGTAGGTGCGCCGCTCGACCGTGCGGTCCCACTGGGCGCGCAGGGCGTCGAGCAGATCGGCATCCGATCGCTCGACCGCGACGTCCGTCGCCCCGGCCGACAGGTAGTTCGCCCGCACGGCGTGGCCGCGCAGAGCCGTCGCCTCCCGCACCGGCACGTCGTCCTGGAAGTACTCCTGCCCCCACTCGATCTCGCGCAGCGAGCCGTGCCCGTGCCGTTCGACGAAGAGGGCGGCCTGGTCGATGAAGCGCTGCTCGCCGAGTGCGCGCCCGAGTTCGGCGAGACCGACCTCGACCTCGGCGTGACCGCAGATTGCGTCGCGCCGCTCCGGGCCGAACTCGCGGCACACCAGCTCGGCCGCGCGGCGGGCTACCTCGATGAGGCCGTCGTCGGCGTCGGGCCGCGTGCGGTGACGGGCGACCGCCGCCTGGAAGAGATGTCCCAGGCAGTAGAGCTCGTGGCCCCACTCCAGGTCCGACCAGCGCGGTGCCTGCCCCGGGCGTCCGAACATCGTGTTCAGGTAGCCGTCGGGCTCCTGCGCTTCGGCGATACGGGCGACGACCCGACGGAACCGCTGCTCGAGAGGCGCGTCGGCCGCGGCATCCGTTCGGGCGATCTCCCACGCCAGCGCCTCGAGGTACTTGTAGATCTCGGAGTCCGAGAACTCCCGTCCGCGGCGTCCGTCGGGCAGGGTGCCGGCGACCGCGAGGTCGTAGTTCGGCAGCCAGCCCTCGCTCTCGAGGCGTGACTCGATGTGCGCGAGCGTCGCCTCGCCGTTGACGGCCTGGCGTTCGCCCCAGAATCCTCCGGTGATGCGCACCTCGTCGAGGCCGAGGGGGCGCAGGCGCCCGCGGGTGGGAACGACCGGCGCGGCCGGTGCGGTGGTGTCGAGCATGGTCATCCCTTGAAAGCGCCCGACATGAAGCCGCGCACGTAGTGTCGTTGGAGGATCAGGAACAGCAGGATGCAGGGGAGCGCGAGCACCACGACCCCGGCCTCGGTGGCGCCGTAGTCGACGACGCCCTGCACCTGCCCTCGGAGGTTCGCGACCGCGAGCGGGAGCGTCATGCGGTTCGTGTCGTTGATGAGGATCAGCGGGGCCATGAAGTCGTTCCACGCGGTGAGGAAGGCGAACAGGCCGACCGTCACCAGCCCCGGCTTCACCGCCGGCAGCAGCACCCGCCATAGGGCCCCCCAGCTGGAGCATCCGTCGACCATCGCCGCCTCGTCCATCTCCTTCGGGATCGACTCGAACGAGATGCGCATCATGAACATCGAGAACGGCAGCTGGAACATCGTGATCACCAGCGCGACCCCGACGAGCGAGTTCTGCAGGCCGACCGCGTTGAGGATCACGTACAGCGGGATCAGGAGCGTGGCGTACGGCACCATGAGGATCGCGAGCGTCAGCAGGAACAGCGCGTTCTTGCCGGGGAACGAGAACCGGGCGAACGCGTAGCCGCCGAGCAGCGAGATGAAGAGCGTGAGCGCGACCGTGAGCACCGACACGAACAGCGAGTTGCCGAGGTAGACCCAGATTCCCGCCTGGTACTCGCCGAGGGCGGCGTAGTTGCCGAAGCCCCAGCCGTCGGTCTGGCTGGTGCCGGCCATCGGGCTGACCGACGAGACGCCGGTCCAGATGAGCGGGTACAGGAAGATCACCGCGAGGGCGCTCGTGAAGACCCAGTATGGGATGCCGTAGACCACGCGCGCGGCCTTCGACCGGTAGCGCGGGGAGGTGGGTGGGCTGTGCGGAGCGACGATGGTGCGGGTGAGTGTCTGAGACATGGCGGATCCTCGTTTCAGTTCTCATCCGCGCGGCGGAACGCGCGCAGCTGGAAGACGTTGATGACGATGAGGGCGAGCAGCACGATCACCGAGAGCGCGCCGGCGATTCCGAGGCTGTTCTGGCCCTGGAAGGCGACGTTGTAGATGAGCTGCACGACCGTCATGGTGCTGTTGTCGGGGCCGCCCTTGGTGAGGATGTAGAACTGCTCGAACGCGAGCAGCGACCCGGTCACGCACATCACGGTGGTGAGCGCGAAGGTCGGCTTCAGCAGCGGCACGGTGATGTAGCGGAAGGTCTGCCAGCGGCTCGACCCGTCGATGCGGGCCGCCTCGTAGACGTCGTCGGGGATGCCCTGCAGGCCCACGAGCATCAGCAGCATGTAGAACCCGGCGTAGCGCCAGACGATGAGGAAGATCGTCGACCACAGCGCTCCGTCGGGGGTGCCGAGGAACGTGATTCCCCACGACTTCATCAGGTCGGCGAAGGGGCCGGCGATCGGGGAGTACAGCACGTAGAACAGCAGCGAGGCGGATGCCAGGCCGAGGGCGCTGGGGATCAGGAAGGCCGTGCGCAGGAACCCCTTCCAGCGCGTCGACTCCTGCACGAGCAGGGCGAGACCGAGGCCCAGCGCGATGAGGATCACGGTCGTGATGACCGTGTACAGCAGGGTGAAGCGCACCGAGTCCCAGAAGAGGCGGTGGGTGACGGCATCCGCGTAGTTCTCGGGGAAGTTGAGCCCCTGGTTGCCGCTGAGCAGCGGCCAATCGGATGCCGACATCTGCAGTACCAGCGCCAGGGGCACCACGAACAGCAGGGCGACGAAGATCGCCGTCGGCGCGGCGTACAGCCAGCCCTGCACGGGGCCGCCGAAGCCGGTGCGCGCGCGGCGGCGGCGCAGCGGTGGTGCGGTCGAGGTCATCTCGGTCTCTTTCGTCGAGTGTCGTGGCCGGGAGGCGGGGGCGGGCGAGGGGTGCGGTGGGGGGGGGGGGGCCCCCCCCCCCCCCGGGTAAAAGGCGACACCGTACCCCGGATCTACACCGTGTAGGGCGGCCCCCCGGACGCCCCCCTCACCCCCGCGGTGGGCCCCCGCGGGTGGGTGCGTGTTAATCGGGGACTTTTTCGTCTTTGTTGGGGCCGGGGGGGGGGGGGGGGGGGGGGGGGGGGGGGGGGGGGCGCGGACGCCACCCCACCGGTGGATCACTGCGACAGGATCGCCGTGATCTCCTCGTTGTCGGCCGGCACCGAGTCCTCGCCGTTCAGCACGGCGTTGCGCACGAGCGTGAGCCACGGGCTGCCGGGGGCGTTGAACGCCTGCTGGAAGTTCATCGCCACCGGGGTGCTGCCCTGTGCGGCGACCTCGTTGATCGTGACGAGCCGCGGGTCGGCGGCGGCGTACTCGTTGTCGGCGAGGTCGGAGCGCGAGACGGCGTTGCCGTCCTTCGCGAGCACCTCGACCTGGGCCTCCTCCGACATCATCCACTGCAGGAAGTTCCAGGCCTGCGCGGACTTCTTCGAGTCCTTCGAGACGCCGATCCCGTCGCCGCCGACGAAGGTCGAGGCGCCGCCGTCGACTCCGGGAATGCCGGCGACTCCGGCGTCGAACTCGAGCGAGGGCAGCAGGGTCGCGGGGAACGGCATGACGCCGACCTTGCCCTCGCTGAACGCGGCCGTCCACGTGGGGCCGGTCTCGTCGGTCGACGAGGGCAGCACCGCTCCGGCATCCTGCAGCTCGGCCCAGGTGTCGTACACGGCCTGTGCGCTGTCGCTGCCGAGCAGCGACTCGGTGCCGTCGTCGTTCATGACCTGATCGCCCGAGGCCCAGATCGACGGGAACCAGGTGAAGACGAGGCATCCGCCGCAGTTGAGGCCGGTGGCGGTGCCGTAGACGTCGGGCTTGTCGAGCGCCTGCACGGCCTGCGCCGCCGCCGAGAACTCCTCGAGCGTCGCGGGGGCCTTCTCGGGATCGAGGCCCGCTTCGGCGAAGAGCTCCTTGTTCCAGAACAGCATCGACAGGTCGAGGGCGAACGGCAGCACGTGCTCCTTGCCGTCGAGGGTGCCGGCCGAGAGGTGGCCCGGGTTGATCGCGTCCTTGTAGTCGAGGCCGTCGATCTGCTCGGACAGGTCCTGGAACAGGCCCTGCTCGACCCAGTTGGGCACGTAGACGATGTCGGCGGCGAACAGGTCGGGCAGTCCGCTCGACCCGGCGGCGGCGCCGACCTTCGCGACGTAGTCGTCGTTGGGGACGACCGTCAGCTCGACCTGGTTCTCGTGCGAGGCGTTGTACGCGTCGACGAGGAGGTTGGCCTGGCGCTCGATCGGAGCGCGGGTCCAGAGCGTGAGCGTCGAGCCGTCGTCGACGCCCTCGGCGGGGATGGGCTCGGCGGGGCCGGTGTCGTCGCCGCCGGCGGCGCAGGCCGCGAGCGGGGTGACGAGCAGGCCGGTGACGGCGAGGACGGTGACCGTGCGTCTGAATGCACGGGGTCGGGTGATGTGCATGGGATTGCCTCCAGGACTCTTCGGTGAGCGGATGCTGTCGTCGGGCGACGGCGGTGTCGAGGTCGATCTGAGGGGCGGTTTTCGAAATCTCCGAAACCCCTTTCGAAAAGGTATATCGTGAAGTTCGGCGCGCGGTCAAGAGATCGTCCGATAACCTTTCAGCAACCTTCAGGGGGCGAGTGATGGCAATGAACGAGTCAGCGGGCAAGACGACGACGCTCAGCGACGTCGCCCGCCTGGCGGGCGTGTCGACCGCGACGGCATCCAAGGCGCTCAACGACCGCGGCGACGTCGCCGCCGCCACCCGCACCCGCGTGCTCGCCGCGGCGGACGAACTCTCGTTCACGCCCAACGCCATGGCGCGCGGCCTGCTCGCCGGACGCACCGGCACCGTCGGCCTCCTCACGAGCGACCTCGAGGGCCGCTTCATGATCCCGATCCTCATGGGTGCCGAAGACGCGTTCGGGGCGGGGCGCATCAACGTCTTCCTCTGCGACGCCCGGGGTGACAGCATCCGCGAGCAGCACCACCTGCGCGAACTGCTCAGCCGGCGCGTCGACGGGATCATCGTCGTGGGCCGCCAGACCGACCCGCGGCCCTCACTCGGGCAGGACCTGCCCGTGCCCGTCGTCTACGCGTACGCGCCGTCCGACGACCCGCGCGACCTCTCGCTCACGCCCGACAACTACGCCGGGGGACGCCTCGCGATCGAGCATCTGCTCGCGTGCGGGCGCCGCCGCATCGCGCACATCTCCGGCGAGCCCTCGTACGCCGCCGCGCAAGACCGCCTGGCCGGGGCCCGCGCCGCGCTCGGCGAAGCCGGGCTCGAACTCGTCGGTGAGCCCATGTTCTCGGAGTGGACCGAGCACTGGGGGCGGGATGCCGGCGCCCTGCTGCTGCAGCGGCATCCCGACATCGACGCGATCTTCTGCGGCTCCGACCAGATCGCCCGCGGCGTGCTCGACTCGGCCCGCGACCTCGGACGCTCGGTGCCCGACGACCTCGCCGTCATCGGCTACGACAACTGGGAGGTGCTCGCCACCAACGCGCGGCCCGAGCTCACCAGCATCGACGCCAACCTGCAGCAGCTCGGTCGACAGGCCGCCCAGCGCGTGTTCGACGCGATCGACGGCGTCGACATCGGCGAGGGCTCGCACCACCTGCCGGTGCGCCTCGTCATCCGCGGCTCGACCATCGCCCGGCGGTAGGGCGGGTGGCCCTTCGTCTCGCTTCGCTCGCTCAGGAACCGGGTTTCGAGTCCGGTCCCTGAGCGAGGAGCGCAGCGACGAGGCGAAGGGCGCGTCAGACCTCGTCGCGCCAGGAGTGCTGCGGGTCGTAGCCCAGAACCCGCCGCGCTTTGTCGATCGACAGCAGCGTCTCGTTCGGCCCGACGTCGCGGGTGACCGGCACGCCGGGGAAGACCTCGGCGATCAGCTCGGCGTTCGGCTGCGACATCACCGTGTCGGCGGCCGCGATGATGAACCTGTCGAACCCGGGGGTCGCGACCTCGAGGGCGCGCTGCACGGCCTGGGCGCCGTCGCGGGCGTCGATGTACCCCCACAGGTTCCACTTGCGCAGCGTCGCGTCGGCGTCGAAGGCGGGGAACGCGGCATAGTCCTCGGGGTCCATGACGTTCGAGAACCGCAGCGCGGTGATCGAGACCTCCGGGTGCCAGCGCACGAGCTCGGTCGCCAGCTGCTCCTCGAGCGTCTTCACCAGCGAGTACACCGACTCGGGCCGGGCCGGATAGTCCTCGTCGACCGGGATGTAGGGCGGCGGCACGTCGAACGGCAGCCCCAGCACGGTCTCGCTCGACGCGTAGACGATGCGACGGATGCCGAGGCGCACCGCCGCCCAGAACACGTTGAACGTGGCCGGCATGTTGTTGTGGAAGGTGGCGACGTCGCTGCGGATGCCGGGAGCGGGGATCGCCCCGAGATGCACGACCGCGTCGATGCCCTCGTGCCGGTCGCCGACCGCGGTGAACGCGTCGACCACCTGCCCGTAGTCCGTCAGATCGACCTGCACGAAGTCCGGACCGCGGACCCCCGTGACGTCCATCCCGATGACCTCGTACCCGTTCGCCCGGAGTTCCCTCGCGACGACGCGGCCGAGCTTGCCCGATGATCCGGTGAGAGCGATGCGCATGTCACCACAGTGCCACGGCATCCGCTCCCGGGGGTGTCCCTTGACTTCAGCGCGCCAGCCAGTGGCGCAGGCGCCGGGTCACCCAGGGCAGCACGAGGTAGGCCATGATCGGCGTCAGCACCGCGGTGGTCACGAGCACCCGCAGCCAGATCGGCAGCGCATCCCATCCCGGCACGGGTGACATCGCGTACGTGAAGGCGAGGTTGACCGGGAAGAACCCGAGCCAGATCGACACCGCCTGCTTCCACCGCGGCGGGGCGTTCACGACCGCGACCTCGGCCCGGCCATCCGTCGTCTGCACCGTGATCGTGCCGGTGGTCGGCTCGTCGAACCAGCCCTCGATTCCGGTGCGGCGGCGCGAGCGCTCGCTGCGCACGAAGCCCTCGCCCATCGACAACCACCAACCGCGCTCGCCGGAGTCCTCCCACGCGGTGAGCGTCTGCTCGTCGGCGAACCGGTACAGCATGTGCCAGACGTTGGTCTCATCGCCTGACCGCACCCAGCCCGACCCGAGGAATCCCGGGTACTTGTTGGCGAGGTTGACGCCGGTCTGCACCCACGCGGTCGCCTCGGCGATGCGGGCGGGGTCGACTTCACGGCGGATGGACACGGTGATGGGATCACTGGACATGGTGGGGTCCTCGAGAGAGCGGGCGGCCCGGGTCGCGGGCCTGCGTGCGGGGTGCACCGGGGTGATGGCGCGTCGTCGATTCTATTCGCGGCGTGTGACGGGCGGATTACGGCGCGGGCGCAGCGATCGGCGCAGAATGGGGGAATGAGCACGCGCAGCGAAGCCGTTCTGGTCGATGTCGTTCGCACCCCGGTCGGGCGCGGCAAGCCCGGGGGTGCGCTCTCGGGAGTGCATCCGGTCGATCTCGCCGCCGGAGTGCTGCAGGCGCTGCTCGAGCGCAACGGCCTCGACTCGCGTCAGATCGACGACGTGCTGCTCGGCTGCGTGAGTCAGGTGGGAGACCAGTCGACGAACATCGCGCGCCAGGCGGTGCTGGCCGCGGGCTTCGACGAGAGCGTGCCGGGGGCGACGATCGACCGGCAGTGCGGGTCGAGCCAGCAGGCGGTGCACATCGCGGCGCAGGGGATCATGGCCGGCGCCTACGACATCGTGATCGCGGGCGGGGTCGAGTCGATGAGCCGGGTGCCCCTCGGATCGTCGGCGGCCGGCGGCTCCCCGATGTCGCCGCGCGTGCGCGCCCGGTATCCCGAGGGGCTGGTGAACCAGGGAGTCTCGGCCGAGCTGATCGCGCAGCGCTGGGGGCTCGACCGTGACGCGCTCGACGCCTACGCCGCCGAGTCGCACCGGCGGGCGGCGGATGCCTGGGCCGAGGGCTTCTTCGATCGCACGGTCGTCGGGGTCGTCGAAGCGCCGGATGCCGTGACAGACGAGACCGTGCGAGCGGGAACCACGGCGGAGGGGCTCGCGGGTCTGAACCCGGCCTTCCGCACGGACGCGCTCGCCGCGCGCTTCCCCGACCTCGACTGGCGGATCACCCCGGGCAACTCCTCGCCCCTCACCGACGGCGCCTCGGCCGCGCTGCTGATGAGCGCCGAGAGAGCCGAATCGCTCGGGTTGGTTCCGCGCGCCGGCATCCGCTCGTTCGCCGTCGTCGGCGACGACCCGCTGATGATGCTGACGGGGCCGATCCCGGCGACCCGGCGGATCCTCGACCGCAGCGGCCTCACGATCGACGACCTCGATGCGTACGAGGTGAACGAGGCGTTCGCGTCGGTGCCGCTGGCCTGGGCGGCCGAGCTCGGTGCCGACCCGGCCAGGCTCAACCCGCGCGGCGGCGCGATCGCGCTCGGCCATGCGCTCGGCTCGTCGGGTACGCGCCTGCTCGGAACACTCGTGGATCACCTCGACGCGGTGGGTGGCCGCTACGGGCTGCAGACGATGTGCGAGGGCGGCGGCATGGCCAACGCGATGATCGTCGAGAGGCTGTAGGGCTACTCGGCCGTCCTGCGGCGGCGGGGCGCGGCCGAGCGCGGGGGGATCCGGCGCATGTGCTCGCGCACCTTCTCGAGCGGTGCGGTGAGCGAGCGGACGTCGTCGGCGTCGAGCGGCGCGAGGAACAACCTTCGCAGCTCGCCGATATGCCCCGGGAAGACGGCGGAGAGTACGGCCCGCCCGGCGTCGGTGATCGTGAGCGTCACGCCGCGCTCATCGTCGGGCGACGGGGCGCGCGTCACCAGGCCCCTCTTCTCGAGCAGGCCGGCCTGGTGGGTGAGGCCGCTGCGGCTGAGCACGATGCCATCGGCCAGCGCGGTCATGCGGGCGCTGCCGTTCGGTGAATCCCCGAGGGTCGCGAGCAGTTGGAACTGCACGTAGCTGAGGTCTCCGGTCTCCTTCAGCTGCTGTTCGACGGCGTGCCGCAGCAGGCTGCTCACTTCGATCAGTGCGAAGTACGCACCGAGTTCGGCGGGGTCGAGGGGAGGGGTGTCGGCGGCCATGCTCTCCAGTGTAGGTGTTTCGATCTCGAATTAGTTGCTTCGATATCGAAGCAGTGATACGGTTCGATAAGTGCTTCGACTTCGAAGCATCTGAATCGAGAAGGAAGTCATCATGAAGGCAGCACGTTTCCACCAGCTCGGCGGCCCCGAGGTCCTGCGCGTCGACGAGGTCGAGGTCCCCGAGCCTGGCGAGGGTCAGGTGCGCATCCGCGTCGCGGGCGCCGGTTTCAACCCCGCCGACGGCGGCATCCGCGGGGGAACCCTCCCGTTCCCCGTCGCGCTCCCGCACACCCCCGGTTACGACGTCGCCGGCACGATCGACGCGATCGGGGTCGGCGTCGACGGTCGGGCGATCGGCGACAGCGTCATCGGATTCCTCTCGATGACCGACGACGGCGCGGATGCCGAGTGCGTCGTCGCGCCCGCGGATCTGCTGGTCGCCGCGCCCGCGGTGGGAGATCTGGCGGATGCCGCGGCGCTCCCGTCGGTCGCACTGACGGCGTGGCAGGCGCTGTTCGATGTCGCCGGGCTGCAGAAGGGGCAGCGCATCCTGATCGTGGGCGCCGGCGGAACGGTCGGTGAGTACGCCGTGCAGCTGGCGAAGCACGCGGGGGCGTTCGTGATCGCGACGGCGAGCCCGCGCAGCCGTGCCGCGGTCGAGGCTGCCGGCGCCGACGAGGTCGTCGATCACACGGTGGGTTCGGTGCGCGACGGGGTGGGGGCTCCGGTCGAGGTGCTGCTGAATCTCGCGCCGATCGAGCCCGAGGAGTTCGCGGCGCTCGTCTCACTGGTGGGCGACGGCGGCTTCGTGGTCAGCTCGACCGCGTGGATGCCGACGCCCGGCGACGAGGGCCGAGGCGTGCGCGGCGAGACCGTGTACGTGCGCAGTGATCCCGATCAGCTCGCGCATCTCGTCACCCTGGTCGACGACGGGTCGCTGCGGGTGGTGGCGTCGCGTCGCGTGGGTCTCGAGGAGGTCGCGTCGGTGCACGCGGCCGCCGCGGCCGGCACGCTGCGCGGCAAGGTCGTCGTCGTCCCGAGTGCGTGAGGGGGCATAACTCAGGACGGATGCGCCGAATCGGCCGCGAACCGGGCCCGAATCGGCCGATCGGCGCCGTTCGTCCGGAGTCATGGACGGTGGATGCTGCGGCTGACGCGCCCGGAAGACGGAGAAGACCCCCGCCGACCCGATTCGGCGGGGGTCTGCGGGCGCTTGGCGCCCGAGGCGCGGAATCCTGTGACTTCCCGATCCGGTCTGAGTCGTCCGCGCATCTGTAGTTGTAGTTCGCCGAAGTGACCGGCCGGTGAACGCCGCCTCAACATCCGGATGCTGCTCCGACCGGTGCGAAATGTCGATTCTGGGGCTCGATACCCGGCATTCGCGACCGATCGGTGCGCTTTTCGGGAGGGGTGGCCGTGAGATGCATGGACGCCCTAGTAAATACGCGGGGATCGAAGTAAACTCGCGATGTGCCAACGATGGCACGAAGGGACGTCGCACAATGACTCGTACCATCCCGCATTTCGTGGGCGGATCGCACCTCACGCCGGCTGACGGGCGCTTCGCCGACGTGTTCGATCCCAGCACCGGCGCCGTGCAGGCCCGCGTGCCGCTCGCCTCGGCCGACGAGGTGCGCGCGGTGATCGCGAACGCCGAGGCCGCCCAACAGGAGTGGGCCGCCACCAACCCGCAGAAGCGCGCCCGTGTGCTGCTGCGCTTCCTCGATCTGGTGCAGCGCGAGATGCAGTCTCTCGCCGAGCTGCTCGCGAGCGAGCACGGCAAGACCGTCGATGACGCGAAGGGCGACATCCAGCGCGGGCTCGAGGTCATCGAGTTCTCGGCCGGCGCCCCGCACCTGCTCAAGGGCGAGTACTCGACCGGCGCCGGCGCGGGCATCGACGTCTACTCGATGCGCCAGCCCCTCGGTGTGGTCGCCGCGATCACCCCGTTCAACTTCCCCGCGATGATCCCCCTCTGGAAGGCGGGCCCCGCGCTCGCCGCGGGCAATGCCGTCGTGCTCAAGCCCAGTGAGCGCGACCCCTCGGTGCCGGTGCGCCTCGCCGAGCTCTTCCTCGAAGCCGGGCTCCCCGCCGGCGTGCTCAACGTGGTGCACGGCGACAAGGAGGCCGTCGACGCGCTGCTCACCGACGACCGCATCCGCGCCGTCGGATTCGTCGGCTCCACGCCGATCGCCGAGTACATCTACGCCACCGCAGCGGCGCACGGCAAGCGCGCCCAGTGCTTCGGCGGCGCGAAGAACCACATGATCGTGATGCCCGACGCCGACCTCGATCAGGCGGTCGACGCGCTGATCGGCTCGGGATACGGATCGGCCGGTGAGCGGTGCATGGCGATCTCGGTGGCGGTACCGGTCGGGCAGCAGACGGCGGATGCTCTCGCCGCCAAGCTCCTCGAACGCGTCGGGCAGTTGCGGGTCGGGCCGTCGCTCGCGGCCGATGTCGACTACGGACCCCTTGTCACCCGCGCCGCGGTGGAACGGGTCGAGGGATACATCCAGCAGGGCGTCGACGAGGGCGCGACGCTGCTCGCCGACGGCCGTGGGTTCACGGTCGCCGGCCACGAGGAGGGGTTCTACCTCGGACCGACGCTGTTCGACCACGTCACGACCGACATGGCGATCTACCGCGAGGAGATCTTCGGCCCGGTGCTCGTGATCGCCCGCGCCGCCGACTACGAGGAGGCGCTGCGCATGGCCTCGGAGCACGAGTACGGCAACGGCGTCGCGATCTTCACGCGCGACGGCGACGCCGCCCGCGACTTCGCCGCCCGGGTCGAGGTGGGCATGGTCGGGGTGAACGTACCGATCCCGGTGCCCATCGCCTATTACACGTTCGGCGGCTGGAAGCGCAGCGGGTTCGGCGACCTCAACCAGCACGGCGCCGACGCCTTCCGCTTCTACACGAAGACCAAGACGGTGACGAGCCGCTGGCCCGCGGCGGGCATCCGCGACGGTGCCAGCTTCGTCATCCCCACGATGCACTGACCACATCTTTTGCGGTTCCTGAGCCTGTCGAAGGGCAGGAACCCAGGATCAAGGAGTCGATGATGACCATGACCGACGTGACCACCCCCCTCACCGCCGACGAGCGCGACGCGATCCTCGAGGCCGTGCGCGAGTTCACCGAGATCGAGCTCGCCCCGCACGCGCTCGAGCGCGACGAGCAGCACATCTTCCCCCGCGAGTCGCTGGGCCGCGGCGGCGAGCTGGGCCTCGGCGGCATCTACGTGCGCGAGGAGTCCGGCGGCACGGGGCTCAGCCGCACCGACACCGTCGCGATCTTCGAGGAGCTCGCGCAGGGCGACCCCGCGGTCGCGGCGTACATCTCGATCCACAACATGGTGGCGTGGATGATCGACACCTACGGCAGCGACGAGCAGATCGCCCGGTGGATGCCCGATCTCGCCTCCATGGCGGAGTTCGGCGGCTACTGCCTCACCGAGCCGGGCGCCGGATCGGATGCCGCGAACATCGCCACGAGCGCGGTGCGCGACGGCGACGACTACGTGCTCACCGGCGTGAAGCAGTTCATCTCCGGCGCGGGCGAGGCCGCGGTGTACGTCGTGATGGCGCGCACCGGCGGCCCCGGTGCCGGTGGCATCAGCGCCATCCTCGTCCCCGGCGATGCCGAGGGGCTCGGCTTCGGCGCCCTCGAGAAGAAGATGGGGTGGCACGCGCAGCCCACGCGCCAGGTGATCTTCGACGGAGTGCGGGTGCCGGCATCCGCTCTGCTCGGCGAGGAGGGGCGCGGTTTCGCGATCGCGATGTCGGCCCTCAACGGCGGCCGCCTCAACATCGCGGCCTGCTCGCTGGGCGGCGCGCAGTGGGCGCTCGACCGGGCCGTGCAATACGTGCACGAGCGGGTCGCGTTCGGCGAGCCGCTCGCCGAAAAACAGTCGATCCTGTTCCAGATCGCCGACATGCGCACCGAACTGCAGGCCGCGCGCCTCATGGTGCGCGACGGCGCGGCGGCGGTCGACGCGAAGGCGCCGGACGCGACGATGCGCTGCGCGATGGCCAAGCGCTTCGCGACGGATGCCGGGTTCGACATCGCCAACCGCGCGCTCCAACTGCACGGCGGCTACGGGTACCTGCAGGACTACGGCATCGAGAAGGTCGTGCGCGACCTGCGGGTGCACCAGATCCTCGAGGGCACGAACGAGATCATGCGGCTCATCGTCGGGCGCGAGATGCTGCGGCCCGCCGGCTCGGCTTCGATGCGGAGCGCATCATGAGCCGCATCGCCTTCCTCGGTCTCGGCCACATGGGCCTGCCGATGGCGGTCAACCTCGTGAAGGCCGGGCACGAGGTGCAGGGGTTCGACCCGGTGCCGGCGGCAGTGGATGCGGCGCGGGCCGCCGGCATCCCGATCGCGGCCAGCGGGGCGGATGCCGCAGCCGATGCGGATGCCGTCATCACGATGTTCCCCGCCGGGAAGCACGTGCTCGACGCGTACCACGGCGGGCTGCTCGCGGCGGCCCGGCCCGGCACGCTGTTCATCGAATCGTCGACGATCGCGGTCGACGAGGCGCGCGCGGCGCACGCGCTCGCGCTCGCCGCGGGGCACCGCAACATCGACGCTCCCGTCTCGGGCGGGGTCGTGGGAGCCGAGAACGGAACGCTCGCGTTCATGGTGGGCGGCAGCGACGAGGACTTCGCCGCTGCCCTTCCGCTGCTCGAGGCGATGGGTAAGAGGATCGTGCACTGCGGCGGTTCCGGGCTCGGCCAGGCGGCGAAGGTGTGCAACAACATGGTGCTCGCCGTGTCGCAGATCGCCGTCGCCGAGGCGTTCGTGCTGGGGGAGCGGCTGGGGCTCGAACATCAGGCGCTGTTCGACGTGGTGTCGCAGGCATCCGGTCAGTGCTGGTCGATCACCACCAACTGCCCCGTGCCGGGTCCGGTGCCGACGAGTCCCGCGAACCGCGACTATCAGCCGGGCTTCGCCGGTGCGCTGATGGCCAAGGATCTCGGGCTCGCCCTGCAGGCGATCGAGCAGACCTCGACGGATGCCCGCATGGGTCGGCTCGCCCAGCAGCTCTACGCCGCCTACGCCGCGGGCGATGGCGGCGGCCGCGACTTCTCCGGCATCATCACCGACATCCGCGACTCCGCACCCCGTTCCTGAGCGAGTGGAGCGAGAGGAAGGACGCGGGCGCGATACTGAAGACCACGCGACGAAGGAGAGACATGACCGAGTACGAGACGATCCTGGTCGAGCAGCGCGGACGCGTGGGGTGGATCACGCTGAACAGACCGCAGGCCCTGAACGCCCTGAACGGCCGGGTGTCGGAGGAGGTCACGGCCGCAGCGGTCGCGTTCGACGCCGATGAGGGCGTGGGGGCGATCGTGGTCACCGGGTCCGAGAAGGCCTTCGCCGCGGGTGCCGACATCAAGGAGATGGAGGGCATGTCGTCGGCGGAGATGCTCGCCACCGACCACTTCGGCGCATGGAGCGACTTCGCGGCCGTGCGCACGCCCGTGATCGCGGCGGTCTCGGGCTTCGCACTGGGCGGCGGATGCGAGCTGGCGATGATGTGCGACATCATCCTCGCCGCCGACACCGCGAAGTTCGGGCAGCCCGAGATCAACCTCGGCGTGATACCCGGCATGGGAGGAACGCAGCGGCTCATCCGTGCGGTCGGGTACTACAAGGCCGCCGAACTCGTGCTCTCGGGGCGGATCATCGGCGCCGAGGAGGCCGAGCGGATCGGTCTGGTCTCGCGGCTGGTGCCGGCATCCGATCTGCTCGCCGAGGCGACGACACTCGCCGAGACGATCGCGTCGAAGTCGCTGCCCTCGCTCTATGCCGCGAAGGCCGCGCTCGACACCGCGATGGAGACCTCGCTCACCGACGGCCTCGCGCACGAGAAGCAGGCGTTCGCGCTGCTCTTCGACACCGAGGATCAGAAGGAAGGCATGGCCGCGTTCCGTGAGAAGCGGCAGCCCGACTTCCGGAACAGATGACTCCCGCGCCCGCCTCAGCCCCGCAGCGACTCGACGATCTTGGCGAGGCGGCGCTCGCGGGTGGCTTCCTGCTTGGCCTCGGCGATCGCGCGAGCGTGCTCCTTGCGGGCCGAGTAGGCGAGGGTGTCGAAGGCGGCGCGCAGCGCGGGGTCGGCGTCGAGGGCGGCAGTGAGTTCGGCGGGCTCGTCGACGGTGCGCTCAGCGGCGTCGAGGCGGATGACGGCGTCGACCTCGTCGCCGATCTCGACGCCCAGTTCGGCGCGCGACGCCTTGCTCAGGCCGATGAGGTTGCGCCCTCCCATGCGGCTGAGGCGCAGGCGGGCGGTGCGCTCGCCGATCGTCACCGCCACCGGGAAGGCCTTGCCCGCGCCGAACGATTCGACCTGCTCATCGGTGAGGACGATGGCGGTCGCCGGGCCGCCCGCCGGGAGGGTCGTGTGGATGCGCAGCTCTCTCATGCGCACAGGGTACGCCGGGATCAGGGGTTCTCGAGTTCCGCCACGAGGGTGCGGTTGCGCGCGGCGACCACGCGACGCATGTACTCGCGCAGGAACAGTGCGTCGACCGCGCGCCCGATCGGGCCGAACGGCGAGCGGAACGTCACGACGTCGCGCATGAGGGTGCCCCGCGGATGCTCCGCGAACGAGTGCACGTGCAGGAACGACCCGAACGGCCCCGAGATCTGCCGGTCGCGGAACCCGCGCGGGGGATCGATGTCGAACACCCGCGACCGCAGCCGGAACGGGATGCCGAAGTGCCGCGCCCGCCAGGTGACCGTCGAGCCCTCGGTGAACGCCCCGCCGGCGGGAGCTTCGACCATCGTCTCGCCGTGCGCCGCCATCGATCGCACGTGCAGCTCGGGATCGAGGGATGCCGCGAACACCGCGTCGACGGGAGCGGCGATCACGGTCTCGAGCACGAACTGCGCCATGTCAGAGGGGCTCCGGGGTCGGGCGGGGGTCGGTGAAGTCGCCGGCATCCTTGCGCAGGCGCGCGACGATCGCGACGAGCTCGGCCGCGTCGTCGCGATCGATGCCGGGAGACGCGAACACGTCGGCGTTGAGCGCGGCGGTGGCCCGCTCGACCAGGTCGCGACCGGCCACGGTGAGTGCGAGCAGGGCGGCGCGGCCGTCGTGCGGGTGCGGTTCGCGCACGATCAGCCCGTCGCGCACGAGGCGGTCGGCGGTGCTGGTGACGGTGGTCGCGTGCACCTGCAGGCGTGCCACCACGCTCGACAGGGGCAGGCGCCCCTCGCGGCTGAACGCGAGCAGGCGCAGCACCTCGTAGCGCGCGAAGCTCAGTGCGAAGGGCTTGAGGGCCTGATCGACGCGGGCGAGCAGCAGCTGCTGCGCCCGCATGACCGAGGTCACGACGGCCATGCCGTCGGCGGCATCCGTCCATCCGTGCGCGAGCCACTGCCGCTTCGCCTCGGCGAGCGGATCCACGGGCAGGGGGCGGGGACGGACCACGCCTCTACGGTACTCGGCGCGCGCGCCGCCGAGCGGATGCCGTCACCACTGGTTCTCAGTTTCATCCAAGCTGAGACGCAGTGCCGCAGGACTAGAATCGACATAGTCGTGAGGAGCAATCGATGAAGATCTTCGTCCTGGTCAAAGAGGTGCCCGACACCTACGGCGACCGCAAGCTGAACCTGGAGACCGGGCTGGCCGATCGGGCCGCCGGAGACGTGGTGCTCGACGAGATCACCGAGCGCGCCCTCGAGGTCGCCCTGAGCCACGCCGACGCGAGCGAGGGCACGGAGGTCGTCGCCATCTCGATGGCCCCCGAGGGGTCGACCGCCACGGTGCGACGTGCGCTCGCGATCGGCGCGGCATCCGCGGTGCACATCGCCGACGAGCAGCTCACCGGCGCCGACCTCGGTCTCACCGCCGAGGTGCTCGCCGCCGCGATCCGCCGCGGCGCCCCCGACCTCGTCATCACCGGCAACCTGTCGACCGACGGCTCGGGCGGGGTCATCCCCGCGATGCTCGCCGAGCACCTCGGCTGGGCGCAGGCGACGGCACTCACGACGGTCGAGATCGGCGCGGATGCCGTCACCGGAACCCGCGCGACCGACTTCGGGTCGCAGACGGTGAGCGCCGCGCTGCCGGCCGTGATCTCGATCACCGAGGCGCTGCCGGACGCCCGCTTCCCGAACTTCAAGGGCATCATGGCCGCGAAGAAGAAGCCGGTGGAAGTGCTTTCGCTCGCCGACCTCGACGTCTCGGCCGATCCCTCCGCGGCGCCGCGCACCATCATGACCGCGGTCGCCGAGAAGCCCCCGCGCGCGGCGGGCGTCAAGATCACCGACGAGGGCGATGCCGCCCAGCAGCTCGTCGACTACCTCGTGCAGAACAGGCTGGTGTGACATGGGCTACCCCGAGAATCCGATCCTCGTGCTCGTCGACGTCGACCCTGCGGGTGCTCCCGCCTCGAGTGCGGCCGCGCTGCTCGGCGCGGCCTCGACGATCGGTGCGCCGGTCGCCGTGATCGTGGGCGGCTCCTCCGATGCCGCCGCCCAGGTCGCGGCGCTCGGAGCATCCGTCGTGCTCACGGCCGATGCGGATGCCGCCGTCCTCACCGTGCCCGTGGTCCACGCCCTGCAGGCCGCGTTCGAACGGGTGCAGCCCGACGCGGTGCTCGTGTCGAACTCGATCGCCGGACGCGACGCCGCCGCCCGTCTCGCCGTGCGCGCAGGGCTCGCGTTGTCGGTCGACGCGATCGGGGTGTCGCGCGACGACGAGGGCGTGGTCGCGCACCACTCCGTCTACGGCGGCGCGTACCTCGTGGACTCCGCTCCCACCTACGGCGCGCCGGTCATCACGGTGCGTCAGGGCGCGGTGGATGCCCGGGCCGAGGCCGTCGCCTCCCCCTCGGTCGAGGTGCTCGACGTCGCCGGGTCGGGGGTCGCCGCGGCATCCGTCGGCCCGATCGAAGCCGTCGAGCAGGCCTCGTCACGGCCCGAACTGCGCGGGGCGACCCGCGTCGTCTCGGGTGGACGCGGACTCGCCTCGAAGGAGAAGTTCGTGCTCGTCGAGGAACTCGCCGATGCCCTCGGCGCCGCGGTCGGCGCCTCGCGCGCCGCCGTCGACGCGGGGTACATCCCGCAGTCGCACCAGGTCGGGCAGACCGGTGTCTCGGTGTCGCCGCAGCTGTACGTCGCGCTCGGCATCTCGGGTGCGATCCAGCACCGCGCGGGCATGCAGACCTCCAAGACCATCGTGGCGATCAATAAAGACGGCGAGGCCCCGATCTTCGACGTCGCCGATTTCGGTATCGTCGGCGACCTGTTCACGATCGTGCCTCAGGTGATCGCCGCCCTCGAGGCCCGGAAGTAGGGGAGTCCATGGTCTCCGAGGCTCAGGAGGGGCGGATGCTGCGTCGCGGTCTGCCGCGCGTACCCGGGGGAGAGCCCTGGCCGCCTGTCGTGGCGGACCCTTCGTCTCGTCGCTTCGCTCCTCGCTCAGGGACCGAGTCTCTTGCGCTGGTTCCTGAGTCGAACCTCACGCCGGTTCCTGAGCGCCCTTCGTCTCGTCGCTTCGCTCCTCGCTCAGGATCCGCGGAGCGAGACGAAGGGCCGGCGCCCGAGTCGCCCGCCGCCACCGGCATCCGCCGCGGTCTGCCACGCGTGCCGGGCGGAGAGCCCTGGCCGCCGGTCGGTGCGGCGCCTGCGGAGACGAGCCCATCGACGAGCTCGCGGACCCCGGCTCCCGCGGACGCAGGCCCTTCGGCAGGTCCAGGAACCCCGGTGGCGGAGCCTCGCACTGAGCAGAACCGGGTCGCTGAGCCTGTCGAAGCGTCCCACCCCGAGTCGCCCGTCACGTCCGGCATCCGCCGTGGTCTCCCGCGCACTCCGGGCGGCGAGCCTTGGCCGCCGGCCGGCACCGTCGCGGACCCTTCGTCTCGTCGCTCCGCGGTTCCTGAGCGAGCGGAGCGAGACGAAGGGCCTCGCTCGGGATCCGCGGAGCGAGGCGAAGCGTCCCCCCGCGCGGCACTCGTCGTCACCGCGACCGCCCCGCCCCGCCCTCCCACGGCCTGGAACGGCACTGCCCCGCGCCGAATCGCGACCGCGGCCGCCGCATCCGCTCGTTCGCGCCCGACCTGGACGCAGGGCATCGCCGTGCTGTTCGGTGCCGCAGCCCTCGGTGTTCTCGCGGCGGCCGCGGTCGCGCTCGTGCGCACGCTGCTGAGCTTCCCGTTCATGCAGGACTTCCTCGCGGCGTTCCCCGGCGAGTACACCTCGCCGATCGCCGTCGAGCCGGGCTTCGCGCCGTGGATCGGGTGGCAGCACTTCTTCAACGTGTTCCTGATGGTGCTGATCATCCGCTCGGGTCTGCGGGTGCGCACCGAGAAGCGGCCGACCGTGTTCTGGGCGCCGCGGGGAAATCCCAAGGGCAAGATCAGCCTGACGCTGTGGTTCCATCAGGCGCTCGACATCCTGTGGCTCGTGAACGGTGTCGTGTTCGTGGTGCTGCTGATCGTCACCGGGCACTGGGTGCGGATCCTGCCGACGAGCTGGGAGGTCTTCCCGAATGCGCTGTCGGCGGCGCTGCAGTACGTGTCGTTCGACTGGCCGCACGAGAACGGCTGGAACAACTACAACAGCCTGCAGCAGCTCGCCTATTTCGCGACCGTGTTCATCGCTGCCCCGCTGGCGGCGATCACCGGTTTCCGGATGTCGGGGCTGTGGCCGAAGAAGGCCGAGAAGCTCTCGAAGGCGTACCCGGTGGAGTGGGCGCGGGCGCTGCACTTCCCGATCATGCTGTATTTCGTGGCGTTTATCATCGCGCACGTGGCGCTGGTGATGCTGACCGGATTCCTGCGCAACCTCAACCACATGTACGCGTCTCAGGATGCCGTGACGTGGACGGGCTTCTGGGTGTTCGTGGTGTCGCTCGTGGTGATCGCCGGCGCGTGGGTGGCAGCGCGCCCCCTGGTGCTCGCCCCCATCGCGAAGGTCTTCGGCAACGTGTCGGGGCGTTAACCCCGCGCACCCCTGCGATCGTCGAGACCCCCGAAAACGCCGAAACCCACCGAAAACGCCGAGACCCATCACGCCCGACGTGGGCGGTGATGGGTCTCGGCGATCGTGGTGGGTCTCGGCGCCCGAGGAACGGATGCTCAGCGCGTGAAGCGCACCTCGGTCAGCGTCTCGCCGAGGAACGGTTCGGTGTGGGTGGCGCCGTCGAGCGTGAAGCCGTTGCGCGCGTAGAAGCGGTGCGCGCGGGGGTTGTCCTCGGCGACCCAGAGGTAGAGCGGGGCGTCCTTCTCGACGGTGGCGTCGAAGAGCTTCTGGCCGATGCCGGTGGAGTGCCAGGCATCGAGCAGGTAGATGAAGTACAGCTCGCGCAGTGCCGGGGCGTCCTTGTCGCGGGCGGGACCGGAGCCGGCGAAGCCGACGATCTCGCCGTCGACGAGGGCGGCGCGCATCGTGAAGTCGGGGCCCTGTGAGGCCCAGTGCGTCCACAGCTCGGCCATGCGGCGCGGCGACACCTTCTCGAGGGCGGCCTTGCTGATCAGGTGGTCGTAGGTCTCGTGCCAGCACTGGGCGTGCACGCGACCGAGGGCTTCCGCGTCCACATCACGGACCGGACGGACGATGACTTCGGGCTGGGCTTCGGCGCTCATGTTCGTGACTCTACGCGCGGCATCCGCTATCCGGAAATCGAGCGGATGCCGTCGATGGCCGCCCGCAGGGGCATGGAGGATCTCGACAACGATCTTCGCGGATCGTGCGCGGATGAATACGATCATTCCTCGTGAACGTGATCTGGCGCACCCTCCTGGTGATCTTCCGTGCCCGCTCCCGCGTGCGGCGGGGCAAGACCCTCGATCCGACGGCGGTGGGCAGCATCCGTCTGACGACGCTGCCGACCGACATCGACATCCTGCGGCACATGAACAACGGCCGCTACCTGTCGCTGTTCGACCTCGGGCGCTGGGATCTGCTCATCCGCACCGGGCTGTTCGACGCGATGAAGGACAACCGCTGGTACGCGGTGGTCTCGAGCGAGACGGTGACCTTCCGCAGGTCGCTCGTGCCGTGGCAGCGGTTCGAGGTGCAGTCGCGGTTCATCGGGCACGACGATCGGGCGCTGTTCCTCGAGCACCGAGCGGTCGTGAAGGGTCAGATCTATGCGCGGGCGATCGTGCGGGCGCGGATGCTGCGCCGCTCCGGCGGCACCGTGTCGAACGAGGAGCTGTTCGCCGCGGTCGGCAAGCCCGAGGGCGTGCCCGAGATCGATGCGTGGGTGCACGAGTGGGCCGCGGCATCCGCCCTGCCGCCCGTGCGCGATCAGGCTCCGAGCGTCTGGAACTGACAGGGCGCCACCCGCGGAATCACGGGCGAGCCAGCGGGCCGAGACACCGCCCCCGCCCTAGGGTGAGAGACATGGCAGAGTCGTCGTCTCCTTCTTCGGATGCCGCGGCATCCGCTCCTCTGGCCGACCGGGCCGTCGAGCTCGCCCGTCGCTGGGTGATCGAGGCCGCGGCGGCCGACGTCGATCCCGCCGCCGCACGCCTCGCCGGGGTGCTGCGCGACGCGAACGGCCTGCCCTTCACGCTCGGTTTCGTCGACGGTGTGATGCGGCCCGAGAGCCTGGGCGCGGCGGCATCCCGTCTGCATCGGATCGCGCCGATCGTGCCCGAGTTCCTGCCCTGGTACCTGCGCGGCGCGGTGAAGCTCGGCGGCGGGATCGCCCCGGTGCTCCCCGCCCCGACCGTTCCGATCGCCCGCCGCGTGCTGCGTGAGATGGTGGGGCACCTCGTCGTCGACGCCCGCCCCGCCAAGCTCGGTCCCGCGATCGCGAAGATCCGCGAATCGGGCGCCCGACTCAACCTCAACCTGCTCGGCGAGGCCGTGCTCGGGGAGGGCGAGGCGCAGCGCCGGCTCGACGGCATCCACGATCTGGTCCGCCGCCCCGACGTCGACTACGTCTCGGTCAAGGTCTCGGCCGTCGTCAGCCACATCTCGATGTGGGCGTTCGACGAAGTCGTCGACCGGGTGGTCGAGCGGCTGCTGCCTCTGTACCTGACGGCGGCGTCGGACGGCACCTTCATCAACCTCGACATGGAGGAGTACCGCGACCTCGACCTGACGATCGCGGTGTTCACGCGCATCCTCGAGGACCCGCGCCTGGCGAACCTGCATGCCGGCATCGTGCTGCAGGCGTACCTGCCCGACGCCCTGCCCGCCCTGCAGGAGCTCACCGCCTGGGCGCAGGACCGTGTCGCCCACGGCGGCGCCCCGATCAAGATCCGTCTCGTCAAAGGCGCGAACCTCGCCATGGAGCGCGTCGAGGCGACCATGCACGGGTGGGCGCGGGCGACCTACGACACCAAGCTCGACACGGATGCCAACTACCTCCGCTGCCTCGACTGGGCGCTGCGGCCCGAACGCACCGAGGCCGTGCACCTCGGCATCGCCGGGCACAACCTGTTCGGCATCGCCTACGCCTGGCTGCTCGCGGGCGAGCGCGGAGTGCGCGACCAGGTCGAGTTCGAGATGCTGCTCGGTATGGCGCAGGGGCAGGTGCAGGCGGTCTCGCGCGAGGTCGGCCCCGTGCTGCTCTACGTGCCGGTCGTCGCACCCGCCGAGTTCGACGTCGCGATCAGCTATCTCGTGCGCCGTCTCGAAGAGAACGCGTCGAGCGACAACTTCCTCTCGGCGGCGTTCCAGCTCGGCGAGGACGAGACCCTGTTCGAGCGCGAGCAGGATCGCTTCCTCGACGCCCTCGACCGCTCGACCGACCCGAATCTGCGCACCGGGCCCCGCAGACGTCAGGACCGGCTCGCCCCGATGCACGAGTCCGTGCGTCCGCTGCCGGCGGCCCCGCAGCCCGAGGTCGACCTCACGAAGGCCGTGCTCGGCATCTCGCGCGGATCGACCGGCGACGACGGATTCGACGGCGAGCCGTTCCTCGAGACCGCCGTCTACGCGCCCCGCGAGCTGGTCGACGAGACGGCGGGTGCGCCCGGCTTCACGAACGCGGTCGACAGCGACCCGGCGCTCCCCGCCAACCGCGAGTGGGCACGCGGCATCCGCGAACGCATCGCCACCTCGACCGCCGGGGACGACACCCTCGCCACGGCCCGCATCGATGAGGGGGACGAGCTCGAGCGCATCGTCGCGACGGTGCGGGATGCCGCGCCCTCCTGGGGCTCCCGCCCCGCCGCCGACCGATCCGAGGTGCTGCTGCGGGCGGCCGCCGCACTCGAGTCCCGTCGCGGCGAACTGATCGAGGTCGCGGCATCCGAGACCGGCAAGGTCTTCGCCGAGGCCGACGTCGAGGTCAGCGAGGCCGTCGACTTCGCCCGCTACTACGCGGCGACCGCGCGCGAGCTCGATGCGATCGCGGGGGCGGCGTTCGTTCCGGCATCCGTCACCGTCGTCACCCCGCCCTGGAACTTCCCCGTCGCGATCCCCGCCGGCGGAGTGCTGGCCGCGCTCGCCGCGGGCTCGGGCGTGATCTTCAAGCCGGCGCCGCAGGCGCGGAGGTGCGCCGCGGTGATCGCCGAGGCGCTCTGGCAGGCGGGGGTGCCCCGCGACGTGCTCGCGCTCGTCGACATCGAGGAGGGCGCGCTCGGCCAGCAGCTCGTCACCCACGAGGCGGTGGATCGCGTGATCCTGACCGGGTCGTGGGACACGGCGGCGCTCTTCCGCTCGTGGCGCCCCGACCTGCCGCTGCTCGCCGAGACCAGCGGCAAGAACGCGATCATCATCACCCCCTCCGCCGACCTCGACCTCGCGGTCGCCGACCTCGTCAAGAGCGCCTTCGGTCATGCGGGGCAGAAGTGCTCGGCGGCGTCGCTCGCGATCCTCGTCGGGCCGGTCGGCCGCTCGCAGCGCTTCGCCCGGCAGCTGTCGGATGCCGTGCGCTCGCTGCACGTCGGATGGCCCACCGACCCGCTCGCCGAGGTCGGGCCCGTCATCGAGAAGCCGCAGGGCAAGCTGGCCTGGGCGCTGTCGCAGCTCGAGGGTGACGAGAAGTGGCTCATCGAACCGTCGCTCTCGGCGGACGACGACGGTAGCGGACGCCTGTGGACCCCGGGAGTGCGCGTCGGCGTGCGGGCCGGATCGCGGTTCCACCTGGAGGAGTTCTTCGGGCCGGTGCTGGGCGTGATGTACGCGCCGACGCTGTCGGCCGCGATCGAGATGCAGAACGCCGTCGCCTACGGGTTGACCGCGGGCCTGCACACCCAGGACCCGGGCGATCTCGCGACGTGGCTCGATACCGTGCAGGCCGGAAACCTCTACGTGAACCGTGGCATCACCGGGGCGATCGTGCAGCGTCAGCCGTTCGGGGGATGGAAGCGCTCCTCGGTCGGTCCCGGTACGAAGGCCGGCGGTCCGAATTACCTCATCGGCCTCGGATCGTGGCGCTCGCGTCCCGGATCCACCCCGTCGAGCACGCTGCACCTGCGCGGCCTCGACTCGCGCATCACCGCCCTGATCGAGTCGGCCCAGCCCTCTCTCGACTTCGAGTCGTTCGAGTGGCTGCGGCGGTCGGCCCTGTCGGACGCCCTCGCCTGGGACCGCGAGTTCGGCCAGGTGCGCGACGTCTCGCGGCTGGGCGTCGAACGCAACCTCTTCCGGTACCGCCCGCTGCCCGTCGAGCTGCGGGCGACGGCGGATGCTCCGCTGCAGGAGGTGCTGCGCACGGTGCTCGCCGCGGTGCGGGCCGGTGCGGGCTTCGTGCTGTCGGTCTCGGCGGGGCTGCCGGCCGGAGTGCGCCACGCGCTCGGCGATCTCGACGCGGCGGTGTTCCTCGAGACGGATGACGAGTGGCTCGCGCGCGTGAGCGGCTCGGGATCGGAATCGGATGCCGACGGCGAAGGGGTGTTCACGGCCCGGGCCGCGCGCATCCGCCTGATCGGATCGCGCCCCGCGGTGGCGGCGGCGCACGCGGCGCTCGCCCGCGCGGTCGACGGCGATCCCGGCCTCGCGGTCTACGACGGCGAGGTGACCTCGGCCGGTCGCATCGAGTTGCTGCCCTTCGTGCACGAGCAGGCGATCTCGATCACCGCCCACCGCTTCGGCAATCCCGACCCGGTGTTCGCCGAGGTGATCTGAGGGCGCTGCGTCTCTCACGTGAGGGAGGAGATCTCCCACACTGCAGGAGCGTTTCGCGCGAAGCATCCTGCAATGCGTGTGAACTCCTCCGCTGCGTGCGGATGCCGGATGCCGGATGCCGGATGCCGGTGCCGGATGTCGCTCGGCATGTCGCCGCGCGCGGTGATCGACCGCGAGCACCCCTCACCGCGACCAACCCCGGCGATTCGAAACGCGAATCAACCGAACCCCCGGCGCTCTGGCACCCCACAGCCCACGGATGGCACAATGAAACCGGCGTGCCCGAGTCGCATCTTCCCCGTCCCCGCTCTGAGAAGAGTTCCGGGTCGAACTTCCGCCGGGCCCCTGGACAGCGTCCGCCGCACCCGTTCATTCGAGGAGCATCCATGTCGACGCCTGAGACCGCCGTGGCATCCGCCCCCGCGCGCACCGCGCACCACCGCCGCTACCTGATGTGCAAGCCCGAGCACTTCACGGTCAACTACTCCATCAACCCGTGGATGGAGCCGTCGAAGCCGACCGACACCGCCAACGCGGTCGCGCAGTGGCAGAAGCTCTACGACCTCTACATCGAACTGGGCCACGAGGTCGAGCTCATCGAGCCGCTCGCCGGCTACCCCGACATGGTCTACACGGCCAACGGCGGATTCCTCATCGACGGCCGCGCGTACGTGCCCGAGTTCCGCTTCGTCGAGCGCCAGGGCGAGGCGCCCGCGTTCGCCGAGTGGTTCCGCCAGGCCGGCTACGACACGGTCATGCCGAAGGAGGTCAACGAGGGCGAGGGCGACTTCCTGCTCGTCGGCGACGTGATCCTGGCCGGCACCGGCTTCCGGTCCACCGGAGACAGCCACCGCGAGGTCGGCGAGGTCTTCGACCGCGAGGTCGTCTCGCTCAACCTCACCGACCCGCGCTTCTACCACCTCGACACGGCCATCGCGGTGCTCGACCCGGTGCAGGGCATCGAGAACGGCGGCCCCGAGCGCGCCAACATCGCCTACCTCCCGGGCGCCTTCGACGACGCGAGCCGCGCGATCCTCGAGGAGCGCTTCCCCGACGCGATCCTCGTGTCGGACGAGGACGGCGCCGTCTTCGGCCTCAACTCGGCGAGCGACGGCTACAACGTCATCATCTCGCCGCGCGCGAAGGGCTTCGAGAAGCAGTTGCGCGAGCGCGGCTACAACCCGATCACCGTCGACCTCTCCGAGCTGCTGCTCGGCGGTGGCGGCATCAAGTGCTGCACGCTCGAACTGCGGGGCGCGAAGTGACGACCGACGCGGTGGCGACGGCAACCACGCACGTCGCCCACAACTACCACCCGCTGCCGGTGAACATCGCGCGCGGAGACGGTGCGTGGGTGACGGACGTCGAGGGTAAGCGCTACCTCGACCTGCTCGCCGCCTACTCGGCCGTGAACTTCGGGCACCGGCATCCGGCGCTCGTCGCTGCCCTCACCGAGCAGCTCGGTCGCGTGACGCTCATCAGCCGAGCGTTCCAGAGCGACCGGCTCGAGCCGTTCGCCGCCGCCCTCGCGAAGCTCGCCGGCAAAGACCTGGTGCTGCCGATGAACACGGGCGCCGAGGCGGTCGAGACCGGCATCAAGGTCGCGCGCGCCTGGGGCTACCGGGTCAAGGGCATCGCCGACGGCAAGGCCCGCATCATCGTCGCGGCCGGCAACTTCCACGGCCGCACGACGACGATCGTCAGTTTCAGCGACGACGAGCAGGCGCGCGACGGCTTCGGACCGTACACGCCCGGCTTCGACATCGTGCCCTACGGGGACGCGGATGCCATCGCCGCCGCGATCACGGATGACACGGCCGCCGTGCTCGTCGAGCCCATCCAGGGCGAGGCCGGCGTCGTGATCCCGCCCGAGGGGTATCTGCGTCGCATCCGCGAGATCTGCGACGAGAAGAACGTGCTCTTCATCGCCGACGAGATCCAGTCGGGACTCGGCCGCGTGGGCGAGACGTTCGCGAGCGATCGCGAGGGCGTCGTGCCCGACCTCTACCTGCTCGGCAAGGCCCTCGGCGGCGGACTGCTGCCGGTGTCGGCGGTCGTCGGGAACGAAGACGTGCTGGGTGTCATCCGTCCGGGCGAGCACGGCTCGACCTTCGGCGGCAACCCGCTCGCGGCGGCCGTCGGTCTGCGCGTGGTCGAGATGCTCGAGACGGGCGAGTTCCAGGAGCGCGCCCGCGCCCTCGGCGCCCACCTCGCCACGGCACTCGAACCACTCATCGGGCACGGTGTCACCGCGGTGCGCATCGCCGGTCTCTGGGCGGGCGTCGACATCGACCCCGCGAAGGGCACCGGTCGCGAGATCGCCGAGAAGCTCCTCGAGCGCGGTGTTCTGGTGAAGGACACGCACGGCCAGACGATCCGCATCGCCCCGCCCCTCGTGATCCGCGCGACCGAGCTCGACTGGGCGGTTGAACAGCTCCGGGTCGTGCTGGGCGCGTAGCGCCGCGGCATCCTTACGTCGTCCCCTCCGTCGACGCCGACATCGTTAGGCTGTCGGCGGAGGGGGAACCGATGGCATATCAGAATCCTGATGCCGTGGCGGCCGGAGCGCCGCCCTGGCACCTGCCCGCACCGCAACCGCGCCCGACATCGGGCGGCATCCGCGGCTTCGTCTGGGCGCTCTGGCCGGTGATGAGCTGGCTGCTGCCGGTGTTCTTCGTGTTCCACGGGTTCCTCGGCGGAGGCGGGTGGGGCACGCTGATCCTGATGTTCACGTCGCCGATCTTCATCCCGGCGATGGGGCTGCTCGGCATGCTGCCGCGATTCATCCTGCGCAAGCGCGGGCACACGACCACTCCCGCTCCGCTCGTCTGGCTGCTGTTCGTGAACTGGTGGGCGTGGGTCGCCTTCACGATCACGATGCAGGACGCCGGCGACTCGGGGCCGCTGGAGACGCTGCTCGGCAGCCTCGTTCCCGCCCGACTCTCGTCGACCTACGAGCAGGGGATCTTCGTGGGAGCGGTCGTCATCGCGGCGCTGTCGTGGCTCGCGGTGCTGCTGCTCGGCATCGCTCAGCCGCCGCCGCGCCCGGGAGCGCCGACCCGCGGCGGCGCCTGGGACGCGGTCTCGTGGAACGCGGCCTTCCTGGTGCCCGCTCTGCTCGTGGGCGCGGTGGCGCTCGGCGTGCAGGTCACGGCGCTGCAGGCGGATGCCGCGGGCGACACGGTGGCGCAGGTCGAGGCGCTGCCGATCTCCGCGCAGGCCGACCGTGCCGAGGTGAACTACACCCTCACGCAGCAGAAGCTCTCGGAGGTGCGAGAGATGATCGCCGAGGACGACTGGCGCGTGCGCGACGAGAACGGCGGCTGGGTGAGAGGACCGGCCTTCGCCTCGTCGTACGGCGCCTGCGGGGGATCGGATGCCGAGTGCTACGTCTTCGAGGTCGGATTCGCCCTGGAGACGACGCCCACCGGCTTCGACTCGTACGACGACGCGTGGGATTCCCGGCTGAGCGAACTCGGCTGGATGCCGTCCGAGCGCGGCTACGGGTGGACCGATGCCGACGGCTTCACCCTCGAGGTCGACCAGCGGCAGAACGTCGACCGGCTGGTCGTCGCGATCGAGAGCCCCTCGTGGTGGGGCGACACGTCCGACATCCGTCAGGAGCTGGGGGAGGCCGACGAGGACCTCGGTCTCGGACTCACCTACCGCTTCGACGAGTGGCCGCCCCTGCGCTGAGCCCGTACCTGCCCACAGCGCGAACCACCCCCTCCGGGGCCTCCCGCATGCGGGTGGCTCGCTCTCGAGGGGGTGGTTCGTGCGTCACGGGGGATGACGCGCGCGCCGGCGAAGCTGGGGACTACGCGGGCGGGTTATCGGGGTCGAGGAGCTTCAGGGTGTCCTCTTCCGCTTCGTTGTCGGCCTGGAGCTGTCGCTCCGTGGTCTCGTCGCCTCCGAGAGGCGCCTCGCGATCGGGCCCGGCGTCGCCCTGGATGGCGCCGCGGGGCGAGTCGCCGTGCGAACTGTCTCCCTGGAGCGCTCCGCCTTGGGCTGCGCCCTGGTTGCCGTGCTCGTCGCCCGGGGCGTCCTCGTCGGCATCGCCCTGAAGAGCGCCGCGCGGGGAGTCGCCGTGAGAGCTGTCGCCCTGGATGGCGCCGCCCTGTCCGGACTCCGGAACGCCGACGCGCTCCGCGCCCTCGGCCGGATCTTCCGCGTGCGGGGTGTGTTCCGTGTTCTCGTCCATGGGCGCGACGTTACGCGCGGGTCTCGGCATCCGAAGACCCCATTGACAAGGCTCGCCTTACTGCACTCACCGCACCCCGTTCCGCTGTCCCTGCACCGATCGGTGCGAAATGCCGGTGATGAACGCCCCGGAGTCGACATTCCGCACCGGTCCGTGCGGTTCTGCGCACGCGGACGTGACGGATGCCGTGACGGATGCCGTGGCGGATGCCGAAGGCTACGGAGCCTCGGGGTCCTTCGGGCGGCGGATGGGCGTGGTGACCGCGGCCTCGTCGCTGAACTCCACCGGGTCGACCTCGTCGATCACGCTGAGGGGTCGGGTCTCGTCGAGCGTGAGCAGGAAGCGCCGATTCTCGTCGCGGTGCAGACGCCCGGACGTGAACACCCAGATGGCGCCGATCGCGCAGGCGACGAGCCCCGCCGTACCGCCGAGCATGATCGCGGTGCGGGGACCGAAGGCATCCGCCACCCATCCGGCGATCGGTGCACCCACCGGGGTCGATCCCATGATGACCGCCATGTACAGCGCGAGCACGCGCCCGCGCAGCGTCGGATCGGTCGTGATCTGCACGTAGCCGTTCGCGGTGGTGAGCAGCGTCACGATCATGAATCCGGTGAACATCAGAGTGATGCCGTAGGTCAGGTAGGTGGGCATGGCGGCCGACACGAACGCGGCGACGCCGAAGCCTCCGGCCGCGAGGATCACGACGCGCACCCGCGCCCGATCGCGCCGCGCGGCGAGCAGGGCGCCGGCGAGAGAGCCGATCGCGAGGATCGACGACAGCACGCCGTAGCCGTCGGCTCCGGCCCCGAACTCGAGGGCCATGGTCGAGGCGAAGATCGGGAAGTTCATGCCGAAGGCGCCGATCAGGAACACCGTCACGAACACGACCCGCAGGTCACTGCGGCCCCACACGTAGCGGAAGCCCGCCGCGAGTCCGCCCCGCCCGCGGTTCTTGGGCCGCTTCGCGAGCAGGCTCGTGCGCAACAGACCGAGCGCGAGGATCATCGCCAGGAACGTCGCCGCGTTGACGATGAACACCCAGCCCGACCCGATCGCCACGATCAGCAGACCGCCGACGGCCGGTCCGATCATGCGCGCGAGGTTGAACGAGGCCGAGTTCAGGGCGACGGCGTTGGAGGTGTCGGATGCCGACACCATGTCGGACACGAAGGCCTGGCGCGCCGGGGCGTCGAAGGCGTTCACGATGCCGAACCCGAGTGCGAACCCGAACATCATCGGCAGCGTCATGAGGCCGTTCAACAGCAGCACGCCGACGGCGATCGCGAGCAGCAGCAGTGCACTCTGGGTCGCGAGCAGGATGCGGCGGCGCTCGAACCGATCGGCCACCCATCCGGTGAGGCTCACGAGCACCAGCGGCGGGCCGAACTGCAGTGCCATGGTGAAGCCCATGGCCGCCGCGTCGTTGTCGGTGAGCTCGGTGAGCACGACCCAGTCCTGCGCGGTCGCCTGCATCCAGCCGCCGACGTTCGAGACGAGGGCGCCGGCGAACCAGATGCGGTAGTTGATGTTCGCGAACGAACGGAACATCGCGCTCATCGGTCGGTCACCCGTCGCATCAGGATGCTCGCTTCGCGCAGCGTCGTGAGCTCGTCCTCCGTGAAGTCGAGATCGGCGAGCATGTCGGCCAGCAGCACGTCGCGGCGGCGGATGGTCTCGACGACGAGTTCGGCGCCGGCATCCGTGATCTCGACCTGCACGCGGCGGCGGTCGTCCTCGTCGACGGCGCGGGTGACGTAGCCCTGCTCCTCGAGGCCGTTGATGGTGTTCGTCATCGAGGGGGCGGTCACGCGCTCGCGCTCGGCGAGGGTCGAGACGGTACGGCGACCGTTCATGCGCAGGTCGGCGAGCACGGCGAGCTGCGCATCGCTCATGGAGTCGGCGGCGCGGGCGCAGCGCAGGCGTCGCGCGAGCCGGAACGTGGCCATGCGCAACTCGGTGGCGGTGAGCTGGAGGGAGTCGTCAGGCGAAGTCATTACTTAGTTAGTCTATCTAAGTAATCGACGCGCGGGGCGGGAACGGCAGAATGGAGCGCGTGACCCGAACGCCCGCTCTCGAAATCGCCGTGCAGGATCCCGCCGGAGTGCGCATCGCCGGAGAGGTCGGCGCCGCGCGCGTCGAACTCGCGACCGCGCTGGCGCTCGGCGGCCTCACCCCGTCGCCCGCCACGCTCGAGCTGTCGGTCGAGGCGGCGCGCGAGGCAGATGTCGAGGTGCACGTGCTCGTGCGCCCGCGCGGCGGCGACTTCCACTACACCGACGAGGAGATCGCGATCTGCGAGCACGACGTGCGTCGCGCGATCGAGGCCGGGGCCGAGGGCGTCGTGATCGGTGCTCTCGATGCGCGCGGTGTTCTCGACGTCGACGCCATGGCCCGGCTGCGCGATGCGGCCGGCGGAGCATCCGTCACCCTGCACCGCGCGATCGACGTCAGCCCCGACCCGCTCGCGACCCTCGACGCCGCGATCGCGCTCGGTCTGCGACGCGTGCTCACCTCGGGCGGAGCATCCGCCGCGATCGACGGCATCGACACCCTCCGCGCTCTCGTCGCCCGCGCCGACGGACGCATCCAGATCATGGCGGGCAGCGGCGTCGGTGCCGCGAACGCCGCCGAGCTCGCCGGTACCGGGGTCGACGCCCTGCACTTCTCGGCCAAGCGCACCGTCACCGCCGAGGGCGGCGTGCGCATGGGGTCGGCCTCAGACGGCGTGGGCGGGTACGAGGTCACCGACCGCGACACCGCCCTGGCCGTGCGCGCCGCCCTGGGGCTGTGAGCCGCGCCCGCGATCGGTAGGCTCGCAGCGTGACGGATACCCGAGAGTTCACGGATGCCGACGGCATCGCCATCGTCTACGACGTGCACCCGGCGGCCACGACGCCCCGGGGTGTCGTGCAACTGCTGCACGGCGTCGGCGAGCACGCGGGTCGCTACGGTGCGCTGATCGCCGCGCTCACCGCGGCGGGCTTCACCGTCTACGCCGACGATCACCGCGGCCACGGCCGTACCGGCATCCGCCAGCACGGGGGTCCCGCGCGGTTGGGCCGGCTGGGCAAGGGCGGGCTGCGCGCCGCGAAGGATGCCGTCTGGCAGCTGACCGGCATCATCCGCGACGAGAACCCCGACCTGCCGCTCGTGCTGCTCGGGCACTCGTGGGGATCGTTCCTCGCGCAGATGCTGCTGAACGAGCATCCCGAGGCGTTCGATGCCGTGATCCTGTCGGGGTCGGCACTGCGGATGCCGGGATCGCTCAGCGCTGCACCCCTCAACGCCCGCTGGGCGGGGCCCGACGCCACCGGCTACGAGTGGCTCAGCCGCGACCCGGAGGTGTGGGCCGCATTCGAGATCGACCCGCTCACCACGGGCGAGCCGCTGCTGAAGCTGTTCGGGCCGATCGAAGCCGCGAAGCTCTACGGGCGCCCGCGCCGCGACCTTCGCGAGACGGGTGGCCGTGACATCCCCCTTCTGCTGCTCGTCGGGCGAGACGACCCGGTCGGCGGACCCCGCAGCGTGCACAAGCTCGCTGACGAGTACCGCAGCCGCTCGGGCTTCACCGATGTGACGACCCTCGTCTACCCCGATGCCCGGCACGAGGTCTTCGCCGAGCTGCAGCAGGACGAGGTGCACGCCGACACCCTCGCCTGGCTCGACACGCACATCCCCGCGCGCTGAGCGTTCTCTCGGTGGGGCCGCCCCCCCCCACGAGCGGCGGTATGACGCCGGATGACGTCGGGTGAAGGTGCATGACACCGGCCCGACGGATGCTCGGCCCCCGCCGTAGATTCAGGGCAACATTCCGCGGGCATCCGAGGAGACGTGCCCCCGCACGACCCTCCTCGCGACGGGAGGAGGGTCCGATGAGCTTCGAGAGCGACTGGCGTGCGTGGCACGACGAACGCGAACGCGTGGCGGGTGCCGACTACGGCCCGTCGGCCCTGGAGTCCACGAACTGGCTGATCTCCGAACCCGCCGCGGTCGAGAACGTGCCGGGGCTCTGGGCGGTCGGTGCCGAGGGTGAGATCCGCGGCACCGAGCTCGGGGTCGCCGGGGCCACCGTCACGCTGCGCCGGGGCGAGGCGCTGCGCTTCGGGCGACGCGAACTGCGGGTGTTCCCGCGGCGCGAGACCGTGGCGCTGCGGGTGTTCAACCCGGCCCGCCCGCAGCGCGAGCGGTTCAGTGCGATCGACGCCTACCGTCCCGATCCCGCCTGGCGGTTGCCGGCGACGTTCGAGCCCGCCACCGACGAGTCGATCACGATCGTCGCGATCGACGGCGACCAGCACGAGGCTCCGATCGCCGGGCGGCTGCGGTTCGAGATCCGCGGGGTCGCGCACGAGCTCACCGTGACGCGCAACGTGCGCGGTGGCCTCGGCGCCGTGTTCGCCGACGGGACCAACGGCATCGAGACGTTCCCGTTCCGCTTCCTCGCGATCGACGAGCCCGATGACGACGGCACCGCGGTCGTCGACTTCAATCGGGCGTACCTGCCGCCGTGCGCGTTCTCCGACCAGTTCGTGTGCCCGCTCCCGCCCGCGGGCAACCGCTTCACGGCACCCATCCGCGCCGGCGAGCGCGCCGTCGTCCTCGGCCGCTGACCCTTCGCGTCGGGGGACGCTTCGACAGGCTCAGCGACCCAGTTTCTGGACCTGGGTCCCTGAGCTTGTCGAAGGATCCCACAACTTCGACCGCGACCAACAACCCCCGTCGGCCGTAGGCTGGGGAGGTGCACGGTGAATACAAGGTCCCAGGGGGAAAGCTCGTCGTCGTCGACCTCGAGGTCGACGACGGGAGGATCGCGCAGTTCCGGCTCGCGGGCGACTTCTTCCTCGAGCCCGACACGGCGCTCGAGGCGATCAACGACGCCGTGAACGGCCTGCCGGTCGAATCGGATGCCTCCGTGATCGCCACCGCCGTGCGCGAGGCCCTTCCCGAGGGCGCTCAGCTGCTCGGCTTCACGCCCGAGGCCGTGGGCACCGTCGTGCGCCGCGCGCTGGTCACCGCTCCGGGATGGCGTGATTTCGACTGGGAGATCGTGCACGACAAGGCGGTCTCGCCGGCCATGAACCTCGCGCTCGACGAGGTGCTCACCTCACGCGTCGGCGAGGGACGGCGTCGCCCGACCCTGCGCATCTGGGAGTGGGACGGCTCGGCGGTCGTCATCGGATCGTTCCAGTCGTACCGCAACGAGGTCGACCCCGAGGGCGCCGCGCGTCACGGCTTCGACGTCGTCCGCCGCATCTCGGGCGGCGGCGCGATGCTCATCCCCGAGGGGCAGATCATCACGTACTCGCTGTACGTTCCGGCATCCCTCGTCGCGGGCATGACGTTCGCCGACTCGTATGCGTTCCTCGACGACTTCGCCCTGCAGGCGCTGCGCTCGCTCGGCATCGATGCGGTCTACCGCCCCCTCAACGACATCGCGAGTTCGACCGGCAAGATCGGCGGGGCCGCGCAGAAGCGTCTCGCCAACGGAGGCGTGCTCCACCACGCCTCGCTGTCGTACGACCTCGACGGTCAGGTCATGACCGAGGTGCTGCGCATCGGCCGCGAGAAGCTGAGCGACAAGGGCACCACGTCGGCGGCCAAGCGCGTCGACCCGCTGCGCAGCCAGACCGGGCTCAGCCGCGAGGAGATCATCGACCGCTTCATCGAGACCTTCCGCTCGCTCACCTCGGCCGAGGACGGCACGGTCGCGGACGACGAGTACGCCGCGGCCGAGGAACTGGTCGAGACGAAGTTCTCGACCGACGCGTGGCTGCACCGGGTGCCGTGACCGACCCGGTACCCACTCCGCCCGTCCCGATCGAACAGGACGTCTCCATCGCACCGGTGCGGGTCGGGGCGGTGTCGATCCTCGAGGGCGACAACCTCGCCGCCGTGCGCGCGCTGCCCGACGCCTCGTTCACGCTGGTGTACCTCGATCCGCCCTTCAACACGGGCCGCGCGCGTGAACGGCAGATCGTCACCGCGACGCGGGCTGCCGCAATTCAGGACGAATCGGATGCCGAGGGGCAGATCGACCCGGAATCGGCTGAGTCCGAAGCATCCGTCCGGAGTTATGAGCAGCCGGTCCCCGAGACCGCGCCCGCCGAGATCCGCCACGGCTTCCACGGCCATCGCTACGAGCGGGTGCGCGGGATGCTGCGCACCTACGACGACCGCTTCGACGACTACGGCGACTTCCTCATGCCGCGTCTCGAGGAGGCGTGGCGACTGCTCGCCGACGACGGCACGCTCTACCTGCACCTCGACTACCGCGAGGCGCACTACGCGAAGGTGATGCTCGACGCGGTGTTCGGACGCGACTCGTTCCTCAACGAGCTGATCTGGGCCTACGACTACGGCGCGAAGTCGCGCAGCCGCTGGCCCACCAAGCACGACACGATCCTCGTGTACGTGAAGAATCCGCGCGCGTACTTCTTCGACTCCGACGAGGTCGACCGCGAGCCCTACATGGCCCCCGGCCTCGTCACGCCCGAGAAGGCGGCGCGTGGAAAGCTGCCGACCGATGTGTGGTGGCACACGATCGTGCCGACGACCGGGCGCGAGAAGACGGGGTATCCGACGCAGAAGCCCGAGGGCATCCTGCGACGCATCATCCGGGCGTCGAGCCGCCCCGGCGACCGGGTGCTCGACCTCTTCGCCGGCAGCGGCACGACCGGCGCGGTCGCGTCGGCGCTGGGGCGCGACAGCGTGCTGGTCGACGACAACCCCGAGGCGATCCGGGTGATGCGCGAGCGGATGCCGCACGCCGAGGTCACCCGCGTCGGCTGAGCCCGAGCATCGGCTCGTCTCAGGCGATGTAGATCTTGCGCAGGGTCTCGGTGACGGTCCAGACCGTGCGCTGGCCCTCGGCCAGGCGCACGACGGAGCCGGGGGAGACGTCGAGATCGGGCAGGTCGGGGTCGTCGAACGCGATGCGCGCCCGGCCCGAGAGCACGACGAAGACCTCGTCGGTCTCGGTGTCGGATGCCGTTCCCGGCGTCATCTCCCAGATGCCGACCTCGGTGCCCCCGAGCAGGGCGAGCGGGTGCACGGCGGTGGTCGGGTCGCCCGAGACGACGTCGGATGCAGGCAGCGGCACGTGCACGAGCGCGAGGGTCGCGGCATCCGCTCCCGTGCCGGGGGTGAGCCCCTCGGCCGGTTCGGGGGTGAGCCCCTCGTCGGGGATCGTGTCGCTCACGAGTCGAATCCCATGCCGAGCGCGTCGAGCGTCTTGAGGAAGAGATTGCGCTTGCCCCCGTTGTGATCGGCGCGATCCATCGCGGCGCGCACGAGGTTGATGCCCACCGCGGCGGCGGGTTCGGGCGGGAAGGGCACCGGGCGCTGCCGCACCATTTGCAACGCGGTGCGTTCGGTCTCCTCGCCCGCGAGCTTGTCGAGCATGACGTCGGCGGCGAACCGCGCCGCGCCCACACCGAGTCCGGTGAACCCGGTGGCGTAGGTCACCCGGCCCTTGCGTGCGGTGCCGAAGAACGCGCAGAAGCGGCTCGACGAGTCGATCGCCCCGGCCCAGCGGTGCGTGAAGCGCAGCCCCTCGAGCTGGGGGAACGTGGTGAAGAAGTGCGAGGCCAGCCGCCGGTGGCTCTCCATCCGGTCTTCGTACTCGGGGCGCACCTTGCCGCCGTAGTGGTAGACCGCGTCGTAGCCGCCGAACAGGATGCGGTCGTCGGCGGTGAGCCGGTAATAGTGGAACTGGTTGGCGCTGTCGGCGAGGCCCTGCCGGTTCCGCCACCCGATCGAGGAGAGCTGCTCGGTGCTCAGCGGCTCGGTCATCAGCACGTAGTCGTACACGGGCACCGTCATCAGACGGTTGCGCTTGAGCAGCGAGGGGAAGACGTTCGTGGCCAGCGCCACGGCATCCGCCACGACCCGGCCGTCGCGGGCCTCGACGGTGATCGCGCCCGATCCGTCGCCGAGGATGTCCTGCACGAGAGTGTGCTCGTAGATCTCCACGCCGAGGTCGGTCGCGACGCGGGCGAGCTCGAGCCCGAGCTTGGCGGGGTGCACGAGGGCGGTGGTGTCGCGCTCCCACGCACCTGCGAGGAACGTGGGGGAGTGCACCTCGGCCTGCACGGCATCCTGGTCGAGGAACCCCTCCTCCTCGCGCAGCCACTCGACCTGGTGCGGTTCGACCGCGACGGCGAGCTGCCCGGTGCGTTCGAACTCGGCATCCATCCCGTAGCGCGCGACGGTGTCGGCGATGCCGTCGAGGTTCTCGAGCCCGAGCCGTTCGAGCTGCTCGATCTCGTCGGGCCAGCGGTTCACGCCGTTCTCGTGGCCGTGGGTGATGCTCGCCTCGCAGAACCCGCCGTTGCGGCCGGAGGCCGCCCACGCGACGCGCGACGCCTCGACGAGCACGACCCGGCGGTCGGGGTCGCGCTCCTTGGCGCGGATCGCGGTCCACAGCCCCGCGTACCCGCCGCCGACGATCGCGAGGTCGGCCTCGATCGCACCGGTCAGTGTCGGGTACTCGGTGCGCTGCACGTCGTCGAGCCAGAACACGGCGAACGAGGTGTCGCGCAGGGACTCGTCGATGACGGAGTCCTGCGGGCGGCGACGTTCGAAGACGGTGGTTCCCATGCGCGCTCCCTTGTTCTCAGTTGGTTCTCTCAGCGGATGAGGTGCGCGGTCAGCGCGTTCCCCAGTTGTAGAGGTCTTTGTAGAGCCCGGCGTAGAGCAGGCTCTCGGTGTGCACGATGCCGGGGATGGTGCGGATGCGCGTCGCGATCAGTTCGAGCAGGTCGGCGTCGCTCTCGCACACGGCCTCGACGAGAATGTCGAAGCTGCCGAGGGTGACGACGACGTAGGCGAGTTCGGTGATCGCGGTGAGCTGCTCGGCGACCGCACGCGGGTCGCCGGTGACGCGGATGCCGATCATCGACATCCGGTGGAATCCGAGCTGCAGGGGGTCGGTGACCGCGACGATCTGGATCGTTCCGGCATCGGTCATGCGCTGCACGCGCTGGCGGGTGGCGGCCTCGCTGAGGCCCACCTCCCGCCCGATCTCGGCGTAGGGGCGCCGGCCGTCCTCCTGGAGCAGCTCGATGATCCGCTTCGAGATGTCGTCCAGCACCGGCTGTGTCTTCGTGCCCATGCGTCGATATTGACAGGCGGATACCGGTGGTGCAACCGATTCAGTCGTCGGTGGCTTCCGGGCCTTCCGATTCCGAAAGTGCCGCGCTACTGTGGCCGCATGCGCACTGAGAGCTTGCAGAACTTCATCGGCGGTCGGTTCGTCCCCGTGTCCGGCGCAGGCGACCTTCCGCTCATCGACCCCGCCACCGAGGAGGAGTACGGCCGGCTCCCGGTGTCGGATGCCGGTGACGTCGATGCCGCCTACGCCGCGGCATCCGCTGCCTTCCCGCTGTGGCGCGACACGACGCCCGCCGACCGGCAGCTCGCCCTCTTCCGCATCGCCGACGACATGGCCGCGCGTGCCGAGGAGTTCGCCGATCTCGAGTCGCGCGACACCGGCAAGCCGCGCGCGAGCCTCGTCGAGGACGAGATCATGCAGTCGGTCGATCAGCTGCGGTTCTTCGCCGGTGCCGCGCGGTCGCTCGAGGGGCGCGCGGCGGGGGAGTACCTCGCCGGGCACACGTCGTTCGTGCGCCGCGAGCCGATCGGCGTGATCGGGCAGGTCACGCCCTGGAACTACCCCCTGAACATGGCCGTGTGGAAGATCGCGCCGGCGCTCGCCGCGGGCAACACCGTCGTGCTCAAGCCCGCCGAGACGACCCCGCTGTCGACGCTGCTGCTCGCCGAGATCGTGGCGCTGCACACCCCGGCCGGAACGCTGAACGTCGTGCTGGGCGACCGCGAGACCGGCGTCGCGCTGGTGGAGCATCCGACCCCGCAGATGGTCGCGATCACCGGCTCGGTGCGCGCGGGCATGGCGGTGGCGCGGTCGGCGGCGAACGACGTCAAGCGCGTGCATCTCGAGCTCGGCGGCAAGGCCCCGGCGATCGTCTTCGCGGATGCCTCGGTGTCGAAGGCGGTCGAGGGGATCGTGACCGGTGCGTTCTTCAACGCCGGGCAGGACTGCACCGCGGCGACGCGCGTGCTCGTGCACGAGTCCCTGCACGACGAGCTCGTGGCGGCGCTGGTCGCGCGGGCGGAGTCGGATGCCCGCACCGGCGGACCGCGCGAGGACGGCGTGCTCTACGGCCCGCTCAACAGTGCGGCGCAGCTGGAGCAGGTGTCGGGATTCGTGTCGAGGTTGCCCGCGCACGCCCGGGTGGAGACCGGGGGCGTGCGGCAGGGAGATCGCGGCTACTTCTGGCCCGCGACGATCGTGTCGGGGGTGCGGCAGGACGACGAGATCGTGCAGGGCGAGGTCTTCGGGCCGGTGCTCACGGTGCAGTCGTTCTCCTCCGACGAGGAGGCGCTGGAGCTGGCGAACGACGTCCCGTACGCGCTCGCCGCGTCGGTCTGGACGACCGATCACGCCCGGGCGATGCGGTTCTCGCGCGACCTCGACTTCGGGTGCGTGTGGATCAACACGCACATCCCCTTCGTCTCCGATATGCCGCACGGTGGATTCAAGCACTCCGGCTACGGCAAGGACCTCTCGCAGTACGGCTTCGACGACTACACCCGCATCAAGCACGTGATGAGCGCGTTGGACTGAGCGCGCCCCGTCGAGACACCATCTCCGGCACGAGGCATCCCGCCTCCCGTGGTGGTTCGCGCTCGAAATGATGTCTCGGTGCTCGGCGCGCGCCGCACACCCGAATGCGACACGAAGTGTCGACCTGCGGTCTCCGGTATGCCATGCTCGATGAAGCCGATGGGGGATCGGCCACTCTCACCAATCGAACGTCTCACAGAAAGACCGACCGGAGCGCGATGAGCAGGCCCCTCGCCGGACCGCAGACACTGTTGCGCTCGATCAACGGGCGCGCGATCCTCGAGACGCTCGCCAGCGAAGGTCCGCAGACGCGCACCGATCTGATGGAGGCCACCGGGCTGTCGCGCACCGCCGTGACGCAGGTGCTGCGCATGCTCGAGAGCGCCGGCGCCGTCGCGCCCGACGGTGTCGACCGCAGCTCGCGCGGGCCGGCCGCCGGCAAGGTCGGACTGCACCCGCACCTCGGATTCGCCGCCGCCGTGCACGTCGACCACCGCGCGGCGCACGTCGTGCTCGTCGATGCGACCGGTGCGGTGCGTGCCGAGGCGCACGGTGACTTCCCGCGGAAGGACGACAACGAGACCCGGGTCGCGCACATCGCCGCGCTCATCGACCGCTGCAATGCGACCGTCGCCGGCCCCCTGCACCTCGCGCTGATCGGCGTGCCCGGTATCGTGACCGCCGACGGCAGCATCCGCAACGACCAGGGGCCCGACGGCGGCGCGTTCCGCTCTGCTCTCACCGACCGGCTTGGCTGCCCCGTGCGCATCGAGAACGACGTGAACCTCGCCGCCCTCGCCGAACTCACCGCCGGTGCAGGCGCCGAGCTGTCGAGCTTCTCGCTGCTGCTGCTCGACGAGGGTCTCGGCGCCGGAATCGTGATCGACGGCGCCCTGCACCGCGGGTTCTCCGGAGTGGCGGGCGAAGTGATGTACCTGCCGCAGACGCCCCTGCCCGTCGGCGCCCCCGTCGTGAACGAGCAGGTCGTCGCCGACCTCGCGCTCATCAACGGCCGCGACCAGAACGCGCCCCTCGAAGAGCACCTCGATGCCGCGGCCGCCGGCGACGAGGCGGCGATGCAGATGGCGCTCGAGCTCGGCAAACGCCTCGCGCTCGTCGCCGGCAGCATCGGTCTCGTCCTCGATCCCGAAGCGTTCATCCTCAGTGGGCAGGCCGCGCACCCCGTGCTCGTCGACATCATCCATCAGGTCGCCGAGCAGTACTCCGCCCGCCTTCCGCTGCGGTTCGTCGTCTCCAGCTTCGGCCCGGAGGCGCCGCTCGTCGGCGCGGTCGGCGAAGCGGCATCCGCCCTGCGTGCCACGCTCTTCGCCCGCGTTCTCACCACACCCGAAAAGCCCGGCCGGTGACCGGCACTTCTGACAGGACCCGACGATGACCGCACCCTCCGACCTGATCGAACGGCTGGGGCACGCCCCCGGAACCCGCGCCATCATCCTCAACGCCGATGACTTCGGCATGTGCCATGCGGCCAACGTCGCGATCGCCGAGCTGCTGGATGCCGGCCACGTCGACTCCGCCACGATCATGGTGCCGTGCTCGTGGTCGCCCGAGGCCTTCGCGTTCGCGGCATCCCGCACCGACCTCGACGTCGGCGTGCATCTGGTGCTCACCAGCGAGTGGACCCGCTACCGCTGGCGCCCGCTCACGGCCGCTGCCTCACTCATCGACGGCGACGGATTCTTCCCCGTCGACGTCGTCGCGGTCGAGACCCGCGCGGCGTACGACGAGGTCGCCGCCGAGATCGCCGCGCAGCTGCGCACCGCGCTCGACGCCGGCGTCGACGTCACGCACCTCGACAACCACATGGGCTCGGTATACGGCCTCGCGACCGGTCGCGACTTCCTCGAGCAGGTGTTCGCGCTGGCCGCCGCGAACGGCCTCCCGTTCCGCCTTCCGCGCCGCATGGACGGCGCAGAATCGGATGCCGAGCTGCGCGACAAGCTCGCGCGCGCCGCCGCCGCGGCCGACTCGCTCGGTGTCGAGATCATCGACCGGCTGTGGTCGCACCCCTTCGAACTCGTCGGCGAGGGCACTGCGGCGGAGGAGACCTACGAGCAGGTGCGCGACGGCTTCGTGACGCTGCTGCGCGCGGTGCCCGCGGGAGTGACCGAGATCTACCTGCATCCGATGGTCGACGGTGAGGAGCTGCGGGCCGCCGTGGACTTCGCCTCGCCGAAGCGCGAGTTCGAGCGGAAACTGCTCGCCGACCCCGTCGTGCTCCGGGTGATCGAAGACGAAGGGCTCGTGCGCATCGGCTGGCGGGCGCTGCGCGATCTGCAGAGGGGCACCGCACGATGACCACCTTCACCGAGCGTCTGCGCGACCGGCGGCTCGACGCCGCCCCCACCCGGGCGCAGTCGATCGCGTTCGGGGCCTCCGGGTTCCCCACGCAGTTGATGGCGCAGACCTTCTCGGCGTTCATCGTCTACTTCTACGTCTCGCACCTCGCGGTGCCGGCGGGGTGGGTGGCCGCGGCGATGATCGCCCACGGCATCCTGAACGCGGTGCTCAACCCGTTCGTCGGCGCGATCTCCGATCGCCTGCGCACCCCGTGGGGGCGCCGCATCCCGTGGATCGGCCTCGGGATCGTCCCGCTGGTCGTGGCGTTCGCGCTGGTGTGGATGCCGCCGGAGCTGCCCACCGCGGGCCTCATCGCCTGGTTCCTCGTGGTCGTGGCCGTGTACGACATCGCCTACGTGGTGGTCGTGCTCAACATCTCGGCCCTGTTCCCCGAGATCTTCCGCACCACCGACGAGCGTGCGCGGGGCAACGTCCCCCGGCAGATCTTCGCGATCCTCGGCATGATCCTCGGCACCGCCGGAGCGCCGCTGCTCTACGCCTCGCCGATCGGCTGGCCCGGCATGGCGATCGTGCTCGGCACGGTCTGCCTCGCGTTCCTCGTCTGGTCGTTCACGGGCGGGATGGTCGAGCGGCGCGTGCCCGAGGCATCCGTCGCGGCTCCGCTGCCGTTCGGCATGCAGATGCGGTACACGTTCGCGAACCGGGCCTTCGTGCCCTACGTGATCGGCTCGCTGTTCATCCAGACGGCGATCGCCGTGATCCTCGCCGCGTTGCCCTTCTACGTGCGCTACTCGCTGGGCGCGCCCGAGGGGGAGGGCAGCATCCTGCTCGGCGCGATCTTCGTGACCGCCATCCCCGCGATCGTGCTGTGGAGCGCAGTCGTCCGTCGCACCAGCCCCCGCACCGCACTGCTGTGGAGCGTGGCCGTCTTCGGGCTCTCGGTGCTCGGGTTCCTCGCCCCGACGAGCATCCTCGCCGCAGCCCTCGTGGGCGTCGCGGTCGGCATCGGTGTCGGCGGTCTGCTGCAGCTCCTCGAGGTGGTGCTGGCGCAGATCATCGACGAGGATGCCGTGCGCACCGGGCACCGTCGGGAGGGCGCCTACTTCGGGGTCAACGGTTTCATCGTGCGCGGCTCCGTCGTGCTGCAGGCGATCGTCGCGGCGTGGGTGCTCACGGCATCCGGGTTCGATGCCGCGCTCGGCGACGCGCAGCCCGACGCGGTGGACGGCGGCATCCGTCTGATGCTCGCCGTCATCCCCGTCGGCTTCGTCGCGCTCGCCTGGATCTGCTTCTTCTTCTACCCCATCCGCACCCGCGACCTGGCCGCCGCTAACCCGGCAAGCTGAGAGCGCTCGTACCCGCCCCTACTGCCATGCCACTGGCGGGCGCAGGGATGCCGCCGGCGCGAGCCAGCTCCTCCCCCAGAAAGATGGACGCGAGCCGACGCATGCCACTGGCGGGCGCAGGGATGCCGCCGGCGCGAGCATCGGGAGGGGACCCGCTTGCGGGGAGGGCGCCCGTTCTGCGAGCGAAGGCGGCATCCCTGCGCCCGCCCCACAAGAAACTTACGAAGAAGAAGACGAAGAAACCCGAGCCTCCCAGCCCGTACGCACCATCTCATCGACCGAATACCGCATCCGCCAGTCGAGGTCGCGGGCGGCGAGGGTGCCGTCGGCGACGATGCGGTCGGGGTCGCCGGGGCGGCGCGGGCCGATCTCGGGGGCGAACTCGACGCCGGTGACGCGCACCATCGCGTCCATGATCTGCTTCACGCTGAGGCCGTCGCCCGAGCCGAGGTTGTAGGCGGGCTCGATCGGCTCACCGGCGGCGAGACGCTGCGCGGCGGCGACGTGCGCGGCGGCGATGTCGCCCACGTGCACGTAGTCGCGCACGTTGGTGCCGTCTTCGGTGTCGTAGTCGTCGCCGTTGATGCGCGGGGTGCGCCCCTCGAGCAGCGCCTCGAACACGATCGGGAAGAGGTTGTGCGGGCTGACGTCGTAGACCGTCGGGTCGGCCGATCCGACGACGTTGAAGTAGCGCAGCGAGGTGTGCCGCAGCGGGGTCGCCGACTCTGCGGTGGCGACCGCCTGGTCGCGCAGCAACCATTCGCCGATGAGCTTCGATTCGCCGTAGGGGCTCGCGGGCTTCTTGGCCGTGTCCTCGACGACGAGGGCGACGTCGGGAGTGCCGTAGACGGCGGCCGACGATGAGAAGACGATGTTCGCGACGCCCGCGGCCTCCATCGCCTCGAGGATCACGCGGGTGCCCTCGACGTTCTGCGCGTAGGTGTGCAGCGGGCGCTGCACCGAGACGCCGGCGTACTTGTAGCCGGCGACGTGGATGACGCCCTGGGCGTCGTGGTCGCGGAGCGCCTTCTCGACGAGGTCGCGGTCGAGGATGCTGCCCTGCACGAAGGGCACGCCCTCCGGAACGAACGAGGCGACACCGCTCGACAGGTCGTCGAGGACGACCGGGGTGAGCCCGGCATCCGCGAGGGCGCGGACGACGTGCGAGCCGATGTAGCCGGCGCCGCCGGTGACGATCCAGGACATTGCGTTCCTCTCCGGCCGCGCACGACCGCGCGACTCCGGGTTCGATTCTCTCAGGCGGATGCTGTGGACTCCGGCGCCGCCGTCACCGATACAGCGCAGGTCACGCGTCGCGGTGCGCGCCCGCCGACGGCACGACCGTGAACAGGTGCGGGGCGGTGAAGCCCGCGTCGGCGAAGGCCGCGGTCACGGCATCCGACACGGCTGCGACGGCATCCTGTTCGATCAGCGCGATCGCCGCGCCGCCGAATCCGCCACCCGTCATGCGCGCGCCGAGCGCGCCGGCGGCCAGCGCGGCCTCGACGGCCGTGTCGAGCTCGGCCACCGAGATCTCGAAGTCGTCGCGCATCGAGGCGTGCGAGGCGACCAGCAGGTCACCGATCGCGCGGGCGCCCCGCTCGCGCAGCATGCGCACCGTGTCGAGCACACGCTGGTTCTCGGTGACGATGTGCCGCACACGGCGGAAGGTCACGTCGTCCATGAGCTCCTCGGCGCGGGGGAGGTCGGAGGTCGACACGTCGCGCAGGCTGGGCACACCCATGATCTCGGCGCCGAGTTCGCACGAGGCGCGGCGCTCGCCGTAGCCGCCGGTGGAGTGGGCGTGCTTGACGCGCGTGTCCATGACGAGGATCGCGAGACCGGCCTCGGCGACGCCGACCGTGACGAGCTGCGCTTCGAGAGAGCGGCAGTCGAGGAAGATCGCGGCATCGGTCTCGCCGAGCATCGATGCCATCTGGTCCATGATGCCGGTGGGCGCGCCGACCGCCTCGTTCTCGGCGCGGCGGCCCACGCGGGCGAGCGCGGTGCGGTCGAGTCCGGTGTGCCAGAGGTCGTTGAGGGCGGTCGCGGTCGCGCCCTCGATCGCCGCCGACGACGACAGCCCCGCACCCACGGGCACGTCGGAGGCGATCGCGATGTCGACCCCGCGGAACGCTCCCTCCGGAGCCGCGAGTCGCAGCGCCCACGCGACGCCGAGCGGGTACGCGGCCCACTCCGGAACGGCCGGCGTCTCTCCACTGGGTCCCTGAGCATGTCGAAGGGTCGGGAACAGCCCGTCGAGCTCGTCGATCCCGACCTCGACCGTCTCGTCGGAGAACGTCGAGACGACGCGGATGCGGGCATCGTCGCGCAGTCCGACGGCGGCGGCCGTGCGGTGCGGGATCGCGAACGGGAGCACGAAGCCCTCGTTGTAGTCGGTGTGTTCGCCGATGAGGTTGACGCGCCCCGGTGCCGACCAGATGCCGTCGGGCGTGCGGTCGGTCAGCTCGGCGAACAGTGCGCGCGCGGCATCCTGAGCGGTGGTTTCCGGGCCGGTCTCCGTGACGGTCATGCGGGGGTCTCCTCGGGGGTCGGGGCGGATGCCGCGGCTGCCGCCTCGGCGGCCGCGATCGCGTCGCGAATGCGGGCCGCCCCCTGCTCGGGGGTGACCTCGGCGGCCCAGGCCCACATCGCGGCCTCGGAGCCGGCGAGGAACTTGAGCTTGTCGGCGGCGCGGCGCGGGCTCGTGAGCTGCAGGTGCAGACGCACGGTGTCGCGGCCGACGTTCACCGGTGCCTGGTGCCAGGCGGCGATGTACGGGGTGGGGGTGTCGTAGAGCGCGTCGACACCGCGCAGCAGGCGCAGGTAGAGCGGGGCGAGTTCGTCGCGCTCGGCCTCGGTCGTGGCGGCGAAGTCGGGCACGTGGCGGTGCGGCATCAGGTGCACCTCGAGGGGCCAGCGGGCGGCGAAGGGCACGAAGGCGGTCCAGTGCTCGCCGCGGAAGACGACCCGCTCGGAGGCCTGCTCGAACTCCAGGATGCGGGCGAACAGGTCCGGCGCGGTGCGGTCGATCGAGTCGAGGAGCTTGGCCGTGCGCGGGGTGACGTACGGGTACGCGTAGATCTGCCCGTGCGGGTGCGGCAGCGTGACGCCGATCGCTTCCCCGCGGTTCTCGAACGGGAAGATCTGCTGGATGCCGGGCAGCTGCGAGAGCGCGGCAGTGCGGTCGGCCCAGGCCTCGATCACGGTGCGGGCGCGGGTGACCGACTGGGTGCCGAACGATCCCGAGTGCTCGGGGCTGAAGCACACGACCTCGCAGCGGCCGACCGAGGTGCGGGTGCGGCCGAGACCGAGGGCGTCGAGGTCGTCGAGACCCCGGGGCGCGTCGCTCGCCGCGGGGGCGGTGCCGACCGCCTCGGCGAGGGCGGGGCCGAACGCGGGGGAGCGGTTCTCGAACACCGCGACGTCGTAGCGCGACGGCACCTCCGACGGGTTGGTCGGGGTCTGCGGGGCGAGCGGGTCGGCGTCGGCACTCGGCATCATGACGCGGTTCTGCCGGTTGGCGGCCACGGTGATCCAGTCGCCGGTGAGCACGTCCTGCCGCATGGTCGCGGTGGCGGGGCGCGGGTCGAGCGTGCGGGCGTCGACGGCGCGCTCGGCGCCGAGCGTCGTGTCGGGGTCGTCGTAATAGATGATGTCGCGGCCGTCGGCGAGCAGCGTCGCGCGCTTGACGATGCCGGCGCTCAGGGTCGAGGTGCGCATCTCCGCAGATTCAGGCGTGTTCACGTAAACATGGTAGATCCGCGGCCGTGATTACGTCAACATGGAGGAGTGAACGACCCCGTCTCCTCTCCGCGTGCGACCTCGGGCCGCGTCTCGATGGCGATGGTCGCCGCCCGGGCCGGGGTCTCGGGACAGACCGTCTCGCGCGTCGTCAACGACAGTCCTCGCGTCGACCCCGCCACCCGCGCCCGGGTCGAGCAGGCGATGACCGACCTCGGCTACCGCCCGCACCGCGCCGCCCGCGCGTTGCGCACCGGGCGCTCGCAGACCATCGGGCTGGTCGTGACGACGCTCGCCACGGTCGGCAACTCGCGGATGCTGCAGGCCGCCGCCGAGGCCGCCGCCGACCGCGGCTACGCCCTCACGGTCGTCACGGCCGCCGCGGGATCCGCCGGGGTCGACGCGGCGTTCGACCGGCTGGCCGAACAGGAGGTCGACGGCGCGATCGTGCTCAACGAGGCCTCCGCGCTCGTGCCCGCCGCCGCCCGCCCGGCGGGGCTGCGTCTCGTGGTGGTCGATGCGATCGCCGACCACGGCCTCCGCGCGGTGCACAGCGATCACGCGGGAGGGGCCGCCGCCGCCACCCGGCACCTCCTCGACCTCGGCCACGAGACGGTGCACCACCTCGCGGGACCCGCCGACTCCTTCGCCGCCGCCGAGCGCGAACGCGGCTGGCGCGAGACGCTCGTCGCCCACGGCATCCGCCCGCCCGCCGTCGTGCGCGGCGACTGGTCGTCGGACTCGGGGCACGCCGCCGCCGGGTCGTTGGCCGAGGCATCCGCCGTCTTCTGCGCCAACGACCAGATGGCGCTCGGACTCGTGCGCGGCCTGGAAGACGCGGGCCGCCGGGTGCCGACGGATGTCGGGGTGGTCGGCTTCGACGACGTGCCGGATGCCGCGAACTACCGCCCGCCGCTCACCACGATCCGACAGGACTTCCCGGCGCTCGCCGACCGCGCGGTCGCCGCGCTGGTCGCCGAGATCGAGGGGGGAGCGGATGCCGCGGCCGAGGCGCCGGCGACGTCGGTCGTCCCGACGTCGCTGGTCGTGCGTTCGAGCACCGCGGCCCGCTGACCCCGGGCCCGCTGACCCCCGCTACGGCTGGGCGACGTGGACGCCCGTCACCGCGCCGCCCCGCACCAGGAACCCTCGACCGGGCGGGAAGTCCGCGCGCCGGGCGCGGGGGAAGTTCGCGGTGTAGACGCTGGGCATGTCGTTGGCGTCCGGCTGGAGGGCGAGTCCCCATCGCGCGCCGCGGAGGGGGCTCGCGAGTTCCCAGACCGAGGTGAGCGTGGCGTTCTCGCCCTCGACGATCACGGTGAGGTCGCTGCGGCGCAGCAGTTTGAGCAGCGTCGCCAGGGCGGACTCGTCACCGCTGCCGTCGAAACCGCCGACGTCCTCGATGACCACGATGCCCTGATGTCCGGCACGAGGGAACGCGAGCTGCGCTCGGGCCGGTTCGGGCTCGTCGGCGGCAGCGCCGGTGCTGCCGATCAGCGGGATCGCCGAGAGCAGCGACGCCGTCGACGTACGCGGTGTCCCACCGAGCGCCTCGATGAGCGCCGTGATGAGATCCGGGCGATCCTGCGCGGAGTCGCCGCGATGGCTCCACGCGACGTCGTGGGCCAGCGTCGACGCACGCGGTGAGAGCAGGGCGAGATCGAGCGCGATGCCGTGCTCCGTGGCGTGCGCTCGCCGCGCCGCCAGGATGCTGCGCACCGCGGTGGTGCGCCCCGATCCCGCCGGTCCCGTGACCAGCATCATGCCGGTGAGGGGCACATCGACGGCGGTGAGGCGAGTGGTCTCGACGGCGAACGCCTGGGGGTTCGCGGCGCGGGGCAGCTCGTGTCGCGCGAGCGAGGTCGGGACTTCCGGGATGCCGGGCGCGTTCTCGATCCCGCGGGAGCGCAGTGTCTGCGCGATGTGAGCGAGTGCGGTGTCGAGGGCCTCGTCGTCGGGTGCGGATGCGGGCATGGCGAACTGCACTTCCCGCTCGGACGAGAGATGCATGGCCCGTCCTGCCGGGGCGGTGCGCAGCATGTCGGCCGATGCGCCGACCATGCCGTAGTCGTGGTCGGCGAGCATGCGCAGCACGAACGTCTCGCCGATGCTCGCCGCGATGGCACTCGGCAGCGACATCGCGCGCTCGCTGGCGAGGACCACGTGCACGCCGACGTGCCGCCCAGCGCGGAGGATGTCGACGAGTGCGGTGAACATGCCGGTGTCGGGTCCGTGGTGCTCGTACAGGTCGCGGAAGGCCCCGAACCCGTCGAGCAGGAGGATGACGGGCGGGGCCGGAGAGCGGTCGTTCTCGCGCTCGTCGATGAGGTCGCGGATCATTCCGAGCAGGCGCACCGCGCGGTCGGTGTCGTCGGCCGGCACGATGTCGCCGGTGGCGGGCAGCCCGATGAGTGTGGCCAGCCGTCCGCTTGCGGCATCGATGCCGTAGATCCGCGTCCTCTCGTCGCGCAGGATCGCTGCGATCGCGAAGGTGATGAGTGCCGTGGTCTTCCCGGCGCCGGGCGCACCGAAGATCGCGACGTTGCCCGCTGCCTTGAGGTCGACGATCTGATCGGTCTGGCGCTGCTGCGTGGGGTCATCGACGCGACCGACCGATATGAGCAGATCGGAGTCGGTGGCGCTGCCCGCGGCTTCGCCGGGCAGGGGGATGAATGCGGGCAGCTGATCGACCCAGGGTTTGCGAGGGCGTTCGAGTCGCAGGGTGTCGGCGGCGACCTGGATGTTGCGCACCAGCCGTTCGATGTCACGAGCGGATGCCGCGGCCCCCGTGTCTCCGCCGGCGCGTTCCGGGGCGATGGCCCACGGTCGGGCGTGCCCGAACCTCAGGTCGCTCAGGTCGATGGCATCACGGCGCTGGCCGTCGGAGCGTCCGCCCAGGTAGGCGGTCTGGAAGTGCACGACCCGGCCGGCACCGATCTTGACCACGGCCCGCCCCGGCGTCTCCGGGGCGAAATGCGCGGCATCCGCGATTCCGATGACGTCGTTGCTGTCACTCGCATCGGCCATGCGCAGCGCGACGCGGAGGTTGGTGTTCGCGCGGAGGTTGTCGCCGATGACACCGGCGGGACGCTGCGTCGCCATGATGAGGTGCAGTCCGAGGGAGCGCCCGCGTTGGGCGATGTCGATGACGCCGTCCACGAACTCCGGGATCTCCTTCGCCAGGGCGGCGAACTCGTCGATGACGATGAGCAGGAGGGGCGGGGCGGCGACCTCGGAGCGCCGCTCGAGACCGGCGAGGTCCTTCGCGCCGTGCTCGTTGAGGAGCTCCTCCCGGTAACGAAGCTCGGCCCGCAGCGACGTGAGCGCGCGGCGCACCAGGTGCTGGTCGAGGTCGGTGACGAGGCCGACGGTGTGGGGCAGGGCCACGCAGTCGGCGAAGGCCGCTCCGCCCTTGTAGTCGACGAGCAGGAAGGTGACGCGGTCGGGGGAATAGGCTGCGGCGAGCGACAGGATCCACGTCTGCAGGAACTCCGACTTGCCCGCACCGGTCGTGCCGCCGACGAGGGCGTGAGGGCCGTGGGTGCGCAGGTCGATCTCGACGGTTCCGGCATCGCTCTGGCCGATGCGGGCGGGAAGGGTGCCGGGGTCGCGCTCGGCCCCCGGCGTCCAGCGGCTCGTGAGCGAGTCGGTGCTCTCCCAGCCGGCGATGACCTCGCGGGGGTCGTCGAGCAGGTTGCGCCGATCGATGTCGGCGAGCTTCACGCTCCGGGGCAGGTCGCTCTCGTCGAGGACTCGAGCGCCGGCGTCGACGACGGGAGTGAGACTGCGGGCGAAAGCCTCGGCCTCGGGCACGTCCACACGTTCGACGGTGTCGAGCGTCACGACGGTTCCCGAGCGTACGAAATGCGCGGTCGTCGGCGTGGTGGTCGCGTCGACGGTCGTACGGCAGGCGGCCGGGACATCGGCCATCGAGCGTGCCGACCAGATCACGTGCACGCCGACGTCGGGTCCGTCCTCGGCGAGGCCCACGAGGCGGGTGAGGTCCTGCTCCGCGTCGTCGTCGCCGGCGACGACGAGCACGATGATCGTGGGCAGCAGCGGCTGCTTCTGCACGGCGGCGAGTCGGGAGTCGGTGTCGGATGCCTGGGACTGGTCCCGCGATCGGATCGTGCGTGACGAGGCGGATGCCGTGCGGGTCGCGATGATCCCCTCGAGTTCCGTCAGCAGGAGCGCCCGGTCGCGTGCGGTCGCCGTGAGGTGCGGGGTGCGGATCGGGCTGTAGACCGAATCGGCGTGCGGCACCCATTTGAGCCAGTCCCAGTCGGCTTCCGCGTGCCTGCCCGTCACGGCATCCGCACCGGCGTGGGTCTGGGCGTTCGTCTGGGCGTTGGTCTGGGCGTTGGTCTCGGCGTCGGGCAGGAAGGCCGTGAAGACCACGTCGGCCGGGGAGTGCAGCCCGAAGAGCTGCACGAGCACCGAGCGCGTGATCGAGTCGGCCCAGACGCCCTCTCCGGCGATGCCGAGCGACCCGCTCAGGTCGAGGCGTTCGAGAACCGGAACGTCGGCGATCGATGACAGCGCGGTGTGGGCGTCTTCGACCTGGGCCCAGTCCTCGGTGGTGGAGGATCCGCGGGAGGGGAGGTCGAGCACGGTGCGGCTGGGCAGCTCGCCGCTGCCGAGGCGGATCTCGAGGTAGGAGCGATGCTCCGACCGTCGCGTCCAGAGCACCGGAGTGCGGTCGCGAGCCGCGGCGAGCAGGTCGGCGAGCGGCACGCTCTCCTGCTGGCGAGCGGGGCGCTCGACCTCGTGGCGTCGCGTCACCTCGTCGCGCACGGTCGCCAGCGTTTCGGTGAACTCGCGACGCTGCTTCTTCAGCCGACGGCGCTGTCCGACGCGGCCGTCGAGCCAGCTGCCGATCATGATGAGCGGCGACAGCGCGACGAAGGCGATGCTGAGGGCCGACTGGGTGACGGCGAAGAGAGCCGCACCCATGGCGAGAGGCGCCACCATCGCGACGAGCGGGAAGCGCGAGGGCTCGGCCGGGGTGGGCGGCGAGGGTAGTTCGAGCGGCGTCGGCGCATGCACGGGATCGACCCGGGGAGACCGCTGATGGCGCACGGTCGCGCGGGCCCGGGGAGCGCCCGGTCCACCGGTGGCGACGGGATGGATGCGCAGGTGCACGTCGCCCAGGCGCAGCACGGTGGGGTGCGAGAGGTGGGTCGGGGCCGTCAGGCGATGCAGTTCTCCGGATGCCGTGACGAGGTCGGTGCCATTGGCGGAGCCGAGGTCTCGCACGCTGCGGATCGATCCGAACGCGGTCATCTCGAGGTGGTGCCGGGAGACGCTGCGATCATGCAATTCGACGCGATTCGTGCGCTCGCGGCCGATACCGTTCTCGCCCTGAATAATGGTATATCGCGCACCGGACTGCGGCCCATCGAGAACGTCGATATATCCTGCTGGCTCGACCATTCGCTCCGCATTTCCGGCGTCCTGCTCGCGAATTACCTCGATAACCGCTCCGGCCTGCACGCCCGATATACCAATCGGATCGGCGGGGTCGAGAACGACGGCCCTCCCGCCGCGACGGTGAACGAGGATCGTCAGCGACGCCGTCCGGTCGAGGGCATGCGGGAGTAGTCGTCCGTCGCCCGCTCCGGCGCGGATGACGGTGCGGGCGAGGTCGGCGACCGTCGCGGTGACGTCGGCCGTCACGACGATGTCGCGCGCGCGATTCTGACCGTCCTGCCCGGTTTCGAGCAGCGTGAACTTGAGCCTCACAGACCCCCCTGTCGGCCGCGTCCCGAATTGGTATATCGCCAGAATTGGCGATTTTGCGAACGCGTTCGGCTAATGTAACCGATCGGGGGCGCGAGAAATCATCTCGTGCCGAGAAATCGGAGGATGTTGTCATGGCGAATGTGAAGCTCAGCTACGACGAGATGGACGCGGCGGCGAAGGACCTCGACGCCGGCCGCGAAGAGATCACGCAGAAGCTGCAGGGTATGCAGACGAAGATCCAGGGGCTCGTGGCCTCGGGCTTCGTGACCGACCAGGCGTCGGGAAAGTTCAACGATGCCTACACGCGCTACACGCAGAGCGCGAACACCGTGATCGCCCAGCTGACCGAGATCTCGGCGTTCATCAGCGGCACGGCTAACGCGGGTCGCGAGTTCGACTCCCAGATCGCCTCGAAGATCAACTGATCGCGATCGAGCGCCGTCGATGACGAGGCGTGTCTCTCGGGTGCGCCCAGTGGTGCACCTCTGAGGCACGCCTCGCTCGAAATGGGGGGGATGAGCGATGAAAGTGGATTACGGATCACTGGAGGCTGCAGCCTCGGCTTTGTCGACGGCTGCGTCTGCGGTGAGCGCCGAGGGTGCGGTTCCAAGTGATCTCGGATCCGGGGCCTCCGGCCCCGATAGTGCCCATACGAGCACGCTCACAGAGCGAAACGCGACGACGAAAGCAATGGGCGAGGTGATGATCGGGCAGAGCAAGGCATGCACCGAACTCATCAATCTGTTCAAGCTCCTTGATGCGCAGATCGCCTCACAAGTGCCTGGAGCATAGGAGTACGCGATGACTGAAGGAGACGTAGCGCTCGCCGGCAACTCCGGTACCGTGCGCGATGTCGGTGCCAACCTGCGCGGACGGACGCTCGCCGCCGACGTTCGGACGAAGCTGGTCAGTACTTACGATCTGTTGGCGGGGGATCAATCGGGCCAAGCAGCATCGCTCGATCGCCTGGCCATCGTCGTGAAGGCCGCGCAAGCACCAGCTGAGCTCGTCCACCTGTCTGACCAATCGTGGGGTGATGCGTCAGAGAGCCTCGGCAGCCAGATGGAAGACATCGCCACTCGCACGAGGAGCGAGCGCCTGACACTCGCCGAGGCCAAGGCGACTGTGATGTCCAAGCAAGACACGCTGGATGCCTACGACCGCACCAGCGACGATGACGACGACTACATGCGTTCACGCCGCGGCCTCGCAAGGGCGGTCGATCACGCCGAAGAGGCGGTCTCTGCCTCGCAGCAGCGACTTACTGCGCTGGACGAGGAGCGTCGGGGCATCGACTCGACAGCTGCGACCAGCATCCAGTCATCGCTTGCCCAATACAGCGCGGCGCGAAACGCCATGCCCGCGGTGCCACACCTGTCTGCTGGCGTCTCGGTATCCGTGACGATGCCCGACGGCACCACTCGATCGGTATCGGCGGTGGATCTCGCTGGGCTCAAAGACCCTGCGGCGATCCGCGCTGTGTGGGATGCAATGACGTCGGAGCAGCGCGAGGCGCTGATCTCTGACTACCCGATGCTGATCGGCAACCTTGAAGGCATCCCGCTTCGCGATCGCAACACCGCCAACGCGATCACGGCGAAGGCTTACCGTGCCGAACTGGAGAAGCAGATCGAGCTGTTCGGCCTCTGGGACAAAGGAACTGATACACACGCCATGGGGCGCACGATCGACGACCTCAAGAACGAGGTGAAGAGCATCGACGCGATGCTCGGAGACCGCAACGAGAAGTATCTTGACTCCGATGGCAAGCCGACCCTCGGTGTCTACAAGGTCTTTGACGAGAACGGCGTAGAGCGTGATCAGCGCGGCGTGATTGTCGTCGGGTTCAATCCGTTGAGAGACAGCTACATCACGTTCCAGGGCGCACTCGACCCCACCACAGGCGACGTCCCTGCGTGGATGGACCAAACAGGGGTCGTGATCCCAGGCACAAACTCCCGACTTGCGGGGTTTACGGATCAAATCAACCTCGGCGATGATCTGATGAAGGAGTCTGGAGACAAGTCCGGCTATTTCGTTTGGCACGGCGCGCCGATGCCCCGGTTCGACCCGATGTTGGGTCAGATCTTGCCGCCCGCGCAACAGGGATATGCAGATGTTGCTGCTCCACGACTGGCCGCATTCGTCAACAGTCTTCGGCTTCCGGCCGGAGTTGATGTCGTGCCGGTGGCACATAGCTATGGCGCCCCGGTCCTCGGAGGAGCTGAATACCTGGGCCTGAAAGCCGACCGTGTGGTTTACGTCGCTCCTGCCGGTCTTGGGCATAACGTCGACGGCATCGAAGACTTTCCCAAAACGAAGGATGTCCCCCATTTCGCGCTGCAGGCGCGCAACGATGCCGTCGTTGGGTGGAACCAAGGACTCGTCGGGCTGGGACTGGGGCATGGACCTACCAATCCATTGACAACAGATGGTGTCACGCGACTGGAGACTGGCTATCTCGATGCCGACGATCCAACCAGCGGAACCATCGAGAGCAAGAACCCTGGATTAGTTGCCACCCATTCAACGGTATTCACCCCAGGGAGCACGTCAATGAGGAACATCACGAACGCGGTCCAAGGGGACCCAGTCTCGCTGTACCATGCGGATGAGCGTATCCGTACCCGAGGACGCGTACCACGGAGCTATGTGGATCCAGACAGCGGCGCTGCGGCGCCGGAGGAGCTCATCTCTTCGACGACACTGGAAGAAATCGAATAATGAGTGATCGATTACGAAAGCAGAGTGCAATCGTTGCATCGTTGGTCTGTGCAGCGTTGTTGGTGGGGTGCGGTGGGATGAGTGCGGAGGAGAAGGTAGTGGTTCAGGAGCAACAACTGGACGAGTTCATCTCTCAGGCAGACGAGTGGGGCGAGGATATCCTCGCGCAGATCCCGGCGTCGGAGCTCGATCCCGAGTCGGAGGCGAGCCCAAGCGGCGGAGTGCGCAAAGCGAGCGACTATTACGAGGAATGGCCGAAGTACTACTACTGGAATCGGAACGTCGAGTTGAAGTCGGAGGGCGTCCGAACGCCCACCAAGATCGCTGACGACCTCGAGCCGTGGCTAGCAGAGCAAGGCTGGCAACGAAACAAAGACAATGAGTTCCCGGCCGGCAAAGAGAGCTTTGAGCGGGACTATTACCGGGATGGCTACCACCTCGTCGTGGAGGTCTACACCACACCTCCGCCTCACGTTCAAAAGGTGAGATTCATGATCGTGACGCCCCAAACTGATCCAGACCGCGCTTGAGTTGTGTCCTCTCCTAATCCGATTCTTCTTCGTCCGGTCGCTGCCTTACTAGCTGCCGTCATCGCGTCCTCGTTGATGCTTGTCGGATGCGGATCGAGCACGAAAGAACAGGTGGTGCAGAGAACACAGTTAGGCGAGTTCGTAGCGCAGGAGAAGGTGGCAGCGCAGGACGAACAGTTGTGGGAGATGATTGTTCAGGCTGAAGGTTGGGGCGCGGAAATCGTCGCGCAGCTACAGCACGGGCCCGTGCCGAGCCACTCGTCTGTGTTTGAGCCTACGAGCACATCGATGTGGAACATCACGCGGGTGGTCGAAGGTAAACCAGTGTCGTTGTATCACCCTGACGATGTCGAGCTTCGCGGTGGCTTCGCGCCCGTGATGGTTGATGGAGCACATCAATGTGGAACATCACGGGCGCTGTGATGGGCGAGCCGGTGTCTCTATTCCACGAGGACGGCCTCTTTGAGCGGAACCGCTCGCGCGGGCGAGTGCCGACAAGTATTGCTGGTGCAGGAGCCGAGGACTTGAGGCCAGATGAGATCATCTCGTCAGAGACCTTGGAGGAGGTAGACGAGTGAATCGTCGAGCGCGTTCCCGTAAGATGCTGCTCCTTCTCGCAGTTCTTGGGGCCGTTTTGTCCGGGTGCGGGGTAGGCGAGGGGAATCGAACAGTGGCACAAGCGGATCAGTTACAGAGCATGGCCGCGCAGGCTGATGCGTGGGGCGGCGAGATTCTGGAACAGATACCCGTGTCGGAGATCGAGTTGATCTCTGACAATGCGGGAGGCAGTCGCAAAGTGAGTGACTACTACGAGGAGTGGCCGAAGTACTACTACTGGGACCAGATGTTGGTGCTACACGCGGAGGGGGCGCGATCACCCTCGGACGTGGCAGATGATCTGGAGCCATGGCTCGAAGAGCAAGGGTGGGAGCGGAACGAGGGTTCTGAGTTCCCTCCAGGCGAGGAGAGCTTCGAGCGCGACTATTACCGGGACGGCTATCACCTCGTGGTGGAGGTATACACCGAGGCGCCTCCCCGCGTTCAGTCGATCAACTTCATGATCGTGACGCCGCAGACTGACCCGGATCGCCCGTGACGGCATCCGTTCGTTACCCGCGTGTTCTCGCCGGGCGTGCTCGCTCGTTTGCGGCGGGTCTACTCGTCTCGCTGGTGATGTTGACCGGATGTGCCGGGATGAGTGCGGAGGAGAGCGTGGCTGCGCAGGAAGCGCAGTTGAACGTGTTTGTCGCGCAGGCTGATGGTTGGGGTGGTGAGATCGTTGCGCAGATTCCGGTGGCGGAGATCGAGCCGGCGGCGGAGTCGTACAACATCGGTGGCGTGCGCAAGGTGAGCGACTACGACGACTGGCCGAAGTACTACTACTGGGACCAGATCGTCGAGTTGAAGGCCGAGGGTGCACGGGCGCCGTCTGAGGTGGCTGATGATCTTGAGCCGTGGCTGGAGGGGCAGGGGTGGGAGCGGAACGAGGAGTCTGAGTTCCCTCCGGGCGAGCGGAGTTTTGAGCGTGATTATTACCGTGATGGATACCACCTTGTCGTCGAGGTGTACACCGTCCCGCCGCCTCATGCGCAGAAACTCGCGTTCATGATCGTGACGCCGCAGACCGATCCGGATCGTCCGTGACGGCATCCGTTCGGTACCCGCTTCTTCCCTATGCCGTCCTCACCGAAGGATATTTGGGCGGAAACTGTCTCGAAATACGGGCTCAGCCCCGACCAGATGTTCGATTTATACAATGCACCATTTCTTAAAGAGATCGCCGAAGCGCGACTGCCGGTGCGATTCACGGTAAACCCCGGCGATCATCCGGAAGCGCTTTCCTTGAAAAAAGAACTCGATTTCCTGAAATCCGCCGGATATGATTTCGATGAAAACACGCTGATTGCTACCCCCGCGCCCGGAAGGTGAATTGTGTATATATCCAACTTGAGAGACTTTCGTGATGCGACTGAAGACTACTTTGGAGGGAAGGCGAGGTACCTCGCAACGGCTGCGAGTGAGAACGACCCATCGAGGGGGTATGTTCGTTTCCTGCTCTATGAGGCGCTTCACTTTCGGTTCATTATAGGGGATCCACCCTATAATGGGCTTGGTATTAGTCGTCAAATCGACGGGAATGAGTCGATAAGCCAGTTTGCTCTGGGTGATCTCACGCTCATTGGAAATGACGAGATGAGCGTATTGAACGCATTCGATATTATCGATACGTATTGTCGCCTGCTTCTCCCGGGCAAGTATCTCAAGCTCTTTGACTCCTAGCCCGAGATTAGCGCTTCGGCGCAGAAGCTGTCGGGATCAAGAGCTGCCCGGAAACCGATGTGCAAATCTTTCTCTCTGCAGACCCGAAACGGCATCATCGTCGGCAGCGGTCAGGGAACTCGTCCATCGGCGCACTCGGACACGGGCTTACGGACGCCAACAATCCCGGCATCGGGCATGCGCTTACACTGCTGTATCGAAAGGCTGAAGATGTATATCTTGGATCTCGAGGATTTCTATAGAAAAGCTAGTGAGTACTTCGGCTCTCGAGGGCATAGTAGGTCCATGAGCCCGACAGGTGGAACGGTGCAACTACTTCTTTACGGATCAGAAGTTTTCTACCTGGGGCTTCCGAATAACCCCAGAGCGGGTATCACATTTCAGTACGAGGCGTCCGGGAACACTCGCACTCAGGACTTCTTCGGCGTGAGGCTGAGCGCGGTTGATAACACCCAGGAAGATGTGGAAAGAGCGTTTGACGTGATCGACAATTTTGCGCGGCTCCATCTTCCGGACAAGTATCTGCAGGCCTGGCATGCTTCGGTATCTGATCCTTCCTGACCAGATTCGGCGACTTGGAGGTGGCTTCACCTCAGAGTGGCGTTGGCCGATGTTTGCTGAGTTTGTGCACGAAGGCGGTGGATTGGCTTGCACGTGCGTGCGCCGAGCTCGCTCGTATGTCGAACGACGACAGCACCAGGAATTGAGAATAATATGTATGTGAGCGATATTCGACATTTTCGTCGAAAGGCTAACGACTATTTTGGCTCGCGCGGTCGATCGCGTTCCTACAACAGCGAGGACAAGACTGCCAAGCTCGTTTTGTATGGCACGGAAGTGTTCTACCTGGGCATGCCGAAATCGCCGCGGGAGGGCATCACATTTCAGTACGAAGTCTCGGTAACGACTCGGAGTCAGAACTTCTTCGGCGTGAGGCTGAGCGCTGTAGAGAACACCCGCGAAGATGTCGAGCGAGCGTTTGACGTTATCGACAACTTTGCTCGGCTTCGCCTTCCCGACAAGTATCTGCGGGCCTGGGATGAGTCGGTATCCGAGCCGTCCTGACCGGATTCAGCCAATTGACGATATGCAATTCTGAATCAAGAAACGAACATGCCATCTTCGCCGAAAGATCTCTGGACGGACGCGAAGGATAGGTTTGGTCTGAGCAGGCCCGAAATGTTCGAGCTTTACAACCGGCCGTTCCTCCAGGAGATCGTTGACAAGAGGCTGCCCGTGAAGTTCACCGAAAACCCCGACAAAGACGAGGGGTACCTGAATGACGAGTATCTGTTCCTGGGTGAAAAAGGCTATGTCTTCGACGAGGATACGCTTACGATGACGCCACCGAAGGGTCGAATATGTATATCTTAGATCTCAAAGATTTCTACAGAAAAGCTAACGAGTACTTCGGTTCTCGAGGGCGTGTTAGGTCCATGAACTCGGCGGACGGAAAGGTAAAGCTACTCCTATACGGTGTAGATGTGTTCTATCTGGGGCTGCCAAATAATCCCAGGGCGGGTATCACGTTTCAGTATGAGGTGTCCGCGACAACTCGCACTCAGGACTTCTTCGGCGTGAGGCTGAGCGCTGTCGAGAACACCCAGGAAGATGTTGAGAGAGCGTTTGACGTGATCGACAACTTTGCTCGGCTTCACCTTCCCGATAAGTACCTCGAAGCGTGGGAAGTTGCGACTGCGTCTAAGTAAACGCGAGCCTACGGGTGCGACCATGAACGCCGACCGTCAAGACGAGAGAACACCTGGACGCTCGACGACTTTGGTTAGTGGCTTAGTGCTAAGAACACAAAATGTACACCGAGAGAACCTTCGGCTTGATCGCGAACTTCGCTCGGCTGCAGGCCCGCTTTCGGCCGAATCAGCGGCGCAATGGCGAGCTGTCGGCAAGGTGCTTGCAGCGCGCGACCTGCCTGCAGCCGTGGCGCCAGTCGCGCCCAAGGAATCGTAACGAGCAAATCTGGACCCTGGGACGAAGCATCGCCTCGGGAAACGCGTTGAGGGGGTCACCGGTACAGATGTACATCTCGAGTTTGAGAGAACTCCGCGATGCCGTGGAGGATCACTTCGGAAAGACGGCGAGGTACTTAGCTACGCATCGTAGCGAAAGCCACCCTGAGCGGGGCTACGTTCAGTTCCTGCTCTACGAGGCGCTTTGCTTCTACTTCGTGGTCCTGGAGCGTCCCTACAGCTCGCTCGGGGTGAGCCGCCGCGTCGAGGGCGAGGCTCCCATCAGCGACTTCATTCTGGTGACCTGTCTTTCATCGAGAACCTCGAGGCTGATGTGACGAAGGCGTTCGCTGTGGTCGATGCCTATTGTCGACTGTTGCTGCCTGACAAGTACTTGAGTTGTTCGATGGTGAGGCGGCCGAGAAGCAGGGCTGCGAGGGGTGATCATGTCGGCCCGCAACCGACCGAGAAAGGTGAGCCAACTGTTGGGCTCGCGCGTACTTTCATGGGCGAGGAGGACCGACGTCCATCAACTGCGCAGACGAAACGGTCTGCCTGGTGCTCTACGGGGTGAAGGAGTTCCGACTCGCGATGCCCGAGTGGCATTGGACGAGCCTCGCGTTCCAGTACAGAGTCTCGGAGCAGCGCTTCACTCAGAGGTTCCTCGGCACGAGCCTGACGTTCGTCGAACACGAAAGAGGACATCGAGAGCGTTCGATTTGCTCGATATGTTCGCGCGACTGCAGCTACCGGACAAGTACCTCGACGCCTGGGAAGCCTCGCGCTCCGACCGTGAGTAGCGCCGGAGCGCCGGCCGCGCTAAGCCCCCAGCGCTGCCGACACCACCGCGCGCGCCTCGGCCTGCACCTCGGCGAGGTGCTCGGGGCCGCGCAGGCTCTCGGCGTAGAGCTTGTAGACGTCTTCGGTGCCCGAGGGGCGCGCGGCGAACCAGGCGTGCTCGGTCTGCACCTTCAGGCCACCGATCGCCGCACCGTTGCCGGGGGCGTGCGAGAGCTTGGCGGTGATGTCCTCGCCGGCGAGGGTCGTCGCGCTGACAGCTTCGGGGGCGAGCTTGCCGAGCGTGGCCTTCTGCTCGGGCGTGGCCGGAGCATCCACCCGCTGGTAGGCCGACGAGCCGAACGCCTGCTCGAGCTCGGCATAGCGCTCCGACGGCGACTTGCCCGTCACGGCGATGATCTCGGCGGCCAGCAGGCACAGCAAGATGCCGTCCTTGTCGGTCGACCACACCGAGCCGTCGAAGCGCAGGAACGACGCACCGGCCGACTCCTCGCCGCCGAACGCGACCGAGCCGTCGAGCAGACCGGGGACGAACCACTTGAACCCGACCGGAACCTCGAGCAGGCGACGGCCGAGCGACTCGGCGACGCGGTCGATGATCATCGACGACACGAGCGTCTTGCCGATCGCGGCATCCCGCGGCCACTCCGTGCGGTGCGAGAACAAGTAGTCGATCGCGACGGCGAGGTAGTGGTTCGGGTTCATGAGGCCGGCATCCGGGGTGACGATGCCGTGGCGGTCGGCGTCCGCGTCGTTGCCGGTGAGTACGTCGAAGTCGCCCTTCTTGGCGACGAGCGAGGCCATGGCCGACGGCGACGACGGATCCATGCGGATCTTCTCGTCCCAGTCGAGCGTCATGAAGCGCCAGGTCGGGTCGACCTCGGGGTTCACGACGGTGAGGTCGAGGTCGAAGACCTCCTTGATGAGCGCCCAGTACTCCACGGATGCTCCGCCCAACGGGTCGGCCCCGATGCGCACACCCGCGCGGCGGATCGCCTCGACGTCGATGATCGACGCGAGGTCGCGCACGTAGGCGTCGCGGAAGTCGTAGCTGCCGATCGTGTCGGCGTCGAGGTCGGCGAAGCGCACGCGCTTCACGCCCTCGAGGTTCGCCTCGATGAGCTGGTTCGCGCGGTCGGCGATCCAGCCCGTGGCGTCGGTGTCGGCGGGGCCGCCGTGCGGCGGGTTGTACTTGAACCCGCCGTCGCGGGGCGGGTTGTGCGAGGGGGTGACGACGATGCCGTCGGCGCGCCCCCCGTTCCCCTCGGATGCCGCGAGGGCCCGGTTGTACGTGAGGATCGCGTGGCTGAGCGCCGGGGTCGGCACCCACGAGTCGCGGGAGTCGACGCGCACGTCGACGCCGTTCGCGACGAGCACCTCGATCGCGCTGCGCTCGGCCGGCAGCGACAGCGCGTGCGTGTCGCGACCGAGGAAGAGCGGGCCCGTGATGCCCTGGCCCGCGCGGTAGTCGACGATCGCCTGCGTGGTGGCGAGGATGTGCACCTCGTTGAAGCTGCCGCTGAGCGACGACCCGCGATGGCCGCTGGTGCCGAAAGCGACGCGCTCGGCGGCGACATCCGGGCGCGGGATGCGGTCGTAGTAGGCGGCGATCAACTCGTCGACATCGATGAGGTCACTTTCCTCCGCGGGGAGGCCGGCACGGCTCGTCATGAGTTCAGTCTGCACCGATCCGGCCCGAGAGGAAACTTCGCGTCGGAGCCTTGACGCGGAGGGCTAAGGTGAAACGCGTGACCGAACGCCGTACCTACAGCTATCTGGGACCCGCCGGAACGTTCACGGAGGCGGCGCTCGACCAGGTCGCCGAAGCCCGAGGCCAGCAGTGGCGTGCCGTGCACAACGTCGGCGAAGCCCTCGCCGACGTGCTCGAGGGCCGCAGCGACGCCGCGATGATCGCGATCGAGAACTCGATCGAAGGCGGCGTCTCCACCACGCAGGACGCCCTCGCGACCCTCCCCGGTCTGCGCATCGTCGGCGAGTACCTCGTTAAGGTGAACTTCGTGCTCGTCGCCCCGCGCGGCACCACGCTCGACGAGGTGTCGGTCATCGCCGCGCACCCCGTCGCCTACGCCCAGTGCCACGGATGGCTCGGCGCGAACATCCCCGCGCACTCGCACGTTCCGGCATCCAGCAACGTCGCCTCGGCGATCGGCGTGCTCGACGGCAGCCTGCCCGCCCAGGCCGCGATCGCCGCCCCCGGCATCGTCAACCACTACGACGTCGACGTGCTCGCCTCCGGCATCGGCGACAACGCCAACGCCGTCACCCGCTTCGTGCTCGTCTCGCGCACGACCGCGCCGCCCGCGCCGACCGGTGCCGACAAGACCTCGCTCATCGTCGAGCTGCCCCACGACCACCCGGGATCGCTCCTCGAGATGCTCGAGCAGTTCTCGACCCGCGGCATCAACCTGTCGCTCATCGAGTCGCGCCCGATCGGCGACGAACTCGGCCGCTATCGTTTCGTCATCGATGCCGACGGCCACATCGAGCACGAACGCATGGCGGATGCGCTGCTCGGCATCCGTCGGTTCAGCCCGCGCGTGGTGTTCCTCGGGTCGTACCCGCGGGCCGACCGTCAGATCGTGCACTACCCGGATCGCTACGCCGACGACGTGTTCGTCGAGGCGCGCGACTGGCTGCGCGGCATCGTCTCGGGTGAGCCCGAGGCCTGAGCCCCCTCCGGCGCGGATCGCGCCCACTCAGCCCCCTCGGCCCTCGGCCCTCCGGCTCCGTCCGTCCCGGGTCAGTGCTCCCGGAAGTTCGGCCAGTCGCTGCCCGGCCGCATGCGCGCGTGGAGCGCACTCTTGGCGACGGCGAGCGACGGGTAGGTTCCGGCCGAGGCATCCGCCCCCGCCATCGTCACCCGATAGCCCTCGTCGTCGTGACGGATGCTGCCGACGACGCCGTTCGGGCCGTAGGCCACCCAGAGGCCGAGTGTGGTGCTGGTGCTCATCATCGAACTCCTCTCCAGGGCTGAGGCTACGCCCGCCGGGGCCGGTGCGCCAGACCTCCGTCGCGCGCCGCGCCGTGCCTTGCCGTGCATCGATCGGTGCGAAACGACGCTTATGGCGTCCGAAAGCCGGCATTTCGCACCGATCAGTGCGCGTCTTCGCGCCGATCAGTGGCGCTTCGCGGCGGCGATCGCGCGACGGATGCGCATGATGACCGACGTGGGCGACTGCAGGTCGAGTTCGGTCAGTCGGATGACCGTCCAACCGCGGTCCTCGAGATCGCGTTGCCGTTGGATGTCCCGTCGCCACTGGTGCCTGTCGGTGCGGTGACCGTCGCCCTCGTATTCGATCGCGATCTTGAGATCGGGGTAGGCGAGGTCGATGCGAGCGATCAGCCGTCCGTCCTCGAGCACCTCGAACTGCACGCTCGGTTCCGGGAGGCCCGCGCGCGCGATGAGTAGTCGGGTCTCGGTCTCCTTCGGCGACTCCACACCTTCGCGCGCGGCTCGGAGTGCCGCACGCACGCGGGTGCAACCGGCGAACGGTCCCCACTCATCGAGCCGGGCGGCGATGTCGTCATGGGTAAGCAAGGGACGCCCCGCCACGCGCCCCGGATAGTTCTCGGCCGAGGTGAGCAGAGCATCGAGGAGCACGGTCAGCTCATCGATCCCCAGCATCCGTGCGCAGGTGAAGACGGTCGCGATCGGGTCGACGACGCTCGCGCCGTCGAGCCGCCAGGTGCGTGCGCGTTCCTCGACGAGTCGCCGCCCGACCACGCCGCGAGTGCGGGGAGGCGTGCACTCCTGCGGCACCGCGACCTCCACGGGGTCGGCCGCGCTCCAGTCGTGAGAGAGCGGAAGGCCCCAGAGGTGAGCGGCGGTGCGCCCCACGAAACGGTGGCGCGGTCGCAGGCGCGGCAGATATGCGGCGACCTGCTCCTTCAGGGTGCTCGGCGTGCTCCGCGAGCGGATGCCGTGGAACGGCCGTTCGAGGTCGACGCCGTCGCGGCGACTCCTGCCGACGCCACGTTCCGCCGCGGCGCGCACGCCGAAGCTGTCGGGGAGCGAACGGGGGAGAGGGTTCGAGCGGCGCACCCGATGATTCTCGGCGGCGCCGGCATCGAGCATCCGCCTTCTCTCCGCGTTTGCGCGCGTTTCACCCGCTCGATCGATCGGTGCAGGAGAAGTCGTAGCGGCCCCGACGCGCCCCGCCGCGCCGCCCCCGCCGCGCCGCCCCCGTCGCGCCGGCCCCGCCGCGCAGCCCCCGACATGCACTGATCGGTCGGAAATGTCGGGAATGGCGCGGCAGAACCGACGCTTTGCACCGATCAGTGCACGGAAGAGGGCGGGCGCAGAGGGACGGGAGGGAACGCGAGAGGAACGGGAGGGAATGAGAGAGGAACGGGAACCGCTACAGTGCTGCGGCGACCAGCTCCAGGGTCTGGGCGCGGCCCGCGGCCGAGTCGGCGGGTTCGGACTCGTAGGCGCCGGCGACGGGGGAGAGCATGACCTCATCGACGCCCCAGCGGCTCGCGAACTCGCGCACCTCGGCGGCGACGGACTCGCCCGTTCCGACGAACCAGCGTGAGCGGGCGGCCTGCACGATCTGATCGGTCGCGGCATCCGATTCGGCGGCCAGCGCCTCCTCCACCGTCTCGAGAGCGATGAGCGGCTTGTTGAGACGCAGCCGCGACATCATGCGCAGCTGCGGCAGGGCGCGCGCCTCGGCCTCCTCGACGGTGGGCGACGCCACGGCGTTGACCGTCAGGAAGGTGAGCGGCGTCGGGTGCTCCTCGCTCGGCTGGTAGTTCGTGCGATAGAGATCGAGCGCGCGCTCGAGGCCCTCGCCCGAGAAGTGGTTGGCGAACACGTACGGCAGGCCGTGGGATGCCGCGAGCTGAGCCGAGTAGTCGCTCGAGCCGAGCAGCCACACCTCGGGGGCGTCGGTCGCCGCGGGCGTCGCACGCACCGTGTACTCCCCGCCGGAGGTGAAGCGCACGGTCGCCCCCTCGTTCGAGACGAGCGCGGCGATGTCCTGCACGTGGCGGGGGAACTGCTCGACGTCGCTGGTGACGCCCGAGCCGCGCAGCAACTGCGTGATCACGGGGTCGCTGCCGGGTGCGCGCCCGAGGCCGAGGTCGATGCGCCCGGGGGCGATCGCGGCCAGGGCCGCGAACTGCTCGGCGACGATGAGCGGCGCGTGGTTCGGCAGCATGACGCCGCCGGAGCCGAGGCGGATGCTCGAGGTGCGGGTCGCGGCGGCGGCGATCAGCACCGGGGGAGTGGTGGATGCCACGGCCGGCATGTTGTGGTGCTCGGCGAACCAGTAACGGCGATAGCCGATCCGGTCGGCGATCTCGGCGAGCGAGAGGGAGGCGCGGATGGCCTCGGCGCTGGTCTGACCGGTGCGCACGGGCACGAGGTCGAGGACGGAGAGTGCGACGTCATTCATCCCCTGCTGCAACCGGGGGGAGCGGCGGGGCATTCCCGCCGCACCCCCGATCGTGCAGAGAGTGGTCAGGCGGCGACCGGCGTGCGTGCCGCGGTGAAGGCATCCGCCAGTGAGCGGCGCGCCAGGCGATAGCGGATGCTCCAGCCGGCGCTGTAGCTCTGCTCGGGCAGTTCGGCGAGCAGCCGGCGGTCCTCGGCGGGAAGCCCGTCGCGCGCGGATTCGCGCAGCAGGTCGTCGCGCGTGGCGGGGTACTCCATCGACGCGAGGAAGCGGTCGAGGTCGGGGGAGGTGGTCATGACGTTCCTTTCACGAGAGGTGGGGGCTACACGGATCGGTGCGAAATGTCGCTCATGGTCTCTCAGAACCGACGGTTCGCACCGATCCGTGCATGGGGAGGCGACCGCGGGGAGGCGCGACCGCGCGAGGCGCGATCGCGCGCCCCCGAGGATCAGGCGTCGATCGCCTGCCGCTGGTCGGCCGATTCGACGGTGATCTTGCGCGGCTTCGCGCGCTCGCTGACGGGGATGATGACCGACAGCACGCCGCTCTCGTAGGAGGCGCTGATGCTGTCGAGGTCGACACCCTCGCCGAGCGTGAACTGGCGCAGGAACGTGCCGGCGCCGCGTTCGCGAGCGAGCCAGCGCACGCCCTCCTGGCTGTCGGCGGTGCGCTGGGCGCGGATGGTCAGCTGCGCTCCGTCGAGATCGACGTCGATCGAGCCCGGGTCTGCGCCCGGCAGATCGGCGTGCAGGATGTAGCGGTCGCCGTCGCGATAGAGGTCCACCGGCATGGACCGGGGGGCGCGAACGGAGTCGAGCACGCTCGCGGCGAAGCGGTCGAGCTGACTGAACGGATCGAAGGTGAGTGCCATGGTGTCTCCTTTCGTGCGGCCCTCTCGGGCTCGATGACCGATGCAGAAGATCTGCATCATTTGATGTAGATTTTTTATAGAACAGATCCAGCCACTTCCGCAAGTCCCGACGTCTCGAAGGAGAACCGGATGCCGCATCGCGATTCGCGCACCCCGCTCTACGGCATCGCCGTCGCCGCGCAGCTCGTCGAACTGCCCGAGGCGACCCTCCGCCTGTTCGAGAGCAGAGGGCTGCTGACGCCCGCGCGGAGCGACGGCGGCACCCGGCGCTACAGCGACGACGACATCGATCGCCTGCGGAGGGCGGCGCAGCTGCGTGACGACGGCATCAACATCGCGGGCATCGCCCGGGTGCTCGACCTCCAGGACGAGAACGCCGATCTGCAGGGCCGGAACGCCGACCTGCGCGACGCTCTCGACGAGGGGTGACGCCGGCGCGGGCGCTAATCTGGCCGGATGGATGCCGAGATCTTCTACGTCCTCGTCGGCGCCGTGGTCGTGGCGGCCATCGCGCGCTGGCGCGGGTGGCCCGCCCCGCTGCTCGTCACGGTCGTCGCGCTCGCGGTGTCGTTCCTTCCGTTCGTGCCCGAGCTGCGTGCCGACGGGCACCTGCTGCTGAACCTCGTGCTGCCGCCGCTGCTGTACTCGGCGGCCCTCGACGTCTCGTTCGTCGGGTTCCGGCGCAGCCTGCCGCAGATCCGCCGCCTGGGCATCTGGCTGGTGCTGATCACGGCGATAGCCGTCGGTCTGATCGCGTGGTGGATCTTCCCCGATCTGGGCCTTCCCGGGGCGCTGCTGCTCGGCGCGATCGCCTCTCCGCCCGATGCGGTCTCGGCCGCCGCGATCGGCCGCAAGCTCGGCCTGCCGCGCCGCATCATGACGGTGCTGTCGGGCGAGAGCCTCATCAACGATGCGACCTCGTTGACGCTGTACCGGGTATTCGCGGCGATCCTCGCGGGCGCGACCGTGAGCGTCTGGGGCGGCATCTGGCAGTTCGTCGTCGCGGTGGCGGTGGGTGTCGGCATCGGCCTGGTGTTCGGCGTCGCGCTGCACCAACTGCGCATGCGCATCTCCGACCCCGTCGTGATCGGTACGTTCGGCCTGCTCGCGCCCTTCGGCGCCTACGCGATCGCCGAGCACCTCAACGGCTCGGGCGTGCTGGCTGTCGTCGCGATGGGCCTCTACGTCGGCTTCAACGCTCCGCGCACCGACTACACGACCCGTCAGCAGGAGAAGCCGATCTGGCTCTCGGCCGACTTCCTGCTCGAGAGCTTCGTGTTCGCGTACATCGGTCTGCAGCTGCCGCGCGTGGTCAGCGACCTCGGCGCCGAATCGATCGGCGAGATCCTGCTGCTCTCGGGCGCCGTGCTCGTGGTCGTGCTGCTCGTGCGCCCGCTGTTCATCTTCCCGGCCAACGCCTGGGCGAACTTCCAGGACCGTCGGCGCCTCGCCCGCTGGGATCGCGGGGTCGAATCGGGAGAGTTCCAGAAGCGGCAGAAGCAGTCGCGGCGCTGGGGCCAGTACACCCCCGACGAGCTGCGCACGCAGATCGTGCGCGAGCGGATGGCGGGCCTCCAGCTCACCTGGAAGGACAACGCGGTCATCTCCTGGGCGGGCATGCGCGGCGTGGTCACGCTCGCGACGGCGCTCGCCGCGGCCGACCTCGCCACCCTCGACGAGCGGGCCTCGCACGCGATCGTCGTGGTCGCGTTCATCGTGACCGTCGGCACGCTGCTGCTGCAGGGGCTCACGCTGCCGATGCTGATCCGCCGCCTCGGCATCGCCAGCGACGTCGATCATGCCGAGGACGAGAAGGCCCTCGCCGCGGTGAAGGAGAAGAGTCGTCGGGCCGGCAAGGCGTTCCTCGCCGAGAAGCGCGTGGAGTGGGAGGAGAAGTACGGCGAGGTCGACCTCTCGATCTTCGACGCCTTTGCCAAGCGCATGACCCGCGTCGAGAAGGACACCGACGAGGCGCAGGAGGTCGAGGACTCGGTTGCCAAGCCCTCGTACGACGACCTCGTCGCCCTGTCGAAGGGCTGGTTGCAGGTGCGCCGCGAGATCCTCCTCGAGGAACGCGACAAGGGCAACCTCGACGAGGAGGTCATGCGCGAGCTGATCGCGGCGATGGATGCTGAGGAGCTCGCCATGGACACCCGCGGGGCGACCCGTCCGGGCGAGCGCGCGTAGCCGCGGCATCCCGCTGACGAACGAGAGCGCCCCGTCCTGGAAGAGGACGGGGCGCTCGTTCGGTGATGCGGCGGGTGGCGCTCAGCGCGTGGCGGCGGGCTCCGGTGCGGCGGTGGTGCCGGCATCCGCCTCGGGGGCGTCGTCGTCATCGTCCTCGGCGAAGGGGAGGCCCTCGCGCGGCGCGTTGTAGAGACCCTCGTCGAGGATGCCTTCGCGCTTGGCGACGATCGTCGGGATGAGCGCCTGGCCCGCGACGTTGACCGCCGTGCGGCCCATGTCGAGGATCGGGTCGATCGCGAGCAGCAGCCCGACGCCCTCGAGCGGCAGGCCGAGCGTCGACAGGGTGAGCGTGAGCATGACGACCGCGCCCGTGGTGCCGGCGGTGGCGGCGGAACCGACGACCGAGACGATCACGATGAGCAGGTACTGCACGAGGTTGAGCTCGATGCCGAAGAACTGCGCGACGAAGATCGCGGCGATGGCCGGGTAGATCGCGGCGCAGCCGTCCATCTTGGTGGTGGCGCCGAACGGCACGGCGAACGAGGCGTACGAGCGGGGCACGCCGAGGTTGCGCTCGGTGACGCGCTCGGTGAGCGGCAGGGTGCCGATCGACGAGCGGCTGACGAAGGCCAGCTGCACGGCGGGCCAGACACCCGAGAAGTACTGCTTGATCGACAGGCCGTGGGTCTTCACCAGCACGGGGTAGACGACGAAGAGCACGAGGGCGAGACCGATGTAGATCGCGATCGCGAACCAGCCGAGCGAGGCGAGCTTCTCCCAGCCGTACTTGATGACGGCGGCACCGATGAGGCCGAAGGTGCCGAGCGGGGCGATGCGGATGATCCACCACAGCACGCGCTGGATGACCTTGAGCAGCGACTCGGTAAAGACGAGGAACGGCTCGGCCTTCTTGCCCGCCTTGAGGGCGGCGATGCCGACGACGGCGGCGACGACGATGACCTGCAGGATGTTGAAGCTGACGCTCGACGAGACGGCGCCGGCTTCGGCGTCGAACGAGCTGCTCACGCCGATGCCGAGGAAGTTCTGGGGGATGAGGCCGAGCAGGAAGTTCCACCACGTGCCGACCGTGTAGGGCTCGCCGGGCTCGAGGCCCTCGCCCGCGCGGGCGCCGGGCTGGATGACGAGGCCGAGCACGATGCCGATAACGACGGCGATGAACGCGGTGATCGCGAACCACAGCAGCGTCTGGCCGGCGAGGCGGGCGGCGTTCTGCACGCGGCGCAGGTTCGAGATGCTCGCCACGATGGCGGTGAAGATGAGGGGCACGACGGCGGCGCGCAGCAGCGTCACGTACGAACTGCCGATGGTGTCGAGGGTGGCCGACAGGCCGTTCGGGTTCTCGGCGGTGGCGCCGAGCTGGCGGCCGATGAGGCCGGCGGCGATGCCGAGGACGAGGGCGGCGAGGATCTGGAAGCCGAACGACGTCAGCAGCTTCCGGATCGGTCCGCGGGTATCAGGCGCCTTCTGCGCGCGAGCGGTGGTACTCATTGCGGGGGAACTCCAGAACAGATTGCGGCATGCCGATATACACGCCAGAACGTTCAACGCTAGGTCTGTCTGAGAATTCCCTGGGCGGAAATGACGAAGGATGACGGATGCCGTAGCATCCGTCATCCTTCGATGTCGATCCGACCGGAGGTCAGACGGGGAGGATCACTCTCCCGTGCCGAGGCACTCTTCCATGTTGTCCTTCAGAACCGTCTGGAGCAGGTCGTAGTCGTCCTGGTTGGCCTGCTTGTCCTCGCCGTTGGCGAGGTAGTTGAGGGTCTCGTTGCTGAGGTCGGAGTCGACGAGGTATCCGGCGAAGCAGGAGGCGGCGTCGGCGGTGAAGATGTCTCCCTGGCCGGCCTCCTCGAAGTACTTGGTGAGTCCGTCGGCGACCTGGGTCTCGGACGGACGGCTCGCACCTCCGCAGGCGGCGAGCGAGAGGGCGAGGGCTGCGGCAGGCAGGGCCAGCAGCAGGCGGGAGCGGGTGCGCAGTTTCCGGTCGAAGTTCATCATGCGGCCAGGTTATCGGCTCTCAGCCCATTGATAGGAATATCTGGATGGGGATATTTACCCATCCGGTTTTCTGATAATGGCGCCGTGCTCTGGCACGATGGCCTCATGTTCATGGTGACGACGAACGATATTCCGGGTTACCGCATCACCCAGGTGCTCGGCGAGGTCATGGGCCTCACGGTGCGCTCGACCGACTTCGGTCAGGGGTTCGCCGCGGGCTTCCGTTCGCTCGGCGGCGGCGAGATCCCCGAGTACACCCAGGTCATGTACGAGGCGCGGCAGGTCGTCATGGGGCGCATGTGGGCCGAGGCCCAGCAGCGCGGCGGCAACGCGATCGTCGCGATGCGCTTCGACGCCGGATCGATCCAGAACTTCACCGAGATCTGCGCGTACGGCACCGCGGTCGTCGTCGAGCCCCTCGCCCCGCAGGCCCCGCAGCCCGCGCCGCCGCAGCCGCCCCGGTTCTAGGGGCGCTCGGCCAGCACCAGCAGCTCGCCGACCTCGCAGTCGAGCGCGTCGCAGATCGCCCGCAGTGTCGAATAACGGATGGCGCGGGCGCGGTCGTTCTTGAGCACCGACAGGTTCACGATGCTCACCCCCACGCGCGCGCTGAGTTCGGTGAGCGTCATGCCGCGGTCGGCGAGCAGCTCGTCGAGGCGGCAGTGGATGCCGGTGAGCTCGTCGTCGTTCTCCGCGGGGCTCATACGAGACCCTCGGTTTCCTTCTGCAGGGACTCGTTCTCGCGCTGCAAGCGCATGCCCTGCCGGAAGACGGCCGCGAGAGCGAGCAGGGCGAGGGCGGCGACGATCGGTACCGGTGTGACGCCTATCTGGAAGGTCTCCGGGTACAGCGCGTTGTCGGTCGGAAGAACGGAGCGGAGAGCGACCGTCGAGGCGATTGCCGGCAACAGGTCGTTCACGGTACCCAGGACCAGCACCGCGATCGAGCCGCCTACGAAAGCTCGCGTGATCGTGGTGCTGAACGGGCGACCGCGAAGAGTCTGGAAGCAGACGATCGCGATCAGCACCGCGGGGATCGTGGAATAGAGAAGAGTGCCGGCCTGTGCCGCAGCCGCGAGCACCCGGGTGGCATCGTCCGGGTGCGAGATCGTCAGGGTCGACGACGTCGCACCGATGCACCACAGTTCAGGGCCGGACGTCTCGCCGGTCGTCCGGCAGGGGAGATCGGATGCCCAGGGGGTCGGGATCTGCGCGTTGCCGATCTCGGCGAACTCGCCGCCGATGGCCTTGCCGACGATGAAGAGGAGTCCGACGGCGGAGAGGAGTGCCCACCAGGAGCTGAGGGTGAGCGTCACGTCGAGGGCGAGCGTGGTGCTCTTTCGGCGGCGGCCGATCACGACGACGATGCCTGCGACGACGGCGACACCGATGAGGATGATGGCGATGCGCAGAAGAGCGGCCGGAAGTTCGGTTGCGGAGGCGAACATCAGACCAGGCCCTCCGTCTCCTTCTCGAGCGCCGACTTCTCGCGCTGCAGGCGATCGCCCACGGCGAAGGCGGTGGCGATCACGGCGACGATGAAGGACGCGAGCACCCAGGTGAAGGGCTCGACGGTGAGCACCGCGGTCGCGAGCCGATTGTCGGTCATCAGCGAGACGGTGGCGTTCGCGAGCATGTTGTCGAAGAACCGCACGGCCGCGAAGCCGATCAGACCGGTGATGCCGGCGATCGAGACGAGGGCGGAGTTGCGGCGGCTGAAGACGTGACCGCTCAGGATGCTGCGCGCGAGCAGCAGCAGGCATCCGACCACCGTCACGACCGTGAGGATGAGCACGAGTTGGCCCAGGATGCCGGGAACGATCGCGATCGGCGTGAGCTGCGGGGCGACGAGGATGCCGCGGTCGAGCTCCATCGGCACCGTCGCCGAGCCGTCGGTGAGAGCGACATCGGCGACCCCGTCGACGAACTCGAGCGTCACCGGCACGTTCGTGCCGCCCGCCAGCACGATGATGCGCATCACGGCGCTGACGCCGATCCACGCGGCGATCGCGACGCCGGCGAGCGAGAAGGCGGCGATCGACCAGCGGTCGCCGCGCGACGGTCGGGTCTGATGCGAGGTGCTCATGTCCACTCCTTATCGATGATCGTTGTTATCGATTCCCGTTAACATATCGACTCTCGATAAAGGCGTCAACCCTTCCGTCCCATCGGCGCCGTAGCGGGGCGTCACCGCACTATGCCGACGGCGAACACGGGCATACACGGCATCCGCGGTCGTTACTCTCGGTATACAAGCGCTCGCACCCACAGGGAACGTGCGAACCAAGGAGTTGACAATGTTCGAGAGATTCACGGACCGAGCCCGTCGTGTGGTCGTCCTCGCCCAAGAAGAGGCGAAGATGCTCAACCACAACTACATCGGTACCGAGCACATCCTGCTCGGTCTCATCCACGAAGGCGAGGGCGTCGCCGCCAAGGCGCTGGAGTCCCTTGGCATCTCCCTCGACGCGGTGCGCGAGCAGGTGCAGGACATCATCGGCCAGGGTCAGCAGCAGCCGACCGGCCACATCCCCTTCACCCCCCGCGCCAAGAAGGTGCTCGAGCTCAGCCTCCGCGAGGCCCTGCAGCTCGGCCACAACTACATCGGCACCGAGCACATCCTGCTCGGTCTCATCCGCGAGGGTGAGGGCGTCGCCGCGCAGGTGCTCGTCAAGCTGGGCGCCGACCTCAACAAGGTGCGCCAGCAGGTCATCCAGCTGCTCTCGGGCGCCCCGGGCCGCGAGCCGGCCGCCGTCGGCGCGCAGAGCAACGACACCCCGAGCGCGCAGGGCGGCTCGCAGGTTCTCGACCAGTTCGGTCGCAACCTGACGCAGGCCGCGCGCGACAACAAGCTCGACCCGGTCATCGGGCGCGAGAAGGAGGCGGAGCGGGTCATGCAGATCCTCTCCCGCCGTTCCAAGAACAACCCCGTGCTGATCGGTGAGCCCGGCGTCGGCAAGACCGCCGTCGTCGAGGGCCTCGCGCAGGCCATCGTCAAGGGCGATGTGCCCGAGACGCTGAAGGACAAGCAGCTGTACTCGCTCGACCTCGGCTCGCTCATCGCCGGTTCCCGCTACCGCGGTGACTTCGAGGAGCGCCTGAAGAAGGTCACCAAGGAGATCCGCACGCGCGGCGACATCATCGTCTTCATCGACGAGATCCACACCCTCGTGGGTGCGGGTGCCGCAGAGGGCGCGATCGACGCGGCCAGCATCCTCAAGCCGCTGCTCGCCCGCGGTGAGCTCCAGACCATCGGCGCCACCACGCTCGACGAGTACCGCAAGCACTTCGAGAAGGATGCCGCCCTCGAGCGCCGCTTCCAGCCGGTGCAGGTCAACGAGCCGAGCCTGCCGCACGCGATCAACATCCTCAAGGGTCTGCGCGACCGCTACGAGGCGCACCACAAGGTGCAGATCACGGACGGCGCGATCGTCGCGGCGGCGAACCTCGCCGACCGCTACGTCTCCGACCGCTTCCTGCCCGACAAGGCCATCGACCTGATCGACGAGGCCGGCGCACGCCTGCGTCTGTCGATCCTGTCGAGCCCGCCCGAGCTGCGCGAGTTCGACGAGAAGATCGCCAAGGTGCGCGAGCAGAAGGAAGTCGCCAGCGAAGAGCAGGACTTCGAGAAGGCCGCCGCCCTCCGCGACGAGGAGAAGAGCCTCCTCGCCGAGCGTCTGCGCCTCGAGAAGCAGTGGCGTGCGGGCGACGTCGCCACCTCCGCGGTGGTCGACGAAGGTCTGATCGCCGAGGTGCTCGCACAGGCCACCGGCATCCCCGTCTTCAAGCTGACGGAAGAGGAGTCCTCGCGACTCGTCTTCATGGAGAAGGCCCTGCACCAGCGCGTCATCGGTCAGGAAGAGGCCATCGCCGCCCTGTCGAAGACGATCCGTCGTCAGCGTGCCGGCCTCAAGGACCCGAAGCGTCCCTCGGGCTCGTTCATCTTCGCCGGCCCCACGGGTGTCGGAAAGACCGAGCTGGCCAAGGCGCTCGCCGAGTTCCTGTTCGACGACGAAGCCGCCCTCATCTCGCTCGACATGAGCGAGTTCGGCGAGAAGCACACCGTCTCGCGTCTGTTCGGTGCCCCTCCCGGGTTCGTCGGATTCGAAGAGGGTGGCCAGCTCACCGAGAAGGTGCGTCGCAAGCCGTTCAGCGTGGTGCTCTTCGACGAGATCGAGAAGGCCCACCCCGACATCTTCAACTCGCTGCTGCAGATCCTCGAAGAGGGTCGGCTCACCGACGGCCAGGGTCGCGTGGTGGACTTCAAGAACACCGTCATCATCATGACCACGAACCTCGGTGCGCGCGACATCGCCGGTGGTCCCGTCGGCTTCCAGATCGAGGGCAGCAACGCCACGACCTACGAGCGGATGAAGGGGAAGGTGAACGAAGAGCTCAAGCGGCACTTCAAGCCCGAGTTCCTCAACCGTGTCGACGACATCATCGTGTTCCCGCAGCTCAACAAGGAGGAGCTGGTGCAGATCGTCGATCTGTTCACCAAGCGCCTCAGCGAGCGGCTGCTCGACCGCGACATGACGATCGAGCTGTCGCAGGCCGCCAAGGAGCGTCTCATCGAGATCGGGTTCGACCCGTCGCTCGGTGCCCGCCCGCTGCGTCGCGCGATGCAGCACGAGGTCGAAGACCGCCTGTCGGAGAAGATCCTGCACGGCGAGCTCGACTCGGGCGACCACGTGAAGGTCGACGCGAAGGACGGGGAGTTCCTGTTCGAGCACGGCCCGCGCGAGGGTGGCCCGGTCTCGGTCGGCGTCAACACCGGCGGCGACATCTCCGGCACCCCCGACCTGGCGATCGCCAGCGGGGAGTGACCCCGCACGAATCCTGAAAGGGGGCGGATGCTTCGGCATCCGCCCCCTTTCCTGTGCCCGCGTCAAGGTCGCAGGTAGGCGGCGGTTCTAGGCTGGAGGGGTGAGCGACTACATCGTCCGGCCGGCGCGGAGCGCCGACATCGTCGGCATCCGCAATCTGCTGCAGCCGATGGTCGAGCAGCGCATCCTCCTGGGTAAGGACCTCGCCGTGCTCTACGGCGCGGTGCAGGAGTTCGTCGTGGCCGAGGCCGACGGCGAGCTGATCGGCTGCGGCGCGCTCCACGTCTTCTGGGAAGACCTCGGCGAGGTGCGTACGCTGCTCGTCAGCGACGCCTGGCTGCACCACGGGGTGGGGCGAGCGATCGTCGACCGCCTCGAGCAGAACGCGGTCACGCTCGGACTCTCGCGGCTGTTCTGCCTGACGTTCGAGGTCGAGTTCTTCACGCGCCGCGGCTTCACGACCATCGGCGAGCAGGTCGTCGATCCCGACGTGTACTCGCAGCTCCTGCGCAGCGGCGACGCGGGTGTCGAGGAATTCCTCGATCTCGCGCACGTCAAGCCCAACACGCTCGGCAACACGCGGATGCTGAAGCACCTGAACTAGCCTGGAACCCATGCCCCGTCAGTCCGCAGCCGTCTATCGTCGTCGGCGCATCGTGTTGCTCGGCGGGCTGATCCTCGTGCTCGCGGCGATCGGTATCGGCGTGTGGCTGCTGCTCGCCCAGCCGTGGGCCTCGGCCGCGTCCGAGAGCACCCCGAAGCCCACCCCGACGACCTCGTCGACCGCGTCGACCCCGACGCCCGGCACGGTCGCGAGTCCGGATGCCGAGGCGTCCAACCCGCAGCTTCCGCCGGACGAGGCTCCGGAGGATGTGCCGGACGCATCGCAGGCGCCCGCGATCGTGGCGTGCCAGGCGAAGGACATCGAGGTGAAGGCCGTCGCCGACGCCGAATCGTACGCCGACGGTGTGCTGCCGAAGCTGTCGATCTCGCTCACCAACAAAGGCTCGAGCGACTGCACGCTCGACGTCGGTTCGACCATGCAGTCGATCACGGTCTCGAGCGGCTCCGACGTGTGGTGGCGCTCGACCGACTGCCAGCAGAACCCGAGCAGCATGATCGCGACGCTCACCGCGGGAACGACCGTCACGAGCAAGGATCCGGTCACCTGGGATCGCACGCGATCGAGCGTCGAAACCTGCGAGCAGGAGAACCGCCAGCGGGCTCCGGGTGGCGGCGCGTCGTATCACGTGGCCGTGTCGATCGGTGGATTCGCCAGCGTATCCACGCAGCAGATCCTGCTCTACTGAGTCGATTCCGATCGTCTTCTGCTCGGAACGCTTCGAAAAGCGTATAAGTCCCGGTTTATTGTTCCGAAAAGCTCTGATGCATCGGTAACGGCTGACAGGGCTGGTTCTTTGGGATACCATTGAAGTCGATTCTCTGATTCATGCGGCACCATGCCATCCCCAGTGGCGTCGACTTACAGCGTCCCCAGCGCTTCGACACCGCCGCTCGAGAATCCGAGGGCCCTCTCGAGTACCCCAGTCCCCAATGTGGGACTCGAGAGGGCCCCAATCGTTTCCGCAGGCTTCGCCCGCGTCGAGACGTCGCTTTCGCCGCGAGACACCACGCCAGACGTGATGGTTCGCGGCGAATGTGGTTTCTCGCGCGCCTAGGCTGGAGGCATGGCAGCGAAGAAGGCGAAGAGCGCGAAGCAGAAGCCGGCACCCGAGGACTTCCGATCGGATGCCCTGGCACTGGCGCTCGAGAAGCAGGACGTCGCGGCGGTCGCTCTCGCGCTGCGCAACGGCACGACGGTCGTGCCGCTGGTGAAGCCCGGCGCACGCGACAACCCGCTCGACACCGGCGAGGTGTGGACCTACCGCGACCCGAACAGCGGCGACCTCGCCCTGCTGCTGTTCAGCGACGCGAAGAACAAGCCCGACAACCTGCCTCCCGGCGTCGGCATCTACACGGCCGAGTGGCTGCGGAAGTTCCTCGGCACGCATCCGATCACGACCGTGTTCCTCGACATCGCCGGTCCTCACCCGATGCAGGCCTCGCCGCAGGAGCTGCTCAAGGCGCTCGAGGCCTGAGCCGCGCGACGCCGCGCTCTCGGCGGCTTCCCGCCGGCTTCCCGACGGCTTCCCGCCCGCACTGTCCTCAGAACGGCGGAATATCGCGCTCGTCGCGTCGACCGCCCCCGCCGCTGCGCGCCTTCACATCGGTGAGGGCGGCGCGCAGCGTCTTCGACCGGTCGTCGACGACCTGCTCGTAGCCCAGGCGCGCGGCCTCGGATCGGCGCTGCGCCGACTGGGTCACGGGGCGGATCTCGCCGGCCAGACTGAGCTCGCCGACGGCCGCCACCGTGCGCGGCACCGAGATCTGACGGATCGACCCGGCCACCGCGATCGCGATCGCCAGGTCGGCGGCCGGCTCGGTGAAGCGCACTCCGCCCACGGTCGAGACGTACACGTCGAGATTGCTGGTCGGTACTCCCGCGCGCCGCTCGAGGATCGCGAGCACCATCGCGACCCGCGCCGCATCGACGCCCTGCACGACGCGCCGCGGGTTCGGGGCCTGCGTGGGCACGGTGAGGGCCTGCACCTCGACGGGGAGGGCGCGGCGCCCCTCGAGCGAGATGGCCACGCACGTGCCGGGCTCGGTCGCCCCTTGTGAGAGGAACAGCCCGGAGGGGTCGGGAACCTCGGCGATGCCGTCGCCGGTCATCTCGAAGCATCCGACCTCGTCGGTGGGGCCGAACCGGTTCTTGAGCGCGCGGATGAAGCGGAGCGACGTCTGCCGGTCGCCCTCGAAGTGGCACACGACATCGACCAGGTGCTCGAGCACACGGGGCCCGGCGACCTGACCGTCTTTCGTGACATGCCCGACGATGATGATCGGCAGTCCACGGTCCTTCGCGACGCGGATGAGCGTCGAGGCCACCTCGCGCACCTGGCTGGGCTGCCCGGCCGCGCCGTCGATCATCGCCGAGGAGACGGTCTGCACCGAGTCGACGATCACCAGCTGCGGCTGCACCTCATCGATGTGGCCCAGGATCGTGGCGAGATCGGTCTCGCTCGCCAGATACAGCTCGTCGTGCAGCGCCCCGGTGCGCTCGGCGCGCAGACGCACCTGCGCGGGGGACTCCTCGGCGCTCGCGTAGAGCACCCGCCGCCCGGCGTGCGCGGCCTTCGCCGCGACCTCGAGCAGCAGCGTGGACTTGCCCACTCCCGGCTCGCCGCTGAGCAGGATCGCCGCCCCGGGCACGATGCCGCCGCCGAGCACGCGGTCGAACTCGCCGACCCCGCTCGTGCGGCGAGGGGCATCGGTCGTGGTGATCTGCGTGATCGGACGCGCGGCCTTCGCCGCCAGGGGAGCCTGCGCGCTCACACGCTGCACGATGCCGGTCTGCGTCGCCTGCTCCTGCACCGTTCCCCACTGCTGGCACTCGCCGCAGCGGCCCACCCACTTGGCGGTCGTCCACCCGCACTCGGTGCAGACGTACGCGGGCGGGGCGGGACGACGGGTGGCCATTCAGCCAGGCTAGCCGCGGCATCCGACATCGCGGCGCACGCGTCGGTCGCGAGGGCCTCGGACACCCATGCGACCGGGCTATCGCGGGCATCCGACATCCCTATCGCGAACGGCTTCATCCGCCGATCCCCGCGGGCCATACTGGAGTCATGGCCAGCGCCGGGCCCATTTGCGGGCCGATCTCCACGTACTCGCGAGTGCAGCTCCTGCACCTCGTGCAGACGCGTGCGCAGCGCACGATCGGTGAGCTGTGCGAGGCCACGGGCCTGCACCCCAACACCGTGCGCGAGCACCTGCAGCGCCTCATCGAGGGCGGATACGTGATCGCGGCCACCGAGCACCGCACCACCCGCGGACGCCCCCGCACCCTCTACAGCGCCGCGACCGGGATGGCGGATGCCTCCAGCCCCGTCGCGCGCGACAAGGTCAGCGCCGCGGCCCGCCGCGGAGACCTCCTGCGCCGGGTCATGCCGGGTGCGGCATCCGATCTCGGTCGCGACGCGACCTATCAACTCGATGCACTCATCGAACACCTGGAAGAGAGCGGCTTCGAGCCCGTCGTCGACGACGAGCAGCTCACCGTCGATCTCAGCCCGTGCCCGCATGCCGCGGGCCGCGCGGAAGACCGTCCGATGCTCTGCAGCGTGCACCTCGGCCTCATGCAGGGGGTGCTCACCGAAGCGGGTGGGCCGATCTCTGCGGATGCCGTGCGCACGTCCGCCCTCCCGGCGGACTGCACCGTGCAGCTGCGTCTGACGGAGATGTCCGCCGCCTAGGCGAGCATCCGTTTTATTCACGGCCCGCAGCCCCGCGAGGGCGGCAGGCCCGTCGTTAGCGTGGCAGCAGGCTGAGAAAGAGGAGTGCTCCATGGAATGGCTCGACCCCCTGGTCCTGTCACGATGGCAGTTCGGATTGACGACCGTCTACCACTACCTGTTCGTGCCGCTCACGATCGGCATGGCGCTGGTGGCGGCGATCTTCCAGACCGCATGGGTGCGCACCGGCAAGGTGCAGTACCTGCACCTCACGCGCTTCTTCGGCAAGATCTTCCTCATCAACTTCGCCATGGGCGTCGTCACCGGCATCGTGCAGGAGTTCCAGTTCGGCATGAACTGGTCGGACTACTCCCGCTTCGTCGGCGACGTCTTCGGCGCACCGCTCGCCTTCGAGGGTCTGCTCGCCTTCTTCTTCGAGGCGACGTTCATCGGCCTCTGGATCTTCGGGTGGGACAAGCTCCCGCAGAAGCTGCACCTCGCGACCATCTGGTGCGTCTCGATCGGCAGCATCCTCTCGGCGTACTTCATCATCGCGGCCAACGCGTTCATGCAGAACCCGGTCGGCTACGTCTACAACCCCGAGACGAACCGCGCCGAGCTCACCGACTTCTGGGCGCTGCTGACCAACCCGGTCGCGCTCGCGGCCTTCCCACACACGATCTTCGGCGCTCTCATGTTCGCCGCCGGTGTCGTCATCTCGGTCTCGGCCTGGCACCTCGCCCGTCGCCAGCACTTCGACACCATGCGCATCTCGCTGAAGTTCGGCCTCTGGGCGATGATCGTCTCGACCGCCGGCGTCGTGCTCACCGGTGACCAGCTCGGCCTCGCGATGTACGCGGCGCAACCGATGAAGATGGCCGCGGCGGAGGCGACGTTCAACACCGTCTGCGGCTACGACGCCTCGTTCAGCATCTTCACGCTCGGCACACCCGACGGCAGCTCGGAGCTGTTCTCGATCCGCGTGCCGTACCTGCTGTCGCTGCTGTCGACGCACTCCTTCGACGCGTGCGTGCACGGCATCAACGACCTGAACGCCGAGTACCTGACGACGTTCGCCGACACCGGCATCACCGACTTCGCCCCGATCCTCTGGGTCACCTACTGGGCGTTCCGCTGGATGATCGGCCTCGGCATCGCCGCCGCCCTCGTCGCTCTCGTCGGCCTCTGGATCACCCGCAAGAACGCCAAGCGCGAGCCCGCGCCGTGGATGTGGAAGATCGCGATCTGGTCGTTCCCGCTCGCCCTCGCCGCCAACATCATGGGCTGGGTCTTCACCGAGATGGGGCGCCAACCCTGGATCGTGTTCGGGCTCATGACCACGCAGGACGGCGTCTCGCCGGGCGTGAGCGGACTCGAGGTGCTCATCTCGCTCATCGCCTTCACCGCGATCTACGCCTCGCTGGCGGTCGTCGAGATCCGCCTCATCATCCGGGCCGCCCAGAAGGGGCCCGACACCACCGAAGAACCCCACGAGGAGACGGCCCAGCTGCCGTCGGTCGTGTACTGAGAGGAAGGAACACCATGGATCTCGCAACGCTCTGGTTCTTCATCGTCGCCTTCTTCTTCGTCGGCTACTTCGTGCTCGACGGCTTCGACTTCGGCGTCGGCATGTCGCTGCCCTTCCTCGGCAAGGACGACGTCTCGCGCCGTCAGGTCATCAACACCATCGGTCCGGTCTGGGACCTCAATGAGACCTGGGTGATCGTCGCCGGTGCCGTGCTGTTCGCGTCGTTCCCCGAGTGGTACGCGACGTTGTTCAGCGGGTTCTACCTGCCGCTGCTGCTCATCCTGCTCGCGCTGATCCTGCGCGGCGTCTCGTTCGAGTACCGCCACCAGCGCGAGAGCAAGAAGTGGAAGCAGGGCTTCGACCGGATGATCGTGATCGGTTCGGTCGTGCCGGCCCTGCTCTGGGGCGTCGCGTTCGGCAACATCGTGCAGGGCGTCGCGCTCGACGAGAACCACATCTTCGTGGGCGGCTTCTTCTCGCTGCTCAACCCGTACGCGCTGATGGTCGGTGTGACCACGCTGCTGCTGTTCTTCCTGCACGGCGTGCTGTTCGTCGCCCTCAAGACCGACGGCCCCGTGCACGAGGACGCCCATCGTCTCGCGAAGCTCGCGGCCGGACCCACGATCCTCGCGGCCGCGGCGACCGTGGTGTGGACCGTGCTGATCGCGATGAACCGCGAGGCTCCGCTGCTGTGGCTCGTGATCGGTGCGGGGGCGCTCGCCGCAGTCAGCCTGATCGCCGCCGTCGGATTCTCGCTCGTGCGCCGCGACGGCTGGGCGTTCATCGGCGGCATGCTGACGGTGCTGTTCGCGGTGGTCATGCTGTTCTCCGCGCTGTTCCCGTTCGTGATGCCTTCGACGATCGACCCGGCCTACAGCCTGACGATCGCGAACGCCTCGAGCACGCAATATACGCTGGAGATCATGAGCTGGACGGCGCTGATCGCCACCCCGCTCGTCATCGCCTATCAGGCCTGGACGTACTGGGTCTTCCGCAAGCGCGTCACGCGCTCGTCCATCGAGGGGGCTCCGGCGCACGCGTGAAACCCGTCGACCCGAGACTGCTGCGTTACGCGGGTGCCGCGAGGGGATTCCTCGCGGCATCCGCGCTGATCGGCGTCGTCCAGACGGCGGTCGTGATCGTCTTCGCCTGGCTGCTGACGGATGCCGTCACCGGGGCCATCGCGGGCCGCGACGTCTCGGCATCCCTCCTCGCCCTGCTCGCCACCGCCCTGCTGCGCGGGCTGCTGATCGCCGCCTCGGATGCCGCGGGCACGCGCGCCGCGGCGAAGACCGGGATGCAGCTGCGCGGCGCCCTCATCCGCGCCGTCGGGAAGCTCGGGCCGTCGTGGCTCGCGCAGCGCAACCAGGCCGGGCTCGCGGTGACTGCGGGGCACGGACTCGAAGCGCTCGACTCGTACTTCGCGCGGTACATCCCGCAGCTGGTGATGACCGCGATCGCGACGCCCGTGCTGCTCGCGATCATGTGGTGGTTCGACTGGGAGAGCGGGCTGATCGCCACCGTCACCCTGCCGCTGATCCCGCTGTTCCTCATCCTCATCGGCATCGCGACGCGCACCGTGCAGCAGAAGCAGTGGCAGACGCTGCAGCGGCTCGCCGTGCGGTTCGCCGACACCGTGCAGGGGCTGTCGACGCTGCGGCTGTTCGGGCGCGAGCGCCGCGCCGCCGACCGCATCGAGTCCACGGCCGACGACTACCGCCGCGAGACCATGAAGGTGCTGCGGTTCTCGTTCCTGTCTGGTTTCGCGATGGAGCTGCTGGCCTCGCTCGCGGTCGCGCTGATCGCGGTGGCGGTCGGGTTCCGGTTGCTCTCGGGCGACCTGTCGCTCGAGATCGGGCTGTTCGTGCTGCTGCTGGCGCCCGAGGCGTTCCTGCCGATCCGGCAGGTCGGGGTGCAGTTCCACGCCGCATCCGAGGGGGTCGCGGCGACCGAGGACATCTTCGCGGTGCTCGACGAGGCGGGGGCGCGGGCGGGGGCCGTACCCAACTCAGGAACAACGGAGCGGCGCAGCGCCGATTCCGGGGTTTCGGGGCCCGTTTCCGGCATTCTTCCTGAATTGGGTACGGATGCCCCGGCCGCCCTGACCGTCGAGAACCTGCGCGTGCGCGATCTGCCGCCGGTGTCGTTCGCCGCCGAACCCGGCACGATCACTCTGATCGAGGGGCCGAGCGGGTCGGGCAAGACCAGTCTGCTCGCGGCGCTGCGCAGAGCAGTGGCGTTCGAGGGCGCGGCGACGCTCGGCGGGGTGGACGTGCGGGAGCTGTCGCCGGCGGATTGGACGGCGTGGGCCGGCCAGACACCCGGTCTGATGCAGGGCACGATCGCCGCGAACGTGTCGCTCGGCGATGCCGAGCCCGATGAGGCCCGCGTGCGCGGCGCGCTCGACGCGGCGTGCGCCGACCTCGATCCGGAACTCGAGCTCGGCGTGCAGGGCAACGGTCTCTCGGGCGGACAGGCGCAGCGCGTCGCCGTCGCGCGCGCTCTCTACCGGCAGGCCGGCGACGCGCGTCGGGTGCTCCTGCTCGACGAGCCGTCCAGCGCCCTCGATCCCGACACCGAGCAGCGCCTGTGGTCGTCGCTGCGCGAGCGGGCGGATGCCGGGGCCACGATCCTCCTCGTCTCGCACCGTCGCACGGCCCGCGAGATCGCCGACCACATCGTCGCACTGGGGGTGCACGCATGAGCGCCGCCGTTCGCCCCGACACGAGTCGCCCGGACGCCGGCCGCGCCGATGCCGGCCGCGCCGCGCGCATCCGCGAGGTGCTGCGTCTCGCGCAGCCGCCGCTCGGCCGCTTCACGCCCGGTCTGATCTGGGGCATGCTGTCGGCCGCCGCGGCCGTGAGCCTGCTCGCCGTGAGCGGCTGGCTGATCGTGAGCGCCTCGATCGTCGACTCGCTCGTTCCGCTGTCGATCGCGGTGGTCGGGGTGCGATTCTTCGCGGTCTCGCGTGCCGTCACCCGCTACCTCGAGCGTCTCAGCGGACACGACGCCGCGCTCCGCCAGCTCGCCACCACCCGCGCCGACATGGTGCGCCGCCTCATCCCGCTCTCGCCCGCGGGACTCGGCCGCACCGACCGCGGCAAGGTGCTCTCGGCGCTCGTCGACGACGTCGAGAACCTGCAGAACCTGCCCCTGCGCGTCGTGCAGCCGCTGGGCGTTTCCGGGCTCGTGGCCGTCGGCGCGGTCGTGTTCATCGCGTTCGTCTCGCCGATCGCCGCCCTCACCCTGCTCGCCTGCCTGATCGTCGCGGGCGCCGCCGCGATCGGGATGGGGTGGCTGTTCGGCTCGCGCGCCGAGGCCCTCGTCTCGGATCGTCGCGCCGACCTCTCGGCCGCACTCGTCGACTACTTCGGCAGCCTCGACGTGCTCCTCGCCTACGGGGCCGAGCCGCAGGCGCGCGAACGGGTGACGGCAGCGGATGCCGCGCTCCGCCGCGTCGTGACCCGCGCCTCGCTCGCGCAGGCCACAGCCGCCGGTGTCGTCTCGGCTGTCGCGGGTGCGGCATCCGTCTGGGCCGTCGCCGCCGCCTCGCCGGGCCTGGCGACCGGCGCGATCGACGGCCCCTGGCTGGCGGTCGTCGTTCTCGTGCCGATGGTCGTGTTCGAGGTGTTCGGGGCGGTGCCGATCGCCGCGGCATCCTGGCGGAGCGTGCGGTCGAGCGCGGCGCGCATCGTCGACGTGCTGCCCGAGCGGATGCCGGTCGAGCTGCGCTCCGACGCGGGAGACGACGCGGCGCCGACGGGCGTTCCCGCGCTGCGGCTGCGCGATGTGACGGCATCCTGGCCCGGCGGTGCTCCGGCGCTGCGCGGGGTGTCTCTCGACCTGGAGCCGGGGGAGCGCGTGCTCGTCGCGGGCCCCAGCGGCGCGGGCAAGAGCTCGCTCGCCGCGGTGCTCGTGGGTTTCCTGCGGGCGGAGGGTTCGTACCTCGTCGGCGATGTCGATGCGTCGTCGCTCGCGGGGCCCGCGCTGCGGAGCGTGGTCGGACTGTGCGAGCAGAGCCCGCAGCTGTTCGACGAGGACATCCGCCAGAATCTCCTGTTCGCCCGCGACACCGCGACCGACGACGAACTGCTCGCCGTGCTCGCACGGGTCGGGCTGGCGGAGTGGGTGCAGGAGCGCGGAGGACTCGATGCCCGCGTCGGCGACCGCGGTGCGCTCGTGTCGGGCGGGCAGGCGCAGCGGCTGGCGTTGGCGCGCGCGCTGCTGCGGGGATTCCCGGTGCTCGTGCTCGACGAACCGACCGCCGGTGTCGATCCGGATGCCTCCGACGCCCTGCTGCGAGACCTGCTCGGCGCCGCGGGGGAGCAGGCGGTGCTGCTGATCTCGCACATCGCACCGCCCGCCGGGTCGGTCGACCGGGTCGTGCGGCTCGAGGGTGGGCGCACGGTCTGAGGGGTCGCGCGTGCGCGGGCGCCGCGGCATCCGTCCGTCGACCGGTCGGGCCGGCCACCTGCAGGGAGAAGTGACATGTGCAGGGCGAATCGGCCGATCTTCCTGCACGTGTCATTTCTCCCTGCGGATGCGGGGGATGGCGCGATGAGCGGGGGGCGAGCGGATGCCGCGCTCACGTGCACGGAGTGATCACGTCTGCACGGCGAGATGCGGCATACGGTCGTGCAGACGGGGCCTGTCCGTGCAGATGAGCGGATGGGCGGCCCTTCGTCTCGCTGCGCTCGCTCAGGAACCGAGGTGACGAAGGGCGCAGCGTCAGATGTGCAGGGGCGTCGGGGGTTCCATGACGATGCCCTGCGCCTCGAAGGCGCGGCGGCGCTCCTCGATGCGGCGGTGCAGTTCGACCTGCGCGGCGTCCACGAACGCGGGGTCGAGGTCGACGGTCGCGGGGTGCGGATCGCCGTGGTTCGCGGCGATGTAGGCGTCGAGTTCGGGACCCGAGGTCCACGAGGTGATGAGGGCGTAGCGCGGGGCGCTGCCGCGGTGCCACACCGCGTGCCAGAAGCGCTGGGTGTCGACGATGATGCGCGAGCCCGCACTGAGGGGCAGCCGGATCTCGGTGGCCGGGTCGAAGCGGTCGCTGCGCAGGATGAGCATCGAGTCGGGGTCGTCGGTGAGGTTGTAGTACCCGCGCACGACCCAGCCGGTGCCCTCGTCGTTGAGGCGGTTGTTGTCGTCCTGGTGGAGGTTGTAGACCGCGTCGGCGTACTCGTTGGGCTGCAGCTCGATCACGCGGCAGCGGCCGACCGCGGCGCCCGGCGCGAGCGCCCGCGCCTGCAGGGTCGGGGCGAGCGCGACCTGCGGCTCGACCCACACGCCGTGCTTGTCGGTGCGCGGGGGAGTGTGGTTCCAGAAGCCGTTGCACTCGAGGTCGCCGGCGTAGCTGGCCAGCGGGGCGAAGCGGGTGATGCCGGAGGACCGCCAGGGGATGTATTCGAGGTCGAGCCATTCGGTGGGGTCGGCGGCCTGATCGTGGTCGTCGAGCACGACGTATCCGGTCTCGGCCAGAGCATCGGAGGTGATGAATGCCATGGTGCATCCTTCCTTCGGTTTCCCTGAGGCCATCCTAACTTGGCGGTCCGGCGCCCGCCGGGGACCTCACCGTGCTTAACCGGACGGGACCGATGTCGGATGCCGCGGCTACCCTGAGGTCATGACGCAGCCACAGGGCGCCCTTCTCGTGGGCAGTGTGAACTTCGACGACGCCGAGACGACGATGCGCACGGCATCGGAGCTGCTCGGGGATCGCCTCCGACGCATTCCCGACGGCGAGGTCGGCAAGCGGTTCCACTGGATCATGTTCCAGCCCGACGTGCTCGGCGAGGCCGAGGGCATCGAGCGTGTGGGTGACGAGCCGATCCCGTTCGGTGCGGGGATCGACGCTCGCGGGCTGCGCCTCGCCGAGGGCGTGGACCCGTCGACCATCGCGATCCCTCCGCTCGGCTATGCGTCGGCGGCGATCGAGTCGTACGAGGTGTTCCGCCGTCTGCGCGAGGAGGGCGTGATCGCCGAGGGTACGCGCTTCGAGGTCGCGCTGCCGACGCCGCTCGCGGTCATCTCGTCGTTCTTCCAGGGCGCCGATCGCGAGGCGTTCGAGGTCTACTACACCGCCGCGATGCTGCGCGAGCTCGACGAGATCGCCGAGGCCATCCCGCACGGCGACCTCGCGATCCAGTGGGACGTCGCGAGCGAGATGGGAATCATCGAGGGTGCGTCCGGTTACGGCGCGCTGATGGATGCCTGGTGGGACGGCGACGTCTTCACCGGACTCGTCGCGCGGCTGGCGACGCTCGTCGACGCCGTGCCCGCCGACGTCGAGGTGGGCGTGCACCTCTGTTACGGCGATGCGGGTGAGCACCACTTCTTCGAGCCGACCGACACCTCGCACCTCGTGGCGTATGCGAACGCGGTGGCCGAGGCATCCGATCGCGCGTTCACGTGGCTGCACCTGCCGGTGCCGATCGACCGAGACGACGAGGCGTACTTCGCCCCGCTCGCCGACCTGCTGCCGGTGAACGAGCTGTACCTCGGACTCGTGCACCGTGAAGACGGCGCCGAGGGCGCGGAGCGCCGCATCGCCGCCGCCCGGACGTACGTTCCGACGTTCGGCGTCGCGACCGAGTGCGGCATCGGCCGCGCCCCGGCCGGATCGACCGAGGGCATCCTGCACACGCACGCGGAGGTCGCCGCCGCCTGGTGAGGGCGCTGGTGAGCCGTCTCGATTCGCGCGCGGGCGCGCGGTGTCGTAAGCTTGTCCGCGGTGACGTGTCCGAGCGGCCGAAGGTGCAACTCTCGAAAAGTTGTGTAGGGTAACCCCCTACCGTGGGTTCAAATCCCACCGTCACCGCCATGGAAACCCCCTCCTCGTGAGGGGGTTTTTCCGTGTTCGGAGTCGAACGTCGTGCTCCCGTCGCTGTCGATCGCCGCTCGCCCCTTCTGGCGGAGCACCCCTGACGCTGCTTAGCTACCGATATGAACGACGTCGAGCCGGTCGGTGGCCACCCCGATGAGCCGCATGATGATGGCATCAGCGGGCGGTTGAACTGGTTGCGCGCCGGAGTGCTCGGCGCGAACGACGGCATCGTCTCGGTTGCTGCGCTCGTCGTGGGTGTCGCCGGGGCGACGACGGATTTCGCGCCTCTGGTGACGGCGGGTATCGCAGGGCTGGTCGGTGGGGCGGTCTCGATGGCGCTGGGCGAGTACGTCTCGGTCAGCAGTCAGAGCGATAGCCAGCGGGCGCTGATCGCGAAGGAACGCCAGGAGCTGGTCGATGATCCCGCTGCGGAGCTCGAAGAGCTCACCGGTATCTACCAGGCGAAGGGGCTCACTCCGGAGACAGCACGCAAGGTCGCGGAAGAGCTGACCGCCCACGACGTCCTCACCGCGCACCTCGAAGCAGAGCTCGGAATGACCGAAGACCACGTGGTGAGCCCGTGGGCTGCGGCTGGAGCGTCGGCTCTTGCTTTCACTATCGGTGGGTTGCTCCCGTTGCTGGCGATCCTGCTGCCGCCCGTCGACCTGCGCGTCCCGATCACGTTCATCGTCGTCCTGCTCGCGCTGGCGCTGACGGGGTTCGTGAGCGCGAGGATCGGCGGGAACCCTGCGGGCCGGCCGACGGTCAGGGTCGTGATCGGAGGGGCGCTCGCTCTCGCCGCGACGTTCGCTCTCGGCTCGTTGCTCGGAACGTCCGGCATCGCCTGAGAGTCGGCCTGACAGCGGCGGGCGTTGGGTTCTCTCATCCGCTGAGCGCGACGGAGGGCTGCCGCACGACCTCTCTGACCTGCCGGTCAGGACCCCGTCGCCGTCGGATCGAGGGAGACGACGAGCTTCTTCGCGGACACTCCGAGGCGGAGCGCATCGATCGCTCCCTGGATCGCGGACAGGTCGTCCCCGGCGATGCGAGCCTCCGGGTAGGGGAGATGAGCGCCCGACGCGAGAGCCGTGGGCAGATAGGCGCCCCACACCGCCGGTCCGACGGGGGAGGCGGCGATGGCGCTTCCCCAGATGAACGTGGCTCTGATCCCGCGCAAGCGGCTCCGCAATTGCAGGAGAGCCGTGCGCGTTCCCAGGCGCGCGAACAGGCGGATCCGCACCAGTGAGAGGCCGCCTCTGCGCGGCTGTTCGTAGAACGAGACCGGCGGGCTCGCCATCGCGATCCTCCGGGCACCGGTCGCGCGCGCGATCCTCAGGCAGGGTTCGGCCGACCCCACGGCGATCGCGAGGACACCCGCCACGACCGACCCGTTCACGGCTTCGATGATCCGATCGACGGCATCCGGGTCTCGATAGTCGAAGACCGCCTCCGCACCCAATCGCCTCATCCGGTCGTGGTTATGCGCGGATGCCGTCGTGATGACGCGGTAGCCGGCCGCTCGGGCGAGTTGGATCGCGTTGCCGCCGACGGCGGTCGCGCCGCCCCACACCACGACGACCTCCTCGCGGGGGACGGCGTCGCCGAGGTGCGAGTGGTCCAGCGCGAGCTGGCCGGCCTCGAAGAGACCCGCCGCCGCCGTGGACAGCGCCAACGGGAGAACGGCCGCCTCCGCGAAGGCCATCGCATTCGGCAGGGCGGCGGCGAGGCTCGCGTCGACGGCGACGTACTTCTGGAACCCGCTCTCGGATACGGCGTCTCGTCCCTTCTCCAAGCCCATCGCGTACGCCACGACGCGATCGCCGGGGGCGAAGCCGTCGACCTTCGCTCCGGTCTCGACGACGATGCCCGCGACGTCTTCGCCGAGGATCACCGGGTACTGCAGCCAGCCGTACATCACGGTCCCGTTGGACTGGATGATCGCGTCCAGGGGGTTCACCGCCAGCGCGCGCACCTCGATCAGCAACTGGTCCGGCCCGGGTGCGGGCATCGGGGCCTCTCGAATCGTCAGATCCGCATACGGGGAATCGATCCACGCCGCCGTGTTCTTGCTCATACCCATCCGCTCTCCGCGATTGATGACATCTCGTGTCATCACAGTACACCTGATGGCATGGCATGACATCATGGCTGCATGCCCCGATGGTCACCGGATGCTGCGCTGCGGCTCGAAGCCGCCGCGATGTCGCTGTTCGAGCGTCAGGGTTTCGCGGGAACCACGGTCCCGCAGATCGCCGCCGCAGCGGGGCTGACCACTCGTACCTTCTTCCGCCACTTCGCCGACAAGCGCGATGTCCTGTTCCTCCGGGATCGTGAGCTTCCCCAGGCCGTGAGCGACTTCATGGAGTCCGTCCCGGCGGAGAGCAGCGGTGCGGCCATGGTGCGGGCGGGGCTGACGGCGGCGTGCCGCGGCATCCACGGCTGGCGGGAGCCGATCGCGCGTCGGCGCAATATCGTCCGCAGCGAACCCGCGCTGCGCGAGCGCGACCTCCTGCGGAGCCACTACCTCGGGCGGGCGATCGAAGAGTCCCTGACCGCGCGCGGCATCGACGCTCAGCAGTCGCACACGTTGGCGGCCGTCGCCGTGACCTGCTTCGACCTCGCGATGGACAGATGGCTCGAGGGGCCGGAGGACATCCCGCTCGAGGATGCTCTGACGTCGGTGTGGAGCGACATGCGCGACTGGATCGACGCGTAACGGGCGGATACTGGAAGGGACGGTTTCGAGAGCCCACGCCTCCGCACCGCGCGGCAGACCTCTCGGATGCCAGGAAGAAGAAGTACATGAAAGCCCTCCGTTACGTCGAGATCGGCAAGCCCCCGGTGGTCGTCGACATCCCGATTCCGAAGCCCGGCCCCGGTCAGGTGCTGCTCAAGATCACCGCGGGTGGCGTCTGCCATTCCGACGACTACGTCATGGGACTCCCCGAGAAGGACTACCTCGAGCAGGGCTACCCGCTGCCGCTGACGCTCGGTCACGAGGGCGCCGGCATCGTGCACGAGATCGGCGAGGGTGTCGACTCGACGCTCAAGGTCGGGGATGCCGTCGCCGTCTACGGGCCCTGGGGCTGCGGTCGCTGCCACAACTGCTCGATGGGCAAGGAGAACTACTGCACGAACGCCGCCGCCGAAGGCATCCGTCCTCCGGGTCTCGGCAGCCAGGGATCGATGGCCGAGTACATGATCGTCGACGACGCCCGCCATCTCGTGCCGCTGGGCGACCTCGACCCCGTGCAGAACGTCTCGCTGACGGATGCCGGGCTCACCCCGTACCACGCGATCAAGAACTCGCTCCCGAAGCTCGGCGCCGGCACCTTCGCGGTCGTCATCGGCACGGGCGGGCTCGGCCACGTCGGCATCCAGATCCTGAAGTCGGTCTCGGGCGCCACCGTCATCGCCCTCGACGTGAACGACGAGAAGCTGCGCCTCGCCACCGAGGTCGGCGCGGATCACGTGCTGATCAGCGACGCCTCCGCCACGGAGAAGATCCGCGAGATCACCGGCGGCCTCGGCGCCAACGCCGTGTTCGACTTCGTCGGAGCGAACCCGACGATCGCCCTCGCGCAGAGCGTCGCCGCGCTCGAGGCCGACATCACGATCGTCGGTATCGGTGGCGGGAACATGACGCTCGGCTTCGGCTCGATCGCCTACGACGCCGCCGTGCGCGTGCCGTACTGGGGTTCGCGCTCCGAGCTGATCGAGGTGCTCGACCTCGCCCGCGCCGGCAAGATCCACGTGCAGACCGAGTCGTACTCGCTCGACGACGGCCCGAAGGCCTACGAGGATCTCGCCTCGAACAGCATCCGGGGTCGCGCCGTCATCGTGCCCTGAGACCCGTCACCGGAAGGCCCCCGAGAGATCGGGGGCCTTCTGCGTCTCAGGACACAGACCCCGCGAGGGTCAGGGCGCGGTCGACGTGGTTCTCCACCCACTCCGGATCGAACGGACGGCTGCGAAGCAGCCATCGGTGGAAGATCGCCCCGACGAACAGTTCCGCCACATCGTCCGGTGCCGGTACGCCCGCGCGGTCCAGGCGGTGCGCGATGGCGCCGAGCTGGGGCTCCAGCAGCGTCTCCCGATACTCGAGCGCGAGGTCCTCATCCGCTTGCAACTCCGCCGTGACGCGCCGCAGCAACCCCTCCTGTGCGGGGTCGGTCAGTTCGGCGATCATCCCCGTCGCGAGGAGCAGGAGGTCGTCGCGGATGTCTCCCGAATCGGGCACCGCGACGCGGCCGGCCGCATCGGTGCTGCGCGCGAGCAGGGCGTCGAAGAGGATGGCGCCCGTCGACGACCACGACCGGTAGAGGGTCTGTTTGCTGACTCCCGCTCGCCCCGCGATCCCCTCCATCGTGATCGTGCTCACCCGGCTCCCGGCGGCCAGGGACAGGACGGCGTCGTGAACCTTGCGCCGGGTCTTCTCGCGTGCCATTCCTGAAGGATACCCGAGCAAACGAGACGCTCCGTCCAGTTCGAGATATCATCGCGGCATGACTTCAGCGCAGACATGGATCATCACGGGGGCCAACCGCGGACTGGGGCGAGCGCTCACCGAGGCGGCGCTGGATCGCGGCCACGCCGTCGTCGCGACCGTCCGGAACGCGCACTCCCTGCCCGCCCACGATCGCCTGACGGTGATCGACCTCGACGTGCGCGATCGACGCGCGACGCGCGACGCGATCGCGCGGGCGGTCGACGAGCTCGGGCGCATCGACGTGCTGGTGAACAACGCCGGCTACGGCCTGATCGGCGCTGCCGAGGAGGTGTCGGAGGAGGATGCCCGCGCGATCATCGACACGAACCTGCTGGGACCGCTCTGGCTGAGCCAGGCCGTGATCCCGATCATGCGCGGTCACGGAGGCGGGCACATCGTGCAGATCTCCTCGGTGGGAGCGGTCGGGACCATGCCGATGCTCGGCCTCTACAACGCGACCAAATGGGGACTGGAGGCGTTCAGCGAGGCGATGGCCGCGGAGGTCGAGCGATTCGGCATCCGAGTATCGCTCATCGAACCCGGCCAGCTCGCCACGGAGTGGGCCGGCAGCAGCATGCGGTTCAGCGCGCCGTCGCCGACCTACGATGCGCAGCGCGTCGAGATCTTCGGCACCGCCGACGTGCCCTGGCCGCCGAACGCCGACTCGGCCGGAGGGACATCGACCGAGGAGGCGGCCGCCGCGATCCTCGAGCACGTCGCGCGCAGCGAGGATCAGCGACTCCGCGTACTCGTCGGCGACGACGCCCCGGAACAGGTGCACGCCGCGTGGGAACGGCGTCGGCTCGATTACGCCCGCGATCCGCGGTTTCCGGGGTGACCCAGGGCTGTTCGCACCGGGGATCGCGCCCCGCTCACGACGCCGGCGGCTCGAAATGCGGGATGGGGGAGGGGCGCTCGCCGCGCTCGGTGCGGTGCTTCGCCCGGGCCGCATCCGTGAGGGGCACGGCGTAGACGGGGAGCGAGACGCGCGGTCGCTTCGGGAAAACGCGGCCGGTCACCGTCGCGGCGACGATCTTGACGACGAACTGCTTCGGCGTCGGCGTCCACGAGGCGAGGTGCTCGACCCCGACCTGGTGCAGCTCCGCCTCGCTGGTCACCTGCTCGGCTTCGCCACGCACCACGACGCTCCAATACGCGTCGTCGCTCTCGCCGTCGACCTCGAGAGCGACCGCGGAACGCGCCGTGATCGCCAGGAACTTCGCATCGAAGGCCGAGCGGACGTAGATGCTGCGGCCCGTGGCGAGGTGGTTGACGGGGCGGATGTCGGGACGCCCGTCGGGGGCGACGAACGCCAGCCGGCACAGTTCGGTCGCTTCGAGAAGCCGCCAGCACTCGGTCTCGTCGAGGTCGGCGAGCAGCGCGTCGGGTGCGGGCGGGTGCGGTTCTGCGGTGGCCATGGTCGTCCCTTCCTCGTGCGTCGGATGCCTCGCTCCGATCTTGCTCCCTCCGCCGATCTGTCGCCAGCACCATCTCTCGCCCGCACTACCCGCGCGCCCGCAGTGCCAGCCAGGCCGCGGCACGGTCGTCGGCGCTCGACATCGACAGCCCGGTGACGTGCTCGATCCGTCGCACCCGTGCCGCCAGGGTCTGGCGATGGACACCCAGGCGTGCGGCCGCGGCTCCCCAGGCGCCGTTCTCGGCGAGGAACGTGTGCAGGGTGTCGACGAGGTCGTCGTCGAGCGGATCGACCAGTGCGGCCAGCGTGCGCGCGTCACCGGGTGCGAGGCGGTCGAGCACGAGGTCGACGGTCGGCATCGCGCGGTAGTGCACGACGGAGCGCCCCTCGGTCGCCGCGACGCGGTGTGCGCGACGCGCCTCCTCGACGGTTCTCGCCAGGCCGTCGAGTGCCGACGGGGAGCCGAGCCCCAGATGCAGGGGTACGGAGAACGTCGTCGCGCGATCCGCGATCTCGTCGATGTGCTCCGCGCGCACGAAGCCCGTCACCACCCCCTGCGCCGCGGTGAGCAGATGCGGCGCGCCGAGGTCTTCGAGCCAGTGGATGACGGCGCGCTCGGCGTCGACGCTCGATGATCGGGCCGAGAGGGTGAACGCGGCCAGGGCGCGGTCGCGCACGCCCCACTCCTTCGCCAGCGCGACGGCGTTCGGTCCACCGTCCTCCAGCACGCGCATCATCGTGGCGCGTCCGAGGCGTTCGGTCCTGCTGCCGTCGTGCGTGCGCAGGAGCAGATCGAGCAGCGCCGCCGCCTGGGAGCTGAGGTCACGGGCGCGGCTGGTCGAGCCGCTGCGGGCGGTCACCACGAGGAACGCGGACATGTCCTCGTCGGTGCCGACGGGATGCACCTGCAGCGCCCGACTGCGCACGCGGACCGGGCGGTTGAAGGCCACGGCGACCGCATCCCCGATGTGCAGCGCGCCGGCACCCGCCGAGGCGATCGGCTGCGCGTCGCGGTCGAGCAGCACGGCCCACCCGTCGAGACGTCGGGCCAGCTCGGCGACCACCCCCGCCACTCCGCTGCGGCGGGCGGCGAGCGCGAGCACCTTCGTCGCGGCGAGAACCGCGCGGTCCTCGGCAGCGGCATCCGTCGCGAGCACCGCCTGCAGCGTGGGCAGAACGACGGACGGGTCGACCGTGGGCGCGATCAGCGCGGTGACCCCGTCCGGCACGGCGGCGAGAGGGCCGGTCGCCACGACCACGGCGAGCCGCAGCAGATCACTGCGCTCCGGGTCGTCGAGTCCGCGCGCGATCTCGTCGGGGCTGCCGACCACGAGGGTCGCGAACTGCGGATGCGGCACGACGGCGAAGTCGCCCACCGGCACGGCGCTCGCCACAGTGGCCTTCGGGCCGAGAGCGCCGCCGGCGACGAGCGTCGCGCCGAGGAGCCGAGCGATCGATGCCAGGTCTCGTGCCATATCCGAAGTATAAGGAATGTCGATTCAGATGCTCGCCACTCGTCATTTTTGTGAATGACACCGCTGCGCCGCTGTTCCTACGATGAGGCGCGACCCACACGAACGAAAGGGGCCCCATGCAGGCCATCGTCTTCCGCGACAGCGACAGCCCGATCGAGCACACCGAGGTGCAGCTCGCTCCTCCGTCTGCCGGAGAGGTGCGGGTGAAGATCGCCGCCGCCGGGGTCTGCCACTCCGATCTGCACGTGAAGCGGGGCGAGTGGGCTGCGCCGGCACCGATGGTGATGGGCCACGAAGGCTCCGGCATCGTCACCGAGCTTGGCGAGGGCGTCACCTCGCTCGCCGTCGGCGACCACGTGGTGCTCAGCTGGGTGCCGCCGTGCGGCGAGTGCCGGTACTGCCGCTCGGGCCACGAGGCGCGGTGCCAGAAGGTCGCCACGGTCGTCGCGCCGCTCGGCGTGCTGTTCGACGGCACCTCCCGTCTCAGCAAGGACGGCGAGACGGTGCACCACTACCTGGGCGTCTCGTCGTTCGCCGAGGAGGTCGTGGTTCCGGCATCCGGCGCGATCAAGGTGCGCGATGACGCACCGCTCGACGTCATCGCCGTCGTCGGATGCGCGGTCGCGACCGGCGTCGGCGCGGTGATGAACACCGCGGGCGTCGAACCCGGAGCGCTCGTCGCCGTGATCGGATGCGGCGGCGTGGGCCTCAACGTCATCCAGGGTGCGCGGCTCGCCGGGGCCGAGCGCATCGTCGCGATCGACGTGCGCGAGGACAAGACCCGCCTCGCGGCGCAGTTCGGCGCCACCGACCAGATCGTCGCACCCGACGGCGACGCCGTCGCCCAGCTGCGCGCGCTGCTTCCCGACGGCGTCGACTACGCCTTCGACGCGATCGGTCGCACCGTCACCACCGAGCAGTCCATCGAGATGCTCGGCCTCGGCGGGGCCGCGGTGATCGTGGGGCTTCCCCCGACCGGTGCGCGCGCCTCGTTCGAGCCGCTGGTGCTGGCCGAGGCCGACCAGCGCATCCTGGGCTCGAACTACGGCTCGGTGCGCCCGGCCATCGACATCCCCGCGCTCGTCGACCGGTACATGGACGGTCAGCTGATCCTCGATCCGCTCATCTCCTCGCGCCGACCGCTCGCCGAAGCCGCCGAGGCGTTCGAAGAGCTCGAGTCCGGCCAGGCCCTGCGCACGCTCCTCATCCCCTGACCTCTTCCCTCCCCTCCCTGCACTACTCCGCCGACCCCGATACGAAGGAGACCCCGTGACCACGACCACCCCCCAGAGCCCGCCCGGCCCCGCCGCCGGCGTCCCGATCGATGCCGGGCTGCGCCGCGGCGTGATGAGCGGACCGGAGCTCGCCGCCCAGGCGATCGCCAACATCGCCCCCAGCGCGGTCATCGCGTTCACCGCCGCGGCGATCTTCCTCGGCGCCGGCAACGGCACCATCTACGCCTTCGCCCTCGCCACGATCGTGATCCTCTGCGTCGGCTACTGCGTCGTGGTGTTCGCGCGCAAGCACGCTTCGGCCGGATCGCTCTACACCTACGTGTCGAAGGGCCTCGGTCCGGCCGGCGCGTACCTCGCCGGCGCGACGCTCCTGATCGGATGCTTCGGCATCGCCGCCGCCTCCCTCATGGGTTCGGTGTCGTACATGAGTCAGTTCCTCACCCTCCTCGGCATCCCCGCCTCGGGCCTGGGGTGGAGCATCGGGCTCGCCGTCGTGCTCGGCGGGCTCGCGACGCTGTTCACGATCCGCGGCATCCGACTGTCGGCACGCGTCTCGCTGGTGCTGGAGCTTCTGTCGGTCGCGATCATCCTCGTGCTGCTGATCTCGGCGCTCGTGTGGGCCGGGCCCGCGGCCTGGGATCCGGCCCAGCTGATCGCCGAGGGCTCGTCGTTCCAGGGCATCGCGGCCGGCATGGTGCTCGGCATCCTCGGATTCGTCGGGTTCTCGTCCGCCGATGCGCTCGGACGTGAGGCGAAGAACCCCTACAAGGCGATTCCCCGCGCGATCATGTGGAGCGCGCTGACCGTCGGCATCCTCTACGTCTTCGCGGCGTACACGCAGATCGCCGTCCTCGGCGACGATCTGGCCACCGCGGCGAGCCCGCTCGAGAGCATGTCGGAGCTCATCGGCATGCCGCTGTGGTTCGCGCCGGTGCTGACCTTCGGCGTCGCGGCGTCGTTCTTCGCCGTCGTCGTCGCGCCGCTGAACGTGATCGGGCGCATCGTCTACGTGATGGGCAAGGAGGGCGTGGTGCACGAGCGGTTCGGTCGCACGCACGACCGCCACCTGACGCCGCACCGGGTGCTGCTCGCCGCGGGGGCGCTCGCCGTCGTCGTCGACATCGTGTTCCTCGTCGCGGGAGCCGACCCCATGGAGATCCTCGTGTGGGTCAACACCTGGGGCACCTACGGCTACATGGTCGCGTACGCGCTCGTCGCGATCGCCTGCGTCGTCTACACGCAGCGCGCCGGCATGCGCAACGGCCTCGTCTGGGTCTGCGCCACGATCGCCGTGGTCACGATGGCCTACGTGTTCTTCGCGAACGTGTTCCCCGTGCCCGCTTTCCCGTTCAACGTCATCCCCTACGTGTTCGTGGTCTGCGTGCTCGCCGCCCTCAGCCGCTACTGGTTCCTCCAGGCGCGTCGCCCCGAGGTGATCGCCCGCATCGGCAACACCGAGACGTCGGCGATGGACGGCGTCGGCTGATAGACCCCCCGGGCGACGGTGGCCAGGAACCCGATGAGGGTCCTGGCCATCGTCGTGTCCGAGCGGACCCGTCTTCGAGCGCCTAGTCGATCAACTCCACCCCGAAGTCCGAGACCACGGCGCGCAGTTCATCCAGATACCGCTGCGCCTGCTCGGTGAGGGGGATCGCGGACTGGCCGATCCACCCGATCTCGATGCGCTCGTCGACGTCGAGCGGGATTGCGGCGATGGAGGGGTCGAGGTCGTCGCTGATGATTCCGGTCGAGATCGTGTAGCCGTCGAGGCCGATCATGAGGTTGAAGATGGTGGCGCGATCCGAGACGCGGATCTCCTGCGGGGTCGACAGGGTGGAGAGGATCTCCTCCGCGAAGTAGAACGAGTTGTTCGCGCCCTGGTCGAAGGTGAGCCGCGGGAACCCGGCGAGGTCGTCGAGGGTGACGCGCTCGCGGGCGGCCAGCGGGTTCCCCCGTGAGATGAAGATGTGCGGGTCGGCGAGGAAGAGCGGGCGGAACGCGAGCCCCGAGTCGCGCAGCAGCTTGTCGATGACGCTGCGGTTGAAGTCGTTGCGATACAGGATGCCGATCTCGCTGCGCAGCGTGCGGACGTCTTCGATGATGTCCCACGTGCGCGTCTCGCGCAGCGAGAACTCGTACTCCGCGGCGCCGCTGGTCTTGACCATCCGCACGAACGCGTCGATCACGAACGAGTAGTGCTGCGCCGAGACGCCGAGCAGGCGCCGGGACGGCGGTCGGCCGAGGTAGCGCTGCTCGAGCAGTTCCACCTGCTCGGTGACCTGCCGTGCGTAACCGAGGAACTCCGCGCCGTCGGTGGTGAGCGTCACGCCGCGCGCCGATCGCAGCAGGAGCGTGCGCCCCGCCCGCGACTCGAGGTCTTTCATCGCGGCCGACATGGTGGGCTGCGAGACGTAGAGCAGGTCGGCGGCCGCGCTGATCGAGCCCTCCGCCGCGACCTCGACGAAGTACTGGAGCTGCTGGAGGGTGATTCCGCTGGACGAGCGAGCCATAGGGGGAGCCTATATGGATGCATAGGCCAGGCAAGTTACCTGATAACCGGTGTCTGGTTGCACGATGGAGCTACAGACTTCCCCGGCCTCTCGGCCGATCATCCAGCAGATGGGCCTCTCATGGCGAACGACTTCACGTTCCACATCACCACAACGCGCTTCGACGAGGACTACTCGCCGTCGGACGACTCGCGCATCACGACGAACTTCGCGAACCTCGCGCGCGGCGAGCACCGTCAGCAGAACCTGCGTAACGCGCTCACCATGATCGACCGACGTTTCAACGACCTCGCCCACTGGGACAACCCGGCCCGCGACCGCTACGCGCTCGAGCTCGAGATCATCTCGGCCGGGCTGGAGTTCGAGGCCGAGGGAGAGGACCAGCGGTTCCCGCTGCTCGAGGTGCTCGACATCCAGATCGTCGATCGCCTCACCGGCCGCCGTCACCACGGGATCGTGGGCAACAACTTCTCGTCCTACGTGCGCGACTACGACTTCAGCGTGCTGCTGCCGGCCGTGACCGAGGCGGCGGGCACGTTCACGCTGCCCGACGACTTCGGCGGTCTGCACGGCAAGCTCTTCCGCCGCTTCCTCGCCTCGGATGCCTACCGGGAGCGCTTCACGACCTCCCCGGTCATCTGCATCAGCGTCTCGACGAGCAAGGAGTACCGCCGCTCCGAGAACCACCACCCGGTGCTCGGCGTCGAATACCTGCAGGACGACCACTCCCTGACCGACGAATACTTCGGGCGGATGGGTCTGCAGGTGCGGTACTTCATGCCTCCCGGAAGCGTGGCGCCGCTGGCGTTCTACTTCGAGGGCGACCTGCTGAACGACTACACGAACCTTCAGTTGAGCGGCACCATCGCGACCATGGAGACGTTCCAGAAGATCTACCGTCCCGAGATCTACAACGCGAACTCGGCGGCGGCGAGCATCTACCGGCCGAGCCTCGGTCAGAACGACTACTCGTCGACGCAGATCGCCTACGACCGCGAGGAACGCAGCCAGCTCGCGCTCGCGCAGGGCAAGCACACCGAGGAGCACTTCATGAAGCCGCATGGCGAGGTGCTCGCCCAGTGGGCCGCCGGCTACCCGGTCGCGGCCGCGTGAGCCGCGGAGCATCACCCGATATGAACACGCTTCTCCCCACCTCGATCGTCGGCAGCCTTCCGAAGCCCTCCTGGCTCGCGCAGCCCGAAACCCTCTGGTCGCCCTGGAAGCTCGAGGGCGATGCCCTGGCCGAGGGCAAGCAGGACGCCCTGCGCAGCGCCGTGCAGGAACAGACCCGACGCGGCATCGACGTGATCAGCGACGGCGAGCAGACCCGCCAGCACTTCGTCACGACGTTCATCGAGCACCTCAGCGGCGTCGACTTCGATCAGCGCGAGACGGTCCGCATCCGCGATCGCTACGACGCGAGCGTGCCGACCGTCGTCGGCGCCGTGGGCCGCGAGAAGCCGGTGTTCGTCGACGACGCGCGCTTCCTCCGCCAGCAGACCGATCAGCCGATCAAGTGGGCCCTGCCCGGCCCGATGACCATGATCGACACGCTCTCGGACCGCCACTACCGGAGCCGCGAGAAGCTGGCCTGGGAGTTCGCGACGATCCTCAACCAGGAGGCGCGGGAGCTCGAGGCCGCCGGCGTAGACGTCATCCAGTTCGACGAGCCCGCCTTCAACGTGTTCTTCGACGAGCTCAAGGACTGGGGCGTCGCGACGCTCGAGCGGGCCGCCGAGGGACTGCGCGCCGAGACCGTCGTGCACATCTGCTACGGCTACGGCATCAAGGCCAACAACGACTGGAAGGCCACGCTCGGGTCGGAGTGGCGCCAGTACGAGGAGTCGTTCCCGCTGCTGCAGCAGTCGATCATCGACACGGTGTCCCTCGAGCGGGCGAACTCGCACGTGCCGCTCGACCTCATCGAGCTCATCCGCGGCAAGAAGGTCATGCTCGGCGCGATCGACGTGTCGAGCACGACGGTCGAGACGCCCGAGCAGGTCGCCGACACGCTGCGCGACGCGCTCGCGTTCGTCGACGCCGACAAGCTCGTGCCGAGCACGAACTGCGGCATGGCGCCCCTGCCGCGCGACGTCGCCCTCGGCAAGCTCAGCGCGCTCAGCGCGGGGGCGGCGCTGCTCCGCGACGAGCTGTCCGCGAACGCACGGTGACCGCGCCCGGCGTCGCGGGTGGGGGTCACACCCGAGGCGGCTCGCTCGGCGGGAAGAGCAGGCGCGTCTGGTAGCGGGTCATCGCGAAGACGACGGCGCCGAGACCGGCGAAGACCACGGCACCGACCGCTGTGACCCAGCCGATGACCGACGACGCATAGTCGGACGGATCGTTCGTCCCGACGATGATGAAGAACACCCCGATGATGAGAGCGATCGCCGCGAGGGCGAACACCCCGATGCCGACCCAGCGCAGAGCGGCTTGAGCCTGCGGAGCGTGGAACGTCGGGCGGATGCCGAACTTCGAGTTCGTGTACTGACTCCATCGCGCGCCCGTCCACCAGCGACCGGTGGTGCCGGTGATCGGGTACCAGCCGGCCCCGGGGCCCTCCTGCTCGCCGGGAAGCGGGCGGAACGCCTCGGCCATTAGCGGGGCGGAGGTCGGCACCGGGATGCGCAGTACGGCGGTCGTCTGGATCGCGATGCCGAACCACAGGGCGGCCACGAGCAGCATCGGGATTCCGGCGAACGAGACGCCGGGAGCGAGCGTGCCGAGCACGAACTGCACGGCGCCCAGCGAGGCGAAGACCGCCCCCAACGCCCAGGCGAAACCCACCTGCTCGGTGCTCGCCCAGTCCGTGCCGTGCGAGCCGTCGCTCTTCGTGCGCATCGCCGTCCACTTCTTCCCGTCCCACCAGCGGGCGGGGCCGGCGGGGGTGACGTACCAGCCGGGCAGGGGGCCGGCAGCGATCGTCGACGTCGGGCCGACGGGCGGTGCGGATGCCGCGACGGCAGCCGGAGCATCCGCCTCGTGCGCCGTCCACTGCGTGCCGTCCCACCAGCGCACACGCCCCGGCGTGCCCGCGTCGTACCATCCCGGTGCTGCGTTCATGAAGCGACCCTCCCCGTCGGCTGTAGCGGTTCGAGCGTAACGTCTCGGCTCCCGCGGCCGCCTCTGACGCGGGGTCGAGAGCGGGCAATCCTTGGCAAATCTCGTGGCAAGTTCGTGACGATCACATGACGCACCCATCGAAAAAGCGCGGTATCACAAGGGTCGCGTGGCACATCTGTGGCACATCGCTTGTCTTGTCGGATCGGCGATCCATACAGTTCCCTCAAGCGAGCGAAAGCGCCGCCCATGAATCAGCTAGCGGACCCGCGCACCCCCGACATCGGCGCCTGACGCTCGATCGTGGTACCTGTTGAGAGTCCGCCAATGGAGGCGAAATGACGAATACTGCAATTCCCAAGAAGACGCCCGCGAAGGCGGCCATCGCTTCCTGGGTCGGTACGACCCTGGAGTACTACGACTTCGCCGTCTACGGCACGGCCGCAGCGCTCGTGCTCAATCAGCTGTTCTTCCCCCCTGAGCTCCCCGAGGGTGTGCGCGTGCTGCTCAGCATGATGACGCTCGCGGTCGGCTACGTGGTCCGCCCGCTCGGCGCCTTCATCCTCGGCCCGCTCGGCGACCGCTTCGGCCGCAAGTTCGTCATGATGCTGACGCTGTTCGGCATCGGCATCTGCACGTTCATCATCGGCTGCCTGCCGACCTTCGAGCAGATCGGCATCCTCGCCCCGATCCTGCTGGTGGTCATCCGCATCATCCAGGGCCTGTCGGTCTCGGGTGAGCAGGCCAGCGCGATCTCGATGAGCCTCGAGCACGCGTCCGACAACCGCCGCGGCTTCACGACGAGCTTCGTCACGAGCGGTTCCGCCTCGGGTGGCCTGCTCGCGACCGCCGTCTTCATCCCCTTCGCGGCGCTGCCGACCGAAGACCTGCTCGGCTGGGCCTGGCGCATCCCGTTCTGGCTCTCGGCCGTCGTCGTCGTGGTCGCGTACCTCATCCGCCGCAACCTCGAAGAGCCGCCGTCGTTCGTCGAGACCCAGGCGATCAAGGCGCAGCTGCCGCCGATCAAGCAGGTGCTGCGCTTCCACTGGCGCACGATCATCCGCGTCGCCGCCTGCGCCATGATCGCCGGCGTCAGCTACCTGTTCGCCACGTTCTCGGTCGCCTTCGCGACCACCGGATACGGCCTCGACAAGTCGACCATGCTCTGGGTGCCCGTGCTCGCCAGCCTGCTCGCCCTGCTCTACACACCGTTCGCCGGGTACATCTCCGACCTCATCGGACGCAAGACGGTCTTCATCATCGGAGCCGTGGGCGCCGGTGTCACGACCGTGCCGTACCTGTGGGCGATCAGCGAGGGCAACTGGCCGCTGATCTTCACCCTCGGCATCCTCTGCAACGGGTTCTTCTACTCCACGGCCAACGCCGCGTGGCCGGCGTTCTTCGCCGAGATGTTCCCGAACCGCGTCCGCGTCTCGGGTCTCGCGGTCGGCACGCAGATCGGCTTCGCGATCGCCGGTGCCATCGGCCCCGTGGCGTCGACGGCGCTCGCCGGAGAAGACCTGCAGAACTGGTTCGGACCGGCCCTCCTCGGACTGGGACTCATGGCGATCGCCGTGATCGCGGCGCTCACCGCGAAGGAGACCCGTCGCTACTCGCTCGACGAGGTCGACGACGTGCAGCAGACCCAGAAGGAGAAGGACGCGGTCACCGCGTCGATCCTCGTCCCCTGACGACGGATGCATGGAGGGCCCGGGAAGCTTCGGCTTCCCGGGCCCTTCGTGCGCCCGGGAAGCCGTGAGGGGTCAGGACACGCCGCAACGCGGCATCCGCTCAGGGCGTGTCTTGACCCCTCCCGGAGAGAAGACGGAAGGGCAGGAGCGGGCGTCAGGCTTTGCGGGGGCCGGTGGATGCCCGCACCGTGAGGTGCGCCGAGATGTGGTCGATGCGGTCGGAGCGATCGCGGGTCGCGAAGCGGCCGATCAGCATGTCGACCGCGGCGCGACCGGCGCTCTCGCCCGGCGAGGTGACGGTGGTCAGCGGCGGATGCGAGAACGACGAGCCGAAGATGTCGTCGCAGCCGACCACGCTGAGGTCGTCGGGGATCGAGACGCCGAGCTGGCGGAACCGGTCGAGCGCCCCGATCGCGAGCACGTCGTTGAAGAAGATGCAGGCGGTCGCGCGGGTGAGCACGACGGCATCCGCTGCGGCCGCCCCGTTCGCGAGGGTCACATGGTAACGGCCGACGGCGACGAGGTCGACGCCGTCCTCCTCGGCGGCAGCCGTGATCGCGTCGAAGCGCGTGCCGTCGGTCCAGGAGCCGTGCGGGCCGCGCACGTAGGCGATGCGGGTGTGTCCGAGCGAGTGCAGGTAGTGCACCGCCTGCGCGAGGCCGGCGGGGGTGTCGATCACGACGCCGGAGAGACCGGGGGACTGACGGTTGATCACCACGGTCGGCGCGATCTGCGCGACCGCGCGCAGGGCCTCGTCATCGATGCGCGGCGATGACACGACGATGCCGTCGACGGTGCGGGCGAGCTCGCGCAGCCATTGCTCCTCCATCGGCAGCGACTCCTCGGTGCTGACGAGCAGGTGCAGGTAGCTCGCCGCCCGGATCTGCGCCTGAGCGCCCCGGGTCACGTCGAGGTTGAACGGGTTGGTGAGGTTCGGGAGCACGAGCGCGATCGTGCCGCGCGCGAGGCGGTTCTCGGCGGCGGGCAGGAGCGCCGAGGTGTAGCCCATCTCCTGCGCCTTGCTGGTGATGCGCTCGTACATCGCCGGGCTCACCCGGTTGGGGTTCGAGAGGGCGCGCGAGACCGTCGAGGGGGCGACGCCGAGCGCCTCGGCGATCTCGGTGAGGGTGACGCGGCGCTGCACGCGGCGGGCGGGAACGGCCATGGCTCGATGGTAGCGAAGCGGCGTCGCGATCGGTACCCATTGCTGGCACGGATTTTGCCAACGGGCCGACCCAGATGCCTGAGAATCACCGGATTCGAGCGAGATATCCGGCACGGAAGCGGCACGATCCTGCACCCTCCGGTGCCGACCGTCCTAGCCTTTTCCCGACGGCGGAATCGACGACGAGAGGAGCTGGCGATGACCCGCAGGATCGACCTGGTCGCTGACCTGGGTGAGGGCTTCGGCCCGTGGCGGATGGGCGACGACGCCGCCCTCCTCGACGTGCTCACCTCGGCCAACATCGCGTGCGGCTTCCACGCCGGCGACTCGCAGATCATGGACGAGACCGTCCGCGCCTGCGTGCAGCGCGGCGTCGGCATCGGCGCCCACCCCTCCTTCCCGGATCTGCAGGGCTTCGGGCGTCGCGACATGGGCCTCACGGCCGACGAGGTGCGCACCGACGTGCTCTACCAGTTCGGTGCGCTGCAGGCGATCGCCGCCTTCCACGGCACACAGGTCACCCACCTCGCCCCGCACGGCCGGCTCGGCAACCTCGTCGCGGTGCGCGAGGACTACGCGGATGCCGTCGCCACCGCCGCCGCGCGCCTCGACCCCGAGCTCATCGTGCTCGCCCAGGACGGCAAGCTCGCCGACGCAGCCCGGGCCGCGGGTCTGCGCGTGGGCATCGTCGGCATCGCCGACCGCGCCTACGAGGACGACGGCGCCCTGGTGCGCCGCACCGAGCCCGGCGCCGTGATCCACGACGCCGAGGAGATCCGTCGGCGCACCGTGCGGATGGTCGTCGACGGCGTGATCGAGAGCCGTAACGGCGTGCTCATCCCCGTCGCCTGCGACACGGTGCTCGTGCACGGAGACACCGCCGGCGCGGTGGAGCTCGCCCGCCAGATCCGCGCGGGCCTCGAATCGGCGGGCGTCGAGATCGCCCCGCTCGCGGACTGGCTGGAGTGAGCGACCCCATGTCATCGGCATCCGTCGTCATCTCGCCCAGCGGCAACTCCGCGCTGCGCGTCGCCAGCACCCTCGCCGACCGCGAAGCGGGCTGGCGCCTCGTGCACCACCTGGCCCGTTTCGTCGACGCGGCCCACGTGCCCGGCGTCGAGTGCGTCATCCCCACCTACGACGCGACGCTGATCGAGATCGATCCCGCCGAGGTGTCGCTCGAGCGCCTCGGCGAGTACCTCGCGCACGTGGTCGACAGCCTCGATCACGACCGCCCGCTCACCGACAGCCCGCGCACCTTCGACGTGCCGGTGCTCTACGACACCGACGGCGAGCTCGACCTCCGCACCGTCGCCGATGCCCAGGGCCTCAGCGTCGCCGACGTCATCCGCCTGCACTCCGAACCGACCTACGTGGTGCGCTGCCTCGGTGCTCCCGGCGGCTCGCCCATGCTCGACGGCCCGCCGTTCCCCCTGCCCGTTCCGCGTCTCGCGAGCCCACGGGCCCACGTGCCGCAGGGCGTGGTGTCGGTCGCCGGACGCCAGGCGACGATCACCCCGGCCGCGGCCCCCGGCGGCTGGCCGCTCATCGGGCGCACGCCGCTCGTCGTGCTCGACCTCGCGGCCGAACCGTTCGTGCCCTACGAGCCCGGCGACCTGATCCGCTTCCGCGCGATCGACCAGGCGGAGTACGACGCCTTGCTCGGCACCCGGATGGTGGCGCGGTGAACGCCGGGGCGCTGACGGTCATCGAAGCCGGATCCACCCAGGTCACCGACCTCGGGCGGCGCCGGGGTCCCCGCTTCGGCGTGCCGGTCAACGGCGCCCTCGATCAGCGCTCGGCCCGGATCGCGAACATCCTCGTCGGCACCCCCGAGACCGCCCCGGTGCTCGAGATCACCGCCCTCGACGCCGAGTTCGTCGCCGACATCGACATCCTCATCGCGGTCTCCGGCGCCGACGGGCACCTCACCGTCGACGGCGTCGGCCGGCCCACGAACCAGCCGGTCTCGGTGCGCGCGGGCGAGGCGATCGCCCTGCGGCAGATCCAAGGCGGATTGCGCTCCTACCTCGCGGTGCGCGGGTCGTTCGACGTGCCGCAGCTGCTCGGCAGCTGCGCTCCCGACTCGGTGCTCGGCTTCGGCGGGCGCCTCGTGGTCGGCGAGCGGATCGCGCTGCGCACCGCCACGGCGCCGGTCTTCAACGCGCACTTCACGGCCGAGCTCTACGACCTCGACGTGCCGCGACTGCCCACGGGCTTCATCGTCGACGTCACCGACGGCCCCGACCTCGACGACTTCGCGGGTACCGCCGACCGACTGTTCGCCCAGCCCTATCTCGTCACCCCGAAGAGCAACCACATCGGGCTGCGCATGACGGGGCCGCTGCCCGAGCGGCGGACGCAGGGCGAGGTGCTCTCGCGCGGCGTTCCCGTGGGGGCGGTCGAGGTTCCGCCGGGCGATGAACTGCTCGTGCTGCACCGCGGGCGGGGCGTCACCGCCGGGTACCCGGTGCTCGCGGTCGTCACCTCCGGCTCGCTCGATGTGCTCGCCCAGGTGCGCCCGGGGCAGCACCTCCGCTTCCGGCGCCTCTCGGCATCCGATGCCGCGGCCCGTGCCCGCGCCGAGCTCGTCGAGCTCGAAGCGCTCCGACTTCGCGTCCGCTCCGTCTTCGACGCGCTGGACGCCCTCTCCACAGCCACCACCGGAAGGACCCTCCTATGACTTTCTCCGACTACCGCACCGCCGTCGTCACCGGCGCGACGAGCGGCGTGGGCCGCGGCGCGATCGACCTCTTCCTCGCGAAGGGTCTCACCGTGCACGCGATCGCCCGCGACGAGCAGAGGCTGGCGGCCCTCGCCGAGAAGGGCGTGATCACCCACGCGCTCGACGTGCGCGACACCGCCGCCCTCACGCGTGCGCTCGACGGGGTCGAAGCCGACATCGTGCTCAACAGCGCCGGCGTCAGCCGCGCGGGCAACATCCTCGACGCCTCGGCCGACGACCTCGACGACCTCGTCGAGGTCAACCTCACGGCGGTCATGCAGATCCTGCGCCTGCTCTACCCGGGCATGGTCGAGCGCGACCGCGGCCACGTGCTCAACATCTCGTCGATCGCCGGGCACTACAACTTCTTCGGCCACACGGCCTATCACGCGACCAAGGCCGCCGTGCACCAGCTGTCGCGCCAGCTGCGCAACGACGCCCTCGGCAAGCGGGTGCGCGTCACCGAGCTGAGCCCGGGCCGCATCGAGACCGAGATCTTCTCGCGCAACCTGGGCGGCACGCCCGAGACGGATGCCGCCGCCTGGGCGACATACTACGAGGGCTTCGAGTCGCTCACGGTCGACGACATCGTCGCGGCCATCGACTACGCGGTCGACGCCCCCTCGCACGTGAACATCGGGCTCATCGAGCTCATGCCCACCTTCCAGGTGCCGGGCGGACTCACCTTCGACCGCCGCGGCGCCGAGCTCGTGCAGTCCGCAGCGACCGCCGCGAGCGCCGAGTAAACGAGAACGCAGAGTAAGAGGAACGACACCATGGTTCACGTCACCACCAAGATCGAGCGCGCCGAGGCATCCGACATCGCCCGTCTGGGCGAGTTCACCGCCGCGACCATCCACGAGGCCCAGGGTCGCCGCGGCGCACTGAACTCGAACATCACGCCCATCGACCGCGACATGTCGTTCGTCGGCTCGGCGTTCACGGTCGTCTGCGCCCCGCGCGACAACCTCATGCTGCAGGTCGCCATCCACTACGCGCAGCCCGGCGACGTGCTCATCGTCTCGGCGGGCGAGTTCGCCGAGGCCGGCATGTTCGGCGACGTGCTCGGCAACGCCTGCAAGGCCAAGGGCATCGCGGCGCTGGTGACCGACGCCGGTGTGCGCGACACGCAGGAGCTGCGCGAGCTGGGCCTGCCCGTCTTCTCGGGCAGCGTCTCGATCAAGGGCACGGTCAAGGAGACCCTCGGGGCGCTCAACCAGCCCGTCGTCTTCGCGGGCGAGCTGATCCGCCCCGGCGACATCGTCAAGGGCGACGCCGACGGCATCGTCGTCGTGCGCCGCGAAGAGGTGCGCGAGGCGGCCGAGCTGTCGGCGGCGCGCGACGCGCACGAGGCCGAGCTCATCACGAAGTACTGGGCCGGCGGCACGACCATCGAGCTGTGCAACCTCACCGAGGTGCTCAAGGCCAAGGGCCTCACCTCCGACATCGAGGACGCATCGTGACCGCGAGCACCGAGACCCCCGCGTCGTCGTTCCGCGCCGCCGAGCGCCTCGGACGCATCAAGCCCTCGCCCAGCACGGCGGCCGCGGCACGCGTGCGCGAGCTGAAGGGTCAGGGGCGCAACATCCTCGACCTCACCGTCGGCGAGCCCGACTTCGACACCCCCGCGCACATCAAGCAGGCCGCGATCGCGGCCATCGAGGCCGGCGAGACCAAGTACACGCCCGTGAACGGCACGCCACGGCTGCGCCAGGCGATCCGCGGCGCGCTGCAGCGCACGCACGGCATCGAGTACTCGGATGCCGAGATCACGGTCGGCGGCGGAGGCAAGCAGGTCATCTTCCTCGCGCTCATGGCGACGGTGGATGCCGGCGACGAGGTGCTCATCCCCGCGCCGTACTGGGTGTCGTACCCCGACATGGTGCGCGCGAACGAGGGAACCCCCGTGATCGTGCCGACGTCGGCCGAGAACGGCTACAAGGTCACGGCCGCGCAGCTCGAGGCCTCGATCACCGACCGCACGACCTGGCTGATCCTGAACAGCCCGGGCAACCCGAGCGGTGCGATCCACACCGAGGAGGAGCTGTCGGCCCTCGCCGAGGTGCTGCGCCGCCACCCCGCGGTGTCGGTGCTCTCCGACGAGATCTACAGCGAGATCTCGTTCACGGGCGCCCCCGCCCCGAGCCTCGCCGCGGTCGCCCCCGACCTGCGCCACCGCGTGCTCGTGGTGTCGGGCGTCTCGAAGTCGTACGCGATGACGGGCTGGCGCCTCGGCTATGCGGCGGGCGACCCCGCCCTCGTCGGTGCCATCAACACGCTGCAGTCGCAGACCTCCTCGTGCCCGTCGTCGATCAGCCAGGCCGCCGCGGCCGCGGCGCTCGAGGGGCCGCAGGACTTCATCGCCGAGTCGGTGCCGGTGTACCGCGAGCGTCGCGACGCCGCGGTGGCGGGTCTCCGCGCGATCGACGGACTCACCCCGCTCGTGCCCGACGGCGCGTTCTACCTCTACGTCGACTGCGCAGGACTCATCGGGCGCACCTCGCCGGAGGGAAAGGTGCTCGCCGACGACCAGGACGTGACGTTCTACCTGCTCGATCAGGCCGGCGTCGCCGTGATCCAGGGTTCCGCCTACGGCAGCTCGCCCTTCTTCCGCATCTCGTTCGCGACCGACCTCGGCACCATCACCGCCGCGGTCGAGAAGATCGCCGAAGCCGTGGCGGCGCTGCGATGAGCGACGCCACGGCCAGCGACCGCCTGCGCGTCGTCGTCGCCGCGCCCCTCGCCCCCGAACTGTGCGACCTGCTGGTCGCCCGCGAGCCTCGCATCGACCTCGTCGTCGATCAGACGCTGCTGCCGCCGATGCGGCATCCCGCCGACTTCTCCGGCGACCCGTCGTTCCGTCGCACGCCCGAGCAGCAGGCCGCCTACGAGGCGCTGATCGACTCGGCCGAGGCGCTGTACGGCATCCCCGACGTCGACCCCGCCGCCCTCGCCCGCACGGTGCGCGCCAACCCGGCACTGCGCTGGGTGCACACGATGGCGGCCGGTGGCGGCGGTCAGGTGCGCGCCGCGCAGCTCACCGACGACGAGTTGCGGCGCGTGACCTTCACGACCTCGGCCGGTGTGCACGGCGATGCGCTCGCCGAGTTCGCGGTGTTCGGCGTCTTCGCCGGCGCCAAGCACCTGCCCCGGCTGCAGCGCCAGCAGCGCGAGCGCGAGTGGAGCGGCCGCTGGGTCATGTCGCAGGTCGCCGACCAGACGGTGCTCGTGCTCGGTCTCGGCGGCATCGGGCAGGCCGTCGCACGCCAGCTCGCCGCCCTCGGCACGACGGTGATCGGCACCTCGCGCAGTGGGGCATCCGTTCCGGGCGTCTCGCGCGTCATCCACCCGGACGACGTCGCCGAGGTGCTGCCCGAGGTCGACGCGGTCGTGGCGACTCTGCCCGGCACCGACGCCACGCACCACCTCGTCGGCCGCGACTTCTTCGCCGCGCTCCGCCCGGGCGCGACGCTCGTCAACGTCGGACGCGGCACCGTCATCGACGAGGCCGCCCTGCTCGAGGCGCTCGACGCCGGAACCGTGGGTTTCGCCGCGCTCGACGTGTTCGAGGTCGAGCCGTTGCCGTCGGACAGCCCCCTGTGGTCGCACCCCGACGTGCTGGTGAGCCCGCACACCGCGGCGCTCGACGCCCGAGAAGACGGGCGCATCGCCGAGCTGTTCGCCGACAACGCCACCCGCCTCCTCGACGGCACGCCACAGCGCAACGTCGTCGACACCATCGAGTTCTACTGATCGGGACGGAGCATCCATGAGCACCCCCTTCGACCTCACCGGGCGTCGCGCCCTGGTCACCGGTTCCAGCCGCGGAATCGGGCTCGCGATCGCGCGCTCGCTGCTCGAGGCCGGCGCCCACGTCGTCGTGCACGGGCGCGACGCCTCCACGGTGGGCGAGACGGCGGACGCCCTCGCCCGGGACTTCGGAGCGGGTGCCGTCTCCACGGCGGTCTTCGACGTCACCTCCGAGGAGGCCGTGATCGACGGCATCCGTGGGATCGAGGCCGCCGGCCCCCTCGACATCCTCGTCAACAACGCGGGCCTCCAGCACCGCGAGCCGCTGCTGGAGGTCAGCCTCGAGAACTGGGAGCGCGTCATCCGCACCGACCTCACCAGCGCCTTCCTCGTCGGGCGCACGGCCGCCCGTGCGATGGTGGCGCGGGGGAGCGGTGCGATCGTCAACATCTGCTCGGTGCAGACCGACCTCGCCCGCCCGACGATCGGGGCGTACACCGCCGCGAAGGGCGGGCTGCGCAACCTCACCAAGGCGATGACGGCGGAGTGGGCGGGCAGCGGCGTGCGCGTCAACGGCGTGGCCCCCGGGTACATTCGCACCGAGCTCACGCAGGCGCTCGTCGACGACCCCGCGTTCAACTCCTGGGTGCTCGGACGCACCCCGGTCGGGCGCTGGGGCGAGCCGGAGGACATCGGCGGTGCCGTGGTGTGGCTCTCGTCGGACGCCTCGCGCTTCGTTTCGGGCCAGGTCGTCTTCGTCGACGGCGGAATGACGGCGGTCGTCTGATGGCCGCCGCGCTCCACGCCGTCGTGATCCACGAGGCCGGCGACCTGCGCATCGACCCGATCGCCGAGCCCGTGCCCACCCCCGACGAGGCCGTGATCGACATCGTCTACGGCGGCATCTGCGGGTCCGACCTGCACTACTGGAAGCACGGAGCCGCGGGGGAGTCGATCCTGCGCGCGCCGATGGTGCTCGGGCACGAGGTGGTCGGCGTGGTCCGGCGGGCCGCCGCCGACGGCAGCGGCCCGTGGGAGGGCGCGCGCGTCGCCGTGCATCCCGCGACTCCGGCGCAGGAGCACGTCCGGCATCCGATCGACCGCCCCAACATCGCGGGCGGCGGATACCTCGGCTCGGCCGCGCGCTTCCCGCACCGCGACGGCGCGTTCGCCCATCGGGTCGCGATGCCCACGCGGATGCTGCGCACTCTCCCCGAGGGGATCGACCTGCAGGAGGCGGCGCTCATCGAACCCGCCAGCGTCGCCTGGCACGCCGTCAACCGGATCGGCGACGTCTCCGACCTCTCGGCGCTCGTCGTCGGATGCGGGCCGATCGGACTGCTCGCGGTCGCGGTGCTCCAGGCCCGAGGCGCGCGGCACATCACCGCCGTCGATCTGCACGAGCGCCCGTTGCGCATCGCTCGAGAGCTCGGAGCCGATGTCGTGCTGCAGCAGCCCGATGCCGCCGACGTCGCGGCGATCGACGCCGACGTGGTGATCGAGTCGTCCGGCAGTCCGCAGGGACTCGACACCGCGATCCGTGGTGCCGCCCGTGGCGGCGTGGTCGCGATGGTGGGGCTGTTGCCCAGCGGTCCGCAGCCCGTGCAGGTCGCGCTCGCGATCGCCCGCGAGCTCGATCTGCTCGGCTCCTTCCGCTTCAACGACGAGATCGACGAGGTGATCGCGGCGCTCGCCGACGGCACGCTGCGCATCGCGCCCGTGATCAGTCACGTCAAGCGCTGGCGCTCCGCCGCCGACGCCTTCGCGACCGCCGCCGATCCGACGGTGTCGAGCAAGGTGCTGCTGCAGTTCGGGAAGGCGTGATGACCGTGCTGACCGCCTCCCGTCCGCTCGTCGTGGTGATGGGCGTCGCCGGCTCCGGCAAGTCGACCGTCGGTGCCGCCCTGGCCGACCGGCTGCGGCTGCCGTTCGGAGACGCCGACGATCTGCATCCGTCTGCCAACGTCGAGAAGATGTCGCAGGGCATCCCGCTCACCGACGAGGATCGCGCCCCCTGGCTCGACGCCGTCGGCGAGGAGATCGCCCGGCATCGCGTGCCGGGGCTCGTGATCGCCTGCTCCGCGCTCAAGGTCGCCTACCGCGACGTGCTGCGCGCGCATGCGCCCGAGGTGTTCTTCCTGCACCTCGAGACCACCAAGCGCGTGCTCGCCCAGCGGATGCTGGTGCGCTCCGAGCACTTCATGCCGCTCGCGCTCCTCGACTCGCAGCTCGACACCCTCGAGCCTCTCGCGGGCGATGAGAACGGATTCGCGATCGACGCGCGGCGCAGCGTCGACGAGATCATCGGTGCGGCAGAACGGGTGCTCCGAGCCGAACCGGCCGCCCGACGGTCATGAGCGGGCGCGCGGTCTGGGTATCGGCGCCGCACGGCAGCGTCGCCGGTTACGAGGCGGGATGCCGTACCCGGGCGATGTGTCCGATGGGGCCCGACTCCGACATCCTCACGTGCGCCGAGGCGGCGCTGCGGCGGCGCGGCGACTACCGGTTGGCGCGCATGCCGCTCGATCAGCCCGTGCCGCGCTCGGGCGACGTCGACGAGGTGGTCGTCTCGCCGGGCGGTGTGCGCGAGGTGCACGGCACGCCCTGGGGCTATGCCCGCGGATGCCGCGACCCGCAGTCGTGCCCGAACCGGCGTCTGGGCGCGGTGACCTGCGCCGAGTCGCGTCGTCGCTACGTGCACGACTACGTCTCGCGCCGGGCGGCGGGGGAGGGGGCGCCGATCGATCACGGCACCCCGAACGGTTACTTCATGGGGTGCCGCGACCGGCGCCTGTGCCCGCGCGGCGATGACGGCATCTCGTGCGCCGAGGCGCGGGCCGAGCATCGACGCAGCCTCGCCCGCGCGGCCGGAGTCGCGCCGCGGGCCGAGACCCTCGACTCCGGGGCGGCGGCCGCGCGCATCCGCGACCTGCGCTCGCGCGGCTGGTCGCTGCGGCGGATCGCGGCGGCGACGGGGTGCGGACGCACGACGATCGCGGAGCTCGCCGTGGAGGACGGGCCGGTACGGCGTCGGGTCACCGCCGACACCCTGCAGCGGATCCTGGGGGTGGCCGCGGGGTAGATCGCAGGGCGGGTGGTTGCATCCCGTCAACAGTTGCACTTTTGCAACTAACGGCGTATGGTTGACACTTATCAACTTTCTACGCTGGAGCGTTCCCCTGTGACAACCATCTCTTCACCCGCGCACGACACCGTGCGCTCACCGCGCGAGGTCTTCACCGCGATCTCCGGGCTCGTCGTCGGCATGTTCGTCGCCGTGCTCTCGGGCACCGTCGTGTCGACCTCGATGCCGGTCATCATCGCCGACCTCGGCGGCACGCAGTCCCAGTACACCTGGGTCATCACCGCGAGCCTGCTCGCCACCGCCGTCTCCACCCCGATCTGGGGCAAGCTGGCCGACCTCGTCGACCGCAAGATCCTTGTGCAGATCTCGCTCATCCTCTTCACGGCCGGCACCGTGATCGCCGGATTCTCGACCGACACGAACATGCTCATCGCGGTGCGCGTCATCCAGGGCATCGGCGTCGGCGGCCTCATGTCGCTCGTCATGATCGCGGTCGCCCTCATCATCTCGCCGCGTGAGCGCGGCAAGTACATGGGCGTCGTCGGCGGCATCATGGCCCTCGGCACCATCGGCGGCCCGCTGCTCGGCGGACTCCTCACCGACGTGTGGGGCTGGCGCTCGAACTTCTTCGTCGGCGTGCCGTTCGCCCTCCTCGCCCTCGTGCTCCTGCAGTTCACGCTGCACCTGCCCAAGCCGCAGCGCGACAGCAGGGTCTCGATCGACTACTTCGGCATCGTGCTGCTCGCGGTCGGCGTCTCGACCCTCCTCATCTGGGTCTCGATGGGCGGCAGCCAGTTCGAGTGGGACTCGTCGACCAGCATCATGCTCGCCGTCATCGCCGGCGTCGCGATCGCCGCGTTCATCACCGTCGAGTTCTTCGTCAAGGAACCGATCGTGCCGATGTCGCTCTTCCGCAACCGCACCTTCACGCTCTCGGTCATCGCGTCGATCGCCATCGGCGTCTCGATGTTCGCCACCTCGGTGTTCCTCGCGCAGTACTTCCAGCTGGCCCGTGGCGCCACGCCGACCGAGTCGGGTCTCATGACGATCCCGATGATCATCGGCCAGATGGGCGCGTCGATCATCATCGGCCAGCTCGTCAGCCGCTTCGGCAAGTGGAAGGGATGGATGCTCACGGGCTCCGTGCTCACCACGATCGGCGTGAGCCTGATGTCGACGCTGCGCTACGACACCCCGTTCCCGCTGGTGGCCGTGTACATGTTCGTGCTCGGCGCGGGTCTCGGCATGGTCATGCAGAACCTCACGCTCATCGTGCAGAACGACACCGCCCCGCAGCAGCTGGGTGCGGCCTCGTCGAACGTGAACTTCTTCCGCACGATCGCCGGCACCATCGGCGTCACCGTCATGGGCTCGCTGCTCTCGACGAGCGTCGCCGGGTACATGACCGACTCGCTGAAGGACTTCGTGCCGTCGACGCAGGACGAGATCGACGCGCTGCCGCACCTCGCCTCGGGTGACGTACCGAAGGTCGGTCAGCTGCCCGACACGATCCGCGCGATCGTCGAGGGGGCCTACGGCCACGGCATCGCGGATGCCTTCATCATCGCCATCCCGCTCGCGGTCATCGCCGTCATCGCGATCGCGTTCCTCAAGAACAAGCCGCTGTCGACCAAGAATGCCGCCGAGCAGCTGCGCGAGCAGGCCGAGGAGTCGGTGCTCGAGGTCTCCGAGGCCGAGGTCGGTGCGACGATGTCGACCGGTGCGATCCGCATCGCGGGCACGGCATCCGCTTCTCCCTCCTCTCCGTCTGCTCCGTCGACCGGTTCGGTGACGACCGTTCTCGAACGCGACGGCCGGGAGTCGAGGGGCTGAGATGATCGGCTCGGATGCCGTCGCATCGCCCGACGCGGAGACCGCGCTGGGTGACCTGCAGACGCACCTCAACCTCATCTTCGCCCGCACGCGGACGCTGTGGCGGGAGTCCGCCGCCCGCATCTCGCCCGAGCTGCAGGTGGGTGGGTACAAGCTGCTGACCTTCATCGATCGAGCCGGCTCCGTCAGCGCGCACGAGTTGGCGGAGCGGTTCGAGATGGACAAGTCGGTGGTGAGCCGCCAGGTGCGGATGCTCGAAGATCTCGGTCTGATCGAGTCCCGCCCGGACGAGCGCGACGGGCGCCTGCGGGTGCTGACGGCGACGCCGTCGGCCTGTGCGGCGCTCGCCGAGCTGCGCCGCGACCACGGCGTGCGGCTGCGCGCGGTGGTCGCCGAGCTCACGCCCGAGGAGATCCACGCGGCATCCAAGGTCTTCCGGCTGCTGTCGGAGGTGTGACGCACGAAGCCCCGCCGGGCGGTCGACGGCGGGGCTTCGTCGTGCGCCGCCGTTAGGCTGGCGATCATGAGCGCCTCGACCGACGAACCCGCCCGCGAGGGCGCGCCCGCCGCGCAGTCCGCCGTGCAGTCCGGCACGCAGCCCGGCAGTGTCGACATCGACCAGGCGGTCTCGCGCGTCGAGCACGAGCTGGGTCGGCTGTTCGCGCGCATCCGAGTGAGCTGGCGCGAGGCGGCGACCACCGTGCATCCGGATCTGCAGCCCCTCGGCTACCAGGTGCTCACGTCGATCGCGACGGGCAAGGCGACCTCGGCCGGCGCGATCATCGAGCGCCTGCAGACCGACAAGTCGGCCGTCAGCCGTCACGTGCGCCAGCTCGAGCAGCTGGGACTGGTCGAGAGCGTTCCCGACCCCGACGATCGCCGGGCCCGTGTGCTGGTCGCCACCGATCTCGCGCAGGAGCGGGTCGCGCTCGCCCGCTCTCGCTACGAGGCGCGCCTCGCCGAGCGGTTGAGCCGCTGGTCGGCCGAAGACCTCGATCGCTTCTCGGAACTGCTAGCCGCCTTCGGCGACTGAGGCCCGTCTCGTCCGCCATCGGGGTGGGCGCTCAGCACAGCCGGTGGGGGTGACGCTGTGACGTCGCGACGGTGACGACCGCCATCCGCCTGGCTAGCCTGGAGGGATGGAGAGCTTCGACTTCCCCTCCGTCGATCTGGCCTACCTCAGGTCGACGCTCGGCGAACCCGAGGCACCGACCACGCAGAAGATCACGAACTTCCTCGACGAGAACTGCCTGACGTTCCTCGCGCATTCGCCGTTCTGCAGCCTGGCGACCGCGGATGCCGCGGGCAACTGCGACAGCTCGCCGCGCGGCGACTATCCCGGTTTCGTGCGGGCGCTCGATCCGCGCACCCTGGTGATCCCCGACCGGCTCGGCAACAAGATCGCCGATTCGATGACCAACATCATCGACAACGGACACATCGGACTGCTGTGCTTCGTGCCGGGCATGACCGAGACGCTGCGCATCAACGGCACGGCGACCGTCACGAACGACCCCTCGCTGCTGGCGATGCTCGAGCAGGACCATGCGGTTCCCGATCTCGCGATCGTCGTGCGCACCGAGCAGGTGTACCTGCACTGCGGGCGCGCGCTCGTGCGGGCGGGTCTCTGGGACGCCGAGATGCAGGACCTCGCCGAGGAGGTGCCGACCTCGGGCGCGATCTGGGCGAGCATGTCGGGCTTCGATCCCTCGGTCGGCGACGTGATCGACGACGCGATGGCCGGCGCCTACCGGAACCTGTACTGAATGCGGTCCCGTGCGGGGATGCTCCCCCTCGTCGTGAGCGAGATCGTCCATGAGACGCCCTCGATCGTCAGCATCCGTCTCGCCGCGCCCGACGGCACCGCGCTGCCGCCGTGGCAGCCGGGGGCGCACGTCGACGTGCAGCTCATCACGCGGCACGAGCGCCAGTACTCGCTGTGCGGCGACCCCGCAGATGCGCACGGCTATCGGATCGCCGTGCTGCGCGAGGAGTTCTCGCGCGGGGGCTCGCACTACATCCACTCGTTCCTGCGGGTGGGGAGCCGGGTGTGGGTGCGCCCACCCCGCAACCTCTTCACCCTGTCGGATGCTCCGGCGTACCACCTGCTCGCGGCGGGCATCGGCATCACGCCGATCCTGGCGATGGCGCGGCATCTGGCCGCCGAGGATGCCGACTGGCGGATGACGTATCTGGTGCGTCGGCGCGAGGACGTGGCTTTCGCGGACGATCTCGCTGCCCTCGGCGATCGCGTCACGATCCATGTCGGCGCCGAAGCCGGGCGGATGGATCTGGCCGAGCTCTACGCGGGCCTCGCGCCCGGCACCGCGGTCTACGCTTGCGGACCGCAGCGCTTCGTCGATGCGCTCGACGACCTCGCGGGTGCCCTGCCCGGCGGTGCGAGTCTGCACGTGGAGCGCTTCGAGCCGAAGCCGCGCGAGTTCCGGCCGAACGAGGCGTTCACCGTGGTCTGCGCGGGCAGTGACGTCACGGTCGAGGTGCCGGCCGAGCGTTCGATGCTCGGCGCGCTCCAGAGTGCGGGCGTGCCGGTCGAGGGCTCGTGTCTGCGGGGCATCTGCGGCTCCTGCGCGGTGACCGTGCTCGACGGCATCCCCGAGCATCGCGACTCGCTCACCGGTGACGACGCATCGATGACGATGTACCCGTGCGTCTCACGGGCGCTGTCGCCGACGCTCGTGATCGACGCCTGAAGCGGAGCTGCTCGCCTCCGCGCCGCCTCCCCGTCGGGCGGAGAACTCCGTGTCGGGCGGAGATTCCGGGAACAAACATCCGCCCGACGCCGAGAACTCCGCCCATCGCGGGGGTCTCAGCGCGAGGTCGGCGGCAGTTTGTCGACGCCGTGCCGGTTCGGTTTGCCGGGCTCGGCGGCCGTGTCGGGCGACACGCTCCCGTGCTCGGCGGGCTCGCTCGAAGTCGGGTAGCTGGGCTCGTCGATCTCGACGGCCTTATCGCGCTCATCGAGCGGGGGCAGATGGTCGAGGGGCTGCTTGATGTCATCGGGGTTGTGGCTCATACCTCACCATCCGCTGCCCGGTGGTTCGCAGGCCAGGGGGTTGAGAACCCGCGGGGGCTGTGATGGGGTCGGAGGCATGCGCTCGCGACCGCTGCTCGTCTTCGACGGCGACTGCGGGTTCTGCACGACCGCGGTGAGCGTGCTCGAGAAACGGCTCGCGCGTTTCCCCGACGCCGAGCCCTGGCAGTGGCTCGACCTCGATGCGCTCCGCCTGAGCAACCACGACGTCACGCGCTACGTCTGGCTGGTCGTGGGGGAGCAGCGGTTCCGCGGGCACGCGGCCTTCGCTGCACTGCTGCGGATGCAGCCCGGCCGGTGGATGCGAATCCTCGGACGGATGCTGGTGACCCCGCCGTTCGCGTGGGCGGCGGCGCTCGGCTACGCACTCGTCGCCCGCTTCCGGCACCGCCTCCCGGGCGGGACGGCCGCCTGCGCGATGCCGAGGGGACACGCCCGATGATCTAGTTAGGATTACCTACCCTAACTAAATTCTTGTTACGGTCGAAGAGCTCCCCTTCCACCGACAGATTGGTCTTCACCGTGCTCCGCCGGTCCTCTCTCGCTGCCCTCGTCGCCGCCTCCGCCCTGCTCCTCGCCTCCTGCGCCTCGACCGGAGACACCGCGGAACAACCGGAATCGGGGGAGGGTGTCACGCTCGAACACCCCTCGCTCGAGGGCCTGTCGATCGACTTCGCCGCGCAGCCCGAGAGCATCGTGATGGACTGCTACGCCTACAGCTCGCTGCACGAGTACGGCATCGAGCCCGTCGCCCTCTTCGGCTACGAGTGCGACAACCCCTTCGTGATGGGCGATGCCGACATCTCCGACATCCCGAAGATCGGGACCGACGGCGAGATCGACGTCGAAAAGCTCGCCGAGCTGCGCCCCGACGCGATCATCGGTCAGGGCACCGCCGACGGCTGGCAGTGGTTCGACGAGGACGTGAACGCGCAGATCACCCGCGTCGCCCCGTTCGTGCCGCTGCCCGGCAGTGAGACGATCGACGGTCGCATCGCCGACACCCGCACGATCGCCGCGTTCTTCGGTGCCGACGTCACCTCCGACGCCATCGTGCAGTCCGACGCCGACCTGGAAGACGCGAAGGAGGCCTTCAGTGCGGCGATCACCGGCAGCGGTCTGAACATCATGCTCACCAGCCCCGCGAAGGAGATGCTGTACACCGGCGTCGGCTTCGCCCAGGCCGAGCTGCTCGAAGAACTCGGCGCGACCATCGTCGGCGCCGACGCCCCCGAGACCGGCAACCCGTGGGGGCAGGTCGCGTGGGAGGATGCCTCGACATACCCGGCCGACATCCTGCTCATCGAGGGCTACGGCGACGACTTCTCCTTCACCGCCGACCTCTGGGACGCGCTGCCCGCCGTGCAGGCCGACCAGCTCGGCGCCTGGAGCTCGAAGGGCGCCATGACGGCCACGACGTACGCGGCCTGGCTGAACGACGTCGCCGACCTCGTCTCGTCGTCGACGAAGGTCTCCTGACCGTCGGATGAACCCGCAGCCCGCGGCATCCGGGCCCGCCCCGAACACCCTCGTGTCCGGGGCGGACCCGCGCCCGCCCTCGCCCCGTTCCTCGCCCCTCTCCGCCGCCCGTTCCTCCGCCGGGCGGCGCTGGGTCGGGCTCGTGCCGCTCGCGATCCTCTGCATCGCAGCCCTCGCCGCCAGCATGCTCGTCGGCTCGCGCGCCGTTCCTCCGGCCGAGGTGATCCAGGCCCTCCTTCATCCCGACCCCGCCGACGCGATCTCGCAGACCGTCTGGTTCTCGCGCGTTCCGCGCACCGTGCTCATCCTCGTCGCCGGTGCCGCGCTCGGCGTCGCCGGGGCGCTCATGCAGGCCGTCACCCGCAACCCCATGACCGACCCCGGCATCCTGGGTGTCAACGCGGGGGCGTCGCTCGCCGTCGTCGTGGGGCTCGCGTTCTTCGGCACGACCGACATCTCGCAGTACATGTGGTGGTCGTTCGCGGGGGCGATGATCACCTCGGTGCTCGTCTTCGTGATCGGCAACACCGGCACCGCCCGCGGCAACCCCGTGCGCATGACCCTGTCGGGCGTCGCGCTCGGCGCGGTGCTCATGGGGTTCTCGTCGGCCGTGCTGCTGACGCACTCCGAGATCCTCGAGAAGATGCGCGGGTGGTCGGCGGGCACCACGGCCTCGCAGCCGCTCGAGGCGACGCTCGCGATCGTGCCGTTCATCGTCGTGGGCCTCGTCATCGCCCTGCTCAGCTCGCGCTCCCTCGACGTGCTGTCGCTGGGCGAGGCATCCGCCGTGGCGATGGGTGCGCATCCGAACCGCATCCGTCTCGTCGTGCTCGTCGCGATCGCGCTGCTCGCGGGCGGTGCGACGGCCGCGGCCGGGCCCATCGGCTTCCTCGGGCTGCTCGCCCCGCATCTCGCGCGCATGATCGTCGGCCCGCACCAGGGGTGGATCCTCGCGTACTCGGTGCTCATCGCGCCGACCGTCATGGGGTTCGCCGATGTGCTCGGCCGCGTCATCACCGCGGGTGAGGTGCCGGTGGGTGTCGTGACCGCGTTCATCGGAGCGCCCGTGCTCATCTACATGGTGCGGCGCTTCCGCGTGTCGGAGGTGTGAGGCGATGACCGACCTCGACTTCGGCCGACGCGTGCACCGCATCGGTCCGCGCTCCCGCCCGTTCCTGCTCGTCGACGCGCGCTCGGCCCGCATCTGCGCAGGGCTCTGGATCGCGATCGTGCTGCTCGCCGTCTTCGCCGTGTTCTCGGGCTCCGCGCAGATCACCCCGATCGAGGCGCTCGCGGCGCTCGTCGGCCAGGGCGACGCCTACACCTCGATGGTCGTGCTCGAGTGGCGCGCGCCGCGCATCCTCATGGCGGTGCTGCTCGGCGCGTGCCTGGCGATGAGCGGCGCGATCTTCCAGAACCTCACCGGCAACCCGCTGGGCTCGCCGGACGTGATCGGATTCCAGACCGGGTCGTACACCGGCGCGATCGTCGTGATGCTGCTGCTCGGCGGCGGCTCGGTCGAGACCATGGCCGGGGCGCTCGCCGGGGGTGTGGCGACCGCGTTCCTCGTGTTCCTGCTCTCGTCGAAGCGCGGGGCGGTGCGCGGGGTGCGGCTCATCATCGTGGGGATCGCGGTCAGCGCGATGCTCGCCTCGGTGAACGTGTGGATCCTGCTGACGGCGACCGTCGAAGACGCGATCATGGCGAGCCTGTGGGGTGCCGGCAACCTGTCGGGCGTCTCGTGGGCGACGTTCCTGGGGGCGTTCGGCGGATCGGCGGTCTTCCTGATCGCCGCGATGGCGTTGAGCAGGCCGATGCGATTGATGCAGATCGGGATGCCGTTCGCCACCGCCCTCGGCCAGAACGTGCGCGCGGTGCAGGTGGCGGCGATCGTGATCGGCGTCGGACTCACCGCCCTCGCCACGGCGACCGTCGGACCGATCTCGTTCATCGCGCTCGCGGCCCCGCAGATCGCGCGCCGCGTGGTGCGCTCCGACGGGCTCGCGCTCGGCCCGACCGCCGCCGTCGGGGCTCTGCTGCTGCTCCTCGCCGACGTCGTGGCGCAGCGCATCCATCCCGATTCCCCCCTGCCCGTCGGCATCGTCACGGTGTCGATCGGCGGACTGTACTTCCTGTGGCTGCTCCTGCGAGAGGGAAAGAAGAGATGACCCGACTGATGGTCGACGGCGCCGCGCTCGGCTACGCCGACAAGCTCGTGTGCGCCGATGTGTCCGTCGAGATCCCTGACGGCGCGTTCACCGTGATCGTGGGGCCGAACGCCTGCGGCAAATCGACGCTGCTCAAGAGCCTGACGCGGCTCCTGCCCCCGGCCCGGGGGAGCGTGCTGCTCGACGGCAAGAGCCTGCACGATCTGCCCACCAAGCACGTGGCGCGCGAGGTCGGCCTCCTCCCGCAGGGACCGGTGGCTCCGGACGGCATCCGCGTCGTCGATCTGGTCACGCGGGGGCGGTACCCGCACCAGCGCCTGTTCGCGCCGTGGTCGCCCGAGGACGAGGCCGCCGTCGCCGAGGCGATGGACGCCACCGGCATCCGTCATCTGTCGGGTCGGATGGTCGACGAGCTCTCGGGCGGGCAGCGGCAGCGCGTGTGGATGGCGGTGGCGCTGGCGCAGCAGACGCCGATCCTGCTGCTCGACGAGCCGACGACCTACCTCGACGTCAGTCATCAGATCGAGTTGCTGGAACTCTGCCGCACGCTCAACCGCACGCAGGGGGCACACGCTCGTCGCCGTGCTGCACGACCTCAACCAGGCCGCGCGCTACGCCGATCACGTGATCGCGATGAAGGACGGCGAAGTGGTCGCGACCGGCACCCCCGGTGAGGTGATCACCGAGGCGCTCGTCGCCGACGTGTTCGGGCTCGACGCCCGGGTGATCGCCGATCCCGAGTCGGGGAGCCCGCTGGTCGTGCCGCGCTGGCCGCACGGCTGAGTTCCGGGGCGCGAGGGGTCACGACACGCCGCGAACGGATGCCGAGGCGCGGCGTGTCGTGACTCCTCGGCGCGGGGCGTCAGCCGCGCGGCGGCGCCGTCGACGCGCGCACGATCAGCTCGTGCGAGGTGCTGACGGTGCGGGCCTCGTCGCTCGCGGGGCGCAGGATCAGCGCGACGGCGTGCTGCCCCATCTCGAACATCGGGATGCGGGCGGTGGTGAGCGCGGGGGCGACATCGGCGGCGACCGCGATGTCGTCGAAGCCGACGACCGACAGATCGTCGGGAACGCGGATGCCCTGCTGGCGCAGTTCGCTCAGGATGCCGATGGCCATGGCGTCGTTGAGGCCGACGATCGCGGTGAGGTCGCGGCCCCGGAATTCGCCGTCGACGAGTTCGCGGGCGCCGGCGATACCGCCCTCGCGCGTGAACTCCTTCGACACCACGGTGAGTTCGACCTCGGCATCCGCGATGCCCTCGCGGAGTCCGGCGATGCGATCGGCGACGGTGTTGAGCTCGAGCGGGCCGGCGACGACGCCGATGCGGCGGTGCCCGAGCGCGGCGAGGTGCGCGCCGACCGAGACGCCGGCGCGGTGGTTGTCGGGCAATACGGCGTCGATCGGCAGGTAGTGGCGGCCGATGACGGCGGCGCGGCCGCCGGCGAGCGCGAACTCGGCGAGGGCGGCGGTCATCTTCTGCTCGTGCTCGGGGTCGGCGTACCCGGAGCCGGCGATGATGATCGACCCCACGCGCTGCCGGAGCAGCGCCTGCACCTGGGCGAGCTCGCTCTCGGGGGTGCGGTCGGCCTGGGCGATCTGCACGGAGCGGTTCTCGAGGGTGGCGCTGCGGATGACGCCGCTGGCGATCTCGGAGAAGTAGGGGTCGCCGATCTCGTGCACCAGCAGTCCGATGGTCGGCACGAGCCCGCCCGCGAGGCCGCGAGCGTGCAGGTTGGGTTCGTAGCCGAGCTCCTGCGCGACGCGTCGCACGTGGGCGGCGACCTCGGGAGAGATGCCCGAACCCCCGCTCATGGCGCGGGAGGCGCTCGCCAGGGAGACCCCGGCCGCCTCGGCGACGTCCACGAGTCGCGGCGTACCTGTACGCTTCACGAAAACCTCCCCCTGGAGCAAAATCGACGCTGATCGCGCTGTGGGTTGCTCTCGTTCTTCCACGCAAGTATAGTGGCGGAAGCGCTTACGAAAGCGCTTTCGCTTACGATGACGTAGGAGACACCCGCATGACTGCACGCCGCCAAGGTCGACGGATTGCCGCAGCGATCGGATCGTTGACGATCGCCGCCCTCACGGTTTCGGCCTGTTCCGGAACCGGTGACCAGTCGGAAGGGGGTGGATCGGACGACCCCATCGTCATCGGCATCTCGCTGCCGCTCACCGGCGACTTCTCGGAGCCGGGCAAGGGCGTCGAGCGGGGCTACGAGGCCTGGCGAGACATCATCAACGAGAACGGCGGACTGCTCGGTCGCCAGGTCGAGCTGAAGATCCTCGACGACCAGTCCAACGCCGACCGCGTCGTCTCGGACTACGAGTCGCTCATCGCGCAGGACGGCGTCGACCTGGTCTTCGGCCCGTTCTCGACCCGCCTGGTCGTGCCCTCGGCGCGTGTCGCGCAGGAGTACGGCATGCTCTTCGTCGAGCCGGCGGGAGCCGCGGCCGAGGTGTTCGAGCAGGGCTTCGACAACCTCTTCTACGCCGCCCCCGCGATCGCGAACGATCACTACAACAACCTCGCCGACTACCTGCTCGCCCTTCCCGAGGACCAGCGTCCCGAGACCGCGGCCGTCGCCGCGATGGACGACCCCTTCGCGCAGGGCACCGCCTACGGTCTCCGCGACAAGCTCGAAGAGGCCGGGGTCGAGATCCTCGTCGACGAGGTCTACCCGCCCAACACGACCGACTTCTCGACGATCGCGGCGAAGATCGCGCAGTCGGATGCCGACATCGTGATCGGCGGCACCCAGTACCAGGACGCGGTCAACCTGATCATCGCGCTGCAGCAGCTGAACTACCAGCCCGAGCTCGCCGCGTTCTCGACCGCCCCGACCAACCCCGAGTTCGCCGCGGCGATCGGCGGGGCGACCGAGGGCATCCTGGCTCCCACCGGCTACTCGCCCGACTCGCAGTTCCCCAGCAACATCGAGTTCGTCGAGAAGTACACCGAGATGCACGGCAACCCGCCGGCCGAGGACGAGGCGAACGCCTACACGACCGGCCAGGTCGTGGCCGCGGCCGTCGAGGCCGTCGGCTGCGCCGAGCAGGGCGAGTGCCAGCAGCAGCTCATCGACTGGCTCCGTGACAACGAGGTGGAGACCGTGGTCGGCCCCCTGAGCTGGGACGAGACGGGCAAGCCCACCGGCGCCCACCTCATCCAGCAGTGGGTCGGCGGCGAGATCCGCATCGTCCTCCCCGAGGACGTCAAGGAGACCGACTTCCTCTTCCCGAAGCCGACGTGGTGATCCGCACATCGTGAGTGGAGCACTGCTACTTCAAAGCCTGATCCTCGGCGTGCTGCTGGGAGGGCTCTACGCCCTCCTGGCCGCAGGCCTCACCCTCTACTTCGGCATCATGCGCGTCGTGATGATCGCGCACTCCGCGTTCCTCATCCTCGCCGCGTACCTCGCCTGGTGGTTCAACCGCGAGACCGGGCTCGACCCGCTCATCTCCCTAGTCGTCACCGTGCCGCTGTTCTTCGTGACCGGCGTCGTGATGCAGCGTCTGCTGGTGTCGCGGCTCAAGCCGCTGACGCTCACCATGATGTCGGTGCTGCTCACCTTCGCGGTGGCGCTGATCATCGAGGGGGCGCTCGGGTTCTTCTTCTCGGGCACCCAGCGGCGCATCCCGCTGCCGTACGCCAGCGCGAGCCTCGACTTCTTCGGCGCCCAGGTGCCGGTCGTCAAGCTCATCGCGTTCGGTCTCGCGGCCGTGGCGCTCGCCGGCCTCTTCGTGCTGCTGAAGTACACGCGGTTCGGGCAGGCGCTGCGCGCCACGATCCAGCACCCGGAGGCGGCGCGGCTGGTCGGCATCAACACCGACCGCGTCGCGGGCTACGGCTTCGGCCTCGGCCTCGCGACCGCCGCGATCGGCGGCACCGCGCTCTCGCTCGACGCCACGATCTACCCGTCGCTGCACTGGCACTGGATCGGACCGCTCATGGCGATCATCGTCGTCGGCGGTCTCGGCAGCATCCCGGGCGCGGCCATCGCGGCGCTCGTCCTCGGAGTCGCGCAGAGCCTGCTGCAGCTCCCCCTCGGACCCACGTGGGCGCAGACGATCTTCTACGTCGCCCTGTTCGCCACGCTGATGTTCCGCCCGCAAGGATTCTTCGGAGGTCGTCTTGCCCAGCGTTTCTAGCCGCGAACCGATCGCGACCGAGACGGTCGTCATCGCTCCGCCCGCTCCCACCCGTCGTCGCTCGACGACGTGGATCAAGCTCGCCGCTCTCGTCATCGGCGCGGCGCTCATCCTCTCGTTCCCGACCATCGCCCCGAACCCGTACATCCTGTCGGCGGGCGTCGTCATCCTCAACTACGCCGTGCTGTCGACGGGGTGGAACTTCATGGGCGGGTTCACGGGGTACATCTCCCTGGGGCACGCCGCGTACTTCGGGCTCGGGGCCTACGGCACCGCGCTCCTGATCAAGTACCTGGCGCTGCCGGGCTTCGTCGCCTGGATCCTCGCCGCTCTGCTCGTCGCGGTCATCGCGATCCCGATCGGCATCGCCGCCCTCCGGGTGCGCGGAGCGTCGTTCGTGATCGTCTCGATCGCCTTCGTGCTCATCATGCTGCTGGTCTTCCAGAGCTGGCGCGAGGTGACCGGCGGCTCCGAGGGACTCAACGTCCCCCGTCCGTTCCCCGGCATGCTGCGCCCCGAGCACCACCGCGTGTTCTTCTACCTGTTCGTCGCCCTGCTCGCGTTCGCGCTGCTGGTGTGGTGGATCATCGACCGGTCGAAGTTCGGCACCGCGCTCAAGTCCATCCGCGAGGACGAGGACAAGGCGCAGTCGCTGGGCGTGCCGACCACCCGCTACAAGCTCATCGCCTACATCCTCTCGGCGCTGTTCGTGTCGTTGGGCGGCGGGCTCTACGCCCTGTGGTTCGGCGACCTCGACCCGATCTTCCAGTTCTCGATCCTCATCGGTTCGTACATGGTGCTCATGGCGCTGCTCGGCGGGGTGCGCAACCTCTTCGGCCCGCTCCTCGGAGCAGTCGTCGTGGGTGTCGCCCTCGAGTACTTCAAGCTCGAGTTCGGTGACACGCAGTTCCACCTCATCGCCACCGGCATCCTGCTCGGCATCGTCGTGCTCTTCATGCCCGACGGCGTCATCCCCGCGGTGCGCAACCTCGTCACCCGCAAATCCGACCAGGCCTCGATCCGCGAGGTGACCGCCGGCGAGCTCCTCGAGCAGAACGAGAAGCGAACAGCGGATGCCGCGGCGAAGGAGACGTCAGCATGAACGCCGCCACCACCACGCTCGACAGCCTCAGCACGGCCTCGATGACCAAGAGGTTCGGCGGCGTGACCGCGGTCGACGCCGCCACGGTCACCTTCCAGGAGGGCAAGGTCAACGGGCTGATCGGGCCGAACGGCTCGGGCAAGACGACCTTCTTCAACTGCGTGACCGGCATGATCAAGCCGGACTCCGGCGAGGTGCGGTACCGGGGGCAGGCGATCACCCGCAAGTCGCCCGACCGCATCGCCCGTGCGGGCATCGGCCGCAGCTTCCAGCTGTGCCGGGTGTTCCCGCGCATGACGGTGATGGAGAACCTGCTGGTCGCGGTGCGCAGCACGAGCATCCGCCAGCAGCTGCGCTCGGCGCACGATCCGGAGGAGCTGGAGCGGGCCCGCGGCTGGCTGCGGCGCGTCGGCATCGATCACCTCGAGCACGCCGAGGCCCGCAACCTCAGCTACGGCCAGCAGAAGCTGTTGGAGCTGGCGGGAGTGCTCATGGGCGAGCCCGACACGATCATGCTCGACGAGCCCGCCGGTGGCGTGAACCCCGCCCTCATCGGGCGCATCGCGACCCTCGTGCGCGAGCTCAACGAGGAGGGCAAGACCTTCATCATCGTCGAGCACAACATGGAGATGGTCATGAGCCTGTGCGACCACGTGATCGTGTTCGACCGCGGGCGTCCGATCGCCGCGGGCACCCCCGAGATCATCCAGCAAGACCCGCGAGTCCTGGAGGCCTACCTTGGAGTCTGAAGCGAAGAACCTGCTCGAACTGCGCGACATCGAGGCCGGGTACGGCCGGGCGGCGCTCGTGCTCCGCGGCCTCACTGTCGAGGTGCCGCCGGGATCGGTGGTCTGCCTCGTGGGGCCGAACGGCGCCGGCAAGTCGACCGTGCTGAAGGTCGCGAGCGGCATGCTCAAGCCGCGCTCGGGGAAGATCGAGGTCGACGGCCGCGACATCACCGGCGAGGGCCCGCAGTCGATGCTGCGCCACGGCCTCGCCCACGTGCTGCAGGGCCACAGCGTCTTCCGCGAGATGACGGTCGGCGAGAACGTGATGCTCGGCGCCTTCACCCTCAAGGACCAGAAGGTGATCCACGAGCGCGTGGAGTTCGTGCAGAACCTCTTCCCCATCGTGGGGGAGCGGTGGAAGCAGCTCGCCGGGCTCCTCTCGGGCGGCCAGCAGAAGCAGGTCGAGTTCGCCCGGTCGCTCATGGTGAGCCCCAAGGTCGTGCTCCTCGACGAGCCGTCGATGGGCCTCGACCCCAAGACCACCGAGAAGGTGTTCGAGCAGATCGTGCGCATGCGCGATGCCGGAACCGCGGTTCTGCTCGTCGAGCAGAACGCGCGACGGGCGCTCGAGACCGCCGACATCGGCTGTGTGCTCGACCTCGGTCGCGTGCACATCTCGGGCCCGGCATCCGAACTGCTCGCCGACCCCACCCTCGCCGCGCTCTACCTCGGCGGCAAGCCCGCCGCGGCCGGCAACTGACTCGCATGAACAGCACCCTGACGGAAGAACGGAACGAGATGTCACTCACCACCACCGCCTCTCCCGAGGCTCCCGCATCCGCTCCCGCGAAGACGCGCGAGATCGGCATCATCATGAACGGCGTCTCGGGACGCATGGGCTACCGCCAGCACCTCGTGCGCTCGATCCTCGCGATCCGCGACGAGGGCGGCATCGAACTCTCCGACGGCACGAGGGTGACGGTGCGGCCGCTCCTCGTCGGCCGCAGCGAGACGAAGCTCGCCGAGCTCGCCGAGCGCCACGGCATCGCCGACTACACGACGGATCTCGATGCGGCGCTCGCCGATCCGCAGTGGGAGATCTACGCCGACTTCCTCGTGACGAAGGCGCGGGCCACGGCGTTGCGCAAGGCGATCGCGGCCGGCAAGACGATCTACACCGAGAAGCCGACCGCCGAGTCGCTCGAGGAGTCGCTCGAACTCGCCCGCCTCGCCCGCGAGGCCGGCGTCAAGACCGGTGTCGTGCACGACAAGCTCTACCTCCCCGGTCTGCAGAAGCTCAAGCGACTGATCGACTCGGGCTTCTTCGGGCGCATCCTCTCGGTGCGCGGCGAGTTCGGCTACTGGGTCTTCGAGGGCGACTGGCAGCCCGCGCAGCGCCCGAGCTGGAACTACCGCACCGAGGACGGCGGCGGCATCATCGTCGACATGTTCCCGCACTGGAACTACGTGCTCGAGAACCTGTTCGGCACGGTCGAGAGCGTCTACGCGCAGGCGGCCGTGCACATCCCCGACCGCTGGGACGAGCACGGCGAGCGCTACATCGCCACCGCGGAGGACGCGGCGTACGGCATCTTCGAGCTCGAGGGCGGGGCGATCGCGCAGATCAACTCCTCGTGGACCGTGCGCGTCAACCGCGACGAGCTCGTCGAGTTCCACGTCGACGGCACGCTCGGCTCGGCGGTCGTCGGGCTCTTCGGTGCCAAGATCCAGCACCGCAACGCCACCCCGAAGCCGGTGTGGAACCCCGACCTCGCCGACGACCACGACTACGCGGCCGACTGGGCCGGCGTGCCGACGAACGAGGTCTTCCAGAACGGCTTCCGGCAGCAGTGGGAGGAGTTCCTGGAGTCGTACGTTCTCGGCACCGACTACGCGTTCGACCTGCTCGCGGGTGCCCGCGGCGTGCAGCTCGCCGAGGCCGGACTCGCGTCGTCGCGCGAGGGGCGCAAGATCGAACTGACCCCGCTCACCGAGGGGTGACGACCATGGGCGCGCTCACCCTGCTCGCCCCGGACGGCTCGACCTCGCAGGTCGAGCTGTCCGAGGCGCCCGCCTACACCCGCCCCGACGGCCCGTTGCGGAGCCGCGTGGCCTACGCCGCGGCGCACGTCGTGCCGAAGGTCGCGGGAGACAACACCCCGGGGCGTCCCGCCGAGATCGACTGGGATGCGACGCTCGCCTTCCGCCGCCACGCCTACGCGTGGGGGCTGGGCGTGGCCGACGCGATGGACACCGCCCAGCGCAACATGGGATTGGATGCCGCGGCCACCCGCGAGCTGATCTCGCGCTCGGCCGCGGTCGCCCGCGAGGAGGGCGGCGCCGTCGTCGTCGGGGTCAACACCGATCACGTCGACGACGAGCAGATCACGGTGGATGCCGTCATCGACGCCTACAAGACGCAGCTGCACTTCACCGAGGAGAAGGGCGCCGGCCCCGTGATCATGGCGTCGCGCCACCTGGCCCGTGCCGCCAGCTCGGCCGACGACTACCGCCGGGTGTACCGCGAGGTACTGGGGGCGGCGACGACCCCGGTCGTGCTGCACTGGCTCGGCACCGCCTTCGACCCCGTGCTGCAGGGGTATTTCGGGTCGGACGACTGGCGCGCGGCATCCGATGTGCTGATCGAGATCATCGGCGAGAACCCCGACAAGGTGTCGGGCGTCAAGATGAGCCTGCTCGACGCGGCATCCGAGGTCGCCGTGCGCGACCGCCTGCCGGACGGTGTGCGCATGTTCACAGGCGACGACTTCAACTACGTCGGCCTCATCGGCGGAGCGGACGTGCCGGATGCCGCGCAGCCCGTGAGCGAGGCGGCCGAGCCGCGTCGGCACTCCGACGCGCTGCTCGGAGCCTTCGCGGCGCTGACGACGTCGGCCTCGGCGGCGATCCAGGCGCTGGATGCCGGCGACCCCGGCCGTTACCTCGAGATCCTCGGCCCGACCGAGGCTCTGAGCCGGCAGATCTTCGCCGCACCCACCTTCTACTACAAGACGGGGGTCGCGTTCATGTCATGGTTGAACGGGCACCAGCCCGCGTTCCAGATGGTCGGCGGCCTGCACTCCGCGCGCAGCCTGCCGCACCTGTCGCGCATCGTCGAGCTCGCGAACGAGGCGCGCGCGTTGGAGAACCCCGACCTCGCGGCCGGCCGCTGGCATGCACTGCTGAAGCTGAACGGTGTTCTCGCATGAATGGAGTGCTCGCATGACCGCGCCCGATCCCCGTCTGTCGATCAACCAGGCCACCATCAAGCACGCCGACCTCCGCACCGCCCTCGACGTCACGCGCGACGCCGGCATCGAGGCGATCGGTCTGTGGCGCGAGCCCGTGCAGGCCGTGGGGCTCGAGACCGCGGCGGCGATGCTCGCCGACTCGGGACTGCGCTTCACGACGCACTGCCGCGGCGGGTTCTTCACGGTGCCCGATGGCGACGCCCGGCGTGCTTCGCTCGACGACAACCGCGTCGCGATCGACGAGACCGCGGCGCTCGCCGCCGCCGGTGCTGCCGGATCGACCGCCGTGCTGGTGCTCGTCGCCGGCGGTCTGCCCGAGGGGTCGCGCGACATCGCGGGGGCGCGCGAACGGGTGCGCGACGCGATCGGCGACCTCGCGCCCTACGCGGCGGAGGCCGGGGTGACGCTCGCGATCGAGCCGCTGCATCCGATGTACGCGACCGACCGCTGCGTGGTCTCGACGCTCGGACTGGCGCTCGACATCGCCGCCGACTTCGACGCGCAGGTGGTGGGCGCCGCCGTCGACACGTTCCACATCTTCTGGGACCCCGACGTGCTCGCCCAGATCGCCCGCGCGGGCCGCGAGGGGCGCATCGCGACCTATCAGGTGTGCGACTGGAAGACCCCTCTGCCCGCCGACGTGCTGCTCAGCCGGCACTATCCGGGCGAGGGCGTGATCGACCTGCGCACCCTCACCGAGGCCGTGGTCGCCACCGGGTACGACCGCGACATCGAGGTCGAGATCTTCCACGCCGACATCTGGGCCGACGACCCGGCCGCCGTCGTGCGGCGCACGGCCGAGACCTTCGGGCGCAGCGTCTCGCCGTTCCTCGCGCCGGCGGACTCTCGCGCCGCCCCTTCTCGACCGGCCCCTTCTCGACCGGCATAGGGTCGAGAGCGTGCACACCGTCGTCTTCGCCCCCGACAGCTTCAAGGGCACGATCGGTGCCGCCGACGTCGCCGCCGCGCTCGCCGCGGGGTGGGGCTCCGTGCGCCCCGACGATCGTGTGGTGCTGCGGCCGATGGCCGACGGGGGCGAGGGCACGGTCGATGCCTTCGCCGCCGCGGTCGACGGTGCGGTGCGCGTGCCGGTGCGGGTGACGGGTCCGGACGGTGCGCCCACGGATGCCGCGTGGCTGAGGCTGCCGGCGACGCCCGACGCCCCGGGAGGCACGGGCGTCGTCGAACTCGCCTCGACGAGCGGCATCGAACTGCTCGGCGAGCGGCGCATCGGGGAGGAGGCGCACACGCTCGGATTCGGACAGGCGATCGCCGCAGCCCTCGACGCCGGGGTCTCGCGCCTCGTGCTCGGGATCGGGTCGAGTGCGTCGACCGACGGCGGGACCGGGATGCTGGCGGCGCTGGGCGCGCGGTTCCTGGACGCGTCCGGGGTGCCGATCGCGGTCGGTGCCCGCGGGCTCGCCGAGCTCGCGTCCGTCGATCCGACCGGGCTGCGCGTTCTGCCCCCGGGTGGCGTTCTCGTGCTCAGCGACGTGACGAATCCACTGGTGGGATCGCTCGGGGCGGCGGCGGTGTTCGGCCCGCAGAAGGGGCTCACGGGCGACGCGATCGCGCGCGCCGATGCGGGACTCGCGCGACTCGCCTCCCTGCTGCCCGTTGATCCCGAAACCCCGGGTGCCGGAGCGGCCGGAGGCACCGGCTTCGGCCTGCTGGCCTGGGGTGCACGACTCGTGGCCGGTTCGGCCGAGGTCGGCGAACTCGTGGGGCTCCCGGGTGCGCTGGCCGCGGCATCCGCTGTCGGTCCTGCCCTCGTGATCACCGGCGAGGGCGCGTTCGACGGGCAGTCGGGCGCCGGCAAGGTGCCCTCGTACGTCGCGGCCACTGCGGTCGACGCCGGGGTCGATGCTCTCCTCGTGGCCGGGCGAATCGATGCGGATGCCGACACCTCGGCGTTCGCCGCGCATGCCTCGTTGACCGAGCTCGCGGGGTCGGGGGAGGCCGCGATGCAGGACCCGGCGCGCTGGCTGCACGCCGCCGGGGCGTTGCTCGCCCGCTCACTGGGCTGACCCCGCAGGGGTCCTTCGTCTCGCTTCGCTCGCTCAGGAACCGGGTGTCTTCCACCGGTTCCTGAGCGAGGAGCGCAGCGACGAGACGAAGGGCCGCCGTCTCCGACAGATGACCCTTGCCTCACTCCACCCTCCACGCTAGCCTCGACGAAAGCGGTTGCGAAAGCGCTTACGCATGCGCTTCCGTACCGCTGATCGCCCTCCCCTCTGCAGTGCCGCCCCGGGGAGGAGCGCGACACCACACCGGCACGACACCACACGACGATGACGTTGAGAGGTCTCTGATGCAGAAGCGAAACACACGGTCGACGAGCGCGCACCGGCGAACGGACGCCGTGCCACCGGGCGGGAGGCGCCACCGGAGAGCCGGGGCGGCCGCCATCGCCGCGGCCATGATCGGCACCCTGCTCGCCGCCACCCCCGCGACGGCCGATGCCACGTTCCCCGAGGTGATCGACTTCGAGGGCTACGAGCGCACGGCGCTGAACGGGCAGGACGGGTGGACGGCATCCGCTGCTCCCCGCGTCGTCGCCGATCCGCTCAACGGCAACAACCAGGTCGTCGAGTCGGTCGGCGGCGGGCAGCAGGCGTTCCGCGAGATCCCGGCGATCGCTGAGGGAACGACCGGCACGCTGTTCTTCCGCTTCCTGCGCACGGGCAGCGTCGACACCTCGTTCGGCCTGACCGACGTCGACGCCCCGAACGACTACACGCACAGCCGCGCATACGTGAACAACCAGAACGACGACGTGCTGCGCGTCCGCGACGGCAACGCGTTCAAGTCCGCCGGCGTCTGGTCGCGTGACGCCTGGCAGTGCGTCTGGATCGTCGCCGACAACGCCACCGACAAGGTCGCCGTCTACAGCCAGGGCGGCGCCTACGACGAGATCACCCGCCTGCCCGAGGGCACCGAGCAGCAGTTCGGCTTCCGTCAGGCCGTGAACGGCGACCTCGACCGCTTCTTCTGGAAGAACGGCGCCACCAGCACCGGGCGACTGCTGCTCGACGACGTCGCGGTCGACACGACGGGCGAGAACCTCGCGATCGCCACCGGCAACGAGGGTGACTGTGCTCCCGGGGAGACCCCCGCCGAGCCGCTGCTGAACCCGCTGCCCGACCCCGAGCTCTCGAGCCTGGGCATCGAGGTCACCGAGCTCGCCCAGCTGCCCGAGTCGACGACGACCCCGGCCACGCAGGACCCGCGTCTGGTGCGGCACAACCGCATCACGCACCTCGACGAGGTCCCCGACGACTCGGGTCGCCTGATGGTGCCCGACAACAACGCGATCCTGTACCTCGTCGACAAGGCGTCGGGCGAGTACGTACCGTATCTCAACGTGCGCGACGAGTTCGTCGACAACTTCCACAACAGCGCAGGGCTGGGCACCGGACTCGGCGCGGCCGAGTTCCACCCGGACTTCGCCGAGAACGGGCTCTTCTACACCGTGCACACCGAGGGCGGCACGGCGCTCACCGAGGACACCCCGGACTTCCCGGCCTACGGCAACACGCAGTTCCACAGCGTGATCACCGAGTGGACGGCATCCGACCCCTCGGCGGAGACGTTCTCCGGCACGCACCGCGAGGTCATGCGCATCCCCTTCGGCGGACGCGTGCACACGGTGCAGCAGATCGCGTTCAACCCGACGGCTGCCGAAGGCACCGCCGAGCACGGCATCCTGTACATCCTCGTCGGCGACGGCGGTAACGGCGTCGGCAACGGCAACCCGCAGGATCTCGCCACCCCGCAGGGCAAGGTGCTGCGCATCGACCCGACCGGTGACGACAGCGAGAACGGCGCGTACGGCATCCCCGCCGACAACCCGTTCCTCGACGACGCGGACGCGCTGCCCGAGATCTACGCGGTGGGTCTGCGCGACCCGCACCGCATCAGCTGGGATCCCGAGGGCGACCACACCATGTACCTCGCCCACATCGGCGAGTGGCAGGTCGAGTCGATCTACGCCGTCGAGCCGGGCGACAACTTCGGCTGGTCGGTGCGCGAGGGCTCGTTCCTCGCCGAGAACCGGCAGATCTTCCCGCTGCCCGAGAACGACGCCGAGTTCGGCTTCACCTACCCGGTCGCCGCCTACGACCACAACCGCGACCCCGGCCAGACCGGCGACGCGGGCGTGGCCGTGAACGGCGGCTTCGTCTACCGCGGTGACATCGAGGCGCTGCAGGGCCGGTACCTCTTCACCGATCTGGTGCGCGGATGGGTGCTCTCGACGCAGGCCGACGAGATGGTCCGCAACGCGGGCAACCCCGACGACCTCGCCACGATCGAGGAGCTGCGGGTGTTCGAGGACGGCGAGGAGACCACCTTCCAGGAGCTGGTGGGCGACACGCGCGTCGACCTGCGCTTCGGATCGGATGCCGACGGCGAGCTGTACCTCGTCTCGAAGGCGAACGGCAAGATCTGGAAGGTCACCGGTGCCCGCGAGGCGGGCCCGTCGTCGCCGTTCGTGCTGCCGGAGCTGGCGCCGAACGTCGTCACCCACCACGATTTCGACCACCCGGGCGCCGACCCGACGGTCGAGGTCGACCAGGGGCGCTCGGGCACCGACATCGCGCTGATCAACGGCGGCGTCGAGCAGCGGGTCGCCGACCGGGCGTACCCGGGGGCGGGCAAGGCGCTGCAGACGCAGCAGATGAGCCCGACCACGGCCTCGAACGACGACTGGAAGGCCGGGGTCTACGACGCCGCGGGGGTCGACACGCTCGGTGACTTCGCCGGTGCCGAGGAGATCTCGGTGATGGGCTGGTTCAAGCCCACCGGCGATCATCCGGCGCTGAACTCCGGCACCGCCAACCCCGACGACGTCTACAACGCGATCGGTCTCGCGGGCGTGCTCACCGGCACTTCCGACGGCCATGCGGTGCGCGCGCTGCTCGAGGTCATCACGGTCGACGGCGAGCTCAAGCTCGTCGCCCTCGGTCGCCGGGTCGACGGGGCGGGGTCGTGGACGTTCGCGGCCGACCTGCCGTGGGACGAGATCCTGAAGAAGGGGCAGTGGGTGCATCTCGCCGCCACCTTCGACTTCGCCGGCGGCGAGATGAAGCTGTACATGAACGGCGAGGAACTCGCCGGGCGGTACACCGCGGCGAACCCGTGGGGTGGGGGCGCGACGAGCGACACCACGCCCGCGGGCATCAAGATCGGCGGCAGCTTCCCGCAGAACACGCGCGAGGCCAACCCGTTCCACGGTCGCATGGACGACGTGATGCTGCTCGACACGGTGCCGACCGCCGAGCAGATCGCGGCGCAGTACGCGCTCTACGCGGTTCCGCCCGTCGAACCTCCGGCACCCGCCGCCTGCACGCCGGACGGGCAGGTGATCACCGACGTGATGGGTGAGGAGAACTGGGCACCGCGCACGCCGGCGAAGTGGGACTTCCCCGGCGATCAGATCGTGCTCACCGAGGCGGGCACGAACCCGAACGACGGCATCCGTCGTCCCTTCGAGTACGCCGTGCTGAACGAGGGGCCCGAGCTCGGGTCGTTCGACCTCTCGGCCCAGGTGCGCATCGACGAGAAGGCGTCGGTCAACAACCGCGACGTCATCATTGTGTTCGGGTGGAAGTCCGACACGGAGTACTCGTACGTGCACCTGTCGAAGGACAACACGATCTACCCGCACAACGGCATCTTCACCGTGAACAACGCCGACCGCGTGCGGGTCGACGATCAGTGGGACGGCACGGTCGGCGCCCCGCCGGCGATCACCGACGAGGAGTGGCACGACGTGCGCGTGGTGCGCTGCGACACGGGTGAGGTGGCCGTCTACCTCGACGGACTCGACACCCCGCTGCTCACCGCGACCGACACCACGTTCCCCGAGGGGCGGGTGGGCTTCGGCTCGTTCGACAACTTCGGGCGCCTGCGCGACCTGACGGTCACGGCGGCTGCGACCGACACCACGGCTCCGGCCGTGACGGTCAAGACGGATGCCGGGGCGACGGTGGGCCGTGACGGCGTCTACTCGAAGGTCTCATTCAAGCTGCATGACGAGGGGCTGGTCGCAGGCCTCGCGCTCAACGGCGTCGAGAAGGACGTGACGGATGCCGTCTGGTCCGACCTCAACGGTGTGAAGCCCGGGGTGTTCGGCGCGGTGGAGGGCGCGAACACCCTGGTCGTGCGCGACGCGGCGGGCAACGAGACGACCGTGCGGTTCACGCTCGACGTCACGCCGCCCACCGTCACGGCCAAGACCGGCTCCGCGTTCACGATCGGCGCCGACGGCGTCTTCTCGAAGGTGTCGTTCAAACTGAACGACGCCTTCAAGATCGACCGCGTGACGGTGAACGACACCGGCACCGACCTGAGCGACAACGTCTGGTCGGATCTGAACAACGTGAAGCCCGGGTCGTTCGGAGCGGTGCTCGGCGAGAACGTGCTCACCGTGCACGACGTGGCGGGTAACGCGACGGAGGTGAGGTTCACCCTCGTGCCGTAGCCGCGGCATCCGTTCGGGAGGCCTCCTGGATCTTCCGGAGGCCTCCCGAATCCTCCGGCGTATGGGCATTCCTCTCCATCGCGCGGGAATCGGCCCGCCGATACGGTTCTCGGAGGCTCGCCCGACGCGGTGAGCGGTGACGAAGCGGGGGCGACATGCAGAACTCATCGACGACGCGGCGGGTGTTCGGGCCCGCGCGGGCGGTGTCTCTCGCGTTCGGAGATCCCTCTCCGCTGCTCGCATACGCCGTGCCGTCGGCGCTGGCCGCCGCGGTCGCCGGAGGCGTCGCGACGACGGTGGCGGCCGATGACCTGTCGATCGTGAACCACGCTCCCGCCCTCGTGGCCGCGAGCCCGAGTGAGTTCGTGGGCGCTGCCGCGTTCACCGTCGTCCTGGCTCTCGCCCAGGCCTTCGGCCTCACCGCCGCGACCTCCGCGCTTCTCGCCCGCGTCGACGGTCGCCGTCTCTCGGCGCGAGCGGCGTGGGCTCGCGCCGCTCGGCGTCCGGGCGCCGTGGCGATCGCAGCGGCGGTCTCCCTCGTCGCGGCGAGCGTGCTCCTGCTGGTCTCGATCCTCCTGAGCGTCCAGCCCGTGCTGGGCATCGTCGCCGCGATCGTGCTGCTCATCGCCGTCATCGTGCTCGCCCCGCTGGCGCTCGCGTGGCCGCTGCTCGTCGCGGGCACGCATCCGATCGGCGCCGCCCTCGCGGCAGGATGGCGGTCACCGCGGGCGTTCCAGGGGCGCGCGGCCGAGCCGCTCGGCAGTCCGCGCTTCGCCCTCGTCTTCACCGCCGTGTCGACCGGGATCATCGTGCTGGTCATCGGGTGGCTGGCGTCGACGCTCCCGCCCGGCTGGTGGACTCCGGTCGTGACCGCGGGGCTGGCGCTGGTCTCCACCGCCGTGGTCCAGGTGCTCCTGTCTGCGGTCGCGGTGCGCGGGGCCGCGCTGCGCTCCGACGCGCCACTCACCCCGGACGAGGGGGCGGTGGGTGCGGAGCGGTCACCCGCGCGCACCGGCCGCGGCGGGATGCTGCCCGGCGTGGCCGTCCTCCTGGCTCCCGCGGTCTTCGCGGGTGCGCTGGTCGCGCTGAATCCGTGGCAGGTCCCGGCGTTCGCCGCCGCCGACGTGCACCGTGTGTGGACGTCGCCGCAGATCGTCGGGTGGCAGGGCGGCAGCGTCCTGCTCTCGCGTCTCGGCGGCGAGGACGCGACGGTGCGTGCATGCGACGACGACGCCTGCGGTCCCGTTCGGGAGATGGCGTCGATCCTCCCATCCGCGATCGCGAGCGCCGCCGACGGCGGGGTCCTTTCGGCGTCGTGGATACCGGTCGAGGGGGCCGACGATTCCTCCGGCAGCTTCGAACTGCGCGTGACCCACAGCTCCACGGAGCAACTCGCGGAATGGTCGACGATGTCCGGGGCGAGCGGATCGGACGACGCACCGGAGCGCGGTCTGCCGGGTGAGGTGCGGACGCTCTCGAGCGTCGAGGCCGTGTTCGAGGGTGGGGACTCCGTCTTCGCGCGCAGCAACGAGTCCCGCATGGCGGTGGCCGTCGACTCTCGCGGTGCGCTGCCCGTGATCGCCTCGGTCATCCGCCCGCCGGGGAGTGGCGACGACGCGACGCTGGCGCTGGACTTCTGCGCGGATGCCGAATGCTCGAGCAGTGACCGTACCGAGCTTTCGATCGAGTGGGCCCTGAGCACGACGAATGCGACCACGCTCGACGTCGTGGGCGCGGAGGACGGCGAGTCCGCCGCCGTGACGCTCGTGCAGCGCGAGGCCGACGGATACGGGAGTCCGCTCCGGCTCCTGACGGCGACGGTCGACGGCGCGTGGACCGTCGAGACGCTGGATGCGTCGGGTGGGGATGCGACGGGTGGGGATGCGACGGCGGACCAGGCCCAGCACGACTTCGACTTCGCCTACGGCGCCCAGGTGGAGCGGGGAGCCGATGGATCCCCCGTGATCCTGTCGCGTGCCCGGGGGAGTGACGTGTTGCGGCTCTTCTCGTGCGCAGACGAAGTGTGCGCCGATGCCGTGGTCACGGAAGTCGCGCAGCACCTCGCCTTCCTGCACATTCCCGCCTTCGTGATCGACGCGAGCGGGCGTCCGCTCATCGGCACGATCGACCGCGACGCGAACGTCGCGCTCGTCTCATGCGACGACGAGGCGTGCCGTGATCGCACGGCGGTCCCGCTCACGGGCCTCGCTCCCTCGGGTGCCGGATCCACGGGCGGATTCGCTCTCTCCGTCGACGACCGGGATCGTCCGCTCCTCGCGGTCGGCGCGCGTCGGTCGGCGTCGACCGCGCCGGGCTCGTTCGAGGGGACGATCCTCACGTGCGCAGCGGCGCGGTGCGGGGGGTCCTGAGGACGCTGCGGTGGTTCCTCACGCTGCGACGGTCGGCGCGCCCCTCCGCTCCACCCGAGTCCAGGCGAGAAGCGCACCGGCGAGGACGCCGCCGACTCCGCCGAGGACCATGTCGCCGATCGTGTCCTGGTAGGTGACGAAGATGTCGTCGCTGAGGAAGGCCCATCCCACCCACTCGATCATCTCCCACACCGCGCTGATGGCGAGGGCGAGCAGGGGCAGCATCACGAGCGGCGTGCGCGGTCGCACCCCGGCGTCGCGGGTGAGTGCGGCGACCCCGGTGCGCTCGATCACGACGGCCAGCACGATCGCGAGCACGCCGGTGCACACGCCATGCAGGAGCAGATCCCACCCCGTGATCGTGCGGTAGAGGTCGAGGACGTTGCTCCACGCGGCGACCAGCACCACGACGCACGTCACGACGTCCAACCAGGGCCGCAGTCCGAGCATCCGCGGCAGCATGAGGGCGGGCAGCGCGAGGGCGGCGATGCCCGCATCGGTGGGCTTCAGCCACACCGCCGCGGCGATCACCGCCAGCACCCCCACGACGCGCAGGCCGTCGGCCGCCCATTCCGCCGCGGTGCGCGGCGGGCGTAGGAAGTCTTCCTTCATCGTGTCGTTCTCCTCGCACTGCTCGCGTCGACGGCGCCGACGCGGATCACCGCCTGCACCGCGAGGTGGTCGGACGGATGCACCCCGTCGAAGGTGCACGCGTTCGCCCCCACCGCGCGCACCTGCACGCCGGGTGTGACCGCGATCGCGTCGATGCGGCGGCCCCCGACCCGGGGGCGTCGGTAATGCGTGTAGGTCCCCCACTGCGGGGAGAGGTGCACGTCGGCGACGGCCCGGGCATCGGTCAGCCGTTCTCCGTCGAACAGCGCGCGCACCGAGGCCGAGCGGACATCGGCGTTGAGATCGCCCGTCACGACGGCGGGGATGCCCCGCTCCTGGACGAAGGCGGCGATGTCCGCGGCCGATCGGCGCCGCGATCGCCGCGAGAACGGGTCGAGGTGCGTGTTCACGGCGAGCAGGCGCGCTCCGGTCGAGCGGTCGACGAACTCGGCCCATACGGCGATGCGCGGGATGGCGTTGCCCCACCCGGTCGACCCCGGCACGTCGGGGCGGTCGGACAGCGCCCGCTGGCCGCCGTCGACGAGCTGCAGGCGCGTGCCGTCGTAGAGCAGCGGCGTGCCCTCTCCCGTTCCCCCGCGCCCGCGTCCGCGTCCCAGCGACCGGTAGCCGTCGCCGAGCGCTCTCCGGATCGACGGCATCACACGGGGCAGCGCCTCCTGCAGCCCCAGCAGCGTCGGGCGCTCCGAGGCGAGGAGCGCATGCACGGCGGGAGCACGCGTGCTCCAGCGATCGGCGCGCGCGATCAGCGGCCCCTCCATCGCGCGGCGCACGTTGAGCGTCATCACGTGCAGCTCCGGCGGGGCGGTCGGGCCGATGAGCGTCGCGTCGGCGTTCATCGGCGGCTCCCGCGGGGCGACGACGTGCGTCGGCGGGTGCGATGGGCGAGCATCCGTCCCCACCGCAGCGGCGGGAAGTCGTGCGGCCAGTGCACGAGCACGCTGCGCATGCCGCGGTGCACGCGCCGGCCGAAGTGGCCGCCGGTGAACGGGCGCATCGACATGCCCATCGACAGTCCGGGGAGCGCGCGGATGCGGTGTCTCTCGCCGAGGTGGAAGGCGAGGTCGAGGTCATCGTGCACCTCGGGGTCCTGGCGGTGCACCTCGTCGCGCACCGCGAGCCAGGCGTCGCGGCGGAATGCGAGGTTCGAACCGAACAGGGGGCGGTGTCCGAGCGCCAGCCCGGTCACGGCCGCGTAGGCGCCGAGGTACAGCGCGGCCAGGGGAGCGCGGAGAGCGGTCGGGCCGTCGGTGAAGTGCGCCCGACCGGTGAACGCGGCGACGTCGTGCGCGGCGGCGAAAGCGCGCGAGACCTCGTCCACCCATCCCGCGCCCGGGACGCAGTCGGCATCCAGGCGAAGGATCAGATCGCCGTGCGCCGCATCGTACCCGGCGGCCGCGGCGGCGCCGATGCCGGGGTCGGCGCAGGTGATCACGCGGGCACCGGCCGCGCGGGCGACGACGGCGGATGCGTCGCTGGATGCGTTGTCGACCACGACGATCTCGTCCGCCGGCGTCGTCTGACCGGCGAGCGCGGCGAGGCAGAGGGCGAGGAGATCCGCGTCGTCCTTCACCGGGATCACGATCGAGGTGGTCAGCGTGCGCGGCGGTTGCATCGGTTCCCGTCTCCCGTGGTGCCGATCGTCGTCGAGATCCTCGGCGTGATCGTCTCTTCCCACGGTAGGCGGGCGGCGCGGAGTGGCGCATCGGGTTGACGCCCGTCGATCCCGCCGCTATCGGGCACCGCCATCGGGAACCGCCATCGGGAATACGGAGGGGCCGACGCCTCTTGACTCCCGGTGTGAGTCTTTTCGATCCCGCCGTCTTCGGTGCCCTGAACCTGTCCAACCGCGTCGTCATGGCGCCGCTGACCCGCACGCGCGCAGATGACGCCGGCGTGCCCACCGACACGATGGTGGAGTACTACCGCCAGCGCGCGGGCCAGGGCCTGATCATCAGTGAGGGTGTGTGGCCCGCGGCCGAGGGCAAGTCGTACCCCGGCCAGCCGGGCGTCGTGACGCCCGCCCAGATCGAGGGCTGGCGTCGGGTCGCCGACGCCGTGCACGCGGCCGGCGGCACGATCGTCATGCAGCTCATGCACGGCGGACGCGTCTCGCACCCGCTCATCTCGGGTGAGGACCGTGTCGTCGGCCCCAGTGCGCTCGCCGCTCCGGGCCAGACCCGCACGCCCGAGGGCAAGGTCGACCTGCCCGTCGCGCACGCGCTGACCCTCGACGAGATCCCCGTGGTCATCGAGCAGTTCGCCCAGGCGGCGCGCAACGCGATCGCGGCCGGCTTCGACGGGGTCGAGGTGCACGGCGCCAACGGCTACCTCGTGCACGAGTTCCTCTCGCCGGTGTCGAACGTGCGCGCCGACTCCTACGGCGGATCCCCCGAGAACCGTGCGCGCTTCGCCGTCGAGGTGACCCGCGCCGTCGCCGCGGCGGTGGGCGCGGAGCGCACCGGCATCCGTCTCTCTCCCCAGCACAACATCCAGGGCGTGCTCGAAGAGGACGACGCCGACGTGCGGGCGACCTACACCGCCGTCGCGAACGGTCTCGCCGCCCTCGGACTCGCGTTCGTCGACGTGCTCAACGCCGACCCGCGCGCCGATCTTGTGCAGGCGATCCGGGCGGCGTCGAAGGCCCCGCTCATCGTCAACTCCGGTTTCGCGACCCCGACCACCCGTGAGGAGGCCGTGGAACTCGTCGACGAGGGTTGGGCGGATGCCGTCGCCGCCGGGCGCCCCGTGATCGCCAACCCCGACCTCGTCGAGCGCTGGCGCACGCGGGCCGAGCTCAACGAGCCCCGTCCCGAGCTGTTCTACGGTTCGACCGCCGAGGGCTACACCGACTACCCGTCGCTCGAGGAGTCGCGCTCGGAGGCCTGACGCGCGCACGTCGAGGCCCGGCGGCATCCCGAAATGCATCGATCGGTGCGAAACGTCGATTCTGGGGAATGGAAGTCGACATTTCGCACCGATCGATGCGCTCGCAAGAGGGCGCGCGAGGGGTGGGGAGACCGTCAGACGATCGCCGCGCGCAGCGCTGCCGCCGCGTCGCCGACGTTGTCGGCACTGTAGATCGCGCTGCCGGCGACGGCGACCTGCGCACCGGATGCCTGCACCGCGGCGATGCTCGACGCATTCACGCCACCCGCGACCGAGAACGCGACGCCGGATGCTGCGCCGTCGGTGAGGAGGCTGTCGAGGGAGTAGCCCTCCTGCGCCTGCTCGTCGAGGCCGGCGTGCATCTCGACGAACTCCGCGCCGAGGCCGATGACCTGCTGGGCGCGGGCGGCCTTGTCGGCGACGCCGATCAGGTCGACGACGATGCCCTTTCCGTGCTTCTTCGCGGCCTTCACGGCGCCGGCGATGGTGCTGTCGTCGGCGGCGCCGAGCACGGTCACGAGGTCGGCGCCCGCGCCGAAGGCGATGTCGGCCTCGAGCTCACCGGCATCCATCGTCTTGAGGTCGGCGAAGATGACCTTGTCGGGGTGCGCCTCCTTGAGCGCGGTGATCGCCGACAGGCCCTCGCTCTTGATGAGGGGCGTGCCGAGCTCGAGGATGTCGACGTGCGCCGCGGCGGCCGCGGCCAGCTCCAGGGCCTTCTCGGTGCTGAGGGTGTCGATGGCGAACTGCAGTTTCATGGGTGTTCCGTTCTTCTGGGGATGGTTCGAGGGGTGAGGGGCGGTGCGGGTCACTCGAGGTTCGCGTGCCGCGGCCACAGCTCGTCGGCGCTCGATCCCTGGCGCTGCCAGAGCGCGTGGAAGAGCCCGTCGCCGATCACGACGACGATCTGCTCGAACAGGCCGCCCGCGTACTGAGCGGACGCCTCGGCGCTGCGGTCGAGCTTCTGCGCCGCGGGCACCCGCACGCGCACGTCGGCGAGGTCGGAGAGGGGCGACGACTCGGCGGTGGTGATCACGCCGACGCGTGCGCCGATCTCGGAGGCGCGGGTGGCCGCGCGCACGATGGACTCCGTGGTGCCCGAGCCGCTCGCGGTGAGCAGCACGTCGCCCGCCGCGATGGCCGGAGTGGTGGTGTCGCCGACCACGTGCACCTCGAGGCCGAGGTGCATGAGGCGCATCGCCGTCATGCGTAGAGCGAGTCCCGAGCGGCCCGCGCCCATCACGAAGACGCGGTCGGCGTCGGTGAGGAGGGCGGCGAGGTCGTCGAGCTGTCGTGCGTTCGCGACGCTCGTGCGCTCGGCGGCGTGCAGGAGCTCGTTGGCGACGAGGGAGATTGCCGCTCCCGGGGAGATGGTGGCGGTGAGGGGCATGTACCCAGCCTCGCCAGCATCCGATCGTCGGGCGCTCCTGCCTCGGGACCGTTCCCCCTACCTGAAAGGAGGGGGCGGGATAGAGTGGGTGCCCATGAGCGCCACCGACCGCACCGACCGCACCGCGCAGACCACGTCGCGCCGCCTGACCGCCGATCACTCCCGCGCGCTCGCCGAGCAGCGCGACCGGTACGCGCTCACGCTCGAGTCCCTGCTCGCGACGCTGCGCTCGACCCGCCTCGACGACCGGGCGGCGCGCACGATCGCTGTCGATGTCGCCGCCGGTGCCCTCGTGGGGCTGCGCACTCTGAACGACGAGCAGGGGGCGGGCCTCGAGCCGGTCACCGGGGCGTTCGAACGGCTGCGTGGAGACCTGCGCCCACTCGTGCGGTACAGCGAGCTCGACGTGCAGTTCGTCGAACCGCCCGCCAACGGGCGTGCTCTCCCCGGCGACATCGCGCACTCCGCACGAGCCATCGTGCGCAGCACCGTGCTGGCGATCGTCGACCGCGGCGACACCCGGCGCGTGCGCATCCAGTGGGACTGCGACGGCCTCAACCTGCTCATCGGCATCCGCGACGACGGCCGCGGCGACCTCACCACCCACGACGACACGCTGCGCTCGATCGGCGAGCAGGTGTCGGCCCTCGCCGGGGACTTCTCGGTGTCGGCCACCCCGGGCTGGGGGTCCGAGGTCGGCATCCGCCTGCCCCTCGACCCGCCCGCGGATGCCGGCGACCTGCCCGCCGCGATCGACGCCAGTCCTCGCGAGCGCGACGTTCTGCGGCTGATCGCCGCCGGTCGACGCAACCGCGAGATCGCGCACACGCTCAGCGTCAGCGAGAACACCGTGAAGTTCCACGTCTCGAACCTGCTGCGCAAGTCCGGGGCGACCTCGCGGGTCGAGCTCGCGGCGATCGCGCGCGGCTGACCACCCGTTCGGAGGGGTAGACCCGTGCGAACGGGTGGGCGCGTCGGATGCGCGGGATGCCGTGGCCGCGCCGCCACCCCTTGACTCCGCCGCTCAGCGATCTAGCCTGGCTGGCATGTGCCGCAACATCATCCCCCTGAACAACCTCGAGCCCCCGGCATCCGACGACGAATGCCACGACGCCGCTCTGCAGTTCGTGCGCAAGATCTCGGGGACGAACGCTCCGTCGCGAGCCAACCAGGAGGTGTTCGACCGGGCGATCGCCGAGATCGAGCGGTCGGTGCGGAGTCTGCTCGACGGACTCGTCACCTCGGCGCCGCCGAAGAATCGTCAGGAGGAGGCCGCCAAGCGCCAGGCGCGCTCGGCGGAGCGCTACGAGGCGATCCGGGTGTTCCAGGACGCGAAGCGGGCCGCGCGCGCCGCCGACGGCTGACCCGTAGTGCATCGATCGGTGCGAAACGTCGGCGACGAGGCGCCATGACCGACATTTCGCACCGATCGATGCACTCGGGGAGGGGGCACTCGGGAAGGGCTCACTCGCGGAGGGCTCACTCGGCGTCGGGCTGCGGCATCCGTCGCGTCGAGCCCTCGCGCAGCCGCCGCCGGATGCGCACGGCGATGAAGACCAGCACGAGCAGCGCGATCGCCCCGACCGCGATGTTCGAGATGAGGCCGCTCCACTCCTCGAGCACCGGCTTGATGGCCGGGCCGAACGCGAAGCCGAGACCGATCCAGATCGCGTTCCAGATGCCCGAGCCGATCAGCGTGTAGAGCGTGAACTTCCACAGCGGCATGCGCTCGATGCCCGCGGGGATCGAGATGAACGACCGCACGAGCGGCACGCAGCGTCCGAAGAGCACCGCCCCGCCGCCCCAGCGGGCGAAGAACGCCTCGGCCTTGTCGAAGTCGTCGTAGTCGAGCAGCGGGATGCGCCCGACGATCCGACGCGTGCGGTCGCGCCCGACCGCGGCGCCGATCGCGTACCAGATCAGTGCGCCGACGAGCACGCCGAGAGTGGCCGCCGCCCATGCGCCCCACGCGCTCATCCGGCCCTCGTACGCGAGGAACCCGGCGACCGGCAGGATCGCCTCCGAGGGGATCGGTGGCACGAACGTCTCGATGAGGATCGCGATGCCGACGCCCACCTCCCCGAGCGATTCGATGAGGCTCAGCACCCACCCGACGAAACCGTCGTAGGCGGGGGCGGATGCTTCCAGGGCGGGGGCGATGCGGCTCATCGTGTCCTCAGGTGTCGGGGATCGCGGTGGTCGTACCCGTTGACGCTATCCCGTGCACCTGAGTCCCGGCTCAGCTTCTGCCCCGGCTCAGCGTCCGCCCCGGCTCAGCTTCTGCCCCGGCTCAGCGTCCGAGCTGGAACAGCTCGATCAGCTCCTGACGGCTCGAGACCTCGAGCTTGCGGAACGCGCCGCGCAGCTGCGACTTGACCGTGTTGACGCTCACGTGCTGCTTCGCGGCGATCTCGGTGTTTGAGAGCCCGGCCAGGGCCGACGCCACGACCGCGGCTTCACGGCGGGTGAGGGCCTCGGTCCCGGCGACGGCCGTCGTCTCCGACAGCCCGCGCAGGAGGGCGGCGATCCCGGGCTCGCCGCGCTCCTCGAGCAGGTCGGCGAGCGTCCGGCGTGCGGCGGTCGACGCCGAAGGGAAGGCGGAGTAGAGGCCGTTCCAGGTGGCGAGCGCTGCGGCGCGCTGCAACAGGTCGTCGCGCTGCGAGGGCGAGCCCGTCTCGGCGGCGATGACGAGGGCCGGGATGATCACGCGAGGCCGAGCGCTCGACGCCTGCAGGAGCGGAGCGATCAGGCTGCGCGCGGCGGCGGGCTGTTCGCGCTGCAGCAGACGGCGCGCGAGCAGAGCGGCACCGGTCTGCGCCACGACGCTCGCATCGGCATCGGGCGCGGTGCTCCCGAGTTCCCGGGCCGCGCGGTCGGGCTGGTGCAGCAGCAGAAGCAGCAGATAGCGCACCATGGCCGTGTATTCGGCGTTCACGGGAACCTGGGCGTACTCCGGGGCGAGGCCGGAGACGAAGGAGTCGAACTCCGACATCAGCACCTGGGCCTCGTCGCGCCGATCCGGCGGGGTGCTGTAGGCGCGCAGTGCGAAGTACGGGCCCCAGAAATCGAGCGACAGCGTGATGTCGATCCCGTCGAGGATGCCGCGCGCGGCGTCCATCTCGAGACGATCCATGTGCAGCACGGCATCGGCCATGCGGCCGGCGGCCGGGGCATCCGCGGCCCACCAGGCATCGGCCGGAACCTCCGGGAGCCGGCTGAGCCATCGAGCTGTGTCGCGCCCGCGACCGTGCAGCGCGTGGATGAGGGCGCTGGCGCCCCCGGACGTCGTGCGCACGAGACGGTTGTCGACCGACTCGGCCCAGTCGTAGCTGCGCGCGAACTGCTCGAGCGCATCGTCGAACCGACTGGCGAGGAAGTACGTCACGGCCCAGTGGTAGTGGAGCTCGGGAAGGGCGTTCGCGAAGGTGGGCACCATCTCGACGGGGACGGCGCGCAGGGTCTCCACGGCCTGGTCGGCGGACGCGGCGGCGTCGGCCAGGCGTCCGTCGCCGCGCGCGGTCGCGATGCGGCCGGTGAGGGCGGCGAGCCGGTCGAGCGGCGGTGCACCGGGGTCGTCCGAGAGGATGTCGGGGTAGGCGCGCCGCTCGGGAATCCGGTTCGACCGTCGGCGCAGGTGCTCCTCGGCGAAGCGCAGGCGCGGGTGCGCCTCGAGAACGGCCGGGGGCAGGGACTCGATCGTGCGGATCAGCAGCTGCGGATGGTCCTGATAGAGGTCGCTCCAGCGTGAGCCCAGGATGCCGATCACCCCGGTCCAGTCGTCGTCGTCCCGCGCGGAGGCGAGTGACCGTTCGAGGTCTTCGGCGGCTCCTGCAGTCATCGAATCGATCTCTCCCTCGTCGTTCCCCTCGACCATCCCAGTCTGGCAGAAGCGACGCGCGCTGATTGCGCAACCATCGCGCGTCGCGCTATGCCCTCTCGGCCGGAATCGCAACCCCCTCGGCGCCGGCATCCGCTCGTCGCAGGATGGCCGGGATGCCGCGCGAATCGTGGCGCAGAAGGGACACTCTCATGACCGACACCACACCCGTCCAGCGGGTCGCCGAGCTCCTCAAGGACTTCCGCTTCGCGATGTTCACCACGCGCAACGCCGAGGGGCGACTCGTCTCGCATCCGCTCACCGTGCAGGAGGCCGAGTTCGACGGCGACCTGTGGTTCCTCGTGTCGAAGAGCGCCACGCTCGTACTCGACGCGCAGGCCGACGAGCGGGTGGGCGTCTCGCTCAGCTCGAACGACTCGTGGGTGTCGCTCTCGGGCACCGCGGAGCTGGTCGACGACCCGGCGAAGGTGCGCGAGCTCTGGAGCCCCACGGTCGAAGCCTGGTTCACGAACGGGCCGGACGACCCCGAGGTGGGCCTGCTGAAGTTCACTGCCGAATCCGCCGAGTACTGGGACAGCCCGGGCGGGAAGATCGCCTCGCTGTTCAGCTTCGTGAAGTCCAAGATCACCGGCGAGCCCTACGAGGGCGAGAACGAGACGGTCGAGCTGCCGCAGCGATGAGTGCGGGGCATCCGTCATGCTGGTGAGGACGGATGCCTCGGCGATCGGGTCGTCCGCAGAGAGGACGGTGCCCGTGTCGGTGCTGGCTGGTCGTGTCTTCCTCGCGATCACGGGGGCGGTGTGCGTCGCCGCGCTCGTCGGGGCAGGTGTGGCGTGGCGGAGCACGGGATCGGATGCCGGTGGGCTGGGCATCCTTCTGGCGATCGGCGGCATCGCCGCCGTGCTGTGGGTCGTCGGTGCCGTCCTCACCGTGCCCTTCGTCGAGGCGACGGTCGATGCGCACGGCCTCGTGATCCGGCGGGTGTGGGGTCGTCGCAGGGTCGTGGAGATCGCGGACGTGGACGAGGTCGTGGTGCTCGCCGACCTGATCCTGCCGTCACGCGTGGCGACGGCGCCGAGACCACGGGTCGTCCTGCGGAGGGAGGGTGCGGTGGTCGCGACGTTCACCCCGCGTGATGCGGCCGTCGTCGCGGACCTCGCGAGGTGCGGATGGGCTCCCGTCACGATCGCGGATCCGCTCACCCCATCCGAGGCGACGCGTCGTTATCCGGGCTCGGTCGGGCGCGGCGAGAGGTTCTCGCACGTCCTCCCCCTCGGCGCGGTCGTCGTCGGCGCGGCCGTCGCGATCGGAGCCGTCATCGTCGCCGTCGGGCGCTGACGGTTGTCACGATCGGTGGGCGAGAGCTCCGGCATAGGCTGTCGGCGTGAGCGACGCACTCGACGACGGACCGTTCTTCCACGGCACGAAGGCCGATCTGCGGCCGGGCGATCTGCTGACCGCGGGGTTCCCCTCGAACTATCGCCCCGAGATCGTCATGAACCACATCTACTTCACGGCGATGCCGAACGGCGCGGGTCTTGCAGCCGAGCTCGCCCCCGGCGACCGTGCTCCCCGTGTGTACGAGGTCGAGCCGACCGGGGAGTTCGAGAACGACCCCAACGTCACCGACAAGAAGTTCCCGGGCAACCCCACTCGCTCCTATCGCAGCGCCGCCGGGTTGCGGGTCGTGCGCGAGGTCGACGACTGGGTGCGGTCGGCGCCCGAGGCGCTCGCCGAGTGGCGGCGCAAGCTCGCGGCGCTGCAGGGCGACGAGCGCGCCGAGATCATCAACTGATCTCAGAGATCCCAGTCGGCGATCGGGTGCACGGGAGCCTCCTCCACGAGCGCGACCGAGCTCACGTGCTCGACCGAGATGACGACGCGAGCGCCCGGCGAGACCAGCACGCTCACCAGCCCGTTGCGATCGGAGATGTCGACGAACGTGGGCTCCGATCGGGCCGCGGCTTCGATACGCCCCATGAGTTCCAACAGGTCGCGGTCGCCGTCCAGGAGGAACTCGCGGCCATCGATGTCGATGCGTGCTCTCGTGTTCGTCCTCGGCTCGTCCATGCGCTCGACGGTAGACCCGATCCCGGCCGATCCTGAGGGGGTTGCGCGACTCGGATGCCGTTGGTAGCCGTCGCTCCGGCCGACGTCGTGCGACCGCGACTATCGTTTCGACCATGGGTTCATTGCACTACGGCGGCTCCGATTCCCCGATCCGCATCGAGGACCGCGCGCTCGCGCACCTCAAGGTGGCGATCGCCACGAAGCTGCGCCGCAACGAGAGCTTCACGCTGTCGTGGCGGCACGGCGACGGCGACGAGAACGGGCGGTCGACGATCTGGCTGCACCCCTCGATTCCGCTGCGCTTCACGTTCGACGACCCCGAGGCGCCGCAGCTGAACCTGAAGTGGGTCGAGCAGCTGATGATGTCGGCGAACTCCTCGGGCGGCATCAGCCTCGTCGACGAGATGCTCGAGACGCCCGAGACGCCCGAGACGCCGCAGAACTGAGAGACGCTCGCGGGCGGAGGCCGCTCAGCGACGTACCGGGTCGCCCCCGCCGTCGAGGAATCGCGCGAGGTCGCGCATCGTGGGAGCGGCCTCCCAGTCGCCCGGCACGAGGCAGGCGATCGCACCGCAGGCGTTGGCGCGCCGGAGGCTGTCGGCGATGCCCTGCCCCTCGAGTCGCGCGCTGAGGTAGCCCGCCACGAACGCGTCACCCGCGCCGACCGTGTCGACCACGTCGATCGCGAAGCCGGGAGCGGGGGTGACGCCGTCGACCGTGAAGACGGTAGCCCCGTCCGGACCCTGCTTCACCACGACCTGACCGACGCCCGCGGCGTGCAGCAGCGCCGCCGCCTCGGTCGCGGATGCCCCGGGGTACAGCACCGCGAACTCCTCGGCACCGCCGAACACGAGATCGGCGCGCTCCGCGAGCTCCCGCAGGATGGGCCCGGCGACGGCGACCGGGGCCAGCGCCGAGCGGTAGTTGATGTCGACGCTCACCGTCACCCCGGCGGCCGTCGCGCGATCGACCGCGACCAGCAGCGCCTCGCGCGCCGAGGTCGACAGCAGCGGCGTGATGCCGGTGACGTGCAGGATCGCCGCGCGCTCGATCCACTCCGCGGGGAGGTCGTCGGGCCGCAGCCGAGATCCGGCCGAGCCCGCGCGGTAGTAGTGCACGGCGGTGGATGCCGCGGACGGCCGTTCCTTCACCATGAGCCCGGTCGGGGCATCCGCATCGACGATGCCGTGCACGTCGACGCCCTCGGCGCGGATCTCGCGCAGCACCCGTTCGCCGAGCGAGTCGTCGCCGACCCGGCCGAGCCACGAGACGGATGCCCCGAGTCGGCGCATCCCGATGGCCACGTTGCTCTCGGCCCCTCCCACACCGAGCGCCATCGCGCTCGCGTGCCGGAGGGAGCCGATCTCGGTGGTGCGCATCAGCGCCATGCTCTCGCCGAGAGTGATCACCCCGCCGGGCGTGATCATCCCGCGATCGTCACCCGTCATGAACGCGTCACCAGTCGTGGACGGTGCCGTCGAGCAGACGGTTCACCGGCAGGTACGCCTTGGTGTACTCGTGGCCCGCCGCGGCATCCTCGTCGAGCTCGACGCCCAGGCCGGGGTTGTCGCCCGGGTGCAGGAAGCCCTTGTCGAAGGTGAACGAGGTCTGGAAGACCTCGAGCGTCTGGGCGTTGTGCGGCATGTACTCCTGGATCCCGAAGTTGTGGATCGCCAGGTCGAGGTGCAGCGCTGCGGCCATGCCGACCGGCGAGATGTCGGTCGGGCCGTGGATGCCGGACTTGATGCCGTAGATCGCGGCGAAGTCGAGGAGCTTCTTCATGGCGGTGATGCCGCCGGTGTGGGTGACAGCCGAGCGCACGTAGTCGATCAGACGCTCGGTGATGAGCGTCTGGTAGTCGTAGACCGAGTTGAAGACCTCGCCGATCGCGAGCGGCGTCGTGGAGTGCTGGCGCACCAGGCGCAGCGCCGTCTGGTCCTCGCCGGGGGTGCAGTCCTCGAGCCAGAACAGGTCGTAGGGCTCGATGTCCTTCGCGAAGCGCGCCGCCTCGATCGGGGTCATGCGGTGGTGCCCGTCGTGCAGGATGCGCAGGTCGGAGCCAAAGTCCTCGCGGATGCTGGCGAAGACGCCGGGCATGTGGTTCAGGTAGTTGCGGGTGTCCCACCGCTCCTCGCTGGGACGGTCGCCCGAGCGCTTGGCGGGCTCGTAGTCGTAGCGCACGCCCGGGCCCGACGACGAGACGCCATAGATCTGGCCGAGACCGGGCACACCGGTCTGCACGCGCACGGCTGTGTAGCCGAGCTCCTCGTAGCCGGTGATCGCGTTCTTGAGGGCGGCGTAGTCGGTGCCGGAGGCGTGGGCGTAGACGCGCACGCCCTCGCGGCTGGCTCCGCCGAGCAGCTGGTACAGGGGCATGCCGGCCTTCTTGGCCTTGATGTCCCACAGGGCCATGTCGACCGCGGCGATCGCCGCCATCGTGACCGGGCCGCGGCGCCAGTACGGGCCGCGGTAGAGGTACTGCCAGGTGTCCTCGATGCGATCCTCGTCGCGGCCGACGAGCATCGAGGCGACGTGGTCGGCGAGGTACGAGGCGACCGCGAGCTCACGTCCGTTGAGGGTCGCGTCACCGAGGCCGGTGATGCCGTCGGAGGTCGTGATCTTGAGCGTGACGAAGTTGCGTCCGGGGCTGGTGATGTTGACGTCGACGAGCTCGATGGTCATGGCGTTCTCGGTTCTCCTGGTGAAGCGGGGTGTCGTGCGGGGGCGTGATGGGTGTGGTGCGGGGTGCGGCCGAAGGTCTCGGCCGCACCCCGGGTCGTGGTGCGTGGTGCGATCAGATCGCGTCGCGCGGATCGGTCAGATCGCGACCGGCGACCTCGGGCATCCAGATCGACGCGACGAGCGCGCAGAGCGTGAAGAACACGAGCATGATGATGATCGGGATGAACGAACCGGTGACGGCCGAGACCCACGCGGCGGCGATGACGGGGCCGGCGCCGGTCGCGATGATCGCCGCGATCTCACGGGCCATCGCGGTGTAGGTGTAGCGGTTGCGGGCTCCGAACAGCTCGGGGAGCGTGAGGTTCTCGAGCGAGGCGAAGCTCATCACCGCGAGGTTGTGCAGCACCACGTAGCCGATGAAGACCTGCGTGGTGTCCTTGCTGCTGATCATGAGCATCGTCGGAACGATGACGATCAGGGCGATGATCGCCCACACCATGTACATGCGCTTGCGGCCGAAGCGGTCACCGAGCCAGCCCGACAGCGGCACCGTGATGAAGGCGACGAGCGACGAGACGATCACGGCGTTGACGCCGATCGAGCGGTCGAGCAGCAGCACGACCGTGATGTAGCTGATGAGGTACGTCTGGATCATGCCGGAGTTGCCGGCCTGACCGAAGCGCAGCAGCAGGGCGATCGAGAAGGCCTTCCACGGCTTGCGCTGCATCGCCTCGAGCGTGCGGATGTCTCCGGTCTCGGTGGCGAGCTGGATCGTCTCCTCGCGGGACAGGGCCTTGCCGTCGACGACGTCGTCGCGCTCCTCGAAGACCGGGGTCTCCTTGAGATTGAAGCGCACCCAGATGGCGAACAGCATGATGACGGCGCTGGCGATGAAGGGGATGCGCCAGGCCCAGTCGATGACCTCGTCCTCGCTGTAGGCGACGAGCAGGATCGCCCAGATGCCCGACGCGAGCAGCGTGCCGCAGTTCGTGCCGAGGGCGACGAGCGAGGCGATGATGCCGCGGCGCTTGGCCGGGGCGTACTCGGCGAGCATGACGCCGGCGCCGGAGATCTCGGCTCCCGCACCGAAGCCCTGGGCGATGCGCAGGAGCACGAGCAGGATCGGCGCGAGCACGCCCACCTGCGAGTACGTCGGCAGGAAACCGATGAGCGTCGTCGCGAGACCCATGAGCAGGATCGTGTAGAAGAGCACCTTGGTGCGGCCGGTCTTGTCGCCGAGGCGGGCGAAGAAGAACGCGCCGACGGGGCGGGCGACGTAGCCGACGCCGTAGGTGGCCATCGCGGCGACGACCGCGACTGCGGGGTTCTCGGACGAGAAGAACAGATCGGCGAAGACGAGCGCGGCTGCCAGCGAGTACAGCTGGTAGTCCATGAACTCGAGCGCGGTGCCGAGCCACCCCGAGATGGCGGCGCGGACGAGGTCACGCACCGACCTCTTCGCGGTGGGATCGGCGGCCGGGGCCGTCGTGGTGGCGTCTGACATGGGAGGTACTCCTTCGGACCAGAAAGGGGGGTGTCGGATGCGGCGGGGCCGCGGGTAACGGGAGAGAGCGCTAGAGGGCGAGCAGCACCTTCGCGGAGGCGGAGGGGTCGCGCGCGATCGTGAACGCGTTCACGGCATCGGATGCCGGGAGCACGTGCGAGATCACGGGGTCGAGAGCATCCGACTCCGCGAGCATGCGCACGGCGTCGTCGATCTCGGTCGAGAAGCGGAACGCGCCGCGGATCGTGAGCTCCTTGGCGAGCAACGGCGCGAGGTTCACGCCGATGTCGGAGTTCGGGAGCATGCCGACCTGCACGATCGTGCCGGTGCGACGGGTGGCGCGCACGGCCTGGGTGAGGGCGACGCCCACGCCCGAGCACTCGAAGACGATGTCGTACGACTCGTTCTCGATCGTGTCGCGGCCGACGAGGGCGACCTCGGTCGCGCCGAGCGCCTGCGCGCGGTCGAGGGGCTCGGTGCGCACGTCGCTCGCGCCGACGACGCCGGCACCGGCGTGCACGGCCGCGGCGACCACCAGCAGCCCGATGGGCCCGGCGCCGATCACGAGCACGCGCTTGCCGCTGACATCACCTGCGAGACCCACGGCGTGCAGCGCGACGGCGAGGGGCTCGGCGAGTGCGGCGCGCTCGAGCGGCAGGCCGTCGGGCAGCACGCGGATCATGTGCTCCTCGACGATCAGGTACTCGGACGCCCCGCCCTGACGGTGCGGGTTCGCCGCGGCGCTGCCGAGGTAGTCGCCGCCGGGGCGCAGGTGCGGGCGGTCCTCGAGGCCGGGGACGGATGCTCCGTAGCGGGCCGGGTGCACCGTCACCGGAGTGCCCGGGGCGAGGCGGCCGGAGGGGTCGAGGTCGACGACGCCGGAGAGCTCGTGTCCGGGCACCAGGGGCTCGCGGATCGTGTACTCGCCGTTGGCGCCGTGGAAGTAGTAGTGCAGGTCGGATCCGCAGATGCCCACGAAGCCGACGCGCAGTCGCACCTCGCCCGCACCGGGCTCCGGGATCTCCCGGTCGTCCCAGCGGATGTCTTCCTTGCCGTGGATGACGAGCGACTTCATCGGCGGGCCTCCTTCGTGGCGTTCGTGGCGTTCGGATCGGTCGGGTCGTTCTCGAGCATGCCCTCTTCCGTGGCGGAGAGGGCGTCGGCGATCGCAGCGTCGACGCCGCTGCGACGGATCGTGTCGACCAGTTCGCCGACGCGTGCGGCGAAGGCGTCCTGGTGGGCGAGCTCGCTGCCGAACAGACGGTGGTCGATGATCACGCGGCGCGCGAGGTCGACGCCGTCGCGTGCGCCCGACGCCAGCACGGCGAGGCGCTCGCGGGCGGGGTCGGTCATCGCGGCCGCGTGCACGCCGGGGTCGAAACCGCCGAGCGGGGCGTGGCACGACAGGTAGCCGGCGACCGTGAGGGCGATGAGGTGCGGCATCCGCCCCTGTCCGAGCGCGAGGAGCGCGGGCTCCGGGATGCGCTGGCGCAGCTTCACCGAGCCGTCCGATCCCACCTGGCGGGTCTGGTGCCCGAGGGCGCTGTTGCCCCAGCGCTCGAACAGCTCGGCCTCGTAGGCGCGGATGTCGACACCGGTGGGCACGTCGACCGACGGCTCGTATTCGTTGCGCATGACGCCGCGCGCGGCATCCGCGATCCGGTCGATGCCGATCGCCTCGGGGATCGTGCCGACCCCGCGCAGCGCGCCGAGGTAGGCGATGAGCGAGTGCGTGCCGTTGAGGAGGCGCACCTTCATCTGCTCGTAGCGGGCGACCTCCGAGGTGAAGACGGCGCCGCCGGCCTCCCAGGCCGGCCGTCCGCCGGCGAATGCGTCTTCGATGGCCCACATCGTGAACGGCTCGCCCGGCACCGGGATGGCGTCGACCGCGCCGAGGAGGCCGGTGACCTCGTCGCGCAGTCGTGCGGTCGTCGACGGCACGATGCGGTCGACCATGCTCGAGGGGAAGGTGACGGCGCGGTCGAGGTAGCCGAGGGCGTCGGATGCTTCGCCGCCGGGCAGAGCCTGCAGGAACTCGCGCACGAGCTTCTCGGTGTGCTTGCCGTTCGCGGCGAGGTTGTCGCAGCTGAGGATCGAGATCGGTTCGCCGCCGGCGCGGGCGCGGGCCTGGAGTCCGCGGGCGAGCTGGCCGATCGTCGACCGCGGCGCGCCGCCCTGCAGGTCGGCGCGCACGGTCTCGTCGTCGAGGTCGAGGTGCTCGGTGGCGGGGGAGTAGCTGTAGCCGTTCTCGGTGACGGTGAGCGTGACGATGCGGATGCCGGCGTCGGCGATGTGGGCGACCACGCGCTCGGGCTCGTCGCCGGCGACGAAGGCGTCGGTGTGCACGCCGGGGATCGCGAGGCTGGTGCCGGCGGGGGAGATGGTGGCGACCGAGTAGAGGAAGTCCTGCGCGTGCATCGCGTCGACGACGGTGCGCGAGCGGGAGGCGGCACCGATGATGCCCCAGTCCCCGCCGTCCTGGGCGATGGCGGCGGCGGTGTACATCGCCTGGTGCGCCCGGTGGAAGCTGCCGAGACCCAGGTGCAGGATGCCGGTGCCGGTGGGGGTGACCAGCGGAGCGGTGGCCGCGGGGGTGGCGCGGCTCAGGATCCGGAGATCGGCGTTGATCGTCATGTAAAGCAGTGTGTATGAGTTGTACAAACTTGTCAAGCCCGTTTCATGGTGGGGAACGTGCCATAGGATTACGGCAACCGGAGGGGTGGACGTGGCAGCGACATTGACGGACGTGGCGAAGCGCGCAGGCGTATCGATCGCCACGGCATCGCGCGCCTTCGGAGAACCCGACCGCCTCGCCCCCACCACCCGCGAGCGCGTGCTCGAAGCCGCCGCCGACCTGGGCTACGCGAACCCCCAGGCGGGCACCGCCACCCGCACCTTCGGCGTGATCGTGCCCGACGTCGCCAACCCCGTCTACGGCAAGCTCCTGAAGGCCATCCAGGGCCAGGCGTGGCACGGGCGCCATCGCATCGTGCTGTTCGACGCCGACGAGGACCTGCGTCGCGAGCGCGAGCAGATCGAGCAGGCCCGCAAGCTCGACGGCATCCTGCTCTGCTCTCCGCGCCTGCCCGATGCCGACGTCACAGCCCTCATCGGCGGCACGCCCTCGGTCGTCGTCAACCGACAGATCGACGGCATCCCCAGCGTGCTCATGGACGCCGAGCACGGCCCCGCGCAGGCGATCGAGCACCTCTTCGCGCTCGGGCACGAGCACATCGCCTACGCCTCCGGTCCCCGCGGTTCGTGGGCGGACGCCCGTCGATACGACACCATCGAGCGCGCGTGCGATCGCCACGGCATCCGTCTCACCCGGCTCAGCCACCACGAGGCGTCGATCCAGGGAGGCCGAGCCGCCGCCGCGCTCGCCGCGGCCAGCGGAGCGACCGCCGTCGTCGCCTACAACGACCTCGTCGCGATCGGCCTCGAGGCGGGGCTCCTCGACCTCGGGCTCACCTGCCCCGACGACGTGAGCCTGGTCGGCATCGACGACATCGATCTCGCCGGCGCCGTGACCCCGGGCCTCACCACCGTGCAGATGCCGATCGAGCGCAGCGGCGCTCTCGGTGTCGACCTGCTGCTGCAGGCGATCGCCGGCGCCGTGGTCGGAGAGGCCGCGACGCTCAGCTCGCAGCTCATCGTGCGGGCCTCCACCGCCGCGCCCCGCCGAGCCTAGGCGTCAGGCGTCGATGCGGTGCCGGCACCTGCCTGCCGACGTTTTAGTACGACTGTGCTAACTTAACGCCATGAGTACACGCACCCCGGGTCCGCGCCGATGATCCTCGTCGCCATCATCGCCTGCGAGATCGCTTTCTGGGTCGCGATCGTCGCCGGCCTCGTCGCGCGGTACCCGCTCCGCCGGCCGAGGCTCGGCGTCGGATTCCTCGTCGCCGCACCGCTCATCGATCTCGTACTCCTGACGCTCGTCACGGTCGACCTCCTCGGCGGGGCGACGGCATCCTGGCACCACGGTCTCGCCGCCCTCTACATCGGCATCTCGATCGCCTACGGGCATCGGATGATCGCGTGGCTGGACGCGAAGTTCGCGACGCGGTTCCGCGGGGCGCCGCGCCGTGCTCCGCTCACGGGGGCGGCGTACACGGTGGCTTGCTGGAAGGACGTGGCGCGCACCGTGCTCGCGGTCGCCATCGCGGCCGCGATCCTCGGGGGACTCATCGCCATCGTGGCGGCTCCCGACCGCACGGCCGAGTTGCTCGGGTTCTTCCGGATCCTCGGGATCGTCCTGGCGGTCGACGTGATCTGGGCCGTCAGCTACACGCTCTGGCCGAAGAAGGCGCCCGCGGAGGCCGCCCCGGTACGGTGAGGACATGCCCAAGCTGATCGACCACGCGCAGCGCGACCGTGAGATCGGCGAGGCGGCGATGCGCGTCCTCGCGCGGGACGGCCTCGTCGCGCTCTCGGTGCGGAAGGTCGCCGAGGAGGCGGGGCTCGCGACGGCATCCCTCCGCCGCGCCTTCCCGACGCAGGCGGCCCTGCGGTCGTTCTGCCTGGACGGGATCCGCTCCGCTGTCGCCGATCGCCTGCGGCGCCTCGACGGCGACGGTGGGCGCCTCGTGATCGCGATGCTCGAGGAACTCCTCCCTCTCGACGAGGTGCGGCGCACCGAGCTGATGGTCCAGCTCCAGCTGGGCAGCCTGGCGCTGACCGACGGCTCGCTGGCTCCCTCGGTGCGCGAGCTCAGCGGCGGGGTGCGGCGGGTGTGCGACGCCGCCATCGCAGAACTCGTGCGCGCGGGCGAGGTGCCCGCGTCGGTCGACGCCGCCTTCGAGGGCGACCGTCTCCACGCGCTGCTCGACGGGCTCGCGCTGCGTCTGCTGTGGAGCACGGACTCCGATGCGGGTGCTCGCGCGCGGGCCATGCTGGAACGGCACTTCCGGATGCTCGGACGCGAAGACGGGTGAGCCGCGGTCTCCGTGGATCGGGCGCCGTCGTCGCGGGCCGCCCCGACGCCTGCGCCGAAGTCAAGCCCTTTCCGGAGCCCGGGGTATTCCGGGAGCATGAGGCGCGACGGCATCGTCGGATGCCGGAAGGAGCACTCTCATGAGCATCGGAACCGGAATCGTCCTCTTCGTGATCGGCGCGATCCTCGCGTTCGCACTGAACGTGCAGCTGGACTGGGTGAACCTCGACCTCGTCGGCTACATCCTCATGGCCGCCGGAGCGATCACGGCCATCATCGGAATCATCGTCATGGTCTCCCGACGCGGTCGCACCCGCGGCACGACGACGGTCGTCGAGGACGACCGTATCTGACCCTCGGCACCCTCGCGGTGCCGCTCGGACGCATCGAGACCCACCGACGTGCTCGGTGGGTCTCGTCGCGCTCGGTGGGTTTCGACGAGGCGCGGGACTCAGCGCGGCGCGGCGTTCAGCGCGGCGCGGGTCTCGACGAGATGCGCGTCTCAGCGCTCGAGGCTGTCGCTCTGATCGAGCGGATCCTGCTCCCCGTCGTGCGGGGCGCCGTGATCGGAGCCCTCGTCGGCCGTGAAGACCTTGCCGTCGTCGGCGGGTTCGGCGGCGGCATCCGCGGCGGCGTCGTAGGGGCCGCTGTCGTCGGGGTACGCTTTCGGGTCGCTCATGGGGTGTCCTCTCGTCGACGGGCCGCCGGTCGATCCGGGCGGATGCCCAGCCTCGCGCATCGTCTCGATCGGCACCCGCCCGTTGACAGGCGGACGAAAGGGTGTCGCTCGCCTCAGTCGCGCGGTGCCGCGAACTCGATCACCCGTGTCGATCGCCCGTCCGGGGTCCAGACACCCGCGGCGATGCGGCCGGGGGCGAGAGGGGTGAGCGATTCGATCTCCGCGTCGTCGCCGAGCATCTGCGACAGGTCGACCCGCACGGCGGAGTCGAGCGCCGGACCGGTGAGCACGAGCGCGTCCTCCGGTGCGACGAGCGCCGCCCGGTCGTCGTCGACCCAGCAGGCGGCGAGTCCGAAACCGTACTCCGCATCGATGTCGGCGGCCGACACCTGGCCGACCTCGTCGAGTGACGGCCACGCGAACACCCGGGCGGTCTCGGGATCGCTCGGGTACGGAGCCATCAGCAGCCGGTCCCCGGCGGGGCGGAACCCGGCGATCACCGGGTCGTGTCCTGAGAGGATCTCGGTCAGCCGCAGCTGCGCCCCCGCCGGGCGGGAGGCATCGACATCGACATCGACGCGGAGGGCGAGGCATCCGTCCTGCCCCATCGCGAGCTCGATCACGGCGACCGGATCGATCGGATGCCGGTGCACGACGGCCATCGCATCGTCGGCGTCGACGGCCTGCTCATCGAGCAGCGCCCCCGTCGCGTGGTCGAGCAGCAGCACCCGATGCCTGCCGTCGTCACGCGGCGCGGTGGCGACGACGAGATCGCCGACGAACGCGGCGGCGTCGATCGAGAGGCCCGCGACCGTGACGGTGTCGTCGCCGACGAGGACGGTGTCGCCGCCGGCGGTGAGCACCAGGCGATCGAGGGCGGATGCCGCGCGCACACGCACCTCGTCGGTGAGCGCGAGAGCCCGGCCGTTCACCTCGCTCAGCTGATCGTCGAGCAGCCGAACCGCCCCCTCGTTCCAGCGGGCGAACCACCGGCGTCCGTCTTGTTCGCCGGCATCTGCGAGGTCGGGCAGTTCTTCGAGGATCGCGATCACGCGTGCATCCGTGGGCATGCCCCCACCGTATCGGCGCGGCCCGCACCGAAGAGATCAGCCGGCGTCGAAGAGATCAGCCCGCACCGAAGAGATCAGCCGGCGCAGGTCTCGAACACGTACGCCTCGTCGTCGGGGGTCACGAGGTTCCGGTCGCGCAGCACCATCGAGGCGGGCGACTCGTCGTCGGCGCACATCTCGGCGAAGGTGCGGGGCAGCTCGTCGCTGTACTCGATGTCGATCACGGCCTCGCCGTAGACATCGGTGTACGCCGAGCACTCCTCGTAGGCGGCGCACTCCTCGGTCACGGCGAAGTCGAATCCCGCCTCGTCGTGCAGCACCGCGGCATCCTCGGCGGCGTTTTTCTGGCCGGCGGCGAGACCGGCACCGTGCGCGGCGTCGACGAGCAGTGTCGCGAGGGCGAGGTTCCCCTCGAGGGTGAGGGCACCGTCGGAACGGGTGTACGAGTCGAGGTTGTCGAATTCGACCGCGTCGAACCCGGCATCCGCGCATCCCTCGATCCACGGGATGACCAGGGCGGCGATGCGCTCGCGCTGCGCGGGCGTCGAGGTGTCGACGAGAGCCTCGTCGGGCCAGTCCGGGTCGAAGACCGGCGCGCCGTCACGCTGCAGCAGCAGGTCGTCGTCCCAGAGGTCGAGTTCGCCGGGCTGCGTCTGGAATCCGTTGACGTAGCAGATCGAGTACAGGCCGTCGGCGGGCTCGGCCGCGCGATCGCGCCCGACGATCCCGACCCCGGATGCCGGTGCGTAGGCGCCGCCCAGCTGGTAGTCGGGCGCGGCGCCGGCGGGTGGCGCGCTGAAGGATCCGGATGCCGGGGCGTCCGTCGTGGCGCACCCCGCGAGCGCGGCGACCGTCAGCACAGCGATCGTGAGAGCGGAGGTGGGGCGGGCGCGCATGTGAGCAAATCTACTGGGCGATTCTGTTCGGACGATTCGGGAATGCGGATGCCGCGGACGTGGTTTCATCTTCATGCAATTGCATGTAATTGGGAAGGACCCCTCATGACCACCACGTACGACGTCGGCTTCCTCGTCGGCAGCATCTCCTCGACCTCGATCAACCGCCGCCTGTCGAAGGCGCTCGTGAAGCTCGCGCCGCAGGCGGGCCTGAACCTCACCGAGATCCCGCTCGTCGACCTGCCCTTCTATTCGGCCGACAACGACGGTGCGATCCCGGCCGAGGCCGCGTCGTTCAAGAAAGCGATCGAGGCCTCCGATGCGATCATCGTCATCACCCCCGAGTACAACCGCTCGGTGCCGGGCGTGCTGAAGAACGCGCTCGACACCGCGAGCCGCCCGTGGGGCCAGAACAGCTTCGCGGGCAAGCCGTCCGCCGTGATCGGCGCCTCGGTCGGCGCGATCGGTACCGCCGTCGCGCAGCAGCACCTGCGCTCGATCCTCTCCTTCCTGGCGTCGCCGGAACTCGCGCAGCCGGAGGCCTACGTGCACATGCGCGAGGGGCTCATCACCGACGACGGCGAGGTCACCGACGAGTCGACGACCGAGTTCCTCCTCTCGTGGCTCACCGCCGTGCACACGCACATCGCGAAGACGCTCAGCCCCGTCAGCTGATCGCTCGTCTCGAAGGGGCTCGCGGCCATCGGCTGCGGGCCCTTTCTGCGTGAGCGGGGGTGGTGATCGGGCGGATGCTGTGGCACGCTGTTAGTTAGTTCCACTAACAATGCTGAGAGTGGAAATGGTTATCACCGTGAACGCCGAAGTGAACGAGGACTCGATGTTGAGAAGATCCACCGCGGCCGCGACCGCCGCCCTGCTGATGCTCGCCCTCCCGGCCGCGGCCGTCGCCGCCGCCCCCGACGAGGAGCCTCTGTACAAGTTCGTGAAGGACGCCTCGGGCGCCTACGGCTACGGCACGGATCCGGTCGAGACCTTCCCGGGCTCCGGCGAACAGGTCGCCATCCCCAGCGCGCTCCAGCCCGAGAATCGGCGCTTCTCGAGCGCCTGGGTGGGCACGATCGGCAACCTCAACTTCGGCAAGCCCGCGGATGCCGCCGACTTCGACGCGAAGTACGCCACCGTGCTCGACGACTTCGCGTCGTGGAACATGAACGCCGTGATCTTCCAGGTGCGTCCGCTGCTCGACGCGTACTACCCCTCGGAGCTCAACCCGTGGTCGGAGTTCCTCGGGGGCCCGCAGGGCACCGACCCCGGCTACGACCCGTTGCAGAAGATGGTCGACGCGACCCACGCCCGCGGCATGGAGTTCCACGCGTGGCTCAACCCCTACCGGGTCACCAACACCAAGATGACCGCGCCCGCGATCCTCACGGCCCTCGGCCTCACCGCCGACGAGGTGAAGGCCCTCACGATCCCGGAGTACATCGCCGCGCTCAACGGCGCCGGCATCCTCGCCGACGACAACTTCGCGGTGCAGCATCCCGACTGGGTGCTGTCGTTCGAGGAGAAGCTCTTCCTCGACCCGGGGCAGCCCGAGGTGCCCGCGTACGTCGCGGCATCCGTCGCCGAGATCGTCGAGAACTACGACGTCGACGCGATCCACTTCGATGACTACTTCTACCCGTACCGGATCACCGTCGACGGCGTGAACGTCTTCTTCGGCGCCCAGGGCGAGGATCGCGCGACCTTCGAGGAATTCGGGCTCACGGCCGGCTACCCCGACACGCAGGACGGGATCGAGGCCTGGCGTCGCGACAACATCACCGGTCTCGTCACGCAGGTGGCGGGCGCGATCGACGGGCACAACGCGGATGCCGGCACCGCCGTGCAGCTGGGCATCAGCCCCTTCGGCATCTGGGAGCACAAGGCCCTCGACCCCGCCGGGTCGAACACCCCGGTCGGGTCGTCGCAGACCTACAGCAACGCCGTCTTCGCCGACACCCGCGGCTGGGTGCAGGACGAGCTCATCGACTACCTCACCCCGCAGATCTACTGGAGCTTCGACCAGGCGGCAGCCCCTTACGGGGAGCTCGCGCAGTGGTGGAGCGATGCCGCCGCCGAGAGCCGCACCCAGATCTACGTCGGGCACGCGCTCTACAAGCACGTCAACAACGGCGGCTGGGAGGCCGCGTGGATGAACCCCGAAGAGGTTCCGAACCAGATCCGCTTCAACCAGAAGCTCGAGGGCATCGACGGCAGCGTGCTGTTCAGCTACAACGACATGAAGCCGAGTGACATCGCCGCGCTGCCCGCCGACCAGCAGCCCCGGAACCAGGCGAAGAACACCGCGATCGAGCTGTTGAAGGGCGAGGCGTTCGCGCACCCGACGATCGTGCCGGCGAAGCCGTGGCTGTCCGACGGTGCGGTCGCGTCGCCCGCGGATGTGGCGGTCGACGATGGCGCCCTCGTCTGGGCGGCCGGTGATGCGGCGGAGGCCCGGCAGTACGCGATCTACCGCGGCACGGGGACGGCCGAGGAGATCGTGGCCGCTCCGGGGACGCTGGTCGACACCGTGTGGGCCGGGGGTGCGGCGGAGTTCGCGTATCCGCTGCCGACGGGTGCCGGCGATGCGGATGCCGGTGGTGCGGGTGCTGGCGATGCGGATGCCGCGGCTCGCGCGGCGGGCGAGAGCTGGGTGGTGACCGCACTGGACGCGGCGGCCGTCGAGAGCGCGCCGGTCGCGGTCGCGGATGCCGTGGACCCGGTCGATCCGGTGGATCCGGTGGACCCGGTGGACCCCGTGGACCCCGTGGATCCTGTGGCTCCGGGCACCCCCGGAAACGGCTCGGGCTCCGGCTCCGGCTCCGGAACGGGGTCGGGCGGGGCATCCGATGCAGGCGCCCAGGACGATCTGGCGACGACCGGCGGGGACGTGCCGGCCGCCGCCCTCTTCCTGGCCGGCGGGTTGCTCGCCGCCGGTGCCGCGACGGCGGGCGCAGCTGCACTGCGCCGCCGTCGCCGCGCCTGAGCGTCGCCCCGCTCGCGGGATCGACGGGTCGCCGCCCCGGTTCTCCGGGCCGACCTGTCGATCCCGACGTCCGGAAGAGGCGATGGCGTCGTTTCGGAGATCCGCGGAATCCCGCAGGGAATCGGTCGCGTCCGTGCGAAAAGGGTGCAGATCTCCGAGATCCTGCGCACGCGGGCAAGCCTGATTCAGGCAGCAGAGCGTGGTCCAGGCGGGCCGGGCCTTATTCAGGCCGCGGGTGCTGCCGGGGACGGGGCGGATGTCGGGGTCACGGCGTCTTCGACCTCGGCGGGATTGCGGCGGATGCCGATCCACGACACGATCGCGCCGAGCACGAGCAGCGCGGCGGTGACCCAGGCCGCGCTGTGGAACCCGTCGAGGTCGAGCATGCCGCCGACGATCGTCGACAGCATCGCGACGACGAGGAGGCCGGCGACGCGCGAGACGGCGTTGTTGACGGCCGAGGCGATGCCGGAGTGCTCCTGATCGATCGCGCCGAGGATCGCGGCGGTCAGCGGGGCGACCGTGAGTGCGAGGCCGAGACCCGTCACGATCATGGCCGGCAGCACCTGCCACCAGTAGTCGAAGTCCTCGGCGACGAGCAGCAGCATGAGGGCGCCGACGGCCATGATCGCGGGGCCGACCGTCATGAAGATGCGCGGACCGAATCGCCCGGCCCAGGCGCCCGCCCGCGAGCTGATGAGGATCATCAGGATCGTCATGGGCAGGCTCGCGAGACCGGCGGCGGTGGCGCTGAGCCCCGCGCCCTGCTGCAGGTAGACGCCCACGACGAAACCGTTGAGCGAGAGCGCGGCGTAGACGAAGAAGGTGGCGAGGTTGCCCCAGCCGAAGTCGCGCACGCGGAAGAGCCACAGCGGCATGAGCGGTGAGGCCGAGCCCCGCTGCCGCAGCAGGAACCACGCGAACAGGGCGGCCCCCGCGATGCCCGGGATCCAGATGGCGGGGGAGCCCCAGCCGTAGTTGGGCTGCTCGATGAGCGCGAACACCACGGCGCCGAGGCCGATCGCGCACAGCGCCCCGCTGACCCAGTCGACGCGGCGACCGCTCGGCTTCTCGGCCAGCTTCAGCCGCGACAGCAGGATCAGGTTCAGGGCGATCGGCAGCACGTTGATGAGGAACACGAAGCGCCACGACAGGTAGTCGACGAAGAGTCCGCCCATGAGCGGGCCGACCAGCTGAGCGGCCGTCGTGAACGCCGTCCACACCCCGATCGCGCGCGCCTGCACATCGGAGCGCATGGTCGCGGTGATCAGGGCGAGCGAACTCGGAACCAGCAGCGCGCCCGCCGCGCCCTGCGCCGCGCGGGCGATGATGAGCACCAGCGGGTCAGGGGCCGCGGCGACCGCGATCGAGGCGATTCCGAAGGCGATGAGCCCCACGCGCATCACCAGCACGCGGCCGTAGGCGTCGGAGACCGACCCCGCCAGCAGGATCAGCGCGCTCAACGTGATGAGGTACGCATCGACCACCCACTGCTGGGTCGTGATGCCGCCGCCCAGCTCGCGGCTGATCGCGGGCAGCGCGACGTTCACGACGGTGCCGTCGAGGAACGTCACGAAAGACGCGAGGACCGCGATCGAGATGACCAGGCGCTGGACGCCGGAGAAGGATGCCACAGGCGAAGGCTACTCCCGGCCACGGACGTGGAGGGCGGATGCCGGGAACTCACTCCTCTTCGGTGGATCCTGCGGCGGAGTCCTCGGCGGAGTCTTCGGCGGATTCTGCGGCGGACTCCGTGGCGGGCTCCGCGGGGAAGTCTCCGGCGAACTCTTCGGTGTCGCTCCCCGCGAGGTGCAGCCGTCGGAGGCCGCGCAGGCCGTCGTGCGCGTGGGCGCGGAGCTGGCGCTCGGCGCCCGTTCCCTCCCTCCGGAGGCGGCCGATGTGGGCGGTGACGAACTCCGCGTCGCCGAGCTGCTCGAGCGCGTGCCGTACGACGTCGAGCAGGCGGTGCGTCGCGGCCCAGGCATCCGTCGTCTCGCCCGTCGTGGGATCGGTGATCGTCGCCGCCATGCCGTGCCGCGCGGCCACCCAGAGCCCGGCGTCGATCTGATCGACCGGGGCCGCCGACGCCGGGCCGTCGTGGGCCACCACGATCGCGCGGGTGAGGGCCGCCGCGAAGAGCGTGTCGTCGATCGAGAGTTGCGCGTCGCACACGCGCGACTCGACCGTGGGGAAGCGGTCCGAGAGCCGTGCCGCCCACGACAGCGACGACCGTTCGGGGATCGCGGAGAGCGCGATCAGTCGATCCACCCGACCCTCGTAGTCGGTGAGGTCGTGGAACCAGGGCGGCGTCCACGTCGCGGGCAGGCGACGGATCAGGATGCTGCGCCAGCTCGCGAAACCGGTCGCCGCCCCCTCGGCGAAGGGGCTGTTGCCGGTGAGGGCGAGCAGCACCGGCAACCAGCCGCGCACCCGGTTGAGCGCCCGCACGCGCTCCTCGGCATCCGCGACCTCGACGTGCACGTGCAGCCCGTTCACCTCGTGGCCGCGCGCGATCGCGCCGAGCTGCGCCGAGACGCGGTCGTAGTGCGGCGACGCCGAGATCGTCGCGTGCCCGGTGGTGTTGAACGGCGTGCCGGATGCGGCGATCACGGCGTCCAGCGGGGTGGCGTGCGCCGCGAGTGCAGTGCGCAGGTTCCGCAGTTGCGCCGCAGCATCCGTCATCGACGAGAGGGGATCGGTGACGCACTCGAACTGCGAGGTGAGGAACTCGGGCAGGATCCGCCCGCCGCCCTCGGGTGCGAGCCGTTCCCGGGTGCCGTCGGCCATGGCCAGCGGCACGAGCGTGCTCCGGTCGACCAGCAGGAACTCCTCCTCGATGCCGAAGCGCGTCACCGAGGCCGCCTAGTGGTTCCGCAGCATCGAGATGAGCTCGGCCTTACGCTTGCCGCTGTAGCCGGTGATTCCGAGCTCCTTCGCTCGGGCGCGCAGCTCGGACACCGTCCAGTCCTCGTAGTCGCCGCTCTCCCCGCCGCGTCTGCCGACGGCTTTGCGGCCGTCGCGGGCAGCCGCGTTCGAGATGCGGGCGGCCTTCTCCTTCGAGGCACCGTCGTCGCGGAGCTCTTCGTAGAGCTCCGGATCCTTCAGTGAACTGTCGCGTCGTCCGGGCATGATGTCGTCCTCTCCTCTGTTTCCCTTGGCATTTCGGATTCCCTTGGCATTCCGGAGGCGTCCGCGTCAACCCCCTCTGCCCCGGCGGGCGTCGACCCCTAGCGTGAGGGTTACAGCAATTCGGGGCGCCCGCCTCGAACAGAAGGGAAGAACGATGAACATCCTCCTCATCATCGTCATCGTCATCGCCGTGATTCTCGCGATCACCGGAGGACTCGTGCAGTCTCTGCAGTTCCTCCTGTGGGTGGGCCTCGTGCTCCTCGCTATCGCCGTGATCGCATGGCTCATCCGATCGATCACCGGCAGTCGCCGCAGCTAGACCAGAAAGAGGAGGCCCGCCCGAGTGGCGGGCCTCCTCTGTGTCCGGACGTCGTGCCGGAGGGCCGGAACCCCGCTCCGAGGAGCGGGGTTCTTCGGTCTCAGCGGTCGAACGCGTCCTTGACGTTCTCGCCGGCCTTCTGCGCGGCGTCCTTGACGTTCTCGCCCGCCTGCTTGGCAGAGGCCTTCGTCTGGTCTGCGCGACCTTCGGCTTCGAGGCGCTCGTTGTCGGTGAGCTTGCCCACGCCCTCCTTGGCCTTTCCGGCCAGCTTCTCGGCGTTGTTCTTGATGTCGTCTCCCGCGCTCATGGCGTCTTCCTCTCCTTGTGGGGATCGTTGGAATGGCCACCCTCGCACCGCCCGCGCGAGGCGACCACGGGATTGACAACCGGTCAGGCGCGTGACAGGTCGCGCGCTCCTTCATGCGCGCATCGGTGGTCGGGTTCTCTGTCTCGCCGCGGTGGCGGTGGCGGTGGCAGTGGCCGTGGCAGTGGCAGTGGCAGTGGTGGCGGTGGTAGTCGCAGTCCGCGGTGCGGTCCGTGGTGCCGGTCGGGGTGCGGGTCGGGGTGTTCGCCATTTTTGGTGGGGGTCCCACCAGGCGGGTCCGCGGATGTGGGGTGTGCCGTTGTGCATGCGGATGGTCCAGCCGGAGGTGTCGAGGGTGCGGTGGTGGTGCCAGCAGAGGGTGACGCCGTTGTCGGTGTGGGTGGGTCCGCCGCGGGAGTGTTCTGTGACGTGGTGGATCTCGCACCAGGCGGCGGGGACGTGGCAGCCGGGGATGAGGCATTCGCGGTCACGGAGGGTGATCGCGCGGCGTTGGTGGGCGGTGAACACCCGGTCGGTGGTGTCGATTCCGATGATGCGCCCGGTGGGGTCGGAGGTGACGCGTTGGATGCTGCCGCCGCACGCGGTGTGCCGGGCGGTGGCGAGGGAGACCGGGGTGTCGGTGCCGTCGACGTGCGCCCATCCCCGCCCGGTCGCGTAGTCCTCCGCGGTCACCGACACGACGAGGGTCGGGGCGGCGCCGCCGAGGGAGGGCATGTCGCTGTGGCGGGCGGCGATCCCGAGGGCGGCGGCGAGGGCGTCGTGTTGCTTCTGTGCGCGGGACCGGTCATCGACCATGCAGCTGGGATCACCGGCGGGCAGAGCATCACCATCGAGGAAGTCGTTCGTCTCACGGAGCGGCGCGTCGTCAACGGTCGGGACGAACCGCACGCCGCCGGCCATCCCCACCTCTGGTCGCGGTGCCGCGGGGATGGGTGGTCCGTCGACTTTCGGGTTCAGGTACGCGTCCCAGATGCGTTGCAGCTGTCCTGCTGTCTCGGGCAGGAGTGACCCGCGGATCGGGATCACCCCGTCCTTCACTCGTCCGAGGACGATCCCGCGGGCGCGCATCGCGCGCTCTTCGGCGGGTTCCGCGCCGTCCGGGTCGAGGTAGGTCACGATCACCCGCGACAACAGCTTCAGGTCTTCCGGGGTGGCCGGCGGGCCCGAATCGAACTCGCGCTCGGCATCGGCACCACGGTCTCCGTCCATAGCCCCGTCGCCCTCGACGGCCACGAGTCCCCGGGCGTACTCCGCCAACTCGGTGTCCGCCCGCAACCGGTCCGCCGCACCGATCCGCGCCCCGGCCTGCTCCACGGGCCCGGTCGCGGCCAGTAGCCCCGTGACCCCGACGGCCCCGTCCAGCAGCGCTTCCCGCAGGGCGGGCCATCGGGCGGGCAGCATCGCCCCGGAGGAGAAGTCCAGCTCCCGCCGGACGACCTTCCCGGCTTTCACGACCCGTGCCGCCCCCGCCGCGTCGGTGCGGAGCACGCGTTGGACGAGTTCGTTCATCGTCCGGCATCCGAACCGTCCGCAGAACGCCAACTCGCCCGATCCCGCCGGGCGTTGATCGACCGATCCGACCGTCTCCACGATCACCGCATCCACCCGCCTCGCGACCTCACCCGCGGCGCGGAGCACCTGCATCTTCTCGGCGTCCGACAGCCCCGCCAGCGCGTCTGCGCGCAGCACCGCGGCCAGGTCGGCGGCGACCCGGTCCAGGACTTCGGCGGTGCTGTTCATACGTCCCAGTCCACCAGTAGCCACCGACATTCCGACACGAAAACCCCAGGCCAACGTCAGTATCTACGTGATCGGTGGAGAACTCGGAACAACACGGCAGCGGTGTAGAACGAGTGCACACACGGGGCGGAACCCTTCGACAAGCTGAGGGGCGCAGCAGCGGCAGGGGCGGGGCCCTTCGGCAAGCTCAGGAACCGGGTGATGAGCGGCGGCCCTTCGTCTCGCTGCGCTCGCTCGGGAACCGGGTGATGAGCGGCGGCCCTTCGTCTCGCTGCGCTCGCTCAGCAATCGGAGCGTGAACGGCACGGGTCGCCTCGAAAAGTCCATGGGCCCAGCGTCGAGCACGGCGCTCCATCTCGCTGCTCGCTCGCGTCGTGGGAGCCAAGCCCGCCCGCCAGCCCAGTGCCCGCCAGCCCAGCACCAGCCCAGCGCCCGCCCCCGCCCAGCAACCGGGCCCAGCAACCGGGCCCAGCAACCGGGCCCAGCAACCGGGCGCAGCCACCCGCCGTCAGCCACCCGCCGTCAGCCACCCGCCGTCAGCGCGGTTCGTGGGCGGACAGCGCATCGGCCAGCGCGTCGCGCACCACTGTGATCGCCGCATCGTCGCGCGACGACGCGCGGGTGGCGGCGAAGATCTCGCGCACGGGCGACCCGGGCAGCTCCCGCAGGCTCACGGTCGTCCGCCCTCCGGTCCACACGAGATCGGGCAGCATCGCGACGGCATGACCGGCGGCGACGAGCCGGGCGTGCGACACGAGATCCGTGGCCTCGAAGCGCACGTCGGGCTCGAACCCCGCGGCCCGGCACTGCTGCACGGCCCATCGCCGCACCGCGGCGCCCTGAGGCTCGAGCACCCACGCCCGATCGCGCAGGTCCTCCAGCCCGTGCGCGGCATCCCCGCGGGGCACGGCCAGTCGGATCGGATCGACGCCGAGCAACGTGCGGTCGATCCCGTCGGCGATCTCCCGCGTGTGGCCGGGGTACTGCTCGGCGACGACCAGGTCGAACGCCCGGGCCTGCAGCTCGAAGAGAGCGATCTCGGGCGGCAGCTCCACCATCTCGAGGCGGAGCCCCGGCGTCCGTTCGGCCAGCAGCGTGAGCGCCGGCGGCACGAGCGCCTCCGCGGCCGTGGGCATGACGGCGATGCGCACCTGCGCCGGCGCCTCCTCCGACAGTTCGGCGCGGGCGGCCTCGTCGAGTTCGAGCGCGCGCGCGGCGTGCGCGGCGAGCAGGCGGCCACGCGCGGTGAGGCGCACCCGCCGGCCGTCGGGTTCGAGCAGGGCGACCCCGGCCTCGCGCTCGAGCTGAGCGAGCTGCTGCGACACCGTCGAGGGGCTGAACGACAGAGCCGCGGCGACATCGGCGATCGTGCCGCGCAGGTGCAACTCGTGCAGCAGGCGCAGGCGGCGCAGCTCGAACACGGAGACCTCCCTAAAGCATCGAAGACATCGAACAGTACCCATCGTAAACGTTCGCTTTTCATAACGGATGCCGCGCCCCACACTGAGAGTCGCACCCACCCGCGCGCGTGCTCGGCGTACGAGCTCAGACGAAGAGGACCCCCGATGACGCAGACCGCTCCCGAGACGGCCCCGGCCGAGACGGCCCCGGCCAAGACGGCCACTCCCGAGACGGCCCCGGCCGAGACCGCCCCGACCGGCAGCGCAGAGCTCGCCGCCCTCGCCGATGACGCGGTCGCACTCGTCCAGCGCTGGCTCGTCGAGAGCCGCGAGGTGCCGGCCGACACCGCCGCCAAGCGCCTCGCCGGTGTGCTGAGCGACCCGAACGGTCTCGATTTCACGGTCGGCTTCGTCGACGGCGTCGTGCGCCCCGAAGACCTCAGGGTCGCGGCCGCCAACCTCCGCGACCTCGTGCCGCTCACCCCGGCATTCCTGCCCGGCGCGCTGCGCGGGCTCATCAAGCTCGGCGGCGCGCTCGCCCCCGCGTTCCCCGGCATCGTCGTGCCGATCAGCCGCCGGGTGCTGCGCGGCATGGTGCGCCACCTCATCGTCGACGCCACCGACGCGAAGCTCGGCAAGGCCATCACGCGCATCAAGTCGACCGACGGCGTGCACCTCAACGTCAACCTGCTCGGCGAGGCGATCCTCGGCGAGGAGGAGGCCGCGCGCCGCCTCGACGGCACCCGTCGCCTGCTCGAGCGCAGCGACGTCGACTACGTCTCGATCAAGGTTTCCTCCACCGTCGCCCCGCACAGCCCCTGGGCCTTCGACGACGCGGTGGCGCACGCCGTCGACGCCCTCGCCCCGCTGTACCGCATCGCCGTGAAGCGCGGCAAGTTCATCAACCTCGACATGGAGGAGTTCAAGGACCTCGACCTCACGATCGCGGTCTTCACGACGATCCTCGAGCGCGAGGAATTCCGCTCGCTCGAGGCCGGCATCGTGCTGCAGGCCTACCTGCCCGACGCCCTCGGTGCGATGATCCGCCTGCAGGAGTGGTCGGCGGCCCGCACGGCCTCCGGCGGTGCGCCGATCAAGGTGCGCGTCGTCAAGGGCGCGAACCTGCCCATGGAGCGCGTCGACGCCGAGTCGCACGACTGGCCGCTCGCCACCTGGCACAGCAAGGAGGCATCGGATGCCTCCTACAAGGCCGTGCTCGACTACGCCCTGCACCCCGACCGCATCGGAAACGTGCGCATCGGCATCGCCGGTCACAACCTCTTCGACATCGCCCTCGCCTGGCTGCTCGCGAACCGGCGCGGCGCCACCGACGGGATCGAGTTCGAGATGCTTCTCGGCATGGCATCCGCGCAGGCCACCGTCGTGCGCCGCACCGTCGGCTCGCTGCTGCTCTACACGCCGGTCGTGCACCCGGCCGAGTTCGACGTCGCGATCGCGTACCTGATCCGCCGCCTGGAAGAGGGCGCGTCGACCGACAACTTCATGTCGGCCGTGTTCGACCTCGACGAGCAGCCCGCGCTCTTCGCCCGCGAGCGCGACCGCTTCCTCGCCTCGATCGCGTCGATGCCGACCGAGGTCCCCGGCTCGAACCGCGTGCAGGACCGCACGCAGGCAGCGCCCGCCGCCCCGCGCGACGGCTTCGAGAACACCCCCGACACCGACCCGAGCCTCGCCGCGAACCGCGCGTGGGGCGACGGCATCCGCTCGCGCATGGAGTCGTCGACGCTCGGCGACGAGACCGTGCGCACGCACACGCTGTCGGATGCCGCAGCCCTCGACACCGTGATCGCCGAGGCCGTCGCCGCAGGCCATGCCTGGCGTGCGCTCGGCGCCGCCGGTCGTGCCGAGATCCTGCACCGTGCGGGCGATGTGCTCGAAGCCCGTCGCGCCGATCTGCTCGAGGTCATGGGCTCGGAGGCCGGCAAGGTGCTCGAGCAGGGCGACCCCGAGGTGTCGGAGGCGATCGACTTCGCGCACTACTACGCCGAGAGCGCGAAGCGCGCCGAGAACATCGCGGGCGCGGGGCACCGTCCCGTCGGGCTGACCGTGGTCACCCCGCCGTGGAACTTCCCCGTCGCGATCCCCGCCGGATCGACGCTCGCCGCCCTCGCGGCCGGCTCCCCGGTCGTGATCAAGCCCGCCGCCCAGGCCGCCCGATCCGGCGCGGTCATGGTCGAGGCGCTATGGGAGGCCGGCGTGCCCCGCGAGGTGCTGCAGTACGTGCAGCTCGAGGAGCGCGAACTCGGCACGCAGCTCATCAGCCACCCCGCCGTCGAGCGCGTCATCCTCACCGGCGGATACGAGACGGCCGAGCTGTTCCGCAGCTTCCGCCCCGACCTGCCCCTGCTCGCCGAGACCAGCGGCAAGAACGCGATCATCGTCACCCCCAGCGCCGACCTCGACCTCGCCGCGAAGGACGTCGCCTACTCGGCATTCGGTCACGCGGGCCAGAAGTGCTCGGCCGCCTCGCTCGTGATCCTCGTGGGCACGGTCGCCGAGAGCGAGCGATTCCGCCGCCAGCTCGTCGACGCCGTCGGCTCCTACAAGGTCGGCGCCCCCAGCGACGGCTCCAGCCGCATCGGACCGCTCATCGCACCCGCCGAGGGCAAGCTGCTCCACGCCCTCACCACGCTCGAGCCCGGGGAGAACTGGGTGATGAAGCCCCAGAAGCTCGACGACGAGGGGCAGTACTGGCGCCCCGGCATCCGTTCGGGTGTCGCGGCCGGCAGCCCGTTCCACCTCACGGAGTATTTCGGACCGGTGCTCGGCATCATGACGGCGAAGACGCTCGAGGAGGCCACCGCCCTCGTCAACGCGATCGACTACGGTCTCACCTCGGGTCTGCACTCGCTCGACGAGGACGAGGTCGCCCAGTGGCTCGCGACCGTGCAGGCCGGGAACCTCTACGTCAACCGCGGCACCACCGGCGCCATCGTGCAGCGTCAGCCCTTCGGCGGCTGGAAGAAGGCCGCCGTCGGCGCCGGCACCAAGGCGGGTGGCCCGAGCTACCTCATCGGCCTGTCCGACTGGATCGACGCCCCGATCGCCGCGGATGCCCCCACCGATGCCCTGTCGAAGGCCGCGCTCGTCGCCGCCGGCGACCTCTCGGGCGAGGACGCGGCCTGGCTCGCCGGCGCGCTGTCGACCGACGTGGCGGCATGGGCCGCGGAGTTCGGCGCCGTGGTCGACGCGACCGGCCTCGAGACCGAGCAGAACGCCCTGCGCTACGACGCCGTGCCCGTCACCGTGCGCATCGAGGACGCGACGACCGTGCACGCGATCCGCGCCCTCGCGGCCGGACTCCGCACGGGAGCCGCGCTCACGGTGAGCGCGGCGGCCGACCTGCCGGCATCCGTGTCGTCGTGGCTGCGCGCCGCCGGCGTCACGATCGCGGTCGAGAACGGCACCGCCTGGACCGCCCGCGCCGCTCGCCTCGCGCAGACCGGTGGACGCATCCGTCTCGTCGGAGGCAGCACGGCCGACACCGCGGCCCGCACCGGCGGCTCCCCGGCCGTCGCGGTCTACGGCCAGCCGGTCCTCACCGCCGGTCGCATCGAGATGCTCCCGTACCTGCGCGAGCAGGCCGTGTCGGTCTCGGCGCACCGCTTCGGCACCCCGCGCCGCTACGAGATCCCCACGCTCACGGCCTGACCCGCGCACGTTCGAAGGCCCGCCCCGTCACGACGGGGCGGGCCTTCGTCGCGTTCCCCCGCGTTCCCGGCCCACGCCGCCGGGGCGGGTGTAGGCTCGCCGGGTGATGTTGTCGAGGAGCGCCCGGGTGGCGCAGGCAGGAGCCGCAGGCGCGCACAGCGCCGCGGGCAGAGGCTGACGATCGGCCGGAGGCGGATGCCGTCTCCGGTGCTTCATCGTTCCCTCCACCTCCACCTCTCGACTCGTCCTTCCGCGGCGAGCATCAGACGAAAGCATCCACTCCCATGCGTCCCATCGACGAGCGCGCCATCCGCGCCTCCTTCCGCAACGCCTCCCGCAAAGAGGTCTCCGACCTGAACCTGCCCGCCGGTTTCGCCGACATCGATTTCGACCGGATCGACTATCTCGGCTGGGTCGACCCCAAGGCGCCGCGTCGCGCCTACGTGATCACCGAGGTGGACGGCGAGTTCACCGGCGCCCTGCTGCAGCAGGCCGAGCAGCGCGTGATCGCCCGCGCCCAGTGCTCGTGGTGCGAGGACGTCACGCTCCGCAACGACGTGCAGCTGTTCACCGCGCGCAAGGCCGGGCCGGCCGGTCGCAAGGGCGACACGATCGGCACCCTGGTGTGCGCGAACTTCGGATGCTCCGAGAACGTGCGCCGGCTGCCCCCGCTCGCCTATGAGGGCTTCGACCGCGAACTCGCCCGCGACCTGCGCATCGTGAAGCTGGGCGAGCACGTGCGCGCCTTCCTCGCCGGCCTCGACGCCTGAGGGAGTCTCGTGCGGGGACGCTTCGACAGGCTCAGCGACCCACTGTCCGAGCGGGGTCCCTGAGCCTGTGGAAGGGCACCCCCGCTCAGGGGGCCGTGACGATCTCGATGGTCGTCACGGCCTCCTCGTGGTCGCACGCCTCGCCGACCCAGAGACGGATCCGCCCGGGCTCGACCCGGCGCACGCCGTCGCGCCCGGTGAAGGCGAGGCGCTCGGTGGGCACGTCGAACGTGACGCGCCTGCTCTCACCGGCGGCCAGCCCGATCCGCTCGAATCCGATCAGCTGAGCCACGGGGCGCACGACGCTCGCGACCTCGTCGTGCGCGTAGAGCTGCACGACGTCGACGCCGTCACGCCCTCCGACGTTGTTCACCTCGACCGCGACGCGGAACGAGGCGCCGGCGACGACCGTCGCATCAGCCTCGATCGCCGGGTGCGTGAACGACGTGTAGCCGAGTCCGAACCCGAAGGGGCGAACGGGTGTGGGGTCGACGCTCGTGATGTCGGTGCGTCCGCCGAGCACGGGGTGCAGGTACGAGTACGGCTGCGCTCCGGCGGAACGCGGCAGGGAGACGGGCAGACGCCCCGACGGGTCGACGCGTCCGGTGAGCAGGCGTGCGAGCGCGGGGGCGCCCTCCTCGCCGGGGAAGAACGTCTGCAGCACCGCAGCCGGCCGGCGCGCGGCCGGAGCCTCCTCCGAGACGCGAGTCGCCGCGGGGGAGTTCACGGCGCCGAGACCCGCGGATGCTCCGCCCGGCGTCGCACGCGGCGGCAGCGCCCAGTCCAGGGCGTAGGGGCGACCCGTCATGGCGACGAGCACCACGGGCGTGCCGGTCTCGACGATCGCCTCGACGAGTTCCCGCTGCACGCCCGGCAGATCGAGGGTGTCGACGTCGTTGCCCTCGCCGACCGTTCCGCGGCCGAACAGCCCCGCGCGGTCGCCCACGACGACCACGGCGAGATCCGCGGCTCGCGCGGTGGCGACGGCATCCGCGATCCCGCTGCGGTCGTCCCCTTCGGCGGCGCAGCCGACCGCGTGCGTGACGGTCGCGTCCGGCAGCTCGGCGCGCAGGGCCTCGAGCACCGTCGGCAGGGCGATGCCGGCGGGCGCCGAGGGGTGGTGGGCGAGCACGTGGTTGACGAAGGAGTAGCAGCCCATCAGCGCCTCGGTGCTGTCGGCATTGGGGCCGATCACGGCGATGCGCCTGGTGGCGTCCGCGACCAGGGGCAGGATGCCGTCGTTGCTCAGCAGCACGATCGACTCCTCCGCGAGCTCGCGGGCGAGAGCGCGGTGCGCGGGGGAGTCGAGATCGACGGCCGTCGGCGGAGCGGTGGTGAAGTCGGCGTCGAGCAGCCCGAGCTCCTCCTTCTGCGCGAGCACACGACCGACCGCTCGATCGAGCAGCTCTTCGGCGAGCGTGCCCTGGCGCACCTGCGCCGCGAGCGTGGTGTACGCGTCGGGCGAGGGGAGCTCGACGTCGATGCCGGCGGTGAGGGCCAGAGCCGCGGCCTCGGACGAGTCGGCGGCGATGCGGTGCATCGAGCGCAGGAAGTCGACGGCGAAGTAGTCCGACACCACCACACCGTCGAACCCCCACCGCTCGCGCAGGATGTCGTCGAGGTAGTGCGCGTCGGCCGCCACCGGGATGCCGTCGATGTCGGTGTACGAGTTCATGACGCTGCGCACTCCGCCCTCGCGCACGGCCATCTCGAACGGCGGCAGCAGCACGTCCTCGATCTCGCGCCCACCGGCGTGCACCGGAGCGTGGTTGCGCCCGGCGCGCGACGCCGAGTACCCCACGAAGTGCTTGAGCGTCGCGTGCACGCCCTGCGACTGCATGCCGCGCACGTAGGCGGTGCCGATCACGCCGACGACCAGGGGGTCCTCGGCGATGCACTCGTCGACGCGCCCCCACCGCGGATCGCGCACGACGTCGAGCACGGGGGCCAGCCCCTGGTGGATGCCGAGCGTGCGCATCGACGAGCCGATCGCCGCGCCCACCCGCTCCACGAGCGCCGGGTCGAACGACGCTCCCCAGGCGAGCGGCGTCGGATACGTCGCCGCCTGCCATGCCGCGAGGCCGGTCAGGCACTCCTCGTGCACGAGCGCGGGAATGCCGAGGCGGGTCTCGCGCTGCAGGCGGGCCTGCTCCGACCACAGCCATGCGGCGCGCTCGCCGGGGTCGACGGGTCGGGTGCCGTAGACGCGCGTGAGGTGTCCGATGCCGTGCGCGGTGGCCTCTTCGTAGCGCGTCGAGGTCTTCTTCTCGCCGGCCATCGGGGCGACGACCTCGTCTCCCTGGTCGACCCAGAACCCGACCAGCTGTGCCTGCTTCTCATCGAGGGTCATCTCGGCGAGGAGCGCGGCGACGCGCGGCGAGAGGGGCGGGCGCGGGGTCTGCGTCGACGCGGTGGGCGTCGAGCGCGCAGTGGTGTCGTGTGACACGATGATCTCTTTCCGTACGGAGTGCGATGGGGCGCCGATGGCGCGTTCAGCCCTTGACGGCACCGGTCAGCCCGCCCACGATGCGACGCTCGAACAGGCTGAAGAAGATGAGCGCGGGGATCATCGACAGCGACGTGAACGCGAGCACTTTGGCCGTGTCGACCGAATACTGCGACGAGAACGACTGCACGCCGAGCGGGAGGGTGAACGCCGAGGCGTCGTTGAGGATGAACAGCGGCAGCAGGTAGCCGTTCCAGCTGCCGATGAACGCCAGGATGCCGGTGGTGATGACCCCCGGCAGAGACAGCGGCAGCACCATGCGCCAGAAGAAGCCGATGCGGCTGCAGCCGTCGATGAAGGCGGCCTCCTGGATCTCGTCGGGGATCGCCCGGAGGAACGGCACGAGGATGATGATCGTGGTGGGCAGGGCGAAGGCGATCTGCGGGAGGATCACGCCCCCGAGGGAGTTCATCAGGCCGAGGTTGCGCACCACGATGTACAACGGCGTGATCGCGACCGTCAGCGGGAACATGAGCCCCGCCGCGAAGAAGGCGTAGAGCACGCCGCGACCGGCGAACCGGTAGCGGGCCAGCACGTAGGCGGCCATGAGTCCCAGCGCGACCACCCCGGCGGTGGTGGCGACCGCGACGATCGTCGAGTTGAGCACCTGACGCCAGAAGATCCCTCCGGTGATCACGTCGAGGTAGTTCGAGAACACCCACGGCTGCGGGAGACCGGAGGGGTCGGTCGTGATCTGCGCGTTCGTACGGAAGCCGCCGATGACGATGTAGGCGATCGGGGCGAGCATGAGCCCGACGACGATCAGCGCAACGAAGTACACGGTCGGGTGCGCCCAGGGCAGGCGGGGACGGGCGGATCGCCCGGTGCGCCCGGGACGCTGCGTCACGAGCAGCGAGGTGGCGGTCATCGGTTCTTCCTCTTCCTCTTTGCGGAGGCGGGCCCGGTGAGGGCGCCCTCGGTGTCGCGCTTGAGCACGGCGCGCTGATAGATGAGGGCGACCACGAGCGAGATCAGGAACAGCACGACGGCGACGGCGTTGCCGTAGCCGAAGTTGCCGGCGTTGCGGCCCTCGCCGACCATGTACGTGGCCATGGTCGAGGTGCCGGCGGTCGAGGCGATGTACTGCCCCCAGATGATGTAGACGAGATCGAACAGCTGCAGCGAGCCGATGATCGACAGGAAGGCCCAGATGCGCAGCGTCGGGGCGAGCAGCGGCAGCGTGATGCGCCACTGGATCTGCCAGTACGAGGCCCCGTCGATCGCGGCCGCCTCGTGCAGCTCCTCGGGAATGCCCTGGAGGCCCGCGAGGAACAGGATCACGGCGAACCCGACGTACTTCCAGGTGATGATGACCATCAGCGTCCAGATCGCGATGTCGGGATTCGACAGCCAGTCCGCCGCCAGCCACCCCAGGCCCGCGTTCTCGAGCAGGGCGTTGAAGGCGCCGCTGGTCTGGAGCATCAGGCTCCACCCGGTGCCGACGACGACCTCGGAGATCACGTAGGGGATGAAGATGAGCACCCGGATCAGCGACTGCCCGCGCATGCGCCGGTTGAGCAGCAGTGCGAGCAGGATGGCGGCCGGGCCCTGCAGCACGAGCGACATCACCAGGATGAAGCCGTTGTGCGCCAGGGCGTCGTGGAACAGCGGGTCCTGCAGGATCGTCAGATAGTTCTTCAGACCCACGAAGTCGGTGGGAGCCCCGTACCCCTGCCAGCTGAAGAAGCCGTAGTACGCGGCCATCAGCACGGGGAAGATGACGAAGGCGAGGAAGACGACCAGGGCGGGCCCGGCCAGAAGGATCACTTCCAGCCGGGCGGCCGCCTCACGCCTTCGCAGCGGCATCCTGGACAGCCTTGACGATGTCTTCCGGTGATCCCTGACCCGCGAGCATGTCGACGACGGCGACGTTGAGGGCGTTGCCGACGTTCTGGCCGTAGACGGTGTCGAGCCACTGCGACGCGTACGGCGCGGCGTTGTAGGCCTCGAGGATCGACTGCAGGTACGGCTCGGTCACGGCCTCCTGCGCCACCGTGTTCACGGGCGGGGCGTTGAACGCGGTGTAGTAGGCGGTCTGCACCTCGGCCGACCCGAGGTAGTTCAGGAAATCGACGCAGGCGTCCGGAGCATCGACCGAGCACGAGTACCCGTCGACGCCGCCCATCATCGAACCGGGCTCGCCCTCGCCACCCTCGATCTCGGGGAACGGGAACCAGGCGAGGTCGGCGAGCGGCTGCTGGTCGGGAGTCAGGGAGCCGATGACGCCGGGGTTCCAGGCACCCATCAGCTCCATGCCGGCCTGGTGGTTCGCGATGAGTCCGGCCGAGCTACCCGCACCCTGCTGGGCCGTGGTCGTGAGGAATCCGGAGTTGAACGGCTCGGTCGCGGCGAAGGCCTCGAGATCCTCGCCCGCGCGCACCCAGCAGTCGTCGTCGAAGTTCATCTCGTCGGCGGCCTTCGCCAGCGTGTCGGCGCTGCACTCGCGCAGGGCCATCCAGTAGTACCAGTGCGCGGCGGGCCAGGCGTCCTTCGCGCCGAGCGCGATGGGTTCGATGCCGGCGGTGCGCAGCGCGGCCGTCGCGTCCTCGAGCTCGGACAGCGTCGTGGGGTTCTCGGTGATGCCGGCCTCGTCGAAGAGGTCCTGGCTGTAGAACAGCCCGCCGGGCAGCACGGCGACGGGCATCGCGTAGATCTTGTCGTCGAGGCTGCTGGCCGAGAACGCGGCGGCGGGGATCTCGTCGGTCACGGCATCCGACAGCGAACCGGTGAGGTCCTTGAGCTGACCGGCCTTGACCATCGCGGCCATCTTGCCGCCTCCGCGCTGCAGGAAGATGTCGGGGGCATCGCCGGAGTTGAGCGCGGTCTGGAGCTTGCCGTCGAGATCTTCGTTCTGGATCGACTGGACGGTGATCGAGACGCCGGGGTTGGCCTCCTCGAAGTCGGCGACCGTCTTCTCCCAGAACTCGACGCCGGGGCCGGTGGTCGAGTTGTGCCACAGGGTCATCGACGAGCCGTCGCCGTCGCCGCCGCCGTCGGGGGTGCCGCCGGTGCATCCGCTCAGGACGAGCGCGCCGACGGCGGTCAGTGCCGCCGCGGCGGCGAGGGAGTGCCTTCTGCTGTTCATGTGATCGTTCTCCTCATCGAGAGTGTGTGCATCCGCACCGATGCGGACGCTCGCGGCAGCAGGGTGAGACCGCGTCGCAGAGCAGTCTCTTGCCGGAGATGACGGGCGTCAAACGTTTTCGAAAACAGTTTCCGAAAGCCCGACCTGTGCGGATACGATGGGCGCTCATGAGCGGGCGGACCACGATCCACGACGTCGCGAAGGCGGCGGGAGTCTCGGTCTCGACCGTGTCGAAGGCCGTGAACGGCCGGTACGGCATCGCCGACGCCACGGTGCGTCGTGTGCTCGACGCGGTGCGCGAGCTCGGCTACGAATCGAGCCTCGTGGCCAGCAGCATGCGCGCGCGGCGCACCGGCGTGATCGGGGTGCTGCTCGCCGACTTCGAGCCCTTCAGCGCCGAGATCCTCAAGGGCGTCGGCGCCGCGGTGCACGACACGGCGTTCGACCTGCTCGCCTACAGCGGGTCGCATCAGGGAGCGGGGGAGGGGTGGGAGCGCCGATCGCTGAGCCGCCTCTCCGGCACCCTCATCGACGCCGCGATCATGGTGACGCCGACGATCGTGAACGCCGCCACGGAGATCCCGGTGGTCGCCGTCGACCCGCATACCGGCCGCGCCGATCTGCCGACGGTCGAGTCCGACAGCTTCGGCGGCGCACTGACCGCTACGCGTCATCTGCTCGAGCTCGGTCACCGTCGCATCAGCTTCCTCGGCGGGCGTCCCGACCTGCGCTCCGCGGGCCTGCGCGACGCCGGCTATCGACGCGCGCTTCGCGATGCCGGCCTGCCCGTCGACCCCGACCTCATCCGTCCCGGTCTCTACGAGTGGCAGACCACCCGGGACTCGGCGCGCGTGCTGCTCGCCGGCCCGGACCGCCCGACGGCCGTGTTCGCCGCGAACGACCTCTCGGCGATCGCCGTGATCGACGTCGCCCGCGAGATGGGCATCCGGGTGCCCGAGGACCTCTCCGTGATCGGTTTCGACGACGTGCCCGAGGCGTCGCGACGCGCACAGCCGTTGACGACGATCCAGCAGCCGATGCGCCGACTCGGCTCGGTCGCGGCCGAGATGGTGTTCTCGCTGCTCGCCGGCGAGCAGCTCGACGAGCTCCACGTGACCCTGCCGACCCGACTGGTCGTGCGTGGGACGACGGCCCCGCAGCCGGAGTCGCCGGGGCGCTGAGCCCGTCTCGTGCGAGACCCTCCGTCAGCCCCCGGTGACCGCGCGCACGTGCGCCATGGCCGGGCCCTCGAGCGTGTCCGACAGCCAGGCGAACTCGGCGAAGCTGCGGGTGCCCGGCCAGTCGGCGGGCAGCATCGACGGGGGCAGACCCGGGTCGAGGTAGGGGAGTGTGCGCCAGCGATCGAGCAGATGGACGTACGCGGCGAACGGCTCGGCGGGCAGCGTCGTGAGCGACTCCTGGAACCGGCGGTGCTCGTCGGCGAGCGCGTCGAGATCCCACCAGGATGCCGCCGATTCGGCCGGCGTGCGATCGGTCACCGGCATCCCGGCGGGGAAGAGTGTGACCCACGCCCGCGCCCCGACCTCGTCGACGATCTGCCGCACCTCGTCCTGCAGGTGCCCGGGGCAGACCCACAGGGCGGAGGACACGACCCCCGCGCCGATCCAGTGCAGGCGCCGGCGCAGCTGATGCCGCACCGACCTCTCGGTCTCGGGGATCGAGAACGACACGAGGCACCAGGGATCGGCATCCGTCATCTGCCGCATCGCGAAGATGCGCCGATCGCCGCGCTGCAGCATCGCCAGAGCGGCCGGGTTCAGGCGGTACCCGACGGCATCGCGCCGCTCGGCCAGCAGCAGGCCCTTCTGCTTGAGGCGCGCGATGCCGGTGCGGGCCTGCGCGGCTTCGATCCCGAGATCACCGGCGAGCGAGACGAGATCGGCCGTCGAGATCCAGCCGAGCGGGCGCAGGAACAGGCCCACGACCGTGCGCAGCAGCGACGCCGTGCTGCCGGGGCGCGCGTCGATGTCGTCGACGACGGATGCCGCCGCCCCCGCGCCCTCCGCCGTCACCGTCATGCGCGCAGCGCGTCACGCACCGCCAGCACGCCGGTCACGGTCTCGACGTGCGAGGTGCTCAGCGGGGACAGGCCCAGGCGGATGCCGTCGGGGAACCGGAAGTCGGGGATGACGCCCTCCGCCCAGAGCTTCTGCGTGACCTCCCGGAAGTCGGGGTGCCCGATCGTGACGTGCCCGCCGCGCAGGTCGGCGTCGCGCGGGCTGAGCAGCCGCACGCCGAGCGGGGCGAGCTGCTCGTCGAACGCGCGCACCGCGAGGTCGGTCAGCGAGCGGGACTTCGCGCGCACCGCATCGATGCCGGACTCCTCGATCAGGTCGAGCATCCCCTGCATCGCCAGCATCGAGGTGACCGGCGGCGTGCCGCTGAGCAGCTGCCGGATGTCGCCGGCGGGCACGTACTCCGGCCCCATGGCGAAGATGTCGGCGGCGCTCCACCACCCCTGGATCGGCTGGCGCAGCGTGCCCTGGTGCGCACGGTTGAGATAGGCGAACGCCGGGGATCCCGGGCCGCCGTTCAGGTACTTGTAGGTGCAGCCGACCGCCATGTCGACGCCCCACGCGTCGAGGTGCATCGGAACGACGCCCGCCGAGTGGCAGAGGTCCCACATCATGAGTGCGCCCGAGGCGTGCACGGCATCCGTGATCGCGGGCATGTCGGCCAGCGCGCCGGAGCGGTAGTCGACGTGGCTGAGCGAGACGAGCGCGGTGCGCTCCGACACGACGGCGACGACGTCGGCGACGCTCACGCCGAGCACGGGGTCGGGCTCGATCCAGCGCAGCGTCATGCCGGTCTCGGCAGCGACGCCCTCGGCGAGGAATCGGTCGGTGGGAAAGTTGCCCGCCTCGATCACGAGCTCGGTGCGGATCGGGTCGGCGGCGGCCGCGGCGCGCATCAGCTTGTAGATGAGCACGCTCGTCGAGTCGGCGACGACGGTCTGACCGGATGCCGCACCCAGCGCGACGCGGCCGATGCGGTCGCCGAGCTCCATCGGCAGCGCCATCCACTGCTCGTCCCACGACCGGATGAGGCGCGTGCCCCAGTCCTCGCGCACGAAGGCCGCGAGCCGCTCCGGGATGTCGCGCAGGGGGCGGCCGAGCGAGTTCCCGTCGAGGTAGGCGTCGACGCCCGGGGCATCGGCGAAGGCGTCGAGGTGCGCCGCGAGCGGATCGGCGGCGTCGAGGGCGCGGGCGTGCTCGAGAAGGGTGGAGTCGAGAACGGCGGAGTCGTGGAGGTCGGTCATGTCACACCTTCAGGTCTGCGGAGAGGAGGGGGCGGGCGCGGAGCGGGTCGGGGGAGGTGCCGGGCGCTCCGGGGATGACGAGCGGTCGGGCGCCGGGGTCGCGCGGGTCGAGCGGTGCCAGCGCCCGCAGCAGGGCGTCGTCGTCGAGACCGGCGTCGCGGAGCGCCGCGATCTCGCCCGGGTTCAGACCGACGGGTGTCGGGCCGTTGCCCATGTCGGTGCCGTAGAGCACCGTGCCCCCAGCGGCGTGGAAGCGTCGCACGTTCCCGACCGCGACCGCGCGGGTCGCGTCGTCGTGCACGGCGAGCGTCGAGATCCACGCGACGGATGCCGCCTGCGCGGCGATCTCGTCGTCGTCGAGCACCTCGGTGAAGGGAGCATGCGCGAGGCGCGCGACGCCGAGTCGCGCGAGGCGCTCCGCCTCCCCCGGTCCTTCCGCGTGAGCGGTGACCGTGAGGCCGTGGGCGGCGGCCAGGTCGACGATCGTGCGGATGAGCTCATCGCCGAACACCGGCCCCGCGGTCGTGTTGCTGGCGATCTTGAGGCACCGGGCACCGGCATCCGCCATCTCGTCCACGGCCTCGGCGGCCTGCGCCGCGTCGTTGATCTCGCGCACCGAACCCGCCGGGGCCCACGCGCGGTCGGAGGGGTAGCCGCCCGGGGCCGTGAGGAAGGCGCCGGCGTATTCGAGACGCACGGGGGCGAGCGTCTCGCCGAGCCGTGCGATCTCGGTCACGTTCGCCCCGAGGTCGATGACGCGGCCGAGCGTCGAGGCGGCGAGGCCCGTCGTGTCGACGAGCTGCAGGTGCACGTGGTGGTCGGTGAACCCGCCCATCACGACGCCGTCGAGGCGGGGGAGCTGATCGGCCGGGGTCGCATCGCGCACGAGCATCCGATCGCCCGACGTCTCGATCACGCCCTCGCGCCATTCCTCGCCGTCGAAGAAGGTCGCCGCCCTCATCAGCTGCCGATCTCGGTGCGCACGGCGTAGAGCTCGGGGAAGAAGGTCAGATCGAGCGCGCGCTGCAGGAATCCGACGCCGCTGGAGCCGCCGGTGCCCACCTTCATGCCGATCGTGCGGGCCACGGTCTTGAGGTGGCGGAAGCGCCAGAACTGGAAGTTGTCCTCGAGGTCGACGAGGTCTTCGCACGCCTCGTAGAGGTCCCAGTACCGGCTCGGGTCCTGGTAGATCTCGCGGATCGCGGGCACGAGCTCGGTCGTCATCCGGTAAGGCTCCCGCACGTCGCGGTCGAGGATCTCAGCGGGGATCGGCAGCCCACGGCGGGCGGCGAAGCGCAGGAACTCGTCGTACAGGGTCGGCTTCTCCCACTCGGCGGTGAGCAGTGCGAGGTTGGCGGGGTGATCGCGGAAGACGCCGAGCATCTTCTCGTTCTTGTTGCCGAGGGCGAACTCGACCGCACGGTACTGCACCGACTGAAAGCCCGAGGAGTTGCCCAACGCGCCGCGGAACTGCGCGTACTCCGTGGGGGTGAGGGTCGCGAGCACCGCCCACTGCTGGGTCATGACGTCCTGGATGCGCTTGACGCGGGCGATGCGCTTGAGGGCCTCGCGCAGGTCGTCGCGGGCGAGCAGTTCACGCGCCGACGAGAGCTCGTGCAGCAGCTGCTTGAGCCACAGCTCGGTGGTCTGGTGCTGGATGATGAACAGCATCTCGTCGTGGTGCTCGGGGCTGCTCACCGGGCGCTGCGCCGTGAGCAGCTGGTCGAGCCCGAGGTACGAGCCGTAGGTCATCTTGCCTTCGAGGTCGGTCACGATCCCGCCCTCGAGCGCACGCGTGTTATCGGCGGTGGTGTTCTCGGCGGGGGTGGCCTGCGTGGCCGGGGTGCTCTCGGGATTCGGGCTCTCGACGCTCATGGGGCAAACGTATAACGGATGTGCCGTTCGTCACAATGATGAAATGTCAAGGGGTCGGGGTGATTCGCGTACGGCCGCTACCGTCGAGGGATGGGTGACCGCATCGACGCGCGCAGTTTCACGCGCCAGGACCGTACGAAGTTCCGCGCCAAGACCGAGCAGTGCCTCGACGCGCTCGCCGAGATGCTCGCCGATGGACGCTTCGACGGAGCGCTGCCTCAGCTCGGCCTCGAGATCGAGCTCAACCTCGTCGACCCCGCCGGGGATCCGGCCATGGCCAACGAAGCGGCGCTGGAAGCGATCGCCAGCCCCGCGTTCCAGACCGAACTCGGCCGGTTCAACATCGAGGTCAACGTCGCGCCGCGCCCGATCGGCGGAGGGCGCACGCGCGATCTCGAGACGTCGTTGCGCAACGCCATCGACGAGGCGGATGCCCGGGTGCAGGCGGCGACCGGCAATGCGATCGCGATGATCGGGATGCTGCCCACCCTCGACGAGCACCACTTCACCGAGCGCTGGATCTCGGAGGATCCGCGCTACAGCCTGCTCGGCCAGCAGGTCCTCGCCGCGCGCGGGGAGGACATCGAGCTGAAGCTGGACGGCGTACCGCTGCCGGGCAGCCCCCGCGAGAGCCTCGACATCGTGACCGACACGATCCTTCCCGAGGCCGCCTGCACCTCGGTGCAGTTGCACCTGCAGGTCGAGCCGGACTCCTTCGCGCCGTACTGGAACGCGGCGCAGGCCATGGCCGGGGTGCAGGTCGCGCTCGCCGCCAACTCCCCGTTCTTCGCGGGACGCGCCCTGTGGCACGAGACCCGCATCCCGATGTTCGAGCAGGCCACCGACACCCGCTCGCAGGAGCTGAAGAATCAGGGCGTGCGTCCGCGCGTGTGGTTCGGGGAGCGCTGGGTCACCTCGATCTTCGACCTCTTCGAGGAGAACTCGCGGTACTTCCCGGCGCTGCTGCCGGCCGTCGCCGACGAGGACCCCTTCGCGGAACTCGCCGCCGGCCGCGCGCCCTCCCTCGCCGAGCTGCGCATGCACAACGGCACGGTGTACCGCTGGAACCGACCCATCTACGACACGGTCGACGGCACCGCCCACCTGCGCGTCGAGAACCGCGTGCTGCCCGCGGGGCCGACGGTCGTGGATGTGCTCGCCGACACGGCCTTCTACTACGGTCTCGTGCGCACGCTCGCCGAGGCGGATCGTCCGCTGTGGACGCAGATGAGCTTCGATGCCGCGGCCGAGAACCTGCGGGCGGGCGCGCGCGACGGGATCGAGGCGCGACTCTACTGGCCCGAGGTGGGCTGGGTCGGCGCGCGCGAGCTCGTGCTGCGGCGACTGCTGCCGATGGCCGCCGAGGGGCTCGACGCGTACGGTGTCGACCCGGCGGCACGCGATCGGTACCTCGGCATCATCGAGCAGCGCTGCGTGACCGGGCGCAACGGGGCGACCTGGCAGCGGGGCAGCGTCGCGGCGCGGGAGCGCGCGGGGCAGACCCGGGCGGAGGCGCTGCACGGCATGCTCGGCGACTACCTCGAGCTCGCGCGGGCCGGGGAGCCGGTGCACACCTGGGAGTGAGGGGATCCCCTATCTCCCTGCTGTGGTCCGCCGTTCAGAGCGCGGGCGTGTGCGGCGGGGGCGTGCGGCGCTCGCCGGGTGCTCCGGATGCCTCGAACGCCGCCGCGAGCCGCAGCAGGCGCGCGTCGTCGTAGGCGCGGCCGACGAAGGTGAGTCCGATCGGCATGCCGATGTCGTCGAGGAGGCCCATCGGCACCGTGACGGTCGGGATGCCGAGGTGACGGATGGCGAGGTTGCCGTTCGCGATCCAGGTGCCGTTGCGCCAGCCGAGGTCGGCGGATGCCGGATCGACGTCCATGTCGGCGGGGCCGAGGTCGGCGACGGCGGGGAAGACGACGGCGTCGAGGCCGAGGCCGTCCATCCACTGCTCGAGATCGCGGCGCCGGGTCTCCTCCAGCCCGCGGAGACCCTCGGGCAGTTCGGGCATGTCGTCGGGGCCGGTGTCGGGATGCGCCCGCACCCAGTCGGGGTACTCGGCGATGTCGTCGTCGAAGCCGGTGTAGCGGTCGGGCAGCGCGCCGTCCGGGTGCGGGAAGATCGTGGATCCGTCGATGCCGGTCAGTGAGTCGAGGGCGGGGTCGCCGTTGGCCCGCAGGAAGTCCTCCCACGCCCACGCCGAGAGATCGACGATCTCGCGGTGCAGGTAGGCGGGCGAGACGAGCCCGCGCGTCGCGATCGTCGGGGCGCCGGGGCGGTCGCCCTCGTAGTTCGACACCACGGGGAAGTCGACCTCGAGCACGGTCGCCCCCGCCGCCTCGAGGTCGCGGCGGGCTGCCGCCCAGCGAGTGAGGACCGAGGGGCGGGTGTCGATGCGTCGACCGGTCGGCCCGCCGATCCCGGGGTGCGCGGCGCTGCCCGCCTCGGGGTCGGCGTCGATGTACATGCGGGGGATGCCGAGCCGGAGGCCGGCGAGGGTGCTCGCGCGGACGGAAGGGGGCGTGCCGGTCGCGGCGAGCGTGCCGGTCGCGGCGAGCGCCGGATAGGAGGCGGGACGCACCGCGGAGGCGGCCGGGATCGGCACCCACGGCTGCGTGCGCCAGAAGTCTCCGCGCGTCTCGGCGTCGTCGGCGACGATGACGTCGAGCACCTCGAGCAGATCGGCCATCGTGCGAGCGTGCGGCACCACCACGTCCATCGTGGGCACGAGGGGCCAGTTGCCGCGCACCGAGATCACGCCGCGCGAGGGCGTGTACGCGCAGAGGGCGTTGTTCGTCGCCGGGCCTCGACCGCTCGACCAGGTCTCCTCGGCCAGGCCGAACGCGGCGAAGCTCGCGGCGGTCGCGGTGCCCGAGCCGTTCGACGATCCGGAGGCGAAGGGCGCGGTGAGCCATTGCGCGCTGTACGGACTCTCGGCGCGTCCGTAGACCCCGCGCTGCATGCCGCCGTTCGCCATCGGCGGCATGTTGGTGAGTCCGAGGCAGATGGCCCCGCCGGCCCGCAGCCGCTCGATGGTGAACGCGTCGCGCTGGGCGACGAGCCGCGCGAAGGCCGGACTGCCGGCGGCGGCGGTGAGCCCGCGCACGAGGTAGCTGTCCTTGGCCGTGTAGGGGATGCCGTCGAGCGGGCCGAGGGTCTCGCCGCGCGCCCGACGCTCGTCGGATGCCGCCGCCTCGGCGCGGGCCTCCGGGTTGCGCACGACGACCGCGTTCAGTGCGGTGGGCGTGCCCGGGCCGTCATAGGCGTCGATACGGGCGAGATAGGCGTCGACGAGGTCGACCGCCGTCGCCGCTCCCTCGTCGAGGGCGCGCCGCAGGTCGGCGATCGACGCCTCGACGACATCGATCATGCGAGTGCGCCCGTGGGTGAGGACTGCCCGAGCGCTGGCTGCTGCTGGGTGATGCAGTGGATGCCGCCCCCGCGGTCGAACAGCGGTCGTGCATCGACGGTCACGACGCGTCGGCCGGGATAGGCCTCGGCGAGGATCTCGCGCGCCACGGCGTCCGCTCGTTCGTCTCCGAACCCGCAGGCGACCACGCCGTCGTTCGTCACGAGATGGTTGACGTAGCTCCAGTCCACGAAGCCCTCGTCATCGCGCAGCGTGGAGGGCGCGGGGAGATCGATCACCTCGAAGCTGCGGCCGGCGGCATCCGTCTGCTCGGTGAGGTGCGCCCGCAGCTCGCGCGTCACCGCGTGGTCGGGGTGCGCGGGATCGTTCTGCGCGTGCAGCAGCAGGCGCCCGGGTGAGACGATCGTCGCCACGATGTCGACGTGCCCGTTGGTGCCGAAGTCGTCGTAGTCGCGAGTGAGGCCGCGCGGCAGCCAGACCGCCTTGGTCGCCCCGATCGTGCGCAGCATCTCGGCCTCGACGCGCTGCCGGTCGGCGTAGGGATTGCGGCGCGGGTCGAGCTGCACGGTCTCGGTGAGCAGCACGGTGCCCTGGCCGTCGACGTGGATCCCGCCGCCCTCGTTCACGAGGGTCGAGCTCACGAGCTCGGCGTCGACGCCGCGTGCGATGATGCGGGCGTGCTGCGCGGCCGCCGCCCAGTCGGCCCACTCCGGGTCGCCCCAGCCGTTGAAGATCCAGTCGACCGCGCCGAGCGCCTCGGGGCGTTCGTCGTCGATCACGAAGGTCGGCCCGGAGTCGCGCATCCAGAACTCGTCGACCGGTGCCTCCACGACCTCGACACCCGCTCCCAGCATCCGTCTCGCCCGCGCGAGCTCGCGCGGATCGACCAGCATCGTGACCGGCTCGAACTCGGCGACGGCGTGCGCCACCGCCGTCCACGTCGCGTACCCCTCGTCGCGCTCGGCCGCGCTCTCGCCGAGCGTCTGGCCCTCGACGGGGAAGGCCATCCAGGTGCGGTCGTGGCGTGCGGTCTCTGCGGGCATGCGCCAGGCCATCGGTGTCTCCTCGCGGTGGAGTGGTTATTGAACATGCGATCAACAGGTGCTACGGTAACCCGTGATGAACACGACGTCAAGAGTCTCCGGCCCCCGGCGCCTCCCTCCCGAAGAGCGCGACCGCTCGATCCTCGAGGGGGCCGTCGGGCTCGCCCGCGAGAGCGGGCTGGAGGCGCTCACCCTGCGTGCCGTCGCCGCCCGCGTGGGCGTCACCCCGGCTCTCGTCGCGCACTACCGCCCGGGCATGGACGCCTTCCTCGCCGATGTCTTCGGCGAGATCGTGGCGGCCGAGCGCGACGAGGTGATGGCGTCGTTCGACCCCGGCGCGACCGTGCGCGACAACTTGCTTCACATGACCGAGACGCTGCTCGACGGTCGGCGTGACGACGTCACCCTCGTATGGGTGCAGGCGTGGGCGCTGGGGGCGCGCAACGAGGCGCTCGCCGCGCGCGTGCGCTCCGAGATGGACCTCTGGCAGAGCGCCCTCGAGGCGCATCTCGCCCGTGCCGTCGCCTCGGGCGAGATCTCGGCGACCCGCACCGAGACCGCGGCCTGGCTGCTGCTCGCGATGATCGACGGCATGAACGCGCACTCGTTGGTGAAGTGGGCGCCGCACGACCGCGCCGCCCTCGCCCGGCGCACGCTCGCCGTCGTGCTCGATCCGCGCGACGATGCGCCGAATCCCCTCACCCCGGATCCCCTCACCCCGAACACGCTCACCCCGAACCCGCTCGACGCCCCGGCGTCCGCTCCCTCCTCCGCGAAGTAAGGAACGCCCCATGGATGCTGTGCGCATGCACGCCGCCTCGGCCGAGTCGACGGCCATCGTCGACGCGGTGCTCGACTACTCCCGACGGCGGATGCTGGCGGCCGACGTGCCGCTCGACAAGCCGCAGAGCGAGGCCGAGCTCAACCGGCTCGTCGGGGCCACGATCACCGACGCGGGACTGGGGGCCAACCGGGCGCTCAGCGTGTTCGAGCACATCCTCGCGCCGGCGTGCCTGACCACGAGTCATCCGCTGTACCTGTCGTTCATCCCCACCGCGCCGACCATGGCGGCGATCGCGTTCGACCTGGTGGTGTCGGCATCCGGTCTCTACGGCGGCAGCTGGCTCGAGGGAGCGGGCGCCGTGCACGCCGAGAACGAGGTGCTCTCGTTCCTGGCGAAGGAGTTCGGGCTTCCCGACACCGCGGGCGGGGTCTTCGTGCAGGGCGGTACGATCGGCAACCTGTCGGCGCTGGTCGCCGCGCGCGAGGCCGCCAAGGCACGGCTCCTCGATGCGGGCAAGCAGCTCCCGTCGCGGTGGAAGATCGTCTGCAGCGTCGAGGCGCACTCCTCGAACAAATCGGCCGCGCGGGTGATGGATGCCGACGTGCTGCTCGTGCCGGCGGGCGACGACGGCGTTCTCCGCGCGGATGCCGTGCGCGACGCCCTCGCCGAACACGGTGACGAGATCTGCGCGGTCGTCGCGACCGGGGGATCGACGAACTTCGGCATCGTCGACGACATCGCCGGCATCGCTGCTCTGAAGGACGAGTTCGAGTTCTGGCTGCACATCGACGGCGCGTACGGACTCACCGCGATGCTGTCGCCCGAGGCGCGGCACATCTTCGCCGGGGTGGAGCGCGCGGACTCGGTGATCGTCGATCCGCACAAGTGGCTGTTCGCGCCGTTCGACTGCTGCGCCCTGATCTACCGCGATCCGGAGGCGGGACGCCGCGCGCACACCCAGCACGCCGAGTACCTCGATACGCTCACCGACGGCGACGACTTCAGCCCGTCCGACTACTCGATCCAGCTCACCCGGCGCCCCCGCGGTCTGCCGCTCTGGTTCTCGCTCGCGACGTACGGCGTCACGTCCTACCGCGACGCGGTCGGGGCGACGATGGCGCTCACGCGCCGCATCGCCGACGAGATCGCGGCACGCCCCGGGCTCCGGCTCGTGCGCGATCCGCAGCTGTCGGTCGTCGTGTTCGAGCGTGACGGGTGGGAACGCGCCGACTACGACCGCTGGTCGGCCGCCCTGCTCGACTCGCAGCGCGCCTTCGTCGTGCCGAGCTCGCACAAGGGCCGCCCGAACACGCGCTTCGCGATCCTCAACCCGCTCACGACCTTCGAAGACCTCGTCGGCATCCTCGACACCATGGCCTGACAGCGCGCCTCAGCGACTCGTGTGCGCGTCCAGGAAGTCGATGGTCTTCTGCAGGGCGGTCCGGGCATCCGGCAGGTCGAGGTGGAACTGGTACTCGTGGGGGAGCGCCGGCTCGTGCGGTGCCGGCCAGAAGAGCGTTGTCACCTCGACCCCCACCTCGTCGAGGCGCTTCGCCATCGGGATCGACTGCAGCCAGGTGAGGCCGTCACCGTTGCCGCCCGAGATGTAGGTCGCGGGGAAGTCCGCGGTCACCCAGTCCACGGTCGACATCGTCGCGCCCGTCGAGTCCTCGGCCCAGGTCTTGGTGCCGGAGTACGCCCACATCGCCGACTTGAAGCCCCAGCCGGCGATCCCGTCGAGCTGCGCGAGCGCCGACAGATCGTAGACGCCGCAGTTGAGCACGGTCGCGACCAGGTGCGAGGCCTCGATCGACGGAGTGATGTCCATGATCTCGGCGTAGTCGGGGCTCGTGATGAGCGTGGCCATCTGGCTGGCGAGCTGGGCACCGGCGGAGTCCCCGGCGAGCACGATCCGCGTGGGATCGACGCCCAGCTCGGCGGCATGCTCGTCGATGTAGGCGAGCGCCTCGTTGAGCTGGTTCACCGCGAGCGGGTACACGCCCTCGGGGCCGATCGTGTAGTTCACGCCGATCGTCGTGTAACCCGCGGCGGCGAGGATGCGCAGGTACGGATCGACGTTCTCCTTCGCGCCCGAGATCCAGGCGCCGCCGTGGATCCAGACGACCGTGGGCAGCGGGCCGGTGGCGGATGCCGGGGAGAAGACGTCCAGGGTCGTGTCGGCACCCCGGTCCCCGTAGGCGACGTCGAGCTGCTCGGTGAGCTCGACGTCGGGCACGTGCTTCTCCATCTCCGCCGCTGTCTCGTCACCGCCCTTGGTGAACACGGCGCGGATGATCATGGCCGACGGCCACGGAGTGAGCGAGCCGACGATCGCCACGACCGCGGCCACCCCGACGACGCAGGCGACGGCGATCTTCGTCCGCCGCCACGGACGACGCGCCTTCGCGGGTCGTGCCGGTTCTGGTTCGTGGTCGTGCGCGCTCATGGGACTCCCTCTCCGCGCACCAGTGTGGCAGTACTCCGCGCGGCGACGCACGCCCGGATCGACGCCGTGACCGAGGCGGGATCCCCGGCCCCGCGAACCGGTCCGGTGGTCGACAGCACTTGTCCGCTGAGCGACACCCGCCGTCGCTAGCGTGAAGAGGGCCCCCGATTCCTGGAGTCCCGATGCCCCGCCCTGCGCCGAACCTCGCGCCGAATCCTGCTCCGACGACCGTGGGAGGGGCGTTCCGCGAGGGAGTGTGGGGGCGTGGGCGTCGGCTGCGCGCGGCGCTGTCGATCGCGGGTTTCTGCGGGCATCAACTCGCCGAGGTCATGGTGCCCGTCGCGGTGGGCGTCGTGATCGACAGCGCGATCGCTCCGCACGACCCGGTCGCGCTCGGGTGGGCGCTGGCGTTCCTCGTCGCCGTGTTCGCGGTACTGATCTGCGCGTGGCAGGTGGGTGATCGCTCCGCCACCGTCGTCTACTCGCGCGGCGAGCACGCGCTGCGGCAGGGGGTGCTCGGGCTCGCGCTGCGCCGTCGCGTGCGCCGTCCGGCCGGCGAGGTGCTGACGATCTCCTCGTCGGATGCCGGGCAGACGGCCGGGTTCTTCTGGGTGATCGCCGAGCAGGCGGCCGCGGCGACGGCGGTGCTCGTCGCCTGCATCACGCTGCTCGTCATCGCCTGGCCGCTCGCGATCGCCGTCGTGATCGGCACGCTCGTGCAGGCGTTCGTCGTGCACGCCGTGAGCGGTGGCCTGCGCCGTCGCGGATACGCGGCGCAGAAGCAGGCCGCGCGGCTCGACGCGGTGAGCACCGACTTCGCGACCGGCCTGCGCGTGCTCGGCGCCCTGGGCGGAGCGCCCCGAGCGGCCGAACGCTACGTCGCCGAGAGCGCGGTCGCGGGCGAGGCCGCCTATCGCGCCGAGAAGGCGACGGCCGGGCTCACCGCACTGAACCTGCTGGTGAGCGGTCTCGCCTTCACCGGCATCGCGATGCTCGGCGGCTGGCTCGCGCTGGAGGGCGCGATCACGGTCGGCGGATTCGTCACGGCGATGGGGCTCGCGCAGACGATCCGCGGACCTCTGCAGGCGCTCGGCTATCTGCCGGCGCAGATCGCGAGCAAGCACGGGTCGGCGACGCGCATCGCCGAGTTCACCGCCGAAGCGGAAATGGATGCCGCCGAGGTGGGAGCGGATGCCGCCGAGGCGGAAATGGATGCCGTCGAGGCGGGAGCGGATGCCGTCGAGCGGATGCCGGTGACGGACGCCGGCGCTCTGGCTGCAGGTGGAGTGCCCGCGGGCGGAGTGGTCGCGCGCCTCGATGTCGACGGGCGGCCGATCGAGATCTGCGCGGGCGAGCTCACGGGGATTCGCGCAGACCCGGCGAGGATCGCCGATCTCGCGCGTCTGTTCGGCGGGCAGCGCGAGCCCGAGGTCGGCGAGCTGCTTCTGACCGGAACGGATGCCGCCCGCCTCGATGCCGAGGGTCGCCGGTCCCGGGTGTTCGCCCCGCCGCACGACGCTGCGGTGTTCAGCGGCACGGCGGCCGAGAACATCGCCGATCCGATCGACGCCGCGCACCTCGAGGCATCCGCGTTCGACGAGGTGCTGCGCCGGCTACCCGACGGTCTCGACGAGCGCGTGGGCGAGCGCGGCCTGCGGCTCTCGGGCGGTCAGCGTCAGCGCCTTCTGCTCGCCCGCGCCCTGCACCAACCGCAGCCCCTGCTGGTGCTGCACGAGCCGACCACCGCGATCGATCCGATCACCGAGGCGCAGGTCGCCGAGGGTCTCGCCCGTGACGGGCGCACGATCCTGCTGCTCACCGACCGCGCCTCGCTGCTCGCGGCGTGCGCGCACGTGCACGATCTGCGGGAGGACCCCGATCCGCGGGACGACCGCGATCCGCGGGACGATTCCGATCTGCGGGACGACCCCGATCCGCGCGACGACCGCGACCGGAGGGGCGACGCATGAGCGACGAGAAGCTGCCGGTCGCGAGCCGCCGCGACACCGCGCGCGGACTCCTCGCGGCGCTCGGGCATCGACGGGGTCTCGTGCTCCTCGCGCTCGTGACCCTGTTCGCGGGCGTCGGGGCGGCGCTCGTCGCCCCGTGGGTGATCGGGCTCATGGTCGACGACATCGTGGGGGGCGGCACGGGGCTGCTGCCCTTCGGACTGGTGCTCGCGGCATCCGTGGTGTCGGCGGCCGTGCTCACGTGGGTGGGGCGCGTGCTGCTGGCCCGGCTGGGACAGGGCACGATCCGCGAGGTGCGCGAGTCGGCGTTCCGCACGGCTCTCGCCCAACCGACGTCGCGGATCGAGGCGGCGGGGACCGGCGACCTGGTCGCGCGTCTCTCGGGCGACGTGCGTGCGGTGGGCGAAGTCGTCGAGGGCGCGTTGCCCGCCTTCCTGACCGCGGTCTTCGGGATCGTGCTGAGCCTGATCGGCATGGGGGCGCTCGACGCGCGCTTCGCACTGGCGGCCCTCTGCGCCGCCCCGGTGCAGTTCTTCGCACTGCGCTGGTTCCTGCGCCGGTCCGCTCCGATCTATCGCGCGCATCGCACGGTGGTGGCCGAGCGGGGGCAGCGCACGATCGAGGCGGTGCGCGGGGTCGACACCGTCGTCGCGCTGCGCACCGAGGAGAGGCACCTGGCCGGGATCGCCGAGGCCAGCGAGCAGGCGATCGGGCTCGAGGTGCGCGCGACGCGGGTGCGCAACGACTTCAACGTCTTCCTCAACGGGGCCGAGTTCCTGGGGCTCGCGGCCGTCCTGGTGACGGGGTACTTCCTCGTCGCGGGCGGTCTGGTCGAGCTGGGCGCCGCGACCGCCGCCGCGCTCTACTTCCTCGGGCTCTTCGGGCCGATGAGCAGCCTGCTCTACCGGATCGACGACCTGCAGGATGCCGGCGCCAGCCTCGCGCGCCTGTTCGGAGTGATCGGCCTCCCCTCTCCCGCGCCACGAACGCAGGAGAGGCCCGCCCGTCGCGGCGCGATCGACGTCGAGGGACTGCGCTTCGGACATCGTCCCGATCGTGACGACCTCGCCGGTGTCTCACTGCGCGCATCGGCGGGCGAGAGGATCGCGGTGGTCGGGGCGAGCGGTGCGGGCAAGACGACGCTCGCCCGCGTGCTCGCGGGTGCGCTCCCCGTGGGCGGGGGAGACGTCCGCCACGATGGGAGCGCGATCGGGGAGTGGCACCCGCACGACCTGCAGGATGCCGTGATCATGCTGAGCCAGGAGCCCCATGTGTTCGCGGGCACGGTGCGTGACGACCTGGGGCTGTTCGCGGATGCCGACGAGGAGCGGATGCGCGCGGTCATCGACGCGCTGGACGCGCACTGGATCCACCGCCTGCCCGAGGGGCTCGACACTCCGGTGGGGGAGTCGGGGCATCCGCTCACCCCGGGGCAGGCGCAGCACCTGGCGCTGGTGCGGGTGGCGCTGTCGGATGCCTCGGTCGTGATCCTCGATGAGGCGACGGCGGAGGCGGGGTCGGCCGACGCCGAGATCCTCGACGGCGCGGCGGGCCGGGCGATCGGTGCGCGCACGGGGATCGTCATCGCGCACCGGCTCACCCAGGCGGTGACGGCCGACCGCATCCTGGTGATGGAGGACGGGCGGATCGTGCAGTCGGGAACGCACGCCGACCTCGTCGAGACGCCGGGTCCCTATGCGCGGCTCTGGGCGGCGTGGACCGCCTGGTGACCGCCGTTCCGCGGAAAATCGGGACGACACGCCCGGCGGACGGGCCGGATTTGCCCGACCCCCGGAATCCACGTAAGTTATTACCTGTTCGCCCCACAGGGAAGCGGAAAGGCCGAGAGCCTCACCCCCCTCAAGCGGAGAACCACCCCCGAATCCACATCAACTCTTCTGAGTGTTCTGGATGAAGGAACTGCCTCATTCCGATGAGCGAGTCGCCGAAACGCGATTTGACAACAGGAACGAGATCAGTAAGATAGAGAAGTTGCCCTTCGGGCCTGGTTGTGATGACTGGGTCGTGGGAGCATCCGATCCTTGAGAACTCAACAGCGTGCACTTGTCAAAT
>NZ_JBJDNO010000003.1:0-379704 GCF_044900755.1 Microbacterium sp. NPDC087868
GTGGCTGGCGGGTGGTTTGTTGACGGCATACGCGCTGGTCTCCGTCTAAACAATTTCCCCGGGGGGGGGATGGGGCCCAAACACAGGCAGATGGAAAGAAACGTGAGGGGGGCCCCCCCCCCGCCCACTTCTCTACCGAAAGCACTTCACATCGTGACCTCCTTCACCATCGGCGACACCGACTTCCTCCGCGACGGACGGAAGCACCAGGTCATCGCCGGCGCCCTGCACTACTTCCGCATCCACCCGGACCAGTGGCAGGACCGCATCCGCAAGGCGCGCCTGATGGGTCTCAACACGATCGAGACCTACGTCGCCTGGAACGCGCACGAACCTCGGCGCGGCGAGTGGGACGCCACCGGATGGAACGACCTCGGCCGCTTCCTCGACCTCGTGCACGCGGAGGGGATGGACGCGATCGTGCGCCCCGGACCGTACATCTGCGCCGAGTGGCACAACGGCGGCCTGCCGACCTGGCTGACCGCCGGCGAGCGCGCTCTGCGCTCCTCCGATCCGGCGTTCCTCGCCGATATCAGCGCCTACCTGCGCCGCGTGTACGAGATCGTCGCCCCGCGTCAGATCGACCGCGGAGGTCCCGTCGTGCTCGTGCAGATCGAGAACGAGTACGGCGCCTACGGCTCCGACAAGGCCTACCTCGAAGCCCTCGTCGCCCTCACCCGCGAGGCCGGGATCACGGTGCCGCTCACGACCGTCGATCAGCCCACCGATCAGATGCTCGCCGATGGCAGCCTGCCCGAGCTCCACAAGACCGGCTCGTTCGGATCGCGCAGCACCGAGCGTCTCGCGACCCTGCGCGCGCACCAGCCCACCGGCCCCCTCATGTGCTCCGAGTTCTGGGACGGATGGTTCGACTGGTGGGGCGGAGTGCACCACACGACCGACGTGGATGCCGCGGCATCCGATCTCGACGCCCTGCTCGCCGCAGGAGCGTCGGTGAACATCTACATGTTCCACGGCGGCACGAACTTCGGCCTGACGAACGGCGCGAACCACAAGGGTCGCTACCTCCCGATCGTCACGTCGTACGACTACGACGCCCCGCTCGACGAGGCCGGCGATCCGACGGCGAAGTTCTTCGCCTTCCGCGACGTGATCGCGAAGTACGCGCCCGTCCCCGACGAGCTGCCCGCGCCCCGGGCATCCGCCCCGGTCGCGAGCGTCGAACTCACGCCGGCCGGCGCATGGACGGATGCCGCGGCATCCGCTTCTCCTGCTCCACTCCCGGCCACATTCGATGAGTTGGGGCACCTCAGCGCCCTCGTGCGCTACGACCTGGCCCTTCCTCCGATGAGCGGCCCCGGGCTGCTCACGGTCGAGGAGGTGCGCGACCTCGCCTGGGTGAGCGTCGACGGCCAGCCCGTCGGCACCCTGTCGCGCACGCGGCACGACCAGGCGCTGCGGATCCCCGCCGGTCGAGCCCTCAGCATCCTCGTCGAGGAGCAGGGTCGCGTGAACTACGACCATCGTCTCGGCGAGGAGAAGGGCCTGATCGGCGCTCCGATGCTCGATGGTGCGCCCCTCGGCGACTGGACCTCGACTCCGCTCGACGTGCAGGCCATCGCCGACGAGGTCGCGACCCGCACTGCCCCCCGATCGGGCGACGGCCCGCGCGCCTGGACGGGTGACCTCGTGCTGGATGCTCCGGCCGACCTCTTCCTCGACACCGGCGCGTGGAGCAAGGGATACGCGTTCGTGAACGGGTTCTTCCTCGGCCGCTACTGGCGCAACGGTCCGCAGCGCACGCTGTTCGTTCCCGCGCCGGCGACCCGCGCCGGGGAGAACCGCGTCGTCGTCCTCGAGCTCGAGGAACTGCTCTCGCCGCGTGCGGAGTTCGTGCGCGGACTGTGCCTGGGCGACACCGAGGAGTGACCGTACCCGGCGAAAGCCGAGAGCTCAGACGTCGCCGCGGTGCTGCTGCCAGATCGCTGCCGTGGGCGGCGTGACGCCCTCGGCACGGATGCGCTGCCAGTTGCGTCCGCCACGACCGAAGGCGGCCTGCACGGCACCGGGGACGACGCTCTCCTCGATCGGCTCGAGGATCCAGTCGCAGCGGCGCACGTGCACGAGGTCCGCGGCGAGCGCCTCCGCCGTGGCGTCGTAGGTCCACGGGCCGGTGAGCCGCCCGAGGTAGCTCAGGCCGTCGATGTCGCGCGTCCAGACGTAGGCCCCGATCGGCGCCTTGGCGAAGCGCTCGATCCTCCACGCCAAACGGATGCCGCTCTGCTCGTCGGCGCGGGCGAGCGCGGACTCCAGAGTCGTCGGCGACGGCGACACCCGGCCGCCGATGCCGCAGATCCCGAGCGCGAGCCCCCGCTCGGCGCCGACACCCCGCGGCACGGCGTCATCGCGCGAACGCATCGGGGCCCGGTAGACGGGCATTTCGGTCGCCATGCAGATGTCCCCTCGTCGGCCCGACTCTACGCATCGCGTCACACAGGGCCTTCTGACCCCGCCCGGCGTACAGCGAACACTCAGGAAGGCGTAAACTCGCCCGAGTGCCTCGGTGTACCGAGGCACTTATTCCTAAGGAGCAGCATGAGTACGACCACAGCGCCGGCGAATCCCCGCTCGCGTGTCATCACCGCGAGCCTGGTCGGCACGACCATCGAGTTCTACGACTTCTACGCCTACGCCACGGCGGCCGTGCTCGTGTTCCCGGTCCTCTTCTTCCCGACCGGCAACGACACCACGTCCCTCCTCGCCTCGTTCGGTGTCTTCGGCGCGGCGATGGTCGCCCGCCCCATCGGCGCGGTGGTCTTCGGACACTTCGGCGACAAGTACGGCCGCAAGGCGACGCTCGTCGCCTCGCTGCTCACGATGGGTATCGCGACGTTCCTCATCGGGCTCCTGCCCACCTTCCAGCAGATCGGCTGGGTGGCCGCCCTCCTGCTGCTGATCATGCGTCTCGCGCAGGGCTTCGCGCTCGGCGGCGAGTGGTCGGGTGCGGCCCTGGTCGCCACCGAGAACGCCCCGAAGGGCAAGCGCGCCTGGTACGGCACCTTCCCGCAGCTGGGCGCCCCGCTCGGGTTCATCATCGCGAACCTGCTGTTCCTCAGCATCAACTGGCTGCTCCCCCACGCCGAGAACCCGGCGCTGAAGTCCGAGGCGTTCCTCTCGTGGGGCTGGCGCATCCCGTTCCTGTTCTCCGCCGTGATGGTCATCATCGGCCTCTGGGTGCGTCTGCGCCTCGTCGAGTCCGACACCTTCAAGAAGGCCGAGACCAAGGGCACGATCCGCAAGCTCCCGCTCGCGACCGTCTTCCGCCACCACTGGAAGCAGCTCATCCTCGGCACGTTCTTCATGCTGGCCACGTACGTGCTGTTCTACCTGATGACGAACTTCACGCTGTCGTACGGCACGAAGGCGGCCTCGCTCGAGACGGCATCCGCCGCCGCACAGGCCGCCGCGGAGGCCGCCGGCAACGACTTCGACGCGTCGGCGTTCGCCGCCCAGTTCTACCCCGGTCTCGGCTTCGGCTACACGGACTTCGTGCTCATGCAGATCATCGGTGTCGTGTTCTTCGGAATCTTCACCCTGCTGTCGGGTCCGATCGCCGACAAGATCGGCCGCCGCAAGCTGCTGCTCTGGGTCACGGGCCTCATCATCATCTTCGGTCTGACGTTCAACGCCTTCCTGCTGCCTGCCGTCGACCCGAAGTTCACCGGTGCTCTCGCCCAGGCGTTCCTCGTGTTCGGCTTCATGCTCATGGGCGCCACTTTCGGCCCGATGGGCGCCCTGCTGCCCGAGCTCTTCCCGACGAACGTGCGCTACTCGGGCTCGGCGATCTCGTACAACGTCTCGTCGATCCTCGGCGCGGCCGTCGCACCCCTCATCGCGGTGTGGCTGTGGCAGGCGGGCGGCGGCGCCCCGTGGCTCGTGGGTCTGTACCTCTCGTCGATGGGTGTTCTCACGTTCATCGCCCTGGTGCTCTCGAAGGAGACGAAGGACGTCGACTACGAGGACGACCTCGGCGTGGCGGCGACGCCGCAGCCGTAACGGCATCAGTCACCGCAGAACGCCTCTGGGCCCCTGGGACGAACTCAGGGATCCGGGGGCGTTCTCGCGTTCCCCCGACGGTCGCGCGTCAGTAGTCGGCGAAGATCCGGTGTGCGACGCCGTCGAGGGTCATCGTGCCGCCGTAGGGCACGATCCACTGCGGGCGGGTGTGCCCGAAGGGCGGGCCGACGCACACCACCGCCTCCGGGTTGTAGCGCGCGACGACATCGATCACGACGTCGCACTGGGCTGCACGCAGGGCGCGCGCCTCCTCGGCGGACGGCGAGAAGTCGAAGTCGCTCACCGGCGGTCGCGCGACCACCACCCCTGCGACAGCCGAGAGGATGCCGCGCTCCCCCAGCCCGCGCAGCCATCGGTGCACCCAACTCGCCGGCGGACGCTCCTCACTCGTCTCCAGCAACAGGATCGACCCGGCGAGATCATCGATCACCGGCAGGCGGTCAGCGAGGGCGAGGCTGTCGATGACCTCCAGGCATCCGCCCCAGGTCCGCCCCGAGACCGTGCGCGCAGGCCCCGCCCACGTCCACGCTTCCGTCGGGGTCCGGTCGCCGAACTCGGTCAACGCGCGCGGATCGGTCCAGCGACGACCGATGTCCTCGGACTCCCCCGGCTCGGTGATCTCGATCGTGCCGCGGTCGAGGAGCGCCGCACGCAGCGACAGCAGGTGAACGTCGTCGACGGCGGCGCCCGGCCCCAGGTGGACAGCGGTCGAGCCGCCGTAGTACCCGCGGATGCCGAGCCCCCAGAGCCAGTTGAGGATGTTCGTGTTGTCGCTGTACCCGAGGAACGGCTTGGGATCGGCGAGCGCCAGCGCGGGATCGAGGTGCGGCACGACGAGGATCTGGTCATCGCCGCCGATGGTCGCCAGGATCGCTCGGATGCTCGGATCGGCGAACGCCGCATTGACGTCGGCGGCCCGTGCTTCCGGACTCGCGCCGAGGAGGCGCGTCGTCGGGTACTCGACGGGGACGAGTCCGGTGAGCTCGGCGAGCCGTCTCATCGCCTGCTCGTGGATCTCGGGTGCGGTGGCCGGAGCGGCGAAGGCGGGAGACAGCACGGCGACGCGGTCGCCGGGTCGGAGTGCGGGAGTGTCGAGCATCCGCCCAGTCTGCCAATCACGGGTTCGAATCGCTCACTTCGCCGTTTCGCGGGGTCGGAATCGACGAAGCGAGCGATTCGAAACGTCAATTCGGGTTGACGCCGGCTCAGGTGTCAACTAGCGTTGACGCATGAGCATCCGCACCGCGATCGCGACCGACCCCGAGGGCGAGCCCCTCGCCGAGCTGAACCGGCTCACGGCACTCCGCCGCGAGATCTCGCGCGCCGAGGAGGCTCAAGTGCGCCGGGCGCGCAACGGCGGCTACTCCTGGCAAGCCATCGCCAGCGCCCTCGGCGTATCGAAGCAGGCCGCGCACCGCCGGTTCGGGCGATCCTGAGCGACCGCGGACGCCCTCCGCACGAAGTACGGTCGTAGTACCCCCTTTTTCCCAGAACGAGGTCTTCCATGTCCCGGACGGCGACACCGCGCCGACGCGGACGCGGCGCGCAGCAGGATGGCCCGCGCGCCACGTTCCGCCAGCTCCTCCCCTTCCTCTTCGAGCACAAGCGCACGCTCGTCGTCGTGGCCGTGCTCAGCGTCTTCGGCGCCGCGACCTCGCTGGTGCAACCGCTGCTCGTCGGGCAGGTCATCGAAGCCGTGCAGTCCGGCGGCACGCTCGGGATCCTGGTGTGGTTGCTGATCGGGTTCGTGATCGTGTCGTCGATCATCTCCGGCTTCCAGCACTACCTGCTGCAGCGCACCGGCACCGCGGTCGTGCTCTCCAGCCGCCGCAAGCTCATCGCCCGCATCCTGCACCTGCCGACCTCGGAGTTCGACGCGCGCCGCACCGGCGACCTCGTCTCGCGCGTCGGCACCGACACGACCCTGCTCTACGCCGTGCTCACGCAGGGACTGGCGGATGCCGTCGGCAGCGCCGTGCTCTTCGTGGGAGCCCTCGTGGCGATGCTCGTGATCGACCCGATCCTCCTGCTGCTGATCGTGCTGGTGATCGGCGTCTCCGTCGTCGTCGTGGTGGCGCTCAGCGGCCGCATCCGCACGGCCTCGACCGCGCAGCAGCAGAAGGTCGGCGAGCTGGCCTCCGGGGTGGAGCGCGCGGTGGGGTCCATCCGCACGATCCGCGCGTCCGGCGCGACCGAGCGCGAGACCGCGACCGTGTCGCAGACGGCCGACGAGGCCTACGGCATCGGCGTGCGGATCGCGAAGATCTCCTCGCTCGTGGTTCCGGTCGCGGGCATCGCCCTCCAGCTCTCGTTGATCGTGGTGCTCGGCGTCGGCGGGTTCCGGGTCGCCGCCGGTGCACTCTCGATCGCCTCGCTGATCGCGTTCATCATGTTCCTGTTCCTGCTGGTCATGCCGCTCGCGACGACGTTCGGGGCGATCACCTCGGTCAACCAGGCGCTCGGCGCGCTCGGCCGCATCCAGGAGGTGCTCGAGCTGCCGACCGAGACGCAGGACGACGAGCGGATCGCCGCCGACATCGTGCACACCGCGACGGCACCGGATGCTCCCGCGATCGAGTTCCGCGACGTGCACTTCCGCTACCCCGACAACGTGGTCGCTGCGCGCGAGGCGGCGGCGAAGGCCGCCCGGACGCTGCTCGAAGACGCCCACGTCGAGAAGCCGGAGACGACCCTCGACACCGTTCCCGCAGCTGACGCCCCCGACCGCGAGGTGCTGCGCGGCGTCTCGTTCGCCGTTCCCCGCGGCGCCCGCGTCGCTCTCGTCGGGCCCAGCGGCGCCGGCAAGAGCACGATCCTCTCGCTCGTCGAGCGCTTCTACGACCCGACGGGCGGATCGATCCGCGTCCACGGGCACGACGCGCGCACCTACCCTCGCGACGAGCTGCGCGCGCACTTCGGCTACGTCGAGCAGGACGCTCCGACCCTCGCCGGCACGCTCGCCGACAACCTGCGGCTCGCCTCGCCCGCGGCATCCGATGCGGACTGCGAACGGGTGCTGCGCGCGGTCAACCTGGGCGACGTGCTCGAGCGCAGCCCCCTGGGCCTTGCGGCACCGGTCGGCGAAGACGGCGTGATGCTCTCGGGCGGCGAGCGCCAGCGACTCGCGATCGCCCGCGCCCTGCTCACCGACGCTCCGATCCTGCTGCTCGACGAGTCGACCTCCTCGCTCGACGGCGTGAACGAGCAGCGCATGCGCGAGGCGATCGACGCCGTCTCGAACGACCGCACCCTCGTGGTGATCGCGCACCGCCTCTCGACGGTCGTCGACAGCGACCTCATCGTCGTGCTGCAGGACGGCGCGGTGGTCGGTCAGGGCACGCACGCGGAGCTCGTCGAGTCGACGCCGCTGTACCGCGACCTCGCCCGCCACCAGCTGCTCGCCTGATCCGAGCGCTGCCCCCGGCCACACGGCGCGACGCGCACGGAAAGACGCGACGGCGGGATACCGGAGACCACTCAGCCATGGGTTCGTCTCCGACATCCCGCCGTCGCGGGTCTGTGCGCGCGTCCTGCGATGAGGACCCGCAGAGGTGCCGGCTCCCCCGAACCGGCACCTGGCCCTGCGCTCCGGTTACGCCTTCTCGAGGCGGTACCGGAGCGACGCCAGTTCGGCACGCAGGGCGGCCGGAAGCCGGTCGCCGAACGTGTCGTAGAACTCCTCGGTGCGATCGGCCTCGATCCGCCACGCCGCGGGGTCGACCTCGAACAGCTCGTCGAGGTCGGCCTGCGGGATGTCGAGCCCCGTGAGGTTGAGGTCCTGCGTGCGCGGCAGGCGCCCGATCGGACTGTCGACGGCCGGCACCTCGCCGGCGATCCGGCGGATGATCCAGTCGACGACCCGCGAGTTGTCACCGAACCCGGGCCACAGGAAGCGGCCGTCGTCGCCGCGGCGGAACCAGTTGACCTGGAAGATGCGCGGCGCACGATCGAAGCGCAGACCGCGACCGACCTTCAACCAGTGGCCGAAGTAGTCGCCCATGTTGTAGCCGCAGAACGGGAGCATCGCGAAGGGATCGCGGCGCAGCTCGCCGAGGGTTCCCTCGGCCGCGGCGGTGCGCTCGGACGAGATGTTCGATCCGAGGAAGACGCCGTGGGTCCAGTCGGTCGCCTCGACGACGAGCGGCACGTTGCTGGCGCGACGCCCACCGAACAGGATGACGTCGAGCGGCACCGCCTCCTCCCAGTCCTCCGCGATCTGCGGGCACTGGGCCGCGGAGACGGTGAAGCGGGAGTTCGGGTGCGCGGCGGGACGGCCGGAGTCCGGCGTCCAGGCATTGCCCTGCCAGTCGGTGAGCTCGGCGGGAGCGGTGTCGGTCAGTCCCTCCCACCACACATCGCCGTCGGGGCGCAGGGCGACGTTCGTGAAGATCGTGTTGCCCCACAGCGTCTCGACCGCCGTGACGTTGGTCGCCTCACCCGTGCCCGGAGCGACGCCGAAGAAACCGGCCTCGGGGTTGATCGCCCAGAGGCGCCCGTCCTCGCCCGGACGGATCCACGCGATGTCGTCGCCGAGCGTCTCGACCGTCCATCCGGGGATCGTGGGGCGCAGCATCGCGAGGTTTGTCTTGCCGCACGCCGAGGGGAACGCCGCAGCCACGTGGTAGGCGGTGCCCTGCGGGTCGATCACGCGGATCAGCAGCATGTGCTCGGCGAGCCAGCCCTCGTCGCGAGCGATCACCGAGGCGATGCGCAGCGCGAAGCACTTCTTGGCGAGGATCGCGTTACCGCCGTATCCCGAGCCGTAGGAGAACACCTCGAGGGTGTCGGGGAAGTGCACGATGTACTTCTCGTCGTTGCACGGCCACTCGGCATCCGCCTGTCCCGGCGCGAGCGGGGCGCCGACGGTGTGCGCGGTGCGCACCCACGGGGCGCCGTCGGCGATCTGCCGGGTGACGGCATCGCCGACGCGGGTCATGATGCCGATCGAGGCGACCGCGTAGGCGCTGTCGGTGATCTGCACGCCGATGTGCGAGAGCGGGCCGCCGACCGCACCCATCGAGAACGGCACGACGTACATCGTGCGTCCGCGCATGGACCCGGCGAACAGGTCCGTCATCTTCTCGTGCATCTCGGCGGGCGGTGCCCAGTTGTTCGTGGGACCTGCGTCCTCCTCCTTCTCGGAGGAGATGAACGTGCGCCCCTCGGTGCGGGCGACGTCGCTGGGGTGCGAGCGGGCGAGGTACGAGCCGGGACGCCACTCGGGGTTGAGCTTGATGAGCTTGCCCTCGGAGACGAGGCCGCGCAGCAGCCAGTCGTTCTCGGCGCGCGACCCGTCGACCCAGTGCACGGAATCGGGCTGCGTCAGCTCCGCCATCTCGTCGACCCAGGCCACCAGCTCCGCCATCGCGGGAGTGTCATAGGCCGGTACCGCGCCGAAGGTGCGCGCGGCGGCGACGGGCGAGGTGCGAGGGGTGAAGACTTCGGCGATGGCCATGGGCTGCTCCTTTGAAGTGTGGGGCGTTGAACCCATCTTCTTCGGCATTCCTCGGGACTTTTCGACGATCCCGGTCGTAAATATCGCAATTCTTTCGTCTAAGATCAAGGAATGGCGTCCTCCGGCATCCATCTCACGACCCTCGGCCATCGCATCCGTCACCACCGGCAGGCTCAGGGGTTCACCCTCGACGAGCTCGGCGCGCTCGTGGGCGTCGCGGGGTCGCAGCTCAGCCTGATCGAGAACGGCAAGCGCGAGCCGAAACTCTCGCTGCTGCAGGCCATCGCCCAGGCCACGGGCACCGAGGTCACCGACCTCATCTCGGGGGAGCCGCCGAACCGCCGCGCGGCCCTCGAGATCGAGCTCGACCGCGCGCAGGAGAGTCCGGTGTTCCGCCAGCTCGGCATCTCCCCCGTGCGCGTGACGAAGGGCATGAGCGACGAGACGATCGAGTCGGTGCTGGGGCTGCACCGCGAGCTCCAGCGCCGCGAGCGCGAGGCCATCGCGACCCCGGAGGAGGCCCGCCGCGCCAACACCGAGCTCCGGCTGCGGATGCGGGCGCAGAACAACTACCTGGGTGACATCGAGAAGCTCGCCGAGAAGCAGCTCAAGGCCGCCGGGCACGTGCAGGGCGCGCTCAGCCACCGCACCGTGAGCATCATGGCCGAGCGCCTCGGGTTCGAGCTCATCTACGTCAACGACCTGCCGCACTCCACGCGCTCGGTCACCGACCTCGAGAACGGGCGCATCTACCTGCCGCCCGCTTCCATCCCCGGCGGCCACGGCCTGCGCTCCATGGCGCTGCAGGCGATGGCCCACCGCCTGCTCGGGCACACCCCGCCCACCGACTACGCCGACTTCCTGCAGCAGCGCCTCGAGATCAACTACTTCGGTGCGTGCTGCCTGCTGCCCGAGACCGCATCCGTCGCCTTCCTGCAGCAGGCCAAGAAGGATCGCAACCTCGCCGTCGAGGACTTCCGCGACGCCTTCGGTGTCACGCACGAGGCCGCGGGGATGCGGATGACCAACCTGCTCACCCAGCACCTGGGCATGTCGCTGCACTTCCTGCGCGTGGACTCCGACGGCGCGATCACCCGCGTCTACGAGAACGACGACCTGCCCCTGCCCATGGACGTCACCGGGGCCGTCGAGGGTCAGCGCGTGTGCCGCAAGTTCCAGGCACGGGCGGCCTTCACGCAGCAGAACCGCACGACCGAGCACCACCAGTACACCGACACTCCGTCGGGCACGTTCTGGTGCTCGACCCAGACCGGGTCGTCGGCCGACGGCGAGTTCTCGATCACGGTGGGCGTCCCCTTCGACGACGCACGCTGGTGGCGCGGTCGCGAGACGACCGATCGCGCGGTGTCGAACTGCCCCGACGAATCGTGCTGCCGACGCCCGTCGTCGGAGCTGACGGAGCGCTGGAACGGCAAATCGTGGCCGAGCGCCCGCGTGCACACGCACATGTTCTCGCCGCTGCCCCGTGGCGCCTTCCCCGGCGTCGACGACAGCGAGGTCTACGAGTTCCTCGGGCGTCACGCCGAGGAGTGATCCACGGCGTTCGTCTGCGGGTCGCTCCGCGGATCAGGCCGCGGCACCGAGGAACGCCGCATGACGCGCGAGCGCGGCGCGCACCTGCTCGTCGATCTCCGGATCCAGCGCCGGCCGCTCCCCCGCGGGGAACAGCTCAACGACCGCCTCACCGCCCCCGCGTCCGGATGCCGCCGGCAGACGCCACACCCCGACCACCTCGCCGTCGACGACCACGACGGGGCGCACCATGCCGTTCTTGCCCGGACCGACCGCGGCCAGCCCCTCGGGCGGGCACACGAGCGCGCGATCCGCATAGGAGATGTAGTACTCGTCGAAGGCTCCGAGCACCTGCACCCGTGGCGCCCCGGGCGAGCGACGCGGCGGTGCGACCGCTGCATAGGTGCCCTCCTCGACCTCGACCACGCGGACGCCCGCGCGGGCCACGGCCTCGCGCGACGCCCCGAGGGTGAGCCCCGACCACCACGCGAAGTCCTCGACCCGCACCGGCCCGTGACCGTCGACGTAGCGCACGAAGAGTTCGGCGAGCGGATCGTCGGGCCGCATCGAATCACGGATCCACGCGTCGGTCGCGACGAAGCGCTGTTCGCGGGTGATCCCCGCGGAGGTCGTCGCAGGCACGATCGGGCCCTGACAGATCTCGCCCCGCATCGCGAGAGCTCCGAGCAGATGCACACCGCGCTGATCCCGCGGGTCGATCCCGGCATCCGACCATCGTGCGAAGGCCTCCGCGCGGGAGCAGCCGTCATCGCGGAGCACCGGGTCGATGATCCGGGCCGCGCGTCGCAGCAGCTCGTCGTCGATACCGAGATCGCGATGGCGCGTCGCGGCGGCCGCCAACTGACGCGCCCCGGTGACCGACAGCACCCACCCCAGATCTCGTGCCGGGATCGTGTGCAGGGTACCGCGCATCGTCCAGGCACGCACGAGGTCGCCGCGATCGAACGCGCGATCGACCGCTTCCCAGGCGACGGTGCGGCGCGTGCGGGCAGCCAGCGCCCATCGCCCGGCGGTGAAATCCTGGCTCTGCACCGCCAGCATGTGCCGCGCCGCCTCGACCACCGACGCGGCGCGCGCGGTGAGCCGATGCGAACGAAGGCGCTCGCGGCGCAACGACGTGCGGTTCATGTCCCCATGATGCCCGGTGCCCCCGACACCCGTTCCCCCGACACCCGTTCACCCGCCGGACAGGGAATCCTGCGAGCATCCGACGTGTTCTCCCCTGCGGCGCACGAGCCCGGCATCCACCGTCGGCACCGCCGCTCCCGAAAGGCCCTCGATGACAGACCGACCCCACCGCTCGCCGTGGCCGCCCCTGCTGATCGCGATCGCGCTCGAGGTATCGGCGACGCTGTCACTGCGCGCGGCCGAGGGCTTCACGCATCCGCTCTGGCTGATCGTGGTCGTCGCCGGGTACACCGGGTCGCTGTGGTTGCTCTCGGTCGTGCTCGATCGGGGGATGCCGGTGGGCGTCGCCTACGGCATCTGGTCGGCGATCGGCGTCGTGCTCACCGCCGTGCTGGGCACCGTGCTGTTCGGTGAGACGCTCGGCACGGTGCAGATCATCGGTGTCGGCGCGATCGTGATCGGCGTGCTGCTCGTCGAGCTCGGCTCGCACGCCCGCCCGACCTCGACGGAGGTCGTCTCGTGATCTGGCTACTGCTGGTTCTCGCGATCGCCAGCGAGGTCACCGCCACACTGAGCCTGCGTGCCTCGGAGGGCCTGCGCCGCCGGCGGTGGATCCCCGTGATCGTCGTCGGCTACCTCGCCGCGTTCTCGCTGCTGGGCACGATCCTGGCGATGGGCATGCCCGTGGGCGTCGCCTACGGGATCTGGGCCGCCGCCGGCGTGGCGATCACGGCCGTGATGGGCCGCATCCTCTTCAAGGACCACTTCTCGGCGATGATGGCCGCGGGCGTCGCGCTCATCGCGGTCGGCGTCGCACTGATCGAGTTCGGGCACTGACCCCCGCGGCGGCCGGCCGAGCTCAGCTCAGCGCCGAGATCGCCTCGCGCAACAGGCCGTCGGCCGCGTCGAGCGCGGAGGCCGCGTCGGCGGGCGTCGCGCCGGTCGCGAGGATGAGCACCGCGAGCTTGACCGATCCGTCGGCGGCGGCGAGCGCGCGCGCGGCCTCGTCGGTGTCGACCCCGGCGAGCTGCGACACCGTACGGATCGACCGCGCGTGCAGCTTCTCGTTGGTGGCGAGCAGATCGACCATCACGCCGCGGTAGGTCTTGCCGAGCTTGATCATCGAGAGCGTCGTGAGCATGTTGACCACGAGCTTCTGCGCGGTGCCCGACTTCAGGCGCGTCGACCCGGAGATGAACTCCGGGCCCGTCACGACCTCGATCGCGATGTCGGCGACGGCACCGATCGCGGAGGCCCGGTTCGAGGCGATCGCGACCGTGAGTGCGCCGAGACCGCGGGCGTAGTCGAGCCCTCCGATCACGTAGGGCGTGCGGCCCGAGGCCGAGATGCCGACGACCGTGTCGGATGCGGTGAGCTGCAGTTCCGCCAGTGATGCGGCCGCAGCGTCGGCGTCGTCCTCGGCGTTCTCGACGGCCGAACGGATCGCCGTCTCACCGCCCGCGATGATGCCGACCACGAGCGACGGGTCGGTTCCGAAGGTGGGCGGGCACTCGCTCGCGTCGAGCACGCCGATGCGACCGGCCGTCCCCGCACCGATGTAGATGAGGCGCCCTCCGCGACGGAAGCGCTCGGTGATGCCGTCGACGGCGGCGGCGATCTGCGCGGCCTCCGCGGCCACCGCCCCCGCCACCCGGGCGTCCTCGGCGTTCATGCGCTCGACGAGCTGTGCGCTCGTCAGAAGATCGAGGTCGCCGCGCTCGGTGGTCGCGGCCTCGGTGTCGAGCTTCGACAGCTCCTCGATCAGAGCGGTGAGTCGGGTGTCGTCATTCGGCACGGTGCACGAACCTTTCGTGAGGGAGATCGAAGCGGGTGGCGAGCAGGAGGGCACCGTCGATCGCGTCGCCGACGGGCGGCCGGACCCGGCGGCCGGCGGCGGACAGCGCGTCGGTGAGCTGCGCACGGAACCAGGCGTGGTCGGTGAGTCCGCCGTGCAGCACGACATCGGGCGTCGTGGACGCCGCGACGGCGGAGGCGGTGAGCAGGCGGGTCGCCTCGGCGGCGATGGCCGCGGCGGCCTCGTCGCCGGTCTCGGCGGCATCCAGGGCGAGCGGAGCGAGGGTCGCGAGACGTCGGGCGAGTGGATCGCCGTGCGCGAGCCAAGGGATGATGTCGGATGCCGCGCCCACGGGTTCCGCGATCGCCTCCGTGAGAGAGGTCGCGGGGCCGAGACCGTCGGCGGCGCGCAGTACCGCGCGGAGCACCTCGCGGCCGAGCCAGGAGCCGCTTCCGAGGTCGCCGACGTCGGGACCCCAGCCGTCGACGAGACGGGCGCCCTCGGCATCCGTTCCGAGGGCGGCGGCGCCCGTGCCTGCGATGAGAAGCACGCCGTGGCCGCCGTCGAGCGCTCCGGCGTGGGCGGTGACGACGTCGGAGGTCACGGCGACGGGGGCCAGCACGCGCGCGGCGAGGAGACCGGCCAGGCGCTGCGCGGCGGCGGGTGCGGCCCACGCACCTGCCGCCCCGATGGAGAGGGCCGAAATCATCCCGTCCGGTACCTCGGCGAGCACGGTCTCGACCGCTGCGAGAGCGGCGCTGACACCGTCGGCGGCGGCGAGCCCCGGCGCACCTGTACCCTCATGTGCAGGCCGGCGTGTCGGATCGGCGACCACCAGCCGGCAGCGCGACTTGCCGAGGTCGACGGCGAGCACGCGGGACATCGAGATCATAAAAATAGTCTACGCAGATTGACGGCGACATGAAAGAATTCTTCACAGCCGGAAAGGGAGATGAATGAGCATCCAGACGACGATCGCGGCTTCGGTCGATACGCTGCCGCCCTCCCTCGCCCGGATCGCCCGCGCCGTCGCCGACAACCCCACCCAGGTGATCGAGAGCACGATCACCGAGCTCGCCGCGTCGTGCGACACCTCGGTCGCGTCGGTCGTGCGCTTCTGCCGCGTGATCGGGGTGAGCGGTTACGCCGCGCTGCGTCGCACCCTCGCCGCCGAGCTCGGGCGCGAATCGGTCAACTTCGGCACCAACAGCGGGTTCGGCGCCGAGATCGCCGCCGACGACAGCCTGCGTGACGCCGCCCGCAAACTCGCCGCCCTGGAACGCCTCGCGATCGAGGAGACCGTCGAGCGCCTCGACTACGACGCGCTCGGCGCGGCCGCCGAGGCCATCGAGGGCTCGGGGCGCATCCTGCTGTTCGGAATCGGGGCGAGTCGCCTGGCCGCCGCCGATCTCGGCCACAAACTGCTGCGCATCGGCCACAACGCGATCGCTCTCGACGATGCGCACGAGGCGAGCGCCGCCGCCGCCCTGCGCACCTCGCCCACCGTCGCGATCGGCTTCTCGAACTCGGGAACGACCCCCGAAGCCGTGCTCTTCCTGCAGGCCGCCCGCGACACCGGTGCCACCACGATCGGCATCACCGGAGCCGGTACCTCTCCCCTCGCCCGCGCCTCCGATCACCTCCTCCTCACCCACGCGCGCGAATCCCGCTTCCGCGCCGGCGCGATGGTGAGCCGCATCGCCCAGCTCGCGCTCGTCGACTGCCTCTTCATCGGTGCGGCGCAGTTGCGCCGCGACGTCGCGGTCGACGCCCTCGAGCGCAGCGCGGCCGCGACCCGGGCGCTGCGGGGCGAGTAGCCGTTCTCAGGCGGTGTCGACGGCGTCCGGCGCCGCCGCGGGCTCCGGCGACCGCTCATGGATCGAGCCCGCCGTGCGCAGGAACACGATGATCCAACTGAAGATGAGCACCGCGGCGATCAGCTCGACAGCGGTCAGGTTGTAGTACCCGGTCGCGAAGAACACCGCGAGCAGCACGATCACCAGCACGTACGCCCACCCGAGCAGCACGAAGACGCGCGGGATGGTGCGCAGGAGCCACGGCAGCCCGACCACGATCACGGCGAAGGCCACCGCCATCCCGGTCGCGACGGTGTTGTGCACCGCGAAGAACTCGTCGACGGGGAAGATCCCCACGCACGCCAGGAAGATGCCGATGAGGATGAGTCCCGTACGCACGATCGTGCGGCCGCGCCGATCGACCGGGTCGGTCGCGGGAAGGCCCGCGGTCGCGTAGCGGGAGATCGTCGTGACCATGACGCCCGCGATGATCAGGGTGATGTTGAAGGCGTACGAGGCGCTGTTGGAGCTCATGCCCAGCGCCGAGAGGTTGTCGCGCCACCAGTGCGGATCGCTCGAGGCGAGCATGCTCGCGAAGGCGCCGATCACGAGGAACACCGCGAGCACGAGAGACAGGGTCATCGGGGTGAGCGCGACGGAGCTGAGGAACGACACGTAGGCGGTGAGCGCGAAGGCGACACCGATGAGCACCGCTCCGGGGAACGCGAACACCGGCGCATCCGTGAAACTCTGCTCGAGCAGTTTCGCGATCCCGAGCCAGCCGAGGTAGGCGATCGCCGCGTGCGCGAACGCGATCGCGAGCAGGTCGTACCAGCGCAGACGGTCGCCCGGCACGCTGAAGCCGTCGCGCACGGCATCCGGATCGGCATCCTCGGGGCGGGCGACGAGACGTCCGAGTGCGAACGCGAGGGCCGCGGTGGCCGCTCCCCCGTAGGCTGCGAAGTTGCCGATCGATCCCGTGCCGCTGATCGCCATCTCATGGCCGAAGAACACGGGGAAGGCGACGAGGAAACCGATCACGAGGAACAGCGCCCCGACGATGAGCGCGGCGGCCTCGAGCACGGCGTCGTCGCGCGCCGGCCCCCGCACCTGCCGGAGCACCTGGCGGACCCGTTCGGCGATCGCGTGCATGCTGCACCTCCCGCCGCCATCCTAGGGTCGCGGCGCTCGCCGATGGGGGGCGGATGCCGCGGCGCCGCGCCGTTAGCCTGGAGGGGTGACCGAGACCCTCCACGCCCGCGCCGTCCTCCTCGACATGGACGGGACCCTGGTCGACTCGACCGCCGTCGTCGAACGCCTCTGGTTGGAGTGGGCGCAGCCGCACGGGCTCGACCCCGCCACGGTGCTGCGGGTCATCCACGGCCGCCAGGGCCACCAGAGCATGTCGATCCTGCTGCCCGAGCGCGACCACGCCATCAATCTGCACGAGAACACCGTCATGCTCGCGAACGAGAGCAGCGATGTCGCGGGAGTCGTCGAGATCACCGGCGCCGCCGCACTGCTGCAGGCGCTGCTCCCCCACCCGCACGCGATCGTGACCTCGGCGAACGTCGAACTGATGACCGCGCGCATGGGCGCGGCGGGGCTCCCCCTGCCCGCCCTCACGATCACCGCCGAGAGCGTCTCGGCCTCGAAGCCCGACCCCGAGGGCTTCCTCCGCGCCGCAGCGGAGCTCGGTGTCGATCCCGCCGACTGCATCGTGTTCGAGGACTCGGGTGCCGGCATCCAGGCCGCGCACGCCGCCGGCATGCGCGTGGTCGGCGTCGGCCCGCACGCCCACGCGCACGACCCCGAGGTGCAGGTCGACGACCTCACCCGCGTCGCCGTGACGGCGACCGACGACGGCTTCACGCTGACGATCGACTGACGACCCGCGCCGCACGCCGGTGAGGCGGATGCCGCGGCTCAGCGCGTACGGAGCCCGTCGAGGGCCACGGCGAGAACGTCGCGGGCGAGGGCTTCGGCCCCTTCGGGACCGCTCGGGCGGTACCACTCCACGAGGGAGTTGACCATGCCGAAGAGCAGACGCGTCGCGACCGAGGCATCCACATCGGCGCGCACCGCGCCCTCCTCCTGCGCCGCGCGCACGATCGCGGTCACGGCCTGATCGAAGGCGCGCCGACGTTCGAGTGCGCGCCGTTCGACCTCGCTGTTGCCCCGCACGCGCAGCAGCAGCGTGACCGAGGGCAGATGCGCCACGAGCACACCGACGGCGCCCTCGAGCACCGCGGCCAGTCGGTCGCCCGGGCGCACGGCATCCGTGGCGGCCAGGACGCCCTCGAGGCCGTCGAGCGCCTCGTCGAGGGCCGTCTCGAGGATCTCCTCCTTGGAGGAGAAGTGGTGGTAGAGCGCGGCCTTCGACAGCCCGAGCCGGGCGGCGAGGGCAGCCACCGAGGTGCCGTCGTAGCCGGACTCGTTGAACACCGCCACCGCCGCGTCGAGCAGACCCCGGCGGTCGTACCCGGGGCGCCCGCGACGGACGGGGTCGGCTGCGCTCATCGCCCCAGTCTGGCACGCGGGCCGCGCGGCGAGGAGTGGCTGCTCAGCGCTCGAAGTCCTCGAAGATCAGGGTCGTGCGGGTCGTGCGGATCGACGGGATCGCCTGGATGTCCTCGAGAACGATCCGGCGGAGATCGCGCGCATCGTTCGCCCGCACGAGCAGGATCACGTCGAAGTCTCCGCCGACCAGCGCCATGTGCTCGATCTCGGGGATCGCCCGCAACCGATCCTGCACGAGCTGCCAACTGGCCTGCTCGATCGCGAGCGTGACGTAGGCGCTCGCGTGATGGCCGAGCTTCGCGGGATCCGTGCGCACGGTGTACCCCGTGATCACCCCCGCATCGGTGAGCCGTCGGATGCGGGCATGGGCGCCCGCCCGCGAGATGTGCACGGCATCCGCCAGCGCGGTCATCGACGCCCGCGCATCGCGTCGCAGCTCGTCGAGGATGGCCCGGTCGATCTCATCCAGCGTGGTCATGGCACTCCTTCGTCCCGCGTCGAATTCTGACACTTCGGCGAGCGCGAGCGCAACGAGCGCGCAATCGTCCAGCATTCAGCCGCACCTCTTGGACGACTGCGCGCGAGAGCGCATGCTGTCGTCATCAGGTTCGGCGAGGAAGGCGACCAGATGAACGACGACATGCTCCCCCGCGACGAGGCGGTGCAGCTCATCGCCCCCGACGGCACGCTCACCGAGGATGCGGACTATCCGCTCCCCGACCGCGGCGCGCTGCTCGACGCCTACCGCGGACTCGTCGAGGGACGCCGCTTCAACGACCAGGCGAGCGCACTGGTGCGCCAGGGCCGCCTCGCGGTCTACCCCTCGTCGCACGGGCAGGAGGCCTGCCAGGTCGCAGCCGCGCGGGTGCTCGACGGCGCCGCTGACTGGCTGTTCCCCACGTACCGCGACGCCGTCGCCATCATCGGACGCGGAGTCCCGCCGGCGGAGACCATGGTGCTGCTCGCCGGCGACTGGCATTCGGGCTACGACGTGCGTGCGCACCGCGTCGCCACGCAGTCCACGCCGCTCGCGACCCAGTTGCTGCACGCGGTCGGCTTCGCGTACGCCGCGAAGCGCCGCGGTGATGACACGGTCGTGCTCGCCCTGTGCGGCGACGGCGCCACCAGCGAGGGCGACTTCCACGAGGCGATGAACTTCGCGTCGGTCTTCCGCGTGCCGGTGGTCTTCTTCGTGCAGAACAACGGATTCGCGATCTCGGTGCCCCTCTCGCGCCAGACCGCTGCCCCCTCGCTCGCGCACAAGGCGATCGGCTACGGGATGCCGGGGCAGCGGGTCGACGGCAACGACGTCGCCGCGGTGCTGTCGGTGCTCGGCGCGGCCGTGCGGCGAGCACGCGCGGGCGACGGCCCCACGCTCGTCGAGGCGCACACCTATCGGATGCAGGCGCACACCAACGCCGACGACGACACCCGCTACCGCGAGCGCGCCGAGGTGCAGGCCTGGGTCGAACGCGACCCGCTGCGGCGGCTGCGCACGCATCTCCGCGCGGTCGGAGCGCTCGACGACGAGACCGAGGCCCGGTTCGCGGCGGATGCCGAGACCCTCGCGACCGAGCTGCGCACCGCGCTGAACACCGACGCCGACCTCGATCCCGAGGATCTCTTCCGATTCGTGACCGCGACCCGTTCCCCACAGCTCGAGGAGCAGTGGGCGATGCTGCGGGGCGAGATCGAGCGCACGGCGGCGGCATCCGGCGAGGCGGAGTCCGCCTCTCACGAAGGAGCATCCCGATGACGATCGCGCAGGACGGCACGCATCTCGACGGCATCCGCCCGGGCGTCGATGCGGACGGCCGCGCCCCGGTGACGCTCACGATGGCCGCGGCACTGAACCTCGCGCTCGCCGACGCCCTGACCGACGACCCCGAGGTCGTCGTCTTCGGGGAGGACGTGGGGGCGCTCGGCGGGGTCTTCCGGGTCACCGACGGACTCACCGCGCGCTTCGGCGAGGATCGCTGCTTCGACACCCCGCTCGCCGAGTCCGGCATCGTCGGCACGGCGGTGGGCATGGCGATGAACGGCATGCGCCCCGTGGTCGAGATGCAGTTCGACGCTTTCGCGCTGCCCGCGTTCGAGCAGGTGGTGAGCCACGTCGCGAAGTACGGGAACCGCACGCGCGGAGGGGTGCGGATGCCGCTGGTCATCCGCATCCCGTTCGGTGGCGGCATCGGCGGGGTCGAGCACCACTGCGACTCGTCGGAGGCGTACTACGCGCACACCCCGGGCCTCACGGTCGTGTGCCCGTCGACCCCGCAGGATGCCTACTCGCTGCTGCGGGCGGCGATCGAGTCGCCCGATCCGGTCGTCTTCCTCGAGCCCAAGAAGTTGTACTGGACGCGCGGCGAGGTCGACACCGCGCCCCGCGTCGACCTCGGCAGCGCCCGGGTCGCGCGCACCGGCACCGATGTGACGCTGCTCGCCTACGGCGCGGCCGTGCCGCTCGCGCTGGAAGCCGCCGAGGCCGCAGCCGCCGAGGGCCGCAGCGTCGAGGTCGTCGATGTGCGCTCGCTCTCCCCCTTCGACGACGCCACGGTCACGGCCGCCGTGCGCGCCACCGGTCGGGCGGTCGTGATCGCCGAGGCACCGGGCTACGCGAGCGTCGCCTCCGAGATCCAGTCACGGGTGTTCGAGCGCTGCTTCGAGCACCTCGAGGCACCGGTGCGCAAGGTGACGGGGTTCGACATCCCCTACGCCCCGCCGAAGCTCGAGCACTGGTACCTGCCCGACGTCGACCGCGTGCTCGACGCGATCGACACGCTGCACTGGGAGGACGAATCGTGAGCACCCTCACCGCGCACGTCTTCCGGTTGCCCGATCTGGGCGAGGGTCTCACCGAGGCCGGTCTCGTGCAGTGGCTCGTGGCGATCGGCGACACGATCGCCGTCGATCAGGCGATCGCCGAGGTCGAGACCGCCAAGAGCGTCGTGGAGCTGCCGTCCCCGTTCGCGGGTGTGGTGACCGCGCTGCACGGCGACGCCGGCGACACGATCACCGTCGGCGCCCCGGTGCTGGAGGTGTCGGATGCCGCGGCGGCGAGCGCCTCATCCGAAGCCGTCCTCCCCGAGAACGCGGCGCACGAGAACTACCGAGTCGAGGAACGCGCAGGCTCGGGCAACGTGCTCATCGGCTACGGCACGAGTGAACGGTCGGCGAGCGGACGCCGCCGGCGGTCGGCCGTGCACGACTCGGCCGCGACGCCCGCCGACACGGCGGAGGCACCCTCCGCCCGCACCGTCGCGGTGCGCTCGCCGATCGTTCGTCGGCTCGCCCGCGACCTCGGTCTCGACGTGCACGCGATCCCCGCGACCGGAGCCGACGGCGCCGTGACGCGCGCCGACGTGCTGCGGGCCGCGGTCGATCATGCCGTCGACGGCGCGCACGCACCGGCATCCGCGGGTCCGGCGTCGTCCGCCGACGAGATCGACGGCCTGCGCGTGCGCGCCCGTGACCGCCTGTCTCCGCTGCGCCGGGCCGTGAGCGCCCGCCTGAGCCGCAGTCGCGCCGAGATCCCCGAGGCGACCGTCTGGGTGGACGTCGACGCAACGCGTCTCTGGGATCTGCGGCGCGAGATCGCCGCGGCCGGCGAGCGCGCGCCGTCGCTGACCGCGCTGTTCGCCCGCTTCGCCCTGCTCGCGCTCGAGGACCACCCCGTGCTCGCCTCGCGTCTGGATGACGGCGGCGAGGAGCTCATCGCGTTCGAGGGCGTGAACCTCGGGGTCGCCACCGACACCGAGCGCGGGCTGCTCGTGCCGGTCGTCCCCCGCGCGCACGAGCTGAGGGTCGCGCGACTCGACGCCGCGCTGCGCGAGCTCGCCGAGACCGCCCGGGCCGGGGCGATGCCGCCCGAACGGATGCGCGGCTCGACCTTCACCCTCAACAACTACGGCGGACTCGGCGTCGACGGGTCGGCTGCGATCATCAACCACCCCGACGTGGCGATCCTCGGCATCGGACGCGTGCTCGAGCGCCCCTGGGTCGTCGACGGCGAGGTCGTCGCCCGCCGCATCGCCCAGCTGTCGCTGGTGTTCGATCACCGCGTGTGCGACGGCGGCTACGCCGCGAGCTTCCTGCGGCAGCTGGTCGCGCTGATCGAACAGCCGTTGCGCGCCTACGGGCGCGTGTGAGGAGGCCGAGATGACCGAGGCGTTCCTCATCGGCGGAGTGCGCACCCCGATCGGGCGCTACGGCGGCGCCCTCTCCGGCATCCGCCCCGACGACCTCGCCGCCCTCATGGTGCGCACCGCCGTCGATCGCGCGGGAGTGCCGGGTGCCGCGATCGACGAGGTGATCCTGGGAGCGGCGAACCAGGCCGGGGAGGACAACCGCAACGTCGCGCGCATGGCCGTGCTGCTCGCGGGGCTCCCCGACGACATCCCGGGTCTGACCGTGAACCGGCTCTGCGCCTCGGGGATGTCGGCCATCGCCCTGGCGGCGCAGGCGATCCGCGCGGGGGACGCCGAGCTGCTCGTCGCGGGCGGCGTCGAGTCGATGACCCGGGCCCCGTGGGTGCAGGCCAAGCCCGAACGGGCGTGGGCGAAACCGGGCGCCGTCGTCGACACCTCGATCGGCTGGCGGTTCACGAACCCGCGCCTCTCCGCGCGCGCAGGCACCACGCTTTCGATGCCGGAGACCGCGGAGGAGGTCGCCCGGCGCGACGGGATCACACGAGAGGATGCCGATGCGTTCGCGCTGCGCAGCCACGCACTCGCGATCGCCGCGATCGACGCGGGACGCTTCGCCGACGAGATCGTCGCCGTGCCCGCGCGCGCGGGCGAGGTCGACGTCGACGAGGGCCCGCGCCGCGACACCGACCTCAGTGCGCTCGCGTCGCTGCGCCCCGTCGTGGAGGGCGGCCGCGTCGTCACCGCCGGCAACTCGAGTTCCTTGAACGACGGGGCCTCCGCCGTGATCGTCGCCTCGGGTGAGGCCGTGCGCCGCTATGGCCTGACACCCCGTGCCCGCATCGTCACGGCGACCTCCGCCGCACTCGCTCCGGAGATCATGGGTCTCGGTCCCGTGCCGGCGACCGAGAAGGCGCTGCGGCGCACCGGCCTCGCGGTCGACGCGATCGGGGCCGTCGAGCTGAACGAGGCGTTCGCCTCCCAGTCGCTCGCCTCGATCCGCCGGCTCGGACTCGACCCGGAGCGCGTCAACCGCGACGGCGGAGCGATCGCTCTCGGGCACCCGCTCGGGTCGAGCGGGTGCCGCATCGTCGTCACGCTGCTCGGGCGCATGGAGCGCGAGGGGGCGGGGCTCGGACTCGCGACGATGTGCGTGGGCGTCGGGCAGGGCACCGCCATGATCCTGGAGCGGGTGGCATGAGCGACCCGCTGCTGATCGAACGGCGTGACGACCGCGTGCTCGCCACGCTCAACCGACCGGAGCGCCGCAACGCCATCGACCTCGCCACGATCGATGCCCTGCACGCGCTCTGCGCCGAGCTGGAAGCCGCCCCCCGCACGCTGATCCTCACGGGTGCGGGCGGCGACTTCGCGGCGGGCGCCGACATCGCCCAACTGCGCGAGCGCCGCGCCGACGATGCGCGCCGCGGGATCAACGCCACGGCCTTCCTCCGCGTGGCCGAACTGCCGATGCCGGTCATCGCCGCCCTCGACGGCTACGCGCTGGGCGGCGGTGCGGAGCTCGCCTACGCCGCCGACATCCGCATCGCCACCGCGTCGCTCCGCATCGGCAACCCCGAGACCGGACTCGGCATCCTCGCCGCTGCCGGCGCGACCTGGCGCCTGCCCGAGATCGTCGGCCACGCCCGCGCCGCCGATCTCCTGCTCACGGGCCGTGCGCTGGGCGCGGACGACGCCCTCGCCTGGGGGCTCATCTCGGCGATCCATCCGCCCGAGCAGTTGCTGCCCGCCGCGCACGCGCTCGCGGACCGCATCGCCGCGAACGACCCGCTCGCCACCCGGCACACCAAGCGCGCCCTCCGCGCGCCGCGCGCGGAACATCCGCACATCGACGGAGAACTGCAGGCCGAGCTGTTCGAGAGCCCGGAGAAGGAGCGCCGCATGACCGCCTTCCTCGATCGCACGGGTCGCTCGTGAGCGCGCCGGCCGTCGTCGGCGTGATGGGCGGAGGGCGTATGGGCGCGGGCATCGCGCACGCGTTCCTGCTCGCCGGATCGCGAGTGGTCGTCGTCGAGCGCGATACGGAGGGCGCGGATGCCGCGGCGCTGCGCATCGACGAGAGTCTCCGCCGTTCCACCGACCGCGACCCCGGCCTCGATGCGGGCGAATGCGCCGCGCGCCTCCGGGTCACGACCGATGTCGAGGCGTGCAGCGAGGCTGCACTGGTCGTCGAGGCCGTGCCCGAGGACCGCGTGCTCAAAGAGGATGCGCTCGCGCGGCTCGAGCACGTGCTGCCGGACGAGGCCGTGCTCGCCTCGAACACCTCATCGATCTCGATCGACGACCTCGCGCTCGCACGCCGACGGCCGGAGCGCTTTCTCGGGCTCCACTTCTTCAACCCGGTGCCCTCGTCGGCGCTCGTCGAGATCGTGCGGGGAGCGACCACCGACCCGGCCGTCGTCGATACCGCGCGCGAGTGGGTCGCTCTGCTCGGCAAGACTCCGATCGTGGTCGCCGACTCCCCCGGATTCGCGTCGTCGCGCCTCGGCGTCGCGCTCGGCCTCGAAGCCATTCGGATGCTCGAGGAGCGCGTCGCATCCGCTGCCGACATCGACGCCGCCATGACGCTGGGGTACCGGCATCCGGTGGGTCCGTTGCGCACGACCGACCTCGTGGGGCTCGACGTGCGTCTCGGGATCGCCCAGGAGCTCGCCCGCGAGTTGGGTGAACGCTTCGAGCCACCCGCTCTGCTGCGCCGGATGGTGGCCGAGGGGCGGCTGGGACGAAAGAGCGGCGCAGGCTTCTACGACTGGACCGACCCCGACTCTCCGAAGGAGACGCGATGACCGAGTACCTGCCCAGTTACGTCGAGGGCGCCTGGTGGACGCCCTCGGCCGGATCACCCTCGACGGAGGTGCGCGACGCATCGACCGGCGAGCTCGTGACCCGCGTGTCGACCACGGGTCTCGACCTCGCGGCGGCGCTCGTGCACGCCCGCACGGTCGGGCAGGCGAGCCTCGCCGCGCTCACCTTCCACCAGCGGGCCGTGCTGCTGAAGAAGTTCGCGCTGGCGCTGACCGCCCGCAAGGACGAGCTGTACGCGCTCTCGGCCCGTACGGGTGCGACGGCCGCCGATTCGTCGGTCGACATCGACGGCGGCATCGGCGTGCTCTTCTCCTACTCGGGCAAGGGACGCCGCGAACTGCCGAACGGCACCGTGCGCATCGACGGCCCGGTCGAGCCCCTCTCGAAGGACGGGTCCTTCCTCGGCCGCCATGTGCACACCACGCTGCCGGGCGTCGCCGTGCAGATCAACGCCTTCAACTTCCCCGTGTGGGGTGCGCTCGAGAAGTTCGCCCCCGCCTTCCTCGCGGGCATGCCGACGCTGATCAAGCCCGCGACCCCGACCGGCTACCTCGCCGAGGCGATGGTGCGCATCCTCATCGAGTCGGGTCTGGTGCCCGAGGGCACACTGCAGCTCGTGAGCGGGAGCGTGCCCGACCTGTTCGACCACCTGCTCCTCGGCGACATCGTGGGGTTCACCGGCAGCGCCTCGACCGCCGAGTCGCTGCGGCGGAGCGCCGCGGTGCAGACCGGGGGCGTGCGTTTCACGGCCGAGACCGACTCGATCAACGCCTCGGTACTCGGCACGGATGCCACGGTCGGCACGCCCGAGTTCGATGCCTACGTGCGCCAGCTCGTCACCGAGATGACGACGAAGGCCGGGCAGAAGTGCACGGCGATCCGTCGCGTCATCGTGCCGGAAGGATCGGCGGATGCCGTGATCGAGGCCGTGCGCACCCGCCTCGCGGAGCGCACGGTGCTCGGAGACCCCCGCGCCGAAGGTGTGACCATGGGGCCGCTCGCCTCGCTCGCCCAGCGCGACGAGGTGCTGCGACAGGTCGCCGCGCTGCAGGATGCCGGCGGACGGATCGTGATCGGCACGACCGCGACGCCGGAGGTGCGTCGCGCCGACGGAACCACGGGGCAGATCTCGGAGGGGGCCTTCGTCGCGCCGATGCTGCTACGCTTCGACGACGCCGAGGCGGATGCCGTGCACGGCGTCGAGGCCTTCGGCCCGGTCGCCTCGATGCTGACCTACGCGACCATCGCGGAGGCCGCAGGTCTCGTCGCCCGCGGCGGCGGTTCGCTGGTGACGAGCATCGCGACGCACGACCCCGCGCAGGCGGTGGCGCTCGCGACCCGCATCGCGCCGTTCAACGGCCGGCTGCTGGTGCTCGACCGCGACGATGCGCGCTCCTCGACCGGACACGGATCCCCGCTCCCCAACCTCGTGCACGGTGGACCGGGGCGGGCCGGCGGCGGCGAGGAGCTGGGCGGGATCCGGGCGGTGCTGCACCACATGCAGCGCACCGCGGTGCAGGGATCGCCCGAGATGCTCACGGCCCTGACCGGCGTCTGGCACACGGGCGCCGCGGTGCGCAGCGACGGACGGCATCCGTTCCGGCGATCACTCGCCGAACTGCGGGTCGGCGACCAGGTGGCCTCGGGATCGCGCACCGTGACCCTCGACGACATCGAGACGTTCGCGCGCTTCACCGGCGACACCTTCTACGCCCACATGGACGAGGCCGCGGCGGCGGCGAATCCGTTCTTCCCGGGGCGGGTCGCCCACGGCTATCTGCTCGTGTCGTGGGCGGCAGGACTCTTCGTCGATCCCGAACCCGGTCCGGTGCTCGCGAACTACGGACTCGAGGACCTTCGCTTCGTCACGCCGGTGTCGCCGGGTGATGAGATCCGCGTCGAATTGACCGCGAAGCAGATCACGCCGCGCGAGACCGACGACTACGGCGAGGTGCGCTGGGACGCCGTCATCCGCAATCAGCGCGACGAGACCGTCGCGACCTACGACGTGCTCACGCTCGTGAGCAAGCGACCTCAGGGCGAGACGGTGCTCGCCTGATTCCGGAGAGCCCGAACAGCGCCCCGGCCGCGACCATCCCGACCAGAAGTCTCGTGAGCGACCGCATCGACGGCATCCCCCGCCCGTTCATCCGAACACCGGCGGCACGCGCAACGTCGCATCCTCCACGCCGATGCCCGTCACGACCGCCGCCGGATCGGCGGGGTCGCGGTCGGCGCGGAACCGCACGAATCCGCCGTCTCGTGTGGCCGACTCGTAGAAGTACTCGCCGGAGGCGACGACGGTCACGAACGTCCCTTGCGGGAACGCCGTGATGGCCGCGCTCACGGGATCCCCCACGTGCACTCCGCCGGCCGAGGGCAAGGAGCCTCCCGGGTGGACCGGTTCGCCGTAGACGTTCGACACGCCGACCGTCACGCTCGCGACGCGTTCGCCGCTCTCATCGGTCCAGATCCCGACCGATGCGGATCCATCGGTGGCGGTCAGCCACCACGGGCTCCCCGCCCACTCCGGCTCGACCGCCCGAGCACCCGGTACAGCGGCCAGGGCAGCATCGAGATCACTGCCGAGCACGATCGGGCCGACGGCCGCGGTGCTCATCTCCCACGCGCTCCACGGCGCTGACGGATCTGCCGCCGTCGGTGTCTCCGACGGAGTCGGCGGATTCGCCGTCAGCTCCCCGATGAGGGCGTCGCGGGCGGAGCCGCTGTGCTCTCGCAGCATCTCCGCCACCGCCTCGGCGTCGATCGTCGATCCGTCGACCCCCGTCTGGAACAGCTCGACGATGACGTTCCCCATCGACGCGTAGCCCTTGTGATACCGCCACTCGCCATCGACGTACCCCTCGGTCAGCGTTCCGGCGATCGCCTGCACGTCGTCACCGTCGCCGACGATTTCGGCGTCGAACCCGGACTCCCGCTCCAGCACGTAGGAGGCGCATTGCTCCGTCGCCGCGCGAAGCTGGTCCATCCGCGCTGCGACCTGCGCCTCGTCGGCGAGCTGCAGCACGTGCAGCCGCCCCACGGCGCTGTCGCTTCCCTCGAGGGTCCACGTGAGGGTCCGCGCCCCGACCGATCCCAAGGACATCTCTGCGGAGAGCGCGCCGCAGATCGAGGGGACGGGCACCGGCCCACCCCCGTCGGAGATCTGCTCCAGTGCGCTCGTCGGTTCGGACATCTCCGCGATGCCCGGCAGGAGCGCGCGGATCTCGTCCTCCGAGGGCAGGAACCAGTCGAGCTCGTCACCGACGAAGTGGAGCGGCCCGTCGTAGGCCGCGGGCTCCGGAGTCTCGGGGGCCGCCGTCGGGGTGGGATCCGGCGTCGAGTCGGGTTCGGGCGCGCACCCGGAGAGTCCGAACAATGCCCCGGCCGTCACCAGGCCGAGGACGAGCTTCGTGAACGACCGCGCGTGCGGCATATGACCCTCCGATGATCCGCTGCGCCGCCTGCCGACGCCTCCCCTGGGGCGAGCGTAGCGGCTGCTCCGGACATCCCGCCTGCCTCCGCGACCGGTCAAGATCAGAATGATACGAATCGCATGCCCGTGGGCGCATATATGTCACGACGGAAGGTGTCAGAGCCCGCTCACGTCCGCCAGAACGGCGCCCACCGCCTCTCGCGCCGCCGAAGCGGTCGGCGCTGCGAGGGCCGCATCGGCCGCACGTCGGCACGCGTCCTGATCGACGGCCGCGAGCGCCGCGCCGACCCGCCCGAGCGCGCGCGGTGCCATCGAGAGCGAAGTCACTCCGAGCCCCGCGAGCACCGGAGCGAGCGCGGGGTCCGCCCCGGCCTCGCCGCATACCCCGACCGGCTTTCCCGCCGCGCGCCCCGCGGCACCGACGGCGCCGATGAGTCGCAGCACCGCGGGCTGCCACGGATCGTTGAGGTCGCCCAGTTCGCTGAGGAGCCGGTCGGCCGCGAGCGTGTACTGGGCGAGATCGTTGGTGCCGAGGCTGACGAAGTCGACGACCTCGAAGATCTCGGTGGCGAGCAGGGCGGCCGACGGGGTCTCGATCATGATGCCGACACGGTCGATCCCCGCGCCCCTGGCCCGCTCCGCGAACTCCGCCGCCTCCTCGACGGTCGCCACCATCGGCGCCATGACCTCGACGAGGGCCGATTCCGCCGCGGCGGCGAGGGCGAGCGCTCGCCGCTGATCGTCGAGAAGACGCGGGTTGCGACGGGCGATCCGCAGACCCCGTATGCCGAGCGCCGGGTTCTCCTCGTCGTCGACGTTCGCGAAGGGCAGGGGTTTGTCGCTTCCCGCGTCGAGCGTGCGCACGACCACCTTGCGACCGGGGAACGCGGCGAGCACCCCGCGATACGCGATGACCTGCTCATCGACGGAGGGAGCATCCGTGCGCCCGAGGAAGCAGAATTCCGTGCGGAACAGTCCCACACCCTCGGCGCGCGCCTCCGCAGCGGCGAGGGCGTCCGCCGCACCTCCGACGTTGGCGAGCAGGGCGAGCGGATGGCCGTCCGCCGAGCGGCCCTGCCCGTCGAACTCGACGACGACCGCGGCGGCACGCGCGGACGCCACTCGTTCCTCATCCGGGCCGACCTCGACGGTGCCGCGATCACCGTCGACGAGCACGATCTCCCCCTCGCGGATGCCCGTGGCACCGGTGACGCCGACGACCGCCGGAAGCCCGAGCGAGCGGGCGATGATCGCCGTGTGAGAGGTGGGACCGCCCTGCTCGGTGACGAGCGCTGCGCAGCGACCACCGCCGAGGGCGGCCGTGTCGGCGGGCGAGAGGTCCACGGCGACGAGCACGAACGGCTCCTCGCGCTCGGGGACCCCCGGCAGGTCGAGTCCGAGGATCGCCGCGATCACGCGGTCGCGCACGTCGCGGATATCGGCGACGCGTTCGGCCATCCGCCCCCCGAGCGCCTCGAGGGCCGTCTCGTGCGATCGGGCCGCTTCCCATGCCGCGCGCGCGGCCGTGCGGCCCTGCGAGAGCACGAGCGCGCGGGCATCGGCGAGCAGCTCGGGATCGGACGCGATGAGGCGTGCGGCATCGAGGATCTCCCGCGCCTCCCCCGTCGACTCCGCGGAGCGCGCACGCAGGTGCTCGGCGACCGCGACGGTCGCCCGCTCGACCGCCGAGACCTCGGCGGCGCGCTCGCTCTCGGCGACGACGACTCCGCCATCGGGCTCGGGCAGCGCGGGTGCGAGATGAACGACGGATGCCGCGGCGACCCCGGGGCTCACGCCGCGTCCGCGCAGCACATCGCCCGCGGTCACCGCACCCGCAGCATCCCGAGGCGGCGCGACCGGTTCCGGCGCCGAGCCCGTCCCGACGCGGGTGCCGCTGCCGGTGCCGGGGCCGGGGAGACTGTCCGTACCCTCCCCGAACCCGTCGTCGAAGAGCGCCGCGATCCGATCGAGGGCACCGGCGGCATCCGCACCCCGCGCCGAGATCTCGATCTCGTCGCCCTGGCGCGCGCCGAGGATCAGCAGGCGCGAGAGGCTCGCCGCGGCCGCCTCCGGACCGTCGGGCAGCCGCCGCAGGCGCACATCGACGCCACCGGATGCCTCGGCGATCAGCGCCGCGGGACGCGCGTGGAGGCCCTGCGGGTTGCGCACGAGCACGCGGCGGGTCTGCGCGTCGCCGGCGGGTCGGGACGGAGGAACCGGCTCCGGAACCGGTTCCTCCGCACCGAGCTGCCCCGTCTTCGCTCCGAGGGCCGCGGACGCCTCGGCGGCGACCGTGTCGAGATCTCCCCCGGCCGCCGCCGACACCACGGCGGCGAGCAGACCCTCGACGAACGGTGCGGGGGCGAGCCTGACCGGCACGTCGCTCAGGCGCAGTTCGAGTGCGAGCTCGGCGCTGAGCACGGCCGACCCGAGGTCCATGAGCACGAGCACACCGTCGCAGTCGCCGGCCAGCTCGTCGATCGCTTCGGCGACGGCCACGGCATCCGTGCCGAGGATCGGCGTGCCGTCGGCATCCGTGCCCGCACCCGCCGCGACGCGCACTCGGGCGCCGGGCCCCTGCACCATCTGCAGGGCGAGCTCGAGCGCCGCCTCCCCGAGTCGTGCACTGTGGGAGACGGCGACGATGCCGATCATCAGCTCGCCGCGATCGCCGCGGCGAGCGTCTCGAAGAGCAGCGCGGTCGATGCGGCACCGGGATCGAGATGGCCGGCACTGCGTTCACCGAGATAGCTGGCCCTCCCCTTGCGGGCCACCAGCGGCAGCGTCGCGTCACGCCCCGTGGCGGCGGCGACCGCAGCGGCCTGCGTCGCCTCGGCCAGGTCGGCACCTCCCGCGATGGCCGCGTCGAGCGCGTCGACCGCCGGCGACATCGCGTCGAACATCGTCTTGTCCCCGGCCTCGGGCTTGCCGCGCGCGACGATGCCCTCGAGCCCGGCGCGCAGCGCGGCGGCCAGGCCGGTCGCGTCGAGATCCTGGACCGCGCCGGTCGTCATCCCCATCCGCAGGAAGAACGTGCCGTAGAGCGGCCCGCTGGCGCCGCCGACCGAGCTGACGAGCGTCATCCCGACGGTCTTCAGAAGGTCGTCCGCCGCGGCCGGCGCGCTCGCTGCGAGCTTCTCGGTGACGGCGCTCATCCCCCGCGCCATGTTCGCGCCGTGGTCGGCGTCGCCGATCGCGGAGTCGAGTTCGGTGAGCCATTCGCGCTTCTCGGCGACGGCCGCGCCGAAGCGGATGATCCAGTCCTGCAGGGTGGCGATCGAGACGGTATCCGCGGCCATCAGGCGCCCCACCGCAGACCGGGGGTCACGACCGGGCTGTCCCACAACCGCAGCACCTCGTCGTCGGCCTTCAGTACCGTGACCGAGCAGCCGGCCATGTCGAGCGAGGTGATGTAGTTGCCGACGAGGTTGCGCACGATCTGCACGCCCGCTGCCTCCAGGAGCGCTGCGACCTCGGCGTACATCAGGTAGAGCTCGATCTGCGGGGTCGCGCCCATCCCGTTGACCATCACGATCGCGGGTCCCGCGAAGTCGAGGTCGGCGAGGATCGGCTCGACGAGCTGGCGGGCGATGTCGGATGCCGGCGCCAGGGGCTCCCGGTGGCGCCCGGGCTCGCCATGGATGCCGATGCCGATCTCCATCTGGTCGTCCGGAAGGTCGAAGGTCGGCTTGCCGGCGGCCGGCACCGTGCAGCTGGTGAGCGCCATGCCCATGGAACGCCCCTGGCCGTTGACGCGTTGCGCGAGGGCGACGACGGCGGCGAGGTCCTGTCCCTCCTCCGCGGCCGCGCCGACGATCTTCTCGAGCAGCACGGTGAGGCCGACGCCGCGTCGTCCGGCCGTGTAGAGCGAGTCCTGCACCGCGACGTCGTCGTCGACGACGACCGTGCCGACCTCGATGCCCTCCATCGAGGCGAGTTCGGCGGCCATCTCGAAGTTGAGCACGTCGCCGGTGTAGTTCTTCACGATGTGCAGCACGCCGGCCCCCCGGTCGACGGCCTTCGTCGCTGCCTGCACGCGGTCGGGCGTCGGTGAGGTGAAGACCTCACCCGCGACCGCGGCGTCGAGCATCCCGACACCGACGTAGCCGCCGTGCAGGGGCTCGTGCCCCGATCCGCCGCCGGAGACGATCGCGACCTTTCCCTGCGCCTTCGGCTCGGCCCGCGTGATGACGTGCGTCTCGAGGTCGACCGACAGCTCGGGATGCGCCAGCGCGACTCCCTTGAGCGATTCGACGAGCACGTCCTCCGGGGCGTTGATGAGCTTCTTCATCGTCCGATCTCCTTCGATCTCTTCCGTCGGGTGTCGATGCCGGCCGCATGGCCGACGTCGCGAAAGCAGGCGACCTGGAACAGGCGACACCGCCGTCACTGTCGAACATGCTCGGGACGGCTGGTCTTGTCAAGGTCGAACGTGGGATCCGGGGCCACGAACTCTCTTCTTCGGCGTTCTTCGACGCCACCGTGTCACCCGCGCAGTGTCACCCGCGCAGGGTCACCCGCGCAGGGCGAGCACGAACGGCAGCACCTCGCTCGCGCCGGCGCGCCGAAGCGTGCGCGCGGCGACCGTGAGAGTCCATCTGCTGTCGGCGAGATCGTCGACGAGCAGCACGGGACCGTCGGGGATCTCGAGGTGATCGGCGCTGAACCGATCCCAGAGACCGCCGAGGCGGAAGACGCTGTTACCGCCGGGCTGACCGCTCGGACCGCCGCCGACGAGACCGAGCTCGCCCAGGTACGGCAGCCGGCCGATCTCGGCCAGTCCGCGGGCGAGGCTGTCGACGAGCCGGGGGCGCGAGCGCGACGGGAGTGCGACCACCGCGACGGGTCGCTGCGACCACTCCCACCCGGCCAGCACGCGCACGCATCCGTCGAGCACCTGTCGCGTCACCGCCTCATCCGCAGCCCCCGCGGCGAAGAGCGTGCGCAACGTGCCACCCCACCCCAGGTCGGTCAATCGCGCAAGCGCCCGCCCCTCGCCCGCCTGTTCGTCGGCGGCGATGCGCCCCTTGACGGGGACGTCGAGCCGATCGGCGCCCGTGGGCCAGGCGCGGCGGGGCTCGATCGGCACCCCGACCCGGTCGAGCGACTGGGAGGCCTGGGTGGTGGCCGCCGCGCCGATCTCGCGCGGGAACCATTCGCCCGCGCAGTTGTCGCACCGCCCGCAGGGCTTCGCGGTGTCGTCGTCGAGGGCGCGCTGCAGGAACTCCATCCGGCATCCGTCGGTCTGCTCGTACGCGATCATGTGCTGCTGCTCGGCGACGCGCTCCCCCGCGATGCGTTCGTATCGCTCGGCGTCGTAGCTCCACGGCGCCCCCGTCGCGACCCACCCGCCCTGCACGCGTCGCACCGCGCCGTCGACGTCGAGCACCTTCAGCAGCAGTTCGAGCGGGGTCCGACGGATGTCGACCATCGCCTCGAGGGCCGGTGTCGAGATCGGCGCGTCGCCGAGTGCGCCGATCACCCGCTCCGCTCGTTCACGGTCGGGCATCGACGCGGTCGCGAAATAGTGCCAGATGTCGCGGTCCTCGACACCGGGCAGCAGCAGCACGTCGGCGCTCTCGCTGGCGCGGCCGGCACGACCCACTTGTTGGTAGTACGCCACGGGCGACGAGGGCGCGCCGAGGTGCAGCACGAAGCCGAGATCGGGCTTGTCGAACCCCATGCCCAGCGCACTCGTCGCGACGAGCGCTTTCACCTCGTTGCGCTGGAGCATCCCCTCGGATTCGGCGCGTTCCTCGGTGTCGGTCTGCCCCGTGTACGCCCGCACGTCGTGCCCGTGATCGCGCAGCAGTCGCGCCGTATCGACCGCCGCCGCGACCGTCAGCGTGTAGATGATGCCCGATCCGGGGAGATCGTCGAGGTGGCTCAACAGCCAGGCCAGTCGGCTCGCGGAGTCGCGCAGCCGGAGCACCCCGAGGCGCAGCGACGTGCGCGCGAGCGGTCCGCGGATCGTGAGCACCCCGGCCCGGGGATCACCTCCCGCCGTGCTCGCGCCGAGTTGCTCGGCCACGTCGACCATGACGCGGCTGTTCGCCGTGGCCGTGGTGGCGAGAACCGGGACGTCGGCCGGCATCTCGGCGATGAGATCGCGCAGCCGTCGGTAGTCGGGGCGGAAGTCGTGCCCCCAGTCGCTGATGCAGTGCGCCTCGTCGACCACCAGCATCCCCATGCGGCTCACGAGCGCCGGCAGACGCTCTTCCCGGAAGGCCGGATTGTTGAGGCGCTCGGGCGACACGAGCAGAACGTCGACCTCGTCACGGTCGAGCTGCGCGAGGACGTCGGTCCACTCCTGGGCGTTCGTCGAATCGATGGCGACCGCCCTCACCCCGGCTCGGGAGGCTGCCGCGATCTGGTCGCGCATCAGGGCCAGCAGCGGCGACACCAGGACGGTCGGCCCCGCCCCCTGGCCCCGCAGCAACCGAGTGGCGACGAAGTAGACCGCGGACTTCCCCCACCCCGTGCGCTGCACGACGAGCGCCCGGCGGCGACCGTCGACGAGCGCTTCGATGGCCTCGTACTGCCCGTCGTGGAAGTCGGCATCGGGGCGGCCGACCAGCTCGCGGAGGGCGGCGAGAGCGGCCGCGCGGGTGCCGACGGAGGATGCGGAGGTCATCCCCTCACTCTGCCCCATCCCTCCGACACGGCGACTGACGCACCGGCCCCGCCGCGCAACCGGTCGTCTAGCGTGGAGACGTGATCACCCGAGACCTGGCCGTCGCCCTCCGAGCCGCCGGCCTGGTGTGGCATCCGATCGAGGGCGACCGCTTCCAGCTCGACCTCCCGAACGAGGTGGAGCTCGAATCCGAGGCCGACGTGTTCACCGTCAGCGGTATGACGATCGAGGCGCGGCAGACGCCGAGCGGCACCGACCTCGCCTTCAACGGCACGACCGAGTGGGCGCTCGACGCGGTGACCCTCGCGGATGCCGTGTGGCTCCCCCGCGAGGACCAGTTGCGCGAGCTGCTGCGTGGAACCTTCCGCTCGCTGGAGCGGCTCGACGACACCTTCCGTGTGCGTGTGCGGATATCGGGGGAAGACCTCTCGTTCGAGCACCCCGATCCCGCCGAGGCGTACGGCCGAGCGCTGCTGGAGCTGGTCTCGCGCTCGCAGTGAGTCGAGGATCCGGCGCGCGCCGGCCTTGAGGATCCCGTCCCGTCGTGACAGAATTACCTAACGATCGGTCAGTAAAGATGCTGACCCGGGAGGAGCCACGATGAACGCCCCCGCAGACCCCTCGATCACCGCGGCCGTCTCCGACGAGCAACGCATCTCCGACGAGGAACGCGTCTCCGATGAGGAACGCCTCTTCGACGGGCTCATCGCGAACGAGCAGCGCATCGAGCCGCGCGACTGGATGCCCGAGGCCTACCGCAAGACGCTCATCCGTCAGATCTCGCAGCACGCGCACTCCGAGATCATCGGCATGCAGCCGGAGGGCAACTGGATCACGCGCGCGCCCAGCCTCAAGCGCAAGGCGATCCTGATGGCGAAGGTGCAGGACGAGGCGGGCCACGGCCTCTACCTCTACTCCGCGGCGCAGACCCTCGGCATCACCCGCGACGAGATGATGCAGCAGCTCATCGACGGGCGGGCGAAGTACTCCTCGATCTTCAACTACCCCACCCCGACCTGGGCCGACATGGGCGCGATCGGATGGCTCGTCGACGGCGCCGCGATCTGCAATCAGGTTCCGCTCTGCCGCGCCTCGTACGGACCCTACGGCCGCGCGATGGTGCGGGTCTGCAAAGAGGAGTCGTTCCACCAGCGCCAGGGCTTCGAGATCCTGCTCACCCTCATGCAGGGCACCGAGGAGCAGCGACGCATGGCGCAGGATGCCGTCGACCGCTGGTACTGGCCGAGCCTGGCGATGTTCGGCCCGCCGGACGACCAGTCCCCCAACTCTGCGCAGTCGATGGCCTGGAAGATCAAACGGTTCTCGAACGACGAGCTGCGCCAGCGCTTCGTGGGGATGCTCGTTCCGCAGGCAGAGATCCTCGGCGTCACCCTCCCCGACCCCGAGCTGCGCTTCGACGAGGCATCCGGGCGGTACGAGATGGGTGAGATCGACTGGGACGAGTTCTTCGAGGTGCTCCGCGGCAACGGTCCGTGCAACACCGAACGGCTGGAGCGCCGGCGCACCGCTCACGAGGACGGGGCATGGGTGCGGGAGGCCGCGGCGGAGTACGCCCGCCGGCAGGCAGCCGCCTCGGCCCTCGACAAGGAGGTGGCCTGATGGCGAGCCCCGGCACCGACCCCCGCGAGCCCTGGCCCCTCTGGGAGGTCTTCGTGCGTGCGAACCGCGGGCTCAGCCACGTGCACGTGGGGTCCCTGCACGCACCGGATGCCGAGATGGCGATCCGCAACGCGCGCGATCTCTACACCCGACGCGGCGAAGGGGTCTCGATCTGGGCGGTGCCCGCCGAGGCCATCACCACGAGCGACCCCGATGCGAAGGGCGCGTACTTCGAGAGCGCCGCGGGCAAGAATTACCGGCACGCCGTGTACTACACGGCCTCCGAAGGCGTACCGCACCTGTGAACGCCGTGGACGGGCACGGTGACGTCACCGTCGAGGAGCTGCACCTCGCGCAGGAGCTCGCGGGATCCGGCGAGCGCGCGGCATCCGCCGACATCGCCGAGTACGCGCTGCGTCTCGGCGACGATGCGCTGATCCTGTCGCAGCAGCTGGGCGCCTGGATCTCGCGTGCGCCGGAGCTCGAGGAGGACGTGGCGCTCGGCAATATCGCCCTCGACCTGCTCGGCCACGCCCGCTCGCTGCTGCGCTACGCCGGCTCCTTCGACGGACGCAGCGAAGACGATCTGGCGTTCTTCCGCGACGAGCCGGAGTTCCGCAGCGCCTGGATCGTGGAGCAGCCCAACGGCGACTTCGCGCAGACCATCGCGCGCCAGCTCGTCGTCTCGACGTACATGGTCGAGCTCTACGCGGCGCTGCGATCGAGCGGCGACGGGACCCTCGCGGCCGTCGCCGAGAAGGCGCTGAAAGAGGTCGACTACCACCGCGACCACGCCGTGCAGTGGACGCTCCGGCTCGCGGGCGGGACGGACGAGTCGCGCACGCGGATGATCCGCGCCCTGCGCGACGTCTGGCCGTTCGTCGACGAGCTGTTCCGCGACGACCCACTGATCGAACGGCTCGGCGATGCGGCTGCGCGCCCGTCATCGCTGCGCGCGGGCTTCGATGCCGTGATCGACACGGTCTTCGCCCGGGCCGACCTCGCGGTGCCCGACGTCGCGGCGTCGTCGGCGGGCGGACGACAGGGGTCCCATGCCACGCCGATGGGGCACATCCTCGCCGAGATGCAAGTGCTCGCGCGACGGCATCCGGGGGCGAGATGGTGACGAAGATGACGACGACGGATGCCTGGCGGATCGCCGCCGCCGTCGCCGACCCCGAGGTCCCGGTGCTGACCATCGAGGACCTGGGCGTGCTGCGCGCGGTCGAGTCCGATGGCGCGCGGGTGCGCGTCGACATCACCCCCACCTACAGCGGATGCCCCGCGATGGACACGATCCGCGACGACGTGATCCTGGCGTTCACCGCGGCGGGCTTCGGCGAGGTCGAGGTGCGGCTCGTGCTCGCCCCGGCCTGGACGACGGACTGGATGTCGGATGCCGGCAAGCGCAAGCTCGAACGCTACGGCATCGCCCCTCCGACCGGTCGTGCGGCGGTGCACGACGGGCCCATCCCTCTCACGCTGAGCGTGCGCTGCCCGCGATGCGGATCGCTCGACACCCGGGAGGTATCGCGGTTCGGTTCCACCGCGTGCAAGGCGCTGTTCGAGTGCCGCGCCTGCCTCGAGCCCTTCGACCATTTCAAGGTGCACTGATGTCGCTGTTCGCGCCGGCCACGGCATCCGCTCCCCCGGCCCCGCCCCGCGAGGTGCCGACGGCGCGTCGACGCGCCCGCTTCCACACGCTCGTCGTCGAGTCCGTGCGCCCGCTCACCGACGACGCGGTCGAGGTGACGTTCACGGTGCCGGCCGCGCTCGCCGGCGAGTACGACCACCTGCCCGGCCAGTACGTCGCGCTGCGCACCGTGCTCGACGGGGTCGAGGTGCGGCGGTCGTACTCCCTGTGCCGTGCTCCCGAGCATCGCGCCGACGGCGCCGACACCCGGCTGAGCGTGGCGGTCAAGCGCGACGAGGGCGGGCGGTTCTCGACCTGGGCGCAGAGCGGTCTGAAGCCGGGGTTCGAGATCGACGTGATGAGTCCGCAGGGCACCTTCACCTCGGCCCTGCCCGACCTCGATCACCGGCACGTGGTGGGCATCGCCGCCGGCTCCGGCATCACCCCGCTGATGGCCCTGGCGCACACGGTGCTGTCGCGGTCGGACACCGCGCGGTTCACCCTGCTGTTTACGAACCGGTCGACGCTCGACGTGATGTTCCTCGAGGATCTCGCCGATCTGAAGGACCGCTACCCCACGCGCCTCACCCTGCACCACGTGCTCTCGCGCGAGCAGCGCACCGCTCCCGTGCTGTCGGGCCGCATCGACGAGCCGAAGCTGCGCACGATCCTCGCGACCCTCCTCCCGCCCGACGACATCGACGAGTGGTTCCTGTGCGGGCCGCTCGCCCTGGTCGACCTCTGCCGCGAGGTCCTGGCCGATGTCGGCGTGGGCGGCGAGCACATCCGCTTCGAGCTGTTCACGACCGGCGACGAGCCCGCCCGTGCCGCACGACCGGTGCAGGTGCGGGCGGGTGAGCGCACGACGACGATCGAGGTGACGCTCGACGGCGTCTCGTCGACGGTCGAGAGCCCCGTGGATGCGCACGAGTCGGTGCTGAACGCGGCGCTGCGCGTGCGGCCCGACGCCCCCTTCGCCTGCGCGGGCGGGGTGTGCGGCACCTGTCGGGCCCGGGTCGTCGAGGGCAGCGTCACGATGACCGAGAACTACGCGCTCGAGCCCGACGAGATCGAGCGCGGGTTCGTGCTCACCTGCCAGTCCCATCCGACCAGCGACCGCGTCGTCGTCGACTACGACGTGTGAGGGAGAACGCACCGATGATCGATCTCCGCATCGCCGACGACGTCGCCCACGTCACCCTGCGCGCTCCCGAGCGACTGAACGCGCTCGACGAGGAGGCGCTCCACGGCCTCGATGCCGCCTACGCCGAGGCCGAGACGGCGGGTGTGCGCGCGCTCGTGCTGAGCGGAGAGGGACGCGCGTTCTGCGCGGGACGGGACATCTCGGGCGTGGATCCGCGCGACGACGACGTGATCGGGTACCTGGGCGGGCTCGTCGCCCCGCTCCTGCAGCGGATGTCGCGCTTTCCCGCGCCCACGTTCGCGGCTGCCCACGGCGCCTGCCTCGGCGTCGGCCTCGGCCTGCTGATCGCCACCGATGTCGTGTACGTCGCGGAGTCGGCGAAGATCGGCTCGCCGTTCGCCGCTCTCGGCGCGACCCTCGACTCCGGCGGGCATGCCCTCTTCCTCGATCGCCTGGGCGCGCACCGCACCCTCGACCTCATCTACACGGGACGCCTGATGACCGGCGTCGAGGCCGTGACCGCGGGACTCTTCTCGCGGGTGCTGCCCGACGATGAGGTGCACGAGGCGACGAGGGATGCCGCGGCGACGGCCGCCCTCGGACCGACGGCCGCGTTCGTCGCCAGCAAGCGCCTCGTGGCGCGCATCCGCGACGAGCGGCTGGCGCTGTGGGAGTCGGTCGAGCTCGAGAGCGCGGCCCAGGCGGAGCTCGGCGACACCGATGATTACCGCGAGGGATTCGCGGCGTTCCAGCAGAAGCGGAAGCCGCGGTTCCGCGGGCGGTGAGGCGGCGCGCACGTGAGCCGACACGCCGGTGAACGGGGGTGCCGCTGAGCCGGTGACCCCGGGTTGTCAACGCTCTGGCCGGATGTCGGTGCCCGGTGTCACACTTCGGAGATGATGCTCTCGCAGCTGGTCTCGACGGCCGAGGAGGTCGCCGCCACGTCCTCGCGCCTGGCGAAGATCGACGCGCTTGCCCGGCTGCTGGTCCAGGCCGACGCCGACGAGATCGCGCCGCTGACCGGGCTCCTCCTCGCGACACCGCGTCAGGGGCGCCTCGGTGTCGGATGGCGAGGAATGAGCGCCCTCGAGGTCTCCCACGCCGACGCCTCGACGCTCGCGATCACCGACGTCGATCAGGCGTTCGAGCGTCTCGCCGCGGCATCCGGAACCGGCTCCGCCAGCGTGCGCAGCAGCACCCTCCAGGCGCTGGCCGCGCGGGCGACCGCGCCGGAGTGGGATCTCCTCACCCGGGCCATGCTCGGCGAGCTGCGCACCGGTGCGCTCGGCGGCGTGCTGCTCGACGCGATCGCCCGCGCCTCCGATCGTCCGGTGCCCGCCGTGCGCCGGGCCGCCATGCTGTCGGGCGACCTCGGCGAGACGGCGCTGATCGCACTCACCGGAAGCGCCGAATCGCTCGACGAGGTCGGGCTCCGCGTCGGTCGTCCCGTGCTGCCGATGCTCGCCGCCACCGCCGCGACCCCGACCGACGCCCTGGGCATCACGGGTGAGGCCTCGGTCGAGTACAAGCTCGACGGTGCCCGCATCCAGGTGCACCGCCACGGCGACGAGGTGTCGGTGTACACCCGCAGCCTCGCCGACATCACCCACCGCGTGCCCGAGCTCGTCGAGATCGTACGTGCCCTGCCCGCGCACGACCTCATCCTCGACGGCGAGACGCTGGCCCTCGATGAAGACGGTGGGCCGCGTCCGTTCCAGGAGACGATGTCGCGGTTCGGGGCCGACGCCGCGCGCGAGCTCGCCCTGCGCCCGTGGTTCTTCGATCTGCTGCACGTCGACGGGCGCGACCTCATCGACGAGCCGCTGGGCGTGCGGCTCGCAGAGCTCGATCGGGTCGCCGGCCCCTGGCGCATCCCGGGAACGGTGACGGCCGATGCCGAGGCCGCCGAACGGGTCTCGCACGATGCCCTCGCCGCCGGCCACGAGGGCATCGTCGCCAAGGCCATCGACTCGCCGTACGCCGCGGGTCGCCGGGGCAAATCCTGGGTCAAGGTCAAGCCCGTGCTCACCTACGACCTCGTGGTGCTCGCGGCCGAATGGGGCTCGGGGCGCCGTCAGGGTCTGCTGTCGAACCTGCATCTCGGGGCACTCGATCCCGCCGGAGAATTCGGCGAACCCGGCGCTCTCGTCATGGTCGGCAAGACCTTCAAAGGGCTCACCGACGAACTGCTGCGCTGGCAGACCGCCACGTTCCCGACGCTCGAGACCCGACGCACGCAGGGCACCGTGTTCCTGCGGCCCGAACTGGTCGTCGAGATCGCGATCGACGGCGTACAGCGATCCCCGCGCTATCCCGGGGGCATCGCGCTGCGCTTCGCCCGCGTCAAGGGCTACCGCCCCGACAAGGCGCCGGGCGAGGCCGACACGATCCAGACGCTCCGCTCCCTGCTGCGGGAGTGAGGTGAGAAGAGCGCCGGCTACGGCATCCGCTCAGGCCGAAGGTGCGAGCCCGAGGTCCTCTTCGCGCACGGTTCCCTGGAACGACCACGGGAAGTTGATCCAGAGATCGGTGTCCTTCCAGGCGTAGTCGGGCTGGATGATGGTCGACGGCTTCGTGTAGATCGTGACCGAGCGTACGTCGGCGCCCTTGTCCTTCAGCAGCTGCACCGCGAGGGCGAGGGTGCGGCCCGAGTCGGCGACGTCGTCGACGAGCAGCACGCGGCGCCCGTCGAGGTATGCCATGTCGAGCTCGGGCGGGAGCACCTCGGGGGCGTCGAGCACGGTGCCGATGCCGGTGTAGAACTCGACGTTGATCGCGCCGCAGTTCTTCGCGCCGAGACCATAGGCGATGGCGCCGGCGGGCAGGAGCCCTCCGCGGGCGATCGCGACGACGACCTCGGGCTCGAAGCCGCTGGCGAGGATGTCACGGGCAAGGTCGCGGGTGGCGGCGCCGAAGCCGTCCCAGGTGAGCGTCTCGCGCTCGTTCGATGTGTCAGTCACCCGATCCATTGTCCTCCATCGCGGCGATAGACTGATCACGTCCGGCCGCCCTGCGACCGGTGCCTGAAAAAGAGGCACGAAGCACTCCTCGCCGACGCGGGTGCGAGACACATACGGAACGTCGTTCTCCGTCCCTGTCTCGAAAGGCTTCGCCATGCCCTCCGTCTCCGCGCACGTCGCGCTCACCCTCGCCCAGCACATCGACGCCGTCTTCGGGGTGATGGGAAACGGCAACGCCTACTTCCTCGACGCGATCGAGACGCAGACGGATGCCGTCTTCACCGCGGTACGCCACGAACAGGGTGCCGTGGTCGCCGCCGACGCGCACTTCCGCGCCTCGGGCCGGATCGCCGCGGGCACCTCCACCTACGGCGCCGGATTCACGAACACGCTCACGGCGCTGGCGGAGGCGGTGCAGGCGCATGTGCCGCTCGTGCTCGTGGTCGGCGACGAGCCGACATCCGGACCGCGTCCGTGGGACGTCGACCAGATCGCCCTCGCCTCGGCGGTCGGTGCGCGCACTTACACCGTGGGCCGCGCCGACGCGGCGGCGACGACCGTCATCGCGATCGAGCACGCGCTCACCTACCGCGTGCCCGTCGTGCTGGCGATCCCCTACGACGTCGCGGCGCGGGAGGCCGGCCCCGTGCCGCCGGCCCCGGAGCCGCGGGTGCCGGCCCCGCTCGCACCGAGCGGGGAGTTCGCCGAGGGGATGCTCGACGAGATCGCCGCCGCTCTGTCCACGGCCGAGCGGCCGTTCCTGTTGGCCGGCCGCGGCGCCTGGTTGTCAGAAGCGAGCACGGCGCTGGGCGAGCTCGCAGCGTCCACCGGCGCGCTCACGGCATCCACCGCCCTCGGCCGCGGAGTCTTCCCCGACACTCGTTTCGACCTGGGCGTCACGGGCGGTTTCGGGGCGGAGGGGGCGATGGAGCTGATCCGCGAGGCCGATGTCGCCGTCGTGTTCGGCGCGGGACTGAACCAGTTCACGATGCGCTTCGGCGCGCTGTTCGCGCCCGGCACGAAGGTGTTCCAGATCGACATCGCCCCGGCGGCCACGCACGCCCACGTCGGTGGCTTCGTCCGGGCCGACGCACGTCTCGCGGCCGAGGCGCTGGTGGAGCGGGTGACGGGTTCGATCGGTGCGCCGTGGCGTGAGAGCGTCGACGTCACTGCCGCACGGGCGTACGACCACGGCGACGATCTCGCCCCCGACGGGCGTCTCGACCCCCGCTCCGCGGCCCGGCGCATCGCCGCGCTGCTGCCCGAGGACCGCGTGGTGGTCTCGGACGGCGGGCATTTCATCGGCTGGGCGAACATGTACTGGCCGGTCGCCGCGCCCGACCGGATGATGATGATCGGCACGGCCTTCCAGTCGATCGGACAGGGCTGGCCGAGCGTCGTCGGTGCCGCTCTCGCCCGGCGCGACGCCACCGTCGTGCTCACCTCGGGCGACGGCGGCGGACTCATGGCGATCGCCGATCTCGAGTCCGCGGTACGTGCAGCCGCCGGTCGCGGGGTGGCGGTGATCTGGAACGACGCCGCCTACGGTGCCGAGGTCAACCTGTACGGATTGAAGGGGCTCGCCGAGGCGCCGATGCGCATTCCCGAGGTCGACTTCGCCGCCTTCGCCGCAGCGGTCGGCGCCGAGGGCGTCGTCGTGCGCACGCTCGCGGATCTCGATCGCCTGGAATCGTGGGCTGCCGAGGACCCCGCGACCCGCCGCTTCCTGCTGCTCGACCTGCGCATCTCGGGTGACGTGATCGCGCCGTACCAGCAGGAGATCATCCGCGTGAACTCGTAGGCGCGGCATCCGTTCGTTCCTGTCCGTTCGTTCCTGTCCGTTCGCTCCCGTCCGTTCGCTGCGGTCCGTTAGGCTCCGATCCATGCCCGAGAACCCCGAGATCCTGCGCTACAGCGCGTTCGCCGCGACGCCCGACGGCGGCAACCCCGCGGGCATCGTGCTCGACGCCGCAGGTCTCGACGACGAGCGGATGCTACGGATCGCCGCCGACGTCGGATACTCCGAGACCGCCTTCGTGACGGGGCGTTCCGAGGTCGATGGGGTGCCGCATCACCGAGTGCGGTACTTCTCGCCGGGAGCTGAAGTGCCGTTCTGCGGTCACGCGACGGTGGCGACGGCGGTCGCCCTCGCCGAACGTGACGGGGTGGGAACGGTCGTGTTCGAGACCGCGGCGGGGCCGGTGGCCCTGGAGTCGGTGGCGGATGCCGCGGGCGCGATCACCGTGTCCTTCACGAGCGTCGAGCCGCAGGTGCGCGAGCTCGACCCGGCGGTACGCGATCGCTTGCTGGAACTGCTGGGTCTCACCGTCGCCGACGTCGATCCGCGGTTCCCCGTGCAGGAGTCATTCGCCGGCAACTGGCATCCGATCGTCTTCGTCGCCGATCGGGAGCTGTTCCACCAGTTCCGCTTCCGTCCCGCCGACATCGCCGATCTGATGCGCGCGCAGGGCTGGCTCGGAACGGTGACGGTGCTGCACGCACACGATTCGACCGCGTTCGAGGCTCGCAATCTCTTCCCGGTCGGACGCATCACCGAGGATCCGGCGACGGGATCCGCGGCGGCTTCGACCGGCGCGTATCTGCGGGAGCACGGATACGCGGGAGAGACGATTCGCATCCGCCAGGGCGCGCACGTCGGTCGGCCGAGTGAGTTGATCGTGACGATCCCGGAGTCCGGCGGCATCGTCGTGGCGGGCGGCGCCTTCCCGCTTCCCGCCGACGGTTCCTGAGCGGGCGCGGCGAGACTCTCGGTCCTGAGCGAGCGCAGCGAGACGAGGGGCCGCGGCTGCGTACCCCCGGTTCCTGAGCGAGCGCAGCGAGCCTCCCGGTTCCTGAGCGAGCGCAGCGAGACTCCCGGTTCCTGAGCGAGCGCAGCGAGCCTCCCGCTTCCTGAGCGAGCGCAGCGAGACGAAGGGCCGCGGCATTGCCGCACGACTTGGGTCCCTGCGCTTGTCGAAGGGCCCCGCCCCGCGTGCACTCGTTCTGCACCGGTGCCGTGTTGTTCGGAGTTCTCCACCGATCGCGTAGATACTGACGTTGGCCTGGGGTTTTCGTGTCGGAATGTCGGTGGCTACTGGTGGACTGGGACGTATGAACAGCATCGCCGAAGTCCTGGATCGGGTCGCCGCCGACCTGGCCGCGGTGCTGCGCGCAGACGCGCTGGTGGGGTTGTCGGATGCGGAGAAGATGCAGGTGCTCCGCGCCGCGGGTGAGGTCGCTCGGCGGGTGGATGCGGTGATCGTGGAGACGGTCGGATCGGTCGATCAGCGCCCGGCGGGATCGGGCGAGTTGGCGTTCTGCGGTCGGTTCGGATGCCGGACGATGAACGAACTCGTCCAACGCGTGCTCCGCACGGACGCGGCGGGGGCGGCACGGGTCGTGAAAGCCGGGAAGGTCGTCCGGCGGGAGGTGGACTTCTCCTCGGGGGCGATGCTGCCCGCCCGATGGCCCGCCCTGCGGGAAGCGCTGCTGGACGGGGCCGTCGGGGTCGCGGGGCTACTGGCCGCGACCGGGCCTGTGGAGGAGGCCGGGGCGCGGATCGGTGTGGCGGACCGGTTGCGGGCGGACGCCGAGTTGGCGGAGTACGCCCGGGGACTCGTGGCCGTCGAGGGCGACGGGGCTATGGACGGAGACCGTGGTGCCGATGCCGAGCGCGAGTTCGATTCGGGGCCGCCGGCCACCCCGGAAGACTTGAAGCTGTTGTCGCGGGTGATCGTGACCTACCTCGACCCGGACGGCGCGGAACCCGCGGAAGAGCAGGCGATGCGCGCCCGGGGGATCGTCCTCGGCCGCGCGAAGGACGGGGTGATCCCGATCCGCGGGTCGCTGCTGCCGGAGACGGCGGGGCAATTGCAACGCATCTGGGACGCGTACCTGAACCCGAAAGTCGACGGACCACCCATCCCCGCGACCCCGCTCCCGGATGCGGGCATGGCCGGTGGGGTGCGGTTCGCCCCCTCCGCTGAGGGAGCGACGATGGGCTCGGTCGATGACGCCCTGCTCGGTGAACCGCTTCCCCGGCTCAACGGCGACGCGCTGCCGTCCGACGACGCCCTCCCCTCCGGTGATCGCGGTGGGATGGTCGATGGCCGGTCCCGGGCGCAGAAGCAGCACGACGCCCTCGCCGCCGCCCTCGGGATCGCCGCCCGCCACAGCGACATGCCCTCCCTCGGCGGCGCCGCCCCGACCCTCGTCGTCTCCGTCACCGCGGAGGACTACGCGACCGGGCGGGGATGGGCGCACGTCGACGGCACCGACACCCCGGTCTCCCTCGCCACCGCCCGACACACCGCGTGCGGCGGCAGCATCCAACGCGTCACCTCCGACCCCACCGGGCGCATCATCGGCATCGACACCACCGACCGGGTATTCACCACCCACCAACGCCGCGCGATCACCCTCCGTGACCGCGAATGCCTCATCCCCGGCTGCCACGTCCCCGCCGCCTGGTGCGAGATCCACCACGTCACAGAACACTCCCGCGGCGGACCCACCCACACCGACAACGGTGCCACCCTCTGCTGGCACCACCACCGCACCCTCGACACCTCCGGCTGGGAGATACGCATGCACAACGGCACACCCCACGTCCGCGGACCCGCCTGGTGGGACCCCCACCAAGAATGGCGAACACCCCGACCCGCACCACGCACCACCACCGCCACCGCCACCGCCACCGCCACCGCCACCGCCACCGCCACCGCCACCGCCACCGCGACCTCGACCGCGACCTCGAGAGCGACAGCGACACACCGGACACGAACACCGATCCGCGCATGAACACAGTCGAGCAGAAGGGTGTTCCCGGTGAGGACCGTGTCCGTCGCCCTGCGCCTGTAGCTGCCCTTGCCCCTGCACCAGCACCAGCCCTGCGCCTGCCCCTGCACCTGCGCCTGCGCCTGCACCTGCGCCTGCACCTGCACCTGCGCCTGCACCTGCCCCTGCCCCTGCCCCTGCGCCTGCGCCTGCGAGAATCGATGCCATGCCCGGTCTCCACCACGTCGAAGTATGGGTCGCCGACCCCGAATCCGCTCGCCGCGACTGGGGATGGCTCCTCCCGCGGCTGGGTTTCTCGCTACAACAGGAATGGCCGGAGGGTCAGACCTGGGCTGCCGACAGCGGGCCGTACCTCACGATCACGACCCCACCGGGCGTCGACGATCGAGGCCATGACCGCCGTCGCCCGGGCGTCAACCACCTCGCCTTCCAAGGAGGCACCGCAACGGCCGTCGACGCGATCATGTCGCTCGCCTCAGAGAACGGCTGGCGCCCGCTGTACCACGAGCGCTACCCCCACGCGGGCGGCCCCGACCACTACGCCGGATGGCTGGAGAATGCCGCAGGCTTCAAGGTCGAGATCGTCGCGGAAGGAGCCTGACCGCGCCCCTCAGCCCCGCGCCGCCAAAAATCCTCAGCCCTGCGCGCCGTAGTCGGGCAGCTCCTGCAGCGTCCAGGTGTTGCCGTCCGGGTCGTCGAACGACACGAACCGCCCCCAGTCGAGATCCTCGACGCCGCGGGCATCGACCCCGAGGCCCCGCAGGTGGGCGAGAGCCTCGTCGGCATCCGGAACGACGACCTGGATCGAGTTCTGCTGACCCGGCTCGAGATCCAGGCCCAGCCCGGTGCCGAACGCGATCGAGCACGCCGAGCCCGGCGGAGTCATCTGCACGAACCGCAGCCCCTCGGTCGGGGTCTGGTCGTGGTCGGCGTTGAAGCCGATCTTCACGTAGAAGTCCTTCGCGCGGTCGACATCCGACACCGGCACGAAGATGAGTTCGATCTTCCAGTCCATCACGCCACTCCTCAGGTCACGGCGGGCGTCATCGCCCGTCCGCATCCACGGTAGGCCGCACCTCCGACATTCGCCAGATCAGACCCTGGAGCAGGCGGGAGACAATGTCAGCCTCACCGCGCCGGCAGCATCCCTTCAGCCAGGAACTCCGCCAGCTCCCGCACGCCCGCCTCATCCAACGGCAGGATCGCGGCGACGTACTGGTCGGGTCGGACAACCACGACGACGCCGTCGCGCGACAGTCCCCGCTCGGCGAAGATGTCGACGTCGGTCCACTTGCTGGGCCCCACCGCGTACACCTTCTCCCAGTCGACGAGACCGAGCGGCCCGGTCCGCGGCTGGAACAGCGCCGGCGTCGTCGTCACCTCGACGTCCTCGAAGGGCTGCTGATACACGGCCTTCACGTCGAACACGGCGTCCGCATCGGCATCCGCCGGGGTGAATCGCTCGAAGAGCGGTGCCGCAGCCTGCGCCCACGCAGCCAACCGTTCACCGGACGCGTCGCCGAAGGCGTAGACGCGCCACCGCCCGTCGGCGCGCGCGTGGTGTCCGAGGTGCACCACGTTCCCGTCGCCCACCCGCACGACCTCCGCAGAGCGGAAACGCTTCCCGAGCGGGAAGCCGGTGGCCAGTCCCTGATGCGCATCCGACCCGGTGATCATCGATGCCGAGTACTGCGTCATGAACCCCGACGGGAACTCGGCCGTCGCGAGGTAGTACGTCGCGAGCTCCTGCGGGTCCGAGATCTCCTCCGGCTTGCGCGCCATGAGGCTCGACCACTCGCGATCGAAGTCGATGAGCTGCTGCGCGACGGGTCGCCGCTCGGCGCCGTACGTCGCGAGCAGCGCCTCGGGCGCGCGGCCGGTGAGCACCGAACCGAGCTTCCACCCGAGGTTGAAGCCGTCCTGCATCGAGACGTTCATGCCCTGCCCGGCCTTGGCGCTGTGCGTGTGGCAGGCGTCGCCGGTCAGGAACACCCGCGGCGAGCGCCCGGAATCCTCGGGGGCGTCGTCGAATCCGTCGGTCACGCGATGGCCGACCTCGTAGACGCTGTGCCACGCCACCTCGCGCACGTCGAGCGTGTACGGGTGCAGGATCGCATTCGCCCGACGGATGATCTCCTCGATCGGCGTCTGCCGCACACGGTGGTCGTCGTCGTCCGCGACCTCGCCGAGGTCGATGTACATGCGACTGAGATAGCCGCCCTCCCGCGGGATGTGGAGGATGTTCCCGGCGCGCGAGTTGATCGCGCACTTGGTGCGCCAATCGGGGAAGTCGGTGTTCACCAGCACGTCCATGACGCCCCAGGCGTGCGCCGCGACGTCGCCCACATGGATACGACCGATCGCCTCGCGCACACGACTGCGAGCACCGTCGCATCCGGCGACGTACTTCGCCCGGATGACCCGTTCCTCCCCCATCCGCGCTCCTGCGACGTACCGCACGCGCACCTCGACCGGGTACTCGCCCTCGTCGTGCACGGTCAGCCCCTCGAATGCGACGCCGTAATCGGGCACGATGCGGGCGGGCCCGTCGGCGGCCGCCTCGGCGAAGTAGTCGAGCACGCGCGCCTGGTTGACGATCAGGTGCGGGAATTCGCAGATGTCGTAGGCGTAGTCGGCGGTGCGCGCCGTGCGCACGATGCCGGCGGCGTCGTCGGGATCGGGCCCCCAGAAGTTCATCCAGCCGATGTTGTAGGCCTCGGCGGTGATGCGCTCGGCGAACCCGAACGCCTGGAAGGTCTCGACGCTGCGCGGCTGGATGCCGTCGGCCTGACCCAGCACGAGCCGTCCGTCGCGCTTCTCGATGATGCGGGTCGTCACGCCCGGATACTGCGACATCTGCGCCGCGAGCAGCATCCCCGCCGGCCCCGAGCCGACGATGAGCACGTCGACCTCGTCGGGCAGGTCATCGGGTCGCTCGATACCCGTGCCCGCGGCATCCTGCACGCGCGGGTCGCCGGAGACATAGCCGTGGTGGTGGAACTGCATCGTCGTCGATTCCTTCCGAACTTCTCTCATTGTGCGCGGCTTCTGCGCTCCCGTCGCACTTTTCCGTCGGCCCGGGCGCACCGAGCCGACGGAAACTGCGATGGGACGGATCCGCGTGTCAGGCCCGGGCGAGTCCGTGGATCGGGCTCACGGCCTGCTCCTCCTCGTGATCCGGGCCGAGCGGAATGCCGGAACGGTCACGCAGCAGCAGCGTCGCGATGAGTCCGATCACGGTCATACCGGCGAGGTACCAGGTGACGGCCTGCGTCGAACCGGTCGCCGCCACGATGGCCGTCGCGATGGTCGGGGCGAACGCGCCTCCGGCGATGGCACCGATCGCGTACGAGATCGAGACGCCCGAGAAGCGGATGCTGGCCGGGAACAGCTCCGTGTACAGCGCCGCCTGCGGGCCGTACGTGAAGCCGAGACCGATCGTGAGGATCGCGAGGCCCGCGAAGACGAGCCCGATCTCCCCGGTGTTCACGAGCGGGAACAGCGCGAACACGCCGCCGAGCTGCAGCACCCAGCCGATGATGTAGGTCGTGCGGCGGCCGATGCGGTCGCAGATCCAGCCCGCGACGAGCGTGCTGATCAGCCAGGTGACCGCCGATCCCGCGACGGCCCACAGCACCGGACCGCGCTCGAGCCCGATCGGACCCTCGGGGTTGGTCGTGTATCCCTGGATGTAGCCGCCGGTGGTCATGTAGCCGACGGCGTTGTTGCCCGCGAACACGAGCGCGGCGATGATCACGAGCAGCGCGTGCTTGCGGAACAGCTGCACGATCGGCATCCTCGCCTTCTCCTTGCGCTCCGCGAGTTCGGCGAACACCGGGCTCTCCTCGACGCGGCGACGCACGTAGTAACCCACGAGGATCAGCACGACGCTGAGCAGGAACGGCACGCGCCAGCCCCACGCGAGGAACTGGTCGCCGGGCGCGATCACCGTCATGACCGCCATGACACCCGAGGCCAGCAGCAGACCGAGCGGAACGCCGATCTGGGGCGAGGCGCCGAAGATGCCGCGCTTGGCGCGCGGGGCGTGCTCGACGGCCATGAGCACCGCGCCTCCCCACTCGCCGCCGGCCGAGATGCCCTGCAGGATGCGCAGCAGGACGAGCAGCACCGGGGCGGTGATGCCGATCGTCTCGTAGGTCGGCAGCAGTCCGATCAGCGCGGTCGCGAGACCCATGAGGATGAGCGTCCACATGAGCACCGTCTTGCGTCCGAGCTTGTCGCCGTAGTGGCCGGCGAGGAACGCTCCGAGCGGGCGGAAGAGGAAGCTCACGCCGACCGTGGCGAACGCGATCAGGGCGCTGTCGGCGCCGAGCGGCGCGAAGAACAACTGCCCGAACACGAGCCCGACGGCCGTGGCGTAGATGAAGAAGTCGTACCACTCGACGGTGGTCCCGACCACCGTGGCGAAGACGACGCGGCGACGGTCGGCCGCCGTCGCGATGGTTCCGGTGGGTGTGAAACCCGCCTGTGACTGACCGCTCATGCGGTGTCTCCTTTGTTCGTGACTGCATTGTCACGGCGTGCATCCGAGTCTCGGTCGGAGGTGCTTGCCGGGGGTGGAAGCGATGATATATGATTTCGGATACGACGCACAAGGTGTCGGAGAAAGCGCGAGGAGGCGCCCCGTGACGGATACCATCGCCCGCCCCGGCAAGATCATCGCGATCCATCTGAGCTACGCCTCCCGGGCCGACCAGCGCGGGCGTCGCCCCGCCGCCCCCTCGTACTTCTTCAAGCCGTCCAGTTCCGTCGGGGTCTCGGGCGGCACGGTCGAGCGTCCCGCGGGCACCGAGTTGCTCGCGTTCGAGGGCGAGATCGCGCTCGTCATCGGCACCCCCGCCCGGCGGGTGGCGCTGGCGGATGCCTGGACGCACGTCGCGTGGGTCACGGCATCGAACGACCTCGGCCTCTACGACCTGCGAGCGAACGACAAGGGATCGAACGTGCGCTCGAAGGGCGGCGACGGCTACACACCCCTCGGACCGCACCTCATCGACGCCCGCACGGTCGACCCGACGGCGCTGCGCGTGCGCGCCTGGGTCAACGGCGAACTCCGCCAGGACGACACGACGGCCGGGCTGATCTTCCCGCTCGCGCAGCTCGTCGCCGACCTGTCGCAGCACTTCACGCTCGAGCCCGGCGACGTGATCCTCACCGGCACTCCGGCCGGGTCATCCGTCATCGTCCCCGGCGACGTGGTCGAGATCGAGGTGGATGCTCCCGACGCTTCGGGCTCGCCCACCTCGGGCCGGCTCGTCACGACCGTCACGCAGGGCCACGTCGCCTTCGACGAGACGGTCGGGTCCCTCCCCGCTGTCGACGACCTGCAGCGCACCGAGGCCTGGGGCTCCGCCGAGGCCGCCGGTCTCGTGGAGCACCACCCGGTTCCTGAGCGAGCGAAGCGAGACGAAGGGCCCACACTCTCCCCCGCCCTCCGCGCGAAGCTCCTCGAGGCCCCGACCGCCGGGCTCTCGGCCCAGCTGCGCAAGCGCGGCCACCACTCGTGCTTCATCGACGGCGTCACCGCGAACATCCCGGGCTCGAAGATCGTCGGCACCGCGAAGACGCTGCGCTTCGTCCCCTTCCGCGAAGACCTCTTCGCGAGCCACGGCGGCGGCTACAACGCCCAGAAGCGCGCGTTCGACGCCGTCGAGGAGGGCGAGGTCATCGTGATCGAGGCGCGCGGCGATGCATCGACCGGCACGCTCGGCGACATCCTCGCCCTGCGCGCCCGCACCAGAGGCGCGGCCGGCGTCGTCACCGACGGCGGCGTGCGCGACTTCGACCAGGTCGCCGACATCGGCCTCCCCGTCTTCTCGCAGGGCGCACACCCCTCGGTGCTCGGTCGCCGGCACGTGCCCTGGGAGGTCGACGTCACGATCGCCTGCGGCGGGGCGACCGTGCAGCCCGGTGACATCGTCGTGGGCGATGGCGACGGCGTGATCGTGATCCCGCCGGCCCTCGCCGAGGAGATCGCGGACGCCGCGATCTCCCAGGAGCACGAGGATGCGTGGATCGCGACGCAGGTCGAAGCGGGGCATCCCGTCGACGGCCTGTTCCCCCTGAACGCCGAAGGGCGCGCCCGGTACGAGGCAGAGAACGCCCCGCAGACCGAGACCGCCCCGCAGACCGAGGCGGGCACGAACGCATGACGACCACCGCCGCCAGCAAGTCCGAGGTGGCGTACGAGTGGATCCGCTCGCGCATCACCGGGCACATGTTCAGTCCCGGCTACCGCCTGGTGCTCGGCTCGATCGCCGACGACCTGAAGATGAGCGTCGTGCCCGTGCGCGAAGCCATCCGCCGTCTCGAGGCCGAGGGACTCGTCACCTTCGAGCGCAACGTCGGCGCCCGGGTCACACTCGTCGACGAGAGCGAGTACGCCCACACGATGCAGACGCTGGGCATCGTCGAGGGGTCGGCGACCGCGCTCTCCGCCCCGCTGCTCGATGACGACGCCCTCGACGAGGCGGCCCGCATCAACGACCGCATGGCCCGGATGCTCGACCACCTCGACGCCCATGCCTTCACCGAGCTCAACCGGCAGTTCCACTCCGTGCTGTTCGAGCCGTGCCCCAACCCGCATCTGCTCGACCTCGTGCACCGCGGGTGGTCGCGGCTCTCCGGCATCCGCGATTCGACCTTCGCGTCGATCCCGGGCCGCGCCCAGCACTCCGTCGAGGAGCACACCGAGATCCTCGACCTCATCCGAGCGGGCGCCGATCCGCTCGAGATCGAACTCGCCGCCCGCAACCACCGCTGGCGCACGATGGACGCGTTCCTCGACGCACTGCACACCCGCACCGCCCCGACGACCGGAGACCAGTCATGACCGATCCGCGCATTCCCGCCGACCTGCCCGACCACATCCAGCACTACATCGACGGCGCCTTCGTCGACTCGGTCGACGGCGACACCTTCGACGTGCTCGACCCCGTGACGAACACGACCTACACGACGGCATCCGCGGGCAAGAAGGCCGACATCGACCGGGCCGTCGCCGCCGCCCGCCGCGCGTTCGCCGAGGGCCCCTGGCCGCGCATGCTCCCCCGCGAGCGCTCCCGCGTGCTGCACCGCATCGCCGACATCGTCGAGTCGCGCGATGCCCGCCTCGCCGAGCTGGAGTCGTACGATTCGGGCCTCCCGATCACGCAGGCGCTGGGCCAGGCCCGCCGCGCCGCCGAGAACTTCCGCTTCTTCGCCGACCTGATCGTCGCGCAGTCCGACGACGCCTTCAAGGTGCCCGGTCGCCAGATGAACTACGTCAACCGCAAGCCGATCGGCGTCGCGGGTCTCATCACCCCGTGGAACACGCCGTTCATGCTCGAGTCGTGGAAGCTCGGCCCGGCCCTCGCGACCGGCAACACGGTGGTGCTCAAGCCCGCCGAGTTCACGCCCCTGTCGGCGTCGCTCTGGGCCGGGATCTTCGAGGAGGCGGGCCTTCCGCAGGGCGTCTTCAATCTCGTCAACGGGCTCGGTGAGGATGCGGGTGACGCGCTGGTGAAGCATCCGGACGTGCCCCTCATCTCGTTCACCGGCGAGAGCCGCACCGGGCAGATCATCTTCGGCAACGCCGCCCCCTTCCTCAAGGGCCTGTCGATGGAGCTCGGCGGCAAGTCGCCCGCCGTGGTCTTCGCGGATGCCGATCTCGAGGCCGCGGTGGATGCGACGATCTTCGGCGTCTTCTCGCTCAACGGCGAGCGCTGCACGGCCGGCTCGCGGATCCTCGTCGAACGCTCGATCTACGAGGAGTTCGTCGAGCGCTATGCGGCGCAGGCGAAGCGCGTGAAGGTCGGCTACCCGCACGACCCGACGACCGAGGTGGGCGCACTCGTTCACCCCGAGCACTACGACAAGGTGATGAGCTACGTCGAGATCGGCAAGTCCGAGGGCCGGCTCGTCGCCGGCGGCGGGCGCCCCGAGGGCTTCGACGAGGGCAACTTCGTCGCCCCGACCGTCTTCGCCGATGTCGCCCCCGACGCCCGGATCTTCCAGGAGGAGATCTTCGGCCCCGTGGTCGCGATCACCCCGTTCGACTCCGACGACGAGGCGCTCGCGCTCGCGAACGACACGAAGTACGGCCTCGCCGCCTACATCTGGACGAACGATCTGAAGCGCGCCCACAACTTCGCGCAGTCGGTCGAGGCGGGCATGGTGTGGCTGAACAGCAACAACGTGCGCGACCTCCGCACCCCCTTCGGCGGCGTGAAGGCCTCGGGCCTCGGCCACGAGGGCGGCTACCGCTCGATCGACTTCTACACCGACCAGCAGAGCGTGCACATCACGCTCGGCGGCGCCCACAACCCCACCTTCGGCAAGAACTGACCCCCTCCTGTCACGCAGGAATCGACAGCAAGGACGCTGACATGACCGACAAGACGCAGAAGACTCTCACCTCCTCCGGCTACTACGTGTCGCAGGAGGCACCGATCCACTCCGACAACCCGGTCGCGACACCGACCAGCACGCCGCCCGACATCCTGCGCTGCGCCTACATGGAACTCGTGGTCACCGACCTCGCCGCCTCGCGTCAGTTCTACGTCGACGTGCTCGGGCTGTACGTGACCGCCGAAGACGACGACGCGATCTATCTGCGCTCGACCGAGGAGTTCATCCACCACAATCTCGTCCTGCGCCGGGGGCCGATCGCCGCCGTCGCCGCGTTCTCGTACCGGGTGCGCAGCGCGGAAGACCTCGACCGCGCCGTCGCCTTCTACACCGAGCTCGGCTGCGACGTGCGCCGCGAGCCGAACGGCTTCGTGCAGGGCATCGGCGACTCGGTGCGCGTGGTCGACCCGCTCGGCTTCCCCTACGAGTTCTTCTTCGAGACCACCCACGTCGAGCGCCTCTCGTGGCGCTACGACCTGCACACCCCGGGCGAGCTCGTGCGCCTCGACCACTTCAATCAGGTCACCCCCGACGTGCCCCGCGCGGTGCGCCATTACCAGGACCTCGGTTTCCGCGTCACGGAGGACATCCAGGACGACGAGGGCACCGTGTACGCCGCATGGATGCGCCGCAAGCCCACCGTGCACGACACCGCGGCGACCGGCGGAGACGGGCCCCGCATGCACCACGTCGCGTTCGCCACGCACGAGAAGCACAACATCCTCGCGATCTGCGACAAGCTCGGCGCGCTCCGCCGCTCCGACGCGATCGAGCGCGGCCCCGGCCGCCACGGCGTCTCGAACGCCTTCTACCTCTACCTGCGCGACCCCGACGGACACCGCGTCGAGATCTACACGCAGGACTACTACACGGGCGACCCCGACAACCCCGTCATCACGTGGGACGTGCACGACAACCAACGCCGGGACTGGTGGGGCAACCCCGTCGTGCCCTCCTGGTACACCGAGGCGTCGCTCGTGCTCGACCTCGACGGCAACCCTCAGCCCGTCGTCGCCCGCACCGACTCCAGCGAGATGGCGGTGACGATCGGCGCCGACGGCTTCTCGTACACGCGGCCGGACGAGGGCGAGGCATCGATGCCCGAGTACAAGCAGGGCGAGTACAAGCTCGGCCACCAGCTGTAGGAGATGCGGATGCTGTCAGCAGAGGTGATCGCGCAGATCGCCGCAGAATTGGCCCGGGCCGACCGGGAGCACACGGTGATCCCCCGGATCACGTCTCGTTGGCCCGAGGCGACGATCGAGGACTCCTACGCGATCCAGGGCGTGTGGCGCGACACGCAGATCGCCGCGGGCCGCACGCTCGTGGGCCGCAAGATCGGACTGACGTCGAAGGCCATGCAGCAGGCGACGGGCATCACCGAGCCCGACTACGGGGTGATGTTCGACGACACGGTGCACGAGTCCGGCGCCGAGATCCCCGTCGACCACTTCTCGAACGTGCGCATCGAGGTCGAACTCGCGTTCGTGCTCAAGCATCCGCTCGAGGGCCCCGACTGCACGCTCGACGACGCGCTCGCGGCGATCGACTACGCGATCCCCGCGCTCGAGGTGCTCAACTCGCACATCGAGCTCGAGGGCCGCACGATCGTCGACACGATCAGCGACAACGCCGCCTACGGGGCGATGGTGCTCGGCTCGGTGCGCAAGCGTCCCGATGAGATCGATCTGCGCTGGGTGCCCGGCGTGCTGTCGCGCAACGGCGAGATCGAGGAGACGGGCGTCGCCGCGGGCGTGCTCGGCCACCCGGCCACCGGCGTCGCGTGGCTCGCGAACAAGTTCCACCAGCACGGCGCGCGCCTGGAGGCCGGCGAGATCATCCTGGCAGGATCGTTCACACGCCCGATGTGGGTGTCGCGCGGTGACGAGGTGCTGTGCGACTACGGACCGATGGGAACGATCGCATGCCGCTTCATCTAGATCCCCCCTTCCGCGACCGACTCGCGGCATCCGAGCGCCCGCTCGTGGGCATGTGGGTGTGCTCGGGCAGCCCGCTGCTCGCCGAGGTCGCTGCGGGCTCCGGCCTCGACTGGCTGCTGATCGACATGGAGCACTCCGCCAACACGCTCGCTTCGGTTCTCCTGCAGTTGCAGGCGGTCGCCGCGTATCCGGTGACGCCGGTCGTGCGCGCCCCCGCGAACGACGTCGTGGCGCTCAAGCAGATCCTCGACCTCGGCGCGCAGAACGTGATCGTGCCGATGGTGTCGTCCGCCGAGGAGGCGCGGGCCGCGGTCGCCGCCACCCGCTACCCGCCGGAGGGCGTGCGGGGTGTCGGCAGCGCCCTCGCCCGCAGTGCGCGCTGGAACCGCGTCGACGGCTACCTGCGCGATTCGGCGCAGCACACGTCGCTCACAGTGCAGATCGAGACCGCGGCGGGCGTCGAGGCGGCGGGCGAGATCGCGGCCGTCGACGGGGTGGATGCCGTGTTCGTCGGCCCGTCAGACCTCTCGGCCTCGATGGGCCTACTGGGTCAGCAGACGCATCCGGATGTCGTCGCCGCCGTCGAGCGCGTCTTCGCCGCGGCGAAGACGGCCGGAACCCCGGTCGGGGTGAACGCCTTCGATCCGGTGGCTGCCGAGGCCTACCTCGCCGCCGGCGCCGACTTCGTGGCCGTCGGTGCCGACGTGGCGCTGCTCGCGCGGGCATCCGAGGCTCTCGCCGCGCGGTTCATCGCCTCGGGTGGTTCGGATGCACCGGACCGGGGTGAGAAACAGAGCTACTGACTGGCGGATTCATAGGCTCAGCCACGAAACTGTTCGCATGACCTTCGCTGCGCTCCAGCCTCTCGCCGATCGTGCCGCCCTCTACTCCGTGATCCGCCAGGATCAGCTCTCGGCCGCTGCCGATGCGCTGGGCGAGCATCGCTGGGACGCCGACATGACGGCGGGCACCCTCACCTTCACCGCGAACGCCGACCCCTCGCGTCAGCTCGTCACGCGTGCGCACCTGATCGCCACGATCGCCCCGGGGCCGCGCTCGATGCTCTGGGCCTGGGCGCACCCGCAGGGCGACCCGCAGGGCGTCGCCGCGCAGCTGCGCGCCTACGGAGAGGAGCACGGCATCGCCGAACTCACCTCGGCCGAGGTGCCGTTCCCCGCGGATGCCTCGGGCGACGAGGACTGGATCGCCGCGGCCGCACACACCGTCGGCGGCGTCGCGGTGGAACTCACCGGCCGCTCCCCGTACTACTCGGCTCCCGTCGGCGGCGGCACACGCGCCGTCTTCCTCCTCGACGCGCCGCTGCCGCAGCTCACCGTGGCCGACGCCATGATCGTCATGCCGCGCATGCTCGCGAGCTTCTCCCTGTCCGACGCGCGCACCGCGGTGTGGGATCTCGCCCGGCTCGCCGGCTGGACCCTCACCTGGACCGACGAGGCCTTCTCGGGTGCGACCGTCGTCGACGCGACGGGATCCGCCACCTTCAGCTTCGACGAGCACGCCCGCATCTCGAACGTGCAGAGCTCGCTCGGCGGCCAGCACTGACATCGTCCCCGGTCGCTCCGGGGATGCGCACTCCGCGCGGGCTGTGGGATTCTGATCCCATGAAGAAGGCAATCGTGCGGTTCGGCTCGCTCTACGTGTTCAACGTGGTGGTTCTGCTGCTGATCGGCCTGCTGCTGCGGGGCGTCTCGGTGGGATGGCACGCGTTCTGGGCGGCGATCATCCTCACCCTCGCCGCGCTGTTCGTGAAGCCGACGCTGGCTGCCGCCTTCCGCCGATCCGCTGCTAAGTCGGCCGCCGACCGTACGAAGGCGGGCGAGAAGGTCGTCCAGTACGTGCTCGTGTACCTGGTCGAACTGATCGTCTGGGCGCTCACGGTGTGGCTGAGCGGCGTCGACGCCCGCGGGTTCTGGGGCTACGTGATCCCGCCGCTCCTGCTGCTGGTCGGGTGGATGATCTACGACCAGGTCGACGACAAGCTGCAGGCGAAGGCCTCCGAGGTCTACGACAGCGTGCAGGCGCGCGTGCGCCGACGCTGACGGCATCCGTCGAGCGGGATGCCGTCAGCGTCTTCGTTCAGGCGAGGCGCTCTGCCGCCTCGACCACGTTCGTCATGAGCAGCGCGACGGTCATCGGGCCGACCCCGCCCGGGTTCGGCGAGAGGAAGCCGGCGACCTCGGCCACGTCGGGGTGCACGTCGCCGGAGACGACGCTCTTGCCCGTCTCGGGGTCGGTCGTGCGGGTCACACCGACGTCGAGCACGGCGGCACCGGGCTTGACGTCCTCGGCACGGATGAGGTGCGCGACGCCCGCGGCGGCCACGATCACGTCGGCCTCGCGGAGGTAGCGCGGCATGTCGACCGTGCCCGTGTGGGTGAGCGTCACGGTCGCGTTGATGTCGCGGCGCGTGAGCAGCAGCCCGATCGAGCGGCCGATCGTGACGCCGCGGCCGACGACCACGACGTGCTTGCCCTTCAGGTCGTAGTCGTTGCGCAGCAGCAGCTCGATCACGCCGCGCGGCGTGCACGGCAGCGGGGTGTGGATCGGGCTGTTGACGTTGAGCACCAGGCGACCGAGGTTCGTCGGGTGCAGTCCGTCGGCGTCCTTCGCCGGGTCGATCCGCTCGAGGATCGCATCGGTGTCGAGGTGCTTCGGCAGCGGCAGCTGCACGATGTAGCCGTGGCAGTCGGGGTCGGCGTTGAGCTCGTCGATCAGCGCCTCGACCTGCTCTTGCGTGGCATCGGCCGGCAGCTCGCGCTGGATCGAGTTCATCCCGATCGCCTCGGACTGGCGGTGCTTCATGCCCACGTACAGCTGCGACGCGGGGTCCGCACCGACGAGCACCGTGGCGATGCCCGGGGTGATCCCGCGGGCGCGCAGCGCAGCGACGCGCTCGGTCAGCTCGGCCTTGATCTCGGCCGATGCCGCCTTGCCGTCGAGGACGACCGCGGTCACTGCTGCAGGTCCGGGTAGAGCGGGAAGCCGGCCGCGAGCGCGTCGACGCGGGCGCGGAGAGCCTCGACGTCGGCACCCGGCTGCAGTGCCAGCGCGATGATGTCGGCGACCTCGGTGAACTCCGTGTCGCCGAACCCGCGGGTGGCGAGCGCCGGGGTGCCGATGCGCAGACCCGAGGTGACCATGGGCGGACGCGGGTCGTTCGGTACGGCGTTGCGGTTCACCGTGATGTGGATGTCGTGCAGCAGGTCTTCGGCCTGCTTGCCGTCGATCTCGGCCTCGCGCAGGTCGACCAGCACGAGGTGCACGTCGGTGCCACCGGACCGCACGGCGATGCCGGCATCCTTGACGTCCTGCTGCGAGAGGCGCTCGGCGATCAGCGCGGCGCCGCGCAGCACGCGCTCCTGTCGCTCGGCGAACTCGGGGGTCGCGGCGAGCTTGAACGCGGTTGCCTTGGCGGCGATCACGTGCATGAGCGGGCCGCCCTGCTGGCCCGGGAACACGGCCGTGTTGATCTTCTTGGCGATGTCGGCGTCGTTCGTGAGGATGAAGCCCGAGCGAGGGCCGCCGATCGTCTTGTGCACGGTCGACGAGACGACGTGGGCGTGGGGCACCGGGTTCGGGTGCAGGCCCGCGGCGACGAGACCGGCGAAGTGCGCCATGTCGACCCAGAGCAGTGCGCCGACCTCGTCGGCGATCGCGCGGAACGCCGCGAAGTCGAGCGTGCGGGGGTAGGCCGACCAGCCGGCGATGATGACCTTCGGCTTGTGCTCGATCGCGAGGCGACGCACCTCGTCCATGTCGATGACCGAGGTCTCGGGGTTCACGCCGTAGGCGACGATGTCGTAGAGACGGCCCGAGAAGTTGATCTTCATGCCGTGCGTGAGGTGGCCGCCCTGGTCGAGCGAGAGGCCGAGGAGCGTGTCGCCGGGGCGCGCGATCGCGTGCAGCACGGCGGCGTTGGCCGAGGCGCCGGAGTGCGGCTGGACGTTCGCGAACTCGGCGCCGAACAGGCTCTTCGCCCGCGAGATCGCGAGTTCCTCGGCGACGTCGACCTCTTCGCAGCCGCCGTAGTAGCGACGGCCGGGGTAGCCCTCGGCGTACTTGTTCGTGAGCACGGAGCCCTGCGACTGCAGCACCGAGACGGGCACGAAATTCTCGGACGCGATCATCTCGAGGAAGGTCTGCTGACGCTTCAGCTCGCGGTCGAGCACCTCGGCGATCTCGGGATCGACCTCGGCGAGCGGGGCGTTGAAGTAACGGTCGGTCATGATGACGGGCTCCTCTGACGACGGATTCGAAGGGTGTTCTCATCGGCCCAGGCGCGCGGTCGAATTCCGTGGTCGGTCGCTCCCCGGTGGTAACCCACCCAGACGCCAGTCGCGACAGAACGAGCATACCGGATTCCCCCTGGTCGACTCCCCGCCGCGCGGCTAGGGTTTGTTCATGGTCTTTACACATCAGCTTCCGCTCGTCCCGGTGCCCGCCGCAGCCGTCGTGCACGAAGGACGGATGCCGATCACCGCGACGACGCGCGTGCACGGCTCCTCCCCCGCGGCCGACGTCCTGACGGCCGCGGCCGCACGGCGCGGCGCCCCTCCCCTCACCTCCGTCGACGCCTCCGCGCACACCCCGGCCCCGGGCGACATCGTGCTGCGCATCGACGCCGACGCCGCGGCATCCGAGGGCTACCGCCTGTCGGTCGGCACGCACGTCGAGATCATCGGCGCCGACGAGGCCGGCCTGTTCTACGGCGTGCAGACCCTGCTGCAGCTGCTCCGCGAGGACGACGAGGGCTGGAGCCTGCCGTACGTCGAGATCGACGACGCCCCGCGCTTCACGCATCGCGGAGTGATGCTCGACGTCGCCCGCCATTTCTTCGACGTCGCCGAGGTGAAGCGGTTCATCGACGCCACCAGCGCACTCAAGTTCAACCGCCTGCACCTGCACCTCACCGACGATCAGGGGTGGCGGGTGCACATCGACTCCTGGCCGCTGCTCACCGAGCGGTCATCGGCGACGTCGGCCGGCGGCGACCCCGGCGGTTTCTACACGAAGGACGACTACCGCGAGATCGTCGCCCACGCGGCGTCGCGGCACATGGTGCTGATCCCCGAGATCGATCTGCCAGGGCACACCCACGCGGTCGGCGTCGCCTACCCCGAGCTCGTCGAGGCGCCGGTGCTCAACGACGCCCTCGTGGCGCAGTCCGAGACGCTGGGGCAGCCCCTGCCCGTCGCGGGAGAGACGTACCTCGGCTGGGGCGTCGGCCACTCGAGCGTGCGCATCCGCGAGGAGCGCACCTACGACTTCGTGCGCGACGTCGTGCGCGAGCTCGCCGAGATGACCCCGGGCCCGTACCTCCACATCGGCGGCGACGAGTCGCTGGGCACGTCGCAGGAGGACTTCGACCACTTCGCCGAGCGCGCGACGCAGATCGTCGTGGATGCCGGGAAGATCCCCGTCGCCTGGCACGAGATGGGTGCCGCCGACGGCATCGCCGAGGGCACGATCGGGCAGTACTGGGGCATGAAGGTCCCCACCGGTTCGCACGCCGCCGAGGCCGCGCACTTCGTGGAACGCGGCGGGGCGCTGATCATGTCGGCCGCGGATGCCACGTACCTCGACATGAAGTACGACGAGGAGTTCCCCCTCGGCCTCACCTGGGCCGCCGTGATCGACGTGCGAACCGCGTACGAGTGGGAGCCGACCGCCGTGCTCGACGTGCCCGATGCGGCGATCCTCGGCACCGAGGCACCGCTGTGGTCGGAGACCACGCGCACGATCGACGACGTCGAGCTGCTCGTCTTCCCGCGCGCCGCCGCAGAGGCCGAGATCGCCTGGTCGCCACAGCATGGAGAGGGACGCGAATGGTCGTCGTTCCGCGAGCGGCTCGGTGCCCTCGCGCCGCTGTGGAAGGCTGAGGGGACCCGATTCCACCCCGTCGCAGACATCCCCTGGAGCGATCGATGAGCGTCCACCCTGCAGCGACCGGAAGCCTGGTCGTCCACTCCGCGCGCGTCGTGGATCGCGGCGAGATCGTCGACGACGCCTGGGTGCGCTTCGACGACGGCCGGGTCGCCGCACGCGGCACGGGCGTCGACTGGGCGCCCGCCGACGAGGTCGTCGACGCGGCATCCGTCGCCGGCCCCGGTGCGCTTCTCACGCCCGGCTTCGTCGACATCCACGGGCACGGCGGGGCCGGCGCATCGTTCGACGACGGCGTCGACTCCGTCCGCACCGCGCGCGACCTGCACCGCGCGCACGGCACGACCCGCGCCGTGGTGTCGCTGGTGACGGCTCCGCTCGATGAACTCGCACACAGCGCCGCGCAGATCGCCGAACTCGTGCACACGGATGCCGACATCCTCGGCTCGCACCTCGAGGGGCCGTTCCTCGATCCGGGGCACCACGGTGCCCACGACCCGTCGCTCCTGCGCGCACCGCTGCCCGATGACGTCGACCGGCTGCTCGCCGCGGGTCGCGGAACGATCCGTCAGATCACGATCGCCCCGGAGCTTCCCGGCGGACTCGACGCGATCCGCCGGATCGTCGCGGCAGGCTCCGCGGCCGCCGTCGGCCACACCGATGCGGATGCCGCAATGTCGGTCGCCGCGTTCGAGGCGGGGGCGTCGATCCTCACCCATGCGTTCAACGCGATGCCCGGCATCCACCACCGCGCTCCGGGGCCCGTGCTCGCCGCCGCGGCCGATCACCGCGTGGTGCTCGAGGCGATCGCCGACGACGTGCACCTCGATCCGCACGTCGTCAAGCTCGTGTTCGACGCCGCTCCCGGGCGCGTGGCCCTGATCACGGATGCCATGGCCGCAGCGGGGAGCGCGGACGGCCGCTACGACCTGGGCGCGGTGAGCGTGACGGTCGAGAACGGCATCGCCCGCACCGTCGAGACGGGGGCGATCGCCGGCTCGACGCTCACCCAGGACGAGGCTCTGCGGCGCGCGGTCGCCGCGGGCGTCGCGCTCGTTGACGCGGTGCGTGCGCTGACCGAGACCCCGGCCGGAGCCGTGGGCTTCGCCTCGGAGCTGGGTGCGCTGCGCACCGGAATGGTGGGCGATGCCGTGCTGCTCGATGCAGAACTGCGCGTGGCGCGCGTGTGGGTCGGGGCGCGACCCCGCAGGGCCTAGATCCTTCCACCGCGCGCCGACGCGCAGCGCAGGCGGCTCCGGTCCCTTCGCGCAGAGAGAGTGGAGGGTGCCGATCCCCCCGGATCGGCACCCTCGGGTTCCCCCACGTAGAGAGGGGGGCCGAGAACTCCTCCCCCGAGGCTCCCGACCCGCCCGACCGATGCGTGAACCCCCTGCATCGGAGCCCGAACCCCGCCCCCCGGTGGAGTTCGTCGTGGCTGTCTCTACAGATGAGACGACGTGCAGCCCGATTCATTACGCGAACCTGGGAAAAAATCTGAGAAAAGTTCTGAGACTCGTGAATATTTGCTTCTGAACAGGCTTTTCTTTTCCAGACTTTTTCGCCGGCGAACTCCGGCGAGGGCTGGCCCTCGGGCGAGTTCCGAGAGAGAATGGAGAACTCGCGTGATGATCCGGCCCATCGCGCGTCTCACTCTGTGAAGGCACATACCCGTGCCCCACGACCGAGGGATCACAGTGCACGAAGAGAACACTCCTCACATCGACGACACGATCGCCGACGCAGACCTCATCCTCCGCACCCGTTCGGGTGACACGGGGGCGTTCGGAGAACTCTGGCGTCGCCACTACCCCTCGGGGATCGCGGTCGCACGCTCGGTCACCTCATCGATCGACCCCGACGACCTCGTGCAGGAGTCGTACACCCGCATCTACCAGGCGATCGTCAAGGGCGGTGGGCCCAACGGCTCGTTCCGCGCCTACCTCTTCACCAGCATCCGCAACACGGCCGCCGCCTGGGGTCGCTCGCGCCGCGAAGACGCGATGGACGAGCTCGACGCGGTCGCCGACCCCGACAGCACCGACCAGGCATCGAACGACGCCCTCGATCGCAGCCTCACCGCGCAGGCGTTCCGCAGTCTCCCCACGCGCTGGCAGGAAGTGCTCTGGTACACCGAGATCGAGCAGATGCGGCCGCAGGAGGTCGCTCCGCTCCTGGGCATGAAGTCTGGCGCGGTCTCACAGCTCGCGTTCCGCGCCCGCGAGGGTCTTCGCGAGGCGTGGATCCAGGCGCACCTGCGCAGCTCGGCCCCGGGCTCGGAGTGCCAGTGGACGATCGAGCACCTCGGCGCCTACTCGCGCGGCAATCTCGGATCGCGTGACCACCGTCGCATCGAGGCGCACCTCGACGAGTGCGCCCGCTGCATGATCGTGGCCGCCGAGGCGAAGGACGTCTCCAAGCGCCTCGCACTCGTGCTGCTCCCCCTCGTGCTCGGCGTCACGGGCGCCGCGGGGTACCTGGCGACCCTGCAGGGCGGCGGCGCACCGATCGTCGCCCTCGCGGCCATGCCCTCCAGCGTCCCCGGCGGCGTGGTCGCCGGCGACGGCGGATCCGGCGCCCTCGCGGCGGGCTCGACCGCCGGCGGTGCGGGAGCCGGCGGTGCCGGCGGAGCAGGCGGGTCGGCCGGCGGTGGTGCCGGCGGGTCTGCCGGCGGTTCGGCCGGAGCATCCGGCGGGATGCTGTCGGGCATGGGCGCCCTCGTCGGCGCCGGTTCGGCCGCTCTCGTGGTGGCCGGTGTCGTCGCCGCGGCGACGATCATCCCCGGCCTGGCCGGGGCGAACCCGTCGACGTCGCTGCCGAGTGCCGGCGACTCCGATTCGTCGTCGATCTCCTCGGACGTCGGACCGGACGCGTCGATGAGCACCGAACCCGTGGATGACGAGCTCGACGAGCCCGTCGAGAAGCCGAAGGACGAGACCGTTCCCCCGGTGGCCGACGACGAGACGGATGCCGACACCGGCACGGACGTCCCCGCGGCCCCCGTCGTCACGACTCCGGCGAATCCGGCTCCGGGCTCCGGCGGCGATTCGGGTCCCGGGACGGTACCCACCCCTGCGCCTACGCCTACGCCCACTCCTACCCCCACTCCGACGACGCCTCCGGACGAGGAAGAAGAAGAGCCGCCCGTCGAGGCCGTTCTTCCGGAGGGCGAGCCGAGCATCCTTTCAGCGTCGGTCAGATGCCTGCCCCCTGAGCGCGGAAACCTCGAGATCACTGTCTATACCCTTCAGGTGGAGGGCGCGCCAGGCGCTCAAGTTCAGCCGTACCTCGGGCTGCTCGACGCTGAACGTCAGACAGACTCCGCCACGATCGATACAGAGGGAACAGGAACGATCGAGTTCCAACCGTCCGTTCTCGAGATCGTGTTTGGCAAGGTGTCAATTTCCTACTTCATTGTGAACAACGACAAGGAAGTCAAGAGTGGAGACCGGTCCGAACCAGTGTTCCTCGCTGACTTGGTCAACCCCGAGAACGTGCCGTGTGGTTTCGTGGAGGCTCCCGGTGAGATCGACCCCGTGTCAGTCGACGAACAGCCGGTTGAGGATAGCCAGGCCGACGTAACGACTGAGCAGTCCGCGCCCGCGGACCAGCCGGCAGTCGTCGAGGAAGCCCCGGTCGAGCAGCCCGCCCCGGCACCCGTCGAGGACGAGCCCGCAGTGGAGACCGCTCCCGCCGAGACGGATGCCCGGGTCGACACCGCGGTGACGCCCGAGGTCGTCGTGGTACCGGACGAGGAGCCGGTTCCCGCCGAATAGACTGGATCCATGCCCCAGGATCCCACCCCCGTACCCGGCGTCGAGCGCCCCGTCATCACGGTCATCGACGTCATCCGTGCCGTCGTGCTGGTGGTGGCCGTCGCCTCTCTCGCGCTCTGGGGCTTCGCCACCTGGGATCTCCCCTGGAGCATCGTGGTGGGCATCGGCGCCCCGGTCGTCGTGATCCTCGTCTGGGCGCTGTTCCTCTCGCCGCGCCCCGTGCTGCGGGTGCACCCGTTCCTGCGCGCCGCCGTCGAGCTGCTCATCTACGTGGGCGTCACGATCGCCTGGTGGTCGATGGATCAGGCCTTGGTCGGATCGGCCTTCGCCCTCGTCGCGATCGTCACCGGTCTCATCAGCGGACGACGCGCACTCGGATGAGCGTCCTCGCGCAGCTGACCGCGGCCCTCGGCGATCTCGTCGACACGCGCGCGGCTGCGCTCGAGGAGGCGAGGGCCGACCGCTCCGGACATGCCGCCGAGGGGCGCCCCCTCGCCATCGTGCACGCCGAGACCGTCGCGCACGTGCAGGAGACGATGCGCATCGCGACCGCGACCCGCACCCCCGTCGTCGTGCGGGGCGCCGGCACCGGCCTCGCCGGAGCCGCGAACGCCGGCGAGGGGGAGATCGTCCTCTCCACCGCCCGCATGACCGCGGTGCTCGAAGTGCGTCCCGACGACCTTCTCGCGGTCGTCGAACCCGGCATCCTGAACGCCGATCTCAACCGTCTCCTCGCCGAGCACGGCGTGTGGTGGGCGCCCGATCCCGCGAGCCGAGAGATCTCGACGGTCGGGGGCAACATCGCCACCGGCGCGGGCGGGCTGCTGTGCGCCAAGTACGGTGTGGTGCGGGATGCCGTACTGGCGGTCGACCTCGTCCTGGCCGACGGCCGCCTGCTGCATCTCGGCCACCGCAGCGTGAAGGGCGTCACCGGTCTCGACCTGACGTCGCTCGTGATCGGCTCGGAGGGCACCCTCGGCGTCGTCGTCGGCGCCACGCTCAAGCTGCGCCGCCGCGTCGTCGGCACGGTCTGCACGATCGCCGCGACGTTCCCCGACGTCCGCAGCGCCGCGACCGCTTCCGCCGCCGTCACGGCCTCGGGCGCGCAGCCCGCGATCATGGAGCTGATGGACGCCGCGAGCCTCGCCGCCGTGCACACCGTCCTCGACCTCCCCGCCCCCACGCCGGGTGCCGCGCAGCTCACGATCCAGACAGACGGGCCCGCCTCCGAGGCGGAGGCCGATGCGATCGCCGAGATCCTGCGCGTCCACCAGGGCACCGTCGCCGTGACGCACGACCCCGTCGAGGGCGAGCGCCTGCTGGCGATCCGCCGGTCGATGCACCAGGCGATGGCATCGCTGGGCACCGCCCTCATCGAAGACGTCTCGGTGCCGCGCAGCGCGATGCCGGCGATGTTCGACGAGATCGCGCGCATCGAGCGGCAGTACGGACTCACGATCCCCACCGTCGCGCACGCGGGAGACGGCAACCTGCACCCGAACTTCCTGTTCGCGGGTGCCGAGACGCCCGCGCAGGTATGGCAGGCGGCGGACGACCTCTTCCGCGCGGCGATCGCCCTCGGGGGCACGCTGACCGGCGAGCACGGGATCGGCACCCTCAAGCGCCGCTGGCTCGCCGACGAGCTCGGCGACGACCAGTGGGAGCTGCAGCGGCAGATCGCGCGGGTGTTCGACCCGCTCGGCATCCTCAACCCGGGAAAGGTGTTCGCCCCCGATGCCTGACATCCATGTGAGCGCGGCGATCATCGACGACGGCGCCGGACGCGTGCTCGTCGTGCGCAAGCGCGGCACCACCCGGTTCATGCAGCCCGGCGGCAAACCCGAGCACGGCGAGACGCCCGCGCAGACGCTGCTGCGCGAACTGCACGAGGAGCTCGGACTCGAGCTCGACGAGAGCGCGATCGAACCCCTCGGACGGTTCGTCTCGGCAGCCGCGAACGAACCGGGCCACCGGGTGATCGCCGACGCGTTCCGCACGACGATCGACCCGAGCGAGGTGAGCGTGCGGGCCGAACTCGAGGAGCTGCGCTGGATCACGCCCGACGACGTGTCGGCGCTCCCCCTCGCTCCCCTCAGCGTCGAGCACCTGCTGCCGCTGGCGTGGCCCGCTCCGCATTGAGGCGTGGCCCGCTCCGCGTGGAGTGACGCCTCAGCCCTGACGCGGGCCCGCTGCTCGTCCGAGCGCGCTCAGATGCCCTGCCAGGCCGGCTTGTTCGCGAACGTGTAGCGGTAGTAGTCCGCCTGCGCGAGACGCGATGCGGCGGCCTCGTCGACGACGACGGTCGCGTGCGGGTGCAGCTGGATCGCCGAGCCCGGCAGCGACGCCGTGAGCGGGCCCTCGACGGCGGCGGCCACGGCCTCGGCCTTGCCCTCACCGAACGCGAGCAGCACGAGGTGGCGTGCCTTCAGGATCGTGCCGAGTCCCTGCGTGATGCAGTGCATCGGAACGTCGTCGATCGAGTCGAAGAAGCGCGCGTTGTCCTCGCGGGTCTGTGCCGTGAGCGTCTTCACCCGGGTCTGCGAGGCGAACGACGAGCCGGGCTCGTTGAAGCCGATGTGACCGTCGGTTCCGATCCCGAGGATCTGCAGGTCGACGCCTCCCGCGGCGGCGATCGCGGCCTCGTAGTCGTCGCCGGCGTGCTGGATCGTCTCCATCGCTCCGTTGGGAACGTGGATGCGGCGGGGGTCGAGGCCGAGCGGCTCGACGACCTCGCGCGTGATGACCGAGCGGTAGCTCTCGGGGTGGTGCGGGTCGATGCCCACGTACTCGTCGAGCGCGAAGCCGCGCACCTGCGAGAGGTCGCGACCGGCGAGCTGCACGCGCAGCGCCTCGTACACGGGGAGCGGGGTCGACCCGGTCGCGAGACCCAGCACGGCGTCCGCGCGTGCGTCGAGCAGCTCGACGATCTCGGTGGCGACCAGGGAGCCGGCGGCTTCCTTGCTCTCGACGATGACGACCTCAGCCATGGAAGACGATCTCCTTCTCGGGGACGGCGGCGCCGACGAGCGCGGCACCGAAGGCGGCAGCGGGTGACCCCGCGGGAAGCATCTCGATGCGCTCATCGAGGTGGAGCGATCGCATGAACGGCGACGTCTCGGCATCCGCCTGCAGGGCCGAGCGGATGCCGTCCTCCAGGCGCGGGCCGAGAGCGGTGAGTCCGCCGCCGATGATGACGGTGTCGACATCCGCGGAGAGCACGAGCACGCGCACGGCGGCTGCTCCCCCGTGGTGCAGATCGGCGCGGAGGCGGATCGCGTCGGCGTCGCCGGCGTCGGCCGCCTCGATGATGTCCTTGACCGGGAGCGCGCCGGGCCTGCCCCAGGCCTTGGCGAGTGCGCCGCCGCCGCAGAGGGTCTCGATGCAGCCGCGCTGCCCGCACCCGCACACGCGTCCGCGGGGGTCGACGGAGATGTGCCCCACTTCCCCGGCGGTGCCCCGGGAGCCGCGGTGGATGCGGCCGTCGATCACGATGCCGGCGGCGACACCCGTGCCGAGGTTGAGGTAGGCCATGGATCCGGTCGCTCCGCGCAGCACGGCAGCGCCGAGCGCTGCGGCTTTGACGTCGTTCTCGACGCGGAAGGGGATGCCGAGCTCGGCCTGGGCTCGGGCGGCGAGGTCGAGCGACTCGACGCCGAGGTTGACCGCGTGCAGGACGCGCCCGCTCTCGACGTCGACGAGCCCGGGGATGCCGATGCCGACCGAGCCGATGTCGGCCATCGCGATCGCGTTCTCCGCGGCCAGCGCGCGCACGGCGAGCACGATGCTCTCGACCACGGCGTCATCGCCCCACCCGGTGGGGCGCCGCAGGCGTCCGATGATCTCGCCCGACGGCGAGACCGCGACGGCATCGATCTTGGTGCCGCCGACGTCGAGTCCGACGCGCACGGCGCCGCCCGCGGACTCGCCGGCGCCTCGACGAGTCGCGAGCTCCGGGATGCCGGGGCTCGGGGTCGTACGGGTCACGAGACTCCCAGCTGGCCCGAGAGCACCATCACCGCGGCTCCGCGGAGGACGATGTCGTCCTGCACGGTGAGGCGGATGAGAGCGTCCTCGAACACGCCTTCCAGCGTGCGGGCGTGCAGGGTCTCGACGGCCGCGTCGATGAGGATGCCGTCGAGCAGGTCGGCGGGACCCGAGAGCACGACCTCCGAGAGGTCGAGGGCGGCGACGATCGGGGCGATGGCGATCGCCATGCGGGTGCCGGCGTCGCGGAGGATCTCGTCGCGGGCCGACGGGTCGGCGGCGACGGCCTCGCTCAGGCGCGTCTCGCTCAGCCATGCCTCCAGGCATCCGTCCTTCCCGCAGGCGCAGCGCGGCCCCCCGTCGGTGCCGACCGTGACGTGACCGATCTCACCGGCGGCGAAGCGGCTGCCGAGCAGCGGCTGGCTGCCGGTGATGAGACCGGCGCCGACACCGCGGCCGATCTTGATGAGCATGAAGTCGGCCTTCGCCTCGCCGAAGGTGTACTCGGCCAGCACGGCGGCGTTGGCGTCGTTGCGGGCGAGCACGGGGAGGTCGAGGTCGGCGCCGAGCTTGGCCTCGAGGGGGAAGCTCGTCCAGCCCAGGTTCGGCGAGCTCAGCACGATGCCGTCGGGGCGCACGACACCGGGGGTGCCGATGCCGACGCCGAGCAGCGGGCGCGTCGAGGCGGCGACCAGCGAGCGTGCGAGCTCGAGCGTGGCGGCGTAGGCCGCGTCGCCGTCGGCGGACTCGGGCCGGGGCACCTCGCGGCGCTCGAGCACGTCGCCGTCGAGGCTGAGCACGGCTCCGATGAACGCGTGCGGTCCCGAGAGGTCGAGTCCGAGGATCTGGTGGCCGACGCGGTCGATGTCGATGAGGATCGGCGGCTTGCCGGGACCGGCGGTCTCGCGCACGCCCATCTCGATGACGATCCCGTCGGCGATGAACTCCGCCACGAGGTCGGAGATGGTGACTCGCGTCAGGCCCGTCTCACGCGAGAGGTCCGCTCGGCTCATCGCGCCGGCGTGGTACAGCGTCTGCAGCACGAGGGCACGATTGTGGCCGCGCGCGTGCTCGGGGAGGACCTTCGACCGCGAGCGCAGGTGGCGGCCGGGTCCGAAGGCGTGCGTATTCGCATCGACGTACTCCGACGACGATGCGGGGCGCTGTTCATCCGACACGGACATGTTTGTTAGTAGACCTTACGAACATAATTTACGCAACCCCGCTCGCCGAGCGAGTCCGCGAGGTTACCGAAACGTTACTTCTGTGTGACGGCCTCGTCGGGAGCCGTTTCCGCCCCCGTGACGAGGCGTGCGACGAGGCCCGCGACGATCTGCTCGCGGGCCTCGATCGTCATCGGTTTGCCCGGCACGCCGGGTCGCCGCTGCACGGGCGAGGGACCGTCAGGGGAACGGTACCGCACCCTGGCGGCCGCGAGGCGCCGCAGGTGCGTGGGGAGCCGGCGCGCGAAGTCGTCGAACGGCGCGGGATCCCCACCCTCCCAGAGCCGCTCGGCGATCGCCGCGAGGCGCGGGAACATCGCGAAATCCACACGGTCCCGCGTGGGCAGGTGCTCTGTCCAGACGTTCGCCTGCCCGCCGACCGCGCCCTCCTCGATCCGCAGCGAGTAGCTGCGCTCGATGGTCAGCGGCGGCCCGACGCGGATGGGCTCCTCGGCCGAATCCGCCTGCGCGTAGTCGAGGTACACCTCGAGGTCGGGACAGGCGATGACCGGGATGCCGCGGCGCACCGCTTCGCGCATCGCCACGGGGCCGCGCCAGGCGAGGATGCGCACTCCCTCGGGAACATCGCCCTCGAGCACCTCGTCCCAGGCGAGCGCGGTGCGACCGCGGCTCCGCACGTGAGCGGCGAAGTGCGCGGTGAACCAAGGCTGCACGTCGTGCGGGTCGGCGAGACCGAGCTCGGCCATGCGCGCCTGCGCCGCCGGGCTCTCCGCCCATTCGGTGACCGGTACCTCGTCGCCGCCGATGCCGATCCACTCCGCGTCGAACACGTCGCAGAGCGCATCGATGGCCGCCCTCCCGAACGCGAGCGATGCTTCGGTGGGCGCGAGCGTGCGCGGGTTCACTCCGAAGCGCTCCCAGGGGCCGGTGATCGGCTCACCCACGTCGACGTTGCCGAGTTCGGGGTAGGCCGAGAGAGCCGCCTGGATGTGACCGGGCAGCTCGACCTCCGGAACCAGCGTGACGAAGCGCTCCGCCGCGTAGGCGACGAGTTCGCGCAGCTCGGCCTGCGTGTAGAAGCCCTCGTGCACACCCGGCTCCACGGTCGCGAGCGGGCCGTGGCCGCGCTGCGTGGCCTCGCGCCGTGCACCGATCCCGGTCAGACGGGGATATCCCGGCACCTCGAAGCGCCAGCCCTGGTCATCGGTGAGGTGCAGGTGGAGCACGGTGAGGTGGTGATCGGCGAGGAGGTCGATGAGGCGGCGTACGTCGTCGGCCGGACGGAAGTGCCGGGCGACGTCGAGCATCGCCCCGCGCCAGCCGTACGCCGGCGAGCCCTGCCAGACGCCGGCCGGGATCACGGCGTCCGCCTCCGCCTCCGCATCGGGATCGCGCAGCTGACGCAGCACGGTCGCGCCGCGGAAGACGCCGGCCGGTGTCGCGCCGACGATCTCGATCCCCCCGGCATCGACCGACAGGCGGAAGGCCTCGGCGCCGATGCGCCCCTCGGAATCGGGAGCCTCGGCCAGCGCGGCATCGACGCGGAGTCGGATGGCGGGAACCGCCTCACCCCGGTCCTCCGCCCGTTCGCCGCCGCCGAGCCGGCGGATCGCGGCGACCAGGTCGTCCGCTCCGACGACCGGCGTGCGCGTGGACCACCGGAACCCCGGCGCGTTCTCGTCGATGCGCGCGGCGATCCGGGGCACGGTCGCGCGGTGGGGCGCCGGCGGCATGCGCAGCGCCCGACCGGGGGTGGCGCCCGTGACCGCGCCGTCCGCCACGACCGGCACTCCCCCGACCAGCACCTCGACCACGCCCACGGGCGGCTCGAGAGGAGACTCGAACGTGGCCCCCGCGGCGATCGTCCGTGCGTCGAAGAGGACGAGGTCGGCGGTCGCCCGCTCGCGGATCACGCCTCGGGGCGCATCGCCGCGGTCGAGGCCGAGGCGCTGCGCGGGTGTACCCGACAGATGCCGCACGCCCTCCTCGAGCGTGAGGATGCCGAGCTCGCGCACGTAGTGACCCAGATAGCGGGCGAAGGTGCCGCGTCCCCGCGGGTGAGGTCGCGCACCGATCAGGATGCCGTCGCTCCCCGCCGTGTGCCGCGGATGGCGCATGATCGCCTGCACGTTGGCCTCGTCGCCGATGTGCATGAGGATGCCCGTGGCTCCGGCATCCGCGATGATCGTGTCGAGCACCACGTCGACCGCGCGACGACCCTCGGTCGCGGCGATCTCGGCGATGGTGCGTCCCACGAGGTCGCCCAGCTCCGGGTTGGCGGTGCCGGAGATCTGGATCTGCGTCCAGTCCGCCCGCTCCCCGTGGAACCCGTCGCAGCCGATCTCCTCGAGCTCGACCCGCACGCGCTCGCGTCCGGCGTCGTCGAGGTCTGCGAGCGTGCGCAGCAGCGAGCCGGTCTCGGAGAGCCGACTCGGAAGGAGCGCAGCGAGCGTCGTCGCCCCCGGCAGGTAGGGATAGGTGTCGAGCGTCGCATCCACGCCGTCGGCGATCGCCTGATCGATGAGTTCGAGAAGGTCGCCTGCGCGCCCACGGTTCGGGGCGAAGTTCATGGTCGCGTGCGTGAGGTGGATCGGGCACCCGGTGCGCCGGCCGATGTCGAGCGCCTCACGATAGGCATCGAGCGCGGATCCGCCGTAGCTGCGCGTGTGCGGGGCCCAGTATCCGCCGCGTTCGGCCACGACCCGGCACAGCGCCTCGAGCTCGTCGGTGTCGGCGTACATCCCCGGCGTGTAGGTGAGACCGCTCGACATGCCGAAGGCGCCCGCGTCGAGGCAGTCGGCGAGCAGCGCGCACATCCGAGCGGTCTCGTCGCTCGTCGCCGGACGGTTCTCGTGACCCACCACGATCATCCGCAGGTTGCCCTGCGGCACCAGCATCGCGGCGTTCGCGACGGATGCGCGATCGATCGCGTCGAGCAGATCGGCGACGGTTCGCCACGGCGCGGTGGTCGGCCCGTTCCAGCCGGCGATCTGCGCGGCGATCACGGGTGCGGTCGCGTCGTCGAGCGGCGCGTAGCCGAGTCCGTCCTGGCCGATGACCTCGGTGGTGACCCCCTGCAGGATCTTCGCGTCGTGCGCGGCGCCGGCGAGCACCGCGAGGTCGCTGTGGGCGTGCATGTCGATGAACCCCGGTGCGAGCACGAGTCCGCGGGCGTCGACCTCGATCGCCCCCTCGGGCAGCACGAGGGTCGGCGACTCCGCGCCCTCCCGCACCACCGCGACCACGCGCGCGCCCTCGACCGCGACGTCGGCGACGAAGCGATCCGCACCCGTGCCGTCGACCACGGTCGCCCCACGGTACACGCGCACTTGACCCTGCGCGGCCTTGTCGGCGCTGAGCACCAGGGCCTCTCCGGGGGCTCCGTCCACGGCATCCGCAATTTGTTGAGGCATCTAACAAGGCTACTAGGCTGGCCTCATGACTGCGAAGACCCGTATCTCCACCGACGCCGCCCCCGCTCCCGCCCACACCTTCTCGCAGGGCGTGCGCAAGGGCCCCTTCGTCCAGGTCTCCGGCCAGGGCCCGGTCGACGCCGTGACCAACGAGTACCTCTACCCCGGTGACGTCGCGGCGCAGACGACCCGCACGCTCGAGAATGTCAAAGCGATCGTCGAGGCCTCCGGCGCGACGTTCGATGACGTCGTCATGCTGCGCGTGTACCTCACCAAGCGCGAGGACTTCCCGATCATGAACGACGCCTACGGCGCATTCGTCGAAGCGCACACCACGAGCGGTGTGCTGCCCTCGCGCACCACGGTCTTCACGGGCCTGCCGCGCGAGGAGATGCTCGTCGAGATCGACGGCATCGCGATCGTCGAGTGATTCTCACGGGGAGGCCACGGGCGACCGTTGCCTCCCCGTTATATGCTCTCCGGTACTCTTGTCAAAGACGGCACGTTAGATAACCGGGGGGTGAAGTTCGTGACGGATGTGATCTCGACTCACGAGGCTGCGACAGAAGCGCTCGACGGAGCGCCGACCGCGGCGGAGTCCGAGCCGCCCACGGGCGAGCAGCCCCTCGCGTGGGCTCCGAACGAACCGGCCCCCAAGAAGCGCCGCCTGGGCCTCTGGATCGGCCTCGGCCTCGGCGTCGTGGCCATCGGCGCCGGTGCGGCCTCGATGATCCTCATCGCCCCCGGCACCACGGTCGCCGGCATCAACGTCGGGTGGATGACGCCCGGAGCGGCGAACGACGCGATCGAGTCGCACCTCGCCGACACGCAGATCACTCTCACCGGAGCAGGCGACGGCACGGTGCTCACCGGCAGCGATCTGGGCATCGCCCTCGACGGCGAAGCGCTCAGCAACCAGGCCTTCGCCGAGCGTCCGATGTGGAACCTCGGCGCCTGGATGGGCGAGCCGATCGCCGGAGACATCACGCTCGACGCTGCGACGGCCACCAGCGCCCTGCGCGACGCCGTGCCCTCCAGCTTCGTCGACCCCACCGATGCGGGCGTCACCTTCGACGCCGCCAGCGGAACATACGTCACGACCCCCGCCGAGGCCGGCACCGCGATCGACGTCGACGCCCTCACGGCCGCGATCATCGACACCGTCGCCGCCGGCGGCTCGAACGTCGAGTTCTCGGGCGACCCGACCGAGGCCGCGGCCGCCGTCACCGACGACGACGCCGCGACCACCGCCGCCTCGCTGAACACCCTGCTCGGCACCGCCGGGTTCTACGTGGGCGAGGAGCGCACCGTGCCGCTCACGGCCGACGTCGTCGCCTCGTGGCTCACCGTCACCGACGAGGGCGGCCAGCTGGCCGTCTCGGCCGACGCCGCGGAGATCCAGAAGACCGTCGACCTGCTGCCCGGGATCGTCGACCGCGCACCCGTGAACGCGAGCAACATCGTCGACTCGGCCGGCAATGTGCTCCGCTCCGAGACCGAGGGCGTCACCGGACGCACGATCGGCGAGACGACCGGCATCGCCGACGACGTCGCCGCCAAGATCGAGGCGGGCGACGGGGTGTTCCCGCTCGCGGTCTCCGAGGTGCCGTTCGAGTCGGTGAACCTCTACCGCCACATCGACATCAACCTCAGCACGCAGCGCGCCACGCTCTACGAGAACGACCAGGTCGTCAACAGTTGGCTGGTGTCGACGGGCCTTCCCGGCACCCCCACACCGACGGGCGAGTTCAAGGTCTTCGCACACACCCGCATGCAGGACATGGGCTGCTACGAGGGCGCCCCGTACTGCACCGAGGACGTCCCGTGGATCACCTGGTTCACGACCAACATCGGGTTCCACGGCACCTACTGGCACAACAACTACGGCAACCGGATGAGCCACGGCTGCGTCAACCTGCCGATCGACCTCGCGAAGTACGTCTACGACTGGTCGCCGGTCGGCCTCGAGGTCTCGGTCCACAACTGACCGACGCGGTCCGCGTCTGATCCGGGATCACTCCCGAACACGAGCGGATACGACGAAGGGGCGGATGCCGAAGCATCCGCCCCTTCGTCGTATCCGCGATCAGTTCAGCGCGTCGATGATCCCGTTCAGGGTGGCCGACGGACGCATGACCGCCGCCACGAGCGCGTCGTCGGGGCGGTAGTACCCCGCGATCTCGACGGGCGAGCCCTGCACCGCGTTGAGCTCGGCGACGATGGTCTGCTCGTTCTCGGTCAGTGCCGCGGCGATGGGCGCGAAGGCCCCAGCGAGCTCGGCATCCTTCGTCTGCTTCGCCAGCTCCTGCGCCCAGTACAGGCCGAGGTAGAAGTGGCTGCCGCGGTTGTCGATCGTGCCGAGCGCGCGACCCGGGGAACGGTCCTCCTCGAGGAAGGTTCCGGTCGCGGCGTCGAGGGTCTCGGCGAGCACACGGGCCTTCTCGTTGCCCGTGCGGTCGGCGAAGTGCTCGAGCGAGGCCGCCAGCGCGAAGAACTCGCCGAGCGAGTCCCAGCGCAGGTAGTTCTGCTCGACGAGCTGCTGCACGTGCTTGGGCGCGGAGCCACCGGCACCCGTCTCGAACAGCCCACCACCGGCGAGCAGCGGAACGATCGAGAGCATCTTGGCGCTCGTGCCCACTTCGAGGATCGGGAACAGGTCGGTGAGGTAGTCGCGCAGCACGTTGCCCGTCACCGAGATGGTGTCGAGTCCGTGACGCATGCGCGCGAGCGTGTAACGCGTGGCCTCCTCGGGGGCGAGGATCGTCAGCGTCAGGCCGTGCGTGTCGAGCAGCGCGAGACCTTGGTGCACCTTGGCGATGATCTGGGCGTCGTGCGAGCGGTTCGCATCGAGCCAGAAGACCGCCGGGTCGCCGGTCGCGCGAGCGCGGGTGACCGCGAGCTTGACCCAGTCCATGACCGCGATGTGCTTGGTCTGCGTCGCGCGCCAGATGTCTCCGGCCTCGACCTCGTGCTCGATGAGCGCGTTGCCCTCGCCGTCGAGGATCTGCACGACACCGGCCGCGGGGATCTCGAAGGTCTTGTCGTGGCTGCCGTACTCCTCGGCCGCCTGCGCCATGAGACCGACGTTCGGCACGGTGCCGATCGTGGCGGGGTCGAGCGGGCCGTTCGCGATCACGTCGTCGATGACGGCCTGGTACACGCCGGCGTACGACGAGTCGGGGATGACCGCGAGGGTGTCGTCCTCGCCGCCGTCCTGGCCCCACAGCTTGCCGCCGTTGCGCACGAGGGCGGGCATCGAGGCGTCGACGATCACGTCGCTGGGCACGTGCAGGTTGGTGATCCCCTTGTCGGAGTTCACGTACGACAGGCGCGGACCCTCGGCGATGGCCTTGTCGAAGGCCGCGGCGATCGCGGTTCCGTCGGCGACATCGGCGAGACCGGACAGGATCGAGCCGAGACCGTCGTTCGGACGCAGACCCGCCTCGGCGAGCTGCGTGCCGTAGGTCGCGAACACGTCGGCGAAGAAGGCCTTCACGACGTGGCCGAAGATGATCGGGTCGCTGACCTTCATCATCGTGGCCTTGAGGTGCACCGAGTAGAGCACGTCATCGGCCTTGGCCTGGGCGAGGGTCTCGGCGAGGAAGGCGTCGAGAGCCGCGGCCGAGAGGAAGGTCGCGTCGATGATCTCGCGCGGCAGGACCTTGAGGCCCTCCTTGAGGACGGTGACGGTGCCGTCGGCGGCCGTGTGGCGGATGCTCAGCACGTCGTCGGATGCCGCGACCCACGATTTCTCGTTGGACTTGAAGTCGTCGTGGCCCATCGTCGCGACGCGGGTCTTCGACCCCTCGGCGAAGGCCTTGTTGCGGTGCGGGTGCTTCTTGGCGTAGTTCTTCACCGCGAGGGGCGCGCGGCGGTCGCTGTTGCCCTCGCGCAGCACCGGGTTCACGGCGGAGCCCTTGATGCGGTCGTAGCGCGCGCGCACGTCCTTCTCGTCGAGCGAGGTCGGGTCGTCGGGGAAGTCCGGGATGTCGTATCCGGCCTTCTGCAGCTCGGCGATCGCCGCCTTGAGCTGCGGGATGGATGCCGAGATGTTCGGCAGCTTGATGATGTTCGCCTCGGGCAGCGTGGCGAGGCCTCCGAGCTCGGCGAGCGCGTCGCCCACCTGCTGCTCGGGCGTGAGCTTCTGCGGGAAGGCCGCGAGGATGCGGCCGGCGAGCGAGATGTCCCTGGTCTCGACCTCGATGCCCGCCTGACCGGTGTAGGCCGTGATGATCGGCAGGAGCGAGGCGGTGGCGAGCGCCGGTGCCTCGTCGGTGTAGGTGTAGATGATGGCGTCGTCAGTCACCGGATGATCTCCGTTCACAAGGGCGATTTGTCTCGATACCAAGATACCCGCAACGCTGTGGGAGAAATCTCGACCCGATCGAGTGTGCGCGTGGGCGCGAGGGGCTAGCCTGGGGTCATGTCCGAACTGCGCATGGTCGAACTCTCCGCTGCGACGATCGTCGCCGTGAACAACATGTCGCTCAAGCCCGGGCAGGAGCAGTTCCTCGCTCCGGTCTCGTACGGGATCGCGGCGACCGTCATCAACCCGGCCACGTCGTGGCAGCGGGTCGTCCTCGACGGCGATGCCGTCGTGGGCTTCGTGAGCGCCAACTTCGATCCCGAGGCCCCGGAGGATCACTTCCGCTCGGTGCTGTGGCGCATCAACGTCGACGCCGACGACCAGGGTCGCGGCGTCGGCCGGTTCGCCGTCGAGAAGTTGCTCGAGGAAGCCCGCTCCCGCGGTCTCGACCATGTCGATGTGATCTACGAGGCCGGAGACGACGGCCCCGAGGCGTTCTTCCTGCGCGTGGGCTTCACGCCCGTCGGCGAGACGGAGTACGGCGAAGTCATCGCCTCGATCCGCATCGCGTCCTGAAGCCGGCGGCGGGGTCTCGAATCCCCTCCCCCATCGAGACCCCGTCGCCTTCGGCCGGGGCGTCGGGCGACCGTGCCCGCGCGCGTCTCCCCCGGCGTGACAGAAATATGTTGCGCTCGACCACAAACCGTGTCTATCATCGCTGAAGAAGCCTGAGCGAAGCGCTTCGACAATCTCACCCAGAGCGACGATGGAGTCACGATGACGACGATCCACGAGGTGGCCGCTGCCGCCGGTGTCTCGATCAGCACCGTGTCGTACGCGCTCAGCGGCAAGCGTCCCGTGTCGGAGAAGACCCGCCGCCGCATCGAGGACGCGGCGCAGACGCTCGGGTACCAGCCCGATGCCGGCGCCCGGATGCTCGCGGGCCGCCGCACCCACATATTCGCGCTCACCGAGCCGCTGCGCGCCGACACGCACGCCCCCACGCACATGGCGTTCGTGCTGGCCACCGCCGTCGCCGCCCGCCGCCGCGGCTACGACATCCTCCTCCTCACCGACGAGCAGACCTCCGATGGGATGAACCGCGTCGCCGCGTCGAACCTCGTGGATGCGATCCTCGTGCTCGATGTGGCGCCCGACGACGAGCGCGTCGACATCGCCCGCTCGGTGCGCACGCCGACGATCTTCATCGGGCTCCCCGACGATCAGCGCGACCTCACCTGCGTCGACCTCGACTTCGAGGCCGCCGGCCACCTCGCGATCGATCGACTCGCCGACGCCGGCCACACCGCGGTGCACCTCCTCGGCCAGACCGAGGTCTCGTACCGCAAGTCGAACTTCCCCCGCCGACTCCTCCGCGGGGTCGAGGAGCGCGCCGCCGACCGCGACGTCGTCCTGACCTGGACCGCGACCGGAGCCGCTGCCACCGACCCCGCTCTCGTGCGCCGATCGGCCGAAGCGGCTCTCGATGACGGCATCCGCGCGTTCGTCGTGCACGCCGTCGGCGACGTGCACGACGTGCTCCTCGAGGTGCTGGACGAACGCGGCCTCGCGCTCGGCGTCGACGCCTCGGTCATCTCGGCCGCGGCATCCTTCGACACCTCCGTACTCGCAGCGCCGATCGACACCATCCCGCTCGTGCCGCAGCAGTCGTGCGAGCTCGCGGTCGACATCGCCGTGCGCCACCTCGACGAGACGAACGTGCCGCCCGAGATCCACCTCATCGCGCCCGAGTACCACGGCGCGGGTTCCGTCCGACCGCCCCGCGACTGACCTCGCCCTCACACCTCCCTCCCGTATCGCCGAGATCGAAACGCTTCGACGATCACGCGATCGCCACAACTGAACACCCCACCGATGCAGTGTTCGGTCCTCCGGGGCCACCGAGAAAGGAGTGCCGACGATGGCACGCACGACACGCAGGACGAAGACGCTCACCGCCCTGGCGGCTCTCACCGCGACCGGTATCGCGCTGAGCGGCTGCACCGCCGGATCGTCCGACGACGGCGGAGACGGCCAGACCCTCAAGCTCTGGCACTACGAGGGCGCCGACAGCGCCATGGGCAAGGCCTGGGACGAAGCGATCAAGATCTTCGAAGAGGAGACCGGCGCGACGGTCGAGTTCGAGGAGAAGTCGTTCGAGCAGATCCAGAAGACCGCGAGCCAGGTGCTCGACACCGACGCAGCCCCCGACCTGATGGAGTTCAACAAGGGCAACGCGACGGCGGGCTTCCTGGCCTCGACCGGCCTCATCACTGACATCTCCGACGCCGTCGAAGAGTACGGCTGGGACGAGAAGCTCGCCCCGTCGCTGCAGACCACGGCCAAGTACTCCGAAGACGGCGTGATGGGCGGCGACACCTGGTTCGGCGTGCCGAACTACGGCGAGTTCGTCGGCGTCTACTACAACCAGGATGCCTTCGCCGCGGCGGGACTCGAGATCCCCACCACCTACGAGGAGTTCGTCGACGTGCTCGACGCCTTCGTGGCACAGGGCATCACCCCGCTGGCCGAGGCCGGCGCCGAGTACCCGCTCGGCCAGCTCTGGTACCAGCTCGCCCTGCTCGAGGGCGACCGCAGCTTCGTCGACGCCTACCAGCTCTACGACGGAGAGGTCGACTGGCAGGGTCCGGAGATCACCTCCGCGACCGAGACCCTGAAGGAGTACGTCGACAAGGGCTACATCGCCTCCGACGTCTCCTCCGTCAAGGCCGAGGACGCCGGTGTCTCGTTCATCAACGGCACCTCGCCGATCTTCGTGTCGGGCTCGTGGTGGTTCGGCCGCTTCGTCGCCGAGGCCACCGGCTTCGAGTGGACGATGAACGCCTTCCCGGGCGCCGATCTCTCGCTCGGCTCCTCGGGCAACCTCTGGGTAGTTCCCGAGAACGCCGCCAACAAGGAGCTCGCGTACGAGTTCATCGACATCACGATGCGCCCCGAGATCCAGGCGATCATCGGCAACAACGGCGGCCTCCCCGTCGCCGCCGACACCGCCGACATCACCGACGAGAAGAGCGCCGCGCTCATCGAGACGTTCAACGGCGTGCTCGACGCCGACGGCCTGTCGTTCTACCCGGACTGGCCCGCACCCGGCTTCTACGACGTGATCGTGCAGGAGCTGCAGGGTCTGGTCACCGGCGTGCAGGATGCCGAGACCACGAACGCGAACCTCGGCGAGCAGTACGACGAGGGCACCGCCGAATTCCGTTGATCCGCCCGCGGGGGCGGCGCCCGACCGGCGCCGCCCCCGCACCCTCCTGGAGATGAACATGTCACTCGCCACCCGCGAGGGCCGCCGCACCAAGCTGCCGCCCGAAGAACCGTCGATCCCGCAGCGCAGCGGTGGGACCGGGGCCTACTGGATGTACCTGCTCCCCGGCTTCGTGCTGCTGCTCGTGGTCGTCATCGTCCCGCTGATCTGGAACGTGTACCTCACCTTCACGAAGTGGAAGGGCGTACGCACGCCGGAGTTCATCGGTCTCGAGAACTGGCAGAAGATCCTCACCGACAGCGACTTCTGGACCTCCTTCACCAACTCGGTGTGGATGATCCTCGCGATGGTCGTCGTGCCCACGATCATCGGCCTCATGGTCGCCGCCCTCCTGTTCGACGTCGTCGGACGCAAGTTCGGCGGCAAGGTCGGCAGCTTCCTGCGGGCCACCTACTACCTCCCCCAGATCCTTCCGATCGCCGTCGCCGGCATCGTGATCGGCTGGATCGTGCGCCCCGGCGGCGACGGCGCGCTCAACCAGATCCTCGCCTGGTTCGGCATCCCCGCCTACGACTGGCTCGGCCAGATGCCCTCCGCGCTCATCGTGCTGATGGTCGTGATGGTCTGGGTGCAGCTCGGCTACCCCGTCGTGGTGTTCATGGCCGCGCTCCAGCGCGTCGACCCCGAGCTCTACGAGGCGGCCGAACTCGACGGCGCGAACTGGTTCCAGCGCTTCTCGGCGATCACGATGAGCATCATCCGCCCCGAGATCTTCGTCGTCACCCTCACCTGCACCATCGCGGCGCTCAAGGTTTTCGGCCCGGTGTACATCATCACCCGCGGCGGACCGGCGGGGTCCACCCTCGTCCCGGCGTACTACGCCTACCAGGAGTTCTTCACCAAGCGGAACGTGGGCTACGGCGCCACGATCGCGACCGTGCTCACGATCGTCGTGGTCATCGTGTCGATCATCTTCATCCGCGTCCAGAACTCGCTCGAGCGCAAGGAAAGGGCGGGTCTGTGATGCACGCCACCACCGCCATCGTCACCGGCAAGAAGGCCGCGAGCCGTCCGCGCGGCGGCATGACCAAGAAGCGTCCCGTCGACTGGCTCCTGCTGGCGCTCGTCATCGTCGGCGCGCTGCTCGTGATCGCGCCGTTCTACCTCGTGCTAGTGAACTCCTTCAAGTCGCCGCTCGACTACGCGACCTCCGGCCCCCTCGCCTTCCCCGAGACCCTCGACTTCGGTGGGATCATCAAGTTCTGGGAGCGCGTGAACTTCCCCGAGAAGGTCTGGAACTCGATCTTCATCGCCGGCATCGTCTCGGTGCTCGCGGTCGTGATCTCGATGCTCAACGCCTTCGCGATCGGGATCGGACGCGTGCGCGGACGCTCCTGGATCGTGCTGCTCTTCCTGCTCGCGAACCTGCTGCCGCAGGAGGCGCTGCTGTACCCGCTGTACTACATGTTCAAATCGGTCGGCCTGTACGACAACGTCTGGTCGGTCATCATCGTGTTCACGGTGATCCAGGCCGCGTTCGGCACGTACCTGCTGTCGTCGGTGTACGGCACCTTCCCCAAGGAGATCCTCGAGGCCGCCTCGCTCGACGGCGCGACCCGCTGGCAGATCCTGTGGCGCGTCGTCTTCCCGATCAGCCGCCCGACGCTGTCGGTGCTGCTCATCTTCTTCTTCATCTGGACGTGGAACGAGTTCCTCATCCCGCTGACGTTCCTCGCGTCGAACGCCAACCAGACCGTCCCGGTCGCGATCAGCGTGCTGCAGGGCGACCGCCTCATGGACGTCACCACCACGAGCGCCTCGGCCCTGCTGGGCATCATCCCGACGCTCATCTTCTTCCTCATCTTCCAGCGCACCCTCACCCGGGGCATCACGGCAGGAGCAGTCAAGTAATGAAGTTCACCGACGGGTTCTGGCAGCTGCGCCCCGGCGTCACCGCGCTGTACGCGCAGGAGGCGTACGACATCGCCGAGACCACCGAGACCCCCGACGGCCCAGGTCTCGTCATCACCGCTCCGACGATGGTGATCTCCAAGCGCGGCGACACCCTCAACCGGCCCGTGCTCACGACCACCCTCTCCTCCCCCGCCGAGGGCGTGATCCGGGTGCGGATCGCCCACCACACCGGCCGGCGGTGGCACGGCGGCTTCGCCCTCCCCGGTGCCGGTGGTGCCACGGCATCCGTGTCGGTGTCGGACGCCGGCGGCGTCCTCGACGCGGGCTCCCTCGTGGCGACGGTCACCCCCGGTGCCCCGTGGGACCTGTCGTTCGCGGTCGACGGACGCCGGGTCACCGGCAGCGGGCACAAGGCGCAGGGATACGTCCAGCTCGCCGAGGGCGCCCAGGTCGACCCGGGGATCGTGAGCAACGCGCGTCAGGGCGGCGGGATGCCGGCGGCATCCGTCTTCGTGCACGAGCAGCTCGACCTCGGCGTCGGCGAGCAGATCTACGGACTCGGCGAGCGCTTCGGTCCGCTGGTCAAGAACGGCCAGACGGTCGACGTGTGGAACGCCGACGGCGGCACCTCGAGCGAGCAGGCGTACAAGAACGTGCCGTTCCACCTCTCGAGCAGGGGCTACGGCGTACTCGTCAACGATCCGGGACACGTGTCGTACGAGATCGGCTCCGAGGCGGTCGAGCGCGTGCAGTTCTCGGTGTCGGGCGAGCAGCTGGAGTACTTCGTGATCGCGGGGCCCACCCCCAAGGACGTGCTCGGGCGCTACACCGCCCTCACCGGTCGCGCGCCCGTGGTGCCGGCCTGGTCGTACGGACTGTGGCTGTCGACGAGCTTCACGACCGACTACGACGAGCAGACCGTCAACTCCTTCCTCGACGAGATGGCGGCCCGCGAACTGCCCGTGTCGGTCTTCCATTTCGACTGCTTCTGGATGCGCGAGTTCAACTGGTGCGACTTCGAGTGGGACCCGCGGGTGTTCCCCGACCCCGAGGGAATGCTCGGCCGCCTGCACGACAAGGACCTGCGCGTCTGCGTGTGGATCAACCCCTACATCGCCCAGCGCTCCCCCCTGTTCCGCGAGGCGGCCGACCAGGGGTTCCTGGTGAAGCGCGCCGACGGCTCGGTGTGGCAGTGGGACCTCTGGCAGGCGGGCATGGGGCTCGTCGACTTCACGAACCCCGAGGCGACGGCCTGGTACCAGTCGAAACTGCGCGCTCTCGTGGCGCAGGGCGTCGACTGCTTCAAGACCGACTTCGGCGAGCGCATCCCGACCGACGTGGTCTGGGCCGACGGCGCCGACCCCGAGCGCATGCACAACCTCTACACCGACCTCTACAACCGCGCCGTGTACGACGTGCTCACCGAGGCGCGCGGCGAGGGCGATGCCGTGCTCTTCGCCCGCTCGGCGACCGCGGGCGGGCAGAGCATGCCCGTGCACTGGGGCGGCGACTCGACATCGACCTACACGTCGATGGCCGAGACCCTGCGCGGCGGCCTCTCGCTCGCCCTCTCGGGCTTCGCCTTCTGGAGCCACGACATCGGCGGGTTCGAGGGGATGCCGGATGCCGGCGTCTACAAGCGCTGGACAGCGTTCGGCCTGCTCGGCTCCCACTCGCGGTTCCACGGCTCGAGCTCGTATCGGGTGCCGTGGGCGTTCGACGACGAGGCGGTGGAGGTCACGCGTCGCTTCACGCACCTCAAGATGCGCCTCATGCCCTACCTGTACGCGCAGGGCCTCGACGCGGCCGCCACGGGTGTGCCGCTGATGCGGCCGATGGTGCTCGAGTTCCCCGACGACCCGGCGACGGCGTACCTCGACCGCCAGTACATGCTCGGCTCCGACCTGCTCGTGGCCCCCGTGTTCACCGAGGACGGCGAGGTCGAGTTCTACCTGCCGGCCGGTGAGTGGACCTCGCTGCTCACGGGCGAGACGGTGACCGGCGGCGGGTGGCGGCGCGAGCGGCACGGCTTCGATTCGCTCCCCCTGTACGTGCGCCCCGGAACCGTGCTCCCCTGGGGCGCCCGGGTCGATCGACCGGACTACGACTACCATGACGGATTGCAGCTGCGCGTCTTCGCGGGCGGCACCGGCACCGCGGCCGTCACCGTCACGAATCCCGACGGTCGCACCGAGACCTACACGGCCGACCTCGAGGAGATCACCGCATGACCACGCTGTTCACCCCCCGCGACGACTACCGGGGCTCGGGACTCGTCTTCCCCACGGACTTCACGTTCGGGTCGGCGACCGCGTCGTACCAGATCGAGGGAGCCGCCGCCGAGGACGGGCGCACCCCCTCGATCTGGGACACGTTCAGCAAGACCCCCGGCAAGGTGTGGAACGGCGACACGGGAGACGTGGCCTGCGACCATTACCACCGCACCGAGGAGGACCTCGACCTGATGGCCGACCTGGGCCTGCAGGCCTACCGGTTCTCGATCGCGTGGCCGCGCATCGTCCCCACGGTGTCCGGCGGGGTGAACCAGGCCGGCGTCGACTTCTACTCGCGTCTCGTCGACGGGCTGCTCGCCCGCGGCATCCGTCCCGTCGCCACGCTGTACCACTGGGATCTGCCGCAGTACCTCGAGGATGCCGGCGGCTGGACCTCGCGCTCCACGACCGACGCCTTCGAGCGGTACGCCGAGATCATGGGCACGGCCCTGGGCGACCGTGTGCACACGTGGACGACGCTCAACGAGCCGTGGTGCTCGGCCTACCTCGGCTACGGTCAGGGCGGGCATGCACCGGGGCGCCACGAACCGGCATCCGCCCTGTCGGCCGTGCACCACCTCAACCTCGCGCACGGGCGCGCGGTGCAGGCGCTGCGAGCGACCTCGACGGGCGACCCGGACTACTCGGTCACACTGAACTTCCACGTGCTGCGCGGTCAGGGCGACGGTGCCGCCGAGGCGATGCGTCGCATCGACGCCCTCGCGAACCGCGCGTTCACCGGTCCGATGCTGCGCGGCGAGTACCCCGCCGATCTGCTCGACGACACATCCTCCGTCACCGACTGGTCGTTCGTGCAGGAGGGCGACCTCGCCACGATCCACCAGCCGATCGACGTGCTGGGAGTCAACTACTACTCGACCGCGACCGTGCGGCTCTGGGACGGCGTCTCGCCGAAGCAGCAGAACGATGGGCACAAGGGCACCGAGGGCGGCACCGCCTGGCCGGGCAGCGATCAGCTCGTCGAGTTCGTCGAGCAGCCGGGCCCGTACACGGCGATGGGCTGGAACATCGCACCCGAGGGACTCGAGGAGCTGCTCGTGTCACTCTCGGAGCAGTTCCCGGAGCAGGCGCTCATGGTCACCGAGAACGGCGCCGCGTTCGACGACGAGGTCTCGGCCGACGGCACCGTTCCCGACCCGGAGCGCACCGACTACCTGCGTCGGCACTTCACCGCGGCGCACCGGGCTCTCGAGCGCGGCGTCGACCTGCGCGGATACTTCGTCTGGTCGTTGCTCGACAACTTCGAATGGGGCTACGGCTACGCCAAGCGGTTCGGCATCGTGCGGGTCGACTTCGACACGCTCGAGCGCACCGTGAAGGACTCCGGTCACTGGTACCGCGAGCTGGTGCGCACCCGCACGATCGCTCCCTGAGCGAGCACGGTGGGGTCCCGCTGATCCTGGCGGGATCTCACCGATCGCGGTCGTCCCGGCCCTCCCGGTCGTCGCCGCGCGGGCGCTTGCGCGCCGACCACGCGGCGAAGGCGGATGCCGCCGCTCCCGCCGCACGATCGATCGCCTCGGCGGAGCGCGAGATCGCGTCCTGCGCGGCGTCCTGCCATCCGACGCTCGCCGTCGTGTCCCCCCGCCCGCGCGCGGTGTGCTCGGCGATCTCGAAGGCACGGGCGAGCGCGTCGACGGCGTCGCGGTAGTCGGCGAACTCCGCGGGCGTCGGACGCTCCCCCGCCGTGCGCCGCGCCTCCGCCGCACGATTCGCCGCGCGGAAGTAGGCCGCCGTCGCCGGCTGCTTCACGTCCGACATCGCCGGGTAGGCGATCTGCAGACCGGGATCGGTCTCGTAGGTCATCCAGCGCGCGACGATCGCATCGTGGTCGGCGCGCAACCGCTCCAGCGGGCGAGGGGCGGATGCCGCGGGGAGCGCGGCGCGGGCCGCGTTCAGGCGCACCTGCTTCGCGCGCACATCGGCCGCGGCCGCCTTCGCATCGCGCTCGGCGTCGCGCAGCATCCGTTTCGCGCTGGCCACGTGCTCCGCCGTCGCCCGGCGTGCGGTGCGTTCGGCGGCGATGCGGGTGTGATCGGCGCGCGCGATCTTCACGGCTGCGCGCTTCTCGACCACCGCGACCTTCGCCGCCCGCAGGTCATGGCGCGCGGCATCCACGGCGAGGCGTCGACCACTGCGCGTGCTGCGACGCCGCAGCCCGACGGCGCCCGCGGTGACACCGCCGGCGCCGACCGCCGCGATCCACCACCACTCCCCGAGGAGCATCAACGGGTCCATCCTCCGATGCTATCGAGCCGCTGGCCGGGGCGCTGAGCAGGACCGGGGAGGGAACCTCACTGAACAGGTGTCGAATCCTTCCGGAAACCCCTGTCCCGGGGGGCCGCACGGGGGTACGTTGATCCTGCTCATCACTCCCCGATGGGCGCACAAGCCCACACCGCCGCACCGACCACGATTCGGTGCGGCACCGACGATGGAGGCCCACATGGGATTCGTAACCACGGAAGACGGCGCGGAGATCTTCTTCAAGGACTGGGGTCCCCGCGACGCCCAGCCCATCATGTTCCACCACGGCTGGCCTCTGTCGTCCGACGACTGGGACGCGCAGATGCTGTTCTTCCTGTCGAAGGGCTTCCGCGTCGTCGCCAGCGACCGTCGCGGTCACGGACGCTCCTCGCAGATCGGCACCGGCCACGACATGGACCACTACGCCAGTGACGCGTCGGCGGTCGTCGAGCACCTCGACCTGCGGAACGCCGTGCACATCGGCCACTCGACCGGAGGCGGCCAGGTCGCCCGCTACGTCGCCAAGTACGGCCAGCCCCAGGGGCGCGTCGCGAAGGCCGTGCTCGTCTCGGCCGTTCCGCCGCTGATGGTGCAGACCGAGGCGAACCCCGAGGGCACGCCGATCTCGGTCTTCGACGGTTTCCGCGAAGCGCTCGCAGCGAACCGCGCCGACTTCTTCCAGGCCGTCGCCTCCGGTCCCTTCTACGGGTTCAACCGCGAGGGCGCAGCCGTCTCCGAGCCCGTCGTCGCCAACTGGTGGCGCCAGGGGATGACCGGCAGCGCGCTCGCGCACTACGAGGGCATCAAGGCGTTCTCCGAGACCGACCAGACCGAGGACCTGAAGTCGATCACGGTTCCGGTGCTGGTGCTGCAGGGCGACGACGACCAGGTCGTGCCGTACAAGGATGCGGCGCTGAAGCAGCACGAGCTCCTGCCGAACTCCGAGCTCAAGATCTACGAGGGTTACCCGCACGGCATGCTCACCACGCACGCCGACGTGATCAACCCCGACATCCTGGCGTTCATCCAGGCGTAGTCGCGGCCGCTCCACACGCAAACGGCGCACCTCGGGATCTCCCGGGGTGCGCCGTTCCGCGTCGTGCCGTGCGACGGCTCGTCGCGTCAGACCAGCGTCTCCTGCCATGCCGCGTGCAACTGGGCGAACTTGCCCGTGCCGCCGATCAGGGCATCGGGGGTGTCGTCCTCGATGATCTCGCCGTGCTCCATCACGAGCACCCGGTCGGCGATCGCGACGGTCGAGAGCCGGTGGGCGATGATGATCGCGGTCCGGTCGGCGAGCAGCGTCTGCAGGGCATCCTGGATCAGCCGCTCCGAGGGGATGTCGAGCGACGCCGTCGCCTCGTCGAGGATCAGCACCGCGGGGTCGGCGAGGAACGCACGGGCGAACGAGATCAGCTGACGCTGACCGGCCGACACGCGGCCACCGCGCTTGTTGACGTCGGTGTCGTAGCCGTCGGGCAGCGCCTCGATGAACCCGTCCGCGCCCACGGCCCGGGCGGCCGCGCGGATCTCGTCGAGCGAGGCGTCGGGTTTGCCGAGTGCGATGTTGTCGGCGACGGTGCCGCTGAACAGGTAGGCCTCCTGCGTGACCATGACGATCGCGCGGCGGAGGTCCTTCGGGTGCAGCGAGCGCAGGTCGACGCCGTCGAGCGTCACCGTACCCTTCGACGGGTCGTAGAAACGCGAGATGAGCTTCGCCAGCGTCGACTTGCCCGCACCGGTCGTGCCGACCAGCGCGATCGTCTGCCCCGCGGGGATGTCGAGCGAGAAATTCGGGAGGATCGTCTTCTCGCCGTTGTACCCGAAGGTCACCTCGTCGAACTCGATGTGCCCGCGCGACTCCCACAGGTCGACCGGCTTCTCGGGGTCGGGCACCGTCGGCACCTCCTCGAGCACGCCCGACACCTTCTCGAGCGCGGCGGTGGCCGACTGGTAGGAGTTGAGGAACATCGCGATCTCCTGCATGGGCGCGAAGAAGTTGCGCACGTACAGCACCGCCGACAGCAGCACGCCGACGGTCAGAGCGCCCTCGGCGACGCGCACGCCGCCCCAGAGCACGACGATGCCGAGCGTGAGCGCCGCGACGCCCATCAGGCCGGGCTCGAAGGTGCCGAACAGCATCAGCGAACGGCGGTTGACGTCGCGGTACTCCCCCGAGATCTTCTGGAAGGCGACGTCGTTGCGGGGCTCCTTGCGGAACGCCTTGACCGCGCGGATGCCGGTCATGGTCTCGACGAACTGCACGATCACCTGTGCGCTGATGACGCGCGACTCGCGGTAGACGAGCTGCGACCGCGAGTAGAACCAGCGCATCAGGAAGAACAGCGGGACACCCGCGATCGCGAGGATGAGACCGGACTGCCAGTCCCAGATGCACAGCGCGATGAAGGTGAACAGGCCGAAGAGCACGCCGGAGACGAGCTCGTTGAGGCCGCCGTCGAGCAGCTCTCGGATCGAGTCGAGGTCGCTCGTCTGACGCGAGATGATGCGCCCGGAGGTGTACGACTCGTGGAACTCGAGGCTCAGACGCTGCGTGTGCAGGAAGATCCGCTTGCGCAGATCGAGCAGCACCGCCTGCGTCAGCTTGGCGGCGATGATGACGTACCAGGCGATCATCACCGCGGCGACGAGCCCTGCGAGCAGGTAGACGCCGCCGATCATGAACGTCGGCATCCAGTCGGAGTGCTCGATCACGGCCGGCAACGCACGGTCGAGCCCGATGCTGATGAGGATGGGGCCCGCGACCTGCAGCGCGGTCGAGATGACGAGCACGACGGCTGCCAGCACGATGCGCGCCTTGAGCGGCCGCACGAGCGACCCGAGCAGACGCAGCGAGCGCTGCCGGATGGCCCTGCTCTCCTCCTTGGTGTACTGGGAGCGGTCTTCGTCCTGCGTTCCGATGAGGGCGCTCATGACCGCACCTCCTTCTCGGTGATCAGATCTTCGTCGGGCTGCTCGCCGTTCTGGGCGCGGATGCCCGCCTCGATGTCGTGAGCCTCGTCGGCCTCGTCGTCGCGGATCACGGGGATCGCGCCGGTGCGCGCCGCTTCCTCGGCCTCGAGGCTGGAGATGACGTGACGGTAGTGGCGGCTGCTGCGCAGCAGCTCGCTGTGCGTGCCGACGGCGGTGATGCGGCCGGCCTCGAGCAGCGCCACGCGGTCGGCGAGGGCGACGGTCGACGGCCGGTGCGCGACGATCATCGCGGTCGTGTCGGCGAGCACGTGGCGCAGCGCCTCCTCGACGAGCGCCTCGGTGTCGACGTCGAGCGCCGAGAGGGGGTCGTCGAGCACGAGCACCTTCGGCTTCGCGGCGACCGCACGCGCGAGCGCGAGTCGCTGACGCTGACCGCCCGAGAGACTCAGTCCCTCTTCACCGATGACCGTCTCGACGCCGTCGGGCAGCGCGTCGACGAACGACGCCTGGGCGACATCGAGGGCTTCGCGCAGGACGCGCTCGGCCTCGTCGCTGTGCACGTCGAGCTCGGCGCGACCCAGCAGCACGTTCTCGCGCACGGTCGCCGAGAAGAGCGTCGCGTCTTCGAACGCCATCGCGATGTGCTGGCGCAGTTCGGCCAGCGGCAGGTCGCGCACGTCGACGCCGTCGAGCGTCACGGAACCGCCGGTCACGTCGTAGAGGCGGGTCGGCAGCGTCGTGAGGGTGGTCTTGCCGCTGCCGGTGAGGCCGACCAGCGCCATGGTCTCGCCCGGCCGCAGCACGAGGTCGATGCCGTCGAGCAGGTCGCGCTCCTGCGCGCCGGCGTCCTGGTAGCGAAAATGCGCGTTTTGGAATGCCAGCTCGCCCCGCGGGTTCTCGATGTGCACGGGGTTCTCGGGGTCGGTGATCGTGTTCGTCTCGGAGAAGATCTCGAACACGCGGTCGGTCGCCGTGCGGGCGTCGAGCATGAACGAGAACAGGAAGCCGATCGACTCGATCGGCCAGCGCAGCACCGTCGCCATCGCGAAGAACGCGAACAGTTCGGGCAGGTCGATCGCGCCCTGCGAGATGAGCCAGATCCCCGACATGAGGCTGAGACCGAAGGCGATCTGCGGCATGAGGTCGAGCCAGAACCAGATCGAGGCGATCGCCCCGGCCTTGCTCATCTCGGTCTCGCGCAGCGTCTCGGCCTGGCGGCTGAAGCGGCTCAGCGCATGCTTGCCGCGCCCGAACGCCTTGAGCACACGGATGCCGTGCACGCTCTCCTCGACGCTCGTGGCGAGGTCGCCCGCCTGGTCCTGGCTCCGGCGGGTGAGGGCCCCGTAGCGCTTCTCGAAGAGGTAGCCGCGGATCCACAGCGGGATGGCGGTGACGATGAAGATCGTGCCCAGCAGCCAGTGCCACCGGAACAGGAGTGCCGCTCCGATGATGATCGTGAGGATGTTCACCACGAGCAGCACGAGACCGAAGGCGAGCCAGCGGCGGATGAGGCCGATGTCCTGCATCATGCGGCTCAGCAGCTGGCCCGACTGCCAGCGGTCGTGGAACGCCACGGGCAGGGTCTGCAGGCGCGCGTAGAGATCGGTGCGCATGCGGTACTCGACCTCGGTCGAGGGCTTGAGCACGAACTGGCGGCGCAGGAACACCATCAGGGCTTCACCGAGGGCGAGGCCGAGAACGGCGACCGCGCCCCAGACGATCGCTCCGAGCTCGCCGGTCTGCACCGGACCCTGGATGATCTGCTCGAGGACGATCGGGATCATCAGCGCGATGGTCGCCGCGGCGAGCGCGCTGGCGGCACCGCCGGCGAGCCGCCAGATGACGGGACGGACGAAGGGCTTGAGACGCCACAGCGCTGCGGCGGTCGACAGGGAGGAGGAAGCGGGGGGATTCTGCGAGGAAGACATGTCTCTCAGACGGTTCGTGCGGAAGAGGTTGCGGAGCAGGCGGACGCCGAGCGGTCTCGGTGAGTGCAGCGGACTCGTCGAGTCCGGCGTCCGGCGGGGAAGAGGCGGGGCGCGGAGCGCGGTGCGGCTCTAGTGGAACGTGCGCACCGGAGTCGTGCCGAGAGCTGCGATCTGCGTGACCAGGATCGTGGTCATGGTGTCCTCCTCAGGGCTCGGCGGTGTCGTCCGGTCGGTGCGACAGCCCTCCAGCCTATTGCTGTGAACAAGCTGTGCGCAAGAGGAATTCCTCCTTTCCCCTCGCGCGGCCCGTCGGCCCCGGTCTCTCAGCGCGCGATCTCTTCGCGTGCGAGCAGGCGCTCCTTCACGTCGAGTCCCCAGGCGAAGCCGCCGAGGGTGCCGTCGGTACGCAGCACCCGGTGGCACGGCACGAACAGCGCCGGGGCGTTGCGCGCGCAGATCGATGCCGCGGCCCGCACGGCGCGCGGGTTGTCGAGCACGGCGGCGAAGGAGGTGTACGTGAGCGGAGCGCCCGGGGCGATCTCCCGCAGCGCGGCCCAGCCCGACAGCTGCAGCGAGGTGCCCGTCTGACGCACGGGCACGGAGTCGATCGCCGCGAGGTCCCCCGCATAATACGCCTGCACGGCCGATGCTGCTTCGGTCTCGCCCTCGAGCACCTCTGCCGGACGCACGGCCGCCGCGAGCCTTCCGAGGATCGCCCCGCGGTCGGCCGTCCAGCCGGACGCCAGCACGCGCTGCTCGTCGTCGGCGAGGATGGTGAACGCCCCGTCGGGGGTGTCGATGGTCTGAATGAGGGCGGTCATGGGGTCTCCTTCGAGATCGGTGTCGTCGTGATCGGTGTCGTCGTGATCGGTGTCGTCGTCGCGCGCTTCGCCGAGCGGACGGGGGCCGCGCGCCAGAGGTGCGCGGTGAGGTAGCTCCGCCACGGAGCCGTCCGCTCCGCCCATGCCGTCAGGGCACGCGGTTCGCCCGGGAGACCGGAGGCCGCGGCCCCGGCTCGCATCGCGACGTCACCCGGGAGCAGGATGTCGGGGTCTCCGAGCACCCGCATGCGCACGTAGTCGGCCGTCCACGGCCCGATGCCCGGCATCGCGAGGAGCGCGGCCCTCTGCTCGGCCCCATCGTCACCGACCGTGAGGGTGAGCGAGCCGTCCGCCAACGCGGCAGCGGCGCCGGTGATGGCACGGATGCGGGCGGCCGGGCCCCGCAGCACCGCGGCGCCGTGCTCGGCGATCGCGGTCATAGTCGGGAAGAGCACACCGTCGTCGGTGCGCTCTCCGAGGGCGTCGGCGAGCGCGGTCAGCGCCGTCCGGGCGGCGACGACCGTGATCTGCTGACCGACCATCGCGCGGATGAGCATCTCGTGGGGATCGGCCGCTCCCGGCACTCGGATCCCCGGGGTCGCGGCGACCAGCAGCGCGAGCTCGGGGTGCGCACCGAGCGCGTCGTCGACGGCCCGCGGGTCGGCATCCAGATCGAACAGGCGCCGCACCGTGCCCACCAGGGGCGCGAGATCACCCAGCTGCGTGACCCGGGCGCGCAGATGCAGTCGCTCGGCGGCATCCTGCCGCACCTCGAACCACGCCGGCCCTCCGCTCATGCGCAGATGCCGTGCGAACGACGTCTCGGTGGCCACCTCGACCCCGGGCAACGCGCGGGCCGCCATCCAGGCGAAGATGCCCGAGGCATCGAGTGGCCCGCGGAAGGGCAGCACGAGGTCGATCGTGCCGGGAGCTGCGGCCATCGGCATCCGTCGTCGCGCGCGCAGCTCGCTGGGCGTGAGGGCGAAGACCTCGCGGATCGTGTCGTTGCACTGCCGGATGCTGGCGAACCCCGCCGAGAACGCCACGTCGGAGACGGGCATGTCGGTGCCGACGAGCAACATGCGCGCCGTGTGCGCACGGTGCGCCCGGGCGAGGGCCAGCGGCCCGGCACCGAGCTCGCTGACCAGCACCCGGTTCAGATGCCGGCTCGAGTACCCGAGCCGCGCGGCGAGGCCGGACACTCCCTCGCGTTCCACCACGCCCGCGGAGATGAGTCGCATCGCACGGGCCGCGGCGTCACCGCGCAGATTCCAAGCCGGCGACCCGGGCGCCGCCTCGGGGAGACAGCGCTTGCATGCCCGGTAGCCCGCCTCGTGCGCCGCGGCGCTGGTCGGGTAGAACGTCACGTTCTCGGGCTTCGGCGTGCGCGCCGGGCAGCTCGGCCGGCAGTAGATGCCCGTCGATCGCACGGCCGTCACGAACTGCCCGTCGAAACGGGTGTCGCGTGCGTCGATCGCGCGGTACCGCTCGTCGAAGTCGGTCACGGGGAGGCTCATGACTCCATGCTGTCACGGGCCTCCGACATCGACTGGCGGAAATCGGACATCACGGTGAGTGGTCACGACACGCCGCATCCGCGCGGCGTGAGACGGCGTGTCGTGACTCCTCACGCGATCGCCGATCTCCGATCGCCGAGAGACCGGACGGACCGAGGCCCCCACCCGCGGTCTGCGGATGAGGGCCTCGAGGGAGCTGCGGATGCTCAGTGGAAGAAGTGGCGCTCTCCCGTGAAGAACATCGTGACGCCGGCCTTGCGGGCCGCATCCACGACCTCCTCGTCGCGCACCGAGCCACCCGGCTGCACGATCGCGGTCACACCGGCATCGATGAGCACCTGGGCGCCGTCGGCGAACGGGAAGAACGCGTCGGATGCCGCGACCGAACCGGCCGCGCGCTCCCCCGCGCGCTCGACCGCGAGGCGGCACGAGTCGACGCGGTTGACCTGGCCCATGCCGACGCCGACCGTGGCGTTGTCCTTCGCGAGCACGATCGCGTTCGACTTGACGGCGCGGCACGCCTTCCACGCGAAGATCAGGTTCTCCATCTCGAGGTCGCTCGGTCGCTCACCGGAGACGAGCTCCCAGTTCTTGGCGACCGAGACGATGTCGTCGGGGAACCGGTCGGCGTCCTGCAGCAGGAGTCCGCCCGAGACCAGGCGCACGTCCATGCGCTCCTGCTGCCAGTCCTCCGGCAGCTGCAGCAGACGCAGGTTCTTCTTCGCCTTGAACACCTCGAGGGCGGCGGGCTCGAAGGCGGGGGCGACGATGACCTCGGTGAAGATGTCCTTGAGGTTCTCGGCCATCTTGAGCGTCACGGTGCCGTTCGCGGCGATCACTCCGCCGTACGCCGAGACCGGGTCGCACTCGTGCGCACGCAGGTGCGCGCTGGCGATCGGGTCGAGGGCGTTCGGAGCGGTCGTCGCGATGCCGCACGGGTTGGCGTGCTTGATGATCGCGACGGCCGGCTTGATCATGTCGTAGGCGGCGCGCAGGGCGGCATCCGCGTCGACGTAGTTGTTGTACGACATCTCCTTGCCCTGCAGCTGCGTGGCCTGGGCGATGCCGTGACCGCCTGCGCGCGTGTAGATCGCACCGCGCTGGTGGGAGTTCTCGCCGTAGCGGAGCGTCGCGAGGCGCTCGGCCTGGATCGTCAGGTGCGCCGGCAGGTCGCCGTCGTCCTGGAGGGTGCCCTCGGCGAACCACGACGCGACGGCCGTGTCGTAAGCGGCGGTGTGCGCGAACGCGCGGGCCGCGAGCTCGCGCCGCTGCGACAGCGAGGTGCCGCCCTCGGCGATCGCCGAGATGATCCCGGGGTACGACTGCGGCGAGACGACGATCGCCACGTTCGCGTGGTTCTTGGCGGCGGCGCGCACCATGGCGGGCCCGCCGATGTCGATCTGCTCCACGACGTCGTCGCCCTGGGCGCCCGAGGCGACGGTCTCGACGAACGGGTACAGGTTCACCACGACGAGCTCGAACGGTGCGATGTCGAGGTCGGCGAGCTGACGCTCGTGGTCCTCGAGGCGCAGGTCGGCGAGCAGGCCGCCGTGGATCTTCGGGTGCAGGGTCTTGACGCGACCGTCGAGCATCTCGGCGACACCGGTCACCGCGGCGACGTCGGTCACCTCGAAGCCGGCCTCGCGGATGGTCGCGGCGGTCGAACCGGTCGACACGATCTGCACGCCGGAGTCGGCGAGCGCCTTCGCGAGGACGAGCAGATCGGTCTTGTCGCTCACCGAGACGAGCGCCCGGCGGATCGGCACCGTGTCGCGATCGCGGTACAGCGAGGGGTCGTGGCGGGGGCCGGCCATGGTGATGCTCCTTCGTGCGTCGGGCGTGAGAGGGGAGGAAGAGGATCAGGAAGCGGCGTCGAGCGCGAGCTCGCCGGTCGCGATGCGCCGTACGACATCGATCAGCAGGCGGCGCTCGACGGGCTTGATGCGGTCGTGCAGGGTGTGCTCGGTGTCGCCGTCGAGGATCGGCACGCGCTCCTGCGCGAGGATCGGTCCGGTGTCGACGCCGTCGTCGACGACGATCACGCTGGCGCCCGTCTCGGCGACGCCGGCGGCGAGCGCATCGCGCACCCCGTGCGCGCCCGGGAACTCCGGCAGGTAGGCCGGGTGGGTGTTCACGAGACGCGGGGAGAACTGCGCCACGAGGGATGCGGGCAGCAGGCGCATGAGACCGCTGAGCACGACGAGGTCGGGGTTCCAGACGGCGAGCTGGCGGCCGAGCTCCTCGCCCCAGGCCTCGCGGCTCTCGTGCTCGTGCCACGGCACCGTGAAGCTGGGGATGCCGAACTCCTCGGCGTGGGCCAGGCCGTCGGCCTCGCGGTCGGCGCCCACGACGACCACCCGCGCGGGAAAGTCCGGGTGGCGGGCGGCCTCGAGGAGGGCACGAAGATTCGAGCCGGTGCCCGAGATGAGAACGGCGACCGTGAGCACGCGCCCAGTCTACCGGGGCGCGGGAGGGCGCCCCTCCCCGGTGACGTCGTCGAGCGGAGCCGTCTCCGCGAAGGGCAGAGGGGCGGCATCCGCTGGTGTATCGGCGGATTCGGCAGACGGCGTCGGCGATGCCGCGTCGCCGATCAGATCGTCGAGATCGGATGCCGTCATCTCGGCGACCCAGCGATCGGTGCGCTCCTCGGCGAGCTCGTCGCGGTTGCGCGGTGACAGCAGCAGGATCGCGGCGCCCAGCAGCACCTCTCCCCCGAGGGCGAGCGCGAAGGCGCCGACCGACGGGCCGGTCTCGGCGAGACGCCCCGGACCGATCGACCCGCTGGTGAGCAGCGCGGCGAGGGCGGCGACACCCGCGGTCACGGCGCCCATGCCGACCGCGATCACGGCGCGCGGCAGCATCCGGAGCGGCGTCCCCTCCCACACCAGGCGAGAGCGCACGGCCCATCCGGCCACGGCACCGGCGGCGACCGGCAGCAGCACGACGATGAGCATCCAGATCGAGCTGTTCTCGGGCAGCAGCCCCAGCACCGGGATGCCGGGCACGACGCCGAGCTGCGTGCCCGCCGGAGACACCGCGGTGCCGACGCCCACGGCGAATCCGGGTCCGGCGATCCACGACGCCGTCCAGACGAGGAGCGTCGGCAGGTAGAGGAATTGGGCGAGGGTGATCACGACCGCGCCGAGCACGTCGACACGTGCGGCCTGGAAGAGGGCGACGACCTCGCCGCCGCGGAACAGCGTGAGGAGGGCGAGCGCTGCGGCAGAGACACCGAGCACGGCGACGAGGGCGAACGCCGCTCCCCGCACGATGGCCGCGGGTACCGGGGTCCACTCGGTCCAGGCGTCCAGACGGTCGTGGATCGCATCGATCGGCCCGCCGTCGCCGTCCTCCCAGACCACGCGCACCGCTCCGCACACCGCACCCGCGAGGTACACGGCCGCGGGCAGCAGGATCGCGAGGAGCAGGGAGGTCTTCGCTGCGTCGAGACGCGAGGTGAGGGCGACGCCCGCGGCGATCGCGGCGAACACGACCGTGCCCGAGAGCACACCGGTCACCCACGAGCCGGCGTTCGCGGCTCGCGCGCCCGAGCGCGCCGCGAACAGCAGGGTGAAGACCAGGAGGGCGAGCGGGGCGACCGAGACGGTGAAGGACGCCGCCGCCGCGGGAACACCGACCGCGACCAGCGCCGCATCCGCGATCGTGATGTCGAGCGGTACCCCGTGCCCGAACGCCCACAGCGTGCCGGTCAGCGGCCAGAGCGCCCCCCAGTCGGCCGCGGCGCCGAAGGCGAGGGTCCACAGCAGGGTCAGCGGCGCCAGGAGCACGGCGAGTCCGACGGCGGCCGCGATGGCGGCGTCGAACGCGGCGAGGAGGGCGACGAGAAGGCGTTGCATAGCCTTTCGAGACTACGACGAGAATCCGGGCGGATGCCGGTGGGCGCGCGCGGCGCGGGAGAGACGATATCGTCTCATCCGGAGGTTCACCCGAATGACAACTGCCCCGTCCCCCGCACCCACCGCCGCTGAGCCGAAGAACGCCCTGGATCGTTTCTTCGAGATCACCAAGCGCGGTTCCACCTTCGGCACCGAGATCCGAGGTGGCCTGGTGACGTTCGTCACGATGGCGTACATCGTGATCCTCAACCCGATCATCCTCGGAACGCCCGACGTCGACGGCGTCGTGCTGTCCAGCTCTGCGGTCGCCGCCGCCACCGCGCTGACCGCCGGTGTGATGACGATCCTGTTCGGCGTGATCACGCGACTGCCGTTCGCGTTCGCCGCCGGCCTCGGCATCAACGCCTTCATCGCCTTCTCGGTCGTCGGCTCGGTGACCTGGCCCGAAGCCATGGCGCTCGTCATGATCAACGGTGTCATCATCGTGCTGCTCGCCGCGACCGGCCTGCGCAAGATGATCTTCGACGCCGTTCCCGTGCAGCTCAAGCTCGCGATCACGGTCGGCATCGGCCTCTTCATCGCCTTCATCGGCTTCGTGAACGCCGGTTTCGTGACGGCGACCGGCAACGCCTCGCCGCCCGTCGACCTCGGCATCGGCGGCTCCGTAGCCTCCATCCCGACCCTGCTCTTCGTCGTCACGCTGCTCATCGGCGGCGTGCTGACCGCGCTGCGCGTCAAGGGTGCGATCCTCATCGCCCTCGTCGGCGGCACCGTGCTCGGCGGCATCGTCAACCTCATCTGGCCGTTCGGCCTCGACTTCGGCTTCACCGGCTCGATCGTGGGCCTGCCCGACCTCAGCCTGGTCGGCCAGGTCGACTTCGGCTTCGACCTGCAGAAGGTCAGCATCGTCGCCCTCGTGATGTTCGTGTTCACGCTGCTGTTCTCGAACTTCTTCGACGCCATGGGCACCATGACGGGCCTCGCGAAGGAGGCCGACCTCGCCGACGAGAAGGGCGACTTCCCGCGCATCAAGTCCGCGCTCGTCGTCGAGGGCATCGGCGCGATCGCCGGTGGTGGCACCTCGTCGTCGTCGGCGACGGTCTTCGTCGAGTCGGGCGCCGGCATCGGCGAGGGCGCACGCACCGGATTCGCCACGCTCATCACGGGTGCGATGTTCCTGGTCGCGATGTTCTTCACCCCGCTGACCTCGCTCGTGCCCGGCGCCGTCGCGGCCGCCGCACTCGTGCTCGTCGGTGCGATGATGCTCGCTCAGATCAAGAACATCGATCTCAGCGACTTCCGCGTGCTGCTTCCGGTCTTCCTCACCGCCACGGTCATGCCGATGACCTACTCGATCGCCAACGGCATCGGCGCCGGCTTCATCAGCTGGCTCGTCGTGAACGCCTTCTCCGGTCGCGCCAAGACGATCCACCCGCTGCTCTGGGTGGTCGGCGCGGGCTTCGTGATCTTCTTCGCCCGCGGGCCGATCGAGGCACTGTTCGGCATCGGCATCTGAGAGCGAGTCGACGGAGGGGCGGATGCTGCGGCATCCGCCCCTCTTTCGTGTCCGGAAGTCCCGTAGCGCGGGCCATCGCGCGGTGGTAGACCGGGATCCATGGATGCCGACGCGCAGCGGTACGTCACCGACGGCGGTCTCGAGACCGACCTGATCTTCCATCACGGCATCGATCTGCCGGAGTTCGCGGCCTTCGTGCTGCTCGACTCTCGCCGCGGACGGCGCCTGCTCCGGGAGTACTATCGCGCCTACGGCGACATCGCCCGCGCGAACGGCGCGGGCCTGCGCCTCGAATCGGCGACGTGGCGTGCGAGCGCCGACTGGGGTGCGCGGCTCGGATACGACGCGACGGCACTCGATCGGATCAACCGCGAGGCGGTGTCCCTGATGCGCGCGGTCGCGGAGGACTACGCCGACCTGCCCGATGTACGCCTGGTGGGAATGCTCGGCCCCCGAGGCGATGGGTACCGCCCCGGGATGTGGGATCCGACGACCGGAGCCGACGATGCGCTGACCTATCACCGTCCGCAGGTGCAGTCCTTGACCGCGGCGGGCGTCGACATCATCGCGGCGTACACGCTCTCCGACGCGGCCGAGGCGATCGGGATCGTGCGGGCGGCACGCGACGAGGGCATCCCCGTCGAGATCTCGTTCACCGTGGAGACGGACGGCCGCCTCGCGACGGGGCGCACGCTCGCCGAAACGATCGATCTGGTCGACGCGGGCTCACCCGCCGACGGCTATCTCCTCAACTGCGCGCACCCCGACCACTTCGCGCACGCCCTCGACGCGGCGACGGTGCCGAGGATCGTCGGCCTCCGCCCCAATGCGTCCCGTCGGTCGCACGCAGAACTCGACGAGTCCGAGACCATCGACGAGGGCGACCCGGCAGACCTGGCGATCGCCGTGGCCGCCCTGGCCGAGCGGATGCCGTCGGTCCGGGTGATCGGCGGATGCTGCGGCACCGACGCCCGGCACGTCGCCCTCATGTGGGACGCCCTGGTCGAACACTGACGGGGCTCCCCGGGCATGAAAGAAGGCCCCGGGGTGGAGCCCGGGGCCTTCTCCTACAGCTTAGCGCTTAGAGCGACTCGACGATCGCGCGCATCAGGTCGGCGGTCTCGGACGGCGTCTTGCCGACCTTGACCCCGGCTGCCTCGAGGGCCTCCTTCTTGGCCTGAGCGGTTCCGGCCGAACCGGAGACGATCGCACCGGCGTGACCCATGGTCTTGCCCTCGGGAGCCGTGAAGCCCGCGACGTAGCCGACGACCGGCTTGGTGACGTGCGCCTTGATGTACTCGGCCGCACGCTCCTCGGCGTCGCCGCCGATCTCGCCGATCATGACGATGGCCTTCGTCTCGGGGTCGGCCTCGAACGCGGCGAGTGCGTCGATGTGCGTCGTGCCGATGACCGGGTCTCCGCCGATGCCGATGGCGGTCGAGAAGCCCAGGTCGCGCAGCTCGAACATCATCTGGTAGGTCAGGGTGCCCGACTTCGACACGAGGCCGATCGGTCCCTTGCCCGTGATGTTCGCGGGCGTGATGCCGACGAGCGCCTCGCCGGGGGTGATGATGCCGGGGCAGTTCGGCCCGATGATGCGGGTCTTGTTGCCCTTGCTCTGGGCGTAGGCCCAGGCCTCGGCGGAGTCGCCGACGGGCACGCCCTCGGTGATCACGACGAGCAGCGGGATCTCGGCGTCGATGGCCTCGACCATCGCGCTCTTCGTGAAAGCGCCCGGCACGAAGGCGATCGACACGTCGGCGCCGGTCTCCTTCATCGCCTCGGCGACCGAGGCGAAGACGGGAAGCTCGACGGCGTTGCCGTCCTTGTCGGTGTGCGAGACCGTGGTGCCGGCCTTGCGGGCGTTGACGCCACCGACGACCTGGGTGCCGGCCTTGAGCATGAGCGCCGTGTGCTTGGTGCCCTCGCCGCCGGTGATGCCCTGGACGATGACCTTGGAGTCCTTGTTGAGGTAGATCGACATTCTTCTAGTCCTTCAGTCTCAAGCGTTGGCGAGCTCGGCGGCCTTGTCGGCGCCCTCGTCCATGGTGGCGGCCAGGGTCACGAGCGGGTGCGCGTACTCGGCGAGGATCGCGCGACCCTCGTCGACGCGGTTGCCGTCGAGGCGCACGACGAGCGGCTTGGATGCCGTGGCACCCAGCGTCTCGAGCGCGCCCTTGATGCCGTTGGCGACGGCATCGCACGCCGTGATGCCGCCGAACACGTTGACGAAGACGCTCTTGACCTGCGGGTCGCCGAGGATGACGTCGAGGCCGGCGGCCATGACCTCGGCCGAGGCGCCGCCGCCGATGTCGAGGAAGTTGGCGGGCTTGACGCCGTTGTGGTTCTCACCGGCGTAGGCGACGACGTCGAGCGTCGACATGACGAGTCCCGCGCCGTTGCCGATGATGCCGACCTCGCCGTCGAGCTTCACGTAGTTGAGACCCGATGCCTTGGCCTTGGCCTCGAGCGGGTCGGCGGCATCCTTGTCTTCCAGAGCCTCGTGCTCGGGGTGACGGATCTCCGACGCGTTGTCGTCGAGGGTGACCTTGCCGTCGAGTGCGATGATGTCGCCCTCTTCGGTGCGCACGAGCGGGTTGACCTCGACGAGCGTCGCGTCCTCGCCCTTGTAGACGTCGAAGAGCTTCACGAAGACGTCGGAGACCTTCTCGACGAGGTCCTCGGGGAAGTTCGCGGCGCGCGCGATCTCGACGGCCTTCTCCTTGTCGATACCCGTGAGCGGGTTCACCTCGACGCGGGCGAGGGCCTCGGGGCGCTCGACGGCGAGCTCTTCGATCTCCATGCCGCCCTCGACCGAGCAGAGGCTCAGGTAGGAGCGGTTGGCGCGGTCGAGCAGCACGGAGAAGTAGAACTCCTCGGCGATGCGGGCGCCCTGGGCGACCATGACGCGCTTGACGATGTGGCCCTTGATGTCGAGGCCGAGGATGGCCTTGGCCGCCTCGTAGGCCTCTTCGGGGGTCTTGGCGACCTTGACGCCGCCGGCCTTGCCACGACCACCGGTCTTGACCTGCGCCTTGACGACGACGACGCCGCCGATCTTCTCCGCGGCTGCCTTCACCTCCTCGGGGGTGTCGGCGACGATGCCGGCGAGAACCGGCACTCCGTACTTCTCGAAAACGTCTCGTGCCTGGTACTCGTACAGATCCACTGTGGTTCCTTCACTGGGCTGCTGTCTGGTAATTCTCTCGATGTCGAGACATCGACCAGTCCCCCAGCCTACTACCTCGGACTGGACGCTCCTGCGGGCCCGGCTGCTCCGCCGGGGCCCGCCCGCGTCACACCATCCGCATGCTCGACAGCGCGAGGTCTAGGCTCGTGCCATGCACGAATCCGCTGAACTGCGCACCGGCGTCGTGGCCGCTGCCCTCGAGCTCTTCGACACGCAGGGCTTCGATCAGACCTCGGTCGAGCAGATCGCGAAGGCGGCCGGCGTCTCGCGATCCACCTTCTTCCGCCAGTTCGGCGGCAAGGAGGACGTCGTCTTCGCCGACCACGAGGCACTGCTGGAGCGCCTCCGGGTGTTCCTCGCCGAGGGACACGACGATCCGTGGGGCGCGGTGTGCGCGGCATCCGAGTCGGTCTTCTCGCACTTCGCCCACGACCCCGAGCTCGCCCGCCGCCGCTATCGGATCGTGCGCGAGGTCCCGGTGCTGCGCGAGCGCGAGATCATCACGGTGTTCCGCTACGAGCGCCTGTTCGACGAGTACCTGCGCGGGGCCCTCCCCGGCGTCGACCCGCTCGACGCGGTCGGCTTCGCGGCCCTGGTGACCGCGGTGCACAACCACGTGCTGCGCCAGCTGCTGCGCGGCACGAAGAAGGTTCCCCTGGCGACCCTGCAGGCGGCGCTGACCGACGTGCGCCGTCGCTACGGCGTGCCGGCGGATGCCACGGCGAGCGCTCCCGACGATGTCGTCGTCGCCGTGTTCCCGCGGTCGATGCCGGTCGCCGAGGTCACCCGGCGCCTGCGCTCGCAGCTCGACTGAGCGCTCTGCGGCAGGGCCCTCGGGCAGGGTTCCGCTTTCGCGCTCCCGGAGTCGTGGAACTCAGTTTCGAGGAGTACGATACCTGGTGCCACGAAGGAGCCCCATGAGCATCGATTCCTCCCCCCTGCCCGGCGAGCGCGTCTCGTCGTACGACGTCACGGGACGGCAGGGCAGCGACTACTACGCCGTGTTCGCCGACATCCCGGATGCCGATCGTGCCGCCTGGGAACGCGCGCAGGCGTACGTCGACGAGGTCGCCCCGCAGATGGCCGACGCCTGGGACCGGGCCGAGTATCCACTGACCGCCGCTCGTCGCCTGGGCGAGATGGATCTGGTCGTCGACGGTGTCGAGCACCCCGCCCTCACACGTCTCTCCCCTCTCGCCGCCGGACTGGTCAACATGGAGGTCTCGCGCGGCGACGGCTCCCTCGGCACGATCCTCGCGGTGCAGGGCGGTCTCGCCCTGCGCACCCTCGCGCTGTTCGGCTCCCCCGCGCAGCAGGAGAAGTGGCTGACGGCTCTCGCCGACGCGAGCGTGCTGGGGTCCTTCGCCCTCACCGAGCCCGACCACGGGTCGGACTCGGTCTCGCTCGAGACGGTCGCGCGCCGCGACGGCGACGCCTGGGTCATCAGCGGCACGAAGAAGTGGATCGGCAACGGGGCATCCGGCGGGATCACCTTCGTCTGGGCGCGCGTCGACGACGAATCCGCCGACGAGCACGGCGCCGTGCGCTGCTTCCTCGTCGAGCAGGACACTCCCGGATACACCGGCACCGTCATCCGCGGAAAGGCGTCACTTCGTGCGATCCACCAGGCGCACATCCGCCTCGACGACGTGCGCGTTCCCCTCGACGCCGTGCTCCCCGGAACGCACAGCTTCAAGGACGCGTCGGTCGTGCTCTACGCGACCCGCTCCGGCGTCGCCTGGTCGGCACTCGGCCACGCCACCGCCTGCTACGAGGCCGCCCTGGCGTACGCGACCCAGCGCGTGCAGTTCGGCAAGCCGCTCGCGAAGTTCCAGATGGTGCAGGAGCGCCTCACCCACATGCTCGAGGACCTCACCGCGATGCAGCTCTACTGCCGCCGGATGGCCGACCTCGAGACGGCGGGCGCGTTGCGCCCGACGCAGGCGTCGCTCGCGAAGTTCCACAACACCCGCGCCGCACGCCGCATCGCCTCGACCGCCCGCGACCTGCTCGGGGGCAACGGCATCCTGCTCGAGAACGGCGTGATGCAGCACCTCGCCGACATCGAGGCGATCCACACCTACGAGGGCACGGAGAGCGTGCAGGCGCTGCTTCTCGGGCGCGACATCACCGGGATGAGCGCGTTCGCCTGACGGTGGAGGACGGATGCCGGCGGGCGGCGCTCAGTCGCAGCCGCAGCCGCCCGACGGCGTCTTGACCATGAAGCACACGTCGCACACACCGTAGTCGCGCTCGGTCACCGGCTTCGGCGCCTTCTCGCGCGGCACCGACGGTGTGCGCGGGGTCGAGGAACGCTTCGCCGCACGCGCGGGGACGGAGGGCGCGTACTCGCTCGGGTGGGTGACGTAGAAGTACGGCGCACGCCCCTCGCTGGGCTGCAGGCGCAGCGGGGTGGAGCCGACGACGATCGTCTCGTCCTCGGCGAACCCGTTCGTGTAGGTGCGCCCGATGTGGAGCGAGGCGTGGTCGCCGCGGCGCAGGGCCTCGATGTAGCGGCCGCGGTCGATGAACGAGGTCACACCCACGGCTTCGACGATCGCGCCGATGAACTCGTGGTTCACCGGGTCGATGCGGTGCGCGCGCAGCGCCTCCGCGAGGGAGCGGTAGGGACGGGAGGTGCCGGTCGGGGTCGGGCCCTGTACTTCGTTCATCCCTTCCAGGATCGCACGATCCCGGGGCCGTCTCGACCGCTTCCGCTCCCCGGCCCCGGCGCAGGCCGTGCAAGACTGGCGGCATGGTGCGGGCGACGATCATCGGCAGCGGGCCCAACGGTCTGGCGAGCGCCGTGTCGCTCGCCAGGGCGGGGTACGAGGTGCGGGTGCTCGAGGCGTCCGACACGATCGGCGGCGGCGTGCGCACGACCGACGGCATCCTTCCCGGCTTCCGCCACGACGTCTGCTCCGCCGTGCACCCGGCGGCACTCGCCTCGCCGTTCTTCCGCGCCTTCGGCCTCGCCGACCGCATCGACTGGATACGTCCCGAGATCTCCTACGCCCATCCGCTCGACGGCGGCCGTGCGGCGATCGCCTGGCGCGACATCGAGAAGACGTCCGCCGCCCTCGGGGCCGACCGTGATGCATGGCTCGCCCGACTGCGGCCGCTGAGCGAGCACATCGACGGGGTCGTCGACTTCACCGGCCATCAGATCCCGCGCTGGCCGCACGAGCCGCTCACCGCCGCGCGTTACGCCCTGCGGATGCTCGACCAGGGCACTCCGCTCGCCTCGCGCGCCTTCCGCACCCCGGAGGCGGCGGCCCTGATCACGGGCGTGCTCGCGCACGCCAATACGCCCGTTCCCTCGCTCCCCGGCGCGGCGGCCGGGCTTCTGCTCGCCGCCCTCGGTCACGCACAGGGCTGGATGTATCCGCGCGGGGGCGCCCAGCGGATCGCCGACGCGCTCGTCGCCGACCTCGAAGCGCACGGCGGTCGCGTCGAGACGGGGCTGCACGTGCGCGACCTCGGCATCCTCGACTGGGGCGATCCCGCGCGCGGCGATCTGCTCCTGCTGAACACCTCGCCGCGTCTCGCCCTGACCCACCCCGGAATCCCCGCCGGGTACGCTCGCGCTCTCTCCCGCTACCGGTACGGGCCGGCCGCGGCGAAGGTCGACTTCGAGCTCGACGGACCGGTGCCCTGGGCGAACGCCGACGTGGCGCAGTCGCCGACCGTGCACCTCGGCGGCACCCGCGAGGAGGTGCGGGCGAGTGAGAACGCCGTCGCCCGCGGGCGGGTGAGCGAGCGCCCGTACGTGCTCGCGGTCCAGCCCTCCGTCTTCGACGCCACCCGCGCACCCGAGGGCAAGGCCGTGTTGTGGACCTACATCCACGTTCCCCTCGACTCGGACCTCGACGCGACCGAGCTGATCACGCGTCAGGTCGAGCGCTTCGCCCCGGGGTTCCGCGAGCGGATCCTCGCGCATCGTTCGGTGCCGGCATCCGCACGCGAGGCCGTCAACCCGGCCGAGATCCGGGGCGATGTGCTCGGCGGGGCGTTCACGATGCGCCAGGCGCTGCAGCGGCCGACGCTCTCCGCGGCCCCGTGGCGCACGCCGATGCCCGGCGTCTATCTCGCCTCGGCCGCGACCCCGCCCGGGCCCGGCGTCAACGGCATGTCGGGATGGCTCGCCGCCCGCACGGCCCTCGCCGATGCCGGCGAGCCGCACGAGCTCGGCGACCTCTTCCCCTGACACGCCTTTCCCGTGAGGGGTCAGGACACGCCGCGCCTCGCGGCGCCAGCGCGGCATGTCGTGACTCCTCGCGTCCCCTTCCGCCGCGCGCACGTGCTCGCCAGGATGGAGGCATGCGCTACGACATCCCCGCCCCGATGCTCGCGAAGGCCGCGGCGACCGTGCCCGATCCGGCGAAGACGCCCGGCGGCCTGCTCTTCGAACCCAAGTGGGACGGGTTCCGCGGGCTCATCGCGTGGGACGGCGAGACCGTCGAGATCGGATCCCGCGGAGCCAAGCCGCTCACCCGATACTTCCCGGAACTCGTGGAGGCGATCCCGGAGCTGTTCCCCCGCCCGTGCCTGCTCGACGGCGAGATCGTCGTCGCGACCGGCGCGGAAGGAGAGCAGCGTCTCGACTGGGAGGCGCTCAGCCAGCGCATCCACCCCGCAGCCTCCCGAGTGGCGCGCCTCGCCGCCGAGACACCGGCGATGTTCATCGCGTTCGACCTGCTCGCGGAGGGCGACGACGACCTGCTCGACCGGCCGTTCTCGGAGCGCCGGGCTCGTCTGGAGTCGCTTCTGGCGGACGTGGCGCATCCCGTGCACATCACCCGTACGACGCGTGATCACGATGCGGCCGTGCGCTGGCTCGCGGAGTTCGAGGGCGCCGGGCTCGACGGGGTCGTCGCGAAGCCGCTCGACCAGCCCTACGCCCCCGGCAAGCGCACCCTGATCAAGGTCAAGCACGCCCGCACGGCCGACGTCGTGGCGCTCGGATACCGCATCCACAAGTCCGGCCCGGGAGTCGGCTCGCTCCTCGTCGGCCTCTACGACGAGGACGGAACGCTGCGCCAGGTGGGCGGCGTCGCCGCGTGGAGCGACGCGCGCCGCCGCGAACTCGTCGAGGAGCTCGCGCCCCTGGTCGAGCGCGACGAAGCCGGAGACGCCGTCACCGGCGAGGGCGAGCGATCGCGCTTCACCGGATCGAAGGACGTCTCCTTCGTGCGCCTGCGTCCGGAGCGCGTCCTCGAGGTGCGCTACGACCAGCTCGAGGGTGCGCGCTTCCGCCACACCGTGCAGTTCGAACGCTGGCGTCCCGATCGCGAAGCGCGCTCGTGCACCTACGCGCAGCTCGACTCGGTCGCGGGATACGACCTCGCCGACGTGATCGGCTGACTCAGTCCTTCGCGGCAGGCTCCCCGTCGGCATCCCAGTGCGCCGCCACCTTCTTGCTGGGCTGCACGCGCGGCGGCTCCCCCGGCATCTTGGGGAACTCGGGTGGGAACGACAGCTCGCCCAGGCCGTCTTCGACGTCGCGCTCCCACCAGGCGAGAAGGGTGTCGATGCGCCCGGGCTTCTGCTGCTTGTCGGCCCACGGGTCGCCGATCTCGTCGAGGCGCTGCGGAACGCTGCGCACCGTGAACCTCGTCGGATCGAGGCCGTCGAGCTCGTCCCAGTGCACCGGGGTCGACACGGTCGCACCCGGCAGGGCACGCGGGCTGTAGGCGCCCGCCATCGTTCGATCGCGGTTGGCCTGGTTGAAGTCGATGAAGATGCGCTCTCCGCGCTCCTCCTTCCACCAGCTCATCGTGACCCGATCGGGCATCCGGCGTTCGAGTTCGCGCCCCGCGGCGATGACCGCGTGTCGCACGTCGAGGAACTCGTGGGTGGGTTCGATCGGCGCGAACACGTGCAGACCGCGATTGCCGCTCGTCTTCGCGAACGCCTCGAGGCCCGCCTCGCTCAGCACCTCCCGCAGGCCGTGGGCGGCGGTGACGGCATCCGCGAAGTCCGTGCCCGGTTGCGGATCGAGATCGATGCGCAGTTCGACGGGGTTGTCGGGGTCACTCGCGAGCGACGCCCACGGGTGGAACACGATCGTGTTCATCTGCACGGCCCACACGATCGCCGACGGTCGGTTCAGCACGATCTGCGGATGCCGCCGCCCGCTGTTGTAGGTCACCGTCACGGCGTCGACGTAGTCGGGAGTGCCCTTCGGCGGATTCTTCGAGAAGAAGCCCTCGCTCCCCACGCCGTCACGGAACCGCTCGAGCGATACCGGTCGGTCGCCGTTCGACGAGAGGAAGGGATCGGCGACCCGCTGCACGTAGTCGGCCAGCTCGGCCTTGGTGATCCCGACCTCCGGCCACACGACCCGGTTGGGGCTGGAGAGCACGACCTCGCGCTCCCCCTCGGGGTCGGACACGGTCACGGGCACACGTTCGGAGGCCATGCAACGACCCTAGAGCGCGGCTGTCGCCCGCGGAAGGGCGCGCCGCAGCGCGACCTCTCCGTCGTGTGGCGTCAGTCCTCGGTCGCGGGGGCGAGTTCGAGCACGCGCGTGAGGGCATCGCGTTCGACGATGAGGGTGGGACCCGCCGGATCGATCACGACGCCCGCCATCTCGGTGTGCCCCGCGAGCACCTTCGCGAGCTGCGCGGGCTCGAAGGGCAGCGGTCGGTCGCCGCGGCCGAGGGCGATGACCTCGAGCGGGTGCGAGAACAGCTGCAGGAAGCGCTTGCCGTCGGTCGTCTGCGCCTCGGCGATACCCACCTGGCCGTCGGCGCCACCGTCGTTCACGGCCACCCACATGCGCGTCTCGGCGAGCGCCTCGCCCGCACGGGTCGCGGAGTCCTGCTCGCGCGGGGCCGCGACGATGGCTTTGACCGTCATCTCGGCATCGGCCTGCTCGAGCGTCTTCTGCAGCAGCTCGGTCGGGAACACCACCCGGTGCGGCGCGGAGGCGTTGTCGATGATGAGGCCCGCGAAGTCGCCGGCGACGACCTGCTGCATGACGGAGGTCGAGGGCTGCGCCACGGCCGATGTCGAGGAGGGGTCGGCTTCGAGCTTCACCGAGTCGCGCACGGCGGCGGCCGAACTGAAGGCCAGCATGAACTGGCGCTCCTCGTCGCGCACGACGGCGACGGCGAGGGGCTTGCCCTCGGCGATCTGCGCACGGGCATCGCCGTTCACGCGGATGAAGAGGTGTCCCTGCAGCGCCTGCCGCATGACGCCCAGCAGTTGCTCGTTGCTCGCGCCCTTCTCGACCTGCTTCAGGGCCTCGCGCAGCAGCACGTTGTCCTTCATGCCGGGAACGGACTCGGTCTGCTCGGGCGGCGACGCGGGGGCGAGAGGCAGACGCGGCTCGGCGGCGGGAGCGGCAGGGACGGCGGGCGCCGTAGGCGCGGTCTGCACGGCCGGAGCGGGCTTCGCGTCGGGGTCGGGCAGCGAGACCTCGGGACCCGCCTCCGCTCCGACGCCGCGGAAAGCCTGCACCGAGATGCCGATCGACGGAGCGGCGGGGGCTTCCTCCGCCGCGGCGACCGGAGCATCATCCGCCGGCGTCTCGACCGCCTCGGCGGCGTCGGGTGCGGAGGTGACGGCGTCGTCAGCGGACTTCTTGCGGCGGGAGAAGAGGGCCATATGAGCCAGCCTAACCCTCCGCGGCTCCGCCCTCGGCGGCGGTGGGCCCGGCAGCACCGGGCCGGTGCCGTCAGATCTTCTCGATCGGTGCGACCTTGATGAGGAGCTTCTTCTGCCCGGCGGTGTCGAAGCGCACGTGCGCGATGCGCTTGGCGCCCTCACCGGTGACGGCGTCGACGCGACCCTCGCCGAAGTCGACGTGGCGGATGCGGTCCCCCGCGGTGAGTTCGAGGTCGCCGTTGTCGCGCACCTTGGCCGTGACGCGGTTCGGGAAGCGGTCCATGGCGGTCGAGAGGGGCTTGAGCGAATCGCGGCCCGGCAGCGGCTTGACTCCGAAGCGATCGCCGGAGCCGGCACCCGACCCCGATCCTCCGAATCCGCCCGCACGGCGCGCGTTGAGGGCGCGCGACTGCATGCCCCCGCGGGAGTTGACGTCTCCCGGAGACTGGCGCCAGTCGATCAGAGCGACCGGGATCTCCTGCAGGAAACGACTCGGCATCGCGACGGTCACCTCGCCGAACTGCGCCCTGGTCATCGCGAGCGACAGGTGCAGGCGCTTCCGAGCACGGGTGATGCCCACGTAGAAGAGCCGACGCTCCTCCTGCGGCCCACCGGGCTCGCCGGCCGAGATGCGGTGCGGGATGAGGTCTTCCTCGACACCCGTGACGAAGACCGCGTCGTACTCGAGGCCCTTGGCGGTGTGCATCGTCATGAGAGACACGGTGCCCGACTCGTCGTCGAGGTCATCGGCATCCGCCACGAGCGCCACATCGGTGAGGAAGTCGACGATCGTGCCCTCGGGGTTGTTGCGTGCGAAATCGCGGGCGACGGCGACGAACTCGTCGAGGTTCTCGACGCGCGCTTCGTCCTGCGGGTCGCGGCTGGCGCGCAGCGCATCGAGGTAACCGCTCTTGGCGAGCAGCAGGCTCAGGCCGTCGGCCACGGTCGTCGGAGCCGGCACCTCGCCCGTCGGCGGCAGCATGATGGCCGTCGCCTCGGTGAGCACGGCGTCGAGCTGCGCGATCGCCGACTGGATCTTGGGGCCGAAGCCGAGCTGTGCCGGCATAGAGAGGGCGTCGCGGAACGTGATCCCCTGCTCCTCGGCGAAGCGGGCGATGGCCGTCTCGGTCACATCGCCGATTCCGCGACGCGGCTTGTTGAGGATGCGGCGCACCGCCATCTCGTCGGCGGGGTTCGCGACCGCCACGAGATACGCCAGCGCGTCCTTGATCTCGGCGCGCTCGTAGAACTTGGTGCCGCCCATGATCTTGTACGGCACCGCCGAACGGATGAAGATCTCCTCGAGCGCACGCGACTGGGAGTTCGTGCGGTAGAAGACCGCCATCTCGGAGTACGGCATGCCGGCGCGGTGCAGCGCCTCGACCTCGTCGGCCACGAACTGCGCCTCGTCGTGCTGCGAGTAGCCGGTGAAGCCGATGATCTTCTCGCCCTCGCCCCGGTCGCTCCAGAGCTTCTTCTCCTTGCGGTCGAAGTTGTTGCCGATCACCGCGTTGGCCGCCGAGAGGATGTTCTGCGTCGAGCGGTAGTTCTGCTCGAGCAGCACCACGCGCGCCCCGGGGAAGTCGCGTTCGAACTCGCTGATGTTGCGGATGTCGGCGCCGCGGAACGCATAGATCGACTGGTCGGAGTCGCCGACGACGGTGAGCGAGGCGCCAGCGGTGTCGGCGTTCTTCGGCTCGGGCTCCGGCTCGAAGATCATCATGCCGTTCAAGGCATACGGGTCGGGTGCCGACGACGATGCGAGGGGCCGCGTGAGCTCGTGGATGAGCGCGTACTGCGCGTGGTTGGTGTCCTGGTACTCGTCGACGAGGATGTGCCGGAACCGACGGCGATACGTGTCGGCCACCTCGGGGAACGCGCGGAACAGATAGACCGTCTGCCCGATCAGGTCGTCGAAGTCGAAGGCGTTCGCCTTCTGCAGCTGGCGCTGGTAGTCGGCGAAGACCTCGACGAAGATCCGCTCGGCGGGGTCCGACATGTTGGCCTGCCGCGCATAGGACTCGGCATCCGACAGCTCGTTCTTGAGCTTCGAGATGCGCGACTGCACGGATGCCGGGGTCAGCCCGAAGGCGTCGGCCTCGTGCTCCTTGACCAGACGCTTGATGAGCGCGCGGGAGTCACCCGAGTCGTAGATCGTGAACGACTTGGTGAACCCGAACTGCTGCGCCTCGCGCCGCAGGATGCGCACGCATGCCGAGTGGAAGGTCGAGATCCACATGCCGCGCGCCGCATCGCCGATCAGGCCCTCGACGCGCTCGCGCATCTCGCCCGCCGCCTTGTTGGTGAAGGTGATCGCGAGGATCTGGCTCGGCCAGGCCTCGCGGCTGCGCAGCAGCGACGCGATCCGACGCGTGAGCACGCTCGTCTTGCCCGATCCGGCCCCCGCGACGATGAGCAGCGCGGGACCGCGATAGGTGACGGCTTCGAGCTGCTGCGGGTTGAGGCCGGCGAGGAGGTCGTCCTGACCCTGCGGGCCGGCGGTTCCGGGAACGATGAGAGGAGCTTCGGTCATGGCTCTACGAGTCTAGGCGGCGCCACCGACACCACCGCCGCCCGTCTCCTCCCGCGCACGGTCCGGCATCCGCGACCGGAGCTCAGGCGATGCGCGTCCCCGGCGGCAGCATCCGTGCGGGCGTGCGCGTGCGCGACCACGCGCCGGCGAACAGCGACCCGGCGATCACGACCTGCACTCCGAGCCCGACGAACCAGCTCGGCACCGTGGAGTCGATCACCTCGCGCGGAGTCGGACCGGGGCTCCCCACCGCGCAGTCGTCCCAGCGCTGTTCGAGGGGCGACAGCTGCGCGCTGCGCACCCCGTACTTGATCTGCCCGAACAGATCGACCGGATACCCGCCGCTTCCGTACTCGGTGGGCGTGGCATCGGCCAGCACGACGAAGGGGTTCGCGGCGAGCGCCCACCACACGAGATCGAAGCGCGGCACCTCGTAGGTGTACTCCTCCCACTGGTCGCAGATCGGGCCGTTCTCGTCGTAGGGACGGCTGTAGTTCGTCGCCTCGCCGCGCACGGCGAGCCCGCCCAGCGCGAACACGATGAGCGTGCCGATCACCAGACCGGCGACCACGAGGTACGTCGTGGCGACCGAGAACAGCGGACGCGCGATCAGACCGCTCAGCCCCACCCCGATGGCCGCGACGATGACGATCTCCGCGGCCAGTACGAGGATCGAGATGAGCAGCACCAGCGGGTCCGCGCCCCCGCCGAGGAGTGAGAAGGCGAGGAAGGGCAGCGCGACGAGCAGGAATGCCCCGCCCGTCGCGATCGCGGCGACGAGCTTGCCGAGCATGATGTCGCCGGTCGAGACCGCGGTCACCTGGATCGCGGCGAGGGTCGCCGATTCGCGATCTCCGTTGATGGCGTTGCCGCTCAGCGTGGGCGACACGAGCACGACGAGCAGGAGCACCATGTTCACGACGATCGAGAAGATCCCCGCCCCCGGGGCGTCGCCGTAGGAGTAGACGGCGGACGACAGCGCTGTGACCCCGAGGAGCACCGCAGCGAAGACGCCGAGCAGCACGTACCAACCGACACTGCGCAGGCGCTGGGTCAGTTCGAGACGGGCGATGGTGCCGATATGGGCGATGCTCATGCTCCGGCCTCCGTTCCGGGGTGAGCCGTGGGCGGGGGTACGACCGTCGGATTCAGATGCAGGAACGTGTGTTCGAGCGCACTCTGCGCCGGCGCGAACTCCGAGATCGGGAGCTGCGCGGCGACCAGCCTCTGCAGCGCGTGCGCGGCGGACTCCTCGGTCTCGAAGCCGATCAGTACGGCTCCGCGGTCGGCGCCGAGCGACTCCGGAGCCACCCCGAGGGTCGACGCGACCTGCCAGGCGTCGGCGGCCAACCGATCGGTCGAGGCGCCGACCAGCCGGATCCGCCAGGCGCGGACGGATGCCTGGGCCGGCGCCGCGTCGACCACCGCCCCCGCGACGAGGAAGACGGCGTCGTCGACGACCTCCTCGAGCTCCGAGAGGATGTGGCTGGAGATGAGCACGGTGCGCCCCTCGGCGGCGAGACGGCGCAGCAGCACGCGCAGCTGCACACGGGCCTCGGGATCGAGTCCCGAGGCGGGCTCGTCGAGCAGCAGCACCCGGGGGTCGTGCACGAGCGCCCGGGCGAGCCCGAGCTTCTGCTTCTGCCCGCGGGAGAGCACCTTCGCGGGGGAATCGGCGAGCGGGGTGAGCCCGACGAGGTCGAGCAGCGCGGCGGCCCGATGCGCGGCATCCGTCGGTGCGATGTCGTACAGCCGACCCGTGGTCACGAGTGTCTCGCGCGCCGTCAGCGAGGGCCAGGCGCCGAGCGCGTCGGGCATCCACCCGAGCAGCCGGCGGGCGGCCAGCGGATCGACCATCGGGTCGACGCCGCCGATGCGGATCGTGCCGGTGTCGGGGGCGAGCAGCGAGGCCAGCATCAGGAGCAGGGTCGTCTTGCCCGCGCCGTTCGGCCCGACGAGTCCGGTCACCCGCCCCGGTTCCGCGCGCAGTGTGGCCGACCGGACGGCCTGCACCGTCCCGAAGGCCCGGCTGACGTCTTCCACGACGATTCCACTCATGCGGGCCAGTCTGGCATCCGGCTCCGACGCTCCCGCCGCGCACCGCCGGGTCGCTCCGACGCCGGCTCTGCCGGTGCCCGATCCCTCAGCCGCGGAAGAACGCCACGCCCAGGTCGGGGTGATCGACGAAGACGCCGTCGATCCCCTGTCGCGCGATCACGCCCCACTCCGCCTCGTAGTCGCCGAAGGCGCCCTTGCCCCCGTCGCCGCGGAACTCGGGCGCGAGGAAGGCGTTCTCGGGTCGGCACGTCCAGGTGAAGACCTTGAGGCCCCGCGCATGCGCGTCGGCGACGATCGTGTTGCCGTGTGCCAGCAGCATCTTCTTGCTCACGCTGATGCCGTCGACCGCGCCGATCAGGCCGTTGAGGCCCCGCGGTGCGACCGTCGCCTTGTAGGTGAGCGCCCTCTTGCCGTGGGCGACGAGCTGGTCGTAGGGGCGGCCGGACGATTCGATCAGGTAGATGTAAGAGGCCGGGATGCCCCGCGCCCGGAGCTGACCCAGCACGGTCTGCTCGAAGCACTCGATGATCAGCGGCAGTTCTCCGTCCGCCCAGCCGGCGGCCTGGAGATCGCGCTCGATCAGCGGCACGAGGTCGAGACCGATGCTCGCGAAGTACGTGGCGTGCTTGACCTCGAGCACCACGCCGATCTCGCGCCCGTGCTCGACCGACCCGCGCCGCACGAGGTCGAGCAGATCGACGAGACGCAGGATCGGCTGCCCGCCGTCGAAGCTGGCGCTCGTGGCGCGCACCTCGGGCAGACGCTCGCGCCCGCGGAGCGTCGAGAGCTCGTCCCAGGTGAAGTCCTCGGTGAACCAGCCCGTCAGCGCCTGCCCGTCGACCCGCTTGGTGGTGCGTCGATCGGCGAACTCCGGATGCTCCGCCACATCGGTCGTGCCCGAGATCTCGTTCTCGTGGCGCACGACCAGCACGCCGTCCTTCGTCGCGACGACATCGGGCTCGACGGCATCCACCCCCATCGCGAGCGCCAGCTCGTACGAGGAGCGGCTGTGCTCCGGGCGATACCCGGGCGCGCCCCGGTGTCCGATGACGAGGGGAGTTTTCCTGGGCACGCTCTCAGCGTAGAACACCCCATCGCGCGCCCCACGCCGGTATCGTGGAGGAAAGCGACCTACGACACCCTTCTGGAGTGAGGCCCACCATGAGCAACTTCGCATTCAACAACCCTGCTTTCAAGCAGCAGGATCCGCGCAATGTCGCGACCTACCCCGGCGCACCGCAGGGTGCTCGGGGAGCCCAGGCCGCATCGTTCCAGCACGCCACCGTCGACGCCGCGGCCAACGCGCAGCTCGAGGGCATGTACGCGGCCCCGCCGGCGGGCTCGATCGAGACCGATCGCATGTCCGTCGAGGACACCGTCTGGAAGACGGCCGGCCTGTTCGGCATCCTCCTCGTCACCGCGGCCATCGGCTGGGTGTGGACGCTCGGCGGCACCGACATCACCTCGTTCTCGACCGTCTCGCTCGTGCCGTGGATGATCGGTGCGCTCGGCGGTTTCGTCCTCGCGATGATCATCACCTTCACCTCGCGCAAGAAGGTGCGTCCGGCGCTGATCTTCGCCTACGCCGCCCTCGAGGGTCTGTTCATCGGTGGCATCTCAGCGTTCTTCGAGGTCCTCTACCCGGGCATCGTGCTGCAGGCCACGCTCGCGACGATCTCGGTCGTCGGCGTGACCCTCGCCCTCTTCGCCAGCGGCAAGATCCGCGCGTCGAAGAAGGCCACCAAGATCTTCATGGTCGCGATGGTCGGCTACCTCGTCTTCTCGCTGCTGAACCTCGTGCTCATGTGGACCGGCGTCCTGCCCGCGAGCCAGGCCTTCGGCCTCTACAGCGCCGAGATCATGGGCATCCCGCTCGGACTGATCATCGGCGTGCTCGTGGTCATCATGGCCGCCTACTCGCTGGTGCTCGACTTCGACCAGATCCAGCAGGGTGTGCGCAACGGCGCTCCCCGCGTCTACGGCTGGCTCGGCGCCTTCGGCATCATGGTCACGGTCGTCTGGCTGTACGTCGAGATCCTGCGCATCATCGCGATCGTCCGCGGCAACAACTGACGATCCGTCGTCTGTCGCTCACGAGGCCCGTCTCCCTTCGGAGGCGGGCCTCCTGCATGTTCCGACCCGCGGCGCAAGGGGTTTCCTGAAAGCTTCCTGAGAGCGCAGAATCGAGCGATCAGACGAAACTCGTCTGCACACAGGAGGTCATCATGAGCTTTCTCGGCTTTCTTCTTCTCGGTCTCATCGCCGGGGCCATCGCGAAACTGATCCTGCCCGGCAAGCAGGGCGGTGGATGGTTCATCACGCTTCTGCTGGGCGTCGTCGGCGCCCTGCTCGGAGGGTGGCTCGGCTCGCTGATCCTCAACCGCCCGCTCACCGAGTTCTGGGATCTCGGCACGTGGCTCCTCGCCATCGGTGGGTCGATCATCGTGCTGCTGATCTACGGCCTCATCGTCGGTCGTGGCAGTCGCAGCAAGGCCTGATCACCGCTCCGTGCGCTGATCGCGGCGCTTCGCCCCCTCCGGCCCCCGGTGGGGGCGAAGTCATGTCCGCTCGCCGCGCGATTTCGCCTCGAGCAGCGCACGTTCACGGTCATTGCCGGTGAGGGCGGCGGCCGTCGCGAACTCGCTGCGCGCTTCGTCCTCCCTCCCGAGGCGGCGCAGCATCTCCGCCCGTGTCGCCGGCAGCAGGTGGTACCCGCGCAGAACTCCGGATGCCTCCAGCTGATCGAGTACCTTCAGCGCCGAGGCCGGCCCCGTCGCCATCGCGACGGCGGCCGCGCGGTTGAGTTCGACGACGGGTGACGGGGCGAGCCGCCCGAGCGCCTCGTAGAGCACGACGATCCGTTCCCAGTCGGTCTCCTCGATCGACGAAGCGAGCGCATGGCACTCGGCGATAGCCGCCTGCAGTCCATAGGCGCCACGGCCTCGGCCGACGGCATCCGCCCGCGCGAGTGCGGCGCGTCCTCGCGTGATCCGGCTGCGGTCCCACAGCCGTCGGTCCTGGTCGCCGAGCAGCACCGGATCTCCCTGCGCGTCGGTCCGCGCCGGGAACCGCGCCGCGGTGAGCTCCATCAGAGCGAGCAGCCCGAGGGCGTCCGGCTCGCGCGGCATCAGCCCGACCAGCACACGCCCCAGCCTGATCGCCTCGTCGGCGAGGTCCGGCCGCATCCATTCCGGCCCGCTGCTCGCCGCGTGGGCCTCGTTGAAGATCAGGTACACGATGCCGAGGAGCGCCCCGAGACGGGCGGTGTGCTCCTCGCGCGGAGGAGTCTCGAACGGAACCCCCGCCGCGGCCAGCGTCTTCTTCGCCCGCACGATGCGCTGCTGCACGGTGGCCGTGGGAACCAGGAACGCGCGAGCGATCTCCTCGCTCGACAGTCCCGCGACCACGCGCAGGGTGAGAGCCACCTGGGCTTCGCGTGACAGCACGGGGTGACAGGCGATGAACATCAGCCGGAGCACGTCGTCGTCGACCGCGTCCGGATCCCAGGGCACGGCGTCGATCCCCTCGGCCTGCTCGCGCTCCAGGTCGTGAGCGAGCACGGCGATGCGATGGTCGAAGCGCTCCTGCCGCCGCCATCCGTCGATCGCTCTGCGCTTCGCGACGGCCGTCAACCAGGCGGCGCCGTTGCGGGGCACACCCTCGACCGGCCACTGCCGCAGCGCATCGAGCAGCGCCTCCTGGGCGAGGTCCTCCGCCCACCCGAAGTCGCCGACCATGCGGGCGAGCGTGCCGACGATCTTCGCCGACTCGATGCGCCAGACCGCGGCGACGGTGCGCTCCACCGTCCCCGGTGGGGGAAGGGGACGCACCGTCGCGTCGTCGGAGGAGGGGGTCATCTCACTGCTGGGCGCGCTGCGCCTGCTCCTCGCGCCAGCCTGCTTCCTTCTCGATCCACTCGTTGTCGGCGGGGAAGTCCGAGGCGTCGGTCACCCGGCGCACCTCGAGGAACGATCCGGGTCCGAGCGGTGCACGGCTCGCCCACTCGGCGGCCTCCTCGCGGCTCGACACCTCGAGGATCCAGAATCCGTTGAACAGCTCCTTGGTCTCGCCGTAGGGGCCGTCGGTGATGAGCGGGGTCTCGGCGCTGAAGTCGACGACGAAGCCCTCCGCGGCATCGGTGAGTCCCTCGCCCGCTGCCAGCACGCCGGCCTTGATCATGGACTCGTTGTACTTCCCCATCGCCTCGATGACCTGCTCGAAGGGGATCTCCTTGTACGCATCGACGGCCTCGTCGGTCGCGCGCATGATGAGCATGTACTTCATGGTGTTCTCCTTGATCGATGGGATCGTGTCTCGACCCTCTCATCAAAGACGTCGAACGGGAACGCGTCGGATCGACATGCGATCCGGAATTCTCCGAGATTTCTTCTCGAGCGCTCTCTCGAGCGTGTTCTCAGCGCCGGGGCGGCCGACGCACGGCCGCATCGATCACGGCGGTGAGCGCGCTCAGCGACTTCTCGGGGCTCCATGCCGCGGCCACCTCGGGGGCCTCGGCACTCAGCCGCGCGAGCAGCGCGGGGTCGGCCAGCACGCCGCGCAGGGCGGCGGCCAACGCATCGACATCGCCGCTCGGAGCGAGCACTCCCCCGCCCGCGCCCAGGACGTCGCGGATGCCGTAGCGCACGTCGTACGACACGACCGGCGCGCCGTGCAGCAGCGCCTCGACGATCGACAGCGGTTGCCCCTCGAAGGCGGTGGCGGTGAGCACGACCGAGGCCCGGTCGAGAACGCGCCCCGGGTCGTCGGTGTACCCGGCGAGCACGACGCGATCCGCCGCACCGAGCTCGGCGATGAGGGCGGTCAGGCGCTCCTGCTCCGGTCCGCCGCCCCAGATCTCGAGGCGAGTGTCGGGCACGTCAGCGGCGAGGAATGCGCGGATGGCCTGATCGACGCGCTTGCCCGGAGCCAGGCGTCCGAGCACCACGACCAGTCCCGGCTCCCGCAGGTCGTCGCGGCGCGCGACGGCCGCGATCGGGTTCGGCACGGTCTCGTTCCGCGCCGCCGTGCCGAAGCGTGCCACGACGTCGTCGCGCTGCGTCGCCGTCGGCCAGATCACGGCGTCGAAACGGTCGGAGAGGGCGAACCAGCGCGTCCACAGGGCGTTGGTCGGGGCATCCGCCGTGTAGGGAGCCTCGAGGTGGATGGTGTGGATCGTGTGGAGGATGCGCACGCGCGGATCCTGCCACCCCACGATGAGCTCGCCGAGCTGACGCGATTCGCAGATGACGACGATCGGGCGGTCGCCGAGGCCCGCGGCCAGGTGCGACAGCCACGCGCGGTACAGTCCGCCGAAACCGGCGACGCCGCCTACGACCTCGCCGTCCGCATCGAAGATCTGCACCGGCTCGACGCTCAGGTGCCAGTCGGGATTGCCCGGGATCACCGGGAGCGCGACGAACGGCCGCCCCTCGGCATCCTCGATCGTGCGGTACTCGACCCCCGGGTTCGCGACGAGGGCGGGATCGGCGACCGATCGCAGCCACGCGGTCGCTCCGCCCTCGGCGGCGACGGCCTCGTCGAAGAGATTGCGCAGGCGGGAGGCGTCGACCAGAGCACCGCGCGAGACGAACGTCTGCCGGTGCTGCGCGTGGTCGGCCGCGGTACCCGGATCGAAGGTGAGCAGCTGCGGCCCACGCCCCTCGGCCACGCCCGCACCGGCCAGCTGCCGGGCGCGCGACAGCGTCGCGATCGTGTAGCCGCCGTCGAGGTCGGGGATGAGCCGGCTCGACAGCACCAGGTACTCGGCGTCCGGCAGGGCCGGCGCCGACGCGGGGAGCATCGTCTCCCCTACTCCCACTCGATCGTCCCCGGCGGCTTCGACGTCACGTCGAGCACGACGCGGTTGACGTCGCGCACGCCGTTGGTGATGCGGTTCGAGATCTTGGAGAGCACGTCGTACGGCAGGCGCGTCCAGTCGGCCGTCATCGCGTCTTCGCTCGACACGGGACGCAGCACGATCGGATGGCCGTAGGTGCGGCCGTCGCCCTGCACACCCACCGAGCGCACGTCGGCGAGGAGCACGACCGGGCACTGCCAGATCTCCTGGTCGAGCCCGGCCTTGGTGAGCTCCTCACGGGCGATGGCGTCGGCCTCGCGGAGGATCTCCAGACGGTCGGCCGTGACCTCGCCGATGATGCGGATGCCCAGGCCGGGGCCGGGGAACGGCTGTCGGCCGACGATCGCCTCGGGGATGCCGAGCTCGCGCCCGATCGCCCGGACCTCGTCCTTGAACAGCGCACGCAGCGGCTCGATCAGCTCGAAGTCGAGGTCGTCGGGCAGACCGCCCACGTTGTGGTGCGACTTGATGTTCGCCGTGCCCGCGCCTCCGCCGGACTCGACGACGTCGGGGTAGAGCGTGCCCTGCACGAGGAACTTGACCGGGGCACCGCCGGAGGCCTTCGCCTCGGCGACCAGGTCGAGCTGCACCTTCTCGAACGCGCGGATGAACTCGCGTCCGATGATCTTGCGCTTCTCCTCGGGATCGGTGACACCCTTCAGGTGGCCGAGGAAGGTGTCGGCGGCGTCGACCGTGATCAGACGCACGCCGGTGGACTCGACGTAGTCCTTCTCGACCTGCTCGCGCTCGCCCTTGCGGAGGAGCCCGTGGTCGACGAACACGGCGGTGAGCTGATCGCCGATCGCCTTGTGCACGAGCGCGGTGGAGACCGCGGAGTCGACACCGCCGGAGAGCGCCGAGATGACGCGGGCGTCGCCCACCTGCTCGCGGATGCGCTCGATCTGCTCGGCGATCACGTTGCCGCTGTTCCAGTCGGACGCGAGGCCCGCACCCTTGTGCAGGAAGTTCTCGAGCACGCGCTGGCCGTGATCGGAGTGTTTGACCTCCGGGTGCCACTGCACGCCGTAGAAGCCGCGGTCCTCGTTCGCGAACGCCGCGACCTTGGTCGCGTCCGTCGTCGCGAGCACGTCGAAGCCCTCGGGAGCACGCGCGACCTGGTCGCCGTGGCTCATCCACACGTTCTGCTCGACGGGCTGGCCGCCGAGCAGCGTTCCGCCGTCACCCGTGATGACCGCATCCGTCGCCCCGTACTCGCGCAGGCCGGTGTTCGCGACCTCGCCGCCCAGGGTCTGGGCCATGTACTGGAAGCCGTAGCAGATGCCGAGCGTGGGCACGCCGAGGTCGAACACCGCGGGGTCGAGGCGCGGCGCTCCCTCCTCGTACACCGACGAGGGCCCTCCGGAGAGGATGATCGCGACCGGGTTCTTGGCGGCGATCTCGGCGGCGGTCGCGGTATGCGGCACGATCTCGCTGTAGACGCCGGCCTCGCGCACGCGGCGGGCGATCAGCTGCGCGTACTGCGCGCCGAAGTCGACGACGAGCGCGGGGCGCTGCTGGGTCTCGGACTGTTCGGTCAACGGGCACCTTCCGGGGCGGGAGCGGAGACCTCTGAGGCCTCTCGGGTGGCGAGGTAGGTCTTGACTTCACGGGCCACGATGGCCTCCATGAAGAACGACAGCAGCGGGATCACGCCGCCGAGGGCGAGCAGGATGAAGCGCGGGAACGGCCAGCGCATCAGGCTCCACATGCGGAAGCACGCGAAGAGGTACACGACGTAGAACCAGCCGTGCGCGACGAGGATCGCCAGCGACACGTTGAAGCCGTCGCCGAGCGAGGTCATCTCGCACGAGTTCGTCCAGGGGGCGAACAGCGACCACCACTCGCAGTCGGCTCCGGCGAGCACGCCGGCGAACCAGAGCGGTCCGCCCGATCCTCCGAGGAACAGTTCGAGGTGGATCGGCGTGTACTTCAGCACCATCTCCGTCAGCAGCAGGAGCAGCATGACTCCGGTGATGATCGACGCGATCTGGTAGAACTTCAGCGCACCGCGGATCGCCGGAAAGCTGGCGACTTTCGGTTCGGGCATGCGTCCAGTCTAGTCGGCGCGCCGCACCGCTCGATCCGGCGCGGATGGCCCGCGCTCGACGCCCTCACTGTGCGGGCGGCCGGGCGACCAGCGCTTCACCGTGACCCGTGAGCGCGCGCTCGGATGCCGCGGCGGGAACGAGCACCGTCGACCCCGCGGGGAACCCCTGTCCTCCCAGAGCGACCTCGCCATCGACCACGACGACGATCGCGAGCCCGGGATCGAGCATCACGGGCCCTCCGTCGACCGGAACCCGATCGAGGCGGAAGTACTCGTCGGCGGCGGCCGGGAACGCCGACCCCGATCGCGGCGCCGTGCGGACGAGGGCGTCGAGCTGTGCCCGGTCACGTCCGGTGCGGTTCACCGCCGTCAGGGCCAGCTCGAACCCGAGACCCAGATGCCCCTCGCCGGAGCCGTCGATCGCGAACCCCTCCCACTCGAGCAGGATCGAGAGGTCCTCGGGCTGCTGCAGTTCGAGCAGGAGGACACCCGCGCCGATCGCGTGCAGCTCCCCCGGCGGCACCCACACCACATCGCCGGGCCCGACCTCGATCGCGTGCAGCAGACCGAGGAGCGCGGCGACGTCCTGGCGCGCGACCAGATCGGCGAGAGCATCGGCCGTCACGTCCTCCCGCAGGCCGACGTGCACCGTCCCACCCTCGAGGATGTACCAGGCCTCGGCTTTGCCGTGCGCGCGGCCGAGATGCCCGGCCGCGAAGTCGTCGTGCGGATGCGCATGCACCGGCAACCGCTCCCCCGCGTCGAGCAGCTTGACGAGCAGGCGCGCGTCGTCACCCCAACGGCGGACGTGCTCCTCCCCCAGCCAGGCGATCGGATCCTCGGCGATCGCCTCGCGCAGCAGCCGCCCGTCGGGCAGGGTGCTGAGGCCGAGGGTCTCCTCGCCGCGGACCGTCGTCACCGATCCGATCCAGTCCTCGGGTTCGCGGGGCGGACCCCGGATCGCCGCGGAACGCGCGGAGGCGCTCTCCGCCGCGGTAGAAGCGCTCGGCCGGTCGGTTCGGGGCGAGGGCGATCGGGTTCATCGGGCAGCTCCATTCACATCGGCGTGCGCTCCATTCACATCCGCGTCGGCGTGCGCAGCATCCGCATCGGCGTGCGCAGCCAGGAACCCGCCGACGAAGGTATCGCCGAGACCGATCGTCGTCGGCTCCGCGATATCGAGGGCGAAGGCCGGCACGCCGACCGCTCCGGGGATGCCGCGCTCGACGGCGGCGACGAGCTCGGCGCCGCGGCGGTTCCGCGCCATCGCGGCCGTCTCCTCGGCATCCGACGACGAGAATCCATCGCCGAGCCGGTAGCGCGTCGCCGCGACCCGGACAGCGCTCTCGAGTGCTGCGCGGTGGCGCGCGGCATCCGATCCGACGGCGATCGCCCAGTGCCGGGTGTGCACGACGAGGGCGGGGGCGGGGATCAGCCGGGCGATCTCAGTGAGCGCGGCGATCACGTCGGCCGGATCGAGCAGATCGACGGATCGGCCCAGATACTCCTGCAGTTCGTCCTCGTTCATGCCGTAGACATCGATGCGGGAGAGCAGCCGGTCGCGGACGGTGTGAGAGAAGGCCCGCGTGTAGAAACCCGCGTCCTCGTAGTACACCAGCGCCTCGTCGGGCAGCGACGCGAGCGCGACGAGCAGCTCGTCGAGCCGGCGCTCGAGCAGGTCGTGGTCCTGCATGGTGTTGAAGCCCGACACCAGGAAGACGGATGCTCCGGCCAGGGCCGCCGGCAGATCGTCGGCGAGACGCATCTCGCGATTGGGCGGGTCGTTCGCGAAGATCAGCCGGTTCGCGCTCGGGGAGACGATGTCACCGTCGATCAGCCGCACGTGCGCCCCGACCGGGTACTGCACGATCAGGTGCGGATCGAGGGTGTCGCGGTCGGCCGACGACACGTACGAGACGCGCTCCGGCAGCAGACGGCGGACGTTGTCGTCGATGCTCACCAGATGCTGCACGCTCGGGATGCCGAGGCTGTCGAGCACGAGCCCCGCCCGCACCCCCGTGCCGCCGAGCGTCACGGCCACGTCGAAGTGCGCGGCGAATCGCTCGATCACCTCGGAGGACTCGACGAAGCGCTCGGCCCCGGTCCCGGCTGCGACGAACGCGAGCACGGCCACCAGGAGCGAGCGCTCGTCGACGATCGACGCCGCGGCGGTCAGCTCGTGCCGCCGGATGCGATGCTCCCGGGCCAGCCGGCCCACGACGGCGGAGTCCCACCGCAGTTCGAAGTCGACCGTTCCGCCGAGCCCCAGCACGAGCCGACCGCCCACATCACGTGCCATCCGTCGATCGTCCTCCCCGTCGAGATCCGTGCCGGTCAGTACAGGTCGGCTTTGCCGTCCGCACCGAACAGTTCGATCTTCTCAGCCGCGGTCGCCTTCAGGGCGGCGATCGGCTCGGGCTGGATCGCGTTCGGCTCACGCAGACGCTCGTCGGTGCCGAGGATCTCACGCATGCGGTTGTGGTACGAGACCTTGATGTCGCTGGAGATGTTGATCTTGTTGATGCCCAGCTCGACGGCGCGACGCAGTTCGGCATCCGGGTTCGCCGATCCGCCGTGGAGCACGAGCGGGATGCCGACCGCGGCCTTGATCTCCTGGAGCAGGTCGTGGCGCAGCTCGGGGTTCTTCTCGGCGGGGTACAGCCCGTGCGAGGTGCCGATGGCGATCGCGAGGCTGTCGACGCCCGTCTCCTCGACGAAGCGCACGGCGTCGTCGACGTTCGTGTAGATGATCTCCGCGGCACCCGACTCGCCGTAGCTGTCGTTCGCGCCGATCGTGCCCAGCTCGCCCTCGACCTGGATGCCCACCGCGTGCGCGGCCTCGACGACCTTGCGCGTGAGCGCGACGTTCTCGTCGAACGGCAGCAGCGACGCGTCGATCATGACCGAGGTGAACCCGGCCTTGATCGCCGTGATCATCTGCTCGTAGCTGCCGCCGTGGTCCCAGTGGATCGCCACGGGGACGCTCGAGCGGTGCGCGCGGGAGTGCATCGCCGCGATCAGGTCGGTCGTGATGTGCGAGACCTCGTCCGGGTGGATCGCGATGATCACCGGCGCGTTCTTCTCCTCGCTGATGTCCATGACTCCGTTGAACATCGCCCAATCGCTGATGTTGAACGCCGGGATCGCGAAGTTGTGCGCGTTGGCGACGTCGAGGATGGATTTTCCGGTGTAGAGCACGTGTTTCTCCTGTTTTCGTGATGGTCGAGGGCCCCGGGCGGGGTGGCGGTCAGCTCTTCACCGAGCCGGCCGTGAGGCCGCTGATGAAGTAGCGCTGGAAGAAGAGGAAGAGGATGAGCACGGGGATGGACCCGAGCACGCTCATGGCCATGATCTGGTTCCACTCGTAGGAGTGCTGCCCCATCAGGAGTTGGATGCCGATGGGCACCGTGCGCATGTCGATCGTGCGTGTGAGCGTCAGCGCGAACAGGTACTCGTTCCACGCGATCATGAACGTGTAGATGCCCACCGACACGATGCCCGGCACCGAGATCGGCACGAGGATGCGCCACAGCGCCGTGAACGAACCCGCGCCGTCGACGCGGACGGCCTCGTCGAGCTCGCGCGGCAGGGTGTTGAAGTAGCCGGTCATCATGATGATCGCGTAGGGCAGCGTGAACACCATGTACGTGAGGATCAGCCCGGCGTAGGAGTTGTAGAGGCCGAGGCCGACCATCAGGCCGAAGTACGGGATCAGCAGCGTGATGGGCGGCACGGCCTGCACGCTCACGATCACCACGTTGAGGATGCGCTTGCCCCGGAAGTCGAAGCGGCTGAAGGCGTAGGCCGCCTGGATCGCGACGATCAGGGTGAGGATCGTGACCGACCCCGCGACGATGTAGCTGTTGAGGAAGAACCGCACCGTCTCGGCGTTCGTGAAGATCGCGATGTACGCGTCGAACGAGAAGGTGTCGGTGATGAGCCGCGGGGGCAGCTCGAAGATCTGGGTGTTGGACTTGAACGAGCTCGAGAGCATCCACAGCACGGGTCCGGCGGCGAAGACGGCTCCGATGATCAGTCCGATCATCAGCGAACCCTTCGCGACGACGCGGCGGTTCTTGACGGTGAGCGCCATGATCAGTCCCTCGCTTTCTGGTGACGGACGTAGAACACGGCGAGCACCATCGACATCAGCAGCACGAGCACGGCCGAGGTGGCGGCGAGCGAGAAGTCGTACTTGGCGAAGGCGAGCTTGTAGGTGAAGGTGCTGAGCACCTCCGTGACGTCGATCGGACCGCCGCCGGTGGTCATCCAGATGAGGGCGAACTGCTGCGAGGTCCAGATCAGGTCGAGCAGCACGAGGCTCACGATGATCGGCCGCAGCTGCGGGATCGTGACGTTCCAGAAGCGCTGCACGTTGCTAGCGCCGTCGACGGTGGCCGCCTCGTGCAGTTCGGCCGGGACGCCCTGGAGGCCGGCGAGCAGGCTGACCATGAAGAACGGGTACCCCGCCCAGATGTTGATGAAGATGATGGTGCCCAACGCCAGCTGCGGAGAGGCGAGCCATTCGATGTCGGTGTTGAGCAGGAAGTTGATCACGCCGTTCGGGGCGAGAAGCATGCGCCACAGCACCGCGATCACCGCGACCGTGAACAGCCACGGCAGAACGTAGAGGGCCCGGAACAGCGAGCGCGAGACCCGCCCGAGGAGCGGGCTGTTCAACATCATCGCGAACGCGAGACCGAGCACCAGGTGCGCCAGCACGCTCGCGACCGTGAACAGGATCGTGTTGCCGGTGGCCTTCCAGAAGCGGGGGTCGGAGAGGACCTCGACGTAGTTGGCGATCCCGACGAACTCGGGCGACTTGTTCAGGATCACGTTGTCCTGGAACGAGTATCCGATCACCATCACGATCGGCACGATCATCAGGACGAACAGCAGGATGATCGTCGGCGAGAGGAAGGCGTACGACTCGGTGGTCTTGCGCAGTTGCCGTCGGCGCCGCGAGTGCGGCACCCCGGTGACGATCACCTCGGTGTCGTCGGTCGTTCTCAGGCTCATGAGGTGCGGGCTCCTAGGTTGGTCGGGTGCCGCACCGCATCATCGGCGATGCGGCACCCCGTTCAGGCGGGAGGCGAGGAGCTCAGAACTCCGCTTCCCAGGACGTCTGCGCCGCCTTGAGCGCGTCGGGGATCGACTGCTGCCCGTCGAGTGCGGACTGCAGCTGCTCGCCGAACTGGCGCATCAGCTCCTCCGCCACCGGCAGCCCGGTGAACTCGTTGGCGGGGTAGCCGGCCTGGTAGATGTCGAACGCGGTCTTGAACAGCTCGTCGTCGTTCACGAAGTCGGGAACCGAGGTCGAGTTGCCGGGGAAGGCCTTCGCCATCGTCGACAGAGTCGAGTTGGTCTCCTGGCTCATGAGGAACTCGACGAGCTTGAACGCCGCCTCCTTGTGCTCGGAGTTCTCGGCCACGCCGATGCCCCACGAGGCGTAGGGAATGCCGCGTTCGCCCTCGTATCCGTCCTCGGCGGGGATCGCCGAGATCGAGAACTCGAGGTCGGGGTTCGTCTCGCGGATGAGGTTGATGTGCGCGAGCGAGTCGATCATCATGCCGGCCCGGCCGTTGGTGAACTCCTCGACCTTGTCCTGCTCCTTCATCGTGAACGAACCGGAGGCGATCACTCCCGCGTCCCACAGCTCGCCGATGTACTCGACCGCGGAGGTCACGTCGTCGTTGGTGAGATCGGGCTGACCGTCCTTCAGCATCGAGCCGCCGGATGCCCAGACCCACGACATGACGTCGTTCTGCACACCGTTCGGCGCTTCGAGGGAGAGCGGGAGGACCCACCCGGAGACGTCGCCCCCGAGGGCGGAGACCTTCTCCGCGGCATCCGCGAACTCGCTGCGGGTGGCGGGCGGAGCGTCGACACCGGCCTCGGCGAGGAGCGCGTCGTTCGTGAACATCGGATACACGAAGTTGACGACCGGGATCATGTACGTGCTGCCGTCGACCTGGATCTGGCTGGCGAGCTCGCTGTCGTCGTAGTCGTACTCCTCCATCAGCGCACTGAGGTCGGCGATGACTCCCTGCGAGGCGAAGTCGTTGACCCACGCGCCGTCGAGACCGACGACATCGGGCATGGTTCCGGACGCGGCTCCCGCGAACAGCTGCTCCTTGGTGGAGGCGTACGGCCCGCTCACGAGATCGACCGTGATCCCGGGGTTCGCCGCCTCGAACTCGTCGATGAGGGCGCGGAACTCGCCGTCGGGCAGTTCCGGCTCCCACCACTGGGCGAACTCGATCGTCACGTCGCCGCCATCCCCACCGCTGTCGCCGCCGGTGCTGGGCGCGCAGCCCGCCACCGCCAGAAGGGTCACGGCCGCCGCGGCGGCTCCGACGATGTTCCGGGTGCGTCGCTGCCCCAGTCGCACTGTGCTCATCACTTCTCCTCTTCGAGATCGTGCCGCATCACGCGCTTCAATGCTTGTTCATGCGGTTTTGAGCCATGTTATGCCCGGATTTGCCGCGACGTCAAGCGCCAATCTGGAGATGTCGTTACAGATTTCTTCCGCAGGGGGCCGATATTCCGCAGATAATCAGCCATGCACTCGATATGCCGTTTTCTGCACAAGTCTGCGGTGTTCGTCGCTTTCGTGTGCTAGAGATGTCTGCATGGAAACATCCGCACCGGCACATCGTCGTCGCCTCCCCGCGGGCAGGAAGGCCGATCTCGCCAGCTACGTCGAGCAGACGGGGCAGGTCACGGTCGGCGATCTCGCCGAGCACTTCGGCGTCTCGATCGACACGATCCGCCGCGATCTCGATCAACTCGACCGCGAAGGCGTGCTCGTGCGCACCCACGGCGGTGCCGTGAGTTCCGCGACCGGGCCGCTCAAGGACCGCGCCCTCGACGTGCGCATGCGCGTGCAGACCGAGGAGAAGGAACGCATCGCCCGCATAGCCGCCGGTCTGATCGAGGACGGCTCGGTGGTGATGCTGAACGCCGGAACGACGACGTTGGCGGTCGCTCGCGCGCTTCGCAATCATCAGGATCTGACGATCGCGACGAACAACCTGCGGATCCCCGCCGAGCTCGCCCCCACCGCGTTCCGCGACCTGTACGTGTTCGGCGGTGCGGTGCGCTCGATCACCCAGGCGACGACCGGACCCGTGACGTTCACGATGACGCCCGGCGGCCCGGAGGTCGACATCCGCTGCGACCTCGCGCTGATCGGCGTCGGGGCCGTCGACGAGGGCGGGTACTCGGCCTCGAACCTCGGCGACGCCGCGATGATGTCCGAGATGATGCAGCGCGCCGAGCGCACCGCGATCCTGGCGGACTCCTCGAAGATCGGGCGCCGGTTCTTCGCGCAGATCGCGCAACTCGACCGGGCCGACTACCTGATCACGGATGCCCCGCCGCCCCCGCACATCGCCGCAGCCCTCGCGCAGGCCGACGTGCAGGTTCTCGTCCCCTGACGACCTGACAGCGACCTGAACGACGACGGAGGCCGCCGGGATCGCTCCCGGCGGCCTCCGCTTCGATCAGCGGGGTGGGGTCACCACCATCCGCCGATCAGATCGAGGATCCAATCGATGATGCCGCCGATGATCCCGCCGATCGTGCTCGCCTTCTTGACGGTGACGGATGCCGTGGCCTCGTCTCCGTCCGACTGCGACACCGCGACGGTGTAATCGCCGGCCTTGGTGTTCTTCGGAACCGTCACCGAGCCGTCGAACGAGCCGTCGCCCGCGACCTGGATCGTACCGACCTCGATCGGCGCGCCCTTCTTCGGTCGCAGCTGCACGGTCACCGTCTCGCCCGGCGCATAACCCTCACCCGTGATCTGCAGCTTCTTGCCTGCCGTCACCTTCGAGGAGCCCAGGTCGATCGTGCCGGCGAACTCCGCCTCACCCGTGATCGTGAACGGCACCTGAACCGTCGTGCCCGTCGCCGGGACCGAGACGGTGAGCGCCTGCTCACCGCTCGCTCCCGCGGGGACGGTGAAGGTGAGCGTCGCACGTCCGGCCTCGTCGGTCGTGTCGACGATCGCCGGGTCGATCGCACCCGCGGCGAGCTGGGTGTCCCCCAGCGAGAGCGTCACCTCGCCCGGTGCCGGCTCTCCCGCGCTGAACGCGAGCGACGACAGCGCGACGGTCACCTGATCGCCCGCGCTGTACCCGTCGGCATCCGCCGGGCTGACCGTGACGCCGACGGCGCGCTGCGCCTGATCGGGCGTCGCGGTGCCGTTCGCGTCGAACCAGTCGACCATCGACTGCAGATCGATCTTGCCGGTGTCGCGCTTGCCGGTGCCCTCTCGGAAGGTGACGAAGTTGTCGCCGCCCGCCGCGAGGAACGAGTTCGCCGCGACGGTGTACTCGGCCGCCGGGTCGATCGGGGTTCCGTCGAGCGTGATCGAGGTGATCCGCGCTCCCTGCGCCGCCGTGGGGTCGTACGTGTAGACGAGCCCCTCCGAGACGCCGAGCTTCAGGAACGGACGCGCCGCCCCCGCGGGCTGCCACTGCTCCTCGAGCACGCCCTTGAGCTGCTCTCCCGTCAGGGTGAGCGTCACGAGCGTGTTGGCGAACGGTTGCACGTTCGCTGCCTCTCGATAAGTGACGTTGCCGTCGGGATCGGATGCCCCGCTCGACGCGTACGCGAGGTTCGCGCGCAGACCGCCGGGGTTCATCAGGGCGATGTCGGCATCCGTCGACCACTTCTGCACATCGGCGACGAAGTTGCCGATCGTCGACTCGCCACCGCGGTTCTCCGAACCGTTCGCCTGACGCGCCCGGTTGAAGTCCGCCGTGATCTGCCCGACCTCGACCGCACCGAGCACGTCGGCCTCGGCCTTCGCCTTCGCGACGATCTCGGCGACCTCGGGCACTGCCGGGTAGAGCGGCTGTCCGTTGGCGGTGAGGGGCTTGATCTCGTTGGTGATCGAGATCAGGTCCTTCGTGGTCGGGTCGACCTGGATGTTCATCAGCCCCAGGTTCTCGCCGTACTGCCCTGCCGAGACGACCGGGCGGCCGTCGATGACGTGGTTGTAGGCGAGGTGGGTGTGAGCCGAGACGATCGCATCGACATCGTCGTCCACGCCGTAGACGATCTCACCGAGCGGCGAGTCGGGCGTGACCGCCGCGACATCGGTGCTCTCGGCGCCCTCGTGCACGAGCAGGATGATGACGTCGGCCTCGCCGTTGGATTCGTCGCCGTCGCGCAGATCGTCGGCCACCGCGTTCACGGAGTCGGCGATGCTGCGCACCTCGAGGTCGGCGATCCCCTCCGGGGAGACCAGCGAGTCGAGATCCTCGGTGACGGCTCCGATGAAGCCGACCTTGACGCCGTCGAGCTCCTTGACCCACGCGGGGGCCAGAGCGGGCTCGCCGGTCTCGGTCACGAACACGTTCGACGCGATGTACTCCCAGTCCGCGCGTTCCTGCACGCGATCGCGCAGGTCCTCCCAGCCCTGGTCGAACTCGTGGTTGCCCGCCGAGCTCACATCCAGACCGGCCGCGTTGAGCGCGTCGATCGTGGGGTTGTCGTCGTTGATGAACGAGGTGAACGTCGATGCACCGATCAGGTCTCCCGCTCCCGCGAAGATCGTGTTCGGGTTCTCGGAACGGAACTGCTGCACGGCTCCTGCGAGCACAGCGGCACCGGCGGCGGCGCCGTCGGCTTCGATGCGTCCGTGGAAGTCGTTCACCGTGACGACGTCGATGCTCACCGGCGGGATCTCCGAGGAGACGCCGACGATGATCGGGTCGTGGTCGCTCGACCGGTAGGGCGTACCCGCCTCGGTGGCTCCGAACGCGTAGCCGCGGTCGCTCCACTCGGGCGAGTTGATGCCCCAGACGCCGGCTCCGGTGATCGAGGAGGCCAGCGACGGCGATGCGATCACGTGGTCGAGCGAACCCAGCTCGCCGTCGAACGAGTACGTGTACTGTCCGTCGGTCTTATCGGCGACGAGATCGCTCCAGCCCGCCGACGTGAACACGTCGATCGGGTCTTCCTTGCCGTAGGCGTTGAAGTCGCCGATCAGCAGCAGGTCGCTGCTCCCGGTCGACTGCTCGAGGTCGCCGGCGAAGTCGAGGATCGCCTCGGCCTGCGCCACGCGGTCGGCGTTGAAGAAACCCTGGCCGTCGGCCGGCTCGGCACCCGCGCCGGTGGGCGGGGACTTCGACTTGAGGTGGTTCGCGACGACCGTCACGACCCGTCCGTCGATGTCGAACGCCTGCGCGATCGGCTCACGGGCGTTGCCCCACACCGACTCGTCGGTCACGGTCGCACTGTCGCCGACCGGTGAGACGGCATCCTTCTTGTAGATGATCGCGTTGGTGATGTAGTCGGTCGTCGTCGCGTCGTTCAGGGCGTCGGGCGTCGGCACGAACGCCCACACCTCACCGCCCGCCGCGTCGTTGAGCCCGTCGACGAGGTCGGCGAGCGCCGTGTCGATCGGCTTGCCGAGCTTGACCGAGTTCTCGATCTCCATGAGCGAGACGATGTCGGCGTCGAGTCCGTTGATCGCCGCGACGATCTTGGACTTCTGGATCGCGAACTGCTCCGCATTCGCCGCGCCGCGGGCGTCGGGGTTCTCGCTCTTCAACGTCGTGAAGTAGTTGAAGACGTTGAACGACCCGACCTGCACGTCGCCGCCCACGTCCGGAGCTGTCTCGGGGCGCGGGTTGGTCTGCTCGAAGCCGACCTTGAGCTCGGCGGGCGAGGAGTCGTCGATCGGCACGGTCGGCTGCAGCCGCCAGTCGTCGAAGCCCCACTGCAGGATGTAGCCGGCGTCGCTGAAGTCGACGACGTCACCCGTGCGCACGACCTGGTCGGTCGTGAAGTACGGCTGCTGACCCGGGTGGTTGTTGTTGTTGACCTGCAGAGACCACGCGTCGTCCAGCAGGATGCGGTTCGCCCGGTTGGCGGCCGCGATCGCGGCGGCATCATCACCCGGACGCGTCGTCTCGGTGCTCTTGACGTTGAGGTCTTCCCCGGCGTTCAGCCACAGCGTGCCGAAGTTGTAGAGCTGGTGGCTCGACGCGAGACGATAGGTACCGGCCGGGGCGACGAGCATGTTCTCGTACTGCTCGCGGTCGGCGCCCACGACGGTGTCGGGGAGAGGGGTGACCTCGGGCAGACCGGCATCGGCCGTGACGACCTCGACACCCGCGAGAGCCGTGGGCGAGATCTGGGTCTGGCCGAAGTACTCGCTCACCCGCCCGGTGACCGAGACGAGGTCGCCGATCTCGAGAGTCGGAGCGAGGGCGTTCAAGAAGACGAACACGCCGTCGGAGGCGCCGGGCGTCGCGTCCTCGGCGCCGCCGGAGCCCTGCGTCTGGATCACGATGCCCTTGTAGCCGCCGGTCCGGTAATCGGCGGTGACGATGCCCTCGACGGTGACGGTCTGACCGTTCACGGGAGAGACGTCGCCGGTGCCCTGCACCTCGGCGATCGTGTGGGTGGCCGGCGTGCTCGCGACCGCGGCATCCTCCGCGGGGGCCGCCGGTGCTTCTTCGGGCGCGGGCGCCGCTGCCGCGTCGTCCGCCTCGTCCTCGGCGGCCGGCGGCGTGAACGGGGCCTCCTCCGGTGCGGGGGAGGCGGTGTCGTCCGGCGCGGGGGTCGCCGGAGCCTCGGTCTCGGTGCTCGACGATGCGGGGGCATCGACGGGCTCCTCGGCGAAAGCGGGGGCCGCGGCGAGCGACCCGAAGGTCAGCGCGACGGCGGTGGTCAGAGCGAGAGCGCCGGTGCGCCCCCGCTTCCGGAATTCTGACGAATCGACTCCCGTGCGGGCGTCGTCGTGGGGGGCTGACATGCGAACGGTCTCCTCGACATTGTGGATTTCGGTGACGTCGGGCCCTTGTGGGGCCTGTCGTGCGAGCGCCCGGAGCGTGTGTCCGGACGCGCGCATGTCTTCGACCCTACGGAGAGGGTCCGACATCCTCAATGGTGTTCGCCGTTTGGTCACCGACTGCTCACCGGCCGCGCACGGCCGCATTCCCGAGGTGTGCGTGTCAGGCGGACGCCGCGGCGGCGTCCTCGAATTCCTCGACCTCGCGCTCCCACGCGTCCTTCGCCAGGCGGTACCAGAGGTAGAAGGCGAAGCCCGCGAAGATCGCCCACTCGACGGCGTAGAACACGTTGAGCCAGTTGACCGGCGACATCTCGTTCGGCGCAGGCGAATCGATGTCGACGAGCCCGGCGGATGCCTCGATCGCGGCGAGATACGGCCGATACACGTCGAGCTGGTCGGTGTCGTGCCAGAAGCTGAGCAGCGCGGCCGTCGACATCCGGTTCATCCGGTCGGGCTCGTCGTGCGGCGGCGGGACCGGTCCCTCGTCGGAGATGATGCGGCCGGCGATCTCGACGGTGCCGCCGTCATCGGCGTTCAGCTCGTCGATCGCCGCGTCCGCGCTCTCGCGGTCGGGTGCCCATCCAATCGCGACGGCGATCGAGGTGCGCTCGGCGACGCGCAGCTGACCGGTCACCCAGTAGCCCTCGACGCCGTCGTTGTAGCGCTGCGAGACGACGAGGAAGTCGCCGGGCACCCAGGTGCCCGAGGTCTCGACCCGCTGACCGACGAGCGGCTCGGGAAGGTACTGCCCCGGTTCCACGACCTCATCGAGCTGTTGCACCTGCTCCGTCGCGCCCGGCTCGGGCGGGTCGGTCTCGATCGCACGTTCGAGCTGCCACTGGCCGAGCCAGGCGAACACGCCGGCCACCAGCAGGCAGAACAGCAGCATGCCGATCCATCGCCCGCGCAGCATCACCTCACGGAGGGTCGGCGGGAACAGCGGGGCGGACGACACGGCGGCGATACGGAGGATCAGGCTTCGTACGGGGCGAGGACGACCTCGACCCGCTGGAACTCCTTGAGGTCGGAGTATCCGGTGGTCGCCATGGACTTGCGCAGCGCACCGATGAGGTTCGCGGTGCCGTCGGCCACGGGAGCGGGGCCGTACAGGATCTCCTCGAGCGTGCCGATCCCTCCGACCTGCACGCGACGACCGCGCGGCAGCTTCGGGTGGTGGGCCTCGGGGCCCCAGTGGTAGCCGTGACCGGGCGCATCGGTGGCGCGGGCCAGCGCGACGCCGAGCATGACGGCATCCGCCCCCATCGCCAGCGCCTTCACGATGTCGCCGGAGGTGCCCACGCCGCCGTCGGCGATGACGTGCACGTAGCGTCCGCCCGACTCGTCGAGGTAGTCGCGACGCGCCGCCGCGACGTCGGAGACGGCGGTCGCCATCGGCGCGTGGATGCCGAGGGTCGCGCGCGTGGTCGACGCCGCTCCCCCGCCGAAGCCGACCAGCACACCGGCCGCGCCCGTGCGCATGAGGTGCAGCGCGGCCGTGTAGGTGGCTGCGCCGCCGACGATGACGGGCACGTCGAGGTCGTAGATGAACTTCTTGAGGTTGAGGGGCTCGACGTCGCTCGACACGTGTTCCGCCGACACCGTGGTGCCACGGATCACGAACAGGTCGACCCCGGCCGCGGCGACCGTGTCGTAGAACTCCTGGGTGCGCTGCGGCGTGAGCGAACCGGCGACGGTGACGCCCGCCTCGCGGATCTCGGCGAGACGCTGCGTGATGAGCGCGGGCTTGATCGGCTCCGAGTACAGCTGCTGCATGCGCGCGGTCGCCTGGGAGTCGCCGAGGCCGGCGATCTCGGCGAGCAGCGGCTCGGGGTTCTCGTACCGGGTCCACAGGCCCTCGAGGTCGAGCACGCCGAGGCCGCCGAGCTGCCCGAGCATGATCGCCGTCTGCGGGCTCACGACGGAATCCATCGGCGCCCCCAGCACGGGGATCCCGAAGCCGAAGGCGTCGATCGTCCAGGCGGTCGACACGTCCTCCGGGTTGCGCGTGCGCCGCGAGGGCACCACCGCGATGTCATCGAACGTGTACGCGCGACGCGCGCGCTTTCCTCGGCCGAGCTCGATCTCCATGGTCACCACTCCAGACTACCCGGGCGCGGAGGCGGTCGATGGCTGGGAGACTGGGAGCGACATCGGGAGGATGCATGGGAGCGGATGCCGCAGCGGTCGTCGTCGTGGGCGGCGGGGTCATGGGACTCGCCACCGCCTGGGAGCTCGCACGACGCGGGAAGCGTCCCGTCGTGCTGGAGCGGTTCGCCCGCGGCCACCGCAAGGGGGCGTCGCACGGAGCCACGCGCAACTTCAACAACGCCTACGACGAGAATCACTACCTCGACCTCCTCGTGCGTGCGCGGGAGGGGTGGGACTCGCTCGGTGACGTCGGCGGGGCTCCCCTGTTGCGGCTGCACGGCCTCGTCACCCACGGTGATGTCGACCTGCGGCGGATCCACGAGCGCCTGGCCGCGCGCGGCATCCCGGCCGAGGTGCTCTCCGCAGGCGAGGCGGCCCGCCGCTGGGCCGGCATGCGCTTCGACGACGACGCGCTGTGGTCGCCCGACGCCGGCGTCGTGCGCGCATCCGCTGCCCTGATCGAGTTCGAGCGCCGCATCCTCGCCGCGGGCGGCGACGTGCGATGGAGCACGCCGGTCGCCGCGATCGACGACCGCGGGGAGGGCATCGACATCGCTCTCGCCGACGGCTCGCACCTGCGCGCCGAGACCGTGGTGGTCACGGTCGGCGCCTGGAGCCGGAACCTGGTCGGAGAGCTCGGGCTCCCCCGCCTCACGGTCACCGAGGAGACGCCCGCGCACTTCGCGCCGGTCGACGACGCCGTCTGGCCGTCGTTCAACCACTACGTCGATCCGGCGGAGTACCCCGCGACCGTCTACGGCATGCCCACTCCCGGGGAGGGCGTGAAGGTCGGCTTCCACCGCGTGGGCGACGAGGTCGATCCCGACGCCCGCCCGCACGTCCCCACGCATCTCGACACTCTCGCCGGCTACGTGCGCGAGTGGATGCCGGGACTCGACGCGGCGAGCGCGGTGCCGATCAGCTGCACGTACACCTCGACCGACGACGGCGCGTTCGTCCTCGACCGACGCGGCCGGATCGTCGTCGGAGCGGGCTTCTCGGGCCACGGGTTCAAGTTCGCGACCGGGATCGGGGCGACGCTCGCGGATCTCGCGCTCGACGAGTCGGCGCGCGCCGCCGAGCCGTTCCGGCTCCCCCACGTGAGCTGAGAGGTCGGAACACGCCGCAGGACGGCGTCCGCACGCGGCGAGTCATGACCCCTCACCGGGATGTCAGACGTTGCGCAGGCCCTCGAGACGCAGCGCTTCCGTGCGCAGCTCGACCGGAAGAGTGAACCAGAACTCGGTTCCCTTCCCCACCTCGCTGCTCATGCTCATGGTCCCGCCGTGCGCTTGAACGATGGCGCGAGTGATCGTCAGCCCGAGCCCCACTCCGGGCACCGCGTTCCGGGTCGCCGTCGAGGCGCGGAAGAAGCGAGTGAACAGCATCCCCTGCTCTTCCTCCGGGATCCCGAAACCGGTGTCCTCGATGCAGATGCGCGCTTCGCCCTCGCGCATCTCCAGGCGCGCGGTGACTCGTCCGCCGCTCGGCGTGAACTTGATCGCGTTCGACAGGAGATTGTCGATCGCCTGACCGATTCGGCCGGCGTCGACGAGGAGACGGATGGGTTCCGCCGGGATGTCGGAGAGGAGCTCCACGCCGTTCTTCTGAGCGTTCGGCCCGGACGACTCGACGGCGGATCGCACGAGAGCGGACAGGTCGGTTTCCGCCTTCTCGAGTGGGAATCGGCCGGACTCCGCCTGCGCGGTGAAGAGCAGGTCGCCGACAAGGTTCAGAAGGCGTTTCGCGTTCCGCTCGATCACGGCCACGAAGTCCTGCTGGTCAGCGGTCAACGGTTGTTCCGGATCGTTCTGCAGCAGGTCGAGGAACCCGATGATCGCGCTCAACGGCGTGCGCAGTTCATGCGAGATCATGCCGACGAACTCGTCCTTGAGGCGTGCGACCTCGACGGCCTTGGTCTCGTCCGTGATGACGAGCAGATAGCCGCGCTGTGCGCCATCCGTCCCCTGGTACAGCGACAGCGTGAGACGCACGGGCACGCTGGATCCGCCGGCGGTGGTCATGTCGACATCGGCTTCGACCGTGCGGCCCTCGTCGACCTCGTCGAGCAGGGCGCGCATCCCGGTCGGGTCGTCGAGCGAGCGGGGAGTCGCGGGATCGGCGAACAGGCCGAGTGCCGAGGGATCGAAGAAGCGATTGACGGTCACATCATCGAGCGCCTCGTCGACGGACAGACCGATGAGGCGCTCCGCTCCGGGATTCCAGGCGATCACGACGCCCTTGCGGTCGGTGGCGATGACCGCCTGAGCGGTGATCGAGCTCCACAGGCTGCTGAACGACTCCAGGAGGAACTGGTACTGCTTCTCGCTGGCCTGGAGCTGCTGGACCATCGAAAGGTTCGCCGAGAGCGCCGCCGTGCGCTCGACGACGAGCGACTCCGCTTGAGCGGTGCGCAGACGCTGGAGGCGTGAGAGCTCGTTGACGATCGCCCCGGCCACCGCGAAGACGAGGGGGCTGATCACGCCGCGGAGCCAGGCGAGCTCGCCGGCTGCCGAGTCGAGCGCGATCGGCATCAGGAAAGCGATCGACGTCAGGACCCCGATCAGGAAGACCGGACGCAACCCCGGCGAGGCGGCGAGCCAGATCACCGGGAGCAGGACGAACGACGAGAACAGCGACGCGGTTCCCCCTGTGCCGACACGCAGCACTCCGATGGCCAGGATGTCCACCGCGGGGATGAGGAGCACGATCCAGCCGTCGTGAACGCCCCGTGCCGCGAGGACCGCGGCGAGTGCGGTGACGAGCCCCACCAGAGCGATACCGACGATCGCCGCCGCCGGATTCGTGGCCTGGATACCGGGTACCGCGATCACGAGCAGCCCTGCGACGCCGACGGCGATGGCCGTGGGGCCCTGCTTCATGAGCGGTGTGGGGTCGTCGAAGTACCGCTGCCACCCGCGCTGCACGGGAGCGGGGGCGGCCGCCGTGCCCAAGGACTCGTATCGATTCATCGGTCGACTCCCGCGACGGCCCGGCGCAGGGCTGCCCCGCGCACGGGCTTGGGGAGCGCGGCATCCGCCGTCGGGTACGACGCCACGTCGAGCACGGAGCTGATCACGAGGAAGCACCGCGGGAACGTCTCCCGCACCAGGCGCGCGCACTCCGTGCCGGAGATACCCGGGAGCAGCAGATCGAGCACCGCGAGCGAGGGGTCGATGTGCGGGAAGGCCGAGATCGCCGACTCGGCGTCACCGGCGGAGAACACGTCGAAGCCCTCGCGGTCGAGATGACGACGCAGCAGCGACATCTGGTCGAGGTCGTCCTCGACCACGAGGGCCAACGGGCGTGCGCTCATCGGAGGAACATCTCGCGGACGACGACCACCACGACGACGACGGCGATGGCGGCGAGCGCCTGCCAGATCAGCCGCTTCTCGGAGCGTGCGTCCTGCTCGATCTCCTCGGCCTCGGCCTGGGGTGTGGGCATCTCGGTCATGAGTCGACCCGTCCGACCTTCTCGGTCTTGATCCAAGAGGCGTCGGCGCGACGCCACTCCTTGATGTAGGAATCCACGGTGATGGCGCACAGCAACGAGCCGTATCCGCAGATGTAGAGCAGGAGGCCGGCGAAGAACCGCCCGCCCGGCAGCTTCTCGACGGCCCGGGCGAGCCAGACGCCCAGCATCGAGATCGGGCCCCAGAGGTAGAAGACGAGGGCCCAGACGAAGAGGGTGTCGTCGTTCAGCGACCCGCCGAGGGCGAGCACGGCGTCTTCGAACGCCCAGGGGAAAAGCGCGATGGCCATGAGGATGAGCGCGCCGAGGCCCGGGAACATGATGGCCTCGCGCCAGGAGTGCCGACCGATGCGCCCGTCGAGTTGCACGGAATAGAGCATCGAGAACAGATAGATGCACGCGGCCGCGATCCACATGAACCGGAAGACGAACTCCGCGATGTCGCTGTGGAAGATCAGCAGGATCACGAGCGCGGTCGCCGCGACCAGCATGAAGGCGGGCAGCAGCAGGATCGTGAACCATGCGAGCCCGAACGAGAAGCTGCCCAGCTGGTGGTCGGGGCTCGGTCGGAACCACAGGTGCTTGTAGATCGACGTCAGCTGCACGTTGCCGCGCGCCCACCGCAGACGCTGTTTCCAGAGTGCGTCGATCGTGCGCGGTTCCTCGGCCAGCACGACGGCGTAGGGCTCGAACACCGCCCGCCGCCCCTTCAACTGGCCCTCGAAGGTGGTCATGGTGTCCTCGGCGAGGGTGCCGGTGGGGATCCGTCCGCCGATCGCCTCGAGGTTCGCCCGCGAATGGAGCTGCGCCCCGCCGGCGAGGCACGCGATCGCCCCGAGCACGTTCTGGGTGCGTCGGGCGGAGAGCTGGCCGATGATGTACTCGACCCCGATGAACCGGGTGAGGTAGTTGCGATCGCGGCTGCCCTCGGCGATGTACGCGGTCACCGCGCCGACCTTCTCGTCGGCGAGGTGCCGGGTGAGCTTGCGCAGTGCGTCGCGGGCGAAGATGACGTCGGCGTCCATGATCAGCACGGCTTCGGTCCACGGGTCGGCGAGGGCGATGTCGAGTCCGTGATTGAGGGTGTGAGCCTTGCCCTGTCCGCCGACCTCGCGCCGCAGGTGTTCCACGCGTCCCGGGTGCTGCGCCGCCTTGGCCCGCACGATGTCAGGGGTGTCGTCGGTGGACGCGTCGTCCACGACGAAGATCCGCAGCCGCTCCTCCGGGTACTGCAGCTGCAGCAGCCGTTCGATCGCGGGCCCGATCACGAGCCCCTCGTTCCACGCGGGGATGATCACCGCGACGTTCGGGTGATGCGGGGCCGCCTTCCCGTAGTGGTTGCGGAACGCGTGCATCGGCAGCGAGAGGAACTGCAGCCCCGTGTTGATGACGGGCAGCGTGCCGACGAGGATGCAGAGGATGAGCACGATGACGATCGCCGTCTGCCACCATTCGAGCTGGTCGATCACGGCAGCGCCTCCGCTCCGAGCAGGTCGCGCACGCGGGCGTACCGGCCCACGTCACGGGCATCATGGCTGTCGGTGGAGGCCACCAGCTCCGCACCGGCGGCGCGGAGCGCGGCCAGCGACGCGGGCTCGGGGCATCCCCACTTCTCGTTGACCTCGACGAGCGTGCCCGTGCGAGCGGCGGCCTGCGCCCACGCCGTGAGGCGCTCCTCGCCCAGGTCGCTCTCGGCGAGACCGATCTTCGGCAGCAGCGAGAAGCAGTGGGCGAGCTGGTTGCCCGGGTGGCGTTCCATCGCGGCGATGACTCCGGCGACGAAGTCGTCGAGCACGTCCGTCGTCGCCCACCCGTCGGCGATGCGTTCGCGCACGGCGGTCGGGCCGAGGGGCCCGTCGGCCCCGGGGAACTGGTGGTCGGCGATCAGGATGCGATCGATCCCCGCAGGCAGTTCGGGGATGTCGAGAGTGCCCGCGGTGTCGAGGATCTTGGCCTCGACCCCCGTGAGCACGGTCAGCCCCTCGGGCACGCGCAGGGCCGCGATCGCGGAGACGTACTCGGGCACCCAGGTGGTGTCGCGGCGCACGTGGTCGACGATGCGGAGGGTCTCGAGGCCCGCGACGACGGCGGCCGCGACGTTCTCCTCGGGAGTCGAGACGGCGTCGTCGGAGAAGGTGGAGTGGACGTGGTGATCGCCGCGGAGGATGCCGATGCTCACGCTTCCTCCTGGTGACCGGCGTGCTCCGAGACGAGCACGTCATCGATCTCGACCACGATGTCCTCGAGGAAGCGCACCGAGGCGAGCTCCCGGAACGGAAGCCGCTCGGGCAGTTCGGCCCCCAGGAACAGGTCGACCACGAGCGAGGGGATGTCGACGCCCGCCGCGATCGTGAGCGGCAGCGCGCCGGGGAATCGCGGGTTGACCTCGAGCAGCACGGCGGCTCCGGTGCGGTCGCGGCGCAGTTGCACGTTGGCGACACCCACCAGCCCGATCGCCCGGGCGATCTCGGCGGCGGTCTCCTCGAGCTCGGGATCGTGCACGGTGCGCCCGGCGATCGCGACGCCGGAGTCGACACGCGCGCGGGTGCGCGGCACCGCGGCGACGACCCTCCCCGCGGCATCGGCGATGACGTCGACCGAGTACTCCTCACCGGGCAGGAAGTCCTGCACGATCAGTCCCTCGTCGAGCGGGAGCGCGTCGAGCGCGGCCCGATCGGGCACCAGGCGGATGCCGCGGCTCCCCGCACCCTGGCGGGGCTTGGCGAAGACGGGGAACTCCCACTCGATCGCGAGCGCGTCGGGACCGGCCAGCACGGTGCGCGGTGCGCGTCCGGTGGGGGCGCACCGCTCGGCGAGCAGCAGCTTGTCGAGCGCGGTGTCGAGGGTGTCGGCCGAGGGCGCGGCGAGGACGGCGGGGGCGAGTTCCTCGCGCCGGCGGGCGAGCGTGATGAGTTCGACGTCGACGGTCGAGATCACGAGGTCGAGGCGGTCGTCGACCACCAACTGCGCGAGAGCCGGCACGAAGTCGTCGGCCTTGCCCGGCGGCACCAGACGCCGTTGCTCGGCGGGCACGAGGTAGAGACCTGCCGCCCAGCCGTCCATGTCGGCTGCGAAGACCGTCAGCTCCGGTCGGCGCAGCAGCGAGCGGATGACGGCGACGCCGGCGGGTCCTCCGGCTCCGGTCACGAGGACGCGGGCCACGTCAGCCCTCCTGTCGGATGAGCTCATGAGCGCCGACGAAGGCCGCCGTCTCGCGGACGATCTCGAGCGGCTCCACCGCCACGCCGCCACCGAAGCGCGACCAGTACCGAGCGGTCGCCCGCACGAACTCCGGCTCGAGGTAGGCGCGGCTCGCGGTCTGCGATCCGAAGCAGTCGAGCAGGCGCAGCTTCTGGTCGACGAAGCCGTCGATGCGCACGAAACGCGTCGGCCGGAAGTCGATCGTCGACGAGGGGCTCTGATAGCAGGCGACCGTGCCGACGCGGCGGGTGGCGACCGTGGTCGCCTCGTTCACGGCGCGGTGATCCTGATGACGGTCGTGCGCGGAGTGCGTGTAGACGATCGTGGGCTGGATCTGCTCCACGACCTCTTCGATCAGGCGCACGGTCGACCCGCCACCGGAGATCTCCGTGTCGACCAGATCCTTGAGGAACAGGCGGGCGCCGATCAGCTCGGCGGCGGCCAGCGATTCGTTCTGACGGCTGTTGGCATCGCCCCCGCGCGCGCCTCGCGACAGGGTGAGGATGGTGATCTCGTCGCCCGCGGCGGCGTGCGCGGCGAGCACTCCCCCGACGCCGATCTCGACGTCGTCGGGATGGGCTCCGACCGCGAGCACGATCTCCTTGCGGCGCCCTTCCTCGCGACGGCGGCGGCCTTCCTCGGCGAGGTTGCGCACGACTTCGACGAGACGCGCGTTGTCCAGCGGCTTGGTCAGGAACTCGTCGGCCTGGGCGCGGAGCGCCGAGACCGCGTACTCCACCGAGACGTGGGCGGTCATGACGACGACGGGCACTGCCGGCACCTTGCGACGCAACTCCGCCAGGAGCTCGAGTCCGTTCAATCCGGGCATCTCGATGTCGGTGATGACGACGTCGGGGCGGATCTCGGCGACCTTCTCGACCGCGACGAGACCGTCGGGGGCGAGGTCGACCACGCACCCGGCCCGTCGCTCGAGCACCGTCTTCACGAGCAGGGAGACGTCCTGGTCGTCATCGACGACGAGGACGCGGATGGCATCTACGGACAATTCGGCTCTCCTTGGGGAGATTCCCGACCGCTGGGGGCGGTATACCACCGATGCGTTCGCCACCGGAAGCACGCGGGAAAGGGCGAGCAGGTTCCTCACGATTGTGGCACACGCCCTTCGCCTGACGGCGCGCGACGCCACGCAGAGAACGAGGGACGGATGCCGCGGCATCCGTCCCTCCCCTCATCCGCGCGAGCGGATCACTTCTTGTAGTTGGGCGCCTCCACGACGATCTGCACGTCGTGCGGGTGCGACTCCTTGAGCCCGGCCGAGGTGATGCGCACGAACTTTCCGCGAGTCTTGAGCTCTTCGATCGTGCGGGCGCCGACGTAGAACATCGACTGACGGAGACCGCCGACGAGCTGGTACGCGACGGCGCCGAGCGGTCCGCGGTACGGGACCTGCCCCTCGATGCCCTCGGGGATGAGCTTGTCGTCGCTGGGGACATCGGCCTGGAAGTAGCGGTCCTTGGAGTAGGAGGTCTGCTTGCCACGCGTCTGCATGGCACCGAGCGAACCCATCCCGCGGTACTGCTTGAACTGCTTCCCGGACTGGAAGACGATCTCGCCCGGAGACTCGTCCGTGCCGGCGAGGAGCGATCCGAGCATCACGGCATCCGCACCGGCGACGAGCGCCTTGGCGATGTCGCCCGAGTACTGCAGCCCGCCGTCGGCGATCACCGGCACGCCCGCGGGGCGGGCGGCGAGGGAGGCTTCGTACACGGCGGTCACCTGCGGCACACCGACGCCGGCGACGACGCGGGTGGTGCAGATGGAGCCGGGGCCGACGCCGACCTTGACCGCGTCGACTCCCGCGTCGACGAGCGCCTGTGCACCCTCGCGGGTCGCGACGTTGCCGCCGATGATGTCGATGTGCGCGAAGGACTCGTCGGCCTTGAGGCGCTTGACGAGATCGATGACACCCTGCGACTGGCCGTTGGCGGTGTCGACGACGAGAACGTCGACACCGGCGTCGCGCAGCGCCTCGGCGCGCTCCCACGCGTCGCCGAAGAAGCCGATCGCCGCACCGACGCGCAGGCGACCCTGGTCGTCCTTGGTGGCGAGGGGGTACTTCTCGCTCTTGTCGAAGTCCTTGATCGTGATGAGTCCGGCGAGCTTGCCGTCGGCGTCGATCAGGGGGAGCTTCTCGACGCGGTGCTTCGCGAAGAGGGCGATGACCTCGCCGGCGGCCACGCCGACGGATGCGGTGACGAGCCCCTCCGACGTCATGACGTCCTTCACGAGGGTCGACTGGCGCTCGAAGCCCGAGACGAAGCGCATGTCGCGGTTCGTGATGATGCCGACCAGACGGCCGTCGCCGTCGACGACGGGCAGGCCCGAGATGCGGTACTGGGCGCACAGCGCGTCGACCTCTTCGACGGTCGCGTCGGGGGTCGTGGTGATCGGGTCGGTGATCATGCCCGACTCGCTGCGCTTGACGCGGTCGACCTGCGACGCCTGATCGGCGATCGAGAGGTTGCGGTGCAGGATGCCGATGCCGCCCTCGCGCGCCATCGCGATCGCCATGCGCGCCTCGGTGACGGTGTCCATCGCGCTGGAGAGAAGAGGAGTGGCGACCGAGATGCGACGCGTCACTCGCGAGGAGGTGTCGGCCTCGCTGGGGATGACATCCGTGTGCCCGGGAAGCAGCAGGACGTCGTCGTACGTCAGTCCGACGAAACCGAAGGGATCGTGCTGTTCCATGGATGCTCCTCCTGCGCGTGTCGCGCGACGCCGAGTTCGTGGGGCCGGCCGGATCCGGCCGGGAAACCGTATGAAGATTCTAAGCGGAGAGCGGCCGAGAACATTCCCGGAGCCGGGCACCGTGACGAGCCTGATCGGCCCACCGGTGTATTGGTACCGCTCTCATTTCGATCAGATTAAAGGTGTAGGCGAAACGCAGATCGCCCACTACAGTCAAGTGCGTCGTCCAACCCGAGACGGTCGAAGTCTGTGCGAAGGTGCACTCACCCTGGAGGTTGCGTGGGATCCACAACAATCGCCGTCCACCGGAAGAAGCCGTGGCTGGTCGCGTTCATCGGAGTGCTGCTCGCACTCGGCGCGATCCTCATGCAGCCGCCGCTCGCCGCCTCGGCAGAGACGACAGACGACGGTCAAGAGGTCACCGACTTCTACTTCGGCGGGGTCATCACCTTCGACGACGAGCCGGTCGAGGGCGTCGAGCTCTCGGTCTCCGGCAGCGGCTTCGAGGGTGAGACCGAGACGGATGCCGAGGGCAAGTGGCGCCTGTACGTGCCCGAGAAGGAGACGTACACGATCACGGTGAACGAGGAGACGCTCCCCGACGGTGTGATCGTCAACGCGTCGCTCCTCCCCGAGGGCACGCAGCCGATCTCCGGCACGACGGCGTCGTTCGAGGTGGAGTTCGGTCTCACCGGAACCAAGATCCTCAACCTCTTCCTCGGCGAGGGCGAGCGCATCACCGTCAGCTTCATCGACCAGCTGGCCTCGCGCCTCGTGGGCGGCCTGAACTTCGGCCTGCTCCTCGCACTCGCGTCGATGGGCGCCGCGCTCATCTACGGCACGACCCGACTGTCGAACTTCGCACACGCCGAGATGGTCACCTGGGGCGGGCTCGTCGGAGTCGTGACGACCTCCCTCTGGATGCTTCCTCCGTGGCTCGGCATCGCCGCGGCCGTGATCGCCGGCGGTCTGCTGGGCTGGGCCATGGATGCCGGTCTCTGGCGTCCGTTGCGGCGTCGCGGGCTGGGAGTCGTGCAGCTGATGATCGTCAGCATCGGCCTCTCGCTCGCGCTCCGCTACCTCTTCCAGTACATGATCGGTGGCGGCACCTACCAGCTCCCAGGCGCGAGCCCCGAGCCCATCCGGCTCGGACCCATCTCCTTGTCGTACATCGACATGATCGCGATGGGCGTCAGCATCGTCGTGATCATCGGGGTGGCGTTCTTCCTCACTCGCACTCGGGTCGGCAAGGCCACGCGGGCGATCTCCGACAACCCGCAGCTCGCCGCGGCATCCGGCATCGATGTCGACCGGGTCGTCCGGTACGTCTGGATCCTCGCCGGAACGCTCGCCGCGATCTCGGGCGTGCTCTGGGGCTACTTCCGCCCCGGAGTGACCTGGAACATGGGCATGCAGATGCTGCTGCTCATCTTCGCCGCGATCACGCTCGGCGGTCTCGGCACCGCCTTCGGCGCGCTCGTCGGCTCGCTCATCGTGGGTATGGCCGTCGAAGTGTCGACCCTCTGGATCCCCTCCGACCTGAAGTACGCGAGCGCGCTGGTCATCCTCATCGTGATCCTTCTCGTCAGACCGCAGGGCCTGCTCGGCCGCAAGGAAAGGTTGGGCTGATCATCATGGACTTCGGATCCATCTTCACCAACACGGCCGCTTACCTGTTCAGCCCCATCACGCTGGCATACGCGCTGGCCGCCACGGGTCTCGCCGTGCACTTCGGTTACGCCGGACTGCTCAACTTCGGCATGGCGGCCTTCATGGCCATCGGCGGCTACGGCTACGCGATCTCCGTGCTCTCGTTCGGGCTGCCGTGGTTCGTGGGCATGCTCATCGGCCTGCTCGGTGGCGCGCTCTTCGCCGTGCTCCTCGGCATCCCGACCCTGCGTCTGCGCGCCGACTACCTGGCCATCGCCACGATCGCAGCCGGCGAGATCGTGCGCCTGCTCTTCACCACGCAGGTCTTCGACGAGTTCACGAACTCCGCCGACGGCCTCGCGCAGTACAACGGCGGCTTCCGCGATGCGAACCCGTTCCCCCCGGGAACCTACGGGTTCGGCCCGTGGACGTACACGGCCAACGACCTGTGGAACCGCGTGTTCGGGCTCATCGTGCTCGCCCTCGCCGTGCTCCTCGTCTGGGCGCTGATGCGCAGCCCCTGGGGGCGCGTGCTCAAGGGCATCCGCGAGGACGAGGACGCCGTGCGTTCGCTCGGCAAGAACGTCTTCGCCTACAAGATGCAGGCGCTGGTCGTCGGCGGTGTGCTCGGTGCGGCAGGCGGAATCGTCTTCGTCCTCCCGTCGGCGGTCGTCCCCGGCAGCTACTCGACGTCGCTGACGTTCTTCCTCTGGACGATCCTCCTGCTCGGCGGTGCGGCCACCGTGTTCGGCCCGACCCTCGGAGCGGTCCTGTTCTGGGTGGTCAACGCGTTCCTCGCGAGCCTCCTGCCGCAGCTGGCGAATGCCGGTCTGCTGCCGATGACCGACAAGCAGGCGGCGACCGTCGTCTACATCGTCGTCGGCGTCGCACTCATGCTGCTCGTGATCTTCCGCCCGCAGGGCATCCTCGGAGACAAGAGGGAGATGACCTTTGTCAAGTGAACTGACCCCCGAGCCGGCCGCCGCGCCGGCGACGGGAAGCATCAAGCGTCCGAAGACCACCGGTCTGACGAAGGGCGAGGTCAAGCCCGGCGTCGCCAAGGTCGACCCGATCCTCGTCGTCGACGCGGTGCAGCGGCGGTTCGGCGGCATGACCGCCGTCGACGTCGAGCACCTCGAGATCCCCCGCGGCGCCATCACGGCGCTCATCGGACCGAACGGCGCCGGCAAGACCACTCTCTTCAACCTGCTCTGCGGTTTCGACAGGCCCAACAGCGGCACCTGGTCGTTCGACGGCAAGAACCTGTCGGGCATCCCGTCGTTCAAGGTGGCCCGCATGGGTCAGGTGCGCACGTTCCAGCTCACGAAGTCGCTGTCGCTGCTCACGGTCCTCGAGAACATGAAGCTCGGGGCCACCGGGCAGCGCGGAGAGGGCTTCTGGTCGAGCCTGTTCCCCTTCCTCTGGCGCGCGCAGGACACCGAGATCGAGGGCAAGGCGCGTGAGCTGCTCGCGCGCTTCAAGCTCGACGCCAAGGAGAAGGACTTCGCCGCCGCGCTCTCGGGCGGTCAGCGCAAGCTCCTCGAGATGGCCCGGGCGCTCATGAGCGACCCGACGCTGGTGATGCTCGACGAGCCGATGGCCGGCGTGAACCCGGCCCTCACCCAGTCGCTGCTCGACCACATCCTCGACCTCAAGGATCAGGGCATGACCGTGCTCTTCGTCGAGCACGACATGCACATGGTGCGCCACATCGCCGACTGGGTCGTCGTCATGGCCGAGGGCCGCGTCGTCGCCGAAGGCCCGCCCGACCAGGTGATGGACGACCCCGCGGTCATCGACGCGTACCTCGGCGCCCACCAGGACGTCGACCTCGGTGCCGTCACCGGTCGCATTCCGGTCGTCGCCGACGCCGAGGCTGCGCGCATCCGCGAACAGATCGAGGCCGAGGCAGAGGCAGAGCTCGAGGCGACGGATCCCGTCGACTCCGACACGAAGGACAACGCATGAGCGAAGACAAGGTGGTCGTCGAACTCACGGACGTCCACGCGGGCTACCTTCCCGGCGTGAACATCCTCAACGGCGCGAATCTCGTCGCGCGTCAGGGCGAGCTGATCGGCATCATCGGCCCGAACGGCGCCGGCAAATCGACGCTGCTCAAGGCGATGTTCGGCCTCGTCAACGTGCGCGGTGGAGAGATCACGCTGAACGGCGAGAGCATCGTGGGCCTCAAGGCCGACAAGCTCGTCAAGCGCGGGGTGGCCTTCGTGCCGCAGACGAACAACGTCTTCCCCTCGCTGTCGATCGAGGAGAATCTGCAGATGGGGCTCTACCAGAACCCCAAGATCTACGCGGAGCGCCTCGAGTTCGTCACCGGCATCTTCGCCGAGCTGGGTAAGCGTCTCAAGCAACGCGCCGGGTCGCTCTCGGGCGGTGAGCGGCAGATGGTCGCGATGTCGCGGGCGCTCATGATGGACCCGTCGGTGCTGCTGCTCGATGAGCCCTCGGCCGGCCTCTCCCCCGTGCGTCAGGACGACGCGTTCATCCGCGTCTCCGACATCAACAAGGCGGGTGTGACGACGATCATGGTCGAGCAGAACGCTCGCCGTTGCCTGCAGATCTGCGACCGCGGTTATGTGCTCGACCAGGGCAAGGACGCGTACGAAGGCACCGGGCGCGAGCTGTTGAGCGACCCCAAGGTCATCGGACTGTACCTCGGGACGCTCGCCGACGACGTCGCCTGAGCGCTGCGACGAGGGGCGGGATGCTTCGGCATCCCGCCCCTTTCGCATGCCGCACGGCGGTGCATTCATGGCTACCTGCCCGCACGAAGAAGGCCCCGGATGCGAGCATCCGGGGCCTTCCGAGTGATCGGTCGATCAACTCATCGATTCGATCAGTTGGTGCGCTCGATGGTGTTGCCCGCGACGTACTTGTAGATGCCGATGGTGGCGCCCTGCGGGTCGCCGTTCTCGTCGAACGTCACGTCGCCGGAGTAGCCGTCGTAGTCGGCCGTGCCGCCGTCGTTGATGATCTCGGCGCACTCGGCGAAGCTGGTGCACTTCTCACCGTCGCCCGAACCGCCCGAGACCTCCTGCATCTTGGCCGCGATGTCGGCGCCCTCGGTCGAACCGGCCGCGAGCGACGCGAGCGCCACCAGGATCACGGCGTCGTAGGCCTCGGCCGCGTAGGTGAAGTCCTTCACCTCGGGGTTGCCGGCAGCCGTCCACGACGCCTGCAGGCGATCCGTGAAGTCGTCCTCGAGTGCAGGGCCCGCCTTCGTGCCCTGCGCGCCCTCGAGCGAGACCGAGATCTCGTCGCCGTAGTCGGACAGGTTGCCGTCGACCATGTAGAACTTGTCGGCCGAGATGCCGGCGTTCACCAGCAGCGGCGCGATGGTCTTGAACTGCTCGAACGACACGATCGCGACGGCGTCCGGGTTCTGCGCCTTGATCGACTCGACCTGCGCATCGAACTGCGCGTCGCCGACGTTGAACGAGACCGACTCGACGACCTCGCCGCCGGTGCCCTCGAACGTCGTGGTGAGCGCGTCGTTCAGGCCGGTGCCGTAGGCGTCGTTCTGGTAGATGATGCCGAGCGTCTTGGCGCCGTCCTCGGCGATCAGGTTGCCGAGCACCTCACCCTGCAGCAGGTCGCTGGGAGCGGTGCGGAAGTAGAGTCCGTCGTCCTCCCAGGCGGTGAAGTCGGGGGACGTGTTCGACGCCGAGATCTGGAGGATCCCCGCGCTCACGTTTCCGTCGAGCACCAGCTTCGAGACACCGGAGGCGGCCGCACCGACGATCGCACTGACGTCAGCGTTGCGCAGCTTCTCGATCGACGTCTCGTACGCCTTGGTGTCGGTGTCGCCCTCGTCCTCGGCGGTGAGGTCGATGGTGATGCCGGCCTCCGCCGCGTTGACCTCCTCGACCGCGAGTCCGACACCGGACTCCATGGGCGGTCCCAGGAATGCCAGCGACCCCGTCTTCGGCAGCAGCGAGCCGAGCTTGAGGGTGAGATCGGTGGCGGGCGCGCCGCCGTCGGACGAGTCATCGGACGGGGTGCTGCTGCAACCCGCGATGACGAGGGCAGACGCGCTGACAAGCGCAATGCCTGCGAAGATCTTCGCGGTGCGCGAACCCTTCAGTGCCTTCATAATGCTCCCTTGCGTAACTGAGAGTGGACGTGACCACAGTCGAGTGCTCTAACCCTAGGGCGCAGAAGCGCTCCGTAGGGGTCGCAAGTGTTTCGGTGCGTTAACGATCCGCTACGCGGTGGAATACCGGTTTCAGACGATGGGCGTGGGAGCGGTCCTTCGCCCTCGTCGCGCGGCGAGCAGCAGGTCGATCACGAACACGACGATCGCGATCCAGACGATCACGAAACCGGCCCAGCGCTCGGCCGGCATGGGCTCGTGGAGGAAGACGACGCCGATGACGAACTGCATCACCGGGGTGATGAACTGGATCATCCCGATGACGGTGAGATCGATCCGGCGCGCACCGGCGGCGAACAGAAGCAGGGGCACGGCCGTCGCGATCCCGGCGCAGGCCAAGAGCACTGCGTGCCATCCGCCGTTCACGCCCATCGTGAGGCCCGCCGGGGTCTGAGCCACCAGGATGAGCTGCACGACGGCGATCGGGATCAACCAGAAGGACTCGAGGGTCAGACCGCTGACGGCATCCACCGCCGGTCCGATCTGCTTCTTGATGAGTCCGTACAGACCGAAGGAGGCCGTCAGCGAGAGGGCGATCCACGGGAACTCGCCGTGGGCCACGATGATCACGACCACGGCGACCGAGGCGATCCCGATCGCCGCCCACTGGAGCCGGCGGATCCGCTCGCGCAGCACGAACACGCCCAGGAGCACCGTCGTAATCGGGTTGATGAAGTATCCGAGGCTCGTCTCGACCACGTTGCCCGTCAGGGTGCCGATGAGGAACACCTGCCAGTTGACGTAGATGAGCAGGCCCGCGAGCGCCGTCCAGCCGAGGAGCTTCGGCCGCCGGATGATCGCCAGGAACGAGGTCCAGCCCCGCATGACGGTGAGGAGCAGGAGGCAGAAGACGAACGACAGCAGCACCCGCCAGGCGACGACCTCCCACGGCCCCGTGGGCACGAGAAGCAGGAAGTACAGCGGCAGCACGCCCCACAGCAGATAGGCACCGCCCGCGTACGCGACTCCGGAGGTCTGGCTCGACGAAGCGCGGGGGACGGAACTCACCGCACAACACTATGCCCGCGGTGCGCATCCACTGGCGGTTCCGTGGCCTGCCGGATGATTTCGGCAGGAATCGGATGCCGCGTGGCGGATGCTGCGCTTTCTTCCCGGGGGGGGGCAGGCGCACGGCTGCACGAGATCGAGACGAGCACGTCGTGGAAGATCGGATCGCGCCTCACGTCCGTGGCGCGTGCGCTGCGACTTCCCCGACCATCGTCGCTCCGACGGCGCGGGCGCGACGACTCCGCCTCGCGCTGACGAAGAAGGGGCCCGGATGCCGAAGCATCCGGGCCCCTTCTCGGGAACGCTGAATCAGCGGACGACGACCGCCAGGACGTCGCGAGCCGACAGGACGAGGAACTCGTCCGCACCGAACTTGACCTCGGTGCCGCCGTACTTGCTGTAGAGCACGCGGTCGCCGACGGCGACGTCGAGCGGAACGCGGTTGCCGTTGTCGTCGATGCGACCGGGGCCGACCGCCACGACCTCGCCCTCCTGGGGCTTCTCCTTGGCGGTGTCGGGGATGACCAGGCCACTCGCGGTGGTCTGCTCGGCCTCGACCTGCTTGATGACGATGCGGTCCTCGAGCGGCTTGATGGAAACCGACACGGTCTACCTCTTCTTTCTTGACGCTGACACGAAAGACTTGTTCGCACTCTCAACCCGAGAGTGCTAACGCCAGTGTAGGCGCTTCGCTGGCACTCATGCAACGCGAGTGCCAGCCGCGCCGCCCGCGTAGGCTGTGCGAGTGGAGATGTCTGAGCTGCAAGCGCTGCTGACCCCCGTCGGGCTGGAGTTGCTGGATGCGCTCGGCAGCGTCGAGTCGACGGACGGGGTCGCGCGCGCGGTGTCGCGGTTGCGGGCCGACGGACACTCCCCCGAACTCGTCTCGGCCGTGGTCGGCCAGGCGCACCTGCGTGCGAAGGCAGGAGCGAAGTTCGGACCGTTCGCCGAGCGGATGCTGTTCACCCGCGCGGGCCTCGAGCAGGCCACACGTCTCGGCGTCGCCGCCCGCCACGCCCAGCGCATGCGCAGCGCCGGGCTGACCCGCATCGCCGACCTCGGCTCCGGGATCGGCGGCGATGCCCTCGCCTTCGCCGGAGCCGGTCTCGATGTGCTCGCGGTCGACGCCGACCCGGTGACCGCGGCGATCGCGGCGTACAACCTCGCCCCGTTCGGTGAGAGCGCGACCGTGCAGCACGGCACCGCCGAGAGCGCCGACCTCGACGGGCGCGACGCGGTGTGGATGGACCCCGCCCGGCGCACGGCCGGGCACAGCGAGACCCGTCGCGTCTCACCCGACGACTACTCCCCCTCGCTGGACTGGGCATTCGCGCTCGCGTCCCGCGTGCCGACCGGGATCAAGCTCGGCCCCGCGCACGATCGCGATGCGCTGCCGGCCGATGCCGAGGCCCAGTGGGTCAGCGCCGACGGCAGCGTGGTCGAACTCGTGCTCTGGACCGGGGCTCTTGCTCGGGCCGGCGTGCGCCGCGCCGCGCTCGTGATCCGCGGCGAGCGCTCGCACGAACTCACCGCCGGCGCCGACGCCGTCGACGCCGAGGTGCGCCCGCTCGGCGCCTTCCTGCACGAACCCGACGGAGCGGTCATCCGGGCTCGTCTGATCGGCGACGTCGCCCGCAGCCTCGATGCCGGCATGCTCGACGAGAAGATCGCCTACCTGACCTCGGATGCCGCGCTCACCAGCCCCTTCGTGCAGTCCTTCCGGGTGCGCGAGACGATGGCCGCGAACCCGAAGGCGATCAATGCCGTGCTCAAGGCGAACGACATCGGCACGCTGGAGATCAAGAAGCGCGGAGTCGATATCGACCCGGCGCAGTTCCGCAAGAAGCTCACGCTGCGCGGTGGTGCCTCGGCCACGTTGATCCTGGTGCGGGTCGGAGACCAGCGCCGCGCGATCCTCGCCGACCGGGTGTCGGCCGCCGAGTAGGTCAGCCGGCTCGGGCTTCGGTGATCGTCAGGTAGGGCGTCTGGCTCGCGGTGAAGGCGAGGGTGAGCGACGAGCCGGGCCCGGAACCCGATCCGTCGTCCGACACGAAGGTGGACAGGCCGACGTCGATCGCCGTCGTGGAGGGCAGGCAGACCGCATCGAGCTGTGCGGCATCGACGATCAGGCAGGCCTCGGGCTCGACCGTCTCGCCGTATCGATTCGCCATCCAGACCGGCTCGTCTCGGAAGTAGCCGACGACGCTCAGGTTCATCTCGAAGCCCTGCGCGACGAGTTCCTCCGCCCGCGTGCGCTCGTCGCCGACGAACTGGGCGAGGATCGATGACGACGAGTCCCACTGCTGGATCGATGCGATCGGATCCCCGTCGGTGGCGACCACGATGTACGCATTGATCGTCGTGAAGACGGCGGTCACCTCGTCGACGGTCTCGCCGGGGCGCATGACCGCGACGTTGATTCCGACGTTCTGGAAATCGGACGTGCGCTGGCACTGGGATTGCGTCGCCTCGTCGACATCGACGACGGCGCAGGTCAGATCCCCTTCGCCCTTGGTGCCCAGCCAGACGATCGCACCGGAGTCGTCGTCCTGCCCGACCGCGCGCAGTGTGCCGGGGTCGAAGTCGGATTCGTCTTCGAGGAGAGCGCGCCGCTCCTGCTGCTCCGCGGTCAGCGCGATCGCATCGGACGGCGGCGCGAAGACGGCCCAGCCGATGCCGATCCCCAGTGCGAGCAGCAGCGCTGCGGAGACCGTCACGAACCGCCAGTGCCGACGCAGCACCGCGCGCGTCCCCGGAGCCGCCTCCGGTTCTCGTGCGTCCGCGGAATCCTTCGCCGCAGCATCGGCATCTTCCGGTCCGGGTCCGAGCAACTCCTCGAGAGCCGGTTCGCTCTCGGCCCGCCCATCGGACGCCGGGGCCGGGGCGGGCGACGTCATACCTGGGACCGTCTCCCTCGCGTCAGGGATCGGAAGCGAGACCTCACGGACGATCGCAGCGTGCGCCTGCTCCAGGTCGCGCAGACGGCGAGCGTCTTCTGACGTGAGTCCCCCCGCACGTCCGTACGCTTTGCGCTGCAGACGGCGCAGTTCCTCGTCGGTGCTCATCCCACGCTTCCCGGCGCGGGATCGCGGGTGATCTCGAGATACGACGGCCCCGCCCCGTAGGCGTACGAGATGCGGGTCGTGCCCCCGGTCTCCTCGTCGGGCCGTTCGAAGACCAGGGACCGCGGGCCCGTCTCCTCCGCCGGGATCGGATCGCACAACGACAGCGGAGATTCGTCGGAGCCGTCGTAGATCACGCACGTCTCACCGGTTGCAGTACGCGTGGCGGCCCAGATGGGAGTCTCACGGTCGTACCCGGTGATCCAGAGACTCGTCCGCTCGAACCCGAGCGCCACGAGGTTCTCGGCGATCCTCGTCTCTTCCGCGTCGTAGAAAGTACCGAAGTCGTCCGGCTCGCCGTAGATGAAGCTGTTCGCGATGACCGCCGGGCGTCCGTCGAGAGTCAGGAACAGTTGCGCCGACACCTGGCGCTTGAGCTCGTCGTCGACGTCGACGGTCAGCACCGCATCCATCCCCGAGGAGCGCACCGCATCCGTGCCGTTGCACGTGGGTCGGTACACCTCGCCATCACTGAACACGAGGCACGTGGAGGCCCCGTCCCCCTTCGTCGCGGCCCACACGACCACGTCGGCCTCGACCGCCATGACTCGGATCGAACCGGCGTCGTACTCGCCGCCGTCGACGAGGCGCTGCTGCCACTGCTGCTGCGCCTCGCCGATCACGATGACGTGTTCGGCCGGCCTCGTGAGCAGCCAGCCGGCGACCGCGCCGATCCCGAACACCACGACGATCGCGACCGCGATCGTGATCGCCCGTCGTATCGCCGACCGACGGGGCCGGTCGATGGACGGATTCTCCGCGCTCTCCTGGTCGTGCGGGTGTGCGTCGATCTCCGATGAAACGACCTCGCCGCCGGGCGTGACCGGATCCGGACCGGAGGGATGCTCGACACGCGGGTCCCGGTCACGACGGGAACCGAGTTCCTCGAGACGTTCCAGCTCAGCGGTCGTCAGCCCGCCCTCGCGCCCGTACGCGCGCGCCTGCAGGGCGCGCAGTTCGACGGCTTCCTCGGCGTCGAGCATCCGGCGTCAGCCCAGTCTCTCGAACTGCATGCCGGCCCAGACGAGCCAGCCCAGGCTGTACACCGTCGCGGTCAGCCCGAGCACGAGCGCCCAGCGCCCCATCCCCCGACTCTCGACCGGTCGGCGCAACGACATGATCGACGCGATGATCGCGACCACCCCCACCGGCAGGCCCCAGCCGACGAAGAACGAGGCGCCGAGGGCGACGATCGCCGCGAGCAGCGCCCACGGAGCGAGACGGGCGTCATCGACGACCATCTCGGTCTCGGCGGGCGCCCACGCGGTGCGACCCGTGGGGTCGTCCGCATCCGGACCGCTCACGACCACGGGCTCGATGCCCACGGGGCCGGTCGGCAGCCGCGTGTATCCGTCGCGACGCGCTCCGGGCAGTCGTGCGGAACCTGCCGGGCTCTCGACCTCGCTGCTCGGCCGGTCGATGCGCGGACTCGGTGAAGGCGTGGGCGTCCCCGGTGCGGGCGTCGGCTCCGTGGAGTCGGTCATACGGTGACCGCCTCGGCGACCTGGATCTCCGTCACGGGAAGCGTCGAATCGGCGCCGAAGGCGAGCGTGGACGGCTGCTTGCCGGAGGAGATCAGCTCGGCGGCGAGCGCCGCGATCATGGCCCCGTTGTCGGTGCAGAGCGAGAGCGGCGGGATGCGTACCGTCACGCCCGCCGCGGCTGCGCGCTCGAGGGCGACGTCGCGCAGGCGGCGATTGGCGATCACGCCCCCGCCGAGCAGCAGTCGGGGAACCCCGAGGTCCGCGCAGGCGGCGAGCGCCTTCGTGACGAGCACATCGACGACCGCCTCGCGGAAACTCGCCGCGACATCCGCCACCGGCACCTCGACGCCGTCGGCCTCGCATTTCTCGACCCAGCGCGCGACCGCCGTCTTCAGCCCCGAGAACGAGAAGTCATAGCGGTGCTTCGCCAGGTCGGAGGCGCGGGACAGCCCGCGCGGGAAGCGGATCGCGTTCGGGTCTCCGTCGACGGCCGCCCGATCGATCTCGGGCCCACCGGGGTACGGAAGCGAGAGCAGGCGGGCGACCTTGTCGAACGCCTCTCCCGCCGCGTCGTCCATCGTCTCCCCGAGGAGTTCGACGTCGGTCGTGAGGTCGCGAACGTGCAGGAGCGAGGTGTGCCCGCCCGACACGAGAAGCGCGATCGTCGGGTACTCGAGAGGTTCGGAATCGGCCGTGAGGATGTCGGCGGCGATGTGCCCGACGAGGTGGTTGACCGCGTAGAGCGGTTTGTCGAGCGAGACCGCGAGCCCCTTGGCGGCCCCGACACCGACCATGAGCGCGCCGGCGAGACCGGGACCGCTCGTGACGGCGACGGCATCGAGGTCGGCGAGAGCCACGCCCGCCTCGGCCAAGGCCGCGTCGATCGACGACTGCAGGGCCTCGAGGTGCGCACGGGCCGCGACCTCCGGCACGACGCCCCCGTAGCGGGCGTGCTCGTCCATGCTCGAGGCGATCGTGTTCGACAGCAGAGTGCGTCCGCGTACGATCCCGATGCCCGTCTCGTCGCAGCTCGTCTCGATCCCCAGCACCAGCGGTTCGCTCATGCGCTCACCTCACTCCCCATGCCGGAGTCGTTCCCCGGCGACCTGCGCAGCACGAGCCGCATCACGATCGCATCCACATCATCCGGCTGATAGTAGCGGGGGCGTCGTCCGATCTCCTCGAAACCCTCTGAGAGGTACAACCCCTCCGCAGACGGGTTGTCGGCTCGCACCTCGAGGAACACCTCGCGCGCCCCGCGCTCGCGCGCGGCATCGAGCAGGGCGCGCAGCAGAGCCCGTCCCCGCCCCGCCCCGCGATGGTCGGCGTCGAACGCGATGGTCTGAATGTCGGCATCCGCACTGCCGCGCAGCGCGCGCACACCGCCGTAGCCGATGACCGAGCCCTCTTCGTCGTCGACGAGGTAGCGCCCGTGCTCGCTGACCAGTTCGTCGGCCATCGCCTCGGCGCTCCACGCGTCGGTCGGGAACGAACGCCGCTCGATCCCCATGATCGCGTCGAGGTCGGCGGCGGTCGCATCGCGCAGGGTCACAGCCCCACCCGCTTCGGGGCGGCCGGCTGCTTCACGTCGGGCTGGCGGAGGTAGAGGGGCTCGGCGCCTGCGAGTTCGCGACCGGCGGCGTGAGCGCGGGCGCCGACGCGAGCGAGATCGACGGCCGACAGCGCGGCGACGTCGATCCGGCGGATACCGTCGAGGTGCGCGTCAGCGTCGACGACCGGAACGAGCACGGTGTCGGCGAGCACGCGCGGAAGTCCGTCGGCATCGACGCCGTCGAAGACCGTGATCGCGACCTCGCGTCGTCGCGCGTCGGTGACGATCGCGAACGGCCCGGTGACGGCATCCGTCTCGATCGCCGTGAGCGCCGCCGCGTGATGGCTGGGTACGGGGATCACCGGGATGCCACGACCGAGCGCGAAAGCCCGGGCGGCGGCGATCCCGATGCGGAGCCCGGTGAAGGGGCCGGGGCCCATGCCCGCGACGACGTGCGAGACGTCGTCACCACCCGACGCGGCCAGCGCCTCGACGAGCAGGTCGCCGATCACCTCGGCGTGCCCGAGCGGGTCGCTCGTGCCCGCCTCGGCGCGGCACGCGCCGTCGGGATCGATCAGCGCGACGGCGCTGCCCAGGGAGGTGTCGACGGCGAGAATCACCTCTCCAGGGTAGTCGCCGTTCACGGGTGGCCGTCGGCCGGGCTGTCGCGCCGGGAGCGAGGGGACTCAGGCCTCGATGCGCGTCATGGTGAAGTAGCGCGGCGCATCGGCGTCGAGCTCGGCCGGATCGATCTCGCCGCCGTCATCGCCGACGGGACGCTCGAGCTCGATGTCCCACCAGGCATCGGCGAGGTCCTCCGCCATGCCGCGTCCCCACTCGACCACGACGACCGATCGCGCGAGATCGAGGTCGAGGTCGTCGAGCTCGGCTCCGGAGCCGAGCCGGTACGCATCGACGTGCACGAGCGGCGCTCGGCCGACCAGCGACGGGTGCGTGCGTGCGATCACGAACGTCGGGCTCTGCACCGGCCCCCGTACACCGAGCCCCTCGGCCAGGCCGCGCGTGAAGGTCGTCTTCCCGGCGCCGAGGGGACCTGTGAGGATCAGCAGGTCGCCGGCTTCGAGCTGCTCGCCGATCAGGAAGCCCAGGCGCTCCATGTCGTCGGAGGAGGCGACCTCACGGCGCCCGAGGAAGGCGGGATCGACGCTCATGTCGTCCTCCGCGGAACGCGCGCTCCGATGCGGGTGACGATCTCGTAGTTGATCGTGTCGGCGGCATCCGCCCAGTCGGCGGCCGAGGGCACACCCAGCGTGGGGTCGCCGAACAGCACGACCTCATCGCCGATCGAGACCGGGGTGTCACCCACGTCGACGACGAACTGATCCATGGCGATGCGGCCGACGTTGGTGAAACGCTGTCCGCCGATCGAGACCGGCAGCCGACCCGACGCGTGCCGGGGCACGCCGTCGGCGTATCCGAGCGGCACGAGCGCGAGAGTCGTGTCGCGGTCGGTGCGATGGTCGTAGCCGTACGAGACGCCGGTACCGGCGGGCACCCGGCGCACGGCGGCGACGGCTCCGCGGAGCGTCATCGCCGGACGCAGGCCCAGTTCGGCGGAGGTGCGGTCGTCGAACGGCGAGAGCCCGTAGATACCGACCCCGATGCGCACCGCATCGAGCCGCATCTCGGGTCGGTCGATCGCGGCGGCCGTGGCGGCGATGTGCCGGATCTCGGGATGGATGTCGAAGGATGCCGCGACCTCTACCCCCTCCTCGAACTTCGCCAGAGCTGCGCGATCGTCGTCGAGGGACGTGTTGGAGAGATGGCTGAAGAGTCCCACCACCCGCAGACGTCCGATGCGTTCGTGCCGGGCGGCCTCGGCGAGGACCCGTGCCCAGTCCGCCGGGGCGATGCCGTTGCGCGACAGACCGGTCTCGAACTTCAGATGCACGGCGACGGGGCGATCGACGCTCGCGACAGCCGCGGCGGCCTCGAGTTGATCGAACGAGGAGATGCCGAGCTCGATGTTCTCGGCCGCCGCACGGTCGAAACGCTCGCCGGGCGCGTGCAGCCACGCGAGGATCGGGGCGGTGATCCCCTGCCGGCGCAGCTCGAGCGCCTCGGGGATCTCGGCGACGCCGAGCCTCGTCGCGCCGCCGGCCAGTGCAGCCACGGCGGCAGCGGCCGCTCCGTGACCGTAGGCGTTGGCCTTCACGACGGCGATGACCTCCACACCGGTCAGACGGCGGAAGTGGCGGACGTTGTCGGCGATCGCATCGATATCGACGGATGCCTCGCGGAACGGAACGGTCACGGCTGGCCTCCCTCGGCGACGACGAATGCGGTCGCGAGTCCCGCGTCATGACTCATCGTGAGGTGCAGGGTCGCGATCCCGCGCTCGACGATCACGTCGGCCGTCGATCCCGCCAGCACGAAGTACGGCCGCCCCGATTCCTCCGATGCGATCTCGATCTCGGTCCAGTGCACGCCGTCCGAGCCGCCGAGCGCCTTGATCAGCGCCTCTTTCGCGGCGTACCGGGCAGCGAGCGACGGAAGCCGGAGGCTCCGCTCCGCGGGCGCGAAGAGACGCTCCAGGAGACGAGGGGTGCGCTCGAGGGTCCGCTCGAATCGCGGGATGTCGACGAGGTCGATGCCGGTCCCGATGATCACGGTTCCAGCCTACTCGCGGCGCACGGTCGGACCCGCGCACCGCGAACCCGGCTCATTCGACGGTGACGGACTTCGCGAGGTTTCGCGGCTGGTCGACGTCGAGCCCCTTTGCCGTGGCGAGCGCCATCGCGAAGATCTGCAGCGGGACGACCGCGAGCAGCGGTTCGAACATCGCGCCGGCGAGCGGGATGCGGATGACCTCGTCGGCGAAGGGCAGCACGGCGGCGTCGCCCTCTTCGGCGATCACGATGACCCGGGCTCCGCGAGCGCGGATCTCCTGGATGTTCGAGACGACCTTCGAGTGCACGAGCGCCGAGTGGCGGGGCGACGGCACGAGCACGAACACCGGCTGCCCGGGCTCGATGAGCGCGATCGGACCGTGCTTGAGCTCGCCGGCGGCGAAGCCCTCGGCGTGGATGTACGAGATCTCCTTGAGCTTGAGCGCGCCCTCGAGCGCGATCGGGTAACCCACGTGGCGGCCGAGGAAGAGCACCGAGCGCGTGTCGGCCATCCACCCGGCGAGCTGGGAGACGTGCTCGTTCTCATCGGCGAGCACCCGGGCGATCTTGTCGGGCAGGGCGCTGAGCTCGTCGACGTCGGTCGACGCGTCGGCGACCGAGCCGCGCACGCGCCCCATGTGCAGACCGAGCAGGAGGAGGGCGGTGATCTGCGCCGAGAAGGCCTTGGTCGAAGCGACCGCGACCTCGGGGCCGGCGTGCGTGTAGACGACGGCATCCGATTCGCGCGGGATCGTCGCGCCCTGCGTGTTGCAGATCGACAGCGTGCGTGCGCCGCGCTCGCGGGCGTACTTGACTGCCATGAGCGTGTCCATCGTCTCGCCCGACTGGCTGATGGAGACGACGAGGGTGTCGGCGCCGATCACCGGGTCGCGGTAGCGGAACTCGTGCGCGAGCTCGACGTCGACGGCGACACGGGCCCACTGCTCGATCGCGTACTTGCCGACGAGCGCCGCGTACGAGGCGGTGCCGCACGCGGTGATGATGACGCGATTGATGCCGAGGAAGAGGTCGTCGAGTCCGTCGAGCTCGGGGATCACGACCTGGCCGTCGTGGATGCGCCCGCGGATCGTGTTGGCGACGGCCTCGGGCTGCTCGGAGACCTCCTTGGCCATGAAGCTCGCCCATCCGCCCTTCTCGGCGGCGGCGGCATCCCACGAGACCTCGAAGGGCTCGGGTTCGACCGGGGTACCGGCGAAGTCGACGACGGTGACGGCGTCGGGCGTGATCGACACGATCTGGTCCTGACCGATCGCGAGCGCGTGGCGGGTGTGCTCGACGAAAGCGGCCACATCGGAACCGAGGAAGTTCTCGCCCTCGCCGAGGCCGATCACGAGCGGGGAGTTGCGGCGGGCGCCCACGACGAGCCCCGGGTGGTCCTGGTGCACGGCCAGCAGGGTGAACGCGCCCTCGAGGCGGTTGACGACGCTACGGAACGCGAGCTGCAGGTCGCCGCCGTTCTGCGCGTACTCGCGGCCGAGCAGGGCTGCGGCCACTTCGGTGTCGGTCTCGCTGCGGAACGCGACTCCGGCGGCGACCAGCTCATCGCGGAGCGACGCGAAGTTCTCGATGATGCCGTTGTGGATCAGCGCGAGCTTGTCGTCGTCGGCGAGATGCGGGTGCGCGTTGACGTCGGTCGGGCCGCCGTGGGTGGCCCAGCGGGTGTGACCGATACCGGTCGTGCCGTCGGGCAGCGGGGCGTCGGAGAGCGAGTCGCGCAGAGCGCTGAGCTTGCCCGCCTTCTTGCGCATGCCGAGCGCTCCGTCGCCGTCGATGACCGCGACGCCCGCGGAGTCGTATCCGCGGTACTCGAGGCGGGCGAGACCGGCGAGAAGGATGTCCTGGCTGGGGCGCGGGCCCACGTATCCGACGATTCCACACATGCCGTCAAGAATAGGCGCGTTTTTTTGCGAGCCGTCCGAACAATCGACCCCGCCCGACGGGTCAGAGCTTGCGCAGGAGCACGCTCTCGACCGAGTGATCCGCGCCCTTGTTCAGCACCAGGCGGGCGCGATGCTTGGTCGGCATCACGTTCTCGACGAGGTTGGGCATGTTGATCTCGTTCCAGTACCCGAGGGCCGTCGTGATCGCCTCCTCATCGGTGAGGTGCGCGAAGACGTTGAAGTACGACGACGGATTGCTGAACGCACCCTCGCGCAGGGCGAGGAAGCGCTCGACGTACCAGTTCGCGATGTGGTCGCTGTCGGCGTCGACGAAGATCGAGAAGTCGAAGAGGTCGCTGACCGCGACGTCGTTCGGCGCCGCCGGCGGCTGGAGCACGTTCAGCCCCTCGACGATGACGACGTCGGGGCGACGCACCACCACGTGCGCGTCGGGAACGATGTCGTAGCGCATGTGCGAGTAGAAGGGCGCGCGCACTTCGGGCGCCCCGCTCTTGACCTCGGTGAGGAACTCGATGAGCGAACGCCGGTCGTAGGACTCCGGGAAGCCCTTGCGCTCCATCAGGCCGCGACGCTCGAGCTCGGCGTTCGGATAGAGGAAACCGTCGGTCGTCACCAGCTCGACACGCGGCGTGCCGGGCCACCGGCTCATCAGCTCGCGCAGGAGACGGGCGATCGTCGACTTCCCGACAGCGACGGAGCCGGCCACACCCACCACGAACGGGGTCGTCGAGTCCTCCTCCTGGAGGAACGAGCTGGTCGCCGCGCCGAGACGCTTGGTCGACGTCGCGTACAGGCTGAGCAGGCGGCTGAGGGGCAGGTAGACCTCGCGCACCTCGTCGAGGCTCAGACGATCGCCGATGCCGCGGATCTCCACGACCTCGGTCTCGCTGAGCGGCTGATCGAGGTCAGCGGCCAATCGCGCCCATTCCGCCCGCCCGATCTCTCGGTACGGCGAGAGGGGCTGCGTGGGGTCGACGGTGGTCACCCGACCATCGTATCGGGGCGACGGTAGTCTCTACGCGTGCGCCTCGGAGTCCTCGACATCGGTTCCAACACCGTCCACATGCTCGCCGCCGACGTGCGGCCGGGCGGGCGTCCGCTCGCGACGACGAGCGATCGCTCGGTGCTGCGCCTGATGCGGTATCTGCTGCCCGACGGCTCGATCTCCGAAGAGGGGGTCCTCGCGCTGGAGCGGGCGGTCGCGCAGGCCCGCCGGGTCGCCGAGGAGGAGCGCGTCGATGCCCTGCTCGCCACCGCGACCAGCGCGGTGCGCGACGCCGCGAACGGTGCAGAGGTGATCGCACGGATCGAAGCCGCTCTCGGGCAGCCGCTGCAGGTGCTCGACGGCGAGACCGAGGCCGAGCTGACGTTCCTCGCGGTGCGGCGCTGGTTCGGGTGGTCGGCGGGTCAGATCCTGCTCCTCGACATCGGTGGCGGTTCGCTCGAGATCGCCGCGGGAGGCGAGGAGCTCCCGGATGCCGCGGCATCCGTTCCGCTGGGCGCCGGGCGCATGACCGTCCAGTTCCTGCCGAACGATCCGCCCGGGGAGGACGACGTCGAGCGTCTGCGCGCGCACGCCCGCGACACCCTCGATCAGGTGTTGCCCCGCTTCGCGGACCTCCCTCGTCCCGACCACGTGGTCGGATCATCGAAGGCCATCCGCTCTCTGGCGCGCCTCGTCGGGTACCCGGTGCCCGGGTGGTCGGGATCCGAGCGGATGCTGCTCCCCCGCGCGTCGCTGGGATCCTGGATCCCTCGCCTCGCACGCCTGCCCGCGTCGGCCCGGCAGGAGCTGCCGGGCATCACACCGGATCGCACGTTCCAGATCGTCGCCGCCGCGGTCTCGCTGCACACGGCGATGACGGTCCTGAAGGTCGACGAGCTCGAGGTCTCGCCGTGGGCGCTCCGCGAGGGAGTGCTCCTGCGCTACATCGAGCAGCTGGGTCAGTCCCCGACCTGAGCTGGCGTCGGCCGCAGGGGCGCGAGCGGCTGCTCAGGACGGGGACTGCGCTCGGTGAAGAGCCGGGATCCTCAGAGCGCGAGGCGCTCGCGCACGATATCGGCGAGGCGGTCGGCGTAGGCCTGCGCGGATTCCGCATCGGCGGCCTCGACCATGACGCGCACGAGTGGCTCGGTGCCGGACTTGCGCAGCAGCACTCGCCCGGTGTCGCCCAGCTCGGTCGCGACCGCGCGGACGGCGGCCTGGACGACCTCGTCGTCATCGACACGGTCCTTGTCGACGCCACGCACGTTGATGAGCACCTGCGGGTAGACGGTCATCACGGCCGCGAGCTCGGCGATCGTCTTGCCCTGGCGCGCCATCTCGGCGACCAGGTGCAGACCGGTGAGCAGGCCGTCGCCGGTGGTGGCGAACTCGCTCATGATCACGTGACCGGACTGCTCGCCGCCGAGGGCGAAGCCGCCGGCGTTCATGTCTTCGAGCACGTAGCGGTCGCCCACCGCGGTCTGACGCACCGTGATGCCGTGCTCGCGCATGGCGACGTGCAGGCCGAGGTTGCTCATCACGGTGGCGACGAGCGTGTCGTCGGTGAGATGACCGCGCTCCTTCATCGACACCGCGAGGATCGCCATGATCTGGTCGCCGTCGATGACGTTGCCCGCCGCGTCCACGGCGAGGCAGCGGTCGGCATCGCCGTCGTGCGCGATGCCGATGTCGGCACCGAGACGCACGACCGCCTCCGCGAGGTTGTCGAGGTGCGTCGAGCCGACGCCGTCGTTGATGTTGAGACCGTCGGGTTCGGCACCGATGACGATGACATCGGCTCCCGCGTCGCGGAAGGTCTCGGGCGAGACGCCGGAGGCGGCGCCGTGGGCGCAGTCGAGCACGACCTTGATGCCCTCGAGCCGATTCGGCAGCGACCCCAGGAGGTGCACGACGTACCGGTCCTCGGCATCCGAGAACCGGTCGATCCGACCGACGCCCTCGCCGGTGGGGCGCAGCATCTCGCCGGACATGGCGGCCTCGATGCGCTGCTCGACGACGTCGGGCAGCTTGACGCCGCCGCGCGCGAAGATCTTGATCCCGTTGTCGGGCGCCGCGTTGTGCGACGCCGAGATCATGACACCGAAGTCGGCGTCACGGTCGGCGACGAGGAACGCCAGCGCGGGGGTCGGGATGACGCCCGCCTCGAGCACGTCGACGCCCGAGGAGGCGAGACCGGCGGCGACCGCCGCGGTCAGGAAGTGTCCCGAGACCCGGGGGTCGCGAGCCACGACTGCGGTCAGACGCTTGCCTTCGGCTTTGCGTGCCTCCGCAGTACGGCCCTGGCCCAGGACGACAGCAGTCGCCTGGGCCAGGGTGAGCGCGAGGTCGGCGGTGAGGATGCCATTGGCAAGCCCCCGCACACCGTCCGTGCCAAAGATCGGCATCGGAAGCAGTGGACCTTAACGCTTCGAGTACTGAGGCGCCTTGCGGGCCTTCTTGAGTCCAGCCTTCTTGCGCTCCTTGACGCGAGCGTCGCGCGAGAGGAAGCCGGCCTTCTTCAGGGTCGGGCGGTTGTTCTCCTCGTCGATGCCGTTGAGGGCACGGGCGATGCCGAGACGCAGCGCACCGGCCTGGCCCGAGGGGCCACCACCGGAGATGCGCGCGATGACGTCGTAGCCGCCGGCGAGGTTGAGGACCGTGAACGGGTCGTTGATGAGCTGCTGGTGCAGCTTGTTCGGGAAGTAGTCCTCGATCGAACGGCCGTTGACCGTGATCGTGCCCGAGCCGGGGATCAGACGCACGCGGGCGATGGCCTGCTTGCGACGACCGACTGCGGCGCCCGGAACGCTGAGCACGGGGCGGGGGGCCGCCTCGACTGCGTCGGTCTCGGGGGTCGAGGTCGAGAAGCTCTGGGGGGTTTCGGTGGTGTCCTGGATGTCAGCCACGAGTATGTCCTTAAGTCTGTACGGCGCTTACTGGGCGACCTGGTCGAGGGTGTACGGCTGGGGCTGCTGCGCGGCGTGCGGGTGCTCTGCACCGACGTACACCTTGAGCTTGGACAGCTGCTGGCGGCCGAGGCTGTTCTTCGGGAGCATGCCACGGATGGCCTTCTCCACGGCGCGGACCGGGTTCTTCTCGAGGAGCTCGGCGTAGGTGACCGACTTGAGGCCGCCCGGGTAACCCGAGTGGCGGTAGGCCAGCTTCTTCTGGAGCTTCTGACCCGTGAGCGCGACCTTCTCTGCGTTCACGATGATGACGAAGTCACCGGAGTCGATGTGGTTGGCGAAGGTGGGCTTGTGCTTGCCACGCAGGAGCGTTGCCGCGTGCGAGGCGAGACGGCCGAGAACGACGTCGGTGGCGTCGATGACGACCCAGTCACGCTGGACCTCGCCGGCCTTCGGGGTGTAAGTGCGCGTCACGATAGTGCTGCTTTCTTGTGTCGAACGGAGAAGTTCGTGAATCCCACTCCGGGGTGGTTCTTCCCGAGAGGGAGGAACACGCCAGTGGAGGGCTCACGTTCGGATGATGCACCCCGCCGACGAGCGGCACGGGCACCAAAGAGACAGCATACGCTACCGAGCGCGGTCCCTCAAACCGGCCTCACGCGAGGTCGGACCGCTCCCCCGGCGTCAGCACACGCAGCCGGTGCCCCTGCTCGGCGTGCTCGAAGATCCCGACCAGCCGCTCGAGGGTCTCCGAGAAGTGGAGCCATCCCTCCGCGTGCACCGGCACGATGACGGCATCCGCCAGCACGCCCGCCGCCTCGAGCGCCGTCCGCGCGTTCAGCGTGAGATCGGTGTCGCCGAAGGCGCCGACGTTCGCGGCGCCCGTGAACAGCACGGCGATCGCGATCGCCGGGAACCGCTCGCCGATGCGGCGCACGAGATCGACCGAGGCGTTGTCGCCCGAGACGTAGACGGTGGGCTCGCCGGGCGCCTCGAGCACGAAACCCGTGACGAACCCGACCACGGCCTCCGCCCCCTCGGGTCCGTGGAGCGCGGGCACCGCCGTCACGGTGACATCGCCGATCCGATGCTCCTGCCACGGTACGAGCCCCGCGACCTGCGGGATCCGCGTCGCCGACTCCGCCGTGCCCAGCACCAGCGGCACCTCGGGCAGCAGGGCGCGACCCGCGTTGTCGAGGTTGTCGGCGTGCTCGTCGTGCGACAGCAGCACCACGTCGATCGGGCCGAGCGCGGAGGGACGCACGGCCGGACCCGTCAGCTTGCGCAGGCGTGATCCTCCCTCGTACACACCGGGTTCGTCGAACGTCGGATCGGTCAGGAAGCCGTAACCGCCGTACGTGAAGTACAGCGTCGGCCCGCCGACCAGGACTGCGGGAATCGTCGTCATGCTTCGAGTCTGCGGCATCCGGGTCTGCGGCGTCAGTCCGGATGCACCGAGACGAGGATCGGACGATGATCGCTGGTGCCCTGCGGCAGGGTCGTGATCCGCTCGATCTCGAAGCCCGTCGACGTCGCGAAGTCGTAGTGACCCCGGAACACGCGATAGCGGGTGTAGGTGTGGTCGTCGCTGAGGGTCAGGGCGTACCCGTGGTCCCGCACGGCCTGGCCGAGATTCTCCTTGAACACCGGATAGTTGTAGTCCCCGACCATGAGCTGCGGCAGCCCGTCGCCGAGGGCCGCCAGCGACGTCAGCGCCGCTCGGATCTGGTGCCGTCGCAGCGAGTTCAGCGCCGTGAGCGGAGCCGCGTGGAAGGACCCCACGATGATCTCGCGCCCCTCGTCGATGTCGACCAGCCGCGCGGCGAGGATGCGCTCGTGTGCGGGCTTGAGCATGCGGTCGTGCAGCGACTTCTTGAGCCCGATCGCCCGGATCTCGCGCAACCGGAACGTGCTCGACCGGTAGTAGAGGGCCAGCCCCAACCGGTTGCCCTGCGTCGCATCGGCGAGCACGAGGCCTCCGATGCTCTCGGGCAGGTGCTGCACGTCGCACTCCTGCAGGCACAGGATGTCGGGATCGTGCTCGCCGACGAGCGCCACGAGCTCGCTGGCGGCCCGGTGCTTGCGGAGGTTGTACGAGATGACCTTCATGATCGTTGCCACGCTACCCCCGGCCGCTATGGGTGGGCTCCGGGTTGTCTTGGCCGCGCGGGTCTGTTATTGATTCACTCGCTGTCGCGTCGCGCCCGCGTCTGCTCGGCGCGGGCGGCGAGCAGATCGTCGGCCGGATAGCCGACCTCGGTGAGGATCAGCCCCCGCGCGGCGAGCACCTTGAACTCGCTCGTGCGAGTGAGGGCGTCGCGCAGCACCACGAGGTCGCCGATGTCCAGTCGTCCCTCCCCCACGGCCACGCAGGCGCCGACGAGCGCGCGCACCATGCTGTGGCAGAACGCGTCGGCCTTGACCTCGGCGACCAGCACTCCCTCGGGATCGCGGGTCCACCGGTAGTCGAGAAGCGTACGGATGGTCGTGGCCTCGTCGCGGGGCTTGCAGTAGGCGGCGAAGTCGTGCAGGCCGATGAGGGTCTGCGCCGCGGCATCCATCGCCGATGCGTCGAGTCGGCCCCGCACGCTCGTCGTGTCGAGGCGGCGCAGCGGATCGAATCCGGCGATCTCATCCGCGAGCCGGTAACGGTAGCGGCGCCAGACCGCCGAGAACCGCGCGTCGAATCCCTCGGGCGCGATCGAGGTACGGTGCACCGCCACATCGGAGTACGCGCCGAGCACTCCGCGCATCCGTCCGGCGATCGAGGCGGCCGGGTCGAGGGCTGCGCGTCCGTGCCGAGACTCGATGCGCGCCCACTGCGCGTCGTCGAGGTCTACGTGCGCGACCTGGCCGGAGGCGTGCACTCCGGCATCCGTGCGTCCGGCGACGACCAGCCGCACGTCGGAACCCACGATCCGCGCCAGCGCCTCTTCGAGCGTGCCCTGCACGGTGCGCAGCGTCGGCTGCCGGGCCCACCCGCGGAAGTGGGTTCCGTCATAGGCGATGTCGAGCCGGATGCGCACGTCGACAAGCCTAGGACACCCACGACGACGGCCCCGGAGCATCCGCGGATGCCGGGGCCGTCATTGCGATCCGGGAAGGGTCAGATGCCGCCGTCGATCGAACGGATGGTGGTCGCCGGCTCATCCGGCACCATCACCTGGGTGTCGCGGTTCAGGCTCTCGCCGCGGAAGAACCGCTTCGACCGCGGGAACAGGTACCAGACGAACATCAGCACGAGACCGAACGCCAGCGATCCGATGCCGATCACGAAGGTGCCGCCGATGCCGAACAGCACGGTGTAGCCGTAGTCGACGTCCCACATGTCGATCGCCGACTGCACGAACGCCCCGGTGAGCATCAGTCCGCCCAGCAGCGGGAAGAGGCCCTTGAAGAAGAACTCGCGCGGCGAGCGGAAGATGTCGCGACGGAAGTACCAGACGCAGGCGAAGCCGGTGATCGCGTAGTAGAACGCGATGGCGAGGCCGAGCGACAGGATCGAGTCCTGCAGGATGTTGTCGCTGATGAGCGTCATGCCGATGTAGTAGACCGAGGCGACCACGCCCATGACGATCGTCGAGAACGACGGGGTCTTGTACTTCGGGTGCACGTCCTTGAACTTCGCGGGAAGCGCACGGTAGACGCCCATGGCGAGGGTGCCGCGCGCGGTCGGGAGGATCGTGGTCTGCGTCGAGGAGATCGCCGAGATGATCACCGAGACCACGAGAACCCACCCGAACGGTCCGAGCAGCCCGTCCTTGATGGCGAGGAAGAAGTCGTCGGCGTTGGCCTCGTTGCCGAGTCCCGTGCCGGTCTCGCCGAGGCCCGCGTACATCATGGCCGCGATCGTGACCGCGACGTAGGTGAAGAGCAGGATGACGGTGGTGAGCAGAGCCGCGCGGCCCGGGATGCGCTTCGGGTCCTTGGTCTCCTCGTTCAGGGCGAGGCAGGTGTCCCAGCCCCAGTAGATGAAGAGGGCGAGCAGGATGGCCTCGGTGAAGCCCGACCAGTCGGTGAACGCGAACGGGTTCAGCCACTCCATGTCGAAGGGCGTCGGGTTCGGCGCCGTTCCCGCGAAGAACTGCCAGAGAGCAGTGACGATGAAGATGCCGAGGGCGAGGTACTGGATGCCGAGCAGAATGTTCTGGATGCGCTCGCCGATCTCGACCCCGCGCCAGCTCACCCACGTCATCGCGGCGATGAAGACGACGGCCACGACGACCACGCGCCAGTCGTTGTTGGCGAGGTCCTGCCCGATCAACGACCAGAAGTAGACCGAGGCGATCTGCGCGAGGTTGGCGAGCACGACCATGCCCGCGACGGCGACGCCCCAGCCGCCCATCCAGCCCACCCACGGGCCGAACGCCTTGGTGCCCCAGGTGAACGTCGTGCCGCAGTCGGGCACGGCGTTGTTGAGCTCTCGATACGCGAACGCGATGAGGAGCATCGGCACGAAGGCGATGATGAAGGCGATGGGCGCCTGCGCGCCGACCGCGAGGACCACGAAGCCGAGCGTGGCGACGAGCGAGTACACGGGCGCGGTCGAGGCGAGACCGATGACGGTCGAACCCCAGAGCCCGAGTGTGCCTGCCGCCAACCCCTTGCCGTCGGGCCGTTCAAGGTGGATGGGCGTCGTAGCTGCCATGGTCAGACAGTAGGGCCATTGCGGTTATCGCGTCAATGACTTTCTCCGAACGACTGATTCCATCCGCGAATGGGTACGCGCGCGACGAAATCCGCAGTTCAGTAGTTCAGCGAAATCCGCAGTTCAGTTTCGCCCGAGCATCCCGTCGGCATGGTCGGCGATCCAGGCCATCAGCGGCAGCATCCGCTCCATGAGGTCGCGCCCGAGCGGGGTCAGGCTGTATTCGACGTGCGGGGGCACCGTCGGGAACGACTCGCGGTGCACGAGGCCGTCGTCGGCGAGGGTGCGCAGCGTGGAGGCGAGCATCTTCTCGCTTATGCCGTCGACCTCGCGGCGCAGCTCTCCCCAGCGCAGCGTTCCGTCCGACAACGACGAGAGAACGAGAACGCCCCACTTGCTCATCACGTGGTCGAGGATCACGCGGGTGCTGCACCCCTGCTCGAAGACGAGCGGGGTGCTCTCCCGGATCTGCGCATAACTCACCGTCATGTAGGTACCTTACTTCAAAGTGGGTACCCGCAGGTCGGAAGGTTTTGAATCAGCGCGGGGTTGTCGAAGGTGTCATTCCCATGAAAGGACCCTCATGACCATTCTCGTCACCGGCGCCACCGGACAGCTCGGCCGCCTCGTCATCGACAGCCTCCTCGAGCGCGGCGCGGAGCCGTCGTCGATCGTCGCGGGCGTGCGCGACCTCACCAAGGCATCCGACATCGCCGCCCGCGGCGTGCGCACCGCGGTCGTCGACTACGACCGGGCCGACACGATCGCGGCGGCGCTCGAGGGCGTCGACTCGGTGCTCCTGATCTCGGGTTCCGAGGTCGGTCGCCGCACCGCGCAGCACCAGGCCGTCATCGACGCGGCGAAGGCGGCCGGAGTCGGCAAGCTCGTCTACACGAGTGCTCCGAAGGCCCCGACGAGCGATCTCGTGCTCGCCCCCGAGCACAAGGCGACCGAGGAGCTCATCGCCGCGTCCGGCATCCCAGCCGTGATCCTGCGGAACAACTGGTACACCGAGAACTACGCCGGCGACATCGCACAGGCCCGCGAGACCGGCGTCGTGGCGGCCAGCGTCGGCGATGGCCGCGTGGCCTCGGCGAGCCGCAAGGACTTCGCGGATGCCGCGGCGGTCGTGCTGCTCGAGGACGGCCACCTCGGCCAGGCGTACGAGCTCGGCGGCGACGTCGCATGGACCTACGACGAGCTCGCCGCTGCGATCGCCGAGGTCATCGGCAGCCCCGTCGAGTACCGCGCGCTGACCGCCGAGGAGCACGCCGCCGCTCTCGAGTCCGCGGGTCTCGACGCGGGAACCGTCGGCTTCGTCACCGCGCTCGACGCGGGCATCCGCGACGGCGCACTGGCCGACACCGACGGGACGCTCGCGCGTCTGATCGGCCGCCCGACCACTCCTCTCGTGGAGGGTCTCCGCCCGCTGGCGTGACCTCGACGGCGTCTCCGTCGCAGAAGGCCCGGTGTCCCTCGCGGATTCCGGGCTTTTCTGCGCCCGGGCGCGGGCGGGCCGCTAGTCTCACGAGTATGAGCATCGACGCACAGGCCGCCCTCGACGCGATCACCGCCGAGGAGCGGGAGCTGGACGTCGATCGTTTCACCGTGACGGATGCCTGGGAGGTGGGTGCCTGGCTGCACGCACGCGCCGTCGCCGACGCACTGCCGATCGTCGTGTCGATCGTTCTCGGCGGCCAACGCGCCTTCCACATGGCGGCGCCGGACACGAGCGCTCTCAACGACGCCTGGCTGGAGCGGAAGTTCCGCGTCGTCGAGCACTTCGGCCGCTCTTCTCTGGGCGTGCACTACGACTTCCTCTCCCGGGGCGAGGACTTCGAGCGCTCATCCCGTCTCGACCCCGCGCTGTACGCGGCGGCGGGCGGCGGGTTCCCGATCCGGATCGGCGGAACGCTCGCGGGCGCGATCGGTGTGAGCGGCCTCGAGATGCACGCCGACCATGCTCTGGTCGTGGAGGCGCTGCGCGCGCACCTCTCGCGCTGAGACGATCCTCCGCCGCGTCAACCCCCTGGGCCCGGGGCGCTCGACGCGCGATGGTGGTCGCATGGCGAAGAACGTGCGCACGCTCCGTTGCACCCCGGCGGATGTCTTCGAGGTGCTCGAGAACGGATGGCTGTACCCGGCCTGGGTCGTCGGCGCCTCGCGGATGCGCGAGGTCGATGAGACCTGGCCCGCCGAGGGATCCCAGCTGCATCACTCGGTCGGTGTCTGGCCCGCCCTCCTCGACGACACCACCGTCGTCGAGGAGTGGTCACCCCCGGATCGCATGGTCATCCGTGCGAAGGGCTGGCCGATCGGAGAGGCTCGGGTGACCCTGAGGGTCCGCGCGCGGGACGGCGGCGCCATGGTGCGCATCGATGAGGAGCCGGTGAAAGGGCCCGCGACACTGCTCCCGAGCCTGATCACCACGCCGCTCCTTCGCTTCCGCAACGCGGAGACCCTGAACCGGCTGGCGTACCTCGCCGAGGGCCGCGCTCGCTGACCCTTCGGTCGCCAGCGCAGAACACTGCACCCGCCTCACTGATCGGAGAAGCACATGACCTCCCCCCTCCTCACTTCCCCCGCGCAGCTCCCCTCCGCACGCGGACCGCTCGGCGACGCGGTGCGGAAGCGCCTGACCGGCGAAGCGGACGCTGTGACCGTGCGGAGTGCGCAGGCCGCGGTGGCCGAGGCATCCGATCTCCTGCACGACGACGACGTGCAGCTGGCGCTCTTCCTGCTCTACGCCTCCGCGTACGGTTCGCTCCCCGGACTGGATCCTCGCCTGGAGTGGGATCCCGAGCTGATCGCGGTCCGTGGCGTGCTGGAGGCGGCCTTCGAGCAGCGCCTGCGCGAGGTCGTTCCGATTCCGGAGATGCCGGAGCCCACCGTCGATGCCGTCGGGCGCGCGCTGTTCGCACTCGCCGCGGACGACGACGGACCTAGCCTCTCGCGTTACCTCGCCCGCAAGGCGACCCCTGAGCAGGCCCGCGAGTTCTTCCTGCAGCGTTCCGTCTACACGCTGCGCGAGGCTGACCCCCACTCGTGGGCGATCCCGCGGCTCACCGGCCGCGCGAAGGCGGCGCTCGTCGAGATCCAGTCCGACGAGTACGGCGGTGGGCGCCCCGAGCGCGTGCACGCGGAGATCTTCGCCGCCGCGATGCGCGGTGCGGACCTCGACGACACGTATGGCACCTACGTCGATGATGTGCCGGCGATCACTCTCGCGTCGCACAACATGATGTCGATGTTCGGACTGAACCGTCGGCTGGTCGGTGCGATCGTCGGTCATCTGGCGGCCTTCGAGATGACGTCGTCGATCCCGAACAAGCTCTACGCCGACGGCCTGCGCCGACTCGGCTACGGCGAAGACGTCACCGACTACTTCGACGAGCACGTCGAAGCGGATGCCGTGCACGAGCAGATCGCCGCACGCGATCTCGCCGGTGGACTCGCCGAGGACCGACCGGATCTGCTGCCGGACATCATGTTCGGAGCCGCGGCATGCCTCGCGGTGGACGGCTGGGTCGGGGAGCACATCCTCGAGGCCTGGTCGCGCGACGAGTCCTCGCTCCGAGAGCGGGGGGACGTATGAGCGTGCACGACGAGCATCCGACGATCACCGCGTATCCCGACGGGCCGCTGTTGGTGCGCGGCGCGATCGACCTCCGCGACGCGGACGGCAACGCCATCGAGCAGCGCCGGCGCACCGTCGCACTCTGCCGCTGCGGTCTCTCGGCCATCAAGCCGTTCTGCGACGGCACGCACAAACCCGCGGGCTTCCGCACCGAGGATTGATGCGTCGCCCGCCCTTCCGTTCGGCGCTGCAGGCAGCGACGCGTCCCGCACGACTTCTGCTGGTCGCGAAGACCGCGCTGGCCGTCGGGATCGCGTGGTTCATCGCGCGATACATGCCGGGGGTCACCGACGAGTACCCCTATTACGCACCCCTCGGCGCGCTGGTGAGCATGTACCCGACGCTGATGGGGTCGGTGAAGTCCGGGCTCCAGACCCTGCTCGGACTCGCCGCCGGCATCGGGCTGGCCTCGATCATCGTGCTCACGGTGGGTCCGACGTGGTGGTCCATCCCGATCGTCGTCGGGCTCGGGGTGCTCCTCTCGGGCACGGGGTGGTTCGGGGTGGGGCGCGAGTACGTGCCCATGGCCGCCCTCTTCGTGCTGATCATCGGCGGGCAGAATGCCGACGATTACTCCCTGGGGTACCTCACCCAGATGTCGGTCGGGGTCGTCGTGGGGCTCGTCGTGAATCTGGCGATCGCGCCGGCACCGCTCACCGCCGAGGCGACGGCAAGCCTGCGTCTCTTCCGCGAGCGACTCGCGACGCACCTGCACGACATCGGTGAGGCGGTGTCGGATTCATGGCCGCCCGAGAAGGAGCAGTGGGCCGACGACGCGACCTCGCTCGCGGAGACGGCCCGTTCGCTGCGCTTCGCTCTCGTCGAGGCGGACGAGAGTCGCCGAGGCAATCCCCGCGCGTGGGGTCGACGCGGGGAGACCGACGATGCGCACCGACAGCTGGAGGCGTTGGAGCGGATCTCGCAGCACATCAGGGACATCGCGGACTCGCTCGCGGACACGATCTGGGATCGCCCCGCGGCGATCGACCTCGATCTCGAACTCCCCGCTCCGCTGACCGCCGCCTGCCATGCGGTCGCCGAGGTGATCGCTCTGCAGGATGCCTCGACGTCCGAAGCGCATCGCATTCGAGGAGAGGCGACGCGCGCCGTGCGTCTCCTCCTCGAGACGGTCGATGATCGCACGATCGAGTTGCGTCAGTCGATCGGCCCCGGTGTGCTCGCGGCGATGCATCTGCGGCGGATCCTGATCCTCAGCCGTCCCCCCGCCGATGCGCCCTCGGATGAGGTGCGGTAGCAACAGAAAACCCCGGTCCGAGGACCGGGGTGAATTCCTGTAGCAGGAGCGGGGCTTGAACCCGCGACCTCACGATTATGAGTCGTGCGCTCTGACCAGCTGAGCTACCCTGCCGCGACGCATCCGCGTTCTGCAGAGACGAATGCTGCGAGCCCCGAGTCAGGATTGAACTGACGACCCCTTCCTTACCATGGAAGTGCTCTGCCACTGAGCTATCGGGGCGTGCTGCCCCTCGCGGGGCAACCACACGAGAATACCATCACTGTGGCGTCCTCATGAAATCGAGCCGGTCAATACTCGTAGCGACCGGCGTTCGCCTTGAGCCACGGCAGCGGATCGATGGTCGATCCGTTGACGATGAGCTCGAAGTGCATGTGCGCGCCGTACGAACGGCCGGTGTTGCCGGTCTTGCCGATCACGGTTCCCACGGTGACCTTGTCGCCCGTCTTCACCTGCAGCGAGCCGTACTGCATGTGCGCGTGGTGGCTCGTGATGACCTCGCCGTCGACGACGTGGTCGATGTACACGGTGACGCCGTAGGCGCCGCCCTGCTCGGTCGCGAGGCGCACCGTGCCGTCGGCGATGGCCTGGACGGGAGCGCCGTTGCCGGGCACGAAGTCGATGCCCTCGTGCAGGCGGCCGCTGCGCATGCCGTAGCCGTAGCTCATGCCGACGCCGACGAGGAACGGCCACTGGATGGCGGCCTCGGGGTCGTTGGTGAAGACCTCGTTGGAGTAGTTGATGCCCTGTTCGGCGGCGACCTCGACGAGGGATATCGTGCTGAAGTCGTCGCCGCGGTCGAGGGCTTCGTTCTGCACGTCGGACGACGTGACGAAGGCCTGGATCTCATCGGATGCCGCGGACTTCTCATCGGCGGCCGCCGGGGCGACGAGCGACGTGGAGGCGGCCGAGGTGCCCTGCACGGCGGCGAGAGCTTCGGCGGGGAGGGTCATCGACACCGCGAGGAGACCGGCGAGGCTCATGACACCGAGGGAGGCCCCGACGGTGACGACCTTGCGGATGCGGCCGGACCGGCGCGGGGCGAGGTGCACGATCTCTTCGATCGACGACTTCTCGACGGGCACGGAGGCGGTCGCGCGGTGGAACGCCGATCCCTTGAACGCCTGCGAAGCCTGCTCGAACGCGTCGATGAGGTTCTCGGTCGGCGCGGGGATGGCGGGGCCGTCGATGATGATCGGCTCGTCGCTCACGACGAGGGGGACCTTGGCCGGCTTGGGCGTCGATTCGCCGAGCTCGGAGACGACATCGTCGGGCGCGGCGATCTTCTCGACGGACTCGTCGGCGGCGATGGCCTCGGCCGCCAGCATGCGGGCGGCGCGACGGGACAGCGGCGCGGAGGTCACGGTGGCCGCGGGGGATGCAGAGGCTGTCGCCGTCTCTCCCACCGCGGTGGCCTCGTGGGCCTGAGTGCGGAGTCGGCTGGAGCGGCGCGTGGGCGCAGATTCAGCCTGGGGATTCTCGAAGGGCAAAACGATTCTCTCGGGGTCGTACGTCAAGCTCGGGGGCGCTTACTCATCTTCCGCCTTCGGGCGGCGGAAATAACGATCGCATAAACACTACCTCGCCTCGGCTGGGAAAGCCATGAGTCATTCATCTTTCGCGCCGATCCGTTCGATGAGGCGCGCGTGCACGGCGCTGCCGCCAGCGACGATCAGCGGACGCTGAGTGTCGACATCGAACCGCGAGACCTCGCCTCCGGCCTCGCGGACGAGCAGCGCTCCGGCCGCGAAATCCCAGGGCTTCAGACCGCGCTCGAAGTATCCGTCGAGGCGTCCGGCGGCGACATAGGCGAGGTCGAGCGCCGCCGCTCCCATCCGCCGCAGGTCCCTCGCGATCGGCATCACGCGCCTCACCGTCTCGATGTCGCCGTCGTGCGTGGCCGGGTCGTATCCGAAGCCCGTCGCCAGCAGGGCGCCTGCGGGCGTCTCGTCGGTGACCGCGAGTCGTTCGTCGCCCAGCCAGGCGCCGTGCCCGCGCGCGGCCGAGAACAGTTCACCCAGCGCGGGTGCGAACACGACTCCGGCGAGATGCTCCCAGCTCGCCGGGTCTGCCGTTCCGCGCACGGCGGCGATGCTGACGTTGTAGGCGGGGATGCCGGTGGCGTAGTTCACGGTGCCGTCGATCGGGTCGACGACCCACGTGATGCCGGTCTCGCCCTGCGCCGCCTCGGACTCCTCGCCGAGGAACCCGTCACCCGGCCGCGCCGCGTCGAGCCGGGTGCGGATCAGGGCCTCGACCTCGCGGTCGGCCTCGGTGACGATGTCGGCCAGCGTGGTCTTGGTCGCCGCGAGGGTGACACCCTCGCGGCGCCGGCGCTGCGCGAGCGCGCCGGCCTCGCGTGCGATCTCCTGCGCGAGCTCGGCGAGCTCGACCTCGATCTCGTCGCTCACTGCGGAGGACGCGGGGCGGGAGGCGGCGGCGGGAAGGCTTCCTGCGTGTGCGGAGCCGAGGGCGCCGACTGCGGGGGTGCGGGCTGCGGGGGCGCGCTCGGGTACGCGAATCCGGGATCGGCGGGAGCGGTCGGCACCGGAGGCACTCCGGGAACCGCGGGCGCCTGCGGCTCGGGAGCCACCGGGAACGACGTTGCCGGGAGCGCAGCCTGCGGCACGTAGGCCGTGGGCTGTCCCGTGTAGTAGGCGTTCCAGTCGGGGCTGCCGTCGGGCAGTGCGGGCAGCGGGGTCACACCGTCGGCGAAGGTCGGCCACGAGAGGAACGCGCTGGCCGGAGGCGCCTGCTGAGCCGGCTTCTTCGGAGCAAAAAGCGCGTTGAGCAGGGGAACGAGCGTCGTTCCGACGGCGGCGAGGATCGTCAGCGCGACGACGATGCGCCAGTAGAGCTCGACGTACTCGAACGAGTCGGGGAAGGTCAGGTAGAACACGAGCATCGCCACGAGGCCACCGAGGAAGACGACCGTGATGATGTAGATCACCCGGTTGAACGTGGTGGGGTGGCGCTGCGCCGCCGGGGTGAAGAGGCGCACGTGCAGCAGCGCGAGCTGCAGGATGCCGACCACGAGGAGCAGCTGGAAGAACCGCGCCGCTCCGTTGAAGTAGTAGTCGTCTTCGGGCAGCCAGATCTTGAAGGCACCGACGATCAGCGCGATGATCCAGGTGACCATACTGGTGAGCGCCAGCCAGTCGGGGCGCTTGGGCGCGAGTCCCGCCTCGAGGATCGCGATGCCCGCGAATCCGGCGAACAGCAGGATCGTGAGGAATGCCCGGCCGATCAGGCCGTCCTGGTCACCGATCAGCACCCACACGACGCAGACGAGCGCTGCGGCGATCAGAGCCCCGATGGCGATCCAGATCGCTCCTCTGATCAGGAGCGACATGTTCTTCTTCTCTTCGGTCACGGTCTCCGGCTGGGACATGACGACCCTCCCCCTCTAGCGGCGTTGCCCCTCATCCTGCCATGCGAGCAGGGGCGGGCACTGCCCCGACGCCCCGGATGTGCACAAGCATCCGAAAGCCGACGTCGGTGCAGTCCGGGTCAGTCGGCCTTCTTCGCGAACGCGGCGATCCGCGCCTGCGCGTCGGGCGTCTGCATCGCGGCGCCGATCGAGAGCGCCTCCGCGGTCAGCTGCTCGGCGAAGGTGCGCTCGGGTTGCGCGCGCACCAGGTGCTTCGCCTGCCCGTAGGCATCCGCGGCACCGGCGAGCCAGAAGCGGGCGATCTCCTCGCCGCGAGCCCGCACGAGGGCGGCCTCGGCTGCCGAGTCCTCGCCCGTCACCGTCTCGGCCGCGAGGCCCCACTCCACCGCTTCGTCTGCGGTGAGCAGGCGATCCTGCAGCACCAGCTGCAGCGCTCGACGTTGCCCGACCGCACGGGCGAGCTGCGCCGAGACCGACAGGTCGGGCGTGAGGCCGATGTTCGCGTAGAGGCTGCCGAGCCGCGATCGTGAGCCGACCACCGCGTAGTCGCTGCTGAGCAGGATCCCGAGGCCTCCGCCCGCGGTCGTGCCGTGCGCGGCCGCGACGACCGGCACCGATGACTCCGTCAGCGAGCGGATGCCGGTGTTGATGACCTCTGCCAGGGCCGTGATCTCGTCGCCCGACCCCATCGTGGTCGCCATGTCGATCACGTCCCCGCCGGCGCAGAACGCGGGCCCCGCCGCATCGATCAGGATCGCCTTCACATCGGAACGCGACGTAGCCTCGCCCGTGGCGTCGCGCCACGCGTGCGCGAGATCGGCGTTGAAGGCGTTGAGCCGAGCCGGGCGGTTCAGCGTGAGCCGAGCCATCCCCTCATCGACCGAGAACAGGATGGCATCGCTCATGGCTTCTCCTTCGAGCACAGGACGTTGCGTCCAGCGTAATCGCGGTCAGGCGTACTGCCACACCCGCGAGACGAACGCCTCCATGCGGCGGCGAGTGCCGTCGAGGCGGAAGTCGACCTGCCCGTCGGCCAGGACCTCGTTCGGCGCGAGCGGGTGTGCGAGCCGCACGTTCTCGTGGCACGAGAGGTCGGCGCAGATGTAGGTGCCGAACGAGTCCCCCCGCTGCCCCGCTTCCCCCGCCCGTCGCGCCGAGAACAGCGTGACCTGGTTGCCCGGCTGCATGGTGCGGCAGATGTCGCACATGCCCGATCGGCCGCGCCCCGGGTCGGAGGCGCGCAGCACGATGCCGACGATCTCGCCGTCGTGCGGGATCAGCACGTACCCACGGCGCCCGGCGCCCGGATCGCGCCACGCGAAGAAGTCGAGGTAGTCCCAGTCGACCAGCACGAAGTCGTGCGGCATCTCCATGACCCGGAGTTCGTCGGCATCCGCATTGACGAACGATGCCCGCACGTCTGCTTCGGTGAGCGCTCGCATCGTCCCAGTCTAGGAAGTCGCGGGTGGGAACGGCTCGTAGAGTGGCGGGATGGCACACGCACTCGTCACCGGAGCATCCCGCGGCATCGGCCGGGCCACCGCGATCGCACTGAGCGCTCGTGGCGATCGCGTCGCGGTGCACTACGGCAGCGACCGGGACTCCGCCGCCGAGACGCTCGCTCTGCTGCACGGCGACGGCCATCACCTGGTGGGCGGCGATCTCTCGGATCCGACGGATGCTGCGGCCATCGTCGACGAGGCGATCGCGGCGCTCGGGGTCATCGACGTGCTCGTGAACAACGCCGCGATCGCGCCGAGTCCGGCGACCTTCCATCGGGTGGATGCCGTGGACTACGCCACCTGGCAGGAGGCATGGACGCGGATGCTCGACGTCGACCTCCGCGCCGCCGCCAACGTCTCCTATCTCGTCGCCAACGCGCTGATCCGCGCGGGTGCCGGCGGATCGATCGTGAACATCGGTTCACGCGGCGCCGACCGCGGCGAGCCCGACTTCCCCGCCTACGGGGCGGCGAAGGCGGGACTGCACGCGCTCGGCCAGTCGCTGGCCGTCGCGCTGGCTCCGCACGGCATCGCCGTCGCGACCGTCTCCCCCGGATTCGTCGGGACCGAACGGCAGCAGTCGAAGCTCGCCGGCGCCGAAGGTGATTCCGTGCGCGCGCAGAGCCCGTTCGGCCGCGTCGGCACGCCCGAGGAGGTCGCCGCCGCGGTCGTCTACCTCACCTCGCCCGAGGCGCAGTGGGCGTCGGGTGCGGTGCTCGATCTCAACGGGGCGTCGTACTTGCGGTGAGCTCCGCGGACCTGAACCGGAAACGAAGAAGGCCCCGCGATCGCGGGGCCTTTCTGGTGGCGAGTGAGGGATTCGAACCCCCGAATGCAGTGCAGTCTGATTTACAGTCAGATCCCTTTGGCCGCTTGGGTAACTCGCCAGAGCGCACCCGTCCAACTTGAACAGCCAACCGGGGGCACGAGTATTTATAGTACCCGTCGAACGCCGGTGGATGAAATCGAGCTGTCAGCTGCCCTGCACGCCTCGCGCAGACTCCGTGAGCGACTCGGGAGTGCGCAGCAGACCGCCCTCGGCTCGGCACGTGGCCGCCGCGATGTCCATCGCCCGATGCAGCAGCGCCTGCCACTCCTCCGCCGCCTCAGGACGCGCTCCGACGAGCCCCGCAGCGACGGCGGCGAGGGTCGCATCGCCCGCGCCGACCGTGTCGACGATCGGCCCCGGCAGCGTCGCGATCGGCGCGGAGATCGTCGCGGCATCCGTCTCGATCACCGCGCCCTCCGAGCCCGCCGTCGCCAGCACCGCGCGCACGCCGAGACCACGCAGACGCGCGCGCAGCGCGTCGAGGTCGCCGTCGTACAGCAGCGTCGCGTCATCGGCGCCCACTTTGACGATCTCGGTCGCCGCGGCGAGGCGCTCGAAGCCGCGCACGAACTCCTCCCGGTCGCTGAGCATGCCCGAGCGCGGGTTGGGATCGATCGCGAGGCGCGCGTCGCCGACGGCATCCGCCAGCGCGTCGACCTCGGCCGGAACATCGAACGGGAAGCAGCTGATCGCCACGAGATCCGAGTCGGCGATCGCCTGCCGCGCGGCATCCGAATAGCGGATGCTGCGCCGCTGCGCCGCCTCGTTGAAGACGTACTCCGGCTCGCCACCGGCGGAGCGCTGCACGATCGCGCGCGAGGAGCCGTGCGGGGCCGGCTCGGCGATCAGCGTGACTCCGTGGTCGTCGAGGTACTCGCGGATGTGCTCGCCGGCCGCATCGTCGCCCACCATGGCGATCAGCGTCGTCGGCACCCCCAACCTGCGCAGGCCCACGGCCACGTTCAACGCGGCCCCGCCCACCAGTTCGCGGATGCCCGTCTCGTCGCGGATCTCGTCGATCAGGGCGTCTCCGATGACGACCGCGGATCGGGAAGAAGTGTCTGTGCTCACCCGCCCGACATTACCGCGCCCCGCCGTCATCGTCCGCTCGCACGGCTCGGGATGACCGAGGAGTACGGTGTGGCTATGAAGGCACGCTCCGTTGCCGCCGTCGCGGCCCTCCTGCTCATCGCCGGCCTCACGGGCTGCGGCGCCGCCTCCGACGGCGACGGGGGCTCCTCCGCCTCTCCGTCGCCCTCGGAATCGGAATCGCCCACCGAGTCGGCATCCGCCTCCCCCACCCCGTCACCGACACCCACCGCCGGCGCCGTAGCACTGCCGACCGACTGCCGCGCGATCCTCTCGGAGGACGTGCTGTCGCAGCTCGGCGAGACGCCGCTCAACGACGCCGCGTTCGGACCGTCGGGCGTCGGCCCGAACGGAACCCTCACCTGCATCTGGCGAGACCCCGGCGCCGACACCACCGGCCTCGTCACCACGATCGAGCGCATGAACCGCGGACCCGCGCTCGACCTGCTCAACGACCTCGCCGACACCGAGGGGTTCAGCTGCTTCACGCCCGACGGCGGCACCCGCTGCGAGAAGATCTGGCAGAACGAGCAATACCCCGTGACCGACGGGCGCACCCTCTTCTGGCGCGACGGCATCCTCATCGACACCCAGTACTCCAACCTCGCGCCCACCGGCTACACGGCCAGCATCATCGCGAGCATCTTCGACTAGGCATCCGCCCGCTCGGATGCCGGTAGGTACGACGAAGGCCCCGGGGAGAACCCCGGGGCCTTCGTTCACTCACTCACACTCAGTTGTAAGTACCGGGCGTGATGTCGTCCGTCGAGAACGCGTCGAAGTCGACGTAACCGAAGTCACCGTCGGCGTACGCACCGTCGGATGCGAAGATCCGGTTCGGGTAGCGCTCGCTCTTGGCCTCTTCCGTGGCCTCGACCGTGACGTCGCGGTACTTCGAGAGACCGGTTCCGGCGGGGATGAGCTTTCCGATGATGACGTTCTCCTTGAGACCGACCAGCGGGTCGCGCTTGCCCTGCATCGCAGCCTCGGTGAGCACGCGGGTCGTCTCCTGGAAGGAGGCGGCCGACAGCCACGACTCCGTCGCGAGCGACGCCTTCGTGATACCCATCAGCTCCGAACGGCCCGACGCGGGGCGCTTGCCCTCTGCCACGGCCTCGCGGTTGATCGCCTGGTAGCGCTTGAGGTCGACCATCTCACCCGGCAGCAGGGTCGTGTCGGCGTGATCGACGACGGTGACCTTGCGGAGCATCTGGCGGACGATGACCTCGATGTGCTTGTCGTGGATCGGCACACCCTGCGAGCGGTACACGCCCTGGACGCCGTTGACGAGGTAACGCTGCACCTCGCGGGCACCCATGACACGCATGACCTCCTTGGGGTCGAGCGTGCCCACCAGGATCGGCTGACCGACCGTGACGTGCTGTCCGTCCTCGACCAGGAGCGTCGCACGACGCAGAACCGGGTAGATGACCGGCTCGTCGCCGTTGTCGGGCGTCAGGATGACCTTCTTGGCCTTGTCCGTCTCGTCGATCGTGATGCGGCCATCGGCCTCGGCGATCGGCGACGCACCCTTGGGGGTACGAGCCTCGAACAGCTCCTGCACACGGGGAAGACCCTGCGTGATGTCGTCTGCCGACGCGGAACCACCGGTGTGGAAGGTACGCATCGTCAGCTGGGTACCGGGCTCACCGATCGACTGGGCCGCGATGATGCCCACGGCCTCGCCGATGTCGACGGTCTTACCCGTCGCCAGCGAACGGCCGTAGCACTGCGCGCAGACACCGACGGCGGAGTCGCAGGTCAGGACCGAGCGCACCTTGATGGTCTCGACACCCGCCGCGACGAGCTTGTCGATGAGCACGTCACCCACGTCGTCACCGGCGTCGGCGAGGACCTCGCCCTTGCTGTCGACGACACCCGAGGCGAGCGTACGGGCGAACACCGAGTTCTCGACGTTCGCATCGCGCACGAGCTCACCCTGCGAGTTCGGAGCGGCGATCGGGAGCTCGAGGCCCTTCGACGTGCCGCAGTCCTCTTCGCGGATGATGACGTCCTGCGAGACGTCCACCAGACGACGGGTCAGGTAACCCGAGTCGGCGGTACGCAGAGCGGTGTCGGCCAGACCCTTACGGGTACCGTGCGTCGCGATGAAGTACTCCGCCACCGACAGACCCTCGCGGTACGAGGAGATGATCGGACGCGGGATGATCTCACCCTTGGGGTTGTTCACCAGACCACGCATACCCGCGATGTTGCGGATCTGCAGCCAGTTACCACGGGCGCCCGAGGACACCATGCGGTTGATGGTGTTGTCCTCCGGGAAGTGCGCCTTCATCGCGGCCTGCACCTCGTCGGTCGCCTCGGTCCAGATCTTGATGAGCTCCTGGCGACGCTCGGCGTCGGTCGTGAGGCCCTTCTCGTACTGGGACTGGACCTTCGCGGCCTGCTTCTCGTAGCCCGCGACGATCTCGGCCTTGTTCGGCGGCGTCAGGATGTCGCTCAGGGCGACGGTCACACCGGAGCGCGTGGCCCAGTAGAAACCGGCGTCCTTGATGCGGTCCAGCGACGCAGCCGTCTCGACCTTCGGGTACTCCTCGGCCAGCTTGTTGACGATCTGCGACAGCTTGCCCTTGTCGGCCTGCTCGCGGACGAAGGGGTAGCCCTTCGGCAGCGCGTCGTTGAAGATCGCCTGACCCAGCGAGGCGTCCACGAGACCGTGGCGCTCGTACCCCTCGGGCGCTTCGCCCTCGAGGAACGTCAGACCCGGGATGCGGATGCGGATCTTGGCCTGCAGGTCGAGGGTTCCCTCGTCCTTCGCCAGGATCGCCTCGCCGACCGAACCGAATGCACGGCCCTCACCGGCTGCGCCCTCCTTGACCGTGGTCAGGTGGTGCAGACCGATGATCATGTCCTGCGAAGGCAGGGTCACCGGGCGGCCGTCGGACGGCTTCAGGATGTTGTTCGACGCGAGCATCAGCACGCGGGCCTCGGCCTGAGCCTCGACCGACAGCGGCAGGTGCACGGCCATCTGGTCACCGTCGAAGTCGGCGTTGAACGCCGCGCAGACGAGCGGGTGCAGCTGGATGGCCTTACCCTCGACGAGCTGCGGCTCGAACGCCTGGATGCCGAGACGGTGCAGCGTGGGCGCACGGTTGAGCAGCACGGGACGCTCGCGGATGATCTCCTCGAGCACGTCCCAGACCTCGGGACGGGTGCGCTCGACGGCGCGCTTCGCGGCCTTGATGTTCTGCGAGTGCCCCAGGTCGATCAGGCGCTTGATGACGAACGGCTTGAAGAGCTCCAGAGCCATCTGCTTGGGCAGACCGCACTGGTGCAGCTTGAGCTGCGGTCCGACGATGATGACCGAACGGCCCGAGTAGTCGACGCGCTTTCCGAGCAGGTTCTGGCGGAAACGACCCTGCTTACCCTTCAGCATGTCGCTGAGGGACTTCAGGGCGCGGTTGCCGGTACCGGTGACGGGACGACCACGGCGACCGTTGTCGAACAGAGCGTCGACGGCCTCCTGCAGCATGCGCTTCTCGTTGTTGACGATGATCTCGGGGGCACCGAGGTCGATCAGACGACGAAGACGGTTGTTGCGGTTGATCACGCGGCGGTACAGGTCGTTCAGGTCGGAGGTCGCGAAGCGGCCACCGTCGAGCTGCACCATCGGACGAAGCTCCGGCGGAATGACCGGGACGACGTCGAGGACCATCGCGGCCGGGCTCATGCCGGTCTCGAGGAACGAGTTGACGACCTTGAGACGCTTGATCGCACGGATCTTGCGCTGGCCCTTGCCCTCGGCGATCTGCAGGTGCAGGTTCTCGGCCTCGGCCTGGAGGTCGAAGGCGGCGAGACGACGCTGGATCGACTCGGCACCCATGTAGGCCTCGAAGTACTGACCGAAGCGGTCCTGCAGCTCGTGGAAGACGTCGTCCTCGGGACGCAGTGCGCCGACCTCGAGCGTGCGGAAGTCCTCCCACACGCGCTCGAGCTTGGCGATCGCCTCGTCGGCACCCTTGCGGATGAGCGACATCTCCTTCTCGGCGGCGTCCTTGACCTTCTTCTTGGCGTCGGCCTTGGCACCCTCGGCCTCGAGAGCAGCGAGCTCCTCCTCGAGACGAGCGAGGCGCTCGGCGATCTTGGAGTCACGGCGGTCGCCGAGCGTCTTCAGCTCGAGACGGACGTTGTTCTCCTGCGTGCCCAGGTCGCGGTGACGAGCATCCTCGTCGACCGAGATGACCATGTACGCGGCGAAGTAGATGACCTTCTCGAGGTCCTTCGGCGCCATGTCGAGCAGGTAGCCCAGACGCGAGGGAACGCCCTTGAAGTACCAGATGTGGGTGACGGGAGCGGCGAGCTCGATGTGCCCCATGCGCTCACGACGAACGGAGCTCTTGGTGACCTCCACGCCGCAGCGCTCGCAGACGATTCCCTTGAAGCGGACGCGCTTGTACTTTCCGCAGGCGCACTCCCAGTCGCGGGACGGTCCGAAGATCTGCTCTCCGAAGAGGCCGTCCTTCTCGGGCTTCAGGGTGCGGTAGTTGATGGTTTCGGGCTTCTTGACCTCGCCGTAGGACCACGCGCGGATGTGGTCTGCGGTCGCCAGGCCGATGCGAAGCTCATCGAAAGTTGTGGACTCGAGCACTAGTTCTCCTGTGTCGGAAATTCTTTTTGAGAAGTCTGCTTCGGGGGGCCCGGGAGTTGCGTCCCGGGCCCGTCCGAAGGATTAGATCTCGTCGATCGAGGCGGCCTCGAAGCGGCTGGAGATGTTGATACCGAGCTCTTCCGCGGCGCGGAACGCCTCGTCGTCGGTGTCGCGGAGGTTGACCAGCGTGCCGTCGGCCGAGAGGACCTCGACGTTCAGGCAGAGCGACTGCATCTCCTTCATGAGCACCTTGAACGACTCGGGGATGCCGGGCTCCTGGATGTTCTCGCCCTTGACGATCGCCTCGTAGACCTTGACGCGGCCGAGGATGTCGTCGGACTTGATCGTGAGGAGCTCCTGGAGGGCGTACGCGGCGCCGTAGGCCTCGAGGGCCCACACCTCCATCTCACCGAAGCGCTGTCCACCGAACTGCGCCTTACCACCGAGCGGCTGCTGGGTGATCATCGAGTACGGACCCGTGGAACGTGCATGGATCTTGTCGTCGACCAGGTGGTGCAGCTTCAGGATGTACATGTAGCCCACCGAGATCGGCGCCGGGAACGGCTCACCGGAGCGGCCGTCGAACAGCTGCGTCTTTCCGGACGAGTCGATCAGGCGAACGCCGTCGCGCGTCGGGAGCGTCGAGTCGAGGAGACCGGAGATCTCCTCCTCCGACGCGCCGTCGAACACCGGGGTCGCGACCTTCGTACCGGGAGCGGCCTCGAAAGCCTGCTCCGGCAGACGCACGGCCCACTCGGGGGTGCCCTCGACCTTCCAGCCCTGCTTGGCGATCCACCCGAGGTGGGTCTCCAGCACCTGGCCGAAGTTCATTCGACCCGGGATGCCGAGCGGGTTCAGGACGATGTCGACCGGGGTTCCGTCCGCAAGGAACGGCATGTCCTCGATCGGGAGGATCTTCGCGATGACGCCCTTGTTGCCGTGACGGCCGGCGAGCTTGTCGCCCTCGGTGATCTTGCGCTTCTGGGCGATGTAGACCACGACGCGGCGGTTGACGCCCGAGCCGAGCTCGTCGTCGCCGTCCTCGGCGTTGAACTCCTTGACGGCGATGATCGTGCCCTGCTCACCGTGGGGAACCTTCAGCGACGTGTCGCGGACCTCGCGGCTCTTCTCGTTGAAGATCGCGCGGAGCAGACGCTCCTCGGCCGACAGCTCGGTCTCGCCCTTCGGCGTGACCTTGCCGACGAGGATGTCGCCGGGGCGGACCTCGGCACCGATGCGGATGATGCCGCGCTCGTCGAGGTCCTTGAGCAGCTCCGGGCTGACGTTGGGGAGGTCACGGGTGATCTCCTCCTTGCCGAGCTTGGTGTCGCGCGCGTCGACCTCGTACTCCTCGATGTGGATCGAGGAGAGGGTGTCGTCCTTCACCAGGTCCTGGCTCAGGATGATCGCGTCCTCGAAGTTGTAGCCCTCCCACGTCATGAACGCGACGAGGAGGTTCTTTCCGAGGGCCAGCTCGCCGTTCTCGGTGGCGGGGCCATCGGCGATGACCTCTCCGACCTCGATGCGCTCGCCGGCGGTGACGACGACCTTCTGGTTGTAGGAGGTGCCCTGGTTGGAGCGGTCGAACTTGCGCAGGTGGTACTCCTGCGTGCCGCCCTCGTCGAGCATGACGACGACGCGGTCCGCGGAGACCTCGGAGACGACACCGGCCTTCTCGGCGGTGATCACGTCACCGGCGTCGATGGCCGTGTAGCCCTCCATACCGGTTCCGACGAGCGGCGAGTCGCTGCGCAGCAGCGGCACGGCCTGACGCTGCATGTTGGCACCCATGAGGGCGCGCTGCGCGTCGTCGTGCTCGAGGAAGGGCACGAGCGAGGTCGCGACCGACACCATCTGGCGCGGCGAGACGTCGATGTAGCCGATCTCCTCCGGGAGGAAGAGGTCGACCTCACCGCTACCGCCCTTGGGGCGCGCGAGGACGTGGCTCTCGCGGAAGCGACCCTTGGCATCGAGCGGGGCGTTGGCCTGCGCGATGTTGAAGTCGACCTCTTCGGAAGCCGTGAGGTAGTCGATCTGGTCGGTGACGACGCCACCCTCGACCTTGCGGTACGGGGTCTCGATGAAACCGAACGAGTTGATGCGCGCGAACGTCGCGAGAGCACCGATCAGACCGATGTTCGGGCCTTCCGGGGTCTCGATCGGGCACATGCGGCCGTAGTGCGACGGGTGGACGTCACGGACCTCGACGCCGGCGCGGTCACGCGAGAGACCACCCGGGCCGAGCGCCGAGAGACGACGCTTGTTGGTCAGACCCGCGAGCGGGTTGTTCTGGTCCATGAACTGCGACAGCTGCGACGTTCCGAAGAACTCCTTGATCGCGGCGACGACGGGGCGCACGTTGATCAGGGTCTGCGGCGTGATCGCCTCGATGTCCTGCGTGGTCATGCGCTCGCGGACGACGCGCTCCATGCGCGACAGTCCGGTGCGGACCTGGTTCTGGATCAGCTCGCCGACCGCGCGGATGCGACGGTTGCCGAAGTTGTCGATGTCGTCGGTCGCGAGACGGATCTCGGCCTTCTTGCCGCCACGGATGCCCGAGAAGGTCTCGGTGCCCGCGTGGATGCGCACGAGGTATTTGATCGTCGCGACGATGTCTTCGACCGTGAGGACCGAGTCCGTCAGCGGCGCGTCGAGACCGAGCTTGTGGTTGATCTTGTAACGACCCACCTTCGCCAGGTCGTAGCGCTTCGGGTTGAAGTAGAAGTTGTCGAGGAGCGCGCGGGCAGCCTCGGCGGCGACCTGCTCGCCCGGACGCAGCTTGCGGTAGATGTCGCGGAGCGCATCTTCCTTCGTGACGATGGTGTCCTTCGCGAGCGTCTCCTCGATCGAGGTGAAGCCGGCGAACTCCGCCAGGATCTCTTCGCTCGTCATGCCGAGGGCCTTGAGGAAGACGGTCACCGACTGCTTGCGCTTGCGGTCGATGCGCACGCCGACCTGGTCGCGCTTGTCGATCTCGAACTCGAGCCATGCACCGCGGCTCGGGATCACGCGCGCCGAGACGATGTCCTTATCGGACGTCTTGTCGGGCGTCTTGTCGAAGTAGACACCGGGCGAACGCACCAGCTGCGAGACGACGACGCGCTCGGAGCCGTTGATGATGAACGTGCCCTTGCCGGTCTGGAGCGGGAAGTCGCCCATGAAGACCGTCTGGGTCTTGATCTCACCGGTGAGGTGGTTCATGAACTCGGCCTCGACGTACAGCGGAGCGGCGTAGGTCTTGCCACGCTCCTTGCACTCCTCGATCGAGTACTTCTCGGGCTCGAGGTACGGGTTCGTGAACGAGAGCTGCATCGTCTCGCCGAGGTCCTCGATCGGGGAGATCTCCTCGAAGATCTCGCCGAGACCGCTGATCTCGTTGACGTCGGTGCGGCCGGCCTTCTTGGCCTCGGCCACGCGGGCCTTCCAGTCGTCGTTGCCGACGAGCCAGCCGAAGGACTCGGTCTGGAGGGCGAGAAGGTCGGGGACCGTCAGCGTGTCGGAGATCTTGGCGAACGAGAGGCGGGAAGCTCCGCGTCCGTTCTTGGTGGTGGTGGATGTGGATGCGTTGCGAGCAGCAGCCAAGGGAATAACCTCCGTGAGCCCCGCAGGGCTTCTCGATTCCTTTGTCGTCAGGTGGAGTGTGCGCTCAGAAGCTCAACGAAATGCCGACCACCATATGAGGGCATGGAGAAGCGAGCGCAACTACTAACTATAGACACGAATCTGCGACATGGCAAGTGGAGTCCTTGACCAATATCGGATGCTGCGGTATTGGCATCCGTCAGCGCGGTGTGGCGAGCATCACACCCAGGTCCAGGTGACGAGCACCGACTCTGCGGTCTGCTGGCGCTCGGCCGCCGGCACCGTGTCGCTGAAGGAGAACGTCACGACGTAGGTCTGGTCGGCGCTGCTGACGTAGTACTGGTCGACGACGTAGGAGACGCCCTCACTCGACATGGCCGCCGAGATGTGCGCGGACTCGGAATCCGCGACGACGACGCGGTCGTGCACGACGACGTCGGTGGCGCCCACCGTCTCGAGTTCCTTCAACCCCAGCGTCTCGACCTGGTCGGGCGTGACGACGCCGACCGGGGACTTGAGCACGTTCACGTTGTCGGCGAACCCGTCGGCGTCCTGGAGATCGGCGGCGAAGCTGTCGGGATCGAACCCGGGGATCTCCTGCTGCGGGTCCTCCCACCCCGCGGGCGCCATGAACGTATAGCCGTCACCGGCGATCGTGGCTCCCGTCGCGGGCGCTGCGTCGAGTTCGCCCGCCGTCGTCTCCTCCGCCTCGACCTCGGACGAGGACCCGCTCGTCTCCTGCGGGGTCGGGATGAGCGTCGAGCACCCGGTGAGGGTGAGGGCGGCGGCGACGAGCAGGGCAGCGGATCGAAGAGGAGTACGCATGCGTCACATGCTATCCACTGCCTGCGACATCGCCGGCCGCCCGCCCCTCACGACGCGATGTCGAGCTCGTTCCCGGGGATCGAGGCGAGCAGACGACGCGTGTACGGATCGCGCGGGTTCGTGAAGATCTCCTCCGACGATGCGGCCTCGACCAGGCTGCCGTCCTTCATCACGCAGACGTAATCGCTGATGAGACGCACCACGGCGAGGTCGTGCGAGATGAAGAGATAGCTGAGCCCGTACTCGCTCTGGAGGTCGCCGAGCAGGGTGAGGATCTGGTCCTGCACCAGCACGTCGAGGGCGGAGACCGGCTCGTCGCACACGATGAGGTCGGGCGAGAGCGCGAGCGCACGGGCGATCGCGACGCGCTGACGCTGACCGCCCGACAGCTCCGACGGATACCGCCCGAGCATCGACTGCGGCAGGGCCACGTCGTCGAGCAGCTGGCGCACGCGGGCGCGACGCTCGGCCCCGCTCCCCCGGCGATAGAACTCGAGGGGCTCGGCGATCAGACGCTCGATCGTGAACATCGGGTTCAGGCTGGAGTACGGATCCTGGAAGATCGGCTGCACGCGCTGGCGGAAATCGCGCGTCTCGGCACGACTGAGTGACGCGACGTCCTTGCCCTCGAAGCGGATCAGACCGCTGGTCGGCTCGATCAGCTTCAACAGCATTCGCGCCGTCGTCGTCTTGCCCGACCCCGACTCCCCCACGATCGCGACCGTCTCGCCGCGCGGGATCGCGAGCGACACGTCGTTGACCGCGACGAAGTCCTCGCCGCGTCCGCGCACCGGGTACACCTTGGTGAGGCCCTCGATCTCGACGATGTGGTCGGCCTTCGCAGCGGAACCGGAATCCACGGACGCTTCGGCCGTGGCATCCGCTCGTTCCTCGACCTGGAAGGCCTCCGGACGCAGGCGCGCGGCCGCCACCGAGGGGGCGGCCTTCACGAGGGACTGCGTGTACGGATGCTGCGGATCCTCGAGGATCTGCCGGGCGGGGCCCTGCTCGACCACCTTGCCGCGGTGCATCACCACGACGCGCTCCGCGCGCTCGGCGGCGAGACCGAGGTCGTGCGTGATGAGCAGCACGGCGGTGCCGAGCTCGCGCGTCATCGCACCGATCTGATCGAGGATCGTGCGCTGCACCGTGACGTCGAGCGCGCTCGTCGGTTCATCGGCGATCAGCAGACGCGGCTTGCAGGCGAGGCCGATCGCGATCAGCGCGCGCTGCCTCATGCCGCCCGAGAACTCGTGCGGATACTGCTTCGCCCGCTTCTCGGGATCGGGCAGGCCGGCGGCGGTGAGCGCCTCGACGACCTTCTGCTGCACGTTCTGCCGCGTGGCGAGGCCGTGCGCGAGCAGCGTCTCGGCGACCTGGGTGCCGACCTTCGCGACCGGGTTGAGGTTCGACATCGGATCCTGCGGGACGAGACCGATGTCGCGCCCGCGGATCGTACGGAGCTCGTTCTCGCCGGCGTGCGCGATGTCGCGCCCGTCGAGACGGATGCTGCCGCTGGCGACCCTGCCGCCGCCCGCGAGGAGGCCGATGATGGCCATCGCCGTCGTCGACTTGCCCGAACCGGACTCGCCGACGATCGCGACCGTCTCACCGGGCGAGATCTCGAGGTCGACCCCCTCGACGGCGTGCACGACGCCGTCCATGGTGGTGAAGTCGACCGCGAGCCCCTCGACAGAGAGGAGCGGGGTGTCGTTCATCGTGTTCTCCTGGGCGTTCATCGGGCACGCGTCCTCGGGTCCATGGCCTCGCGCAGCGCCTCACCGAACAGGGTGAAGCCCAGCGCGGTGACCGCGATGCAGATGCCGGGCAGGAAGGCCAGCCACGGCGCGATCGAGAGTTCCGCCTGCGCGTAGGTGAGCATGCGACCCCACTCCGCCGTCTCGGGGCGACCGCCGCCGAGACCGAGGAACGAGAGCGCTGCGGCGTCGATCACCGCGGTCGCGAGCGTGAGCGTGCCCTGAACGATCACGGGACCGATCGCGTTCGGCAGCACGTGCGACATCGTGATGCGACCCCGACCGAGACCGAGGGTCTGCGCCGAGAGCACGTAGTCGCTCGAGCGCTGCTGCAGCATCGAGGCGCGCAGCAGGCGGGCGAAGATCGGCACCTGGGAGGCACCGATCGCGATCATCACCGCGAACGGCGTCTGGCCGAGGATCGCCGCGATCGAGACCGCGAGGAGCAGGTTCGGCACCGAGAGGATGATGTCGACGAAGCGCATGATCACGGTGTCCACCCAGCCGCCGAAGGTACCGGCGAGGAGACCGAGCAGCATGCCGCCGACGAGTCCCATCGCGGTGGAGATGACGCCGACGAGCAGCGACGCCCGCGCACCCCAGATCAGCTTCGAGAGCACGTCGCCGCCGAACCGATCCAGGCCGAGCGGGAACTGCGGCAGCTCCCCCGGTCCCGGGATGTAGGTCGGGGTGATGAACTTCGCCCCGGGGAGCGCGGTCTCGGGATACGGGGCGAGCAGCGGGGCGAGGCCCGCCACGAGGAGGAACAGCAGCACGATGATCGCGCCGATCCACGCCGTGGGGTTGCGGCGCAGACGTCGGAAGACGTCGCGCCAGAACCCGCCGGGCCCTTCCTTGATGCCGGCCTGGGCGATCGCGACGGTGTCGATCACGCCGCCGCCCTGGGCGGGTGGGAGTGCGACGCTCATGACATCGCCCCCTTCCGGATACCGGTGATGGTCGTCATTGGACCCTCACTCTCGGGTCGATGAAGCTGTACGAGACGTCCACCGCGAGGTTGATCAGCGCGTACGCGATCGCGATGAAGATGATGAAGCCCTGCAGCACCGGGAAGTCCCGGGTGAAGATCGCCCGGGCCAGGAACGACCCGATCCCCGGGAAGGCGAACACCGTCTCGGTGAGCACCGCCCCCGAGATGAGCAGACCGGTCTGCAGACCGATCGTCGTGATGACGGGCAGCATGGCGTTGCGCAGGATGAAGCGGTTGCGGAGCGTCGACGATCCGACGCCCTTCGCGCGCCCGGTGCGCACGTAGTCGGCGTTCTGCACCTCGAGCACGCTCGCCCGCGTGATGCGCACGATGATCGCGAGCGGGATCGTGCCCAGCGCCAGAGCCGGGAGGATCAGGTGCAGGATCGCGTCCCACGCGGCATCGAACTCGCCCGTGATGAGACCGTCCCACACGTAGAAGCCCGTGGGATGCGTGGCGTCGATCCTCGGATTCTGCCTGCCGTCGGAGGGCAGCCAGCCCAGTTGCACGGCGAAGATGTACTTCAGGATGAACGCGAGGAAGAACACCGGGATGGTGATGCCGATCAGGCTCAGCACGACCGAGGCGTGGTCGCTGAACTTGCCGTGGCGGCGCGCCGCCCAGTAGCCGAGCGGGATGCCGACGCCTACCGCGAAGATCAGCGCGACGACGCTGAGCTCGATGGTCGCCGGGAAGCGGCGGAAGAACTCCTCGACGACCGGCCGGTTGGTCTGGATCGAGGTGCCGAAGTCGCCCTGGAGCAGCCTCGTCACCCAGACGAAGTACTGCTCGATGAGCGGTTTGTTGAATCCGTAGAGTTCGTTGACCCTCTCGATGGCCTCGGGGGTCGCCTTCTCACCGAGAAGGGCGACGGCCGGGCCGCCGGGGAGGGCTCTGACCCAGGCGAACAGCAGGATGCTGAGGCCGATCAGAGTGGGGATGAGGAACAGCAGTCGCCCGCCGATGGTGCGCAGCACAGAGATCTCCGTAGATCGGGCGCACACCCTTCGTCTCGCTCCGCTCGCTCAGGGACCGGGAGGCCGGTCCCTGAGCGAGGAGCGGAGCGACGAGACGAAGGGTGCGCGTCGGTCGGGCCTACTTGGTGAGGACGATGTCCGTGAAGACCTCGTCGTTCACCGGGCTGGCCGGGTAGCTCTCGACGCGCGGATCGAACGCCAGCGTGGGCGCCGGGTGCGCGAGCGGAACACCGGGGATGAACTGCGCGACCATCTCGTTGATCTCTTCGTACAGAGCCGTCTGGTCCTCGAGGTTCGAGACGCCGCGCGCCTCGTTCAGCTTCTGGAACAGCTCGGGGTTGTCGAAGCCCCACTCGGAGCTCTGCTGGCCGAAGAAGACGCCGACGAAGTTGTCGGTGTCGTTGTAGTCACCGGTCCACCCGAGGAGGTGGATGCCGTGGTCCGACGTGCCGGTGGTGCGGTCGAGGTACTCGACCCACTCCTCCGAGACCGGGGTGGTCTCGACGCCGACGTCTGCGAGCTGCGACGAGAGAACCGTGAAGATCTGCTCGGGGTCCGGCATGTACGGACGCGAGACGTTGACCGGGTAGTTGAAGGTGAGCTTCAACGGGTTGGCCTCGTCGTAGCCGGCCTCGGCCAGCAGCTCCTTGGCCTTCTCGGGGTCGTAGTCGAAGGTCGTGACATCGGGGTTGTAGCCGTTGACGACCTCGGGCACGAACTCGATGGCCTTCTCGGTGCCCTCGGGGAGCACCTGGCTGATCAGCGCATCCTTGTCGACCGCGTACGACAGCGCCTCACGGACCTTCGGGTCCTGCAGCTCGGGGATCGCCTGGTTGAACGCCAGGTAGAGGATCGTGAACGGCGGGCGCGACACCATGGTGAAGCCGTCGTCCTCGAGAGCCTTCGTGTCGGCCGGGCCGACGAGGTCGTAACCGTCGATCGAGCCGGACTCGAGCGCCTGGCGGCGAGCGGTCGGGTCGTCGATCGTGCGGAAGATGATCTCGTCGATCTGTCCGGCGTCACCCCAGTAGCCGTCGTAGGCCTTGAGCGTGACCTGCTCGCCCGGTGCCCACTCCTCGAAGGAGTAGGGACCGGTGCCGACCGGGTGGCCCATGGCGTACTCCGAGAGCTGCGGAGCCTCGGCGGATCCGCCCACCTCGTCGGCGCCGAACTCCTGCATCGCCGAGGGGCTCTGCATCGCGAACGACGGCAGCGACAGCGAGGCCACGAAACCGGCGAAGGGCTTGTTCAGCTCGATCGTGACGGAGTAGTCGCCGTCGGGCGTGCACGACTTGTACACGGCATCCGCCGCGGTGTCGGCGTAGCCCTTGAAGAGCTTGTTGTAGTAGTAGCCGAAGGCCTCGGAGGCCGCGAGACCGGTCCAGTTGTACCAGCGGTCGAAGTTGACGCAGACGGCCTCGGCGTTGAACGGCGTGCCGTCCTGGAAGGTCACGTCCTCCTTGAGGGTGAAGGTGTGGCTCATGCCGTCCTCCGACGACTCCCAGCTCTCGGCGAGGAGCGGCGCGGGGTCGGCCGTTCCCGGCTCGGTGCCGACGAGACCCTCGAAGATCTGCCGGGAGACGCGGAAGCTCTCGCCGTCCTGCGCGAACGCGGGGTCGAGGCTGGCCGGGTCGGACGATGCGGCGAACACGAAGGTGCCGTCGACGTCGCCGGACCCTTCCGAATCGTTGTCGCCGCGCTCGCTCGCGACACAACCCGCGAGGGCGAGGGCGGCGATCGTCGCCCCCGTGATGGCGACGAGACCGCGTCGTCGAAGTGGTGACTGGTGCATGGATGAACCTTCCCTGTGGGGCGTTTCGCTGCGCATGCGAGCATCGTCGCCCGCATGGTGATTCCCTCGACGCTACTCAGTGGATGTTGGTATGCCAAGACTCTCGCGTTACGAGAGTGTTGCGATCCGGTATCGCGATCTCCGGACCCGGGTCTCAGCGCCGGTGGTGCACCGCGGCGTCGTGCGTGAGCCGAAGCGGGATCGCCACGGGCTCGCCGCGGTGCTGCACGACGCGCACGAAGAGCACGTCGACGAGGGCCAGCTGCGCGATCCGGCTCGACATCGCCGCCATCCGGAAAGGCGACTCGTAGGCGTGCGTGAGGAGCACGAGCTCGGCGGTCCGCGCGAGCGAGGAGTCGGCGACACCGGTCACCGCGACGGTGAGCGCACCGGCATCCCTCGCCACCTCCAGCGCACGCAGCGTCTCGACCGTCTCGCCGCTGTGCGAGAAGGCGACCGCCACGTCGTCCGACGTGCGCAACGCGGCCGCGGTCCGCGCCAGGTGCGGATCGGCCGAGTGCGAGACGGCGCTGCCGATGCGCGAGAGCTTCAGCTGCAGATCCTGCGCGGCGAGCGATGAGGCCGCCTGGCCGAAGAGGTCGATGTGGCGGGCCTCGACGATGGCCCGCGCCGCCCGATCCAGGGTCGCCGCATCGAGCCCGTGAGCGGTCCTCTCGATCGCGTCGATCTGCTGGGCCGCGAGCTTCGCGGCGATCGTGGCGGGGCCGTCGTCGGCCGAGATCGTCGTCGAATCCAACCCGAAGCGCGCCTGCTGCGCCTGGGCCAGCGTCACCGAGCGCGCGACCGCCACGCGCAGCTCGCGGTAGCCGCTGAAGCCCAGCGACTGCGCGAAGCGCGCGACGGTCGACAGCGATGTGCCGCACAGCTCGGCGAGGTCGGTGATCGCGAGTTCGACGACGAGCATCGGGTCGTCGAGGATCCGCTCGGCCACGCGCGTCTCGGCCGCGCTCAGCTTGGGGGCCGAGCGGCGAACCAGCGCGAGAACGTCGTCGTCCATCGTGCGCACCCGTCTCAGCCGGCGGCGCCGACCAACCGCTCCCGTGCCATCTGCGCTCCCAGCCTGCTGGCGGCTCCCACCTCGATCGTCGGCAGCGGTAGTGCCGTGCGTGCGGCGAGGCCCACGTTGACGACGACCGCATCGGGGTCGCGCACGGCCGCGCGCTCCACGAGTGCACGCTGCGCGGCATCCGCATCGGGACGGTCGATGAGCAGCACGGTCGTGCCCTCCGTCGACACCGCGTCGTCGAGCACCCGATCCTGCTCCTCGACCGAGGTGTGCGCGACGTCGAGGCGCACGCGGCGCCCGTCGTCGGCGAGCGTCGCCGAGACGTACGCCGAGGCGCTGTCGACGGCCAGCGTCGAACGGCGGCGTGCATCGACGACCGACAGAGCGGATGCCGCGGCCGGGGCGTCTCCGACGACGCTGATCGCGCGACGCACGACGTCGGTCGCGTCGAACTCCTCGATGCCGTCCGGCACTTCGGCGGCGGCCGCACGGAGCTTGCGCGCGAGCGCCGTCACGCGGCCGGCGGCCTCCTCGACGCGCTCACGGGAGAGCGACCCGTCGCGCAGCGCTGCGACGATGCCGTCGCGCGCGGCGCGGAAGTCGCGCTCGTCCTGGTCGGGGAGGGCATCGTCGCCGGGGTTCGTGGGGTTTCCGATGCAGAGCAGGTCGGCGCCGGCCGCGAGGGCCTGCGCCGCTCCCCCGCCGATCCCGACGGTCTCCCGGATGGCCGCCATGTCGAGCGCGTCGGTGATGATGACGCCCTCGAAACCCCACTCGCGCAGCATGCCGAGCACGCGCGGGTTGAGGGTGGCGGGCCGGTCGCCCCACGCCGGGACGACGATGTGGGCGGTCATGATGCTGTCGACCCCGGCCTCGACCGCGGCACGGAACGGCGCCAGGTGCACGCGCTCGTACTCGTCGATGTCGAGCGCGATCTCGGGCAGCGCGTGGTGCGAGTCGAGATGCGTGTCGCCGTGACCCGGGAAGTGCTTGATGCACGCGGCGACGGCGCCGTCCTGGATGCCGTCCACCGCCGCGATCACGTGACGCGTGACGAGCGGCTCCTCGGAACCGAACGCCCGCACGCCGATCACGGGGTTGCGCGGATCGGTGTTCACGTCGGCGACGGGACCCAGCACGACGTTCGCGCCGACCGCACGCACGCGACGGGCGAGCTCGGCACCGGTGCGCTCGGTCGCGACGAGGTCGTCGAGTGCGCCGAGCTGAGCGGCTCCGGGGAGCGTGGACCCGGTGGCCGACTCGAGGCGGGTGACGCTGCCGCCCTCCTCGTCGACGCCGATCAGGGCATCCGGGTTGGCGGCCAGGATCTCCGCGCTCAAGGCCGACAATCCCTCCCCCACGTTCTGGCCGAAGTACACGACGCCGGCGAGGCCGTCGCGCAGCTCGGAGGTCAGCCAGGCGGGCGCCTCGGTGCCGAAGAAGCCCGGCCAGAGCACGCCGTTCGCGAGGCGCTCGAGGTCGTCGGTCATCCCTTCACGGCTCCCGCCACCATGCCCGAGGCCAGACGGCGCTGCACGATCACGAAGAAGATCATGACCGGGAGGGTGATGATCGTCGACGCGGCCATGATGCTGCCCCAGTCATTGGCGAACAGGCCGAAGAACGACTTGAGACCGATCGAGACCGTGTACTGGTCGGTCTGGGCGCCGAGGATCGTCATCGCGAAGATGAACTCGTTCCACGCGGTGATGAAGCTGAAGATGCTCGTCGCGACCAGGCCCGGCATGACCAGCGGCAGCAGGATCGAGCGGAACATGCGCCACCAGCTCGCGCCGTCGATGTAGGCGGCCTCTTCGAGTTCGACCGGGACGGCCGCGACGAATCCGCGGAGCATCCAGATACCGAACGCGAGCGAGAGCGCCACGTACACGACCATCAGACCGAGGATGCTGTTGAGTAGTCCGAGGCTCTTCACCTGGAGGAACAGCGGGATGACGAGCGCCTCGAGCGGCACCATCTGCACGACGAGGATCATCATGAGGATCGTGGTGCGGAACTTGAACTTGAAGCGGGCGACCGCGACTGCGGCGAGGAGGCACACGAGCGCGCTCACGACGACGGTGACGATCGCCACGATCGCCGAGTTGCGCAGGAACGTGCCGAACCCGCCCTCGGTGAGGACGAACGCGAAGTTGTCGAAGGTGAACTCCTGCGGCAGCAGCGACTGCCCACCGCTCGAGGCCTTCTTGTCGAAGGCGCTGGAGACCATCCAGTAGACGGGGAACAGCGTGAAGATCAGGACGGCCGCGACGGCGATCCCGATACCGATGCGGGAGCGGAGGGATGCGCGCGGGTTCACAGCTCGTCCTCCTTCATGAGGGATCGGATGTACACGATCGTGATGCCGATCAGCACGAGGGTGAGCAGCACGGCGAGGGCCGCACCGAAGCCGTAGCGGTTCTGACCGAACGACTCGACGTACGACCAGACGCCGAGGTTGAGCACCTGGCGGTTGCCACCGCCACCGCCGGGCATCAGGTACACCTGGGCGAAGACCTTGAAGTCCCAGATCGTCGACAGGATGATGACGACCGAGAAGACGGGCTTGAGGGTCGGGAAGATGATCTTCCAGAAGCGGCGCCACGCGCCGGCGCCGTCGAGGGCGGCGGCCTCGAGCATCTCCTTCGAGACGCCGAGGAGTCCGGCGAGCACGGTGATCGCGACGAACGGGAAGCCGTGGTGCACGACATTCAGCAGCACGATCGCGTAGAACGACCACTGGTTGGTGAACCAGTTGATCGACTGGTCCATGAGGCCGAGGTCTCGCAGGACGGAGTTGAAGATGCCGCGGTCGGCATCGAAGATGAAGGTCCAGACGTAGGTGCCGGTCACGGCGGGCATCGCCCACGCGACCATGATGCAGCTCGAGACGATGACGCGCCACGTGGTGCCGAGGCGAGCGAGCAGCAGGGCGACGAGCGTGCCGACCGCCACGGTGACGAAGACCGCCACCGCGGCGAACCCGACGGTGTTGGGCAGGACCACCGTCCACAGGGTCGGGTTGGTGAGCGCCTCGACGTAGTTGTCGAAGCCGATCCAGTTGTTCTCCCCGGTGTTGATCTCGCGCAGACCGTAGTCCTGCAGCGAGTAGATGAACACCTGGATGAGCGGCCAGAGCATGAGCACCGCGAGGATGATCAGCCCGGGCGCGAGGAGGAGCCAGGGGCGGGCCGTGACGATCGGGAGACCGCGACGCTTCCGGCCGCCGGCCACGGAGGCGGAGGTGGACTCCGCCTTCGTGGCCGGCAGTGGCGCTTGCACCATCGACATGGAAGGAGTGCTTCCTTACTGGTTGAGCAGGTCCGTCATCTCAGCGGCGGCATCCTTCGTCGCGGTCGCGACGTCCTTCTGCCCGCTGAGGATGGCCTGGATCATGGAGTTGGTCGTCTTCTTCGCCTGGACGGCGCCGAAGTTCGGGGTGACCGGGACGGATGCTCCGCCGTCGACCATCTGCTCGGCGAACGGTGCCACGAGCGGGTCGGTCGAGGCGAGGGCCTCTTCCATCGCGGACTGGACGCCCGGGAAGTAGCCGGTCTCGTTCGACCACTGCTCGGCGAACTCACCGGTGGTCATGAGCTTGACGAACTCCCACGCGAGGTCGGCGTTCTTGGTCGTGTTGAAGACCGAGAGGTGCGATCCGCCGAGCACGGACGGGGCGATGCCGCCGTCTTCGCCGGGGATGACCGCCGCGCCGATCTTGCCCTCGAGGTCGGGGTTCGCCTCAATGAGCGACTTCGGCGTCCACGAGCCCGAGAGCATCATGGCGACGTTGCCCTGCGTGAACGCGTCACGGAGGTCGGTCTCCTTCCAGGTGGTGGCACCTGCGGAGGAGAAGCCGTGCTCGGTCGCGAGACCGGTGTAGAACTCGATGCCGGCCTGCGACTCGGTGCTGTCGAGCTCGCTGGTCCAGGTGTCGCCGTCCTTCGTGGCGATCTCTCCGCCCGCACCCCAGACCCAGGGGTAGACCTGGAACTCGGCGTCACCGGGAACCGGGAACGGGAGCATGTCGGGCTTGGCGGCCTTGATCGCGTCGCCCGCGGCGATGATGTCGTCCCACGTCTTCGGAGCCTCGAGACCGAGCTCCTCGAACACGTCGGCGCGGTAGACGAGCGAACGCACGCCGGCGTACCAGGGCATGCCGTAGAGCTCGTCGTCGTAGGTTCCCGCGACCTCGAGGCCCTCGACCAGGTCGTCGCGCAGGCCGTCCTCGGCGTCGACGTACTCATCGAGCGGGAGGAGGGCGCCGGCGTCGGCGAACTCGGCGGTCCAGGTGGTGCCGGTCTCGGCGATGTCGGGGGTGGTGCCGCCGGCGATCGAGGTGACGAAGCGATCGTGCGCGTCAGCCCACTGGATCTCCTCGATGTTGACCGTCGCTCCGGTCTCCTCTTCGAAGGCCGCGGAGACCTTGTCGTAGAAGGCGGTGGAATCGGGGTTCGTGCCCTTCATGATCCAGACGGTGAGCTCCTGGCCCTCTCCGTCTGCTGCTCCGCCGTTGTCGCCGCCGCCGGCGCAACCGGCCAGCGCGAGCGAAGCCACGGCGCCGAGCGCCACGACCGGAAGAATGCGCTTGTGCATCAGTGGATCTCCTCTTTGAAACGTCCTGGGGATGGACGAGTGGGTGCTCGCCCTGTCGAATAAGTATCTACGACTAACTAATTGCCTGCAAGTTTTTCACACGATCGTCACATGCTTGTGACAATCGTTTCCGTGGGGCCTTCACAGGCATCCTCCCGGGGCCCTGGCTATGCTCTCGGGATGCCTCGCGCCCGCCACAAGGACCGATCCACCGTCGCCCGCCACGCTCCCCTCCCCACCCCGGGACCGATGAAGGGCTTCCTCAAGATCGCCGGGATCACCCTCGGCGTCGTCCTGGTCTCGGCCATCGCCGTCGGCGCCTTCGTCGTCGTCGACTACATCAACCGCTTCAATGCCGACGCGGTGGCGCTCGAGGACGCGCCGGAGGTGGAACCTCCGTCGATCAGCGCCTTCCCGGGCGAGTTCAGCGTGCTGCTCATCGGCACCGACGAGTGCGGCGAGGTGTCAGGCGGGCTCCTCGGCGAGCGCTGTTCGGAAGCCGACGGCGGCATCCTCAACGACGTCAACCTCCTCGTGCACGTCTCGGCCGAACCCCGCAACGTCACCGTCGTCTCCCTGCCGCGCGACCTCATGATCGAGACGCCCGAGTGCACGCGCGAGGACGGATCGATCGCCTCGGCGACCAGCAAGACGCAGATCAACTCGATCTACCAGAACGCCGGGCTCTCCTGCGTCGCCAAGACCATCACCGACCTCAGCGGCGTCGATATCCCGTTCGCCGCGAAGATCGATTTCGATGGCGTCATGGCCATCACCGACGCGATCGGCGGCGTGGAGGTCTGCATCGGCGGAGACGGCATCCGCGACGAGAAGGCGGGCATCGACTATTGGGCGCCCGGACCCCGGACCGTCTCGGGTTACGAAGCGCTGCAGTTCATCCGCACGCGCTACGGGGTCGGTGACGGCAGCGACATGGCGCGCGTCTCGAACCAGCAGCAGTACATGTCGCGACTGGTGAAGAAGATCCTCAGCGATGAGGTGCTCAGCGACCCGAGTAAGGTGCTCGGGCTCGCGAACACGGCCGTCGACAACATCAAACCGAGCACCGAGCTCGGCAACCCGGTGCGCATCGCGCAGCTCGCCCTGTCGATCAAGGACGTGCCGTTCAGCGACTTCGTCTTCGCGCAGTATCCGGTCTTCGAGGACCCGGACGACAGCGACCGCGTCGTCCCGAACTACGAGGCCGCCGAGACCCTGTGGTCCGCGCTCGCCGCCGGTCAGCCGGTGCAGCTCACGGGCGACGCGACCAACAACGGCGGCGTCGAGGTCGTCGACCCGGGCACGGCGACCGACCCCGGGACCGCCCCCTCCACCGACGCACCGACGACCGAGACCCCGGCGCCCCGCGCCACGCTCGACCCGAGCATCTCGGGCCAGACCGCCGAACAAGAGACCTGCACCAACGGCCGCCAGCGCTGATCGGCGCGGCACGAGCGCGTAGGCTCGCAGGCATGGGACGGATGCGCGCACGCGACACCGAGCATCCGCAGGCGAAGCTCGATCACGGCGGCGTCGCCACCATCGCCCCCTCGGAGTTCACGAGCGGATTCGAGCTCATCGTCGACGGCACCCCGCAGTCGCACGTCGATCTCGACGACCCGACGCACCTTCACTTCGAGTACATCGTGCGCATGGGCGCCGTGATCGATCAGCTGCCCGCGGGACCGCTCACCGCCGTGCATCTCGGCGCCGGCGCCCTGACCGTGCCGCGCTACATCGATGCGACCCGTCCGGGATCGCGGCAGCAGGTGATCGAGTGGGAGGCGCCCCTCGCGGCGCTCGTGCGCGAGCATCTCCCGCTCCCGAAGGGGGCGTCGATCCGTATCCGCATCGGGGATGCGCGCGAGGGCGTGCAGAAACTCCCCGCCGCCCTCACCGGCGCGTGCGATCTCGTCGTCTCCGACGTCTACTCCGGCGCGCAGACCCCGGCGCACCTCACCAGCGTCGAGTTCTACCGCGAGGTCTCGCAGCTGCTCTCCCCGGGAGGGGTGCTGCTCATCAACGTCGCCGACGGCCCTGGACTCGCCTTCGCCCGCCGACAGGTCGCGACCGTCGCCGCGGTGCTCCCCGAGGTCGCGGTGCTCGCCGACACGCAGGTGCTCAAGGGACGCCGCTTCGGCAACCTCGTGGTCGCGGCATCCGCCTCTCCCCTGCCCACCGAGTGGCTCCCCCGCCTGCTCGCCGCGGGCCCGCATCCGGCGAAGATCGCGCAGGGCGCCGAGGTGAAGACGTTCGTGCAGGGCGCGCACATCGTCACCGATGCGGATGCCGTGGCCTCTCCGCGACCCGACGCCTCGCTCTTCCTGCGCTGATCCGCATCCGGGATGCGGGCACGCGGGCGTGCCGACCCGACGACCGGGTCAACGGCATGCAGACTGGACGGGGACGCTGCGGAAGGAGAGCAATGAGTTTCATCCGGGGATACGACCGGGAGAACCTCCGCGAGCTGGTCGATATCGACGAGTGCGCGGTACGGCTCGAAGAGATCGAGGATCAGCGCAGCCTTCCCGCTCTGCTGGAGCGCGTGTGGTTGCTGAAGGTGCTGGGACGCCTCGACGAGGCGCTCGCCCTCGCGGAGACGACCGTGCGACAGGCCCGGATGGCGGGCACGCGCAAGGACGTGCTGCGCGCCCGTGTGCTGCGTGCGACCGTGCAGCAGTTCCGTGGCGCGCACGCCGCCGCCGAGCAGGAGCTCGCCGCGTGCGCGGAGGAGGCCGAAGGCCAGGGCTGGATCACGATCGCCGCATTCGCCCACCAGCACCGCGGCAAGAACGCCTTCGACGCCGGAGATTTCGACACCGCGCGCGACAGCTTCAAGCAGTCGCTGTTCCTGCGCCGCGAGGCCGGCGCGGCAGATCGCGAGCTCGAGGTCACGCTGCTGGCGATCGACGCGGCCGAGCGCCGTCGCCCGTCGCAGCTCGTCGCCGGCTGACCGTGCGCACCGGCCGTTCACCCCGGTGTCGGCGGTATGGCTTAGCCTGAGCGCATGGCGGATCTTGACCGTGTGCGCATCTGGGGTGAGGCGCTCATGACGATGTACCTCGACGACTCCTGGTCGTTCGGCTTCGACCATGCCAAGCGTCGCGCCGGGCAGTGCGACTACACGAAGAAGCGCATCACCGTGTCGCGCTATCTCGCGGCACGGTTCGACGACGACGAGATCCATCAGGTGCTGTTGCACGAGGTCGCCCATGCCCTCGCCGGGCACGCCGCCGCGCACGGTCCGGCCTGGAAGCGCGTGGCACGCGACCTCGGTTACGTCGGCGGCACCACGCACCACGGCGAGACCGCCGTCGAGCTCGCGCCCTGGATCGGCCGCTGCCCCGCCGGGCACGAGACTTTCCGGCATCGCCGCCCGACCCGCGCCACCTCGTGCGCCCAGTGCTCGCGCACCTTCGATCAGCGATACCTCTTCACCTGGACGCGGCGCGAGATCACGGCCGACGTGAAGCTCGCCGCGCAGTCGCCGCGCTAGGGCGCTGGGCTCTAGAGCGTGCGCGGGCCGTCGCTCGCGTTCTCCGAGGAGGCCGTTTCTTCCGGGTCGTCGTGCGAGAGGGTCGCGCCCTGCTGACCGTCGGCCGCTGCCCGCGAGGCGCGCCCGCGTCGCAGGAGAGCCGTGACCGCGCGCCACCCCACCAGCAGCACGCCGAGGGTCAGCGTCGCGACGATGATGAATGCGAGCTGAGCGGTGTCCCCCGTGGCCACGCGCAGCAGCATGCCGCCGGCGACGGTCACGACCCAGACGACCACGCCCCACAGCACCGACCACGGCCGACGCGGGCGACCGGGCAGCAATGCGGCGAGCGCGTGACCGACGAGCAGCGCGACCAGGAACGGCCAGGCGGTGAGCAGGAATCCAGCGGGGCTCTCGTCGTGAGAGGCGCGGCCGATCACGGCGAAGATCAGAACCAGCACGGCGTCGACGATGACTGCGGGGAGGAACCTCATGCCCCGACCCTACGCTCGTGCCCCGCGCACACGGTGCTGCCCCCGGGCGTGCCGCCGGCTGTCTCAGGCGAAGGCCGTGAACGCCCGGTCGCGGAGCACGGGCACCGCCGAGACGGCGTCGAGACGGGATGCCGCGGCGACCGCGTCGGCATCGGCGGTGTCGCGCGCCGAGCCGCTCGCCGAGACCAGGTGCCCGAGCGCACGGCGCAGAGCACGGAAGCCCTCCGCCGCGACCGCCGCATCGGGCGCCGTGTGATCGATGCCGAGGTCGGTGAGCGCCGCGATGATCGCTCCGGCGGCGAGGTGGTCCTCGACCGCGAAGCGCACGTCGTTCGAGCCGTCGCGCTCCCCCGCGGCGATGAGGGCGACCGAGGTGCGCGCCTGACGCTCCTCCTGGATGGCCTGCACGGTGCGTGCGACGGCGGTGGCATTGCGGATGCCTCCGACCAGCACCGTCGCTCCTCCGGCGGCGGCGGTCACCGCAAGCGCCGGTGCGACGGAGTCCGTCGACCACACCGCCGCCTCGGCCAGATCGATCGCGGCACCGTCGGCGACGGCATCCGCCAGTCTCGACGAGAAGTGCAGTACGTCGACGATCACGACCACGTCGGCCTCGGCGAGTCGTGCGAGGCCGGCGAGCCCCCAGTCGAGGCGGACCTGATAGGTGGACTGATCGAACGGCGACGGCATCCGTCCAGCCTATTCCGCACCGTGAGGGGTCAAGATACGCCGCCCGCGCGGCCGCGGCCGCGGCGTGTCTTGACCCCTCAGCGGGGCCCTCCAGCCCGCCGTCAGTCGGCTGCCAGCGCCTCGACCGGCGCGACCCGCGTCGCGAGCCGGGTCGGCGTCGCGGCGGCCACGAGCGTCAGCACCGCCGTCGCGACGACGATGATGACCACCGGCAGCCACGGCACCTGCGGAGCGACGAGCCCGGCGGGCGTGAAGTCCGGCAGCACCGGCACCGAGCCGAGCAACGACTGGGCGGCGATCCACCCGTAGGCGACTCCGAGCACCAGGCCCGTGAGCGTCGCGGCCACCGTGATGTGCGTCGCCTCGAGCAGCACCATCCGGCGCACCTGCGCGTTCGACAGCCCGATCGATCGCAGCAGCCCGAGCTCACGGCGCCGCTGCACGACACCGATCGTGAGCAGGTTCACGAGGCCGACGGCGGCGATCACGGCCGAGACGGCGACGAGCACCATCATGATCGAGGCGAAGGCGTCGAACGGCGCGAAGAACTCCGGCGGCACCTCCTCGGAGGTCTGGTTCATCATCAACCGCTTCGCCGACTCCAGCGCGACCGCGAACATCGTCACGAGGGTGACGCCCATCACCACGCCGATCGCCATGCGCGACGATCGCTCGGGATACCGCAGCGCGTTCTCGGCGGCGAGGCGCGCGGTGGCGCTGGACCCGAACATCCGCCCGACGAGGCGCAGCACCGGCGGCATGAACAGCACCGAGCCGAGCGCGAGACCGGTGAACGAGAGCAGGCCCCCCACGAACGCGACGACGACCCCGAGCGGCGTCACGAGTCCGACCAGCACCCCACCCGCGAGCAGGGCGGCACCGGCGATGAGCAGCACCCAAGCGCCGACATGACGCCCGGCCCTGCCCGACACCTCATCGTGGGCGCGCTCGACAGATCCGCCGATCGCCTGCAGGGGCGTCACCGTGAGCACGCGTCGCGAGCCGACCCATGCCGCGACCCAGGTCGTGAGCGCGACGCCCACGGCGGGCAGCACGAGGAACGGCTGCGCGAGGGTGAAGTCCGCCGGCACGTTGGCGATCAGCATCCGCCCGATCTGCACCCCGAGGGCAGCGAGCGCAACACCGACGATCACGCCGGTGAGCGCGCCGATCACGCCGACCACGAGGCCCTGTCGCCCGACCTCCGCACGCTGCGAGCGCGCAGTCGCACCGACCAGGCGCATGAGCGCGATCTGACGGGTGCGCCCGGCGATGATCGTCGAGAACGTGTTGGCGGTGACGATCGCGGCGACGTACATCGCGACCCCCGTGAGCAGCACCGAGAGGATGGCGACGACGATCGCGAGCGTGTCGCTGTCGCCGATGAACGGGTCGGCCTGCAGCACCGCACCGATGAACGCCGTCACCTCGACGAGGATCACCCCGAACGCCGCCGACAGCGCCGCGACCAGGATGCTGGCGCCCATGCCTCTGTCGCGCAACCACGCGAGACGCGGAGCCGTGGCGGCCGTCTCGGGCACGACGGTGCCGACCACCGAAGCCGTGCCGACGGCGGTCATGCCGACACCTCGGCGGCGAGCATGTAGGCCGAGATCTCCTCGGCGGTCTGGCGCGGGTGGTCGGCGACGATGCGACCGTCACCGAGGTAGAGCACGCGGTCGGCGTGGCTGGCCGCGATGGCGTCGTGGGTGACCATCGCGATCGACTGGCCGTGCTCACGGCTGGCGGCCTGCAGCAGCTGGAGAACCTCGCGTCCGGTCTTCGAGTCGAGGTTTCCGGTGGGTTCGTCGGCGAAGACGAGGTCCGGCGCGGTGGCCAGGGCACGGGCGATGGCCACGCGCTGCTGCTGTCCGCCCGAGAGCTGGTGCGGACGGTGGCGCAGGCGCGAGCCCAGACCCAGCGTCTCGATGAGTCCGTCGATGCGCGCACGCTCCAGCGCGCTCGGCCGGCGCCCGTCGAGCTCGAACGGCAGCAGGATGTTGCCGAGGGCATCGAGTGTGGGAACCAGGTTGAACGCCTGGAAGATGAACCCCACGCGTCGGCGGCGCAGGATGGTGAGGTCGAGGTCGCCGAGACCCGTGATCTCGGTGTCGCCGATGAACGCGCGCCCCTCGGTCGGCGTGTCGAGGCCGGCCATGATGTGCATGAGCGTCGACTTGCCCGAGCCCGACGGGCCCATGATCGCGGTGAACTGACCGCGGCGGATGCCGACGCTGACGTCGTCGAGCGCCCGCACGACTCCCTCGCCGGAGCCGTAGGTCTTCTTCAGGTTCTGGACGCGGGCGGCGAGGCCCAGGTCGGTGGTCGTGATCTCCATGTCTCCGACGCTACGGAGCAGGTGCCGTCGCGGTCGTCGCCCGGCGGATGCATCCGCCTCCGCCTGGAGGATGATCCCGACGATGCCGCAGGGAGGATGCCGGGGGGGCGTGCTCGGGCGAGGCGGATCTCAGGCGAGGCCGTGCTCGAACGCGAACACGACGAGCTGCACGCGGTCGCGCAGGCTGAGTTTGGAGAGGATGCGGCTGATGTGCGTCTTGACGGTCGCCTCGCTGAGGAACTCGCGCGTCGCGATCTCACCGTTCGACAGACCGCGTGCGGCGAGCGCGAAGATCTCCCGCTCACGATCGGTGAGGTCGGCGAACTGCGGAGGAACCGGGGTCGGCGCATCCGCGAAGTGCGCGAACAGCTCACGGGTGGCGGATGCCGCGATCACACTCGACCCCGCGTGCACGGTGCGCACGGCGGCGAGCAGGAACTCGGGGTCGGCGTCCTTCAACAGGAATCCGCTCGCCCCCTGACGAATGGCCCGGGCCGCGGCCTCGTCGAGGTCGAAGGTCGTCAGCATCACGATGCGCGGCGCGTCGGGGCGCCGGAGGATCTCGGCGGTCGCGGTGAGGCCGTCCATGACCGGCATCCGGATGTCCATGAGCACGACGTCGGGTCGGGTCTGCTGTACGACGTCGAGCGCCTCGCGCCCGTCGCCGGCCTCGCCCACGACCTCGAGGTCGGGCTGAGAGGCGATCAGCATCCGCACACCGGCACGGAAGAGGGACTGGTCGTCGACGAGGACGACTCTGATCATGACGTGACTCCGATCGGCAGCATGCCGTAGACGTGGAACTGCGCTCCCCGGCGCTCGGCATGCAGACTACCGCCGACCAGCTGGGCGCGCTCGCGCATGCCGATCAGGCCGTGCCCGCTCTGCCCCAGCTGCACGGGAGCAGGCCCCGGCGCGACGGTGTTCGCCACCCGGATCTCGACCCGGTCGGGCAGCCACGCCAGGTGCACGTCGACCGCTCCGTCGCCGTGGCGGATCGCGTTCGTGAGGGCCTCCTGCAGGATGCGGTAGACCGCGAGCTGGATGGCCGCGGGCGGCTCACCCGGGGGCACGGGGTCGACCGTGATCCGCGGTTCGATGCCGGCGTGCCGCACCTGCGCGAAGAGCGTCTCCAGGTCGGCGAGCGTGGGCTGCGGTCCGTCGCCCTGGCGGTGACGCAGCTGGGTGAGGAGCATCCGCACGTCCGACAGCGCACCGCGGGCGGTCTGCGCGATCGTGCCCAGCGCCTCGGTCGCCATCTCGGGCTTCGCTGCGGCGGCGTAGCGGGCTCCATCGGCCTGCGCGATCACGACGGCGAGCGAGTGCGCGACCACGTCGTGCATGTCGCGGGCGATGCGCACGCGCTCCTGCTCCTCGGCGGCCACGGTCTCGGCCTGCGCGCGCGCCACCTGCGTGGCGCGACCGGCGAGGATGACCCGCCAGAGCAGTCCCGCTCCCCATGCCATCACCATCGCCAGCACGAACAACGAGCCGAGCAGCACGGAGGTGAGCGCGGCGCGCATCACGCTCGCGGCGTCGGTGATCAGTTCGCCCGACCACGCCAGCCCGAAGTACGCGCCGCCGACGATCCCGCCGCCGAGCGCCGAGGCGCCGCCGAGCCACAGCAGTCGTCGGCTGCCCCAGGCCGCCGTCGCGAACAGCACGACCAGCACGCCGAAGTCGAAGGGTACGGGTGGCAGCCCCGCAGCCATCTGGAGGAGCGCACCGAACCACGCGACGCAGAGGGCCAGAGCCGGGGCCAGGCGGGCGATCGCGGCGGCGCCCCAGACGATCGCTCCGACGACGAGGTAGGCCGTGACCGACCACCCGCCGTCGACGATCCAGACGCTGAGGCCGCCCGAGCCCGGCACGAGGGGGATGCCGACCGTGAGACCGAAACCGATGACCGCGCCGACGATGTCGAGGGCGAGCCAGGTGCGGGAGACGGGACGGAACACGCTCTCACGCTACGCGAGCGGAGGGCGCCCCGCGTCCGTCTGGGGATGTATCCCGAGTGCGACCGGCCGTCAGGCCCGGGCGATGATCTCGCCGTGCGGAACGAGGTACCAGCCGTCTCCGGCATCCGCCCATCGCTTCCAGGCGTCGCTGATCGCCTGCAGCTCGGAGGGGCCCGCGAGGCCGCTGTCGACGAGCTGGCGCGCGAGCGCCGATTCGAGGATGCGGTCGGCCCACATGCCGCCCCACCACGCGCGCTCCTCGGGGGTCGCGTAGCACCAGGTGGATGCCGTCGCCCTGACGTCGTCGAAGCCGGCGGCGCGCGCCCACGAGAGCAGGCGTCGCCCGGCGTCGGGCTCTCCCGCGTTCGCCCGGGCGGCCGCGCGATACAGGCGCAGCCACTCGTCGAGCTCGGGCAGCAGCGGGAACCAGATGAACCCGGCGTAGTCGGCGTCGCGCGCCGCGACGATGCCGCCGGGCACCGTGACCCGTCGCATCTCACGCAGGGCCTGCACCGGATCGCCGACGTGCTGCAGCACCTGGTGCGTGTGCACGACGTCGAAGCTGTCGTCGGCGAACGAGAGCGCGTGCACGTCTTCGATCGAGAAGTCGACGTTCGGGAGGCCGCGGTCCGCGACGAGGTTCCGGGAGAGCGCGAGGGCGTTCGCGTCGATCTCCGTCGCCGTCACGTGCGCGACGACGGTCGCGAACTCGGCCGTGATGCTGCCCGGACCCGCGCCGACATCGAGGAGGCGGGCGGCCGGATCCAGGTGCGGGCGGAGATACTCCGCGGAGTTCGCGATCGTGCGGGAGCTGTGCGAACGGAGAACGGTCTCGTGATGTCCGTGCGTGTACGTGGCCATGCCCCAGTCTGGCACGGGCCGCGATGGCGCCCGTCAGCGCAGCTCGGCGGCGATGCGGCGGATCGCCTCGCGGTCGGGCTTTCCGGAGGAAAGCGTCGCGATCTCGTCGACGAGGATCAGGCGCGCCGGACGCGCGTGCTTGCCGAGCGCCTCGGCGACGGCGTCGCGCGCGTGCACGAGCTGGTCGGATTCGCTGCGGCGCAGCACCTCGCCGCGGGCGGCGACGATGACGGATGCCTCGCCCCACCGCTCGTCGTCGATGCCGACCACCACGGCCTGATGGAGACCCGGCACCTGCCGCACGATCCGCTCGACGCGATCGAGGGAGATGTTGATGCCGCCCGACACGATGACGTTGTCGGCGCGACCGTGCACCCGCACGACCCCGTTCTCGACCAGACCGAGGTCGCCCGTGCGATACCAGCGGATGCCGTGCTCGTCGCGCACGAACACCCGCGAGGTCAGCTCGTCGTCGCCGAGGTAGCCGTCGGCGAGCATGGGCCCCGCGATGCGCAGCTCTCCGTCGACGGTGCGCACCGAGACGGTGTCGAGGGGAACCCCGTCGTAGACGCATCCGCCGCTGGTCTCGGTCGAGCCGTAGGTGCGCACGAGGCGCACGCCCAGATCGGACGCCCTCTCCCGCAGCGGCTCGGGCAGGGACTGCCCGCCGACGAGGATCGCGCGGTAGGCCTGCAGCGCGGCGCGCACGGCGACGTCGTCGGCCGCGTCGAGCAGCGTCGAAACCTGCGCCGGTACGAGCGAGGTGTACAGCGCCTCGTCGCCGTGACGCAGCATCGACAGCGTGGCGTGCGCGAACGCCTCGGGCGAGAACCTGCCCGACAGCGCCACCGGTTCGGTGCCCGCGAGGATCGAACGCACGAGCACCTGGAGACCCGCGACGTACCCCGTCGGGAGGGCGAGCAGCCAGCGCCCCGATCCGATGCGGTCGGCGGTCGCCTCGGCGCTCGTGCGCAGAGCCTCGGCGCTCAGCGCCACGCGCTTGGGGATGCCGCTCGACCCGGAGGTCGCGATCACGACGGCCGTGCCCACCGGAACCCGATCGGGCACGTCGGCGAGCATCCCGAAGCCGAGCGCCGGACCCCCGTCGAGCGCCCGCCGCAGCGCGACACTCAGCGGCTGCGGATCATCGGCCTCGATCGGGATCAGCGCGGTCATGACGGTGCCTCAGTAGTGCCAGGGGAACGACGACCAGTCGGGGTCGCGCTTCTCGAGGAACGAATCGCGCCCCTCGACGGCCTCGTCGGTGCCGTAGGCGAGACGCGTCGCCTCGCCCGCGAAGACCTGCTGCCCGACGAGTCCGTCGTCGACGGCGTTGAACGCGAACTTGAGCATGCGGATGGCGGTCGGCGACTTGGTCAGCACGGTGCGGGCCATCGCGAGCGCCTCGCGCTCGAGCTCGGCGTGCGGCACCACGCGATTGACCGCGCCCATCTCATAGGCGCGCTGCGCCGAGTACTCCTCGGCGAGGAAGAACACCTCGCGGGCGATCTTCTGCCCGGTCTGGCGGGCCATGTACGCGGAACCGTATCCGGCGTCGAAGCTGCCGACGTCGGCATCCGTCTGCTTGAAGCGTCCGTGCTCGGCGCTGGCGATCGTGAGGTCGCAGACCACGTGGAGCGAATGCCCGCCTCCCGCCGCCCATCCGGGCACGACCGCGATGACGACCTTCGGCATGAAGCGGATCAGACGCTGCACCTCGAGGATGTGCAGGCGGCCTCCGCGTGCCGAGTCGTGCACGGTGGTCTCGGAGTCGGAGTACTTGTACCCGTCGCGCCCCCGGATGCGCTGGTCGCCGCCCGAGCAGAACGCCCATCCACCGTCCTTCGCGCTGGGGCCGTTGCCCGTGAGCAGCACCGCGCCGATGCGCGGGTCCTGACGGGCGATGTCGAGCGCACGGTAGAGCTCGTCGACCGTGTGGGGGCGGAAGGCGTTGCGCACCTCCGGCCGGTGGAAGGCGATGCGCGCGATGCCTCCGTCGTTCGAGACGTGGGCCGTGATGTCGGTGTAGTCCTCGGCGCCGGGCGCGAGCTGCCACTCGGCGGGGTCGAACAGGTCGGAGACGAATGCGCTGGTCACCTCTCCACCCTATTCCCGCTCGCGGCTGCTCCCCCGTCGCACTTTCCGTCGGAAAGATCCGGCCGGACCGACGGAAAGTGCGACGGGAACGGCGGCGGGAGATGAGAATGAGACCCATGACGCCCGAACTCAGCGAGATCCTCTCCACCGCACGCGTGGTCGCCCTGCCGATGCACACGCGATTCCGCGGCGTCGACACCCGGGAGGCTCTCCTCTTCGAAGGCCCCGAGGGATGGGCCGAGTTCTCGCCCTTCATCGAGTACGCGGATGCCGAGGCCGCCACCTGGCTCGCCGCGGCGATCGACTTCGCCTGGCGCCCGCAGCCCGCAGCCCTGCGCGACGGCATCCGCGTCAACGCCACGATCCCCGCGGTCGAGGCCGCGCGCGTGCCCGACGTGCTCGCGCGGTTCTCCGGATGCCGGACCGCCAAGGTCAAGGTCGCCGAGCCCGGGCAGACGCTCGCCGACGACATCGCCCGCGTGCGCGCCGTGCGCGAGGCGATGGGACCGGAGGGCCGCATCCGCGTCGATGCGAACGGCCTCTGGAACGTCGACGAGGCCGAGCACGCCGTGCACGCGCTCAACGAGTTCGATCTCGAGTACGTCGAGCAGCCGTGCGCGACGGTCGAGGAACTCGCCGAGCTGCGCACCCGCGTGAAGTACCTGGGCATCCCGGTCGCCGCCGACGAGAGCATCCGCAAGTCGTCCGACCCGCTGGCCGTGGCTCGCGCCGGAGCAGCCGACCTCATCGTCGTGAAGGCGCAGCCGCTCGGCGGAGTGACCCACGCCCTCCAGCTCATCGCCGCGACCGGGCTTCCGGCGGTCGTGTCGAGCGCCCTCGACACCGCCGTCGGGCTCTCGCAGGGCGCCGCCCTCGCCGCCGCCCTCCCCCACCTCGACTACGACTGCGGCCTCGGCACGGCATCGCTCTTCCTCGACGACGTCGCCGATCGGCGCCCCCGCGACGGGGTGATCCCCGCCGACCGCGTCACCCCGGACGGTGCCGCGCTCGACCGCCTCGCCGCCGACGACGACCGCCGCGACTGGTGGCTCGCGCGCCTCGAACGCAGCTACCGCGTGCTCGACGCGGGCTGAGGCGGCTCAGACCAGGAGCAGATCCACCAGTCGGCCGAGTTCCTCGCTGCCTGCGCTGCGCAGCTGGGCGTCGTCGTGCCCGGCCATCGCGCCTCGCACGGTCATGCCCTCCCAGACGATCATGAGGATGCGGCCGGCGACCTCGGCCGGCACTCGCAGCCGCAGCTCCCCGGCGTCGACGATGTCCGTGACGATCTGCGCGATGCTGCCGACCATCTCGCGTTCCTGCGCCAGGTACGCCGCTCCGAACTGGGCGTCGCGGAGCGCGCGGATGCGGATCTCGCTCATGAGCATCACGCCCATGCGGTCGTCGCTGCCGGAGTCCATCACCTTCTGCAGCAGGTCGGTCGGATCGCAGCCGGGCACCAGGCCGCCCTCGGCGGTGATCTCGGTCACGCGCTCGCGCACCGCGTTCACACGGGTCTCGGCGACACGTCCGGCGAGCATCAGGAAGAGCTCGTCCTTCGATTCGAAGTTCGAGTAGAACGCCCCGCGCGTGAAGCCGGCGCGCTCGCAGACCGCCTCCACCGAGGCGCCGTCGAGGCCGACCTCCGCGAAGAGCTGCTCGGCCGCCTCGAGCAGGCGGGCGCGCGTGTTCTCACGACTCCGGGTTGCCGGTATCGACATCGAAACCTCCTGGTGTTCGCGATCGTGACGATTCTCACACCCCGCACACAGATTTCCGAATGCGGGCGACCTTACGATACATCTATGTATTGGATACACCTGTGTATCCACCTCATCCCCCATCCTCCGGAGGAACCCGCGTGTCCACTCTCCTGTCCTCACTCGGTCGCTGGTCGTTCCGGCACCCCTGGCGCGTGCTCGGCTCATGGCTGCTCGTGCTCGGCCTCGCGGGCACCGGGGCACTCGTGCTCGGCTCCGGCACGGACAACACGTTCTCGATCCCCGGCACCGAATCGCAGGCCGGCCTCGAGCAGCTCTCCCGTTCGTTCCCGCAGGTGAGCGGCACGAACGCGCAGTTCGTCGTCGTCGCCGCCGACGGCGATCAGGTCACCGACGACGACTATCGCGCGCACATCGAGGACGCCGTCGACGAACTCGGCGGCATCGACGACGTGCTCGCCGTCACATCGCCCTACGACGAGATGGTCGACGGCATGATCAACGACGACGACACCGCCGCGATCGTGCGCCTGCAGTTCGACGGTCAGTCGACCGACGTCTCGGAGGCGACCAAGGACGAGCTGAGCGCCGCGGTCGACGATCTCCGCTCGGCGTTGCCGGACGGCTCGCAGACCGCACTCGGCGGCGATCTCTTCGCGACCGAGATCCCGGGCATCACGCCGACCGAAGCGGTCGGCCTCATCATCGCGCTCCTCGTGCTCATCGTCACGTTCCGCTCGTTCGTGGTCGCCGGTCTCCCCCTGCTCACCGCCATCCTCGGCGTCGGGATATCGATGGCGGGCATCTTCGCCGCCACCGCCTTCGCCACCGTCTCGTCGACCACCCCGCTCCTCGCCCTCATGCTGGGCCTGGCCGTCGGCATCGACTACGCGCTGTTCATCATGGCCCGGCATCAGGATCAGGTGCGCGCCGGCGTCGACCCCGAGGAATCGGCATCCCGCGCCGTCGGCACCGCCGGCTCGGCCGTCGTCTTCGCCGGGATCACCGTGCTCATCGCCCTGATCGGGCTCGGCTTCGCCGGCATCCCGTTCCTGACGACGATGGGCATCGCCGCCTCCGTCGCCGTCGCGATCGCCGTGGCCATCGCGGTCACCCTCACTCCCGCCGTGCTCGGCTTCATGAAGGGCCGCATCGTCGGCCGCCCCCGACGGGAGCGCGCCGCGACGAAGAAGGACGGATCCGCGCGCGCCCCCCGCCGGGCGTTCAGCGAGCGCTGGGTCGGCGGTGTGACGAAGCATCCGGTGCTCGTGTCGATCGCCGTCGTGCTCGGTCTCGGCGTCGTCGCGGTGCCCGCCCTCAGCCTCGACCTCGCCCTCCCCAACGCCGGCGTGCTGCCGAAGGACTCCGAGGCCCGCCAGAGCTACGACATCGTGGGCGAGGAGTTCGGTCCCGGCTTCAACGGCCCACTCATCCTCACCGGCACGATCGTCACCTCCACCGATCCGGTCGGGCTGATGGACGACCTCGGCGACGCGGTCGCGAAGATCGACGGGGTGAAGGACGTCGCGCTCTCGACCCCGAACGAGACGGCCGACACCGGCATCGTGCAGATCATCCCCGAGACCGCGCCCGACGACCCCGCCACCGCCGACCTCGTGCGCGAACTTCGCTCGCACCACGACGAGTGGCTCGACGAGTTCGGCATCGACCTCAAGGTCACCGGGTTCACGGCGGTCGGGATCGACATCTCCGACCAGCTCGGAGGCGCTCTGCTGCCCTTCGGGATCTTCGTGATCGGGCTGTCGCTCGTGCTCCTCACCATCGTGTTCCGCTCGCTGTGGGTACCCGTGACGGCGGCCCTCGGCTACCTGCTCTCGATCGTCGCCGCCTTCGGCGTGGTCGGCGCGGTGTTCGAGTGGGGCTGGTTCGCCGATCTGCTGCACGTGGCGAAGGTCGGCCCGATCATCAGCTTCATGCCGATCGTGCTCATGGGCGTGCTCTTCGGCCTCGCGATGGACTACCAGGTCTTCCTCGTCTCGCGCATGCGCGAGGACTTCGTGCACGATCGCGCCTCGCGCTCCGCCTCGCGCGCCGAACGCCGGGCCGCCGCTCAGCGCGCCGTCCGCAGCGGCTTCACGGGATCGGCGAAGGTCGTCACCGCCGCCGGACTCATCATGTTCGCGGTGTTCGTCGCGTTCGTGCCCGAGGGCGACTCGTCTCTCAAGCCGATCGCGCTGGGCCTCGCCGCCGGCATCGCGATCGACGCATTCCTCGTGCGCATGACGCTCATCCCCGCCCTCATGGCGATCCTCGGCGAACACGCCTGGCAGATTCCGGCCTGGCTCGAGCGCATCCTCCCCCGCGTCGACATCGAGGGTGAAGCCGTCGAGCGCGAACGCCATCTGGCCGAGTGGCCGGGCGACGGCTCGGTCGTCGCGGCCGACGAGCTCACGGTCAGCACCGACGCACCGGTCGTGGAAGCCTTGTCGTTCCGGGTCGCTCCGGGCGAAGCGCTGATCGCGACCGGTGGCGACGCCCGTGAGCGGCGGACCCTTGCTCTGGCCGTCGCCGGTCGCGTGTCCGCCGACGAGGGGCGACTCCGCGTCGCCGGGCACCTGCTCCCCGGCCGGGCCGCCTGGGTGCGGGCGCACGTCGGCTGCGTGATCGTCGACGACGCGGATGCCGCACTCGACGACCTCGCCGAGGCCTTGCGCGGGCGCTCGGAGGTCGTGGTCGTCGACGGCATCGACCGACTGTCCGGAGGCCGACGCGACCAGGTGACGGCGATGCTGCGGGATGCCGCGGCCACGCGTTCCCTGGCCGTCTTCGCCACGGCGTCCGATGCGGCGACCGCCCGCACGATCCTCGCGGAGGCCGGCTGGCCCGACGCGAACCTTCTCGACACCCGCGCCCCGCGACGGGCGACCGCAACCACCGAGGTGACCGCATGACCCTCCCCATCGAACGCGCACGCTCCCGCAAGCCCATCACGTGGCTGACGATCCTCGGCATCCTGCTGCTGCCGGCGGCGATCGGCGGCATCCTCGTCACCGCTCTCCAGAATCCGACCGAGCGCCTGGACTCGATGACCGCCGCGATCGTGAACCTCGACGAGCCGGTCGAGATCGATGGACAGGTCACGCCCCTCGGGCGTCAGCTCGCGTCCGGACTCGTGGAGGGGTCGGACGACCTCGACTCGAACCTCACCTGGGTGATCTCCAACGAGGACGACGCCGCCGAAGGTCTCGCGAACGGCGACTACCAGGCGGTCATCACCATCCCCGAGGACTTCTCGTCGGCGGCCACCTCGGCCGGGCGCACGATCTCCGAGGGCGAGGGCACGCCCGAGAAGGCGACGATCGAGGTCACCACGCCCGACGACGGCCTCGTCGCCGACGACCTCATCACGGGGCAGATCGCGAACGTCGCGGCGTCCACGCTCGGCACCACGCTGTCGGAGGCCACGACCGAGAACATCCTGGTCGGCTTCACGACGATCGGCGATCAGATCGGCGAGGCCGCCTCCGGAGCACTCGACCTCGCGAACGGCGCACGGGATGCCGCGACCGGCGCGGCCGCGATCCCCGACGGCGCCACCCAGCTCGCGACCGGCGCGGGCGACCTCGGTACCGGCGCCACGTCGCTGGCGACCGGTCTCGACACGATCGCCACGAACACGCGGCAGCTCGCCGGCGCCGCGGGCGAGCTCGGGGCGGGGCTGACCGGTGGGGCGGCCGATCTCGAAGCGCAGGGGATCGTGCCTGCCGAGTTGACCGACGGCGCCTCGAAGGTGGCCACGGGCATCAAGGGATACGCCGAAAGCTGCGTCCCCGAGGTGTTCGGCGAGGAGTACTGCAAGGGACTCGTCGACCTCGCCGAGGGGGCTGCGGGGACGTCCGCCGGCATCCAGGGCGTTGCAACGCAGGCACCGGCCACGATCGCGGCGCAGTTGCGTGAGGCAGGCACCGGCGCCAGCCAGATCTCGGCCGGGCTCGACCAGCTCGCGACCGAGGGAGTCGACCAGTCCGCCGCGGGAGCCCGCGCGCTGGCGACCGGCGCGGGCCAGCTCTCGAGCGGCGCAACCGAACTCGCGACCGGCGCCACCGAACTCGCGACGGGCCTCGACACCCTCGCGACCGGCGCGGGCGACCTCGCCGGCGGTCTGCGCACGGCATCCGATTCGCTCCCCTCGTTCAGCGACTCCGAGTCGACGTCGATCGCCTCGGTGATCGCGGACCCGGTCGAGTCGACCTCGTCGATGGACACGATCTTCGGCCCCACCGCCATCCCGCTGCTCGCCGCGGTGGTGCTGTGGTTCGGGGGCCTGGCGTCATTCATCGTGATGCGCGCGCACACCGCCCGCACACTGACGTCGCGCCGCTCGTCGCCGACGCTCACACTGCGCGCCTTCTGGCCCGCCGCGCTGATCGGTGCCGGGCAGGGACTGCTGGTGTCGATCATCGTGCAGTTCGTCGCCTCGTACGATGCGGCCGCCTGGTGGACCTTCGCGGGCACCGCCGTGCTCGCGGGTGTCGTCTTCGCCGCGGTGAACCAGGCGCTCGTCGCGATCTTCGGCGGAGTCGGACGCTGGGTCAGCGCCCTGATCGGCGTGCTGGCCGTCGCGACCGGGTTGATCTCGACCGTGCCGGACTGGCTCGCGGGCCTCGGCGCCGCGCTTCCGACCTCACCCGCATTCGCGGGACTGATCGCCGGGAGCGGTTCCGCCGTCGCCGGCCTCGTCGTGTGGGGTGTGCTCGCCCTCATCGCGACCACCCTCGCGGTGGCCCTGCGCCGCACGACCTCGGCCACGGCGGTGCTCGCGACCTGAGCCGCGGCATCCGCCCTGTTCGTTCGTTCCCCCCACCCCACCCCGCCTCGGGAAACGGAGACGTCCGGGCCGCGCGGCGGCGAGTCGTGCGAACGACACGCCCTGTCGCCGGCATCCGATCTCCGTTTTCGAACCCACACGCACGACGCCCCGCCTCCGGAAGGAGACGGGGCGTCGTCAATAAGGGGGCGGATGCCTCAGCTGATGCCGGAGTAGGCGTGCAGTCCCTTGAAGAACACGTTCACGATCGTGAAGTTGAACAGCACGGCCGTGAAGCCGACGATCGCGAGCCAGGCCGAGGGGTTTCCCCGCCAGCCGCGGGTCGCGCGGGCGTGGATGTAGCCGGCGTAGAGCACCCAGATCACGAAGGTCCAGGTCTCCTTGACGTCGAAGCCCCAGAAGCGGCTCCACGCGTAGTAGGCCCAGATGGAACCTGCGATGAGGGTGAAGGTCCAGAGGATGAACCCGATGATCGTGAAGCGGTACGCCATGCTCTCGAGTCGCTCGGCCGAGGGGAACGTGCGCAGGAACCCGGGGCCGGTCTTGGCCGCGCCCTCCGAGACGAGGCGCTCGCGCCGCGACTGCATGAGCTGGATGACCGAGAGCGCGAAGGCGAGGGCGAAGAACGCCGTGCCCAGCGAGGCGACGAAGACGTGGATCACGAGCCACACGCTCTTGAGCGGGTCCATGAGCGGTGTGACCTCGACGTAGAAGTTCGTCGACGACAGGCCCAGCAGCACCACCACGAGGCCGGTGATGAACGTGCCGAGGAAGCGCAGGTCGACCTTGACCAGCACGATCAGGTAGACGGCGATGATGAGCAGCGTGCCGATCATCGCGAACTCGTAGAGGTTCGCCCACGGCACGCGACCGGCCGCGAAGCCACGGGTGAGGGTCGCACCGAGGTGGAAGATGAACGCGAGAACGGTGAGCGAGGTGCCGATGCGCGCCATGACGAAGCGCTGGGGCTTCGGCTCGATGGGCTTTCCGGTGGCGGTGAGCGTCGCTCCCCCGCGCGCGCCGGCGCCGACCAGCTCGGCCTCGCGCACGGTCTGCGCGTCGGCGGAGATCTGCGAGCGGCGCGCGAGGTCGAATGCGAAGGCGATGAAAGCCGCGGCGTAGATCGCGATCGCGGTCCAGAGCAGGACCGGCGAGATCACTTCGAGGTCGAACATGGTGTCAGTCTACTTTCGGGGAGTCGGATGCCGTCGGGTCGGCATCCGCGAGATCTTCGGTGAGGTCGTCGGCGGCGGGTTCGCGGGCGACCGTACCCCCGGCTGCATCGAGCAGGCGGCCGTGGCCGGCGACGATGTCGTCGAGCGCCACCGCGATCGTCGGGTCCTCGCCGCGGGCGAGGCCTGCGTACTCGAGCGAGACGGAGTCACCCTCGACCGTGGCCTTGACCCACATGCGGCGGCGGGGCACGAACAGCGCGAGCATGAGTCCGCCGAGCGCGAGCACCGCGAAGCCGAGCACCCAGACGCCGGACTCGTCGCGGTGGATCTGCAGCGAGGCGAAGCGCTTGACCGACTGGGTGGCGTCGGTCGCACCCTCGGGCGACTCGTCCTCGAAGGTGACCGTTCCCATGCCGTTCGGCAGGTCGGCGGTCTCGCCCGGAGCGAGCTCGATCGAGTCCTTATCGACCGCGCGACCGGTGAGCTGGGTGAGGTCGGTGGTGTCGAGCACGTAGACCGACCGCGGGGTGCCGTCGTTGATGCCGAGGTCGCCCGAGTACACGTCGAGCGTGAGGGTCGGGTTGGTGAGCGCGGGGTAGGCCGAGAAGAACGCGCCCGTGTCGAGCACGGCGGTCGTCGGGTAGAAGAAGCCCAGCAGGCCGAGCTGCTCGGGGAGTCCGTCGGTGACCTTGATCACGCCGAGCGAGGTCATGTTGGTGTCCTGCGGCAGGAACGGCACGCTGTTCGTGAACACCACGTCGCCGTCGGCGTTGCGCACCGTGATCGTGGGGGCGTAACCGTTGCCGAGCAGGAAGATGTCGTCGTCGGCGACGGGCAGCGGCTCGTTGACCTTGATGGAGCCGGTGCGCTCCTCCCCGTTCTCCTTGACCGTGACGTTGGCCGAGAAGTCGCCGGCCTGGCCGGAACCCGCCTCGCCGAACGGGGTGTACGAGACATCGAAGGTGTCGAGGCGCATCGAGTAGGGCGCGAGGGCGTCGTCGGCGACGAACCGTCCGCGGTTCATCGAGTCGTAGTCGACGAGCGTGTTCGCGAACGTCTCGCCCTCGACCAGCACCCGCTGACCGGTATACGCGAAGCCGCCGCCGATGGCGACCGTGACCAGCACGCCGACGAGCGCGAGGTGGAAGAGCAGGTTGCCGGTCTCGCGCCAGTAGCCGCGCTCGGCCGACACCGAGAAGGTGCGCCCACGGTCGTAGCGCTCGACCCGATACCCGAGTGCCTTGAGCTGCTTGGTCGCGACGGCGATCGATGCGGATGCCTCGGCCTCGGCATCCGTCTTCTCGCCGTTCCCCGCGGTCGCGGAGAGATCGCGGGTGACGGCCCGGAAGTCGTCGAGCCGCTGCAGCCGCGCGGGCGTGCGGGGCGGGCGGGCCTGGAGCGCCTTCCAGTGGTGCCGGATGCGCGGGATCACGCAGCCGACGAGCGAAGTGAACAGCAGCAGGTAGATCGCCGAGAACCACGGCGACAGATAGACGTCGAAGAGCTTGAGGCCGTCGAGGATCGGGAAGAGATCGGGGTTGTCGCGCTGCCACTGCGTGACACCGTTCGGGTCGGCCATGCGCTGCGGGAAGATCGATCCGGGGATCGCGGCGACCGCGAGCACGAGCAGCAGGATCAGCGCGGTGCGCATCGAGGTCAGCTGGCGCCAGCCCCAGCGCAGCCACCCGACGAAACCGAGGCGCGGCTGCGTGATCGAGTCGTCGCCGTCGACGTGGTCGGACGGCCGCAGCGGATCGCTGGACCTGGGCGTCTTGCTGCTCACGGCACTCTCGTTCTTCCGGGTTTTCTTCTCGGTCGCCTCGTGATCAGAGCGGGAGGATGACACTGCTCATCACCGCCGTCAATCGGGACATGATGTCGGTCCACAGCCCCGTCACCATCAGCACGCCGAGGGCGATCAGCAGCACGCCGCCGATGATGTTGACGACGCGGATGTGGCGGCGCAGGAATCCGATGGCCGTGGTCGCCCAACCGAAGCCGAGGGCCACGAGCAGGAACGGGATGCCGAGGCCGAGGGAATAGGCGAGACCGAGGGCCCCCGCGCGCACCGGGTCGCCGGCGTTGAAGGAGAGGGCGAAGATCGCCGTCAGGGTGGGGCCGAGGCAGGGCGCCCAGCCGATCCCGAGGGCGATGCCGAGCAGCGGCGCCCCGATGACGCCGTACTTGCCGTCGACGTGGAAGCGCAGCTCACGCTGCGCGAAGCCGAACAGCCCGAGGAAGACGAGCCCCATGAGGATGATCACGACGCCGAGGATGCGCGTGATGAGCTCGCCCCACTGGATCAGGAAGACACTCGCGACACCACCGAGAGAGGTGATCGCGACGAAGACGGCACTGAAGCCGGCGATGAAGAGAAGCACGCCGATGACGAGGCGACCGCGACCCGGGGCCGAGGCATCCGTCGACGCGGTCGCGCCGTTCACCGGGCGGGGAGCCACGGATCCGCCGAGGAAGCCGAGGTACCCCGGCACGAGCGGCAGCACGCAGGGAGACAGGAACGAGATGAGCCCGGCGAGCAGAGCGACCGGGATCGCCAGCCAGAGCGCTCCCGAACCGATGATGTCCTGGGGATTCACGCGCTCTCCGCGAGCGCGTCCTTGACGAGCGTGGACAGGATCGAGGTCCCGTCGATGGGCCCGATGATGCGGGCGGCGACGCGGCCCTGCTTGTCGAGCACGAGAGTGGTGGGGGTGGCCTGGATGGGCGTCTCGGCCGCGAAGGCGAGCTTGGCCTGCGCGGTGTCGACGTCGATCAGGCTCGGGTAGGTGATCTCGAACTCGGTCGAGAAGGCCTTGGCCGTGTCGGCCTGATCGCGGGTGTTGATGCCGATGAACGACACACCCTGGTCTTCGTACTCCTGCCACACCGACTCGAGATCGCCGGCCTCGACGCGGCACGGCGCGCAGCCGGCGTACCAGAAGTTCACGACCGTGACCTGGCCCGCGATGTCGGCGCTGTCGAAGGCCTCGCCGTCTTCGGTGACGCCCGAGAAGTCGATCGGCTCGCCGCGCTCGGCGACGGGGATCTCCTGGATCGCGCCATCGGCGGCGACGTAGCCGGTGTTCTCACCGCTCAGGAACGACTCGCTCACGGCATCCGGAGCACAGGCGGTCAGGCCGACGGCAAGCACCGCGGCGAGCGCGACTCCGACCGCACGCCGGGAACGGCGAGTGCGGGAGGGGCGGCCGCTGCGGATCGGGTGAATCCTCGAGGCGAGTGGCACGGTTACGAGTTTACGCCGAGGTTCCTATGGTTAGGCCGGACGCGGGCGCCGTCACCGGAGCCCCTCAGAACCGCGACAGCACGTCGTCGACGCCGGCCCGGAAACGCGGACAGGTGGCGATGTCGTGCGAGCGGCAGCGCAGCGCGTGCTCGGTCATCTCGCGCGAGCGACGCATCTCCTCCATGCGGCGGTCGATGTCGTCGATGTGCGACTGCAGCACCTGATGGCGCCCCCAACTGCTGTCGTCGAGCAGCACCGCGATCTGATCGAGCGTCATGCCCGCGGCCTTGCTGCGCTGGATCACGGCGATACGCACGACGTCGTCTTCGCCGTACCGACGGCGGCCGGCGTCGTCGCGAGCGGGGGTCAGCAGTCCGACCGACTCCCAGTGGCGCAGCACGTTGGTGGGCAGATCGACGCGGGCGGCGACATCGCCGACGGACCACGGATGCTCGGCATGTGACTTCATCCCAACATGAAGTCACAAACGGAGCGTGGACGCAAGGTCCGCCGCTCGACCGCCGAAGCGACGCCGTCAGTCCCGGCACTCCCTCGTGATGAGGTCGGCGACCTTCTCGAGGAAGTCGCTCACCACCGCCGACTGCTCGGCGCTCAGGTCCGTCGCGATCCGGTGGACGGCGACCGCCGTGGCGTCGAGCCCCTCCGAGGGATCGATCCGCCGCAGGGGAACGAGAAGCTTCGAGCGACTGTCCGCGGGATTCCGCTGCGTGGTGATGACCCGCGCGGTCTCGAGCTTCTCGAGCGCCTTCGAGATCGCGGCGGTCGTCACCTGCAACTCGGACGCGAGGTCACCGGGAGTGATCGCCTGGTTGCGATGGTCGGCCTCGGCGATGAGCCGGGTGATCTCGCGAAGCAGCGGACTCGGTCCACACGACGCCTGACGTCGACGCGCCAGCTGGTCCTCTGCGACGCGCACGCGCTCCACGGCGCGGGCGACGTCGAGCGCGTACGACTGATCGATCGCGTTCCAGATGGTGGCGGGAGCCTCCGCGGTGCTCACCTCAGTCCTCCTGATTGATCAGGGACAACCACTTCCCGAAGCGCTCCCCCTCGGCGCCCGCGCCATCCTCGTTCGCAGCGATCTCTTCCCGTTCGATCATGTCCCGCTCCCTCCGTGTGGTGCGACCATCCGGACAATGCTCGCAAAACTAGATTACTAGCCGAACTAGTGATGTCAACCTCGCGCCCCGTCGCTTGACTTCATCCCGACATGAAGTCACAGACTGATCGCGAACGCAAGATCCACCCGGTCGGAAGGACCCCTCATGTACGACGTGATCGTGATCGGCGCAGGCCCCGCGGGCCTGCAGGCGGCGCTGACGCTGGGACGGATGCACCGCTCGGCGCTGCTGCTCGACTCGGGCGAGTACCGCAACGGCACGGTGCTGCACATGCACAACGTCGCCGCGAACGACGGCACCCCGCCCGCCGACTTCCGGGCGACCGCCCGCGCCCAGCTCGCGGAGTACGCCGACGTCGAGGTGCGCGATGTCCGCGTCGAGCGGATCGACGGAGAACAGGGGGCGTTCACGCTCGAACTCGCCGACGGCGGCACGGTCGCGGCGCGGCGCATCGTGCTCGCGACCGGCATGGCCGACGAACTGCCCGCGATCTCCGGGCTGCAGGAGCTGTGGGGCGTCGGGGCGTTCAGTTGCCCGTTCTGCGACGGGCACGAGCATGCGGGCAAGCCGATCGCCGTGATCGGAGAGGCCGCCCGCGCCGCCCATCTGATCGGGCTGCTCGGCCGGATCGTGTCGTCGATCACGGTCTTCCCCACCGAGGGTTCCTTCGCGGAGGAGGATCGCGCGACCCTCGAGGCGCTCGGCGCCGTCGTCGCCCCCTCGTCACCTCTGTCGATCGCGCGGGAGGGAGAGACGGTGACGTTGACCACGGCGGAGGGCGAAGCATCTGTCGCCGGCATCTTCGTCGCCTCGGTGGTCTCGCGCCAGCGCGCCCCGTTCGCCGAGCAGCTCGGACTCGCGATGCTCCCGTCCGGCGCGATCGAGATCGACGACTTCGGCCGCACCTCCGTCGCTGGGGTGTCGGCGGCGGGCGACATCGCACACCGCGCCTCGCTGCCCGGCGCGATGGCTGCGGTCGCGCTGGCGGTCGCGGCGGGTCAGCTCGCCGCCGTCGGTCACATCCAGTCGCTGATGGCCGAGGGCGCGTAGCTCCCAGGGCCTCGAACGGGACGCCTCAGACGGCGCCGACGTCGACCGCGCCGCCCGTCGCCGCGGGTTCGGCGTAGTCGACCTCACGCCACACGTCGCCGACCCGCTCGAACGAGGTCACGCTCGACAGGGCGCAGCGCCGGGTGCGCGGATCGTGCCGCAGCGGGAGTCCGGCGACCGACAGGTGCGTGATCCAGATCGGTGCCTGGTGCGACACGATCACCGCGTCGCCCGCCTCGGTGGTGTGCCAGAGCTCGTCCATCGCGGCGCGCATGCGCTCGGCGACCGAGACGTACGGCTCGCCCCAGCTGGGCACCGAGGGCTGCCGCAGATGCCACCAGTTGAGCGGGTTCATGAGCGAGCGGCGCATCTGCGTGCCCTCGAAGACGTTGGTCGGCTCGATGACGCGTTCGTCGAGCACCGGCTCGAGGTGGAAGCGCTCGGCGAACGGGGCGGCCGACTCCTGCGTGCGCTCCAGCGGCGAGCACCGCAGGGCCTCGACGTCGCGACCGAGACCGGCGACGTGCTCGGCCGCGTCGAGCGCCATGCGCCGTCCGTCGTCGCTGAGGTGGAAGTCGGGCAGACGGCCGTAGAGCACGCGGCCGGGATTGTGGACCTCGCCGTGACGGACGAGGTGCAGACGGGATGCCGGCACGTCAGGCCTTGCGGTAGCGGGAGTCCCCGAACCCGAGGATGAAGTACCCGATGAACGGGATCAGGAACAGCAGGAAGAACGAGAACGCACCACCCTTGCCGAAACGATCGCCCACCTTGACCGCGACGACGATCGCGAGGATGACGTTGGCGATCGGCACCAGGTAGAGCAGCACCCACCAGCCCGACATCCCGGCGATGCGCAGCAGGAAGATCGCGTTGACGATGGGGATCAGCGCGAGGATGCCCGGGTACCCGGCCTTCGTGAACACCTTCCACCAGGCGATCGCCAGCAGCACGTAGAAGATGATGCCGATGACGCTCGTGGTTCCCGAGAAGAACGCGGAGACGAAATCGGGGACGACCGGTACATCGGCGGCGGGGACGAGGGCGAGTTCCATGGGAGCACCTTCCTTTTCCCTGCCACCCTACTGATCCCCTCCGCCCGCCGGAGACACGCCGCGCGCCCCCGTAGAATGGGCGGGTTCGCCCGTTCACAGAACAGAAGGAATACTCCGTGCTTCGCACCCACTCGGCAGGCTCACTGCGAGCCGAGCACATCGGTCAGACCGTCACCCTCGCGGGGTGGGTCGATCGCCGTCGTGATCACGGAGGAGTCGCGTTCATCGATCTTCGGGATGCGTCGGGCATCGCCCAGGTCGTCATCCGCGACGAGGAGATCGCCCACCCGCTGCGCAATGAGTTCGTCCTCAAGGTCACGGGCGAGGTGTCGCGCCGCCCCGAGGGCAACGCGAACCCGAACCTGCCCACCGGCGAGATCGAGCTCATCGCGACCACCGTCGAGGTGCTCAACGAGTCCGCGCCCCTCCCCTTCCAGGTCTCGACGGCGCTGGCCGATAGCGAGACCGTCGGCGAGGAGGCCCGCCTCAAGTACCGCTATCTCGACCTGCGCCGTCCGGCCCCGGCATCCGCCCTTCGCCTGCGCTCCGACGTCTACAAGGCGATCCGCGACGTGCTGCACGCCGACGACTTCACCGAGGTCGAGACCCCGACGCTCACGCGCTCCACGCCGGAAGGCGCCCGCGACTTCCTCGTGCCCGCGCGCCTGAGCCCGGGCAGCTGGTACGCCCTGCCCCAGTCGCCGCAGCTCTTCAAGCAGCTGCTCATGGTCGGCGGCGTCGAGAAGTACTTCCAGATCGCGCGCTGCTACCGCGACGAGGACTTCCGCGCCGACCGCCAGCCCGAGTTCACGCAGCTCGACATCGAGATGAGCTTCGTCGACCAGGAAGACGTCATCCGCCTGATGGAGTCGCTCGTCGTCGCCATGTGGAAGACGATCGGCGTCGAGGTGCAGACCCCGCTGCCGCGCCTGACCTATGCCGACGCGATGGCGAAGTACGGCTCCGACAAGCCCGACCTGCGCTTCGGCCTCGAGCTGGTCGAGGCGACCGAGTACTTCTCCGACACCACGTTCCGCGTCTTCCAGGCCGAGTACGTCGGCGCCGTGCGCATGCCCGGCGGCGCGGGCCAGCCCCGCAAGCAGCTCGACGCCTGGCAGGACTGGGCGAAGCAGCGCGGCGCGCGCGGTCTCGCCTACGTGCTCTTCAACGAGGACGGAACGCTCGGCGGCCCCGTCGCCAAGAACCTCTCCGAGGCCGAGCAGGCGGGTCTCGCCGAGCTCGTCGGCGCCGAGGCCGGGGACTGCGTGTTCTTCGCCGCGGGCGCCACGAAGGAGAGTCGCGCCCTCCTCGGCGCCGCCCGCGTCGAGATCGGTCGCCGCCTGGGCTACCTGAACCCCGACGAGTTCGCCTTCACCTGGGTGGTCGACGCTCCGATGTTCGAGCCGGCGGCAGATGCCGTGGCCTCGGGTGACGTGGCCGTCGGCGCCGGAGCCTGGACCGCCGTGCACCACGCGTTCACCGGACCGAAGCCGGAGTTCGAGGCGACGTTCGACACCGACCCCGGATCGGCCCTCGCCTACGCGTACGACATCGTGTGCAACGGCTCCGAGCTCGGTGGCGGCTCGATCCGCATCCACCGCGAAGACATCCAGAAGCGGGTCTTCGAGGTCATGGGCATCAGCGACGAGCAGGCCGATGAGCAGTTCGGCTTCCTGCTCGACGCGTTCAAGTTCGGTGCACCGCCCCACGGCGGCATCGCGCTGGGCATGGACCGCGTGCTGCAGCACCTCACGAAGACCGAGTCCATCCGCGAGGTCATCGCGTTCCCGAAGTCGGGCAACGGCTACGACCCGCTCACGGCTGCGCCCGCTCCGATCTCGGCCGAGCAGCGCGCCGAGGCCGGCGTCGACTACGAGCCGGAGGACGACGAGGCCTGACCCTCTGCCCCCTGTGGGGATGCTTCGACAGGCTCAGCAACCCGGTTCCGGGTGCTGGGCCTGTCGCGTTGCTGGGCCCCTGAGCCCGTCGAAGGATCCATGGGGTGACCTCAATCGATTCCACGATCGTCCGTGTGCACCAGCACGGTGCGACCCTCCGGCGCGCCGCGGGGGCTCGCTGCCTCGCAGCTACTCTTCGCTGGCTGACCAGCCTGACCTCGTCGCGTGTTGGAGTCTTGTGCGTGCCGGTGTCAGGGAGTCCAGACGTCCAGGACGTCGCGACTCGCCTCCCTCAATTCGGTGGCCTCGACCTCGAGGGAGCCCTCTTCGATGCCGATTCCTTCGAACAAGTAGTAGAGCGTCAACGCGCCCTTCGGAGGCAGCGGCCACAACCAGGCGCGAAACTCGGTCGTCCATCGATCCCCGCTACCCTCGCCACCGCCACCGGAGAACGTCAAGGTGGGACCGTCCGGCTCCTCAACACCGCGTGGAAGGCCACGCGAGTCAGCTGTCGCATCCGCGCGAGAACCGTCCGACAACATCACACCAAGCCGCATCTGCCGCGTCGGGTCCGGGCGGAACCCGCGCGGATGCAGAAGGTCACGCAGGTGCCGCTCCCTCTCGGAATCAAGACCCGCTTCTATGCCCATGTCGAACCGCAGGACGAACTCCACGCCAGCACGGTACACATCGACCCGTCGCAAGCTGAGACGCGCGCCCGGCACCCTCGCGAGGCGTCTGACCAACGGGACCGCAACGGGCAGCTCGTCCTTCGGCGGATAAAGCCAGGGCGAGGCTTCAACAGCCCGGATGGGAGTGGGCGCAGATTCCGGGGGCAGCTCTGTGAAGAAGACCATCTTTCGAGTCCAACAAGCGAACGCACTCGCGTCAAGCCAAGTCGGAACTGGTTTATCGTGCAGCACTCACGTCAGATGTCTGAGCGCACCTCCGACTTCGTCTTGTCTCGACTTAGTGCACCAGTCCGAGCGCCGGGGCGAGGTTCTCGTTCCACACGTCGACGCCGAGCTTGGCGATCAGGGCGATCACCACGACGAGGAAGACCACGCGGATGAACTTCGTGCCGCGCGAGATCGCCATGCGCGACCCCAGGTAGCTGCCCGCGACGTTGGCGACCGCGAGAATCCCCCCGAGCACCCACAGCACCGAGCCATGCGGGATGAAGAGCAGCAGCGCACCGAGGTTGGTGGCGAGGTTGACGATCTTGGCCTTGGCGCTCGCCTGCAGGAAGTCGTAGCCGAGCAGCGCGACGAGCGCGATCACGAGGAACGTCCCCGTTCCCGGCCCGATCATGCCGTCGTAGAAGCCGATCACGAGACCGGCCGCGCCGGCCATGATGTGGTGCTTGTGCCCGTGGAAGCGCAGCATGGTCGCCGCGCCCATCTGCGGCCGGAAGGCGGTGAAGAGTGCGACAGCGAGCAGGGCCACGACGATGATCGGCTTGAACGCCGCGGCGGGCAGCAGCGTGGCCACCGCGGCGCCGCCGAACGATCCGGCGAGCGCGATGAGGGCCATCGGGATCGCGGTGCGGATGTCGGGTTTCGCGCGCCGATAGTAGGTGACGCTGCTGGTCGCAGTGCCGAACACCGAGGCGAGCTTGTTGGTCGCGAGCGCCTGGATCGGCGCGATCCCGGGGATGAGCAGCAGCGCGGGCAGTTGCAGCAACCCACCGCCCCCGACGACGGCATCGATCCAGCCCGCGGCGAAAGCGGCGATGACGACGAGCAGCAGCATCCCCCAGGTGAGCTGCTCGAGTCCGAGCACGGTGCCGATATCCACCCGGCCATGATTCCAGAGACTCGGGCGTGCACCGGCATCTGCTCGTCGGCGTGCGACGCGCCCGCTGGCAGACTGGAGCCATGATCGAGGCCCTCCCCCTGCCGTACCCGTTCGCGTCGCGCCTGGGGAGCGCGGTGTTGCGCCGCGCGACGGCCGACGACACGGATGCCGTGATCGCCCTGCTCGCCGACGACCCGATCAGTGCAGCGCGCGGCGATGTCGCCTCGGCGGAAGACCGGCCGGCGTATGCCGAGGCGCTCCTCGAGATCCTCGCCGAGCCGTCGAACGACCTGCTCGTCGTCGAGCTCGACGGGGCGATCGTCGGCACTTTGCAGCTCACCTCGATCCCGGGCATGGCGCGTCGGGGCGCCCGGAGGCTGCTCGTCGAGGCCGTCCGGGTGCAGAGCGACCTGCGGTCGTCGGGCATCGGGTCGGCCGTGATGCGCTGGGTCGGCGAGCAGGCCGCACCCGCGGTCGGAGCAGCGATGGTGCAGCTCACCTCCGATGCCGCGCGCACCGACGCACACCGCTTCTACGAGAAATTGGGGTATATCGGGTCACATCTCGGTTTCAAATACACGGTAGAGACCGCCTGAACTCCGCGCCACGACGCGGCGCACCCCACCCCGCCACCACCCGGTCACCCTCCGTTCACCCACGCCGCTCCGGCCGGTAACTCACGGCCCATAGTTTCCTCTCGCAACCCGAACCGGCGCACCGCCGGTCACCCGAGAGGACACTCATGGCACGCTTCACCCGCCGCGCGCGCATCGGCGCCGGTATCGCACTGGTCACCACCGCCGCTCTGGCACTCACCGCCTGCTCCGGCGCCGCCGACGCGACCGACGCCGGCGAGGGCTCGACCGACGCCGCGACCGCGACGTCCGTCGCCGACTTCGGCACGTTCGCCGACCTCGAGGCCGCCGCCAAGGCGGAGGGCCAGCTCAACGTCATCGCGCTGCCGCGCGACTGGGCGAACTACGGCGAGATCCTCGACCTCTTCGCCGAGAAGTACCCCGAGATCACCATCAACGAGGCTTCCCCCGACGTGTCCAGCGCCGAGGAGATCCAGGCCGCCGAGACCAACAAGGGCCTCGACACCGCTCCGGACGTCTTCGACATCGGCCTCACGGTCGCGCTCCAGAACACCGACTACTTCGCCCCTTACAAGGTGCAGACGTGGGACGACATCCCCGCCGAGCTCAAGGAACCGACCGGTCTCTTCGTCGGCGACTACGGCGGATACATGTCGGTCGGCTACGACTCGTCGAAGTTCGACGCTCCCGCCGAGCTCGCCGATCTGCTCTCGGCCGACTACAAGGGTGCCGTCGCGATCAACGGCGACCCGACCCAGGCCGGTGCCGCGTTCGCCGCGGTCGGTCTCGCGACCGTCCAGTCCGAGGGCACGCTCGACGACTTCCAGCCCGGCATCGACTTCTTCTCGGAGCTGCAGAAGGCCGGCAACCTGCTCAAGGTCGACGTGACCACGGCGACCGTCGCGAGCGGCGAGACCCCCGTCGTCTTCGACTGGGACTACCTGAACGCCTCGCACAAGGCCGACAACCCCAACTGGGAGGTCGTGGTCTTCGACGGCACCGGCTACGCGGGCTACTACAACCAGGCGGTCAACGTCGACGCCCCGCACCCGGCTGCGGCGCGCCTGTGGCAGGAGTTCCTCTACAGCGACGAGGTGCAGAACCTGTGGCTCGGCGGCGGCGCTCGCCCCGTGCGCATGGAGGCCATGACCGAGGCCGGCACGATCGACGCCGACCTCGCTGCGGCTCTGCCCGAGGTTCCCGAGGAGACGGTCGTCCCCACCGAGGAGCAGTCCACCAACGCCGGCACGCTGCTCGGTGAGAAGTGGGCAGCGGCGGTCCAGTGACGGCGCTCGTCGACACGGGGGCGGATGCTCCGGCATCCGCTCCCGCTACCACCGCCGGGCCCGCGCACACCGCGCGGGCCCGGCGGTCCGCGCCCTCCTGGGCCTGGTTGGGTCTCGTGCCCTTCGCGGCCTACATCGTGCTGTTCCTGGCCGTGCCGACGCTGCTCGCGATCGGCTCCGGTTTCTTCACCAAGGACGGCTCGTTCACCTGGACCAACGTGTCGGCACTGGGCGATCCCGTCGTACTGAACGCGTTCGCCAACTCCGCCTGGATCTCGCTCCTGACCGCCGTCGTCGGCGCCGTCGTCGGCGCGCTCGTCTGCTACGCCCTCCTCGGGATGAATCCGCAGGGCGCGATCCGCTCGTCGGTGGATGCCGCGGCCGGAGTCCTCGCCCAGTTCGGCGGCGTGATGCTGGCGTTCGCCTTCATCGCGATGATGGGCATCCAGGGTGTGCTGACGGTGTTCCTCAAGGACACGTTCGGCATCAACATCTACGAGAACGGCACGTGGCTCTACGAACTGCCCGGCCTGATCCTGCCGTACATCTACTTCCAGATCCCCCTCATGGTCATCACCTTCATGCCGGCCCTCGCCGCGCTCAAGCCGCAGTGGGCCGAGGCGAACCTCACCCTCGGCGGCACGCGCACGAGCTTCTGGCTGCGCATCGGGCTCCCGGTGCTCGCCCCGTCGTTCCTCGCGAGCCTGCTGCTGCTGTTCGCGAACTCGTTCTCCTCTTACGCCACGGCCGCCGCTCTCGCGAGCCAGGGCTCGCAGATCGTGCCGCTGCAGATCCGCACCGCACTCACGAGCGAGACCGTGCTCGGTCGCGAGAACCTCGCGGGCGCGCTCGCCCTCGGCATGATCGTGGTGGTCGGCGTCGTGATGGCCCTGTACTCGCTGATCCAGCGTCGGGCCGCGAGGTGGCAGTCGTGAACCGTCTCGCCCCCTCGCTCACGACCCGCTGGGTCATCGGCATCCTCGTCGGCCTGTTCTTCGCCATCCCGCTCGTGTCGACGTTCCTCTACACGCTGCGCGACACCGAGAGCGGGCTCTCGTTCGACCACTGGCTCGCGCTGTTCGACCCCGCCGCCTCCGCGGCGATCAAGCCGATCTGGATCGGTCTCGGCAACTCGCTCATCCTCGCCGTCGTCACCGTCGCGATCGTGCTGTTCCTGCTCGCGCCGACGATGATCCTGGTGAACCTGCGCTTCGGCAAGCTCAAGCCGATCTTCGAGTTCGCGGTGCTGCTGCCGATCTCGATCCCCGCGATCGTGCTGGTCGTCGGTCTCGCCCCGATCTACCTGCAGATCGGCCGCTCGGTGGGCACCGGCACGTGGACGCTCGCGTTCGCGTACGGCATCACGGTGCTGCCCTTCGCCTACCGCTCGATCCAGGCGTCGATCGACGCCGCCGACCTGCGCACGCTCTCCGAGGCCGCACGGTCGCTCGGGGCGAGCTGGCCGACGGTCGTGCTCAAGGTGCTGGCGCCCAACCTCCGCCAGGGCCTGCTGGCCGCGTCGCTCATCTCCATCGCGGTGGTGCTCGGCGAGTTCACCATCGCCTCGCTGCTGAACCGGCAGGTGTTCCAGACGGCCATGGTCGTCGTGCAGAAGCAGGACCCGTACGCGCCGGCGATCTTCACGCTGCTGGCACTTGCGCTCGTGTTCCTCCTTCTCCTCCTCATCGGTCGCGTCGCACGCGGCAACGGAAAGGCCCACTCATGACCATCGATCACGCACTCCCCCGCACCCAGGACAACCTGCTGCTCGCCGAGGCGGGCGAGGGCACCCGGGTGCAGCTGCAGAGCATCGTGAAGAGCTACGCGGGCAACCGCGTGCTGCACGGCGTCGACCTCGACATCGCCCCGGGTGAGTTCGTCTCGCTGCTGGGTCCGTCGGGCTGCGGCAAGACCACGCTCCTGCGCGTGCTCGCGGGCCTCGAGGGCTCCGACGAGGGCGCGGTGCTGCTCGGCGGTCAGGACGTCTCGCGCGTCCCGACCAACAAGCGCGACATCGGCATGGTCTTCCAGTCGTACTCGCTGTTCCCGCACCTGCGCGTCGCCGAGAACACGGCCTTCGGGCTGCGCCGCCGCGGGGTGTCGGCATCCGAATCCGCGAAGCGCGCGAAGGATGCTCTCGCCCTGGTCGGTCTCGCCGACTTCGCCGACCGCTACCCGCACCAGCTGTCGGGCGGCCAGCAGCAGCGCGTGGCACTGGCGCGCGCCCTGGTCACCGAGCCCAAGGTGCTGCTCCTCGACGAGCCGCTGTCGGCGCTCGACGCCAAGGTGCGCGTGCAGCTGCGCGACGAGATCCGCCGCATCCAGCTGCGCCTGGGCATCACGACCGTGTTCGTCACGCACGACCAGGAGGAGGCGCTCGCCGTCTCCGACCGGATCGCCGTGATGAACTCGGGCCGCATCGAGCAGATCGGGTCGCCGGAGCAGCTCTACACGACGCCGTCGACCGCCGGTGTGGCCGCGTTCGTGGGTCTCTCGAGCATCGTCGCCGGCGTCGCCGAGGGCGACCACGTCGTCGTGTGGGGACAGCGGCTGCCGCTGCAGACGCCCGCCGACGGCCCGGTCGACGTGTACCTGCGCCCCGAGAACGTGTTCTTCGCTTCGGAGGCGGATGCGGCAACCGACGCGATCGTCGAGGAGAGCACCTTCCTCGGCAGCATGCGTCGCACGCTCGTTCGCACCGAAGCGGGAGAGATCGTCCGGGTGCAGCACGCCCCCGGCATCCACCCCGCCTTCGGCGATCGCGTCCGCATCGCGGTCGCGCCCGAGCCCGTAGCCGTGCACCCGCGCGCCTGAATCCCGCCCTACCGCCGCACGCGGTCGGGCGCTACCGTGATGCACGAGAGGCCCTCCGCCTCGCAGACACCACAGAGAGGATGCCTCATGGCAGGCAAGTTCGAGCTCTACACCGACAGGTCCGGCGAATACCGGTTCCGCCTCAAGGCCGGCAACGGTCAGGTCATCGCGACGAGCGAGGGCTACTCCTCGAAGTCCGCCGCGGAGAACGGGATCGAGTCCGTGCGAACCCACGCCCCCGACGCCGAGGTCGTCGAGGTCTGATCCCTCCTCCACAACGATGAGGCCCCCCGGAGCATTCGCTCCGGGGGGCCTCATCGTGTGTGAACGTCTCACAGCACGCGCGAGAGGAAGTCCTTCGTGCGCTGGTGCTGCGGGTTGCCGATGACCTCGCGCGGGTCGCCCTCTTCGACGATGTGACCGCCGTCCATGAAGATCAGGCGCGAGCCGACCTCACGGGCGAAGCCCATCTCGTGGGTGACCACGAGCATCGTCATGCCCTCGTCGGCGAGCGTGCGCATGACCTGCAGCACCTCGCCGACCAGTTCGGGGTCGAGCGCCGACGTCGGCTCGTCGAACAGCATCATGTCGGGGTTCATGCACAGCGCACGCGCGATCGCGACGCGCTGCTGCTGCCCACCCGACAGATGCCCCGGGAACGCCTTCGCCTTCTCGGCCAGGCCGACACGGGCGAGCATCTCGTGCGCGATCTTCTCGGACTCCACCTTGCCGCGCTTCTTGACGCGCTGCTGGGCGATCGTGAGATTGCCGAGCACGTCGAGGTGCGGGAACAGGTTGAAGCTCTGGAACACCATGCCGATGCGGGTGCGCACACGGTCGATGTCGGTCTCGGGGTCGGTGATGTCGATCCCCTCGATCAGCACCTTGCCGCCGGTCGGCTCCTCGAGCAGGTTGACCGAGCGCAACAGCGTCGACTTCCCCGAGCCCGAGGGGCCGATCACGCAGACGACCTCGCCCTTGGTGACGGTGAGGTCGATGCCCTTGAGCACCTCGTTGTCGCCGAAGGTCTTGACGAGACCCTGGATATCGATCGCCGGGGCGTGGACATCAATCAGTTCGGTGATCATCGCTGCCTCGCCATCCTTCGCTCGAGCCACGCGCTGAAGCGCGTGAGGGGGATCGTCACGATCAGGTAGAGGATCGCCGCCATGATCAGCGGTGTCGCGTTGGAGTTCTGCGTCGCCGCATCACGGGCGAAGTTGGTGAGCTCCTTCGACCAGATGAACGTCCCCGCGATGAACAGCAGCGAGGTGTCCTTCAGGAGCAGCACGAACTCGTTCGTGAGCGGCGGGATGATGATGCGGAACCCCTGCGGCACGACGATCCAGAACGTGGTCTTCATGGGAGACATGCCGAGCGAACGCGCGGCCTCGGTCTGCCCCTTCGGAACCGCCTGGATGCCGGCGCGGATCGTCTCGGCCATGTACGCCGAAGCGACGAGGATGAGACCGATCAGCCCCAGGACGACGGGGCCGCCCAGGTCCTTGCCCGGCACTCCCGACGCGATCGGCAGGATGAAGGCCACGGCGAAGATCGTCAGGATCGCGGGAAGCCCACGGAACAGTTCGATCCATGCCGTGGCGATCCACCGGAACGGGAGGATCGACGACATCTTCAGCAGCGCCAGGATCACGCCGAGCACCAGTCCGAGGATGAAGGCGACGGCCGTGAACCACAGCGTGTTGACGAGTGCGGTGGTGATGATCCCGGGGAACATCTTGACCGCGATCTCCGGGTTGAAGAACAGCGGACCGATCTTCGCCCAGTTGGTCCCGACCGCCGCCCAGACGACGATGGCGATCAGGACCGCGTAGACGATGTAGCGGTACAGCTTGCTCTTGGTAGTTCGCTTCAACGCCATTGTGAAGGACCTCCGAGACGACTACGACGCACGGATCAGTTGGCCGTGAAGTAGGTGTCGTAGATCGTCTGGTACTCGCCGCCGTCACGCAGTTCCTGCAGGGCGTCGTTGACGGCCGCGAGCAGCGCGTCCTTCTCGCCCTTCGCGAAGGCGAAGCCGTACGACTCGTCGGTGTTGTAGGTCTCGACGATCTCGTAGGCGCTGTCGGCCTTCTCGTGCTCGAGGTTCACCGGCTGATCCTGCAGGATCGCGTCGATGAGGCCCGACTGCATTGCCGGCCACAGCTCGCCGTCCGAGGGGTACTGCACGAGCTCGGCGCCCGTGGCGTTCTCGGTCGCGTAGGTCTCACCGGTGGTGCCCTGCTGGACGCCCACGTTCTTGCCGGCGAGGTCGTCGATGCCCGTGATGCCCGAGTCGGTGCGCACGAGCAGCGACTGCAGCGAGTCGTAGTACGGGTCGGAGAAGTCGATGTTGGCCTTGCGCTCGTCGGTGATGGTCATCGCCGAGGCGCCGATGTCGCACGTGCCCGCGGCGAGGGTCGTGCCGGACTGCAGCGCGTCGAAGCCCACGTCCTGCACCGAGAGCTTGAGATCGAGCTTCTTCGCGATCGCGTCGAGAAGGTCGATGTCGAAGCCGGTGTAGCCGGTTCCGTTGTCGCCACCCTCGAACTCGAACGGTGCGTAAGGGATGTCGGAGCACACGGTGAGCGTGCCGGCCGTGACCAGTCCGTACTCGTCACCAGCGGCGGGTTCGCTGGATCCGGAGTCGGTTCCGCCGGCGCAGCCTGCGAGCGCGAGGGTTGCGGCAGCCACGAGTGCGAGGCCGGCGAAGGTAGTGCGACGGTGCATAACAGCTCCTGAGAGTCGATGGCAGGGTAAGGCCCACCGAAGTGGGCCGATAGGTGAACATCCTGGCACGTGCCGGGTGGATGCCCTACTAAGAGTGCCCGATCCAGGATTACGGTTTTGTTTCGGTGCGTTACGCGTGCGGGGATCAGATCTCGAAGTCGACGGCGACCCGTGCGCTCACGACGGACCGGATGTATCCCGACGCCTCGACGTGCGCGGGGTGCACCTGATACTCGTCGAGCGCCTCGACGGAGTCGAAGTCGGCGACGAGCACGACATCCCAGTTCGACTCCGGCAGCACGACGTTCGCGCCGGCCGAGATCGACAGCAGCTGCGGCACGACACCGTCGAGGGCGTTGAGGCGGCGGGCCACCTCGGCGGCCTGCGCGGCGCGTTCGTCGGCGTCCTCCGAGGCGAGCTTCCAGGAGACGACATGGCGGATGGTCATTTCAGGGCCTCCTCGAGGGCGGTGCGCAGTCGGTCCGGCGAGAGTCGCCAGTGCGCGTGCAGTTCTCCGTCGATCAGGACGACGGGGATCTTCTCCCACCACAGATCGAACAGGGCGGGGTCTTCGGTGATCGAGGCCTCGACGATCTCGATCCGCTCGGCCGCGGCATCCGGCAGCTCGGCGACGACGGCGTCGATGACCTCGGAGGCGACGTCGCAGAGGTGACAGTCGGGCTTGCCGATGAGGGTCAGCGTGGTCACGCCGAGGGAACCTCGACCGCGCGTCCCTGCGCGATCCATTCGCCCGTGCCGCCCTCGACGTTGGTGGCGTCGTAGCCGCGCGCTTCGAGCGCCTCGACGACGCGAGCCGAACGGCCGCCGGCCTGGCAGATCACGTCGAACGACTCGGCCGGGAGCTCTTCGAGTCGGTTGCCGATCTCGGACATCGGGATGTTGACGGCGCCGGGCACGTGGCCCGCCGCGAACTCGTCCTTCTCGCGCACGTCGATGAGCGGCGTGCCCGTGCGGTCGGCGAGTTCGGTGACGGTGATCGACTTCATGGCTTCCTTCGAGCTGCTCGGACCTTCGGCAGAGACACAAAGCGCCCCCATTCGACATGCTCCGAAGAGCTGTCGGGGGCGCTCGTGTCTTGGCCGCTTACTTCTTGTTGCGGCGCTGGTGGCGAGTCTTGCGAAGCAGCTTGCGGTGCTTCTTCTTCGCCATGCGCTTGCGGCGCTTCTTGATGACAGAACCCACGGAAACCTCACTAAGTCAGGGGGTTGGGCGTCGCGATGATCGGACGCCCGGGTACGGGCACGGAAAAATGCCTCGGATCAGTCTAGCAAACCGTCGGGCCTGCGCCGTCACACCGACGATGCGGGCGCCCGCACGGTCAGCCGACGTCGGCGATCGGGCGCTGGAGGGCGTCCGCCACGGCGGACTCCGGCACGCGATAGCTGCGTCCGAAACGGATGGCCGGCAGGTCGCCGGAGTGCACGAGCCGATAGACGGTCATCTTCGACACGCGCATGATCCCGGCCACCTCAGCAACAGTGAGGAACCGGACGTCAGGAACTTCGGGCATCCCACATACCCCTTTCTCGAATGAGCACACTCTATGGGTTGGCAGTGACGCGTGTAAACCCTTGGGGCCGGTGTGAACAGTGGGACTCACGGTGCCGTCACTCGTCACAGCAGAGGCATAGCCTCTCTCCGAGGTTCACTCAGCCGAAAGTGTCACACTCGGCGCAGGACCGGGGCAGGCACCGCCTCGGGACACGCGGGCTGGGGCCCGCGGCATCGCCCCCGACGACAGCCCCCCGGTCGCCGGGGGCGAACTGTGTCGAGCGGGGCGTCAGGCGCCGAGTCGCTTGAGGGCCGTGGCGACCACGTGCTTCGCGGATGCCGCCGCGCGCCCGACCACTTCCGCCGCGTGCGCGGCACTCTCGGGGATCGGGGCCCCGGGGTAGGCGATGTCGGGGGCGTCGTCGCCGAACGCGTCGACGAGGAAGGGCACCAGCCAGTCATCGACGACCTCGAGCGGCTCGACCGCGAGGCTGTAGAAACGACGCTGACCGTCTTCGCGCACGGTCACCAGCTCGGCGTCGCGGAGCACCTTGAGGTGCTTCGACACCGTGGGCTGACTGATGCCGAGGTCGGCGACGATCTGGCTGACGCTCGTGCCCGCTTCTCCTTCGGTGGTGCGCCGCAGGAGGAGCTGGAGGATGTCTCGCCTCGTACCGTCTGCGATCACGTCGAAGATGTCGGTCATGTGTTCAGGGTAGTCGTCCCCGGCACGGAGTACCATGACGAGGGCTCGGTCGCAGGTGCTGAGCCGGCGCCGATCTGCGGCGGAGGCAGACGAAAGGGGACGCGATGTCGGGCATCGTGTCTGCGTCGTCCCCCAAGCAACGCCTGCGCAATGTCGCCGCCCACGGTCGCCACATCCTCACCTCCTCGCCCTCGCGTCTCGCGATCGTGGTGTTCGCGCTGCTGATCCTCGTGTTCACGGTGCTGCTCTCGCTGCCGATCGCTGCGGCCGATCGCACCGTCACCCCGCTCAGCGACGCGCTGTTCACGGCCGTCTCGACCATCTGCGTCACCGGCCTCGCGACCGTCGACATGGCGAACCACTGGTCACCGTTCGGGCACGTGCTCATCTTCGTCGGCGTGAACATCGGCGGTCTCGGCGTTCTGACCCTCGCCTCCCTCATGGGCATGGTGATCTCGAAGCGCCTGGGGTTGCGCGCCAAGCTCCTCGCCGCGGGCGACACCAACCCGATGCGCGCGCACGGCGGCGTCGTCAACGAGAGCCAGACCGTCCGCCTCGGGGAGGTCGGCCAGCTACTGCGCACCGTCGCCTTCTCGGCGCTCATCATCGAGGGCGCGCTCGCCGTGCTCCTCTACCCCGGACTCGTGATGGCCGGGGTGAGTCCGATCGCCGCTCTCTGGGAAGCCCCATACTTCGCCGCGATGGCGTTCACGAACACGGGCTTCGCCCCCAACGACGGCGGCGTCGCGGTGTTCGCCGACGACTACCTCGTGCTGTCGCTGCTGATGGTCGGCGTCTTCCTCGGAAGCATCGGCTTCCCCGTGATCTACTCGCTGGCCAAGCACGTCTGGCACGTCAAGCGCTGGTCGCTGCACACCAAGCTCACACTCGTGACGACCGTGCTGCTCTTCGTCCTCGGGGCCGCCGTCTTCCTCATCCTCGAATACCAGAACCCGAAGACCTTCGGCTCGATGGATGCCGCCGACACGACGTTCCAGGCCTTCTTCCTGTCGGCGATGACCCGCTCGGGCGGTTTCAACGTGATCGACATGGCCGACCTCAACGGCTCGTCGCTCGTCGCCGCGAGCATGCTCATGTTCGTCGGTGGAGGATCGGCGTCGACCGCCGGCGGAATCAAGGTCACCACCCTCGCGGTGCTCGCGATCGCGGTGTGGTCCGAGGCGAAGGGTCGCCAGTCCGTCGAGGTGTTCGGCCGGCGCATCCCCAGCGACGTGCAGCGCGTCGCGCTCAGCGTCGTCGCCTGGGGAGCCACGATCGTCGCCCTGTCGACCATCGTCATCGCGCAGATCACGAAGGCCGACATCAGCCACGTGCTGTTCGACGTGATCTCCGCCTTCGCCACCGTCGGACTCTCGACGGGCCTCACCGCCGAGCTCCCCGACGCCGGCTCCTACGTGCTCGCCGCCACCATCTTCATGGGGCGCATTGGTACAGTGACTCTCGCCGCGGCAGTCGCCGCGACATCGCGATCGCAGTATTACTCACTGCCCGTGGAAAGGCCGATCGTTGGTTGAAGTCCTCCGGGGCGACGCTCCCGTCCTCGTCATCGGTCTCGGCCGGTTCGGCGCCGCCTGCGCGGGCGAACTCGATCGTCTCGACCGAGAGGTCCTCGCGATCGACGGCAACCTCGAGCTCGTGCAGAAGTGGTCGGATCGCGTCACGCACACCGTGCAGGCCGATGCGAAGAACATCGACGCCCTGCGCCAGATCGGCGCCCAGGACTTCCAGGTGGCGGTCGTCGCGGTCGGCTCGTCGATCGAGGCATCCGTCCTCATCACCGCCAACCTCGTCGACCTCAAGGTCCCGCAGATCTGGGCCAAGGCCGTCTCGCAGTCGCACGGCAAGATCCTCGCCCGCGTCGGAGCGAACCACGTCATCTATCCGGAGCGCGAGGCCGGCGAGCGCGTCGCCCACCTCGTCAGCGGCCGCATGCTCGATTTCATCCGCTTCGACGACGACTTCGTGCTCGCCAAGATGTACCCGCCGAAGTTCATCCGAGGCATCGGCCTCAACGAGTCCGGCGTGCGCACGAAGTACCGCGTCACGGTGGTGGGCGTCAAGAGCCCGGGCAAGCCGTTCCGCTACGCCGAGGCGAACACGATCGTCACGAACCACGACCTGATCATCGTCTCCGGCACCAACAGCGACATCGAGCGCTTCGCCGCCCTCGACCGCTGACGCGCGCGACTCGTACAGGTCGGGCGAGGCGTCAGGCGTCAATGTCGAGAGTGATGTCGACGACGTCGTCGATGCCGATGCCCTCACCGTCCTGCAGAGCCTTCTTGATCGGGACGATGTAGCCGCCGTCCTTCGGCCAGAGCGACGTCGTCACGCGCGTTCCGCCGATCGTGACGGATGCCGGGATCATCCCCCACCCGTAGGTGACGACCGCGGCAACCTCGCCGATCATCACCGCTTCGGTCTCGGGCACGGTCACGAAGTGGAACGGCGCGGGCCCGCGCCAGAACCAGATCTCGCCCGAGAATCGCAGCCGCATGGTCACGCCCCGGCGGCGAGCTCCCGAGCGCGCGCCAGCGCGGCCGCCGAAGCATCCGCGAACGTCTTCTCGAGGTGCGCATCCTGCAGCACCGCGATCGCACGCTCGGTCGTGCCCTTCGGACTCGTGACCCGTCGGCGCATCTCGGCCGGGGTCTCCCCCGACGCTTCGAGCAGCGCCGTCGAGCCGATGAAGGTCTGCTCCGCCATCAGGCGGGCGTCCGCCTCGCTGAAGCCGAGACCGAGGCCGACCTTCGTCCATTCCTCGATGAGCAGGAAGACGTAGGCGGGGCCCGAACCCGAGATCGTCGAGAGCGCGTCGATCTGCGACTCCGGCACCTCGATCACGGCGCCAACCGTCTCGAACAGGCGGCGCACGAGCGCCATGTCGTCGGGCGTCGATGCAGGGCCGGCGGCGAGACCGGTGACCGCCTTGCCGACCGTCGCCGGGGTGTTGGGCATCGAGCGGATGACGTGCACGTCGGCGCCCAGCGCGTCTGCGAACGTGGCCAGCGTCACACCGGCGGCGAGACTCACCACGATGGCGTCCGGGGCGAGGTGCGGGGCGATCTCGCGGAGCAGATCCGGCACCATCCCCGGCTTCACGCCCACCAGCACGATCCGGGCGGAAGCGAGTGCGTCGCGGTTACCGTCGGGACGCTCTTCGAGGGCGATGGTCGTGACGCCGGGAAGGTCGGCGAGGTCGGCGGCACTCACCCGCGAGCGGTTCGTGGCGGTGATCCCACCGTCGACGGCGACACCCGAGGCGACGACGCCGCGCAGGATCGCCCCTCCCATCGAACCGGCACCGAGGAACGCGAGAGCGGGGAGAGAGTCAGCCATGTCGTCATCCTACGGCGGGCGCACCTGCGATCCCCAGAGGGGGCGATCTAGACTCGACGCATGAGTGCATCCGGCGGCGGCAAGGCGATCATCGCAGCGTTCCTGGCGAACATGGGCATCGCGCTCGCGAAGCTCGTCGCCTGGCTGCTCTCGGGGTCCGCGTCGATGCTCGCCGAGGCCGTGCACTCGATCGCCGACTCCGGCAACCAACTCCTGCTCCTGCTCGGCGGACGCAAGTCGCGCCGCGAGGCCGACCGCGCGCATCCCTTCGGCTACGGCCGCGAGCGATACGTCTCGGCGTTCGTCGTGTCGATCATCCTGTTCTCCCTCGGCGGCCTGTTCGCCATCTACGAGGGCATCGACAAGCTCACGCACCCGCACGAACTGGACCCCGTGTGGTGGTGGCTGCCGATCGTCGTGCTCGTGATCGCGATCGGACTCGAGAGCTTCTCACTGCGCACCGCGATCAAGGAGAGCAACCTCGTTCGCGAGAAGGGGCAGTCCTGGGTGTCGTTCGTGCGCCGCTCCAAGGCGCCCGAACTGCCCGTCGTTCTGCTCGAGGACACCGGGGCGTTGGCGGGTCTGAGCTTCGCACTGCTCGGCGTCGGGCTCACCGTCATCACCGGCAACTCGGTGTTCGACGCGATCGGCACGCTCATGATCGGTGTACTGCTGGTGCTCATCGCGATCGTGCTGGGCATCGAGACCAAGAGCCTGCTCGTCGGCGAAGGCGCCACCACCGCCGACCTCGATCGCATCGTCGACGCGATCGCCGCCGGCGACGAGGTCGAGAAGCTCATCCACATCAAGACCCTCTACCTCGGCCCCGACGAGCTCATGGTCGCGGCGAAGATCGCACTGACTGCCGACAAGTCGGTGCGCGAGGCCGCCGACGACATCGATGAGATCGAGGCACGCATCCGCGAGGCCGTTCCCGCCGCACGCGTGATCTACATCGAGCCGGACGTGTACCGGCCTGCCCTCGATCCGGAGCCCCCGACGGACGCGTTCGTCTTCAAGTCCTCGGACTGACCGGCCAGGCCGCAGCGTCAGCGCTTGCGGGCGAAGAAGTCGCGCAGCAGGGCGGTAGCGGCATCCGCTTCGAGTCCCCCGACGACCTCGGCCCGGTAGGGCAGACGGCGATCGCGCAGCACGTCGTACATCGACCCCGCGGCTCCCGCCTTGTCGTCCCACGCCCCGAAGACGACCCGTCCGATGCGCGCCTGCAGGATCGCTCCGGCGCACATGAGGCACGGTTCCAGGGTGACGACGAGGGTGTGCCCCTCGAGATTCCAAGAGCCGACGGATGCCGCGGCCCGGCGCAGCGCCTCGACCTCGGCGTGACCCGTGGGATCGTGCGTCTCCTCGCGGGTGTTGCGCCCCTCGGCGATGATGCGACCGGCGGAGTCGACGACCACGGCACCCACCGGGATCTCGTCCGCGGTGCTCGCCTCCGCCGCGAGCACGAGCGCACGGCGCATCGCGGGCAGGTCGGCGGCGGTCATGGATCGAGCCTACGACAGCGGCATGCGGCGTCCGCCGCGCGCGGTGCATCCGATGTCGTGCCGGGCCGCTCGGCGCATTAGCCTGTATTCCATGCGTGTTCACGTCGCCGACCACCCTCTCGTCACCCACAAGCTTTCGGTGCTGCGCGATGCGCGTACCCCGTCGCCGGTGTTCCGCCAGCTGACGGAGGAGCTCGTGACGCTCCTCGCGTACGAGGCGACCCGCAACGTCAAGGTCTCTCCGATCGAGATCACGACCCCCGTCACGACGACGATGGGTGTGAAGATCTCCGAGCCCCGCCCGATCGTCGTCCCGATCCTGCGGGCCGGCCTCGGCATGCTCGAGGGCCTGGTCAAGCTGCTCCCGACCGCCGAGGTCGGATTCCTGGGCATGGTGCGCGACGAGGAGACCTTCGAGCCCACGACGTACGCGGAGCGTCTTCCCGACGACCTGAGCGACCGGCAGTGCTTCGCCATCGACCCGATGCTCGCGACGGGCGGCTCGCTCGCCGCGGCCATCCAGTTCCTGTTCGATCGCGGGGCGAAGGACGTCACGGCGATCTGCCTCCTGGGCACGCCCGAAGGCGTCGCGGCGATCGAGGCGCTCGTCGGCGACCGCGATGTGACGCTCGTGCTGGGTGCGCTCGACGAGCGTCTCAACGAGAAGGGGTACATCGTGCCCGGCCTCGGCGACGCGGGCGACCGCCTCTACGGCACGGTCTGATCCGCAGGCGGCTGTTCAGCCCACGATGAGGCGGTACGCACGCTCATCCCCGTAGTGCTCGAAGCCGGCGCGCGCGATGATCGGCGCAGAGGTCGAGACGCGTCCCTTCACCAGAGCCGTCATGGCGCCCCATTGCGCCGCGATCCGGAGGCGCTCGGACAGGACTGCACGGTAGGCGCCGCGTCCGCGATGGTCTTCGAGAGTCGCCGCGCCCCAGAGACGCGCGAAGCCGTCGGCGAGTGTCCACCCTCCCGTGCTCACCGGCTGCCCCGCGAGGCGCGCGAGCACACGTCCGTGGGTGCGCGACTCCAGCGACGCGGTGAGCTCATCGAACTCGGCACGGAGGCCCTCGTCGTCGAGAGCGAGCTGCTCCCACACCGCGACGTTGATCGCGTCGACCGCTCGGATCTGGTCGAGGTCCGTGACCAGCTCGGCGATGGCCCCGTTCGGCGGAAGTGCTGCGGCCGCGGCCTCCCCATCGATCGGTCGTGCGAACACCGCGACGGTGTCGATGTGTTCGGCTCCACGCCGGCGGAGCTCATCCTCCAGATCGGGCTCGTCCGAGGGGTTCGTCCAGAACGTCAGGGTGTCTTCGCCCCAGCGCACCGTACGGGAGATCGCATGGTCGAGAATCTCGTCCGCACGCCACGAGGAGCGCACCTGCGACCCTCGTACTCCCCCACCGAAGCGAGGCGGGTAGCGAACGAGGAGCAACTCCGCGTTCTCGCTCTCGGATCCTCGGGGGAACCACGCCCACTCCGCGGCTGCTCGAAGTATCTCGTCTCGGGTATGCACAGGTTCGCCTCGGTCAGTCCGCCGCGCCCACCAGGCGGGCGAAGGCGCTGAGCCGCGCCACGCCCTCCGGCGTATAGGGAAGATCGTCGAGCAGTGCCGGCGAGTGGATCAGGTAGGCGACGCACTGCGCGCGGGAGATCGCGACGTTCAATCGGTTCTGCAGAAGCAGGAACTCGGGACCTCGCGGGGCATCGCGTCCGCTGGAGGCGGCGAGCGAAGTGATCGAGACGACCGCTTCCTTGCCCTGGAAGTTGTCGACGGTTCCGACCGGGACATCGCCGAAGCCCGCGGACGCGAGCACCTCGTGCACGAGCTGGCGCTGCGCGTTGTACGGCGTGATGACGATGATGTCGGCAGGGGTGAGCGGGCGGGTCGTCGTGTTGTCATCGTCGGTGTCGGCGTTGGCGCCGGTGTTGTCGGTGAACGTCCGCCCGACGAGATCACGGACGATCCGCACGACCTCGGCGGCCTCCTCCGGCGACTGCGTCGCGTTGCCACGGTGTCTCAGCGGCACGACGTGGAGCCCGGGGTCGATGCCGTCGACGGATCGCTTCTCGGTTCCCGGCGCGGAGGCGAGCTTGCCGGCGTAGGCGAGTTTCGACACCGGCGCGGCGACGAACGGATGCATGCGCCAGGAGCGGGCGAGGAAGTAGCCGTACTCGGGGCGCACGACCGCATCGCCGTCCATCACCCATCCCAGTGCCGAGGTATCGACGGGTTCGGGGTGAGCACCCTGACTGACCTGCGGCAATTGCTGCGGGTCGCCGAGGAGCAGCAGGCGCTTCGCACCCGCCGCGACCGCGATGGTCGAGGCGAGCGAGAACTGTCCCGCCTCGTCGATCACGAGCAGATCGAGACCTCCACGCTCGACGCGGGCGGTGTTGCTGAAGTCCCAGGCGGTGCCCCCGACCACGACACCCTCATCGGCGTGCTCGGCGAGGAAGGCCGCCATGCCGCTCTTCGGGATCACCGTGTACGCGGGATCGGAATCGGGGTCCTTCGGCGCCTTCGCGACCTGCGCGGGCGCCACGCCGTCGGCGACGACTCGGGCGAGCAACGTCTCGATGATGGCGTGGGACTGCGCGACGACCCCGATCTTGAACCCGTGCTCGTTCACGAGCCGGGCGATCACGCGTGACCCCGTGTAGGTCTTGCCCGTTCCGGGAGGCCCCTGCACCGCGAGGTAGCTGCGGTCGAGGTCGAGCACGCCCCGGACGATGGCGTCGATCGGGTCGCCGGCGACGGCCTCCACCGGCGGAAGCGGCGCGCCCGAGCGTGTACGCGGCGGGATCCGGCGCAGGATGTCGGTCGCCGGATCTTCCGGGAATCCCGGAGCTGCGGCGTGCACGGCGTCGGCCCATTCGTCGATCGCTCCCTGCAGGGAGACGACCCGCGGCGGCGCGGCGGGCGTCAGGGCAAGGGGGAGCTCGTCCCAGGTCTGCCCCTGGATCGCCGTCTCGGTGATGAGGAATCCGTCGTCGAGAACCTCGGCCACCGTCACGGCGTGCGGCACGTGCACCGCGCGCGAAGGGATGTCGACGTCGAACGGCGCCGGTGCCTCGTAGAGTGCGAACGGCTGCGCTCCCACACCCAGCGTCGTTCCCGGCGAGACCTCACCGCGGATCTCGATGTCGCGGGACATCACCCGACGTCCCTCGCCGATGCTCCACTCGCGGCGCACGACCGAGGAGCCCGCATCGACGCGCACCACGTCGCGCGTGCCCTCCCACATCGTGACGGGCTCACGGAGCCGCTGGAAGTGCGAGACCCAGAAGCTCTTGGCCTCGCGCGGGAAGTAGTCGATCGCCGCTGCGGCGATGCGATGGACCTGGCCGTCCTGGCCCGCGTCGACGGCGCGCTCCGCGTCGGCGAGGAGGGCCACCGACCGCGGAGAGGGCTCGTAGATCACCTGGTCGGCGGCGTCGGGAGGGGCGGGGCTGACGCCCTTCTGCCGCGCGATCTCGATCAGCCAGTTGCGCAGACGGCGCGTCGAGACGCAGTCGTAGCGGTTGTAGTCCGCGAGATCGGCGAGCACCGCGTCGGCATCGCTCTGCTCGCCCGCCGCAGCGAGCTCACGCGCGGCGACGTATTGCACGATCGAGTCGTCGCCCTTCTGCACGTCGCTCGTGCGCACGTCGTCGCCCATGTAGAGCGGCTCGAGCTTCTTGATGGAATACGAACGCGAACCGACGCGAACCGTGCGCAGCACCAGGGGGTAGAGGTCGACGAAGACCCCCTCACGGAGCAGTCGATCGACCTCGCCCTCGCGCACTCCGTGTCGCGCCGCCATCGCCACCAGGTGCGAAGTCTCGTAGGGCGCGTAGTGGTAGATGTGCATTCCGGGGTGGGCGGCCCGGCGCACCGCGACGAAGTCGAGGAAGGTCTCGAACGCGCGGCGCTCCTCGGCGAACGTGTGCGCCCAGATGGCCGTGTACTGGTCGGCGTTGTCGACCCAGCCGAAGAGATAGTCGATGCCCCAGTGCGACTCCCCGATCGGCGCCGGCTCCGTGTAGAGCGGGTCGCCCTCGAAATCGAAGAAGATGTCGCCGTGGCTCGGCACCGGGAGGGTGTGGATCGCCGGCGCGTAGTGCACGTCGAAGGTGGGGGCACCGCTGGCATCGGCGCGGAGCTGCAGAGCGGCCTGCGCACGGAGCCCTTCGAAGGTGTCGACGTTCATTCCCGCCGGTGCCGCGGGCGCGGTGGCGAGCTCGTCGATGGTCGCGATACCCGCCGCACGCAGTCGGGCGCGCTGGACAGGACGCATGCGTGCGACCATCAGCAGGTCGCGGTGCGCGATCACCTGTTCCTCGCACGTCGCACAGCGGCCGCAGGCGACGACCTGCAGATCTCCCCGGTCGTCGCCCCAGGCGAGCGGATCGCCCTCTGCTCCCGCATCGATGCGTCGATCGGAGATCAGCGCGCGCAGGCGGGCGCGACGCACCTGGAAGAGCGGGAGCAGGTCGTCGACGGCGTGCGTGCTCAGCGTGCCGTCTCCCAGGATGAGATCGACCTCGTCGGCGCGCGGCACTCCCAGTCGATCGAGTTGGTCGACGTATGCCGCGAGCTGCATCAACGCGGTGACGCGCGCCTTGCGCGCCAGTTTCGAGTCCTGCACCCGCCAACGGCCGTCGGCATCGCGTCGCAGGAAATCGGCGAACCCCACGAACTCCTCGGTGGCGAACGCCGCCTGGAAGACGACCTCGGCATCCGAACGCAGAGCCGCCAGGCTCTCCTCGACCGCAGCACCCAGCGCCGCGGCATCCGTCGACGACACCTTCGCGATCTGGCGCACCGCGTCGTCACCGAGCTCGGCGACGTACCGCGCGAGCACGTTCCGCTCGTGGACGTCACCGAGCAGCGCCGCACGCGCGAGCGTCGCGTCTTCGGGCTCTTCGACCGCCGGAACCCGGCCCAGCTTGGCGTCGATCGCACGGCACCAGGCGAACTCGCATTCGGCTGCGGCCTTGAGGTCGCTGGCGCTCCAAATGACGCGCTGCGCCTGAGTGTCGATCCGCACGATGCTCCATTTCGTCGTGCTTCGACACTAGCTGCGGCATCCGACATCGCCGCAGCTCACGGCACCCGGGTCAGCGCCACCAGGTGTCGTCGGGCGTCACGGGGAGGTTGCGCTTGTGCTGGGTCGCGAGGTAGCGCGCTTCGATCCGGCCGGCCACGTCGGAGTCCACCGGGCGCCCCTCGAGGAAGTCGTCGATCTGCTCGTAGGTGAGTCCGAGCTCGTCCTCGTCGGCGCGTCCGGGTTGTCCGTCGAGCAGATCCGCCGTCGGCACCTTGAACGCGAGCCGGTCGGGGGCGCCGAGGAACTGCAGCAGCGCGCGACCCTGTCTCTTCGAGAGGCCGGAGAGCGGCAGGATGTCGGCGGCCCCGTCACCGAACTTCGTGTAGAAGCCGGTCACGGCCTCGGCGGCGTGATCGGTGCCGATGACGAGGGCGCCCTCGTGCCCGGCCAGCGCGTACTGCGTGACCATGCGCACCCGTGCCTTGATGTTGCCCCGGTTGAAATCGCTGATGTCGCTGGTCACGGCGAACTCGATGTCCTCTTCGACGCCGTCGACGCCGTTCTGGATGTTGACCTCGACGGAGCTGTCGGCGGCGATGAAGGCGAGTGCCGCCTCGGCATCCGCTGCGTCGTGCTGCACCCGGTACGGAAGGCGCACGGCCAGGAAACGGGCTTCTCCGCCTTCGGCACGCACGCGCTCGACCGCGAGCTGTGCGAGGCGACCGGCGAGCGTCGAGTCCTGACCACCCGAGATTCCGAGCACGTAGCCTCGGGCGCCGGTGGTGCGGAGGTAGTCGGCGAGGAACTGCACCCGCCGTTCGACCTCGGACTCGGGATCGATCTCGGCGCGAACACCGAGGGCATCGGAGATCTGCTTCTGCAGGGACACGGCTTCCTCCACTCTTCCTCCTCCCAGTATCTCCCGGTCCTGTTACGGAGGGATGACGCATCGCGCATGCCCCGCGGCTTCGCGTCGCCCGCCGGCACCTGGCAGGATGGCGAGGTGAAACTTCTCGTCGCCGCCATGGCATCCGAACTCGAAGCGTTCCCCGCGAACCTCGAAGGATTCGATCAGCTCGTCACCGGCGAGGGCAAGATGCAGGCGACGTACGCCCTCACACGCGCGCTCGACGCGAAGCCCTACGACGAGGTCGTCGTCGTCGGCACGGCGGGTGGGATCGATCCGGATCTCGACGCGAGCGTCCACGAGATCGGGAGCGCCCTGCAGCACGACGTGTTCGATCTCGACGGCATCGCGGGCCAGCACGTCTCACTTCCGGCGCGCGTGTCGACGGGTCGCGACGGCGTGCTGATCGCGACCGGCGACAGCTTCGTGGGCGATGCCGGCATCACGGCGGTCATCCGCCCGTCCGGCGCCGGACTCGTCGATATGGAGACCTACGCGTACATCTGGGTCGCCGAGAAGTTCGGGGTGCCTATCCGGGCGTTCCGCGCGATCTCGGATCGCGCGGAGGAGGGCGCGCTGGTCGATTTCCGGGCGGCGATCGCCCGGTGCAGCGTCCAGCTGCGCGAGGTCATCCGGCAGGAGTACGGCGTCTGAGCGGCGCCGCCGTCCGCGCATGTGCGCGGATACCGCGTCCGCACGTCTGAGCGGATGTCGCGTCAGCGCGTCTCGATGACGCTGGGCCCGGCACTCGTCGCACGTACGCGGAGCTGCGCCGGGAACTGATCCTGCATCGCCTCGACGTGACTGATCACGCCGACGGTTCGACCGCCCTGCCGCAGTTCGTCGAGCGTGCGCATCGCGACGTCGAGGGTGTCGGCGTCGAGAGACCCGAAGCCCTCGTCGATGAAGAGCGTGTCGAGACGGATGCCGCCGGCCCGGGCGGTGACCACCTCCGCGAGTCCGAGCGCGAGTGCGAGGGAACTCAGGAAGGTCTCGCCGCCCGAGAGCGACTGCGCGGGACGTGTCTGCCCGGTGAAGGCGTCGTGGACGACGATGCCGAGCCCCGATGCGGCGCCGCGTGCGGCGAGGGCGTCGGAGTGCCGGAGCTGGTAGCGGCCCGTGGACATGTCGCCCAGCCGACGGTTGGCCGCCTCGACGATCTCCTCGAGCTCGGCGGCGAGCACGAAGGTCTCGAGCGTCATCTTTCGTGTGTTCGGGCCCCGACCGGCGATCGAATCGGCGAGGTTCTGCAGCACGGCGTGCTCGGCCATCTCCTCGGCGCTGCGACCGTGCTCGTCTGCGGCGGCCGCGGTGAGCGACGTCAGCCGTTCGAGCACACCCGCTGCGGCTCCGGCGGCGGAGACTGCGGTGATCCAGCCGGCCCGGGCGTCGGCGGCGGATGCTTCGAACGGCGCGATGTCGATCGGTTCGTCGGGGAGCGCACGCATCTCGAGCGGCAGGAGGATGCTCTTCTCCTTCTCGCGGCTCACGGCGTGCCGGGTGATCTTCTCCTCGAGTGCGTCGCACTCGCGCGGCGAGCGCAGAGCCGCGCGGGCGTCGTCGATCGTCTCGAAGGGCGAGTCGGTGAGTGCGCTCCGTCGAGCCGCCTCGGCCTCGGCGCGAGCGAGCTCCCGCTGTTCGAGGTCGCGGAGCGCGGAGGCGAGCGCCGTTGCAGCGGCGATGCCGTCGCTGTTGATCGCGATGCGCGATGCGACCGAAGGGAATTCACCTCGCGCTTCGACGATGCGCGCTTCGGCTTCTCGGGCGCTCTGCTCCTGGGCGGCGAGCGTCTCGCGTGCCGCCCCCACTGCCGCCTCCGCGGCGGCGCGCTCGTCGTCGAGGGCCTCCGCTCGCGCGGAGATCGCGGAGATGGCGGCGTCATGGGTGGCGAGAGCACTCTGCGCATCGATCGAGGATCGCCGCTCGGTCTCGAGCGCCTCGAGTTCGGCCAGCGCCGTCTCTGCGGTACGACCCTCAGCGGCGGCCTCCGCTCCGGCGATCTTCTCGCGGAGCGACACGTGATGCTCGGAGGCGGCACGTTCCCGTCGAGCAGCCAGGTCACGCACGGCCTCCGCGGCCTCGACGTCGTCTGCCGACACCGGGTCGGCGTGCACGGCGGGAGCCGGATGCTCGCGCGACCCGCACACGGGGCACGGTTCCTGAGCCGTGAGAGTGGATGCGAGTTCTCCCGCGAAGCCGTCGAGGCGCCGTCGACGCAGGAGCGCGAGCGCGGTCTGAGCCGTCGCCACCTCGTCGGTCGCCTCCGCGAGCGCACGCTCGGCCGCGGCGCTCTCCTCCCGCAGCTCTTCGCGACGGCGCACGGCCTCCGCGCGGGTGATCGCCTGGTCGCGCCGTCGGGTGAGGTCGTCGAGACGGTCAGCGGTGCGCCTCGCTTCGTCGCGGGCGTGGGTTTCCCTGGCGAGCTCGGCGGGCAGGTCGCCCTGCTCCCGGACGAGCTCGGCGACGCGTGCGGCGGCCTCACTCGCCGCGGCACGCGCGCGTTCGATCTCCGCGTTGCGGGAAGCGGAACCCTCCTCGAGCAGAGCGGCCTGCTCCCATGCGCCACGCTCGCTCAGACGCTCGGCAACCCAGTCGTTCAGCAGGTCGACGGTGGGGGCGTCGAGACCCGCATCGACGGCGCCCCACTCGTCTTCCGCGATCCGCGCCGACTCCGCCGCGGACTCCGCGGCGCGTGCGGCCCGTTCGGCGGCATCGATCACTGCGCGGAGGGCCTCGGCGCTGCGCGCGGACGCGAGCGCGACCCGATCCTCGTCGATCTGCGGCTGCTCGGCGTCCAGTATCGCGAGCGCGGCACGCGAACGGTCGCGTTCGCTCTGCGCCGCACGTTCCTCACGAACCTCGGCGAGTCGGGCATCCGCCGCCGCGAGTGCGCGCTCGGCATCGTCGCGTTCGGCACGGCGGCGCTCGCTGCGATACGCGGCTCGCGCCTCGGCGCGGCGAAGATCGTCGAGGCGTCCGCCCGTGTCGGCGGCGGGCACGTCCCGCGACGCCGCGGCTCCGGGTGTCGGCCCACCGCCGGAAGCGCCGGCGGACTCGGAAGCGAACGGCTCATCCGCCGCCGCAGCGCCTCCGGACGCCGCGGACTCGCCGGACGCCGCGGACTCTCCGGACGCCTCGGACTCCGCGGTGTGCGCGCGCTCATCCGCTCCCAGCGCCTCCCGAGAGACGAGCGCCTCGGCCTCGTCGAGCCGCGCTCCGATCGTCGCCAGACGCAGGTCGAGTGCGCGTTCCGACGCTCGACGCCGCTCATCGAATCGCGTTTGCACGTCGTCGAACCGCTCGGTGCCGAACAGCCGGCGGAGAAGTGCCTGGCGGTCCTTGCTGTTGGCGAGCAGGAACTCCGAGAAGCGGTTCTGGGCGAGGAGGATCACCTGCAGGAACTGCTCGCGGCTCAGTTGGAGGATCTCGTCGAGCTCGTGAGCGACGACGACGGCGCGGGCGGCTCGCCCGATCCATCCCGACTCCGTGTGCTCTTCGAGAGCCACCGCCGGTGCCTGTTTGGTCAAACCGCCCCCGCGCTTGGCCGGGCGCAGGTACTCGGGCGAACGAGTGACCCGATAGCGACCCGCCGGGGTGCTGAACTCGATCGAGACCTCGGAGATGTCATCGGGCTCGCAGTAGTCGCTGCGCAGCCGCTTCTCGCCGCCTTCGTAACGCGGCACTCCGCCGTAGAGCCCGAAGCACACGGCATCGAGGATGCTCGACTTCCCCGCACCCGTGCGACCGGCGATCAAGAAGATGCCGTCGTCGGCGAACGAGTCGAAGTCGACGACCTGGCGCGAGCGGAACGGACCGAATCCCTCGGCCTCCAGGCGGTGCAGGCGCATCTAGACGAGCGCCTCTGCGCGCACCCGGTCGTCGAGCACCTCACGGATGAGCTCGATCTCACGCGCCGTGGGCCCGTGGCCCTCGCGGACGTGCTCGAGGAAGGCGGCGATGCGTTCGTCGTCGCTCACGGCCTCGCGCAGACGCGCCGCGTACGACCCTTCACCGCTCTCGACCGTCGTCGCCGGCAGGTGCTGCACCAGTGCGCAGAACGGAAAGCGCTCACGGAGGCGGCGCATCGGCTCGGTCTGCGGAAGCGCGTCGGTGTAGGTCGCGCACACCCAATCCTCGGCGTGAGCCGCGACGTTGTCGTCGGAGAGGATCTCGTCGAGGGTGCCCGTCAGAGTGACGAGCCGGCGCGGAACCGGGAGGTCGAGCCACTCGACACCCGCGAGCCCGCTCTCTCCGATCTCGACGAGCCAGGAGCCGCGCGGCTTGCTCTGCTCGCCGAAGCTGTAGTGCAGCGGCGCTCCGGCATAGCGCACGCGGTCGCTCAGGCGGTTGCGGCCGTGGATGTGCCCGAGAGCGACGTAATCGGGGCCGTCGAACACCTCGAGCGGCACGACGTCGAGCCCGCCCTGGCGCACCTCCCGCTCGAGCCCCGTCGTCGCATCCACTCCGGCGGCGAAGCAGTGGGCGATCGCGACCGAGCGCCCGCCGTGACGCGCCATGCCCTCGCGGACGAGATGCATGGCATGCGCCATCGTCTGCGCCTGGGTGCGCAGGGGACGCCCCTCGGCATCGCCCTCGGGCCAGTGCTGGCGCACGATCGCGGGCTCGAGGTAGGGGATCCCGTAGAAGTTCACCGGACCGTCGACATCGTGAATCGTCACCGGCGTGCCGATCGCCAGCGGATCGGTGAGCACGTGGATGCCCTCGCGCAGCAGCCGGGCCTGGAAACCGAGTCGGGCCGCCGAGTCGTGGTTGCCGCTCGTCACGACGACGCTCGCCCCCGTGTCGTGCAGCGCGACCAGCGCATCGCCGAGCAGGGTGTAGGCGGGACCCGATGGCGTCGCGGAGTCGAAGACATCGCCCGCCACGACCACGACGTCGACCGCGTGCTCCCTCACCTGCGCCGTGAGCGCTCCGAGCACCTCGGCCAGCGCGTCCATGGTCGAGTTGCCATGGAAGGTGCGGCCGATGTGCCAGTCGGAGGTGTGCAGGATGCGCATAATCACACGGTACGAAGGGCCACCGACATTCCGTCCGAGGCGTGCCGCAGCAGCCGTTCCCCGGCGGCGGATCGACGGGGCCGATCGTCAATCCGCCGCCCGACGGGCGACCGGCTCCGCTCAGTGCGCGGAGGGGACGGCCTCTCCGAGCGACGGCAGCAGCTCGCTCTTCGATCCGCGAACCATGGTCGCCGCGATCACCGAGGCGGCGACCATGAAGATCGATGCGGCGATGAACGTCCAGCCGTAGGCATCCGTGAGCCGCTCCGGACCGACCTCTGTCTGCGCGTGTCCACCGACCGCGGCCGCGTAGACCGCCGTGAACACCGACAGCCCGATCGATCCGCCGATCTGCATCGCCGAGTTCGCGACCGCCGACGCCACCCCGGCGTCGTGCGGCGCGACCCCCGAGAGCGCCAGGTTCTGCAGAGGGATGAACACGAAGCCCATCCCGATCCCCAGCAGCACCAGCGCCGGGGCGATCTGAACGACGTACGCACCGTCCGGTGTGATTCCCGAGAGCGTGAACAGGCCGACCGCAGCGATCAGCGGGCCGACCACGAGCATCGGGCGCGGGCCGATCACGGGCAGCAGCTTGGTCGCGATCGGCGCGAGCACCATGGTCGCGATCGGGAGCGGGAGGCTCGCGAGCCCGGCCTGGAGCGCTCCCATGCCGAGAACGAACTGCAGGTGGAACGTCAGGTACACGGTCGCGCCGATCATGATCGCGCCGGCGACACCCTGGATGAGGAACGCGCCGCCGCGCACGCGGTCGGCGACCACACGCAACGGGAGCAGCGGGTGCGCGGCCCGACTCTCGACCCAGACGAAGAGTCCGAGGAGCACGCCGCCGAGCACGAGGAAGCCGATCGTCAGGGGCTGCGCCCACCCGCCCTCGGCGAGGCTGAACCCGTATACGAGGGACCCGAGTCCGAGGGTGACGCTCAGGGCACCCGCGATGTCGAGGCGCTTGCTGCCCTCGGCCGCGCTCTCGGTCAGCACGATCGCCCCACCGGCCACGCCGATCACGACGAAGACGAGGTTGACGAGCAGGCACCAACGCCAGTCGGCGAATTCGGTCAGGACGCCGCCGAGCAGCATGCCGATGGCCGCGCCGGTGCCGGCGACCGTGCCGAACACGGCGAAGGCGGTGTTGCGCTCCCGTCCAGTCGGGAACGTCACGGTCAACAACGCCAGGGCCGCCGGCGCGAGGAGGGCGGCGAACACGCCCTGCAGGCCTCGCGCGAGGACCAGCTCCCAGCCCTGCTGGGCGAGACCGCCGTAGAGGGAGGCGGCTCCGAAGCCGAGCATGCCGATCAGGAACGCCCGCTTGCGTCCGATGAAATCGGCGATCCGGCCGCCCAGGAGCAGGAGCGCTCCGAAGGCGAGGGCATAGGCCGTCACGACCCACTGGCGCTGCACGTCGCTGAGATCGAGAGCGGCCTGAGCACGAGGCAGGGCGATGTTGACGATGGTGCCGTCGAGGACGACGACCAGTTGGGTCAACGAGAGGACGACGAGCGCCCACCATCGGGTCTGAGGGCGGGCGCGCAGGGATGACGACATGGAAAAACCTCCGGTGTCTGGTGAAGGATGCCGGAGGTTTCGAGCCTCGGACCAGCGCGCCGCGGGCGCCTGACCACCTCAGCCGACGGGGCTGAGCAGAGCTCGACTATAACAAGTCGATCGAGAGGTTCGTAAGCGGAAGGTCCCCTGACCCACCCTCGTCACGACGATCGGCACGCGGTGATGCGAGATGCGCGGTGCGCGATCACCTGTGCGGCGTGCGGGGCTGCGCGATGCGAGATCAGGGCTGCCCTCCGCCCACAGGTGCCGGGACTTGCCCCTCCCGGCGGGGGTTGTGCCCGCCTCGTCGTGACTACCGACTTCCGCTACTCCTCCAGATCGTTCGTCCAGTTCGCCTGCTGGATCCGGTTGTCGAGTTCGCGCAGCTCCTGCGCGACCCGATCCGCGTTCGCCCGCAGCTCCGCCACGGGGAGCGCCGAGATCTGTCGCAGCTCCGAACGCATCTGCCGGGGGAACTGCGTGTTGCCGGATGCCGATGCCGCGGCATCCGTCAGCAGCGAATGCCGGAGCCGCAGCACGTCCCGCGTCGCGAGCGCGTCGGTCATCGTGCCGTCGGTGCCCAGATCGAGCCGTGCATTCGTGGCGTTGATCCGGCGGATCAGATCGCGCAGCCGTGCAAGATCGGTTTCGGCGTCGACCAGCAGCGCGTTCGCGTCCTCGGAGGGCTCCTCCCCCTCCTGGAAACGGGCGTTCGCTGTGATCCGCGCGCGAAGCTGTTCGATCCGGCGCTGCAGATCGGCCCGTGCGGTGAGTGCCTCGGCGAGTTTCATACGCCCCATCCTTCCAAATCGACGTCGTAACACAACGTCACGGACGAGGCGGTCACCGTGAGCGCAGCAACGACGCCTTCTCGGGGTGCGCCGAGAACCAGTCGGCGACGTACCAGCAGACCGCGTCGACCTTGCGGTCACCCCGCTCCTCGATCTCGGCGACCGCGCCCTCGACGACTGTCCCGGCATAGCCGTGGCCGCGGAAAGTCGGGATCGTGAAGGCCCGAGTGAGCGCGATGGTGCGACCGTCGTCGCGGTAGTCGAGCACGCTCACGAGCTGCCCGTCGCGGGTCAGCGTGTAGCGGGAGGCGTCCTTCTCGTCGGTGAGGATGAAGCCGGAGGCGAGCGTCGATTTCGTCATCGGAACCACGTTACGCCCGCCGCGCGATCGTGTGGTCGTTTTGACACGGGCCGACACGATCGGACATAATCCCCCCATGACCACCAACGCACGCCCTTTGTCCGCCCAGGAGGCGAACGGGACTGCCGGGATGATGATGCCCGGTCGCGTTGGCATGTGTTGCCGAATGTGCAGCTGAACGAACAGCCACCCGCCCGACCCCGTCCCTCGCGATCTTCGAGGCAGGGGTCCCCGAGCATCCACCCTTTGCTCGCTTCCCGGCTCGCCCCGGTCATTCATGCAACGCATCAGAGCCCATCGGCTCACGTCCTGAGGACTTCATCATCATGTCGAACATCGCACTTCTCGAGCGTCCCGCCACCGCCCCGCTGCGCACCGTTCCCGCACGCACCGAGGCAGACGCACCGTTGAACACCGCCGCCGATCTTCCCGCCGCCCGTTCGCCGCGCGGCTTCGCCCTCTACGTCGGTCTCGACGAGATCAAGGCCGCCGAGGCCGGCGTGAGCCTTCCGCTGCTCGTCGACGCCCTCCGCCGCACGCTCGCCGAACTCGCCCCCGGCGCCGAGACGCACGCCACGGTGGCCCTCGCCCCGCACGGCTCCGGCGGCAAGGACCTCGACGTGGTGCGTCTCGCCCTGCACGAGCCCGGCGCGATCGCCCGTACCAAGGCCGCGACCGAGGACGACGCTGTCGACGAAGAGGGCGGCGTGACGGTCGACATCTCGCGCAAGCGCGTGCTCATCGACGGCGAGTCCGCGGCGTTCACCTACAAGGAGTTCGAGCTGCTGCAGTACCTCGTGCTCCGCGAGGGCCGCACGATCGAGCGCTCGGAACTGGTCTCGGCCCTGTGGCAGGCCCAGGACGACGAGACGCCCGGTGAGCGCACGATCGACGTGCACGTTCGCCGACTGCGCGCCAAGCTCGGCCGCTACGAGGACATCGTCCGCACCGTGCGCGGCATCGGCTACCGCTTCGATCGCCACGCCGATGTCGTCATCCGCTACGGACACGGCACCCCCTCGCCCGACCGCTTCTGACCCGCGCACCCATCGCTCTGTCGGACGCCCGACGTAGGGTGGGCGCATGACGATGACAGCGGATGCCGATGCGGCCGAGGCCGCGCGCGCTCCGCACGAGATCGTGTACCGACCGGAGCATCCGCTCGACCTGCTGCGGACCGTGGGGATGCTGCGTCGCGGGCGGAACGACCCCACGACCGTCATCGACGGCGGCGTCATCTGGCGCGCTCTGCGCACCCCCTCCGGCATCGCGACGATCGCACTCCGCGCCTCTTCGGGAGAGGTGCGGGCGACCGCCTGGGGCCCGGGGGCCGGCGATGCTCTCGACCGGGTCCCCCGGCTCTGCGGGGCCGACGACGACGCAGAGGGCTTCGATCCGACCCGGCATCCGCTGATCGCCGATGCCGCCCACCGTCACCCCGGTCTGCGGCTCACGCGTACCGACGAGGTGTTCGACGCGCTCGCGTGCGCGATCATCGAGCAGAAGGTCACGGGCATGCAAGCCTTCGGGGCCTGGCGTTACCTCGTCACCCGCTACGGCGAGCGCGCCCCCGGCCCGGCCCCGCGGCCGATGCACGCCGCTCCCCCGCATTCCGTCTGGCGCACGATCCCGTCGTGGATCTGGCAGCGCGCCGGCGTCGAGCCGCCGCAGTCGAAGACGCTCGTGCGCGCGGCGCAGCGCGGCGACAGCATCGAACGCGCCACGCGCGCCGCAGAGACCGGCGTCGACCGCGACCGCGTGCTCACCAGCCTGCCCGGGATCGGCCTCTGGACCTCGGCCGAGACGCGCATCCGCGCGCTCGGAGATGCGGATGCCGTGAGCGTCGGCGACTATCACCTGGCGCACCAGGTCGGTTATGCACTGACCGGCACGCGCACGGACGACGACGGGATGCTCGCGCTCCTCGCCCCGTGGGCGGGCCATCGGCAGCGGGTGCTCCGCCTCATCCACGCCAGCGGCGTGCAGGAGCCGCGCCGAGGTCCGCGCCTCGCGCCCGAGGACCACCGCGCCCGCTAGCCCTAGGCTGTGACCATGAACCCGTCTCGTCGTCGACTCGCGCTCCGCCTGATCGTCACCGTCGGCCTGCTGGTACTGGGCGTGGTGATCGGCCTGATCTTCCAGAACGTCTGGCTCGGCGTGCTGCTCGCCGCCATCGTCTGGATCGGGTGGTTCCTCGGCTACGAGTCGCGGCGCGGGCACAACGCCGGCGTCAACGACGAGGACCATGGCATCGAGCTCTGATGCCCCTCCTCGATCATCTCGGCATCACGGTCGCCGACCTCGAACGCGGGCGCGCCCAGTTCGCCCCTGTGCTCGCCGCGCTCGGCTTCGCGATCGGTCACGGCGACGACCACTCGCTCTCCTGGAACAAGGATGACGAGACCGAGCTGATCCTCATGGCACCGCGCGACGACGACCCCGAACCGCACCGTCACGGACGCGTCGGCTGGCAGCACCTGGCGTTCGCCGTCGGCTCCCGCGAGGACGTCGAGCGACTGCACGCCATCGCGGTCACCGCCGGCTGGACACCCGTGCGCGAGCCCAAGGAGTACCCGCGCTTCACCGAGCGGTACTACGCCTCGTTCGTCGAGGACGACGGCGGCATCCGCATCGAATTCATGCACAACCCTCCGCGCGACGTTTGACACCCGAGATCAGACGACCGGCGACGCCTCGACCTCGGCGGGACGATCCGTGAACGCCGTCTTCGGCACGAAGACGAGAGTGACGGCCGCCACCAGGGCAGTGACGCCGCACACGATCCACACGGTGAAGTACCCGGCGAGCGACCCGGCGGTGCCCTCGGCCGCCGCACCGGCCGATTCGGCCACGCCGTTCAACAGCGCGATGCCGAACACGCACGACGCGATCGCCCCGCCCACGGTCTTGACCGAGTTCGTCAGGCCGGTCGCCACGCCCGTCTGCGTGGCGGGCGCACCGGATGCCGCCGCCGCGGGAAGCGCAGCCACGAGCGCTCCGGAGCCGAGCCCGGCGATCACCATGTTCGTCACGACCTGCGCGTAGGTGTCGTGGAACGGCAGGAACAGCAGGAACCCGATCCCGACCAGGAGCGACGCGCCCATCAGCGTGAGCCGGGGCGTGGTGCGACGGGCGACCATCGGGAACAGGAGCGCGCCGGCGATCATCGCGATGAGATAGAGCCCGATGATGAGCGAGGTCTGGAAGCCGGAGGTGCCCAGCCCGTAGCCGTGCACACCCGGGTCCGTGCGCGCGAAGGTCGACAGCGGAGCCTGCGCGCCGAGCACGCTGACGCCGAAGAGACCGGCGGTGAGGAACACCGGGCCGAGGGCCGGTGAGCGGAACATGCGCACGTCGATCAGCGGATCGTCGCGGCGGAGCTCCCAGAGCACGAACGGCACGACCAGCACGATCCCGAGCAGCACCACCGCCCACGACCACGGGTTCACGAGGCCGCCCTCGAGGCGCAGCAGGCTGAGTCCACCGGTGAAGCACACGAGGGCGAGCGAGATGAGGATGAGCCCGACCGTGTCGAACGCACCGCCCGTGGGGTCGGGCGACTCCTTCACCCCGAACAGGATGACGAAGAAGCAGAAGACGATGAGGATCGCCGGCACGAGGAGCACGACCGTCAGCGGCAGCACGTCGACGAGTGCACCTCCGGCGAGCGCCCCGAGGATCGCTCCCCCCTCGAGGGCGGCGACGAGGAGACCGGCGGCCTTCGCCGTGATCGTGGAGCGCCCCTCCATCCGGCGCGACCGCGACCAGATCAGGGCGATCTCGAGCGGGAGCCAGACGACGTAGAAGCCCATGAGCGTCCACGCGACGAGGAAGACCCAGAACGAGTCGGTGAACGGCAGCACGAGTGCTGCCGCGGCGGTGAGGGCCGTCGAGATCAACAGCATCCGCTTGTGGCCGACCATGTCGCCGAGCTTCGCGAAGGCGGGCACCACCAGGGCCGACAGCATGAGCTGCGTGCCCTCGAGCCAGTTCACGTCGGCGTCGTGGATGCCGAGGTGCCGGGCGATGTCGGTGAGCATCGGGGTGTAGTACCCCTGCAGCACGCCGCTGGTGAACTCGACGAACGCGAGGTAGCCGACGACGGCGGCCAGGGTGCCCAGTGTGCGCGTGCGCGTCATCGCGACTCCTGCTTCTCGTGGGGCCCCCGGACCCATCGAGGGGCGACTGAGATCACACTAGCCGTTCGAGGAGAGCGCGATGGAACCGCTCTCCCCGCGCGAGGGCGGCGATCTCGACGTTCTCGTCGACGCCGTGGATCGATGCCCGCTGGGCGTTCGACATCTCGAGGGGAGCGAAGCGGTACACCGCAGGGGCGAAGCGATGGAAGTGCCGGGAATCCGTCGCCGCCATCATCACGTACGGCACGGCCGGCACGCCCGGGTGCGAAATCTCGAGCGCCTCGGCGAGCAGCGCGAACTGCGCGTTCTCGGTCGACGATTCGGGCGACGGTTCGCTCGCCTCGACGACCTCGACCTTCACGAGCGGGTCGCGCACGCGCCGACGCACGCGCAGCACCGTCTGCTGCGTCGTCTCTCCGAGCGCGATGCGCAGGTTGACGGTGGCGGATGCCTGCGACGGGAGCACGTTCGCCGCGGTCCCGCCCGACTGCATCGTCGGCGCGACGGTCGTGCGCACGAGCGCCGCCGGCTCTCCCCCGAGCGCGGCGAAGACCCGCGCCGTGAGCAGCGGCGCGGAGGCGAGCACCCGGAGCAGGTGCCGCGCCGATCCGGGCGTCTGATCGGCGAGGCGCGACAGCATCCGAAGGATCGCCGTCGACGCCCGCGGCCGGAACGTCGTGGGGCCCAGCCGATCGACCGCGCGCGCGATGCGCCGCACCGCCGTGAGGGTCGGCGGGGCGGAGGCATGACCGCCGTCCCCGCGGGCCGAGAGCCGCACGGTCATCACGCCCTTCTCGCCGACGCCGATCATCGCCGCACGCCCGGGTACGAACGGCAGGGGTGCATCGACGACCGCTCCTCCCTCGTCGACGACGAGCCAGGGAACGATGCCGCGGTCGCGAAGCACCGCGGCGATCTCCTGCGCCGCGTGCCCGTAGGTCTCCTCGTTGCCACCGAACGACAGGTAGACATCGCGCGCAGGGACGAAGCCGTCGGCGAGCAGGTTCTCGACGGCTTCGAGCACGACGATCAACGGCCCCTTGTCGTCGAGCGCGCCCCGCCCGTACACGATGCCATCGGCGATCACACCGGCGAAGGGAGGATGCGTCCAGGCATCGCTCTCGTCGACCGGGACGACGTCGTAGTGAGCCATCAGCACGACCGGCCCATCGGATGCCTCGGCCCTCCCGCGCCAGTGGAAGAGGAGCCCGAAATCGGTGTGGCGCTCGAGCGCGAGGCTCTCGTGCGTCAACGGGTACAGCTCGGCGATCAGGGCGACGAAGGCGTCGAACGGCTCCCGTCCGCGCTCATCGAGCTCGGCCGAGACGGTCGGCAGCTGGATCATCCGCGAGAGGCGTTCATCGATGCCGGGGCGCACGGTGGGGGTCACGTTCGCCATCGTATCGACCGTGTCCGCCTCCGCAGGAGCGAGGAGGAGAATGGAGGGGTGAGCCTCTTCGCCTTCGCCCCCTCCCGTGGACCGCGTTGGCCCCTCGCCCTCCAGGCCGCGATCGGCATCGCGGCACCGATCGCCGTGCTGACCGTCCTCGGCCAGGCACCGCTCGGTTATATCGCCGCCTCCGGCGCCTTCACGGTGCTCTACGCGGGCTCCGCCCCGGTGGTCGATCGTGCGCGGGTGCTACCGATCATCGCCGTCTCGCTGCTCCTGAGCGCCGCCCTCGGCATCCTCGTCGCGGGGAACACCCTCGTGGTGAGCATCGGTGTCGTGGTGGTCGCGACCGTGAGCGCGGCTCTCGCGTTCGGCTTCCGGCTCGGCCCTCCCGGCCCCCTGTTCTTCGTGCTGGTCTACGGCCTGTCCGCCCACGTCGTCGCCTCCGGAACGATCGACCCGTTCGTCTATCTCGCAGCCCTCACCGGCGGTTGCCTGTTCTCGTACCTCGTCGCCCTCGCGCCGCTCGCGCTCCCCCGCATCCGGCGGATCCGGGCGCGCCCGCTGCGGGAGATCCTGCCCGGGCCGGCCTGGAACGCGGATTCCCGGATGCTCCTGCTCCGCGTCGTGATCGTCGCGATCGTGGGCGTGCTGCTCGGCCTCGTGATCGATCCCGATCGCACCTACTGGATCGTCGGTTCGGCCGTCGCCGTGATCGGTGTGGCCGCCGCACGACGCGCCGCCTTCCAGCGCGGGCTGCATCGGATGCTCGGCACCGTGGTCGGTGCCGGCCTCTACATCCTGCTCGCGCTGCTGCACCCGGCCGGCATCTGGCTGGCTCTGCTACTGGGGCTGCTGCAGTTCTCGATCGAGCTCGTCGTGGTGCGCCACTACGCCCTCGCCCTCGTGTTCATCACCCCGCTCGTGCTGCTGCTGACGGGCGCGGCGACCGGAAGCATCGGGTCGCTCGACGTCGCGGGCGAGCGGATCGTCGACACGATCGTCGGCGCGGTGCTCGGCGCCGCCTCGGGTGTGCTGCATCCGCGGGCGGAGGCGAGGGATGCGTGAGGGCGCGCTTCCCCTCCACCGATGACGACCTGAGCGAGTTTTCCACCGATCGTGCTGAGCGGTCTGAACAACCGTGCGAGCCTTGGCAGGATGGACGCGACGACGCACACGAGGGGGATGATCGCCATGACCGAGCCACAGATCTGGACGATGATCGGCGCATTCGCTGCGCTGATGTTCGGCATGATGACACGCAACTTCGGCCTGGACAGGGAGTGACCGACGTGATCCGGGACGGCTCGATCGACGAGTACCACGCACGCCTCGCTCCGGCCGACCGCGAGATCGCCGACCTGCTCGCCGCGGAGATCGAGCGCGGTCTTCCCGCGGCGACCGGCAAGGTCTGGCACGCGCATCCCGTCTGGTTCCTCGACGGCAATCCGATCGTCGGCTACAGCAGGCTGAAGGACGGGATGCGGCTGATGTTCTGGAGCGGGCAGTCGTTCGCGGCACCGGGTCTTGAGGCATCCGGGTCGTTCCAGGCCGCCGATGTGCTCTTCGTCGCGGCCGACGACGTCGACACCGACGCGGTCGCCGCCTGGCTCGCCGAGTCGCGCGCGATCCAGTGGGACTACGAGAACATCCGCAGGAATCGCGGCCTCGTCAAACGCACCGCGTTCTGAGCGGCGCCTCGCGACCGAGTCCTGGCGGCGGGAACACGAACCTGCGCTCGGCGGTTGCATCGGTGGAGGCATCCGCCGAGAGGAGACGCACATGGAGCTGACGCTCGTGACATCGGCGTTCTGCGGTGCGTGCGCGCGCACTCGCGCCGTCCTCGCCGACGCCGTGCGGTTCCTGCCGGATGCGACCGTGACCGAGATCGACGTGGCACGCGATCCCGACGCGGCGGAGTCCCTCGACATCCGCTTCACCCCGACGGTCATCATCCGCGCGGCGAACGGCGAGACGGTCTTCCGCGCGGAGGGCGTGCCGACCGTCCCGCAGGTGCTCACCGCCGCGGTTCGCGCTCTCCCCGCCTGAACCGGGACGCGCTCGCCGACCTCTCTTGTGCGCGGTGACGGACCGACGCAGACTGATCGTGCCTCGAACCCGGGGCATCCCTCTCACCAGGAGCAGTCATGGCGAATCTCAACCCGTACCTGTCGTTCCGCACCGACGCCCGCCAGGCGATGGAGTTCTATCAGCGCGTGCTCGGCGGAGACCTCGACATCAGCGTGTTCGGGGACTTCCCCGACATGGTGCAGGATCCGAGTCAGAAGGACCTGGTCATGCACGCGCAGCTCACCACGCCCGACGGCCTGGTGCTCATGGCGTCCGACACCCCCGACGGGATGCCCTACGAGAAGCCCGCCGGGATCTCGGTCTCACTCAGCGGCAACACGCAGGCGCGCACCCAGGAGGTCTGGGACAAGCTCGCCGAGGGCGCGACGATCACCATGCCGCTCGACGTTCCGCCGTGGGGCGGAACGTTCGGGATGCTCGTCGACCGGTTCGGCATCGACTGGATGCTGCACGGCGACCCCGAGGAGTGACGCGCGTCAACGCAGGGCGTGCGCCTCGATGAACGCGCGCAGCGCGTGCTCGTCGTCGGCCATCTCGGTGACGTGCTGGGGGGCGCCGAGCATCTCGCGGAGTTCCTTCGAGTAATCGAGCTCGACACCGATAGCCTCGTTGATGGTCTCGGCGAACTTGTGCGGCTTCGCGGTCTCGAGAACGAGCATGGGCACGCCCTCCTCCACGTACTGACGCGCAACCTTCACTCCGTCGGCCGTGTGCGGGTCGATGATCTCCTCGGTCGAGGCGTACACCGAACGGATGGTCTCGAGCCGGTCGGCGTGCGTCGACGTGCCGCTGACGATCCCGTACTCGAGCGCGAAGCGCGGCTGATCGCCGGCGAAGTCGAAGTAGCCCTGCTCATCGAGGTCGCGCCAAGCGCCGACGACGCGCTCGGGGTCACGGCCCACGAGCTCGAAGATGAAGCGCTCGAGGTTCGATGCCTTCGAGATGTCCATCGACGGGCTCGACGTCGCGAGCGTCTGCGCCGCGTTGCGCGGCCGGTAGACACCCGTGCGGAAGAACTCGTCGAGCACGTTGTTCTCGTTGGCGGCGAGCACGAGGCGGCGGATCGGCAGCCCCATCTGCTTCGCGAAGAAACCGGAGAGGATGTTGCCGAAGTTGCCCGACGGAACGGTGAACGACACCTCGGTCGGGCCGTCGGCATCCGTCGCCCGCAGCCACGCCCAGAAGTAGTACACGACCTGTGCGGTGATGCGCGCGAGGTTGATCGAGTTCACGGCGCCGAGGTTCTGCGCCCGCTTGAAGTCGAGGTCTCCGGCGAGGTGCTTGACGAGGTTCTGGCAGTCGTCGAACACGCCCTCGACGGCGATGTTGTGCACGTTGTCGTCGTCGAGCGAGAACATCTGCGCCCGCTGGAAGGCGCTCATGCGGCCCTGCGGCGAGAGCATGAAGACCGAGACGCGCTCCTTGCCGCGCAGCGCGTGCTCGGCGGCGGATCCGGTGTCGCCCGAGGTCGCTCCGAGGATGTTGAGCACGGATCCCTTGCGCTCCAGCGCGTACTCGAGCACCTGCCCGAGGAACTGCATCGCCATGTCCTTGAAGGCGAGCGTGGGGCCCTCCGAAAGGCCGACGAGCGTGAGACCGTCGCCGATCGAGCGCAGCGGCACCACGTTGCCCGGGAACGGCGCGTAGGCCGCCTCGGTCATCCGGGCCAGGTCTTCGCGCGGGATGTCGGTGGCGAAGAGGCCGAGCACCTCGGTCGCGAGCTGCGGGTAGGTCAGTGCCCGCCAGCGCTCGAGCGTCTCGGTGTCGACGGTCGGCATCTCGGCCGGGACGGCGAGCCCCCCGTCGGGCGCGAGGCCCTCCAACAGCGTCTCGCTGAACGGCTGCGGCTGCATGCCACCGCGGGTGGAGATGAACTGCACGTTGGCTCCTCGGTTCGGGACTTCGGCACGTCCATTCTCGCAGGACGTCGGGCGCGTCGATGACGCGATGACGGATGCCGCCGCCGGCGCCTCCGAAACGATCCGTCAGAACAGCGACGCGGGCAGCGCACCCTCGTGCTCGAGCAGCCAGCGCTTGGTCTCGAGACCGTGGCCGGGGACGCCGCCCGAGTACCCTCCGAGACCGTCGCCCGCGACGACGCGATGGCACGGGACGATGAGGGGCACCGGATTGGCGCCCATGATCGATCCGATCCCCCGGGCGGGGACCTCGGTGCCGCTCCGGGCCGCGAGGCCGCCGTAGGTGAGGGTCTCGCCGTGGCCGACGGTCTCGTGCAGCACCGTCAGCACGGCCCGTGTCGCGACGGTCTGCTCGCCGAGATCGATCGGCAGGTCGAACCGCGTCAGTCGACCGGCGAAGTACGCGTCCACCTGCCCGAGGGCTTCGCTCAGCAGCGGATCCGGGCCGAGGTCGGCCCCGGCCGGGGCCTCGGTGATCCACGTCACGCGCGTGACGGCCGAGCCGTCAGTGACCACGCCGATGACTCCCACCGGCGTCGGCAGCGTTCCGAACCACGACATGCCCCGGGCTCCCTCCGGCCGCAGCCCCGCAGAGGATCAGACGAGTTCGGAGACGAGGGTCTCGATCCGCGCGCGGATCTCATCCCGGATCGGGCGCACCGCGTCGATCCCCTGCCCGGCCGGGTCGTCGAGCGTCCAGTCCTCGTAGCGCTTGCCGGGGAAGAACGGGCAGGCGTCGCCGCATCCCATGGTGATGACGACATCCGATGCCTGGACGGCCTCGGTCGTGAGCACCTTCGGCTGCTCGGCGGTGATGTCGATGCCGAGTTCGCTCATCGCCTCGACCGCGACCGGGTTGATCGCGTCGGCGGGCATCGATCCGGCCGAGCGCACCTCGATGCGGTCTCCCGCGATCTCCCGCAGGAATCCTGCGGCCATCTGCGAGCGGCCGGCGTTGTGCACGCACACGAACAGGACCGAGGGCTTAGCGGCAGCGGAGGTCATGATGCCAGGATAGGCGGCTCAGATCCACCCGCGCTCCTCGGCGAGGAGAACCGCCTGCTGGCGGGTCGCGACCGAGAGCTTGCCGAGGATCGCCGAGACGTGATTGCGCACGGTTCCCGGGGCGAGCGAGAGGATGCGGGCGATCTGCCCGGTCGTCTCGCCGCGCCGCCCCGCACGCAGCACGTCGAGCTCGCGATCGGTCAGCGGCGAGCGCTCGTCGCTGAGGGCATCGGCGGCGATCTCCGGATCGACGTACTTGCCGCCGGCCGCGACCTTGCGGATGACCGCGGCGACCTCGTTCGCTCCGCGGGACTTGGGGAGGAAGCCCGACACCCCCGATGCCAGCGCACGACGCAGCACACCCGGCCGCGCGTGGCGGGTGACGACGACGCAGCGGGTCGCGATGGCGCGGTTCAACCGCTCGGCGACCTGCACACCATCGAGGCCCGGCATCTCGAGGTCGAGCAGGCACACGTCGGGCTCGAGGCGCAGCGCCTCGGCCACCGCTTCGTCGCCGTCACCGCACTCCGCCACCACATCGATGTCGTCTTCCAGCCGCAGCAACGCGGCGAGCGCCGACCGGATCATGCCCTCGTCGTCGGCCAGCAGCACGCGGATCATCGCGCGTCCTCCGCGGGGACGGTCGCGGTGACGACGAACTCCCCGCCGTCGTCGCGCACGTCCAGCGCTCCGCCGACCTCGGCGAGACGGCGGCGGATGCCGTCGAGGCCCGAGCCATCGGCATCCGATTCCTCACCCTCCGCACGGTCGTTCGCGATCGTGTAGCGCCAGTGCGAGCCGTCTCGAGCGAGGGTGAGCCGTGCCCGCGCGCCGCCGCCGTGGCGCAGGGCGTTCGTGGTCGTCTCGCGGATCACCGGCCCGAGGGCGGATGCCGGCGCGGATGCCGCGTCCGGAGCGATGCGCGCTTCGACCTCGAGGCCCGCGGCGGTGAGCAGGTCGCGGGCGTTGGCGAGTTCGTCGCCCAGCGGCACCGAGCGGAAGCGGGTGGCGAGGTCGCGCGTGCCCTGCCTTGCGTCGTCGACGCTGGAGCGCGCCGCGCGGAGCTGCTCCATGCCGGCATCCGCGTCGACGGGCATGAGTCGCTCGGCGAGTTCGAGCTGCAACGCGATCACCTGCAGATGGTGCCCCTGCAGATCGTGCACGTCGGTGGCGACGCGCAGACGCTCCTGGGTGGCCGCGAGCCTGACCTCGGAGGCTCTGGCGCGGTCGAGCGTGTTCAGCACATCCCACCACCACAGCGTGCTCACCGTCATGATCGGCAGGAGCGCGGTGTAGAAGATCGGCATCCACCACACGGCTGCCGCCTCGTCGTGCGCATCGATGAATCCGAGCGCCCCCATGACCAGCACCGCCGCGATGGTCACGCGGTACCGCACACCGGCCGGCCAGTTCAGCAGCGCGAGCGACTGGACGATGGGCATGAGCGCGAGCTGCCAACTGCCCAGCGCGATGCCCGCGACGACGCCGAACGCCACCGCGACGGTCATCGGCAGGAGGATGCTCCGCCATGCGACGCCGGGCTCGGCATCGACGCGGTGCCGGTAGTCGCGCAGCAGGAGAGCGGTGGACGCCCACCAGATCAGGCCGCCGATGGCCACGATCATGCCGGGCACGATGCTCTCGGGCTCGGCGAACGCGAGCACCGTCCAGAAGAACACCAGCATGAGTTCGAGGAACAGCACACCCGACACCGTGTACCACCAGGTGGCGATGATGCCGCGCGCGAGTTGGCGGGCTCCGGGTGTCGAGGGGGTGCTCACCCCACCACCCTAGAGCCGTGACAGTTGTCACCCCTCGGTCGTGCGGAGCGCGTGCATTCCGGTGACACCGCGGCACTGCCGGGATCGGACCCCAGCGGGTGAACTGGATGCATCGCAACGGAGAGACCGTTGCCGCACAGACCCGGAGGACACCATGAACCTCATCGAGACCTTCCAGAACCTGGTCGCCCAGGTGCCCGAGCTCGTTCAGCCGCTCATCGTCGCCCTCGCGGGTGCCGTCCCGTTCATCGAGGGAGAGGGCGCCGCCTCGATCGGCATCATCGGCGGCATCCATCCCGTCGTCGCCGCCATCGCGGGCATCGTCGGCAACTTCCTCTGCGTGCTGGTGCTCGTGCTCGCCAGTTCCGGCGCACGGCAGGCGATCGTGCAGCGCAACCGCTCCCGTCAGCTCGTCGCGGCCGGCGGCGACGCAGCGGCGATCGAGACGCCGGAGGCGGCGAGCCCGCGCAAGCAGAAGTTCCAGAACGCTCTCGAGCGCTACGGCGTTCCCGGGGTGAGCCTGCTCGGCCCGCTGCTGCTGCCGACGCAGTTCACGGCGACGATGCTCGCCGCGACCGGCGTGAGCAAGACGCGGATCCTCTTCTGGCAGGGACTCGCGATCGTCGCCTGGACCACGCTCCTGACGATCATCGTCGGCGGCGCCGTGCACGTGATCGCCTGACGCGAGATCCCCGGAGGGAGATGAGGGGCGGCATGTGGGGACCGCCGCCCCTCGGGTGTGGTGCCCGAAGCACCGACGTGATCGGGGAGATCACTTGAGGGCCCTGGGGAGGGCCCGTCGAGTACAACGAGGGGCGTCGGAGAATCTGACGCCCCTCGTTCATGGCGTTTCGGTGACCTGACAGAATGGACGCGTGCACCCGTCCAGAAGACCCGCCGTCCTGCGCGGGTTCGCGGCATCCGCCGTGGCGATCTTCGTCGCACTGGCCGGGCACGTCACCGCCGGCGGGGCGATGCCGGGGCCGCTCGGAATCCTCGTGCCGTGGGTGCTCTCGTTCATGGTGTGCGTGCTCCTCGCCGGCCGCCGGCTCTCGGTCATCCGGTTGAGCATCTCGGTGGCGGTCAGCCAGTTCCTCTTCCACACGCTCTTCGTGCTCGGCACGATCACGCCGTCGGGCGTCGTCGCCCCGCACGTGCACGGTGCCCAGCTGGTGCTCCCGGCCGCGGGCGCGATCCCGGATGCCGTCGTCGCCGACGGCACCATGTGGATCGGACACGTGGTCGCCGCCGCCCTCACGATCGCCGCTCTGCACCGCGGTGAAAGGCTGCTCCTCGGTCTGCGCGATCTCGCGCAGCAGAGCATCCGCTGGGTGCGGCGCCGCGTCACCTCGGCGGCCTTCGTGGCACCCGCGCGCCCGCTCGCGGCGCCTCCCGTCTTCTCCTCCCCCGTCGCCCTGCGCGATGCCCTGCTGCTGTCGACCCTGCGCGGTCGAGCACCACCTCTCTCCCCCGCGATCTGATCCGCGCCTGCGGCCTCTATGCCGTCAGGCGATCACGCCTGCGCCGGCACGCTGCCGCGCGGGCATCCGAACGCACATGCGGCGTCGGCTTCCCGGCGCCCGTTGAGAGGTCTGTCATCCATGTCCCCTGCCCGCAGATTCGCGGTCGGGATGGCGGTGGCGGCTGTCGCGGTGTTCGCGACGGCCGTGCCGGCATCCGCCCATGATTCGCTCGTCCACAGCACGCCCGAAGCCGACGAGAGTCTGGCCACGGCGCCCGAGAGCATCACCCTGACGTACTCGGGCGAGCTGCTCGTGCTGGGCGATTCCACCCAGGGCGCGGTCGTGCTCGTGATCGACGAGAGCGGTCGCGATTGGGCGACCGGCGACGTGGAGGTCTCGGGTAGCACCGTCACCGCCGCGGTCGAGCCCGGAATGCCCGATGCCGGGTACCAGGTGCGCTGGCAGGTGGTCTCGGAGGACGGGCATCCGATCTCGGGCATCGTCCCGTTCACGATCGGCGACGCCGAACCGATGACGGCGACGCAGGCACCGACGGATGCCGATGCTCCCTCGTACGTTCCGGACGCCTCGGATCAGTCCGCTGATGAGACCGACGGCGGCCTGCGGTTGCTGCTCGTCGGCGGCGCGGGCGCGGCGATCGCCGTCGTCGCCCTCGTCCTGTATCGAATCCTCCGCCGTCCGAAGACGGCACCCGCCGCGTCCGCCGAGGGCGACGCCGCGGAAGAGAAGTGAAAGGCATTTCCATGAACACCCCTACGAAGAACCTGTCCCGTCTGACCGCGCTCGTCGCCGTGTCGCTGCTCGCCCTCACGGGATGCGCCGCTGCCGAGACGCCCACAGAGGCGGCCCCCGCGGGCGAGACCGTCACCATCGAAGACGCCTGGGTCAAGGCCACCGACGAGGACATGTCGGCGGCCTTCGGCACGCTGACCAACAGCGGCACGGATGCCGCCACGATCGTGTCGGCCGAGACCGACGCCGCCGGCATGGTCGAACTGCACGAGACCGTCGAGAACGAGGCCGGCGAGATGGTCATGCGCGAGATCGAGGGCGGGTTCTCGATCCCCGCCGGCGGTTCGCTGGAGCTCGTTCCCGGCGCCGACCACATCATGCTGATGGGGCTCACGGGCGCCCTCAGCGCGGGCGACGAGGTCACCGTCACCCTCACGTTCTCGGACGACTCGACGTACGCCTTCACCGCTCCGGTGAAGGACTACTCGGGCGCCAACGAGAACTACGAGGGCGACGAGGGCGACGACCACGAGGGCATGGAGCACTGATGCCCCCGCGCACCGAGGGTGCGCGCTCCGATCGCTCCGGGTCGACCCGGCGGCAGTTCCTCCTCGGAGGGGCTGTCGCCGGTGTCGGCGCGGTCGCGGCGATCGGGGTCGACTACGCCCTGAACCGGCAGGACGCCGGCACCGCAGCCCCCGCTTCGACGCCGATGAACGGCGAGGAGACCGTGCCGTTCCACGGCACGCATCAGGCCGGGATCGACACCGCCGCGCAAGCGCACGGACTGTTCCTCGCCCTCGACCTGCTCGACACGACGGATCGCGACGGCCTCACCCGGCTGCTGCGCATCCTCACCGATGACGCCGCCCGCCTCACGCAGGGGAAAGCGGCGCTCGCGGACTCCGAACCGGAGCTCGCCGCTGCGCCCGCACGCCTGACCGTCACGTTCGGGTTCGGCCCGGGCCTCGTCGCACGCGCGGCGGGCGTGGCGCCGGAGTGGCTCGCTCCCCTGCCGGCGTTCTCGATCGATCGCCTGCAGCCGGAGTTCTCCGACGGCGACCTGCTGCTGCAGATCGCCGCCGACGATCCGCTCACGGTCGCGCACGCGGCGCGGATGCTGTTGAAGGACGCCCGCAGCTTCGCGTCGCTGCGCTGGAGCCAGCAGGGCTTCCGCCGCGCGTACGGCACCGAGCGCCCGGGCACGACGATGCGCAACCTGTTCGGCCAGGTCGACGGCACCGCCAACCCCGAACCGGGAACGACCGAGTTCGACTCCGTCGTGTGGGTCGAGGACGGATGGATGGCCGGCGGCACCGGTATGGTCGTGCGCCGTACGCGGATGGACCTCGACAAATGGGATCGTCTGGATCGCAGCGGGCGCGAGGCATCCGTCGGTCGCACACTGGCGAACGGCGCACCGCTCACCGGCACGCAGGAGTTCGACGAACCGGACTTCGACGCGACCACGGCGGTCGGTTTTCCCGTGATCCCCCCGTTCGCGCACATGCGCCGCGCCCGCGGCGACGACGGCGAGAAGATCTTCCGTCGCGCCTACAACTACGACGAGCGTCCGGCAGGCGCGAGCGTGTCGGAGTCCGGCCTGATCTTCGTGTCGTTTCAGGCCGATATCGATCGGCAGTTCACGCCGATGCAGCAACGGCTCGCCGACCTCGATCTGCTCAACGAGTGGACGACGCCGATCGGCTCGGCCGTGTTCGCGATCCCGCCCGGATGCCGCGAGGGCGGCTTCATCGGCGAGACGCTGCTGGGCGGCTCGTCGTGACGGTCACGGAGGCCGCGCCGCCGGCCGCCTCGCGACCGGGCCGCGCGAAGAAGCCCCGGTGGTTCGGAGCCCTGATGCTGCGGTTGCACTTCTTCGCCGGCATCCTGGTGGGGCCGTTCATCCTGGTGGCGGCGCTGAGCGGTGCACTCTACGCGCTCACGCCGACGCTCGAGCAGGTCGTCTACGCGCACGAGCTGCACGCGCCGGCATCGTCGACGTCGCTCACCCTCGCCGAGCAGATCGGGATCGCCGAGGAGCACGTCGGTAAGGAGGCGACGTTGTCGGCGGTGCGCCCTGCGCCCGAGCCGGGTGACACCTCGCGCATCCTGTTCGCGCAGGACGGGCTCGCCGCGAGCGAGTCCCGCGCCGTGTTCATCGACCCCGGCACGGGCGAGATCCGCGGAGACCTCACCGTCTACGGCACGAGTGGGGCGCTGCCGCTGCGCACCTGGATCGACAACCTGCACCGCAACCTGCAGCTCGGCGAGATCGGCCGGTACTACAGCGAGCTCGCGGCATCGTGGCTGGGGATCGTCGTCGTGGCGGGCCTCGCGCTGTGGATCATCCGCATCCGCAAGGCGCGCGCGAAGCGCGATCTGCTGCGGCCGAACCCGACGCACACCGGGTATCGGCGGGTCTTCGGCTGGCACGCGTCTCTCGGGGTCTGGGTCGTGCTCGGGGCGCTGTTCCTCTCGGCCACCGGCATCACCTGGTCGCAATTCGCCGGCGCGAACGTCTCGAGCCTGCGCGCCTCGCTCGACTGGGGCACGCCGCAGCTCACGACCGCGCTCGACGGAGCGGATGCCCCGGTCGACGAGCACGCCGGGCACCACGGGGCGGTGTCCGCTCCGACCGGTGCGGCGAATCCCGCCACCTTCGATGCGGTGCTCGCGATCGCGCAGCGCACCAACGTCGACACCGGGCTCGTGGAGATCAGCCCTCCCCCCGCGCCAGGCTCGGCGTGGGTCGTGCGCGGGATCAAGACGAGCTACCCGACCGAGGTCGACTCGGTCGCGATCGACGGCACGACGATGCAGGTCGTCGATCGGATCGACTTCGCCGAGTTCTCACTACCGGCGAAGCTCGCGCGGTGGGGCATCGACCTGCACATGGGAGTGATGTTCGGTCTCGCGAACCAGATCGTGCTGTTCGTGATCGCCCTGGCGATCGCCGGGATGGTCGTGCTCGGGTACGTGATGTGGTGGAAGCGGCGACCGCCGCGGTCGGCACGGAGGTTCGGGGGCTCGCCACCGCCGCGCGGGGTGCTGCGCGACGCCCCGTGGTGGGGGCTGGCGGCCGTCGCGGCGGTCGGCGCGGTCATCGGGTTGTTGCTCCCGTTGGTCGGCTGGACCCTCGTGGGGTTCGTGCTGATCGACGTCGTCGCGGGACTCCTCTCGCGACGTTCGGCGTAACCGCGGCATCCGCGCTTCGGGATCCCGGGGAACGGCGGCCGCGTAGGTTGGGGGAATGGATGCTTCCGATCTGCGCGGCCGCACGATCCTCGTCACCGGAGCGAACGCCGGCATCGGCTACTGGTGCGTCGAGCAGCTCGCGACCCGCGGGGCGCGGGTACTGCTCGGATGCCGCTCCGCCGAGCGAGCGGCGACGGCGGTCGACGCCGTTCGCACCCGGGTGGCGGACGCCGATCTGCGCGTGCTGCCCCTCGACCTCGGATCGCTCGAGAGCGTTGCGCAGGCGGCATCCGGCATCGGCGAAACGCTCGACGCCGTGATCTGCAACGCCGGCGTGAAGGCGGCGACACCCGATGCCCGCACCGCCGACGGGCTCGACCTCATGGTCGGCACGAACTTCCTCGGGCACTTCGCCCTGATCGCACAGCTTGGCCGAGCACTCGCGCCCGACGCCCGGGTCGTGGCGGTCGGCTCACTCGCGCACCGTTTCGCGCAGCTCGATCCCGCGCGCATCACCGCTTCCTGGCGCGGATCGTCACTGCGTCAGTACGGCCGCTCGAAAGCGGCGCTCATGGCGTTCGCGTTCGAACTCGACCGCCGGTGGTCGGGATCCGGGCGCTCGGCGCTCTGCGCGCATCCGGGCTACGCGGTGGACCCGCTCACGCCCGAACGGCCCGGTCTCGCCGCCGGCTCCCGCCTCGTGCGGGCGCTGGCTCGTCCGACGCGCGCGCTCGTGCAGGGGAAGGACGCCGGCGCTCTGCCGATCGTGCACGCGTCGACGGCGACGGATGCCGCGGGCGGCGAATACTGGGGGCCGGGTGGGCTGCTCGAGTTCCGGGGAGCGCCGAAGCGAGTCGCCGCCTCGGATGCCGTGCGCTCACCCGAGACCGGGGCGGCGCTGTGGTCGGCCGTCGAGGCGGCGACCGGGGTCGTCTTCCCGGCCTGAACGATCAGCCGGCGGGCGGGATCAGCCGGCGAGCTCCGGGATGACGACGTTGACGGAGTACGACGACCCTTCGACCTCGGAGATCGTGACGGTCGCGGCGTACTGATCGCCGCCCTGGATCGCGGTGCACTCGAGGCTGTAGCCGTTGGACACCTCGTGCGATCCGCCCGGGCAGAGCACGCTCGGGCTCGGGAGCACGCCCGCGTCGGTCAGCGCCCGCGCAGCGGTGACGCCGATCTCCTCGGCGGTCAGCGTCAGGGTTCCACCGGTGTCGGTCGCGGGGCTCTCGCTCGGTTCGGGCGCGGGAGCGTTGTTCGGGGCATCCGCGACCTGCACCGAAACCGTGACGTTCGTGCCGTCGACCTTCGTGAGGGTGACGTCGGCGTCGAACTCGGCACCGCTGGCCGGATCTGTGAGAAGGCACGGCACGACCGAGTCCTCCTTCAGGGGAATGCTGTCGTCGCCGCAGTCGATCTCGGGGCGCTGGCCGATCTCGGCCTCGAGCGCGTCCTCCGCGAGCGTCGCGATGTCGTCGGGCGACGCGGTGGCGGATGCCGAGAAGGTGCAGCCCGTGAGCGCCGTGGCGAGAAGGCCGGCAGCGGCGGCGAGAATGGCCAGTCGAGAAGTGCGCATGGAAGTGTCCCCCGTATCGATGTCCCGGCCAGAGTATCGGCACGCCAGGTGGACGTCGCGTTCCCGCGCCCGGCGCCCCGGCATCCGTTCGATACTCGCCGAGCCACCCCTCAACGACCGAGCGACCCCTTTCCGCACCGCCCGCAGAGGGGTGGCTCGCGCAGAAAGGGGTGGCTCGGCGAGAGGTGGCTCGGCGACGGCGCGGCGAAGGTCAGACGGCCGGGGCCGGCTCCTCCTCCTCCGCGCGCGGGGTCACCCTTACGCGCGCGATTCGGCGGCGGTCGAGCTCGGCGACCTGGATCGTCGCGCCCGACACCTCGACCGTGTCGCCGACGGCGGCGAGGCGTCCGAGCTGTTCGGTGATGAACCCGGCGATCGTGTCGGACGAACCGCGGGGCAGCTCGAGACCGGTCGCCTCCTCGAAGTCCTGCAGGTTCAGACGGCCGTCGATCGCTCCGCCCGGGAGATCCATCTCGGCGGTGTCGTACTCGTCGAAGATCTCGCCGACGACCTCCTCGACCAGGTCTTCGAGCGTGACGAGCCCGTCGGTGCCGCCGTACTCGTCGACGACGACCGCGATGTGGTGCCCGTCGGCGCGCATTCGCGTGAGGGTCGGCAGCACGCGGGCGGTCGACGGGATGTACGGGATGTCACGCAGCAGCGTCTGCACGGGACGCGACGGATCGTCGCCCGCCGCCTCGAACAGGTCGCGCACGTGCACGAAGCCGATGATGTCGTCGATCGACTTGTCGGCGACGGGGTAGCGCGAGAACGGCAGATCGCGCACCTGGGCCATCGCCTCGGCGGCCGTCGCGGTCTCGTCGAGCGCGACGACCTCGGGGCGGGGCCGCATGACCTCGCTGATCTGACGTCCGCGCAGCGAGAGCACGTCGTCGAGGATGCGGCGCTCGTCATCGGGGAGGCCCTGATGCGAGGCGACGATGTCGCGCACCTCCTCGTCACTGAGTTCTTCACCGGTCTTGTTCGGATCTCCGCCGAGCAGACGCACGAGCGCGTTCGTCGACACCGACAGCAGCCAGATCACCGGCCGCATGACGATCGCGAAGCCGTTGAGCGCGGGCGCCACGGCGTACGCGAACTGCGCATTGCGCTGGATCGCGAGGCGCTTGGGCACGAGCTCGCCGAGCACGAGCGACAGGTAGGCGATCACGAGCGTCAGCACGATCGTCGCGATCGTGAGAGAGATCGCCGGATCCAGACCCCACGACTCGAACAGCGGCGCGACGGACGGCGCGATCGAGGTCGCTCCGTAGGCCGCCGATGCGAAGCCGGCCACCGTCACGCCGATCTGCACCGCGGAGAGGAAGGTGTTGGGGTTGCGGGCCAGAGCCGCGACCTTCGCCCCGCGCTTGCCGCGCAGGCCGATCGCGTTGATCTGGCTCTCGCGCAGCGTGACGAGCGCCATCTCCGTCGCTGCGAAGACACCGCCGATCAGGACGAACGCGAAGACCAGGGCGATGTTCCAGAGCAGGTCGCCCATCAGCGGGTCACCTGCTCGGTGCGGGGGTGCGCGCCCGGGGTGAACCGGGCGCTCGTACTGTCAGAGTCCGAAGAGTCAGAACAGTGGGCGTTCAAGGAGATCTCCTTATTTGTCGGTGTTCTCGGTGGCGGAGGCGACGGCCGCGGGATCGCGGCGCGTCTTGAGGAGACTGGCGACGGTGGCGACTGCGATGGTCGCACCGATGAAGAGCAGCGAGAACCAGATCGGGATCTCGGGCGCCCAGAGCACGGGCTCGCCGCCGTTGATGAAGGGCAGCTCGTTGACGTGCAGGGCGTGGAAGACGAGCTTCACGCCGATGAAGGCGAGGATGACCGCGAGACCCTGCGCCAGGTAGACGAGACGCTCGAGCAGGCCGCCGATGAGGAAGTACAGCTGGCGCAGACCCATGAGCGCGAAGGCGTTGGCGGTGAAGACGATGTACGCCTGGTCGGTGAGCCCGTAGATCGCGGGGATCGAGTCGACGGCGAACACGAGGTCGATGAAGCCGATCGCGATGATCGTGAGCAGCATCGGGGTGACGAAGCGCTTGCCGTTCTTGACGACCGTGAGCTTGTCGCCGTTGTACTCGTCGCTGACCGGCAGGTGGCGGCGCACGAACGTCATGAACCGACCGTTGGCGGGGTTGCTCTCATGGTTGCTGAACGCCTGACGGTAGGCGAGCACGAGCAGCAGCGCACCGAAGAGGTAGAAGATCCACGAGAAGTTCTCGATGAGCGTCGCGCCGACGGCGATGAAGATGCCGCGCAGGATCAGGGCGATCACGATGCCGATCATCAGCACCTTCTGCTGGTACTTCTTCGGCACGGCGAACCCGGTCATCACGATGAGGAAGACGAACAGGTTGTCGATCGACAGCGCCTTCTCGGTCAGGTACCCGGCGAAGTACTCACCGCCGTAGGTCCATCCCGACACGACGCCGATGCCGACGCCGAAGAGCAGCGCGAGGCTGATGTAGAAGATCGACCAGCGGGCGGACTCGCCGATCGACGGTTCGTGAGGTGTGCGCACGTGCGCGAAGAACTCGTACACGAAGAACGCGATCGTCACGGCGATCGTGATGATCCAGATCAGGGGGGTGACATCCATGAGGACTCCAGACTCGGCGTATGCGGCAGCAGCGCCAAAGTCTTCTCCATTCCTTCGATCAGGAACCGGCGGCCCGGGATGCGAACGCATCCGTAATGACGAAACCACCGTGGCGGAGTACTCCCCTTGGTGAGATCAGTCTAGAGCATGCGGACGGATGCTTTCTGACGAGGTTCCCTGAGACGCCAGTACGCTCGTCTGGCATGGAGTTCTTCCCACTCATCGAACGCTTCGTGTCTGCGCACTTTCCTCGGGCGGACGTCGTCGTCCTCGCCGGGAGCACCTCGCGATCGCAGCGGACTCCGACGAGCGACATCGACCTCCTGATCCTCGGCGATCATCTCTTCGACGACGGCCGCGAAAGCCTCGCCGCGACCTATCGGTTCGAGGGCGAGGTCTTCGAGGTGTTCGCCTACACGTCCGCGGGTTACGAGACCTGGGCGACGAGAGGTCTGGAGCAACACCGACCGGTGATCGTGCAGATGCTTCTCGACGGTGTGACCGTGCGGGGAGACGAGGAGCGTGCCGGTTACCGACGCGCATGGGAGCCTCGATACGCCGAGGGGCCCATACTCACCTCCGCGGAACACGACCGCCGCCGGTACGTGATCACGGACATCCTCGACGACTTCGTCGATGCGACCGATCCCCTGGAACTGCACGTGCTCGCGTCCGCGCTCTTCGAGCGGACGGCGGAACTCGTCCTCCTGACGAATCACCGATGGATCGGTGCAGGGAAGTACCTTCCTCGGCGTCTTCGGGAGTTCGATCCCGAGCGCGCCGAGCGCCTGAGCGCTCCTCTTCTCACGAACGACCACGCCGCGTTCGCCGGTCGCGTCCGCGAAGAACTCGAGCGCGCGGGCGGTCGCGTGCAGGCGGGGTACTCCCGCTGACCTGCGACCGCGGAATTTCCGCGTACTTCTTCGTGTTAGTTGAAATGTCAATCAACCGAAAGAAGCACCATGCTGATCGCCTACTGGATCGTCGCCGGCATCCTCGCCCTCGCCTATGTCGCCGCCGGAGGGATGAAGGTCGTGCAACCGCGCGAAAAGCTCGCCGCCGCCGGCCTCGCCTGGGCACCCGACTTCCCCGCGTGGTCGGTGAAGGCCATCGGCGCATGAGCCTGACACCTGCGGCCGGCGCGTGGCGCGCGGCATCCGTCTCGACCGCCGGCGCGGCACCCGATGACACGCGCATGGACACCGTCGAACTGCTCGTGCGCGATCTCGACGCCATGACCGCGTACTACCAGCAGGCCGTCACGCTCGACGTGCTCGACCAGTCCGGAGCCACGGCCACCCTCGGCCGAGGCACGCAGAAGATCATGAGACTCCGCCAGGAGAAGGACCTGCCGAACGCGAACCCGCGCGGCGCAGGGCTCTATCACACGGCGATCCTGTTCCAGGATCAGCACCAGCTCGCGGCATCCCTCCTGTCGATGGCCGAGCGCGTTCCGCAGACGTTCACCGGCTCGGCCGACCACCTCGTCAGCGAGGCGTTCTACTTCACCGACCCCGAGGGCAACGGCCTCGAGCTCTACCACGACCGTCCGCGCGACGAGTGGACGATCCTGCCCGACGGCGGGGTGCAGATGGCCTCGCTCGCCCTCGACCCGAACGCGTTCCTGCAGCAGTGGCTGACGACGGATGCCTCGACGTCGGGAGACACGGCTGCGATCGGTCACGTGCACCTGCAGGTGGGAGACATCCCCTCGGCGAAGGCGTTCTACGCCGGAGTGCTGGGGTTCGATGTGACGGCCGATCTCGGCAGCGCCCTGTTCGTCTCGGCGGGCGGCTACCACCACCACATCGGCATGAACACCTGGCAGAGTGCCGGCGCCGGCCCGCGGGCCGCCTCGCTCGGCCTCGGCGATGTGCGCATCGTGGTGCCCACCCGCGACGACGTCGAGGCGCTCGCCGACCGCATCCGCTCGCACGGCGTCGACGGCGCCGACGATGGACACGCGCTACGCCTCGCCGACCCGTGGGGCACGCGCCTGGTCATCACGCCGGACGCCGCCTGACGGCATCCACACAAAGAAGAAGGGGCGCGGGCGGCACACACTCCACCCGCGCCCCTGGTCTCATCGGGCTACCGCGTCACGTACGACAGGCTGTCGAAGCGGAGCAGGTCGCCCGAGGTCTTCACGATCTTGATCGTGTGATCCCCCTTCTTCACGTCGTCGAGCGTGAAGAGCACCTGCTGCGTGAGGCGGGTGTCGCTGTGCAGGTCGACCGTGTCGACGAGGTTGCCGTCGAGGTAGATCTCGGCGGTGCCCTGATCGGGTCCGGTCGCGCCGGTCAACGTCAGCTTCTTGCCGCTGAACGTGAACGAGACCGCCGCTCCGTCGTCGGCCGTGGCGTGCACGTCGTCGCGGTGGTCGCCGCGGAACCTCAGCTCGAGCCCGGTGTCGCCATCCGGCAGCGCCGCGAGGAACCCGCTCGCGAAGGTGATCTCGTCACCCGCGATCGTGTAGTCCGTGCCGTCGGTGAGCGGCGTGCCGTCGCGCGAGATGCTCTGCAGCTCGCTCGGGTCGCGCAGCAGCGTGACGACGGCATCCGCCGGGGTCGCCCGGTCGAAAGCGAGGTGGTCGACGTCGATCACGCCCTCCTGCACGATGTCGAGGCGGTCGTTCAGCATGAACTGGCCCGACTTCTTCACGACGCGCAGAGTGTGCGAACCGTTCGGAAGATCGCGCACGCTGTAGACCTGCTGCTGCACCCCGCGGCCGTCGGCCTGGAAGGTGTCGACCGTGTCGACGAGCACGCCGTCGAGGTAGATCTCGGCCTCCCCCTGCGAGGAGTGCGTCTCGGTGAACCAGTCGATCCCGGTGCCGACGAACGAGTACTCGAACGCCGACCCGTTGGCCTCGCTGTAGTGCACGTCGTCCTGGTAGTCGCCCATGCCGCGTCCACCGCTCTGACTCCACGTACCGCTGTAGACGATGCCGGGGTCGTTGTTGTTGATCGTGCGCACGTTCGACGGGCCGGGCTCGGGAGCCGTGCCGCCCTGCGACGAGTCGAACGACGAGACCGTCAGGGCCTGGGCGCGGGCGGGCACCTCGGCGCCGCCGTTGCGCGTCCATGCGCCCTCGTAGGTGAGCCGTGCGTCGTCGTCGTTGAGGGTGAGCGTGCTGTTCTTCGCCGGCGTGAAGGTGAACAGGCGGGTGCCGTGCACGGGCACGTCGGTCGCGACGAACTCGCCGGTCGCCTTGCCCAGGTTCTTCTTCTTCCAGAGGTCGCGCACCTTGACCTCGCCCTCGACGCCGAGGTCGGCGAGCGAGACCGTGATGTCGGCGTCCGTGCGTCCGAGGTTGAAGACCGCGACCGTGACGGAGCCGTCGGGGTTGGTCGAGAACCACGTCTGGCGCGACGAGCCGGTCGAGACGGGGTGCGCGGGGCGCCCGGCCTGGTTGACCGCGATGACCTCGTCGTTGGTGAGCAGCTCGAGACCGTAGGCGTCGAGGTTCGTCATGTCGTTGCCGAGGTACATCGGCACCGACGACACGGCCCAGAACGTGGCCGCGGTGCGGCGCTCGTCCTTGGTGAGGCCGTCCATCTTGCCGTTGCCGACGTTCAGCGAGTCGAAGTCGTTCCAGCCCGAGTTCGGCCCCGCGTGCCGCCACCACTCGGCGGCCTTCGGGAAGAGCCGGGCGATGTTGTCCCACGTGGTGAGAGCTTCGTTCTCGCAGTAGCACTCGACATCCCAGTCGATGCGCCAGCCGTCGGCGTGCTCCTTCCAGTAGTCGGCGTAGCGGATGTCGAGCGCCCAGGAGAGCTCGAACCAGATGTTGTTGCGCTTCAGCGCCTGCGACCACGCGGCGACGTCGTCGCGGGCATCGAGCGAGAGGTCGCCGACGCCGGAGCCGGGGGTCACGCTGTCGAACTTGACGAAGTCGATGCCCCACTCGCCGAGCATGTCGGCGATCGAGTCGATGTAGGCCTGGCCGCAGGGGGTGGAGAAGTCGATGCGGTGGCCGATGCCCCAGTAGTCGGCCTGCTGCAGCGGCCGCTTGACGACGTCGGCGGTCGTGCACTCGGGGGCGCCGTAGACGGGGTACGCGGCTTCGTAGACCGATTCGGAGATGCCGGGGATGAAGTAGAGGCCGATCTTCTGGCCGTTGCCGTGCACGTGATCGATCACGGCCTGCAGGCCGTTCGGGTACAGCGTCTCGCTCGGGATCGGGCGGCCGTACTCGTCGTTGCTGCCGTTCCAGCCGGCGTCGATGTTGATGTACTCGTAGCCGTGGCTCTGCAGCTTCTCGTGCATGGCGTCGGACTGCGCGATGATCTGGTCGGCGCTGATCCAGGCCTGCCCGTTGCCCGCGTAGACCTGCATGCTGTAGCTGCTCCAGCCCATGTAGGGCTTGTCCGCGAGGGACTCCTCGTCGGTGTTCGTCGCGGCGACGACGCTCGTCGCTAGTGCCGCCGTGACCGGGGTCGCAGAGACCTCGGTGGCGGATGCTGCGGATGCCGTGGCGGCACCTGCTCCGAGCACGAGTGCGCCGACGGCGAAGCACGCCGCCCATCGCAACCGTGTTGTCGAACGGATGGTGTCGAACATGATTTCCTCTCGGTGGTTTCGACGGTGAAACCCCAGGCGCTCCGTCGCGTTGTCCCCAGGAAAGAACCGGACCCGACGGCCCGGCCAATTACTTGACACCGGTAATTAATCATGAATACGCTGAGACCGCAAGCAAACATCCGAGGTTTTGACAGGAAGATCGATGTCGCTCTCCGCAGCAGAAAACCCCTCGTCCGCCGCCGGAAATCTCCGGCTCTCGTGGGCTGCCCCGGCGACCCGATGGGAGGAAGCGGCCCCGCTCGGCAACGGGCGGATCGGCGCGATGGCCTTCGGCGGCGCCGACGCGCGCTACGCCCTCAACGACTCCACTCTGTGGTCGGGGACGCCCGACGGACCCGCCCACGCGCTGCGAGACGTGATCGCCGCGGGCGCGGGCCCCGCACGCCTGGCCGAGGTGCGCGCGGCGCTCGACGCCGACGACGTGCGCCGCGCCGAAGACCTCCTCATGGCGTTCGAGGGACCTTACTCGCAGGAGTACCTGCCGCTCGGCGACCTGCACGTACGGATCACGGATGCACAGCCGGACGACCCCGCGCGCATCCTCGACCTCGACGACGCCGTGCTCCTCGAGACGCTGCGCATTCCCGGCGGCACGCTGCGCCGCCGGTCGTGGGTCTCGGCGCCCGCGCAGGTGCTCGTGATCGAGATCGAGGCCGACGCCGAGTTCACGGCATCCGTCGCGCTGACCACTCCCCTGCACACCGATGGCCTCGTCGTCCGCGACGGCGGGATGACGCTCGGCGTCGTGGCCCCCATCGATGGAGCGCCTCTGCACGAAGGACCGCTGCAGACGCCGCTGCGGTACGCCGACGACGAGGGCTACGACGCCTTCGCCGCGGCATCCGTCGCGTGGCGCACCGACGGCCGTGTCGAAGTGACCGCCGACGGTGTCGCCGTCCACGGCGCCCGGCGCCTGCTGATCTTCCTCTCCTCCTCGTCTCGCGCCGCGTCGTGGTGGGCCGGCGCGAGCGAGGAGGAGTGGCGGAACGTCTCGCGCGAGACGATCCGGAACCGCGCGGCGGAACAGGCGGATGCCGCCGCTCGCCGCGAGGCATCCGCGCTGTTCGACGAGCACGTCGCCGACCGGCGAAAGCTGACGCGCGCGCGGTTCGCGATCGGCGGGCGGCGCGCGGGCACCTGGGACGTCGAGCGCGACCTGCTGCGCGGCGACGACCTCACCCTCAAGACGACCGTGATCGCCGAGTTCGGCGCGTATCTGCTCGCCTCCTGCTCGCGCGCGGGCAGCCCGGCCGCGAACCTGCAGGGGATCTGGAACGCGGAGCTGCGCCCGGCCTGGTCGTCGAACTACACGATCAACATCAACACCGAGATGAACTACTGGGCGGCTCCCGTGCTCGGCCTCGACGACTCCTTCGAGCCGCTGCTCGCGCTCGTCGAGAAGCTCGCCGAGAACGGCGCCGACGTCGCCCGCGAACTCTACGGCGCGCGTGGCTGGGTCGCCCACCACAACAGCGACGTGTGGGGCTGGGCGCTGCCGGTCGGCGACGGTCACGGCGCCCCGAGCTGGGCGATCTGGATGATGGGCGGCGTCTGGCTGACCCACAACCTCTGGGACGCCTACGAGTTCGGTGGCGACCGCGACCTTCTGCGCGCCCGCATCTGGCCCGTGCTGCGCGGCGCCGTCGAGTTCACTCTCGACTGGCTCGTGCCCGACGCCGACGGACGCCTGCGCACGTCCCCCTCCACCTCCCCGGAGAACTCGTTCTTCGCCTCGGACGGCGAGGGCACCGCGATCGGCCTGACGTCGGCATCCGATCTGCTGCTCGTGCAGGGCCTGCTCGAACGCGCCCTCCAGGCGATCGACGCCCTCGACCTCGACGACCCGACGCTCGCGGCCGAGATCACGAGCGCGCTCGGCGCCCTCGCCCCGGTCGGCATCCGTGCCGACGGGCGCATCAGCGAGTGGTCGGCCGACGTGGTCGAGGTCGAACCGCTGCACCGACACCTCACCCCCGTGCTCGGCATGTATCCGCTCGAGGTGACGACGCGCGAACGCACCCCCGAGTTGTTCGATGCCGGCATCCGCCTGCTCGACGCGCGCGGCCCCGGAGCGATGGGGTGGTCGTGGGCGTGGAAGATCGCGCTCCGCGCCCGCATCGGCGACGGCGAGACCGCCGCTTCGCTGCTCGACGAGGCGCTCACGCCGTTCGACGGCGATGCCACGCGTCACGGCCCGGTCGACGGCTCGGAGTGGGGCGGACTGCTGCCGAACCTCTTCAGCACGCATCCGCCGTTCCAGATCGACGCGAACCTCGGCTTCCCGGCCGCGATCGCCGAGATGTTCGTGCAGAGCCACGGCGGCGTCGTGCGCCTGCTGCCCGCGCTGCCGGCCGCGTGGACGACGGGCGAGGTGCAGGGCATCGGCGTGCGCACCGGCCTCGTCGCCGACGTCGCGTGGTCGGAGGGGCACCTCACCGGGGCGATCCTGCACAACCGCCTCGCCGAGGACCGCACGGTCGACGTCGAGCACGACGGGCACCGCGTGACGCTGACCGTGCCCGCGGGCGGCACTCTCTCGGTGCCGGTCGGCGCCGATGCTCTGAGCGGAGCTGTCGATGCGCGGTGAGTTCGTGACGGTGGACACCCCGACCACGCAGACCGAGCCCGCCGACTTCGACGCCTTCTGGGCCGAGACGCTCGACGAGACGCGACAGCATCCCCTCGGCGTGACGATCGAACCGCATCCGACCCGCTTGACCGCGATCGACGTGTTCGAGGTGACGTTCGCCGGATTCGGCGGCACGCAGATCCGCGCCTGGCTGCGCGCGCCGCACGGCGCCACCGCCCCGCTCCCCGGGCTCGTGCAGTTCTTCGGATACGGCAACGGCCGCGGCCATGCCCTGCGCGACCTGCGCTGGGCCGCCGCGGGCTACGCGCACCTCGTGGTCGACGCCCGCGGGCAGGGCCACGGCGACACCGACGACGACCACCCCGACGGCGGCCCCTCTGCCGGCGGGTTCCTCACCCGCGGCCTGCGCTCGCCGCACGAGTACTACTACCGTCGTGTCTACGCCGACGCGGTGCGGGCGGTCGAGGCCCTCCGCTCGCTCGACCTGATCGACGCATCGCGTGTGGGCGTCGTCGGCGCCAGTCAGGGCGGCGGGATCGCGCTCGCCATGGCCGGGCTCGTGCCCGACCTCGCCGTCGCGATCATCCAGGCTCCCTTCCTCAGCGAACTGAATCGCGCCGCCGACCTGAGCAACGAGGCTCCGTACGCCCTGCTGACCCAGTACTTCGCCGACCGCCGGCTCGATCGGGCGGCGGCCCTCGACACCCTCCGCTACTTCGACGCGGTGAACCACGCGAAGCGCGCGAACGCTCCGGCGATCCTGAGCACCGGGCTGCGCGACGGGGTCACGCCCCCGGCATCCGTGCTCCCCGCCTTCACGGCTTACGGGGGCGAGAAGCACGTCGTTCTCTGGCCCGACAACGGCCACGAGGCCGGCGGCGACCTCGACGAGGAGAACGCCCTCGAGTTCGCCGCCGCCCGTCTGCGCCCGTGATTCGCTACGGTTGCCGATAACGAACGAGGAATTGATGGACCACGACACGTCGACGCGCACCACCCTCATCCGATCCGCATCGGATGCCGGATCGAAGGTGTTCGCGACCATCCTCACGCGCAGCCCGATCAGCCGTATCGAGATCGCCCGGCACACCGGCCTCTCGCAGGCCGCGGTCACGAAGGCCGTGTCGCCGCTGGTCGCAGCGGGGCTCGTCGATGCACCGCCCGCCGAGCACCGCGACGGCAATCCCGGGCGACCCGTCGCCCCGGTGTCGATCGTGCCCGGAGCGATGATCATGCTGGGTGTGAAGGTGAACGTCGACGAGGTCATCGCGGTCGCCACCGACCTCACGACCACGGTGCTCGCCTCCGAGCACCGTGCGCTCGCGGCCCACGACCCGGATGCCGTGCTCGAGGCCATCGTCGAGGTCACCGCCTCTCTCGAGAGCGAGCTCGGGCCGCGGTCCGCCGCGATCGCCGGGCTCGGCGTCTCTATCTCGGGCGACGTCGACAGCCGCCACGGCATCGTGCGCGAGTCGGCCATCATGGGCTGGACCGACGAGGACTTCGCCGCGCGGCTGCGCGACCGGATCGGCCGGCCGGTGACCCTCGAGAACGACGTGCACGCGCTCACCGTCGGCGAGCACTGGTTCGGCATCGGCCTGGGCACGGCCTCGTTCGCGATCGTCACGATCGGCCGCGGCATCGGAAGCGGACTGCACGTGAACGGCCAGGTCGTCAGCGGCGCCTACGGGGTCGCCGGCGAGATCGGGCACCTGCCCCTCGCCGATCCCCGACGCGTATGCCCGTGCGGGCGCAACGGCTGCGTCGAGGCCGTGGCCGCGACCCCCGCCATCGAAGCGGCCGTCTCGGCCGCACACGGTCGGATCATCGGCATCGACGAGGCCGTGCGCCTCGCCCACGACGGAGACCCCGCTGCCGAGGCGGCGTTCCGGGAGGCGGCCGAGATCGTCGGCACCGCCATCGCCACGCTCGTGAACCTCACCGGCCCCGAACTCGTCATCATCGGGGGCGAGGGCGTGTCGAACTTCGACCTCTTCGACGAGACGCTGCGCAGCGCCTTCGAGGCACACGCCTTCGGCGCCGCGGCGCGTTGTCGCATCGTCGCACGCCCGCACACCTTCGAGGACTGGGCCCGTGGCGCCGCCGCGGCCGCGATCCAATCCCTCGTGCGCTGAGCTCGGTTCCGCGGAGCGGGGCCACTCGACAGGCGGAGGGACCCAGTCCCTCTCGCTGAGGGTCAAACCGTCGCAACCACTCACCCCACGCAGAACTGCCCGGCGGAAGCATCCGCCGGGCAGTCCTTCACCTCACTCGCTCACAGTGCGTCGTAGAGCTCCTGCTGCAGTTTGAGGTAGCGGTCGACGCCCAGGCCGTTCAGGTCGTCGATGTACGACTGCCATGCGCCGTCGTCGTTGATGTCGCGCTGCCCCGTGACGAACTCCGCCTGCGCCTGCGTGATGTAGGTCGCGATGTTCGTCTGCAACTCGGCGATCTCCGCCGAGGTGTCGGGGTTCGGCCACAGCTTCTCCGACGGGAAGACGAGGCTCTCGTCGGGAGCGAACGGCTCGTAGAGGTTCGTGGCCTCGAGCAGACGACGCTCGTACCCGTCGGGCGCGTAGATGTCCTCCGGCACGACCTGCGAGTTGCGGAACTCGAGCGAGTCCCAATACTGAGCCATCGAGCGCCAGGCGGAGTTCGAGGTCTCGTCGTACGTGAGCGGCTTGAAGGTCGGCTCGAGCTCGGGGTCGAGAGCGACATCGCCCGCCTCGGCCGGAACCCAGGCTTCGCCCTCGGGGCCCATGGCGCCGAGCTTGTCACCCTCATCGGTCACGAGGTAGTCGATCGCCTTGATCGCCTGGATGCGCTCCTCTTCGCTCGACTTGTTCGTGAGCGCGAACATGCCCAGCGAGCTGATCGGCGAACGGTAGGTCGCGTACTGCGTGCCGTCCGGGCCCTTCACCGGCGGCACCGCGTCGTAGTGCGTGTCGCGCCCGTCGGGCGAATCCTGCGTGACGATCTCGTACGGGTGCAGCACCGCCGCGGCACCGAGGATCTCAGCCTCGGCGTTGTCGCCCAGCGCGCGCAGCGACTCGCCGTTCTGGGTGAACGACGCCGTGTCGATGAGCCCCTCGTCCGCGAGCGACGAGATGTACTTCAGGCCTTCGCGCCATCCGTCGGTGGTCGCCGAGAGCGTCACCTGGTCGCCGTCGAGCACCATCGGCGGCGGGCTCGTGGGCGAGCCGTACGGGGCGTAGGTGAAGGCGTTCATGAAGTAGTTGATGACCGGTTCGCCCGACGATGCGCTGAGCGCGACCTCGTCGGCCTTGCCGTTGCCGTTCGGGTCGTCGTTCTTGAACGCGCGCAGCATCTCGCGCAGTTCCTCGGTGTCGGTCGGCTGGTCGAGACCCAGCTTGTCGAGCCAGGTGGAGTTGACCCACAGCTTCGACGGGTAGCTGCAGTGGAAGCACTCGGTCCACTGGGTGATCGCGTAGATGTGCCCGTCGGGCGCGGTGACCGACTGCTTCCAGTCGGGCTTCTCGTCGAAGCGCTCCTTGAGGTTCGGTGCGTACTCGTCGATGAGGTCTTCGAGGGGCACGAGCACGCCCTGCTGCCCGTACTTGAGCACCTCGCTGCGAGAGAAGGCGTCGACCCACGGCACGAGGAAGTACGCGTCGGGGTAGTCGCCGCTGGCGAGCGACACCTGGCGCTTCTCTCCGGCGACGCTGCCGTCGTAGGTGGTGGTCTGCCAGTCGAAGTCGATGTCGAACTTCTCCTCGAGCAGCTTCGTGAACGCGTTGTCCTTGAGCGAGCCGTTGTCGCCCTGCGGGCCGAACGCGACGAGCTTGCCGTTGTCGTCGCTGGGCGACGTGCATGCCGCCAGCGCTCCTGCGGCGAGAGCGAGGGCGCCTACGGCCGCCGCTCCTCGGATGATGCTGTGTCTCATTGCCGGAATCTCCTTTGCCCGGGTAATGGGGGTGTGTGGTGGTGGGTCTGTGAGAGGGGTCAGCCCTTGACGGCGCCGACCATGATCCCCTTGTTGAAGTACTTCGCGACGAACGGGTAGGCGACGAGCATCGGGATGGTCGCGATGACGACGGTCGAGTACCGCATGAGGTCGGCGAGTTCACGGCGCCGCAGCTGCTCGGCGACGTCTCCGCCCCCGCCCGAGTCGTTGAGGATCAGGAGTCCCCTCAGCACGAGCTGCAGGGGTTGCAGGTCGGCGTTGCGCAGGTAGAGCAGGGCGTCGAAGTACGAGTTCCACTGCATGATCGCGTACATCAGGGCGATGACGGCGAGCAGGGGCTTCGCGAGCGGCACGACGATGGTCCAGAGGATGCGCAGTTCGGATGCCCCGTCGAGCTGTGCCGCCTCGTACACCTCGTCAGGCACGGCCGAGCGGAAGTACACGATCGCGATGATCACCTGCCAGACGCCGATCGCATTGGGCAGCAGCATCGACCAGCGGGTGTCGAGGAGGCCGAGGGACTGCACGACGAGGTACATCGGGATGACGCCACCGCTGAAGAGCATCGTGAATACGACGCCACCGGTGATGACCTTGCGTCCGAAGAGCTGGGTCCGCGAGAGCGGGTAGGCGACGGCGACCGTGCCGAGCACGCTGATGAGCGTGCCGACGACGGTGTAGAAGATCGAGTTGCCGAATCCACGGAGGATCGCGGGGTTGCCGAGCGCCTCTTCGTAGCCGCGGAGCGTGAAGTCGACGGGCCAGAACAGCACGCGGCCCGCCGAGACGGCCTGGGGGCTCGAGACCGAGCTCGCGAGGATGTTCAGCAGCGGCAGCAGCACGACGAGCAGGAAGACCGTGAGCAGGATGTAAGCCGCGGCGATGAACACTCGGTCGGTCTTGGTCTCCTTGACCTTGACGCCGCGGGTGAGCGGGTCGCGCTTCGGCCGGCGCTTCTTGTTCTTCGCGACGACGACCTCTTCGGTCAGGAGCGCCTCGGTGTTGATCGTGGTCACCACAGTCCGTTTCCCGTCACTCGCTTCGACACCGTGTTCACCACGAGCAGCAGCACGAGGCTGATCACGGCGTTGAAGAGCCCGATCGTCGCCCCGAGACTGAAGTTCGCGTTGAGGATGCCCGTTTTGTACACATAGGTCGGGATGATCTCGGATGTCGAGAGGTTGAGGGCGTTCTGCAGCAGGAACGCCTTCTCGAACCCGATCGCCATGATGTTGCCGACGCCGAGGATGAGGATGATGGATGCCGTGGGCAGCAGCGCCGGGATGTCGACGTTCCAGATCTTCTGGAGCCTGCTCGCGCCGTCGATCTTGGCGGCCTCGTAGAGCGAGGTGTCGACCGACGCGAGGGCGGCGAGGTAGATGACGGCCGAGTATCCGGTCGTGGTCCAGATGTCGGTGGCGACGTAGATGTGCCGGAAGAAGTCGGCGCTGGCGAGCAGATCGACCTGCCCCGCGCCGAAGAAGCTGAACGTGCGCCCGAGGAGTCCGACGCGCGGCGAGAGCAGCAGGATCGTCATCGACACCACGACCACCGTCGAGATGAAGTACGGCGCGTAGGTGACCATCTGCACGGTGCGCTTGAAGAAGCGCAGTCGCACCTCGTTGAGCGCGAGGGCGAGGATGATCGGCAGCGGGAAGCTGGCGAGCAGGGTGTACGCGGCGAGGATGAACGTGTTGCCGACCAGGCGCGGGAAGACGGGGTTGCGGAAGAGGTTCGCGAAGTTGTCGAAGCCCACCCACGGGCTGCCCCAGACGCCGTCGATCGGGTTGTAGTTCTTGAACGCGATGACCGCGTTGGCCATCGGGATGTAGCGGAACACGATGAACCAGATGATGGGGATCAGCAGCAGGAGGTACAGCTGCCAGTAGCGGCGCAGGCTGCGACGGAACCGGGACTGCCGTTTCCGTCGTTCCACGGGTGCCGCCGCTGTCGCGGTGGGGAGGTCTTGCTCGACACTGAGCGTCATGTCTGCCTTCTCGGGAGAATTACTTTACGTCGTAATATAAACACCGCCGAGGCCGATGCGCAACCCGAACATCCGACGTCTCGTCACGACGCCTTAGCCTTGGCTTGGAAAGATCGCCAGACAGGAGTCCCATGGCCGCAGAGATCGACGAGGCCGAACGCGCCGCCCGCGCCGCCCACCTCAAGGAGCGGATCTACCTCACGTTCGCCGCGCTCGCCGTCGTCATCACGCTCTCGACCCACGGCCACGTGAGCGCCGGCGAGGCGGCGACGACGCTCATCGTCACGGTGATGGGCACCCTGCTCGCCGTCTTCACCGCCGACCTGATCTCGCACCTCGTCGTACATGAGCGGCTCTTCACGCCGCCCGAGCTGCGGCACGCTCTCGCGTCGAGCTTCGGGGCGCTCAGCACGGTCGTGCTGCCGTTCGTGTTCCTGGGATTCGCGGGGCTCGATGCCTGGTCGACGGATGCCGCGCTGCGCGCCAGCGCGATCGCCCTGCTCGCCTCGCTCATCGTCATCGGCTGGATCGCCGTACGGCGGATGCCGTTGACGTGGTTCCAGCGCCTCGTCGCGCTCGGAGCCGAGGCGGCGCTCGGCCTCGCCGTCATCGGCTTGCAGGTGCTCGCGCACGGGTGATCCTGGCGCGACATATTCGCACACACGCATGTTCCAGGGAGTCAACGCCCTGCCGTGATGGCGGCGGCGCACGTATCGTCGCGGCATGAACGCACAACTGAAGATCGCAGGGCAGAACCCTGAACTGCTGGGCCTGGGGTCCGTCCTCGTCGGTTCGCTTCCCGCCGCACTGATGACCGATGACGCTCCCGACCACTACACCGTCGAAGCGGTGTTCACGCGCAAAGCCGATCGCGATGAGGTCGATGCGATCCAGAGCAGCGAGATGCGCGACCACCTGTCCGCGAACGGATACCCGACGGTCGAGCTGCACGTGGCGGACCGTCGCCTCGAGATCGCGAACACCAATCTGGAAGAGCTTCGCGATGGCCTCGCCTCCGTGCTCGCGCAGCGGCTCGCCGAGATCACGACCGCCCTGCACACGGCCCGTGCGCAGGCGGCCGACCGATTCCAGATCGCCTCCGACCGCGAGCAGGAGCGCGCGGCGCTGGTCGCCGCGCTCGCCGACGCGGTCGTGTTCACCCCTCCCTCCGGAAGCGATCGGTCGTCCGACGACGACTCCCGCATCGAGGACTGGGTCGAAGAAGGAGGCGCCGTCCGCAGCTAGCGGCGACGCCGGAGAAGGAGGTCGTCATGGACGACATCCGCCAGACCATCCGCACCCGTCCGCGCGAGGGCACCGCGCGCGCGACGAGCGCGTTCACCGAGCTGGCGCAGCAGGTCCGCCACCAGGGCCTGCTGCGCCGCCGATACGGGTACTACTGGACGAAGCTCATCGCCGCGCCACTGGTCGTCGCCGTGTGCCTCGCGGCGTTCGTCTGGATCGGTGAGTCGTGGTGGCAGCTCTTCACGGCCGCCGCGCTCGCGATCGTCTTCACCCAGATCGCCTTCCTCGGCCACGACGCCGCCCATCGGCAGATCTTCGTCTCGGGGCGCTGGAACGACTGGATCAGCCTGATCCTCGGCGACCTGCTCGTCGGCATGAGTTACGGCTGGTGGCAGCACAAGCACACCCGCCACCACGCCAACCCGAACAAGCTGGGGTCCGACCCCGACATCGAGTTGCCCGTCATCGCCGTGACGGCCGAGACGGCGGCGAGGCACCGCGGTCCGGTGCTCACCTGGATGCGCGGACACCAGGGCGTGTTCTTCTTCCCGATCCTGCTCCTCGAGGGGCTGTCGCTGCACGCCTCGGGCGTGCGCCGAGTGTTCGCGCGCGGTCGTCTCGAACGGCGATGGGTCGAGGTCGCCTTCCTCGGCATCCGCCTCGGAGGCTTTCTGACGCTCGTCTTCCTCGTGCTGTCGCCGGGCATCGCGTTCGTCTTCCTGGCCGTGCAGTTGGGCCTGTTCGGCTTCTATATGGGGATCGCCTTCGCTCCGAACCACAAGGGGATGCCGGTCGTGCCGCGCGACATGACGCTCGACTTCCTGCGGCGTCAGGTCATGATGAGCCGGAACGTTCGGGGCACTCGCCTGCTCGACGTCGTGATGGGCGGGCTGAACTATCAGATCGAGCATCACCTCTTCCCGTCGATGCCCCGCCCTCACCTCCGCCGTGCGGCGCCGATGATCGCCGAGTACTGCCGCGCGCATGACGTGCCGTACACCTCCGTCGGCCTGCTCACCTCGTACGCCATCGTCGTGCGCTACATCAACCGGGTCGGACTCGGCGAGCGCGACGTCTTCACCTGCCCGCTCGTCGAGCAGCGGAGCCTCATCGGCTCCTGAGCCGCCGCCCGCCCGTTGCCTCGCCTCTCGGCGACTGGAAGACTCGGGCGATGACCTCGGATCACGGCTTCCCCGAACACGTCTTCGATTCGCTGGGGGTCGCGCCGGCGCCTTTCCCTGACTTGATCGGTGGGTCGGTCCGCATCGTCGAGAAGCGCCCGACCGACGGACCGGTGACGGTGATGACTTTGGGCGCCTCACGCCTGCCGACCGACACCGGTGAACAGGTCGAGCTGGCGGTCGAGGTGATCGACGGACAGCAGGGGGCCGCTTTCGCCGCGCTCGAGATCGTCTGCGACGACATCGCCCGCAACCGCCGGGTACCTCCGGTCGGCGCCCCCTGGCGCAATACCGAGCCCTTCCTCTCGGGCACGCGAATCACGGCGATCATGGCGACGGGCTCTCGGTGGGGAAGCTCGTTCGACGAGGTGCGGCACGAGGGTGCCCTCGTCGGCCATGTGCGCACGCTGCGCCTGCTCACCGACACCGAGGCGGCGTTCGCCGCGGCACGCGGCTGGGAGGCGCTGGTCGCCGAAGCGGGCTCGCTCGACGCGCTGCTCGACGTGACCCGTGACGATGCCGTGGCGGCCCCTGCAGGCATCGCCGGCAACCGTCCCGTGTTCCTCTCGAAGCTGCACGCCGAGCATCCGCCCCGCTGGGTCACGTTCACGGGCGCGCACCTGCAGTCGGTCACCGGACTCGAATCGGATGCCTACATGAACGACTCCGCGAACCACGAGGTGTGGTCGGTCGACTCGTTCCTCGCCCGGTTCCCATGGATCTCGGACTTCGCCCGGCAGGCCCTTCCCGGCCAGACGGCGCTGTTTACGGATGCCTCCGGGGCTTACGTGCTCGAAGACGACTAGGCCCCGGGCCGTCGAGGTCTCACTGCGCGGGCAGGCATCCGCCGTCGAGGATGTAGCCGGCATCCGTCAGCACGGCCCGCACGGTGTCGACCGTGAACGTGCCCGCCGTGCGCAGCCCTTCGAGGTCGATGCGCAGAGTCTCGACGACGGCGGCGCTCGCCTCGTGCGTCGCGCTGTCCCCGACCCCCTCGTCAGGATGAGCTTAGGGCTGCGCCCCGGTCGGTGTCGTCCCCTTCGCGCCTGCCGATGATCTCTCCACGGCGGCCTCGGTCGCAACCCAACTGGCGAGCATCTTGAGCTTGTCCTCGGAGGGGGTGCCCGGCTCTGCGGTGTAGGTCGCCATCCGCAGTCCCGGGTCGGCCGGCAGCTCGAAGGCCTCGTAGACCAGCTTGATCTCGCCGACCACCGGGTGGTTGAGTCGTTTGGTGCCGCTGCGGTGATAGCGCACGTTGTGGGCGGCCCACAGCATCCGGAATCGGTCGCTGCGCGTCGACAGCTCTCCGACGAGGTCGCTGAGCTTGCGGTCGTAGGGGTTGCGCCCGGCCTCGCCGCGCATCGCCGCGACGAGGTCTTGCGTGTTGCGGTCCCAGTCGATGTAGAACTCCTGCGCCGCGGGGTTCAGGAAGGCGAAGCGCGCACTGTTCGGATCGGTTTCGGCCCACAGCGGCGAGTACAGCGCCCGACCGAGGGCGTTCGCGCCGAGGTAGTCGAAGTAGTTGTTGCTGACGAGGGCGGGCGCGCCGGTCATCGCATCGAGCAACCGTTGGATGCTGGGGCGGATCGTCTCGGTCTTCTTGCGCGGTTTGCGCGCGACGGGTGAGGCGTTGGCCGCACGGGCGAGATCGAAGAGGTGCGCGGTCTCGGCGTCGTCGAGCTGCAGTGCCCGCGCGAGCGCGTCGAGCACACTGTCGGAGACGCCCGAGAGGTCGCCGCGCTCCAGACGCGTGTAGTAGTCGACACTCACGCCGGCGAGCAGTGAGACCTCTTCGCGGCGGAGCCCCGGCACGCGACGGTTGCCCCCGAACGCCGGGAGTCCGGCCTGGTCGGGGGTGATACGTGCGCGCCTCGTCGAGAGGAACTCGCGCGCTTCGCTGCGGGTGTCCATGCTCCGACCGTACGCCTCGCGGCGCGGCGAAGGGAGGTACTGGCAGTACCGGGGAGGACCGTCACTGCCCCGGATGCCGCGACCGGCGTGTGATGGAGGCATGACCTCGACACGGCACAGAGCGGCGATCCTGACGATCATCCTCGTCAGCTACTTCATGATCCTGCTCGACAACTCGGTGATCTTCACCGCGCTGCCGAGCCTGCAGTCCGAGCTCGGGCTGTCGGCGTCTCAGCTCGCCTGGGTGCAGGACGCCTACACGCTGGTGTTCGGCGGTCTGCTGCTGCTCGGGGCCCGAGCCGGCGATCTGCTCGGCCGACGGCGCGTGTTCGTGTTCGGTCTCGCGGTGTTCGCGATCGCCTCGCTCCTCATCGCCGTGGCGCCCGCCGCGTGGTGGATCATCGCCGCACGGGCGCTGCAGGGAATCGGCGCGGCGATCGTCGCGCCGTCGGCCCTGTCGCTGCTCACGGCGAGCTTCGAGCGTGCCGAGCGCGACCGTGCGGTCGCCTGGTACGCCGCGACGGCGGGCATCGGCGCGAGCCTCGGGATGCTGGTGGGAGGAGCTGCCGCCACACTGCTGAGCTGGCGCGCGGGGTTCTGGCTGAACGTGCCGATCGGCGCCGCGATGATCGTGCTCGCGCCGCGGTTCCTGCCCGAGACCGAGACGGCACGCGGACGCTTCGACGTTGTCGGCGCCCTCACTTCGACGCTCGGCATCGGCGCGCTGGTCTTCGGGCTCCTGCACGGCTCGGAGGCCGGATGGTCCGACCCGATCGCCCTGGCCTCTTTCGCGGCCGCGGTCGCCCTCCTCATCGTCTTCGTGCTCGCCGAGGCGCGGGCCGCGCAGCCGATCCTGCCGCTGCGGCTCTTCCGCAGCCGCACGCGCACCGGTGCATATCTCGTGCGCCTCACCTATCTCGGCGCGATGATCGGGTTCTTCTTCTTCACGACGCAGTTCCTGCAGGGCGTGCTCGGCTTCACGGCTCTGCAGGCGGGGCTCGGCTTCCTGCCGATGACGCTGGTGAACTTCGTCGTCGCGCTCGCGATCCCGCGGCTCGTGGCTCGCATCGGCGGCACGTGGCCGCTCGTCGTCGGCATCGCGCTCACGCTGGCCGGGATGCTGTGGCTCGGCAGGCTCGGCGCCGACAGCACCTACGTCGCGGGCGTCGCCCTGCCGATGCTCCTGATCGGCGCGGGCCAGGGGCTGGCATTCGCCCCGATGACCTCGTTCGGCATCGCCGGAGCATCCGCATCGGATGCCGGTGCCGCCTCGGGCGCCGTGAACACTTTCCACCAGGTGGGCATGTCGCTCGGCCTCGGCATCCTCGTCGCGGTGGCCGCGGCATCCGATGTTCCCGGCGCCGCCCCGGCGGCCGCCCTCTCCGCCGAGGTGTCGTCGGCTCTCACCGGGGCCGCCGTGCTCGTCGGCATCGCCCTGGTGCTGGCCCTCGCTCTGATCGTCCCCGGCCGCCGCCCGGCCGGGGTGCAGGGAGGTAACACCAGCCCCTCCCACTCCCCCGCATCCGTTCCCACACTGGAGGTATGACCATGAATCTCACACTCAACAACGGCGTCACGATGCCCGCGCTCGGCTTCGGCGTGTTCCAGGCGGCGCCCGACGAGACGACGGCGGCCGTGACCTCGGCCCTCGAGACCGGCTACCGGCTCATCGACACCGCTGCCGCCTACGGCAACGAGCGCGAGGTCGGCGAGGCGATCCGCCGCTCGGGCATCGCCCGCGACGAGATCTTCATCGAGACGAAGGTCTGGATCAACGACTTCGGCTACGACGAGACGCTGCACGCGTTCGAGAAGTCGACCGGCAAGCTCGGCGTCGACACCCTCGACCTGCTCATCCTGCACCAGGCGCTGCCCTCGCGCTTCGACCTCACGGTCGGCGCGTACAAGGCCCTCGAGACGCTGCTCTCCGACGGACGCGTGCGCGCCATCGGCGTCAGCAACTTCATGCGCCGCCACCTCGATCGCCTGGCCGGCGAGACGTCGGTCGTGCCCGCGATCAACCAGATCGAGGTGCACCCGTACTTCCAGCAGCGCGACGTGCAGCAGGCGGATGCCGCGGCCGGAACGATCACGCAGGCCTGGTCGCCCATCGGCGGCATCACCGCGTACCGCCCGAACGGCGCATCGGCCTTCGACGATGAGACGCTGCAGGCGATCGGTACCGAGCACGGCAAGACTCCCGCGCAGGTGATGCTGCGCTGGCACCTGCAGCAGGGCCGCTCGGCGCTGCCGAAGTCGGTGCGTCCCACGCGCATCGCCGAGAACTTCAACGTCTTCGACTTCGAGCTCACCGCCGACCAGCTCACCGCGATCGACGCGCTCGACACCGATGTGCGCCGCGGCCCCGAGCCCGAAGACGTCACGCTCGAGACCTTCAGCCGCGAGATCCCCGAAGCATGAGTCGTGCGGCGGGCGCAGCGGGAGCGATGGGTGCGCTGATGGCAGCGGGCCTGACCGGCTGCGCCGCCGCACCGACGGATGCCGTCGACTACCGTGACGGCACCTACGAAGCGACCGGGTGGTACGGCTCGTTGCCCTCCCATCAGGACCTGACGCTGACCATCGAGGATGACCGCGTCACCGAGGTCGCCATCACCGCACCGGCCGAGGATCCGACGTCCCTCGAGCACCAGCAGCGGTTCGCCGCAGCGCTCGGCGACGAGATCATCGGCCGCGACATCGACTCCATCGCGCTCGACCGCCTGGCGGGAGCCAGCGGTTGCTCCGAGGGGTTCATGAACGCTCTGGCCGAGATCAAGGACTCGGCCAGGGCCTGACGCACACACGGAGAATCATGACTTCCCTGAACATCCTTCTCGTCGGTGGCACCGGCAGCATCGGCCGCCACGTCGCCCGGGTCGCCACCGAGGCGGGCCACCGGGTCCGCGTGCTCAGCCGCCGCGCGAACGGCGAGGGCACGGTGCGCGGCGACCTCACCGATCCCTCCACACTCGCCGATGCGGTCGACAGCATTGACGCGGTCGTGTTCACCCACGGCACGCACGGTGGCGAGGCAGGGTTCCGCGACGTCGACTACGGCGGCGTGCGCAGCGTCCTCGCAGCGATCGGCGATCGCCCCGTGCGCATCGCGCTGATGACCGCGATCGGCGTGACGTATCGGGACGGGTCGTACAACCGCACCAGCCATGCGCACGATTGGAAGCGCCGTGGCGAGCGCCTCGTCCGCGCGAGCGGGCACCCATACACGATCGTGCGTCCGAGCTGGTTCGACTACAACGACGACGACCAGCACGAGCTGCACTTCCTGCAGGGCGACACCCGCACCGCCGGCAGCCCGGCCGACGGGGTGATCGCCCGCGCGCAGATCGCCGAGGTGCTCGTCGCCGCGCTGACATCGGATGCCGCGACGAACAAGACGTTCGAGCTGGTCGCCGAGCGGGGACCCGCGCCGACCGACCTCGATCCGCTGTTCGCGGCCCTCGATCCCGACACCGGGATCGACGGCGCCCACGATGTCGACAACCTGCCGCTGGGCGAGGAGCCCGCGAGCGTGCGCGCCGACCTGGATCGGGTGTCGCCCGGTCGGATCTAGCTGCGTCGCCGGTACGGCCAGGGGTGGTCGGGGCCTCGTCGTTTCCCAGCCGCCTCGTCGCGGCGGTACCGGCGCACGGCGCGCACCCCGCGTTCGAGAGCCCACAGGCATCCGCCGATCGCCACCAGCGGCATCGCGTCGAACGGCAGCCGGATGAACTCGGGAGCCAGCTCCGCGACCACCGCGATGGAGACCGCGACCACCGCGAGCGCGCCGACCATGACGAAGAGCGGCAACCTGCCGGCGTCGCGGAAGACGGCGCGGGCCGCCGAGTCGAGCTTGCCGCCCGGGAAGACCTCCCGCGCCGCGCGCGGCAGGAAGCCGATCACGACGAGGACGCCGATGATCGTCAGCCAGTTTCCGCCATCGCCCATGCCTGCCGCCTCTCTCCGGGATGTGCCCGTGAAGGAAGACGAGTCAGCGGGCCGGATGTGACGAGAGGCGCCGGCGCTACCGCTGTCCGATCTCAGCGCACTTGTCATGAAGTGAGACGACAAAACCGCGAAAACTCGCCAGAGTCGTGCTAGTCCTTCCCGCTGATTTGTCTCACGACAGTTGTCAGTATTTCTGGACGTCCGGCGACGGTGACGCACGCGACGAGCGCGCATGTCCACAACCCGTCTGGTCGGCCTCCTCCAGCGCCGGAGTCAAGCGCTTGGGCCGTCAGTGGCAGAGAATACGGGGATGACGTTTCCCTTGTTCTGCCTGCTCCTCGGCGCCGCGGTGATCGCCAGCGGCATTCTGCTCCTTACGCCACTCGGGCGGCATCGCCGGGCGGTCGTGATCACAGCGATCGTCTTGCTGAGTGCAGGGGTGTTGGCCGTTTTCGAGATCGCAGGATTGCTCCTCGAGGTCGTTTTCAGCCCGGATTGGCTTCCCGATCAGAGCTAACGAGTTCAGATCGTCTCTCAGCTCGTGCGAAGTCATCGCGTGGAGTCAGCCGGCCCCTCGGCGCCGGGCTTTTCCCCTCGCGAGGCCGGAGGCCATGACGACGATGATCACGACGGACACGACGGTGAGCAGCCCGCCCAGTCCCGCAACAGTGCGGCCCGGGGTCCCATGCCCCTCGACGAGAGCCACGCTCGGGTCGGTAGCGCTGTAGATCACCGTGACGCTGGAACCTAAAGCGGGCTTCGCGTCCGGCGCCCAGTCGGCCCAGACCGAATGCACAGAGGCGTCGCCGGCGAGGTACTCGGCTCTGAAGTTGTGCGTGCTGGCCTCGGCCCCGTCATTCACTTCGACCACGGTTCCCGTCGCGCGCGAACCGTTCGCGACGAGTTCCCGGTCAGCGGCGTTGAGCATCGAGCCGATCACCAGCAACACGGGCCCGACGACGAGGAGGGCGACGATCACGATCGTCCGGAACACGGGGTGGTACACAAAGCTCCGGGGCGCGTTGCCGGAGTTGCGGGGCATCGTCACGCGCCCATCACATCACAGGCTCATCAGCTCCCATCAAGGACATGCGGATCACAGTCCGGGGTCCACCCCGGCTGCCGCCTGCTTGGCACTTCTGCGCTCGAGAGGGGCGCTTCCTCCCCGCCGATCGGCGCGGAGCAGGTGGACGAGATTTCTCCTGATCCGGTAAGACAGGACACTTGTCTGATCGCACTGGATTTCGTCGTGACGTGAGACATGACTCCCGCGGATTCTCGCGGGAGTCATGAACGGTTCTGAGGTCGATCTGTCTCGCGAGACCGGTCGGTCAGGCCATTGCTTCGCGCACGAGCGCGGTGTCCACAAACTGTTCGAATCGCACGATCAATCCTCCTCGTACGACGAATGCGTGGGCGACACGTACGTCGAGAGGCTTCCCGGTTGCGCGGTGGGTTGCGGTGTAGCGAGCGAGGACGACGACGTTCTCGCCGTCCACGACATAGCTGTCGTCATGCGCCGTCCAGCCGACCCAGTCCGCACCGAGCTTCTCCATCACGGCCGAGGTCACGCCCTCGGGCGTGCGGTAGGTGCCCGCGAGGGGGAAGCCCGCCATTTCCTTCCACTCGACGTCGGGTGCGAGCGTTGCCCGCAACGCGTCGAGGTCTCCCGCGGCGGACGCCAGGTACTGTCTGCGGACCACATCGCGAGGAGACGTGGACAGCTCCGGCGTGGTGTTTTCGTTCAGCCCCATGTCATCTCTCCCTTCGCAACCTTCGGCCCGATCTGAGCTGCGATGAGCATACCCACGGACGGGTAGCGCTCGACAAGCGCGGCGGTGACTGCAGCGCCGTCGGCTGACTGGTCCAAGATCGCCTCGAAGAACTGCAGGTAGCGGCGCGTGTAGTCGATCGCGCTCGCGTCCGTCGCGGTGTCGGGCAGGCGGTGGCCGGGGATGACGATCTGCGGTTCGAGTGCCTGCATCTCGTCGAGGAGCGCGATCCAGGCCGCGCGCAGTTCCGGCGTGGCAGTGTCGGCAGTCCACACGTGCTCCTGCTGGAAGAGAAGCACGCCGCCGAGGACGGCTCGGTGCTCAGCGTTCCAGAGGTAATGGCGATCGGGTAGCGTTGCCGACCCGCCCTTGAGTTCGAGCCGCTGACCGTCGACGACGAGCGCGTCCGCGTCGAGCGGGGCGAGGTCCACGAGGCGGGTCGGGAGGTTCTCGCCCAGCGCGGCCCAGGCCTTGAGCTTTCCTTCGAAGGTGTCGCGGATGTGGTCGATAACGATCGGGGTGGCGACGAGCGCCGCATCGGGGAACGCGTCCGCAACGACCTCGAGCCCGAAGTAGAAGTCCGGGTCCGCGTGGCTGACGAACACCGTCGTGAGCCGCTTTCCCGAGTCGAGGACGGCGGCGACGAGACGGTGGCCGTCGGCGCGTGTGAATCCGGCGTCGACGAGAAGCGCTTCCGACTCGCCGGTCACGAGGACCGCTGATTTGTTCTTCGACCCGGCGGGGAAGTCGAGGTCGAAGACATCGAAGTTCAGGGACATGGTCATGGTTCCTTCCTGAATGAGCTCGTGGTTCGAGCCCGGGCGAGAATCCCTCGCACTCCAGGTCCAACGAAAGCTGACTGCTCAGCTATTCCCGATCTGTCCATGATTTCACGAGGCGAGCATCGGTGCTTCTCTGCGGCGTACGCTGGCGTCGTGGGGAATGATCAGGAGTTCGCATCGGCGAAGGCGGCCGCGAACGATCCGCGAATACTCGTGTTCGGTCGGCTGCTGGGAGCTGCCAATGGCCTGGAGTATCTGCTCGGCACGGCGCTCGAGGAGGCGACCGGCCTGAGCCACTCGCTTTTCGAACTGCTGCTGATCGTCGGCCGCGCGGGCGAAGGCGGGATATCCACGAAGGGCATCGCGCAGGCCAAAGTACTCACCTCGGGGGGCGCCACCCGGCTCGTGCACCGCGGCGTCGAGTTGGGGCTGGTGAGCCGTCGTGCGTCGACCGAAGACAGGCGAGTCCAGATCGTCGAGCTCACCCCGGAAGGTGAGCGCCTCGCCGTCGAAGCGTCCACCGTCCACGCACGCAACATCGAGCAGCTCGTGCTAGCAGCGCTCCCTGCGAACGATCTCGGCGCTTTCGAGGAGTCGGTCAAGACGCTCAGCAAGCACGCCGCGAATCAGCTCCCCGTCATGCCGTGACCGGGGCGCCGGCCGCTCATGAGTCGAATCGATCCCGGCAGTGCAGCCACGGCTATGGCGCCGACCGCCCGCAACGCGCGATGATGTCGTGGCTGGGCAAGTCAATCGGCGGTGAGCCTGAGAGTGTCTTCGGGTGCGATCGATTCAGTAACCTGATCGGGTGATTCTCGCCCCTCGTCGTGTACCTGATCGAGCAGAGCTCGACGTACTCATGCCCGTGTACGGTTATCGCTTCACCCGCACCGGAGGGGTATCCGGCACCGCGGCATCGAGAGACCCGGCCGACATCGCCGCCGCCGAGGCGCTCGGGTGGCCCGTCCGTTCGCCGGAGCCGATCGAGCGCACCGGGGTCTTCAAGCGTGCGGTCGCCGCGGCTACGACGCTCGACGAGCACAGTGTGCTCGCGGCTTTCGTCGCCGGGCTGGGCAGCGCTCCGCGAGGGCGGCAGACGGTGATCTCCTTCGCCTGGGCGCGGCACCTGGCGGATGCGCCCGCCACCCACGACGGTCTCCCGGATTGCGGCCTCGACGCCGTGCCCGCGGAGATCGACATCACCGAAGCGCTCGTGCGTCTGGCCCTGGGCTGGGCATGGAACGAGCTGCCCTACCACTACCTGCCCGATCTCGAGGCGGCAGCGAACGAGGGTCTCCCCCGCCCGACCGAGGAGGATCGGGAGCGTCTCAGCGCCCTGCTCGACGTGATCGCGGCGCAGCCGGAGGGCACGCGAGCGGGTGCCCTGGAGAAGGCGATCGCCCGAGAGAAGATCCTTCCGGGAACCGACAAGTACCAGCGCTACGGCATCCTCATCGGTCTCGCCGAGTTCGGAGTGTTGCCGAGCACGCGCGCCGTCAGCTGGGATCGATTCGTCTCCCACACCGAGACCGCGGAAGCGTGGTCGGGCGGGCCGCGATCCGACATCACCCCGCCGCTCTCCGGCTGGCATGGGGGCATCGACACGGAGCGGGCAGCGCGGCTGCAAGATGTCTGAGCCACCTTCCACCGATGACGCCCTGCGGGGCCTGTTCGCGCGACCGGGCATGTATGTGGGAGCGACGAGCTATCTGTCAGTGGTCACGTTCCTGAACGGCATGTCGTGGGGGATGTCTTTGGCGGGCAGAGACGAAGTCTTCGGGGACGACGGTGCCTCTCCGTCGTTCTACGACTGGCTGTGCGGCCGGGTGAGTGTGGTCTCACATCCCGCGCTCGGCTGGCACCATCTGCCGCTGTTCCTGATCTCCGGACTCGAACGCGATGAGCACCGTCGGCCGATTCTCCCACCTGAGCGCGATGAAGAGGCGATTAGGGTGCTGGGTGAGCTCTTGTCTCAATACCGCAATGAGCGAGGCATCAGAGTCCGGTAGGGGAACCCCAACCGAGCAGCTGACCTTCCACTCACCCTTCGGGCGCGGCTTGCGTGTCGACGACGGGAGTCGATCGGGGGTCTTCGGGATCCCACCCGGAAGCCAGCGCATGACGAACGACGACCCGCACGTCATTCGGACGAATTCCGACCGGTTTGCCAGGCAAACTCGCAAACCGAAGGGTCAACAGTCCTCCAGCGAGCGCCGCGAGTTCAACACGGACGACAGTCGAGCCATAGCCCACGTCCCCGAGTCTGCTGATCGTCCAGTGGAACGTCTGCCCATCAACGTCGAGCGTCCGCCGTCCGCGAAGCGGCATCGTCATCCTCGTCCTCCTCTTCATGTGTGCGCGCCTGTTGGGGGATTGATCTCCGACACCAGCACCCACAGGGCGGTCTCGATGCCGCGAGTGCCTCCGGCCCGGAGGTCGCGGGAGAGGCGCGGGGCCGCCAAATCGATGCTCACGGATAGATCCTCGGGGGAACGTGAGTGCTCCGCGCTACCCCCACGCCCCAGAGCGTGTAGCCGGTCAACCGGGGGCCACTCTTCGTTGCGTCGAGGTGTAGCGATGTCGACTGGGTGATGGTTCTCGCCGGCGTCGCGACGGATCAGTGCCCTTTGGTGGATTGGCCTACGAGAGTGTCCGATCTCGCCAGAGTTGTCGTGACGTGAGACATGACTCCCGCGGAATCTCGCGGGAGTCATGAACGGTTCTGAGGTCGATCTGTCTCACGAGACCTGTCAGGATTTCGCATCCGAACCGAGAGCTCCTCCCTCACCACTTCCTTCGCGGCGCGACAACATCTGGCTGTTTACGCCCGAACCACCCGAATCGCCAGCCGCGTCGGGGGACGTCAGCTACGTCACTCGCGGATCGCTGAGGTCGGTGATCCGCTCGAGCACGGGGCGGTCGAGCTCGATGCCGGCGTCGAGCAGGCGGTCATCGTTCGCCTCCCACTGCTGCGCCGTCCACTCCCCGTCGTCGTGCGGCCGAGGGGAGTCGCTCGGGCGGCGCTCGCCCCGCAGGGAACGCTCCGCGGCTCGGACGATCTGCAGCGGGTCCCTGTCGTCGTCGACGGCGGGCCTCAGCTCGCGCAGCGCCCACGGACGGTCGATCCACGCGAGCATCTTCGCGACGCCGTTCCGGTTCGCGCCGCTGTCGTGCTGGGCGTCGTGCAGGAACGACAGGGCCTCGTCGGCCGTGAACACGTCACGATGGGTGAGTGCCAGTCGCGCGTAGGCGTCGCGCTGCGGGTTGCCGCGGAATCCGCTGATACGAGTCGCGGCCGCGCACCGCCGGACGGCATCGGCGGCCTCGTCGGCGTGCGCGCCCGCCCAGAGCAGATACTCCGCGGCCTGCACGATCGCGTAGGGGTTGTCGGTCGCGAGGTCGAGCCCGCGGATCACCGTCACGGCGCGCTCCTCCATCCCGCGGAGTTCGAGGGCGCGGCACATGCCGAGCACGGCACCGATCAGGCTGTCGGATGCCGGACCCGCGAGCAGCGCGTGCAGTGCCGCCGTGATCTGCGTCGACCAGGCGGATGCCGCGAACGCGATGTGCGGTGACGGATCCGTCGACGGGGCGATCGTCGCGGCGAGGTAGGTGTCGGCGGAGCGCGCGGCGGGAGCGAGGGCCGCCAGGATGCGATCCGGCAGCGAGAGGTCGTCGAGTTCGCCGATCTCACTCCGGAAGGCGGGGTCGACGACGGCGGTGAGGTCGTCATCATCCGTCTCGATCAGGCGGATGACGTTCGACGCGAACAGGACTGACGCGTGGCTGCGCAGGAGCGTCTCGCGGGCGTCGGACGACGCCGGGAACGTGCGGGGAATGTCGGGCACCCAGGCCGCGAGCAGCCGGTCGACGTCATCGCGGGGCGCGTCGGCGCGGGCGAGGATGCCGGAGGGCACCGAACGGAGAACGACGCCGGATTCGGGGATCGCACGGAGATACGCGACAACCGCCACCAGCACCCACGGCTCGGTCTCGATGCCGCGGGTATCTCCGGCGCGGAGGGCACGGAGGGCGCGGGAAAGCCGCGCGGTCGCCGCCGAATCGATGCTCATGGATACATCCTCACAGGGGCCGCGACGACTCGAGGAAAACACCAGAGCCGGAGGGGAACTCCTCACGACATTTCCGTAATCAAACCGTTGCATTCGTTACCTCGCCGTTATACAGTGATCACACGGTGAATGTTTGCTGTGGCACTCACCGAATGTGATTGCAGGACACTCTTGGTGCAAGGGACAAGGGCCGGTCGGGAGCCTCTCCGATCGGCCCTTACTGCTGCCCCCGAGGCCGGTATCCTGTAGGGATGACCGATCGCAAGCTCGCCCTCGCCGCCTGGGAGAGCCTGTTCCGCGCGCAGCACGAGGTCTTCCACGACATGCTCGCCGACTTCGACGGCACCGACATCAGCCAGGCCGAGTACGACGTCATGCTCACGGTGACCCGCTCCCCCGACATGACCGCCCGTCTGCGCGACATCACGGCCAACATGCTGATCAGTCAGCCGAGCGTCTCGCGCCTCGTCGACCGCATGGTCACGAACGGCCTCGTCACCAAATGCGCCGACCCCGACGACGGTCGCGGATCGCTCATCACCGCGACGGATGCCGGTGCGCGCGCGTTCCGCGCGGTCGCCACCGTGCACGGGCGATCCATCGCCGAACGCATGTCGGCCCTCGACGACGACGAACTGCGCACGCTCCGCGCGCTCTCCGACAAGCTGCGCCGCTCCTGATCGCACCTCCCGACACCGGCGGTTGCCCACACGGGGACTTCTCCCCTCGGCATCCGTTCCTGTGATCTGGCAGGGTGGGAGCTGAGTCCCGCACGCCGCGGGAACGCAGACTTCCCCTTCGGGGGATCAGGGAGGTCACCCATGGAGCTCGCCGGAATCGTCGGCATCCTCGTCATCGTCGGCATCGCCGTCGTCATCGTCGTCGTCGTCCTGCTCATCCTGCTGCTGTTCGCACGCAGCTGGATCAAGGTCGCCCGCGCCGATGAGGCGCTGGTCATCTCGGGACGCAAGCAGAAGGTGCAACGCGCCGTCGTCGGCGCCGACGGCACCAGCCGCCCCGAGATGTCGGAGTCGCCGGTCACGGTCATCGTGAACGGCAAGTCGCTCGTCAACCCGATCACGCAGCGCCACGAGATCATCTCTCTGCGCTCGCGCCAGGTGTCGCTCAACGCCGAGGCGCAGTCGCTCGACAGCGTCACGCTCAACGTCGACGGCGTCGCGATCGTCAAGATCGGCTCCGACCCCATCCTCGTGCGCCGCGCCGCCGAGCGTTTCGCCTCGCAGGACAAGGCCATCGAGCAGTTCACCACCGAGCAGCTCGAAGGTGCCCTGCGCGGCATCGTGGCCACGCTCTCGGTCGTCGAGCTCATGCGCGAGCGCAAGAAGTTCTCCGACCAGATCGCCGCCGACGTCTCGCAGGAGCTCGCCGAGCAGGGCCTGATCCTCGACTCGTTCCAGATCAAGGGCATCACCGACAAGGTCGGCTACATCCAGTCGCTGGGTGCTCCCGAGATCCAGGCGAAGCGCCAGTCGGCCGAGATCTCGCAGACGAACGCCGACCGTGCGATCAACCAGAAGTTCATCGCCAACCAGGAAGCCAACCTGGTCGAGCAGACCGCCCTCGACACCAACACCGCCAACGCGAACGCCGGCATCGGTCGGGCGCGCGCCGAGGCGGAGCAAGCCGAGAACCTAGCCCGCGAGCAGGCGCAGCAGGCGGTTCTGCAGCAGCAGGCCGAGAACAAGCAGGCCCAGCTCGACGCCGACGTCAAGCGCGTCGCCGACGCGCAGCGATACGAAGCTGAGACTCGCGCCCAGGCCGAGCTCTACACGCGTGAGCGCGCCGCCGAGGCCGCCGCGATCGAGCAGGTCAAGCAGGCCGAGGCCCGCACCCGCATCGCCGAGCAGCAGGCGCAGGCCGACAAGGCCCGTGCCGACGGTGAGGCCGCAGCCGCGGTCGCCAGCGCGACCGGTGAGGCCGAGGCACTGCGCTCGAAGGCAGAAGCCGAGGCCGAGGCTCGTCGCCTGCGCGCCATCGCCGAGGCCGACGCGATCCGCGCCGAGGGTGAAGCCCGTGCCGCCGCCGTCGAGGCGGAGGCCAAGGCCATCGCCTCCAACCAGGACGCCTTCCTCTCGCAGCGCGTGCTCGACGTGCTGCCGTCGATCATGGCCGAGTTCGCCAAGGGTTACTCGGCGATCGGCAACGTGTCGATCATCGGCGGTTCCGGCGAGGACGGCGCCTCGCACGTCGTCGGCGCCGACAGCGCGAAGGCACTGCGCTCGGTGTTCGACAGCGTGCAGTCGGCGACCGGTCTCGACCTCGCCGGCATCATCCAGGGCCAGGCCGTGGGCCGCGGATTCGGAGCAGGAGTGGCTGAAGCATCCGCCGCCGCCCCCGCCGCCGCCGCACCGACGCAGCGCGTGCCGAACCCGACGACTCCCCCGCCGCCCGCCGACCACGCGGAGTAGTCACCAGCAGGACACAGCGGATGCCGCGGCCGTTTCGGTCGCGGCATCCGTCGTTTCCGCCGTACCCAACTCAGGAAGAACTGGGCCGCGCAGTCTGTTTCCACCCCGATCCAGGCCGATCCCGGCCGGTTTTCCTGAGTTAAGTACACCCGCCGCGGGCCGCACCCCGTCTACTCGCCCTTCTCGACCGAGGCAGACTGGACCCATGACCTCCGCCGCCTTCGACCTCGCCGCGATCGGCGCGGGGCTCTCCTTCGCCTCCGCGATCGACGAGCTCCAGGCGGCGCTCGACACGAGTGCGTCGGTGGTCGTGAGCGCCCCTCCCGGCACGGGCAAGACCACGCTCGTGCCGCCGCTGCTCGCAACGCGATCGCCGGGCCGCGTGATCGTCACCCAGCCGCGCCGCGTGGCCGCCCGGGCCGCGGCGCGCCGGCTCGCTCAGCTCGACGGGTCGCCGCTCGGCACGCGCGTCGGGTTCACCGTCCGCGGCGAGCGCGCGGTCGGGCCCGAGACACAGGTCGAGTTCGTCACGGCCGGGGTGCTGCTGCGCCGCCTGCTCGACGATCCGGACCTCGCGGGTGTGGATGCGGTGATCATCGACGAGGTCCACGAGCGCGCACTCGAGACCGACCTGCTGATCGGCCTGCTCTCGGAGGTGCGCGAGCTGCGCGATGACCTCGTACTCATCGCCATGTCGGCAACGCTGGATGCCGACCGCATCGCCGCCGTGATCGGCACCGATGGCCGGCCCGCGCCGATCGTCGACCACCGGGTTCCCGCCTACCCGCTCACCGAACGGTGGGCGCCGAGTCCCGCTCCGCGCCTCGACGAACGCGGGGTGACCTGGGCGTTCCTCGATCACGTCGCGCGCACCGCGGCATCCGCTGCTCTCGATCTGCACCGCGACGATCCCGCTGCCGACGCGCTGGTCTTCGCACCGGGCGCGCGCGAGGTGTCGGAGATCGCTCGCCGCATCCGCGACACGACCGACGTGTTCGACGTGCGGGAGCTGCACGGTCGGATGCCGGCGGCCGAACAGGATGCCGTGATCCGCGGCCGCCGCCCTACCGAAGAACCCCGCATCATCGTCACGACATCACTCGCGGAGTCCTCGCTGACCGTGCCGGGCGTGCGACTGGTGGTCGACACCTGCCTGGCCCGCACTCCGCAGCGCGACGCCGGGCGCGGGATGACGGGCCTCGTCACCACCGTGGCCTCCCGTTCGTCGAGCGTGCAACGCGCCGGCCGCGCGACCCGGCAGGGAGCGGGGACGGTCGTGCGCTGCGTCGATGAACGCACCTATGCCACGGCGCCCGCGCGTCCGACTCCCGAGATCGCCTCGACCGATCTCGCCGATGCCGCTCTGCTGCTCGCCTGCTGGGGCGCACCGGAAGGCAAGGGTCTGCGACTGATCGACCCGCTCCCCTCCGAGAGCCTGGCCGACGCCCTCACGGTGCTGCACGGCCTGGGCGCGATCGACGACGACGGTCGCGCGACGCCCGAGGGCCGAGCCCTGGCACGCATCCCGACCGATCCGCGGCTCGCCCGCGCTCTGCGTGACGGCAGCCCGGTCGTGGGCTCTCGCCTCGCCGCCGAGGTCGTCGCGCTGCTGGGCGGCGACGTGCGCACGGCGGACTCCGACGTCGCGCAGGCGCTCATCGCCCTGCGGGGCGGACGAACTCCGGACTCTCGCCGGTGGCGCAGCGACGCGGATCGCCTTGAGCGCCTGACGACCTCGGCAGCGGGTGTGCGCTCCGATCTCGACGGTGTCGGCCTGGTGATCGCCCTGGCGTTCCCCGAACGGATCGCCCGCCGCGTCGACCGCACGGCGAACGGGGCGACGTTCCTGCTGGCCTCCGGTACCCGCACGGGAGTGAGCGGTTCGCTCGCGGCCGTCGAGTGGCTGGCCATCGCCGACGTCACGCGTGCGTCCGGGCGCGCGGCAGCCGGTTCGGGGGCGGTCGTGCGATCGGCTGCGATGCTCACCGAAGAGCAGATGGAGCGGGCGGCGAGCCACCTGCTCACCGACCGCGTCGAGGCGGAGTTCGTCGGCGGTCGCATCCAGGCGCGTCGCGAGCGCCGGGTGGGCGCCATCCTGCGCTCTTCGGCTCCGGTGCGCGCGTCTGCCGACGAGGGGCGGGATGCCGTGCGCCGCACGCTGCAGCGCGAGGGGCTGAGCATGTTCGCCTGGTCGGCATCCGCCGTCGAGCTGCGGAGCCGCCTGGCGTTGCTGCACCGGGAGCTGGGGGCGCCGTGGCCGGACGTCTCGGATGCCGGACTCCTCTCGGCCCTCGATTCCTGGCTCGCACCCGAGCTCGACGCTCTGGCCAGCGGTACCCCCGCGGCCCGGCTCGACCTGACCTCGGCACTGCGACGTCTGCTCCCGTGGCCCGAAGCCGGGCGTCTCGACGAGCTCGTACCGGAGCGGCTCGAGGTGCCGAGCGGCTCCCGCGTGCGCATCGCGTATCCGACCCCCGACGATCCGGATGCCCGGCCGGTCGTCGCCGTGAAGCTGCAGGAGTGCTTCGGCTGGGCGGAGACTCCCCGGTTGGTCGACGGCCGCGTGCCGGTGCTCTTCCACCTGCTCTCCCCCGCCGGGCGCCCGCTCGCCGTCACCGACGACCTGACCTCGTTCTGGTCGGGGCCCTATGCGCAGGTGCGCGCCGAGATGCGCGGCCGCTACCCGAAGCATCCGTGGCCCGAGGATCCCTGGGCGGCTGCCCCGACCCGACACACGAAGAACCGCTCCGCGCGCTGAGGCCGGTCGCCGCGGTCAGCGCGTGCGCCGGCGCAGCGTGAGCGAGGCGAGAACGAGCGCGCCGATCGCGAACGCCACCACGATGAGCAGCGGCCCGAACACCTCCCATCCTTCGTCTCCCGCCGCGACGGCGTTGATCGTGTCGATCGCGTGGCTCAACGGCAGCCAGTCCGAGATCGCGGAGAGCACGTCGGGCATCTGGTCGCGGGGCATGAACAGGCCGCCGAGGATGATCTGCGGGAAGACGAGCAGCGGCATGAACTGCACGGCCTGGAACTCGGTCTGCGCGAACGCACTCGCGAGCAGTCCGAGCGCGGTGCCGAGCAGGGCGTCGACGATCGCGACGAGCCCGAGCTGCCAGAGCGGCCCCTCGACGTCGAGCCCGCACACTCCCACCGCGAACGACACGGTGATCACCGCCTGCAGCAGGGCCATGACTCCGAAGGCGAGTGCGTACCCGAGGATGAAGTCGGCCTTGCCGAGCGGCGTCGTCATGAGTCGCTCGAGCGTGCCCGATCGGCGTTCGCGCAGCGTGGTGATCGAGGTGATCAGAAACATCACGATGAACGGGAACAGTGCCAGGATCGCGCCGCCGAACTGATCGAACACCCCGTCCTGGTCGCTGAACAGCCAGGCGAAGAGCCCGACGAGCAGGCTCGGGGCGATGAGCATGAGGGCGATCGAGCGGGGGTCGTGACGCAGCTGCGCGAGCACGCGCCCGGCGGTCGCGAGCATCCGTGCGCCGTTCAACGCGGGGCCTCCGTCCCGCGGGCGCGGCGCGATCGGCGCGTCTCGCCGGCACCAGGACCGGCAGGAGAGACGGATGCCGCGGCCTGATCGCGTTCGATCAGCGTGAGGAACGCGGCCTCGGCGTCGGGGGCGCCGGTCTCGTCGAGGAGTCCCTGCGGGGTGGTGTCGGCGATGATCCGGCCGTCGCGCAGGAGCAGCAGACGGTCGCAGCGGGCGGCTTCGTCCATCACGTGGCTCGACACGACGAGGGTCACGCCGCGATCGGCGAGGCCCCGGAACAACGCCCACAGTTCGGCGCGCAGCACGGGGTCGAGGCCGACGGTCGGCTCGTCGAGCACGACGACCTCGGGCGATCCGATGAGGGCGATCGCGAGCGACACGCGATTCAGCTGCCCGCCGCTGAGCGACTCGACGAGCTGGCCGGCCTGCGCGCGCAGCCCGACCTCGGCGAGCACGCGATCGACATCGCCCTTCGGCGCCTTCAGTAGACCAGCGAAGTACGCGAGGTTCTGTCGCACCGTGAGGTCGGCGTAGACCGCGGCGCCCTGGGTTCCGTAGGCGACGCGGTGACGCAGCTGCGGCGATCCGCCCGGTTCCCCCCGCACCGTGACCCGACCCGCGTCGATGCGCTGCACGCCGACGATCGCGCGCATCAGGGTGGTCTTGCCGCAGCCCGAGGGTCCGAGCAGCCCGGTGATCTGTCCGCGAGGAATGCTCAGATCGATGCCATCGAAGACCTGTACGGGCCCCCTCCGCACCCGGAGCCCCGTGATCTCGACCGCGGCTCCCTCGCCGCCCACCGAACCGCTCATGGTGCGATTATGCTCCGGCAGGAATGCCCGAGCTACCCCTCAGCACTCGATGACGTTGACCGCGAGGCCGCCCTCGCTCGTCTCCTTGTACTTGGTCGACATGTCGAGTCCGGTCTGGCGCATGGTCTCGACGACCGCGTCGAGCGAGACGTAGTGACTGCCGTCGCCGCGCAGGGCGAGGCGGGCGGCGGTGACGGCGGTCGAGGCGGCGATCGCGTTGCGCTCGATGCAGGGGATCTGCACGAGGCCCCCGATCGGGTCGCACGTGAGTCCGAGGTGGTGCTCCATCGCGATCTCGGCGGCGTTCTCGATCTGGCGGTTGGTGCCACCCATCACGGCGGTGAGTCCGCCTGCGGCCATCGCGCAGGCCGATCCGACCTCGGCCTGGCAGCCGCCCTCGGCCCCCGAGATCGAGGCGTTGGCCTTGAAGAGCGACCCGAGAGCCGTGGCCGTCAGCAGGAAACGACGGATGCCGCGGCGGCGGTTCGCCTCGGCGGTCTGCTCCTCGTCCAACGCGTCGGAGGCGGCGAGCGCCCGAGCATCCGATTCGAATCCCAGCAGCGCGCTGCCGACCAGCTCGCCGTAGGGGGTGACGGCGTTGCCCGCCCCGAGGCCGGAGTCGGCGAGGAAGCGCCACCAGTACATGGCGACGGCGGGCAGGATGCCGGCGGCACCGTTCGTCGGGGCGGTGACGACGCGTCCGCCCGCGGCGTTCTCCTCGTTGACGGCGAGCGCGAAGGCACCGAGCCACTCGCCCGGGAGTTCGCGGTGGCCGTCGGCCTCCGAGGCGTCGAGCTGCCCGCGGATGACGCCGGCACGTCGCTTCACCTTGAGGATCCCGGGCAGTACACCGTCGGAGTGCAGGCCGGCGTCGACGCATCCGGCCATCGCGTCCCAGATCGCGTCGAGCCCCGCGGCGACCTCTTCTTCGCTGCGCAGGGAGGTCTCGTTGAGGCGCGCGACCTCGGCGATCGAGAGGCCGTGCTCGTCGCAGAGCGCGAGCAGCGATGCGGCATCCGCGTAGGAATAGGGGAACCCGGAGGTCGCGAGCGCGGCCTCCTCGCCCTCCCGTCGGATGAACCCACCGCCGACGGAGTAGTAGGTCTCCTCCGCCACCGCCTCGCCGTCGCTCGCCCACGCCGTGAGCGTCATGGCGTTCGGATGCCCGGGCAAGCGCGTGCGCGGGGCGAAGACGATATCTTCCTTCGCGAAAGCGACCTCATGGGCGCCGGCGATGACGAGGGGCACCCCCGCGGGATAGTCGCTCCACGCCGATCGCACCGCGGCGGGGTCGCAGGTCTCGGGCGAGAGTCCTCGGAGGCCGGCGACGACGGCATCCGGGGTTCCGTGGCCGATGCCGGTCGCGCCCAGCGAACCGAAGAGCGTGCACCCCACACGCGAGACGCGATCGAGTGAGCCTGCGGCGGCGAGCCGCTGCGCGAAGTCGAGAGCCGCCCGCATCGGTCCGACCGTGTGGGAGCTCGACGGCCCCACTCCGATGGAGAAGAGGTCGAAGGCCGAGACGTACGCTGTCACCCCTCCAGGCTACGCCGGATCGTCGATGTCGGTTCACCTTCATTAACCCGCTGACTCACTACTGTGGGCGTGTGAGTGATGACACCGGAATCCTGATCTTCCTCGCCGTCGGCGTTCTCGTCGTGATCGGCATCGTCGTCTTCGGCGTGCTGAGCTCGCGCCGCAAGAAGAACGCCACCAGCCGCACGTTCAGCGTGCGCTCCGGCCGCATCGGCACGCAGCCGTTCCTCGAGAGCAGCGACCTCGCCCTCGACGACACGCGCCAGGAGGAGCTCTTCCGACTCACCTACGAGATCGGCGGCTCGCTGCAGATCCCGTCCGACGACGAGCCCGACGACCGCACCGTGCACATCTCGCGGATCGGCCGCAGCCTGCGCGCCGGATTCCCGCAGGCGAAGATCGGCCTGTCGGTGTACTTCCGCGAGTGGGAGAACAGCGAATTCCCCGCGCGCTTCCCCGTGCGCGGCGACCACGGCACCACGGCGGTAACGATGGATGCCGCGGGCGTGACGGCCCTCGATGCGAACAGTTCGATCGTCTGGACCTCGCCGTGGCCGGCGCTGCGGTTCTCGAACGGACCCGACCTGGTGCTGCTCGACGGCGCCGGCAAGACCGTGCGCCTGCAGCCGGCGGATGCGCAGCCCGAGGTCGAGGAGATCGTCATCAAGTACGGCACGCTCCAGCAGATGCACTTCTGAGCGCGCGTCAAGCCCCTTCAAGCGGGGTAGCTGCGACGGCATCCTGAACGTCAGACATCGCGAAGGGAGCGATCATGACGAACAGCACCCCCGAACCCACCGACGACCTCTCCGCCGAGGCGCAGACGCCCACGCCGACTCCGGCATCGGATGCCGAGGGCGAAGTGACCACGCCGGATGCGGCCGAGTCACCCGAAGACGCCGATCCGAGCGAGGTGCCGAGCACCGAAGACCTCCAGGAGCCGAGCACCGAGAAGGACCCGGGTGAAGAGCCCAAGGCCCCGAAGCGCGACGAGCCCGAACCCGACCATGAGGCGGTCGGCATCGGGGTCGTCGACACCGAGGACTGAATCCTCCCGCGCTGAGGGGTCAAGACGCGCCGCACCGCTCACCGCTCACGCGGCGTGTCTTGACCCCTCACGGAGGGTGGGTGCCTACTCGACGAGCTTGCCCGCCGTGTCGACCTCGCGCATGAGCTCGGCGATCTCCTCGGGGATCTCGGGGATCGCCTCGCGCGTCACGCCGTCGCGCGGCGACCAGACGAGGTTCACCTGCAGCGTCGGGTCGGTGTCGGGGAAGTCGCTGCGGTTGTGGCATCCGCGGGTCTCACGACGCTCGAGCGCCGCCTCCATCGTCGCCCGCGCCGCGAGCGCCGATGCCTTGAGGTCGAAGGCGTGCGCGAGGTCCTGGAACCCGGCGATGTCGGGGTGGATGCCGATGTCTTCCATGCGCCCCTCGATGAGGTCGAGTTCGGCGAGGCCCTGACGCAGCCCCTCCTCCGAGCGCACGACGCCGGCGTGCTCGGTCATGGTGTTGCGGATCGCGCGCTGCAGGGCGCGCACGTTCTCGCGTCCGTCGGCGGCGAGGAGGTCGTCGATCTCGGCTCGTGCGCCGGCGACGGCATCCGCTGACCGCTGCTGGGCGTCGAGCGATGCCGCGTGCTCCATCGCGGCCTGGCCGACGATGCGTCCGTAGACGAGCAGTTCGATGAGCGAGTTGCCGCCGAGGCGGTTGGCGCCGTGGAGCCCGCTCGAGGCCTCGCCGATGGCGTAGAGGCCGTCGACGTCGGTCTGGTGGTCTTCGGGCCGCACCCACACGCCGCCCATCGAGTAGTGCGCGGTCGGCGCGATCTCGATCGGGTCGGTGGTGATGTCGAGCATCTGCAGCTCCATCATCGTCTGGTAGACGCGGGGCAGGCGGGTCATGATCGTCTCGCGCGGCAGGTGCGAGACGTCGAGCCAGACGCCGCCGTTCTCGGTGCCGCGCCCCTCTTTGATCTCGGTGTACGCGGCGAGCGCGACGCGATCGCGGGTCGACAGCTCCATGCGCTCGGGATCGTACTTCGACATGAAGCGCTCGCCGAGGGCGTTGCGCAGGATGCCACCCTCACCGCGCGCCGCCTCGGAGATGAGGGTGCCGGCCGCGTTCTCGGGCTCGATAATGCCGGACGGGTGGAACTGCACGAGCTCGGGGTCGCGGAGGCGGGCGCCGGCGTCGACGGCGAGGCGGAACGAGTCTCCGGTGTTCTCGTCGCGGCGCGAGGAGGTGCGGCGCCAGATGCGGTTGTGTCCACCGGCGGCGAGGATGACGGCATCCGCGTGGATCAGGTAGCGCGTACCGTCGGCCTGGTCGAAGCCGTAGGCGCCGAAGACGACGTTGTCGCGCACGAGCAGGCGGGTGATGTAGACGTTGTCGAGGATGGGCACCTCGAGCTGCTCGGCCTTGCGCACGAGGGTGCGTTGGATCTCGAGGCCGGTGTAGTCGCCCGAGAAGGCGGTGCGGCGGAAGGTGTGCGCGCCGAAGAAGCGCTGCGAGATGCGTCCGTCGTCTTCGCGGGCGAAGTCCATGCCCCAGCGTTCGAGGTCGCGGATGCCGCGTTCGGCGCCCTGCGTGACGATCTCGACGGTGTGGGGGTTGGCGAGCAGGTAGCTCTCCTTGATGGTGTCGGCGGCGTGCTGCTGCCAGCTGTCGTCGGCGTCCATGGTGCCGAGGGCGGCGTTGATGCCGCCGGCGGCGAGGGAGGTGTGGGCATCCTGTCGGGGGCGTTTGCCGACGGCGAGGACGTCGATGCCGTGTTCGGCGACCTCGATCGCCGCGCGCAGCCCGGATCCTCCGGTGCCGATGACGAGGATCGTGGTGGAGATCTGACGTTCGCGAGTACTCATGCTCTCGACGCTAGTTAGGTCACCCTAATAACTCCAATGCATAGTTCCTCTTCGAACCATGTTGGTAGCCTATGGAAATGAACCTCGAGCAGTTGCGCGGATTCGTCGAGGTCGCCCGCCTCGGGCACTTCACGCGGGCGTCCGAATCGCTGCACCTCGCGCAGCCGTCGCTCAGTCGGCAGATCTCGACGCTCGAACGCGAACTCGGCGCCGAACTCTTCCATCGCGCGCGCGGCCACATCGCCCTCACCTCCGCCGGCGAGACGCTGCTCCCCCGCGCCCAGCGCATGCTCGCCGAGGCCGAGGCGATCAAGGAGGAGATGGGCGAACTCGCCGGCATCCGTCGCGGACGCGTGCGCCTGGGTGCCCCGCCCACCCTGTGCATGAGCCTCGTCGCCGAGGCACTCGCGGCCTTCCACGTCGCACACCCCGGTGTCGAGCTGCAGCTCGCCGAGGCCGGATCGCGCGCGCTGGTCGAGCAGGTCGCGGTCGGCGCGGTCGACATGGCGCTCATCACCGAATCGGCCGGCCCGCCACCCGCGGGCGTGAGCCTGACGCGGATGCCGCTGCTCACCGAAGAGCTCGTCGTCGTGTCGTCGGCGTCTCAGCCGCCGGTGTCGACAGCATCCGCCATCGGCCTCGACGAGCTCGCCACCCTGCCGCTCATCGTCTTCGACGAGACGTACGAACTGCGCGCGACGACGGATGCCGCGTTCCGCAGCGAGGGCCTCGAACCCGTGCCCGTGCTCGCCGGCGCCGAGATGGACGCCGTACTGCGCTTCGTCGAACGCGGCCTGGGCGTCGCCGTCGTGCCCGCGATGGTGCTGCTCGACCAGCCCGGCTTGCGGTCGATGCGCCTGTCGCACCCCATGATGACCCGCACGGTCAGCCTCGCGCACCGCTCGGACGTGCGGCCGGCGATCGCGGTGTCGGCCATGCGGAAAGTGATCGTCGCGACCGCGGTGGAGGTCGCGCGGCGGGACCCGGCGATCACGAGCCTGGTGGAGGGGTAGGGGCATGGGCGCGCTCCCCGTCGTGGGACACGAGCTCATCCACCTCGACCGCGGGACGTCCATGTGGGTCGCGATCACTCGACTCGCCGCGCCGGAAGCCGACGATCCGGCAACGATTGCCGCGTTGATCGCCAGTCCCGGCTACGCCGACGATTACATCTCGCCACCTGGACTCACGCCCGACTCCGTCGACGAAGCCTCGGTACACGGGAGATGGTGGCTGACGGCGATCACGGTCGACGGCTTCACGCCGACGACGGCGGATGCGGCCATCGAGCGCATCCGCACCTGGGTCGATGATCAGCCGTGGACCGATCCCGATTATCGCCAACCACCCGATGTCTTCGAGCGGTTGGAGATCGCATTCGAGGCGCTCCGCTCCGGCACGATTTACGCGCTGGCGAATCCCGGCGAGGAGCACGAGCACGAGTACGGGATGGCGGTCGGCTCCATGGGGTTCCACGAGTTCGTCGTGATCGATCGGGTGCAGCGGATCGTGAGCGTCATCGTCGCGGCGGACGACTAGTCATAACGGAAGCACTCCTCGGATCACGGCGTCCGGTCCTTCTCCATCGGCGGGATCCGGCGATCGAAGACTGGTGGAGATACAGCGATGAGGTCTTCGAGACGCAACGCGGCTGCGGAGGCGAGGAAGCTCGCTCCCACGACGAAGAGCGTCAGCGGACCGTACGGAGCTAGCGCCCGCCAGAACAAGAGGGTGACGAGGAACGCGAGAGCGAAGATGGCACCCCAGACGATTCCCGATCGCGCGAAGACTCGTTTCGGTGTCAGGTGGTGGACGGTGCGGCAGAGCACCACGATCGAGGCGTTCACGAGGAGCCCAGCGAGCAGGAGAAGCTGGAGGATCGATGTCGCCATCGCCCACGCATCGCTCGCGCGCTCTCGCAGATCGGTGGTCATCGCGTGGTACCCCAGGATCACGAACACCGTCAGCACCGCGACGATGAGGGTGGACCCCGTGAGGAAGAGGAAGCGTCGCACCGATCGGCGCCACCGGACGGGGAGCGGGAATGTCGGGCCGGCCGACTCTCGAGCCGTCGCCGCGGGCTCATCCGCCGGCGTCACTCCCGCCTCGCGGCCTCGGCGTGCTGAGAGCCAGAATCCGAGTGTGCTCGCGCCGAAGCCGACGGCGACCATGCCCACGATGCCGATGTCTCCGGCGAAGACGGCGTAGGTGACGCCGCAGATCAGCGACATGATTCCGGGCCCGGCAGCGGCGTCGATCAGCGCCGGCGGATGCCCCGCCTGACGCTCCGCCGAGAGCACATGCCAGCTGATGAGCCCCGCCAGCGTGACGATCACCGCGTGCGCGGGCAAAGACATGATCGCGACGCCGAACCAAGACGAGGTCGTGACCGGTCCGAGGAGTCCTTGAAGCGCACCGACGATGTACGGCGTCACCGTCGCCTGAAGCACTGCGACGATGATCCCGGTAAGGAAGAAGCCCCACCGGGTGCGGGAGGAGGAGGCCCAGGGAGACTCGGGGGCGCGGCGACGCGCTCGCTCGGGCGAGCGCCGAAGGTCCGGCACGGCGGCGGCGATGGGAGCATCATCCACGTTCGTTCGCCCCTCTCCGCGCTTGTTCGATCATCAACGCCGCCGCGTGCACGATCAGACTCCCCGCGACGAGCGCCCCGAGCCAGATGGCTCCGCGGAGAGCGTCCAACGCGAACGTCGCGACGACCACGTACCCGAAGGGAATCAACACGCCGTTGGCGATAGCCACGCCGCCGACGGCTCGGCCCCAGGTGAGGCGCGGCCTCGTGTGGAGCGCAGCGAGAGTGACGAAGACGACCGGGATGCTCAACACGACCAGAACGACGAGAAGGATGACGATCCTCAGCGCTGCCAACAGGCCCCCGTCGGCCCACTGGAGATACACGGCCTCATGAACCAGCGCGAATGCGCCACTCACGATGAGGGAACCGCCCGCGAGGAAGAGTGCCCGCCGTCGCGTGAGGGGTGAGTTGAACGCGGGCCCGTCGCCATTGCCGCGGGCTGTTTGATCGACGATTGTCCGCACGTGCTCAGCCATGACTCTCCACCGGAACAGCGACGTCGCAGCTACCGTCCCCGTAGTCGATACCGAGCGGAACGGATTGTTCGTAGACCGGCTCACCACCGCTCCAGACCAACTCGATCCCGTCTATGCGCCTGACGGCGTCGGCATTCGTCACATCGACGACGACCAGCAGCACCCCGGCGCTGCGATCGCCTTCAGAACTGAGGAACAGACTGCGATCAGCCGCCGCCGTGAGCACGCTCCCAATCTCGCCGCCCGTCAACTCCGCCAGGGGCGGGAGCGCCGGAAGCAGGATCGCATCTTCGATCTCGCCCGCATACCGGTCGGGAACGGTTAGCTCCGAGAGATACCCGTACGCCTGCGCGAGCAGTGTCAACTCGATGGCGATGTAGACGCGCTCCGCACCGGCGTCGACCGAGAGCAGACAGTCACGCGGAACCGCCACCGCGAGGTCTGCGCGTGTGGGATTCCGCATCCCCACGAACATCCCAATCAACGCCAGAATCATCGCGACGACGATCACCGCAGCGAGGATGATCGTCGCGCTGCGCCAGTTGTGGCGTTGCAACTTCATGCGCTCGTACTCGGCGACGATGTTCACCAGCGTCATCGCGGGTAGCTCACCATCGCGAACACGAACGTCGCCAGCGCGAGAACGATCAGGCTCGCGGCAAGCCACACTCGAACGGTTCGCTGCCGCCGTCTGAGACTTCGCCCCGTAGCCGAGACCGCGACGAGGACGCCGGAGACGACCGCGGGGAGACCCACGAGCGCAACGAGCATCGGCCCCTCACTTCCCGGACTCATCATCGCCTTCCAATGAAGTTGAGTCGGGCTCCGATCCAGAACGTGACGTCTCGTAAACGATGCCGAACTCTCGCTCGGCCGCGAGCAGATAGTCAGCAATAATCTGCGCGTGAGCTTCATCGTATGAATCGATGGCAAGCAAGCTCTTCGACGAGATCTCCACGAGTGCACCCAGGTCACGGACTTCAGCGATGAGGGTTCCTTCATGTCGATGGGTCCCGGCGGGGAAGAAGACACGGAATCCGTAGTGCCCTGCGTCTTCGACCACGCGATCGAAGATATGGTTCCACGGCCCCTCCGCTCGTGTGCTCACCCGATCCCCCAAGGCGACGTCATAGAGGAAGAACGGGATGCAGCACACCTCGACCTCCGTTTCGCTGATCCGGCGCGTCCAGAGCTGTTCGTACCGCCACGGCTCCTCGAGTCGCGCCTGGAGGATGAAGTTGGCGCGCTCCCGCCAGATCGGAGATGCGTGCACGGCGAACGTCTCCGCCGGCGACTTCTCGCGCTTCATCTCCGCCACCGCGTATGACTCTCCGTCATATGCCGAATTCACGACCGCGCGCACCGATCCGGCGAGTGCGGTCACATCCTCTTCCGAAGGTTCGCCACCTTCGACGAGAAGGGGCTTCGCTGACCGGTCGCACACGAACCCGTTGAGCGGGTACCCCGAGGCACCTGCGCGCAGAAGAGAGGAAGGAGATGAATCAAGTGCGGTCCAGCGCAGCACCCGGTCCCCGATGTACGCGGAATCAGCCTCGACCCAGCGATCCCCCCGGCGGAGCAGGTCATCTTCGACGACGAGCACGTCGGCGTCAGCCATCGCCGACAGGAACTCGTCGATGACAGCATCCGCCGCGTCCAGGTGCACCCCTCGCGAGAAATCATCGAGAGCTGCTGCGTCAACGACGGGAGCGATGACGCGCGCGCTCTCGACCTCGGCGAGGCGCACTGCGACCTGTTCGCACAGCGCCGACCCGCCTTCGAGTGATCTGCGCGACCAGGCGACAGCATCCTCGATCACGGGTTCATGCCATGCGAGCTCCGTCACTTCGTTGCTGTGCACGCGGGCGTAGTGCGGCCTCGCGTCGGCTGCCCGCCCCCTCCACGCTCGAACCGCATCGGCGACCCTCCACCACTTCACCATCGCGCCAACATCCCCTCTTCCACCCCAGACGACACCGACGGCACCACCTCAACCGCGACCACGCGACGGACGAACATCCAGATCAGTCCGACGCCAATGAACAATGGACTCCCCAGCACCATGCACATCGGCACGGCGCGGGCCCACCCCTCGACCTGCACCTCGTCGACGACGAACCAGAGCCAGAATGTGACTGGCCCGCACGATGCGGCGATCGCCCCGCTGACGGAGAGGTGCCACGGAACGCCCGTCTTGCGAATCATCAGCCGCACCAGCACGCAGACCACCACTGCGACGGTGAACGCCACGGGAAGAGCAGCAATGTTGCGCGCGAGGGCGTCGCGGCGCTCTTGTGCGAGAAGCTCCCAGGCGGCGGTGAAGGACGGTGTCCACGACCCGACGGAGATCGCCAGCGCGAGCGCCGCGAGCCCGAGATATGCGAACGCCGCGATGATCGTCTGCCAGACCGCACGCGTGCGCAGCGACATTACCGACGCGTCACCTATGCCTGCCTCTGGTCGCACCAGAACCACCCCCTCATGAATAAGACGACCCATGGCACCGAACATGACGGCGCTACGCCACCTGTTACGCGAACGAGACGAGAAGCCTCGAGTGCTTCAGCGTGCGAACACCATCGGGAGCATCAGCTCCAGCGCCTGCATGGTGAGAACGACCGTCCAGTACGTCATCGCCACGAAGGCCAGCGACTGCGAGATCACCGACACCATCAGCGGCGCACGCTCGGTGCTGCCCTGCCGCCGGACGACGACGTGTCGCCCGATCACATAGACCAGGGGCGACAGGAACGTCCACGCCCAGGGAAACGGCTGGAAAAACCCGCGGCCCGTCAGCGCGCGCACATCGAGCACGGCAAATCGAACGGATGCCGCGTACCCGCCCCATCCCAGAATGAACGACGTCCACAGCCACGGGCTGAAGAAGAGTTCGAAGAACAGTGACATGAGCTCGCTCGCGACTTCCGCGGAGTCGTATGTCGGCCGGTTGGCGCGCGCGAGATCTTCGGCCATCAGTTGGAGCATCTGCGGGAAGATCCGTTGCCAATCAGCGAGGTAGCCGAACGCCAGAATCGACGTCAAGATCGGCAGGGCGACGATGAGCCAGTTCCAAACGGTGCGCGAGCTTGCCGGCGGAAAGCTCAGCACTGACGGGGCGGTCATGCGTCGGCCTCGTGCTCGGCATCCGTCCGGTCGTCGAGGTTCACCGTCGTGTAGAGGTCGACGCCGAGCGCCGCGATCTGCGCCATCAGTTCGACCGGCAGCACGAATCCGCCCTGGGTGGAGTCGGAGTCGGCCGTCCACCAGATGCAGGTCTCACAGTCCGCCGGAAGCAGAGGCACCCTCCCCGCTGCGGGACGGCAGGCATCGAGCAACCAGCGCAACGCGACCGTGCCGGTTCGGTCGTCTTCGGTGTTGTCCATCCGGTCGGAGTCGATGCACCAGACGTTGCACTCCTGCACGCGCCCCGAGCGCAGAACTGTGCCTCTGGGGATGACTCCGGTGGGCTGGATGCCGAGCACCTCCGTGATCGATTCCAGTGGCGTCTCCATCGATCGCACGACGAATAATGCCAGTCCGGATTGGATCATGCGCGCCCCTCACCCCTTCGTTTGTTCGTCATCGCTCTTGAAGCTCTTCCAGAATCTGTAGAGCCCGTTTCCCAGCGCGATGATGCCGAGGCCGCCGGCCACGGTGACCTCGAACGGTTGGTCTTCCCGCCTCGTAGTCGGAACTCCATCGCGGACATCCAGCCAGTACGCGAGCGCCATCAGCGCGACCCCCGCGAAGAACAGGAGGAGGTTCAACCACCGATACGCGTTTCGCCTGCGGGCGCTCACTCTTCCTCCGATCACCTTGAACGCGCCTAGCGTTCGCAGCCCTGCGTTGCGGCGTCCGCCACTCCACTGAAGAGACGACCGAGCGCACGAATCATGACGCGACTTCGACAGATCCCGCGCTACTCCAGGCTGAACTAGAGCAAGTCGTTCAGGCTGACTCGATGCCACTCGCCCTTCCCCATATGAGAGACACCGACGAAAGGCGGTCGCTGTTCGGCCCGAAACATGAGTCGGAGAGGACCGTTCATCAGGAGCGACACAGTGTTGAAGTCGTACGAAGCGAGCGCATGCCGCAACCGGGTGTGCTGCGCCCAACCGTGCACGAGGACCCAGGCCAGAAACGCGATGGGGATGACCAGCCACAACAGGATGCCGCGAATGAACATGAGCAGGAGTCCGCCGACGATCTCGAGAAACCGCGCACCACGGGTCGAAGCATTCACAGTGCTCTCCTCCCTCTCTCCAGCAACCACTGCACCACCGCCGGAGGGAAGTCGTGTTCGAAACAGTAGAGACATTCCGTCTCGTCCCCCTACGTGGCTCGCAGGAACGAGCCGGAGCTGGGGCATCATCTCCGCGCACCCCAGGAGCTCACCCCACCGCCCGGAAGTGCGACGACCATCGATCCGTCCGACCAGCCCGCCGACCAGGCTTCGAAGCGAGGATCTGGCGCGACCGTGAGAGCAAGACCGCCGACGAGCCTGATCGAGAGCTTTCCGGTTTCTTCGTCAGCGGTGGCTGCTTCGATCACTCGGCCGTGGAGAATCACCCCGAGTCGCAGGTCGGCACCGAGGTTCTCAGGATCGATCATCGTCGACGCGACCGCTGATTCTGCGAGCTCGAAAGGGCATTCAATGCGGATGGCGGCTCGTCCGGATAGCACGAGGGTCACGCCCTGTTGTGTATCGATCGCATCTATTCGACGTGCTCGAATGTCGATCTCCACTGTCACCACCTCTCAAGCAGGTCGTAGGCGCGATGGGATTGCGCGGCATGCACGCCAGACGCACCCTCCGTGATCGCGACCCTCACAGGCGATCCAGTTCGTTCCCGGAGGAGTCGCGCACCAGATAGTCGCCGGGCAAGGGCACCCACACCGCGACTCCGTTTGGCCACACGACGATCTCGACACCGGCCATAGCACTCACGGGAAGCTCCAGCGTCAACCAATCTCCCCCCTCCACAACGAACGACGTCCCGATCGGCTCGAACCCAATCTCAGACGAGCTTCCCTCCGTTACGGAGATCTTCAGCGTCGTCCGGTCCTCGTTCATTCGCACCTTCCCCCTCCACAGGCTCCGAATCGGAGCCCTCAAAGAGAAGACGATGAACCCCGCAGATTATGACGCGAGTCCCCGCATCCAGATCGCCCCAAGTTCGTTCGTCATGCTTCATGTGGCGCTACATCCCGATCAAGCGCGCGAGGTAGTCGATCTCCGCTTTCGAGACCACTCCATCGACGAGGTCGCCGATCTCATCGAGCCTGCCGACGACTTCGATGAGCTCTTCTTCGTATCCCGATTCGTAGATGAGATCGATCGCCTGACCCGCCTCGTCATAGCCGTACGCGTTCGTCTCACCATCGGATGCCTCCGACTGTGCCAGCCAGCACAACCGACTTGCACGTTGATTTCACTCCCCGCTCCCGGCGTGGCGCACCCACACCGTCCGTGAAAACTCCCAACTGAGCGCGCGATCCCGCATGGAGCGCGAGCAAACGTACTCGGCGGAGTACGAGTCGCCCCATGGTGTCCGAGGGTAGGGGCATCGATATTCTTCTCGATCGCTGGGGAACGAGAAGAATCTATCCGCAAACAAGTAGATCGACGGTGGCTCGTCTGACGTGTCTCGTGCTGGCATTGCTAGGTCAGGCAAGTTGGTGTCGACGTCGGACGAGTACCCGTACGGAAGGGCGAGCCGCGCATGCGACGAAGAGGGACGATTTCGCGCTACAAGCGAAAAGAGGTCGAGAACCGCGACTCGTGACATGACGTCCACGCCGGAGATTTCGTCAGCGTGGGCACTGACGAAAGTCCCTCGGGACTGGTTCAGCTCATCGCTCGCATGAGCAATCCATTCGAGGACTCGCGAATTAGCCACGTGGAATCACCCATCCGTTCCGCTGCAACCAGGCGATCTGGTCACGCGTCAAGTTCGCCACACCGTGCTTCCACGTGCCGTCGACGTTCAAAGCCGCTCCGTTCGAGAAATGGACGTGCTGCTGGTCGCCCGTCACCTTACCTGTGTCGACTCGTCGGATGCCGGAGGGAGCTTGACCTCGATTGATTTGTTGATTGAGCTGGTTCGGCGACGAAGGCCTCGATCCACCTGCGTTAGCGTCATTGCCGCTCGGCGTTTCGTTGAACATCGTTTGGGCGCCGTCGCCCACCGCGGCTGCCCCGCCGACGATTGCAACGCCGCCGAGGATCGTTCCTGCGGAAATCGAGACGGCGCCGGCGGCGGCGGTCGTGCCTGCGCTCGTCACAGCGACGGCACCTGCCGATGCGAGAATCGTTGCGCCGCAGATGCCTGCTGTGGCGGCAATACACGCGATTCCGAGCCCGACAAGAAGCGCACCACCGACGATCCAACCGGCCGCGGCCCATTGTTCCGATGTCCATGGACTTGCGGAGAACGGCCCACCCTGGGACGACAAAGGCACGGGGCCCGCACAGGTTTCATACGAGTAAACACACGGCGGGTGGCTCGCTGCGGTCCAGTCATCCGACTCACCCGACGGGTTCGAGACCTTGCCCTTGGGCAGCGACTTCACCACCTTCGAGACCGAGTTAGCCAATGAATTCATGTTCATCGCCGCGGATGCGGCAGCGAGCCCGCCCTTCGTCGTCGACTTCTTCACGTTGGTGTTGCCGAACCCCGCCGCAAATCCACCCTTCTTCGAGGCATACCCAAGGTGGTCACTGAACGCCACGGGCGAGTTCTCGACATACGCGAACCGGTTCAACGACTGCGGGCGCACCAGCAGACCGCGCCACTCATCCGGCTGCACCCACGACCCGGTCGCGGTGTCGTAGTCACGGGCGTAGTAATGATCCAGCCGGAGAGTCGCATCACCCGGCTGCCCGTCATTACCGACCAACGACGCCCACCCCGTGGACTCGAACCCGGCAGCACCGAAGTCCGCGTAATCCACGAGATCCGTGATCCGGCCCCCAGCATCCGCCGTCGCCGTCGCATTACGCGCATCACCCAACACCCACGCATCGTCGTACGCACCCGACTGGAACACGACCTCACCCGTCGGATCCCGCAACAACTCCGTCGCCCCGTGCAACCCGCTATCCGTCGCAACCGGATCAAGACCATCCCACGTCGTCCCGGTCGTATCCGACCCGAACGCCGTCTCATCCGTCACCGACGTCCGACGATCCAAACCGTCATACGCATACGACGTCGACCGCCCCTCCGTCTGCGTCGACAACAACCGCCCCGCCGCATCATGACCAAACGACGTCGGAACGCCATTCACCGTCTGAGACGGCCGATTACCCGCACCATCGAACGAGTACGACGCAGAACCCGCATTCGCACCCGTCGTCTTGGTCGACGTGAGCTGACCGGCGGCGTTGAACTCTGCCGTCAGATGAGAATCCCCCGCCTCGGCGCCCGTGACATCCCACGACGTAGCACGAGCACTTTCCCCGCCCGCCGCTTTTGGCATTTTGGTATATCGGGTGCGGGCGTTTATCCGTCGCGAATTTCGAATTCGTGCGGGGCGGGATCCTTCGACAGGCTCAGCGACCCAGTGCAGAGGCTGAGCCACCAGGTGAAGAGACTGGGTCCCTGAGCTTGTCGAAGGGTCCCCCACAAGACACTCCTCCCCCGGCACAACTTCGGAGATCCGATTCGACACACCGCACGAACGGATGCCGCCACCGGCGCGTCGCGCCACAACTCCGAAGTTGTGCGGGGGCGAGACACTCCCCGGGGACGAGAAAACCCCCGCCGCTCTCGCGACGGGGGTTTCATCTGCTGTGCGCCCGAAGGGACTCGAACCCCTAACCTTCTGATCCGTAGTCAGATGCTCTATCCATTGAGCTACGGGCGCCCAGCCCGCTCAGCGGGCCGTGGAATAGCCTACATGAGACTCGACGCGAAAGCGAAACGAGCCCCTCAGGCGGTCTCGGCGGACTCCTTCTCGGCGTCCTTCTCCTTCTTCTTGCGCTTCGCCTTGGCGCGCTGCAACGACGACAGCGCCTGCAGATCGACGAGCCGCAGCGCCTGCATCCGCGCCTCGCGCATGCGGGAGTAGTCAGGATCCTGATCGGGACGCATGCCCTCGACGCGCAGTCGACGGTCGAGGTTGTGCCGCACGTCGGACCACGCACCCTCGCGTGCCTCTTCGACCATCGCGCCGAGCTGCTCGGGGTCGTCCATCATCTCGCGCAGCTTCGCGGCGACACCGCTCGACTGCTTCGCCCGCCGTCGAAGATTGCGCACATCGCGGTCACGGTAGTCGTGCGTGCCGCGCGGATCGGAGTGCCGACCACGCGCCCGCTTGCGCAGGGCGGTGACGTTCGCGGCCGCAGCCTCGGACTCCTCGGCCATCGCTCGCAACGCCTCACGGGCGTCGGCGATGTACTTCTCGGTGTCGAAGATCCCGTCCTCGGCGATCGTCCCGACGAGGATGTGGTTCTTGATCGCGAGGCGCGCCGCAGCGGTCGCGATCGCGACGCCTTCGGCGATGGCATCCGCTGTTCGTCCCACCGGAACCTCCTCCCTTCGAGCGTACCCGTATCGCCCGCGCGCAGCCTCGGCCAGAATGGGCAAGAGCCCGCTCGGCTCGCCCTCGAGGAGTATGCATGCGGCCACTGACATTGCCCGGAAGCACGACCGTCATCACCGGCGCGGCCAGCGGCATGGGGGCCGAGGTCGCCCGCCAGCTTGCGGCCGCCGGCGCGCACCTCGCCCTCATCGACCACAACGCCGAGGCGCTGCAGGCCCTCTCGACCGAACTCGCCGGTCCGCGCAACCCGAGCGCCCCACCCGTCACCATCCACGTGGTCGACCTTCGCGACGACGACGCGGTGTTCGCGACGGCATCCGACATCACCGCCGCCCATCCTCGGATCACCGCGCTCATCACCTGCGCCGGGTCGTCGATGCTCGGCGACATCGACCAGCTCACGATGGAGGAGATGCGCTGGCTCACCGACGTGAACCTCTGGGGCACCGTGTCGATCACGAAGGCGCTCCTGCCCGCGCTGCGCCGCGCCCCCGCCGCCCACATCACGCACCTCGCGAGCGTCTACGCCCTCGCCGCACCGGCCGGTCGCATCCCCTACGCGCTGAGCAAGTACGCCGTGCGCGGGTTCTCCGAGGCCCTGCGGCACGAGCTCGAGGGCAGCACGGTGTCGGTCGGCGCGGTGTATCCGGCGGGCGTGCGTACGGGCATCATCTTGCACGGTCGGTACGCCGCCGCGATCCCGCCGGCCATCGCCGATCGGGCCGCCGCCGCACAGGCCGCGATGTACCACACCGAACCCGCGGATGCCGCGGCGCGCATCGTGCGCGCGACCGTCCATCGCCGGGCGCGCACCATGATCGGCCGCGAGGCCCGGCTCATCGACGTGCTCACGCGCCTCTCCCCCAACGGGTACTGGCGCGTCATGCGCGGGCCGCTGCGCGAGGCCATCGACACGACGACACCCATCGACTGAGCCAGCGACCGGCCGTCAGCCCACCGCGCCGACCCAGATGCCCGACGCCCACGCCTGCTGATCGCCGTTGCACCCGACATCGCCCGGGTACCCGCGCACGACGGCCATGCAGTTGGCCAGGAACTCGGGGTCTCCCCCGAACATCGACTGGTACGAGCCCGAAGCGTTGAGCGCGCCCCACACCTGGAATTGGTAGATGTGCGCGAGCTCGTGCGCCATCGCCCACTGCAGGCGCCCGGTGCTCCAGTTCGCGATGTCGGCGCGGTACTTGATGTAGCCGCCGCTGTTCGCGCAGGCCGGGGCCGTGCCGCCCGCGCACGACGACGACTCGTACAGGCCCACGCCCGCCCCGCCCACCTGGTTGAGGGCGGCGCGCACGCGCGCGTACCCGTCGGGTCCGCTCGTGCTCCAGGCCGGCCCGGCCGGACCCGCGGTGACGATCTGCGCCGCCTGCCAGTCGGAGACCTCCTCGCCCACCTTCTCGGTGAGCGCGTGAACAGTGGCGGTGGCCGCGACGACCACCGCGGGATCCGACCGCTCGGCGAGCACCGTCTGCTGCGTATTCAGAGCGGATGCCCGGTGCGCCGCCGTGTCGACCTTGCCGTCCGCGCCCTCCAACGCCGTGGAGAGAGCGGCGATCTCATCGACGAAGGCGGGGCGCACCTCGAGCACCGCGTCGCGGTCGGCGGCATCCTCCTCGGCGCGTTCGACGGCCCCTTCGAGATAGGCGGTGCGCGCGGCAGAGGTGTTCGCCTGCTCGGTCACGGCGATCAGTTCGGCGACCGTCTCGGCGCGCTCCGCCTCGAGAGCGGCGGCCCGATCGACCACGGCGCCGCCCACCAGGATCGCCGCAGCGATCGTCACCGCCATCGCGCGCCGGATCACTGCATGAATCCCGTGGTGTCGGTGAGCTCGGCATCCTGCTCGGCGATCTGCGAGCGCAGGGCCGTGAGCCGTGCGGCGAGGCCGACGTTGTCGTCACCGATGTCGTCGAGACGCTCGGTGGTCTGCTCGACGCGCTCGTGGAGCTGGGCGACCTCGGCCGCACGCTGTTGGTCGGCGAGCACGACGATCGTCGCTCCCCCGATCAACAACAGACCCCCGACGACGACGGCTACGCCTCGCATACCGCTCCCCAGAGAACGCGAACACACCCAACAGGGCCAATATAGCGGTGTGCCGGGGCGGTGTGAGGGCGAAGTGCGGCGGACCGGCGTGCACTAACTCAGGAAGAACGGGCCGGATCCGGGCCCAGAGAGCGAAGATAACGATTTCAGGGGCCGGTTGTCCTGAGTTAGTGCCACGCACGCAGACCGCACCGCACCGGCACCGGCACCGGCACCGGCACCGAACGGACCAGCCCGCCCCTCAGACCTCGACGCCGCGCGCCAACCGCCGCTCGGCCGCGAGCCGCCCGCTCGCGAGGTGCTGCGGGATCAGCGTGCGCAGGGCGTCCGAATCGCGGGCCTCGATCGCCTCGAGAATGATGCGGTGCTCCTCCGCCATCGCCAGAAGGTCGTCGTGCTGACCGAACAACCACTGCAGCCGCGTGAGGAAGACGCTGATCAGCTCGTTGAGCATGTCGTTGCCGGCGAGGCGCGCGGCGATCTCGTGGAACTCGCCCGCCGCGATCCGCGCACCTTCGGCATCGCCCGCGAGGGCCGCCGCCATCTCACGCTCGTAGGCGAGGCGGATGCGCTCGATGCCGTCCTCGTCGTGGCGCTCGGCGGCGAACACGAAGATCAGGGTCTCGATCGCCTCGCGCACCTCGGCGAAGTCCTGGATGTCCTGGTGCGTGAACTCGCGCACCACGGCCCACGTGCGCGGTCGTGCGACGACGACGCCCTCCGACACGAGAACGCGGATGGCTTCGCGCACCGGCAGCCGCGAGACGTGCAGCTCGGCGGCGATGTCGCGCTCGACGAGTCGCGAACCCGGGGCGCGCCGACCCAGCACGATGTCATCGCGCAGTATGCGCGTCACTCGCACCGACTCCAGTTCGGTAGCCCCCGCCCCCGTCATTCCGGCAGTCTTGCACTCGCAGAGCGAAATCGCCAACTTTGGTATCCCAGGGCGAGAATATTCACCTGAATGAGAAGGGGACGGATGCCGCGGCATCCGTCCCCCATCGTGAAATCGATCTCGACTCAGGGCAGGCGATTCGCCTTCGCCAGGTTCGCCTCGAGCTCGGCCGCGTTCTGCCGCACGACGTACGCCGGGCGATCGCGCTCGACCCGCCACGACTCGCTGAGGGGTCCGATGTTCACGGTGTCGAATCCGATCTCATCGTAGAACTTCGTGACGAACGCGACGGCCTCGTCGTCGCCCGCGGTCGCGAGCGCGCGGCGGTCCGGCGTACCGGCCGGGGTTCCGTCGGACGTGATGTCGGCGGCCATGATGTGGTTGAACGCCTTGGCGATGCGCGAGGTGGGCAGGTGCGCCTGCACGATCTCGGAGGTCGTGGTCTCGCCCTTGTCGAGTGCGTCGATGTGGCCGTCGCGCTCGAAGTAGTAGTTGTTCGTGTCGAGCACGATCTTGCCGGCGAGCGGTTCGACCGGCACGTCACCGATCGCCTTGAGCGGCACCGTCACCACGACGACATCGCCCTCCGCGCCCGCGTCGACCGCGGTCGCCGCCTTCGCCTTCGGGCCCAGCTCGTCGATGAGATCCGTGAGGGTCTCGGGTCCGCGCGAATTCGCGATCACGACGTCGTAGCCGGTGGCGACGGCCGCGCGAGCGACCTGAGCGCCGATGTGTCCTGCACCGATGATTCCGATAGTGGTCATGCAGGGGCCAACGCCCACCGCCCGCCGGTATTCCGAGAAGTCCCCGGATGACGTCGGCGCGCCCTAGGCCGAGGGTGACAGCGTCGACTTCTGCAGGGCATCCTCCGCGGCGACCCACGCGAGCATCGCGCACTTCACGCGCGCCACGTACTTCGACACCCCGCCGAGAGCCGCGGCATCGCCGAGCAGCTCCTCGTCGGGCTCGATCTTTCCGCGCGAGCGCATCGCCTCGCGGAAGGCCGCGATGCGCACGTCGAGATCGTCGACCGAGAGCCCTTCGGCGAGCTCGGCGAGCAGCGACGCGGACGCCTGCGAGATCGCGCAGCCGTGCCCCTCCCAGGCGATCGCCTCGATCGATCCGTCAGCCGCGCGGTGCACCTGCACGGTGACCTCGTCGCCGCAGGTCGGATTGACCTGGTGCGACTGCGCCAGGATCTCGCCCCGCAGGCCGAAGCCGTGCGGCGTGCGCGAGTGGTCGAGGATGAGCTCCTGGTAGAGGTTCTGCAGGTCGCCGGACGTCATGAGCGTGCTCCGAAGAAGTCGATGGCCGCGGCGACGCCGTCGATCACGGCATCCACCTCGGCGTCGGTCGTGTAGAGGTAGGTGCTGGCCCGCGTCGACGAGGTCACGCCCAGGCGGCGATGCAGCGGCTGGGCGCAGTGGTGGCCGACGCGCACGGCGATGCCGCGGTCGTCGAGGAACTGGCCGACATCGTGCGAATGGATGCCGGCGACGTCGAAGCTCGCGAGCCCCACGCGCGGCAGGGCGATGCCCGCGCCGAGCACTCGCACACCATCGATCGCGCCGAGTCCGTCGAGCAGGCGCACGCCGAGCTGGGCCTCGTGGGCGGCGATCCGCGGCATCCCGATCTCGGTCAGGTAGTCGACCGCTGCGGCGAGCGCGATCGCCTGCGAGACCCGCTGCGTGCCGGCCTCGAAGCGCTGGGGCGGAGCCATGTACTCGGCCTCGGTGGTGGTGACGGTGGTGATCATCGAGCCGCCGGTGAGGAACGGCGGCATGATCTCGAGCAGCTCGCGGCGGCCGTAGAGCGCGCCGACACCGGTGGGTCCGAGCATCTTGTGGCCGGAGAGCACGGCGAAGTCGACGTCGAGGGCGCGCACGTCGAGCGGTAGGTGCGGGGCCGACTGGCAGGCGTCGAGCATCACGAGCGCACCGACTTCGCGGGCGCGGGCGATCACCTGCTCGACGGGGTTGATCACGCCGAGCACGTTCGAGACGTGGGTGACGGCGACGAGCTTCGCACGGTCCGTGATGTGCTCGGCAAGGGTGTCGAGGCGCAGCGCCCCGTCGTCGTCGAGCGGGATCACGCGCAGGGTCGCGCCGGTGCGCGCGGCGAGCTCCTGCCACGGGATGAGGTTGGCGTGGTGCTCCATCTCGGTCGTGACGATCTCGTCGCCCGTCCGCAGTCGCAGGGGCTCGGCCGCCGCTCCTCCGCGCCCGATCGAAGCGTTCGAGAGAGAGTAGGCGACGAGGTTCAGCGCCTCGGTGGCGTTCGAGGTCCAGACGATCTCGTCGTCGTCGGCCCCGATGAAGCGGGCGACCGTGGCCCGGGCGTCCTCGAAGAGCTCGGTGGCCTCGGCGGCGAGGGTGTGCGCTCCGCGGTGCACGGCGGAGTTGAACGTGGTCGCGAACTCGCGCTCGGCGTCGAGCACCGCGAAGGGCCGCTGCGAGGTCGCGCCCGAGTCGAGATAGGCGAGCGGATGCCCGTTCACCGTGCTCGCGAGGATCGGGAAGTCCCTGCGCAGCCGACGCACCTCGTCGTCGCTCAGCGGGGTGGCCGGGGCGGTGAGGGACGACGTGCTCATCCTTCTAGCTTCTCACCCCGAGACGGCCTCCGGGCCCTCGGGGGGAGCGACGACGGCCGCCGATTCGGACGGGACCGTGATCTCTCCGTCGACGATGCGCGCCTCGCCCGTCGCCAGGAGCACCTCGTCACCGGCGCCGACCGCGAAGGACGCGGGCTCGGGCGACAGGTTCACCAGCACCGCCAGCGCACCGCGGTCGATCCGGTAGACACGGGCGTCGGGCGCGTTGCCTGCCGAGTCCGCGCTCACCTCGACCGTGACGCGGTTGCGCGACGAATCGGGGTCGGTGAGTTCGGGTCGGGCGCGGCGCAGCGCGATCAGATCGCGGTACAGCGCGTACAGTCCGGCATGCGAGGGCCGGTCGAGTTCGGCCCAGTCGAGGTGCGAGCGCTCGAAGGTCTCCGGGTCCTGCGGGTCGGGCACCTGATCGGGGTCCCAGCCCATGCGGGCGAACTCGGCGATGCGGCCCTCGGCGGTCGCGCGCCCGAGATCGGGCTCGGGGTGCGAGGTGAAGAACTGCCAGGGCGTGGAGGCTCCCCACTCCTCTCCCATGAAGAGCATGGGAGTTCCGGGAGCGGTGAGGGTGAGCACGGCCGCGACCGCGAGCCTCCCCGGCGACAGCGTCTGCGAGAGCCGGTCGCCCGCCGCACGGTTGCCGATCTGGTCGTGGTCCTGGGCGAAGGTCACCAGTCGCCAGGCGGGGACGGTGTCGGGGACCGGTCGGCCGTGCGGACGCCCACGGAACGACGAGAACGTGCCGTCGTGGAAGAACCCTCCGCGGGTGACCTTGGCGACGGCATCCGCCGCGGCGAAGTCCTCGTAGTAGCCCGCCGTCTCACCGGTCAGGGCCACGTGCACGGCGTGATGCCAGTCGTCGGACCACTGCGCCGTGAGCCCGTAGCCGCCCGCCTCGCGCGGGAGGATGAGCGTGGGGTCGTTGAGGTCCGACTCGGCGATCAGAGTGAGCGGCCGCTGCTGATGCGCCGACAGCGCATCGACCCGCTCGGCCAGCTCCTGCAGGATGTGCACGGGCTGCTCGTCGTGCAGCGCGTGCACCGCGTCGAGGCGGAGCCCGTCGACGTGGAAGTCGCGCAGCCACATCAGCGCGTTCTCGATGATGTACTCGCGCACCGCCGGCTCATCGAGGTCGATCGAGTCGCCCCATGTGTTGCGCTGACCGTCGCGCAGATACGGACCGAACTCGGGCAGGTAGTTGCCGCTCGGACCGAGGTGGTTGTACACGACGTCCTGGATGACGGCGAGACCGCGGGCGTGCGCGGCATCCACCAACCGCTGGTAGGCGCGCGGGCCGCCGTACTGCTCGTGCACCGCATACCAGAGCACGCCGTCGTAGCCCCAGTTCCAGAGGCCGTTGAAGGCGTTCACCGGCAGCAGCTCGATGTGCGTGACGCCGAGGTCGACGAGGTGGTCGAGCCGCTCGATCAGCGCGTCGAGGGTGCCGTCGGGGGTCATCGTGCCGACGTGCAGCTCGTAGATCACGCCGCCCGCGAGGGGGCGGCCGGTCCACGCGGCATCCGTCCAGGCGAAGGTCGACGCGTCGAATGCCGCCGACGGGCCGTGCACGCCGTCGGGCTGACGACGCGAGCGCGGGTCGGGGCGGGCTTCGTCGGCGTCATCGATCACGAAGCCGTAGCGGTCGCCCTCGGCGAGCGCCACGTCGGCGCGCCACCAGCCGTCGGATGCCGAGGCCAGCTCGGTGTCGTGGGCGGATGCCGCGGCATCCGCCCAGCGGCGCAGCCGCAGTCGCTGCGCCCGCGGCGCCCAGACCTCGATCATCGTGCCTCCATCAGCAGGGCGACGGGATAGGTGTCGAGCAGCTCGGCCAGGCGCACGGGGCCCGGGTCGATGCGGCGGCCGGTGAGCACATCGGTGGCCGCACTGTCGGGGCGCATCAGGAGCGTGTCGCCCCAGCCGCCACGGGCCGCGAGACCTACGGGCAAGCGGGTCGCGACGACGGTGACGCGGCCGCGGTCGACCGCGACGGCGTGGGCGGACGCGTCGCCCACGACCTCGGCCGGACGGTAGCGGGTGAACAGCTCGGAGTGGTCGCGGCGCAACCGGAGGGCGCGCGAGGTGACCAGCATCTTGGCGAGACCCGTGCCGTCGACCGCCGGGAGGAGCCCGTGCGCCACGTCGGTGTCGAGCGCGCCGAGCAGCTGCGCGTGCGCGGCGAAGTCGACCGGGCGTCGGTTGTCGGGGTCGACGAGCGACAGATCCCACAGTTCGCTGCCCTGATAGACGTCGGGCACGCCGGGACCGGTGAGCTGGAGCAGCTTGGCCGACAGCGAGTTCGACCGACCGAAGCCGGTGATCTCGGCGACGAACCCCTCGAGCGTCTCGCGGGCGGCTCCGTTCGCGGCATCCGCGATGGCGATCACGCCCCGCTCGAAGTCCTCGTCGGGGTGCTGCCAGGTCGTCGACTCGGCCGCCTCGCGCGCGGCCTTGAGGCCGTAGTCGCGCAGACGTTCGGAGGTGATCGGCCAGGCGCCGACCGCCGCCTGCCACAGCAGCGAGTCGAGGGGACCGTGACCGGTCGATGCGATCGCGCGCAGATCGGCGAGCACATCGGCCCAGCGCTGCGGCATCTCGGCGAGGACCGACAGCCGCGCCCGCACGTCTTCGGAGCGCTTGGTGTCGTGCGTCGAGAGCGTCGTCATCGAGTGCGGCCAGGCGGCGAGGCGGTCCTGCTGAGCCGCGTGGAACTCGGCCGGGGTCAGCGCCGCGATCGACGGGTCGCCGCCGACCTCGGTCAGGGTACCGAGGCGGGTGTAGCGGTAGAACGCCGTGTCCTCCACGCCCTTCGCCATCACCGCGCCGCTCAGCTGCGGGAAGCGGTCGGCGATCTCGAGCGCCGTGTCGGCGAGGAGCGGGGCGAGTTCGGCGATCGACCCCGCGAGATCCGGTCGGCGCCGGGAGGCCTCGGCCAACGCCCGGTCCAGGTGCTCGCGCCCCGCGGGCAGATACGGGCGATACAGCGGGAAGCACGCCACGATCTCGGTGAGCGCGTCATCCGCGTCGACGATGCCGAACGGCAGGCTGCGAACGAGGCGTCGCACCTCGGACTGCAGGATCGTCTCGGCGATCATCCGCTTCGTCGTGTGCGTCAGGTCGTGCCACGACTCCGCCTCGGGCAGGCCGGTGTCGGCACGCAGACGGGAGTCGAGGGCGTCGAGCGCCGCGACACCGGCCGGGTCGATGAGCACGCGGTCGATCTCACCCAGGGCGTCGTACCCCGTGGTGCCGTCGGTGCGCCACCAGTCGGGCAGCGCCTCGCCCGGCTCGAGGATCTTCTCGACGAGCACGTACGCCCCGCCCGTCGCATCCGCCAGGCTCTCGAGGTAGCCGCCCGGATCCGACAGGCCGTCGGGGTGGTCGACCCGGAGCCCGTCGGCGAGGCCCTCGGTGATCCACCGGACGATCTCGCGGTGCGACGCCGCGAAGACATCGGGGAGCTCGACACGGATGCCGGCGAGCTCGGGCACCGCGAAGAACCGCCGGTAGTTGAGTTCGGTGTTCTGGTCCTCCCAGAACCGCAGCTCGTAGTGCTGCGCGGCGAGCAGGGCCGGCAGATCGTCGGCGAGCGCGGCCGTGCCGGGGGCCAGCGGGAGAACGTGCTCGAAGTAGGAGAGGGTGCCGTCCGGAGCATCCGTCTGCGGAGTCGTATCGACCACGAGGTCGCCCGACGCCACCACGTCGGCGGGCGCCGCGCCGAGGATCGGGAGGCGCACCCGGTCGTCGCCCCGTCGCCAGTCGATGTCGAACGCGACCGCGTGCGACGACGATCGACCGAGGCGCAGCACATCCCACCACCACGGGTTCGCGCGCGGAACGCCGACCCCCATGTGGTTCGGGACCGTGTCGATCAGGATGCCCAGGCCCGCTCCGTGCGCCGCGGCCGCGAAGCGCTCGAGTCCTTCCGCTCCCCCGCGGCTCGGATCGACGCGCGAGTGATCGACGACGTCGTAGCCGTGGTCGGATCCCGGAGTCGCGGCGAGCAACGGCGAGAGATACGCCCAGTCCGCACCGAGCGCGGTGAGGTACGGCGCGACGCGCGCCGCCTCGTCGAGCGTGAGGCGCGAGGTGATCTGCAGGCGGTACGTCGAGAGGGGGCGACGGGTCACGGGTTCTCCTCGTCCGGTGCCTCGGTCGGAGCGTCCTCGGCCTCGGCGGCGGATGCAGCCGCAGCCGCCTCGACCGCCTCGACGTGCTCGGTCTGCGCGCGCAGAGATGCCTCGACGGAGTCATCGGTGTCGATCTCCGCCTCGGGGCGCTCGCGCAGCACGAGCAGCGACTGGGCCTCGAGAATGAGGTCGTCGCGCGGACGCAGGGTCGCGCCCTCGATCGACTGACCCGCCGTGTCGACGACGATCTCCCAGCCCTTCGCGAGCCGGGCCGGCGGCAGAACGGCGTCGACCGCGGCATCCCCGCTGTTGAAGTAGACGAGGAAGTTCACGTCGGTGACGGGGCGCCCGCGCACGTCCTTCTCGCGGATGCCGTAGCCGTTGAGGAACATGCCGACCGAGAGTCCGAATCCGGAGTCCCAGTCCTCGGGCTTCATCGGGCGTCCGTCCGGCCGCAGCCAGACGACGTCGGGCACGCGCTCGCCGTCTTCGTCGCGCACGGGGCGCCCGTCGAAGAAGCGGCTGCGTCGGAACGTCGGATGCTCGTGCCGCAGTCGGGCGACGGATGCGGTGAACTCGATCAGGGGCCGGTCGGCGGCATCCCAATCGACCCAGGTGATCTCGTTGTCCTGCGCGTAGCCGTTGTTGTTGCCGCCCTGCGTGCGGCCCAACTCGTCGCCGTGCGCGATCATCGGCACGCCCTGCGAGAGCAGCAGCGTGGCCAGGAAGTTGCGCTGCTGGCGCGCCCGGCGGCGGTTGACATCGGCGTCGTCGGTCGGCCCCTCCACCCCGTTGTTGTCGGAGCGGTTGTGGGATTCGCCGTCGTTGTTGTCTTCGCCGTTGGCCTCGTTGTGCTTCTCGTCGTACGACACGAGGTCGCGCAGGGTGAAGCCGTCGTGCGCGGTGACGAAGTTGATCGAGGCCACGGGGCGACGGCCGGAGTGCTCGTAGAGGTCGGCCGAGCCGGTCAGGCGCGACGCGAACTCGCCGAGCGCCTGCGGCTCTCCGCGCCAGAAGTCGCGGACCGTGTCGCGGTACTTGCCGTTCCACTCGGTCCACTGGGGCGGAAAATTGCCCACCTGGTAGCCGCCGGGTCCGACGTCCCACGGCTCGGCGATCAGTTTCACCTGCGAGACGATCGGATCCTGCTGCACGAGCTCGAAGAACGCCGCCAGCCGGTCGACGTCGTAGAACTCGCGAGCAAGGGTCGAGGCGAGATCGAAGCGGAACCCGTCGACGTGCATCTCGGTCACCCAATAGCGCAGCGAGTCCATGATCAGCTGCAGCGCGTGCGGACTGCCGGCGTTGAGGCTGTTGCCCGTGCCGGTGTAGTCGGTGTAGTACCGCTTGTCCCCCTCCAACCGGTAGTACGCCCGGTTGTCGATCCCGCGCATCGAGAGCATCGGCCCCAGATGATTGCCCTCGGCGGTGTGGTTGTAGACGACATCGAGGATGACCTCGATGCCCGCGGCGTGGAGGGCGCGGACCATCGCCTTGAACTCCTGCACCTGCTGACCCTGCTGGCCGTTCGAGGCGTAGTCGTTGTGGGGCGCGAAGAATGCGAGCGTGTTGTAACCCCAGTAGTTGGTGAGGCCCTTGTCCTGGAGCACCGAATCGTGCACGAACTGGTGCACCGGCATGAGCTCGATCGCCGTCACCCCGAGGCGCACGAGGTGGTCGATGATGGCGGGATGCGCGATGCCCGCGTAGGTGCCGCGCAGGTCGTCGGGCACGTCGGGATGCTGAACGGTGAGGCCCTTCACGTGCGCCTCGTAGATCACGGTCTGCGCGTAGGGCGTCTTGAGCAGTCGGTCGCCCGCCCAGTCGAAGAACGGGTTGATGACCACGCCCTTCGCCATCGACGCGGCGGAGTCCTCGTCGTTGCGCGAGTCGGGGTCGCCGAAGTCGTAGCCGAAGAGCGACTGCCCCCAGTCGATTTGACCCGCGACGGCCTTGGCGTAAGGGTCGAGCAGCAGCTTGTTCGGGTTGAACCGCTGACCCTCGGTGGGGTCGTAGGGGCCGTGCACGCGATAGCCGTAGAGCTGCCCCGGCTGCACCGCCGGCAGGTAACCGTGCCAGACGAACGCATCGACCTCGGTCAGCTCCACACGCTGCTCGGTGCCGTCGGCGTCGAACAGGCACAACTCGACCTTCTCGGCGCATTCGCTGAAGAGGGCGAAGTTGGTTCCCTGTCCGTCGTAGGTGGCCCCCAGGGGGTAGGGCGTTCCCGGCCAGATCTCGAGGCTCATGCCGTGATCTTAGGCGCACGCGGTGACGCGGCTGTTTCGGCGACGATCTCCACGGCGCGATGGAAGTCGTGAACCTGGGCGATCTCGCTCGCCTGGGCGTAGGGGTGGCCGACGTAGCAGACGAACACGGGCGGCACGACCTCGACGAAGCCGACCGGGCCGTCGTGCAGCACGACGTAGCGGTCGGGGTCGACGCGCTCGTACGAGACCTCGCTCGGAGCGTCTGCGGTCGTCGGGATATCGGCGGCGGGCGAGTGGACGAGTCCGTGCTCGTCACCGCCGCATGCGGAGCCGGGGGATGTGCGGGTCTGTGCAGTCATGCGGGCTCCTGTGATTCTGTTTGTGGTGTCGACGATAGGCGCGCGCGGGGAATCGGAGAATGCCATTGCCAGAGCGGTAGGCCAGCGGTTAGCATCGGCAGTTCTCTTCATCGCGCCCGGCGTCACAGATCGCCGCGCTGTCCGGTCAGAGCGGGTGGAGCGACCGCGCTCCCCGTGGAGAAGAGGAGACCATGCCCGACGCGCTGTCGCCCGCCGACGGCCTGAACGATGCGCTCGAGGCCTTCGACGCTCATCGCCGTCGCCTCTTCGGCGTCGCCTACCGGATGCTGGGCAGTGTGTCGGATGCCGAGGACATCGTGCAGGAGACGTGGATCCGCGTGGTGGTGAGCGTCGTGAGCGCTCAACAGCTCGTCAGGGAGACACCGCGCAACTCGAGAAGCTTTTCGCCGAGGAGGTCGTCAGCTACACCGACGGCAACGGGGTCAAGATCGCCGCCACGCTCGTCGAAGACGGGGTCGTCACGACCATGGTCAAGTTATCCGCAGCCCGATCCAAACCACTCATGACCACCCCCACGGATGCTCGAGCATGTAGAGGAGCAGGACGGGACCGAGCGCCGCGATGGCGAGCGCTCCCGTCGCGCCGAAGATCTTGGTCGCGAGCGATCCGAATCGAGTACGGAAGTGCACGTTCTGTAGATGAACGCCGCGAGCACGATCGACACCCCGTACTGCACGTACTGCCAGATCGGGACGAAGTTCAGGTAGACGGACCAGATCGTCCAGAGCGGGAATGCCATCCAGAGTGCACCCGCCGCGACCATTGTCATCCAGGCCGCAGCGCGTGCTCGCTCTCGCTGCGCCCAGTTCGGGACATATGGATGCGTTGGCTCGGCCGCGTGCTCGATGTCGTCGCTCATGCGCCCGGGAACTGCGAGTAGATCATGCCCAGCACCAGCGATTCGAGCATTCCGAGCGCCCCATAGAGCGCCGCCCGCCGGTTGCCCCACAGCGCGAAGAACAGAACCAACAGCGAGGCCACACCGAACACCCACCAGGCCATCGCGAGATAGCCGAAGATGGCGAGCCCGATGATGCCGTAGATCGGCGCCGCCAGGATGACAAACGACAACCCAGTGACGATCAGTGGCGTGAACACCACGATCGCGCCGAAGGTCTCGGCTCTGTCGCGCTTTTTCGGCGCTGTCGGCGACTGGACGGGCGTAGTCGGCGGTGTACCCCCGTTGTCCTCGATCATGATTCGGGCGAAGCGGTTGGGGCCGGAGTTGCCATGCCGAACTTGGGAGTCTCCGTAGGATGCTCCCGCTCAACGACGTCGTAGTCGAATAGATTATCCGGAAACATGAGCTCTCTGAGTTCCCAACGGTCTCCTGCTTCGCACGTACTCGTGGCGCGTATCGTGACAATGTCGTTCTCCACGCCACTGGAGATCGTGATGAGTAAGTCATCGATGTAACTCGATCTCTTCTCCGCCTCAACGGTGACGGATGAGACTCCAGCGGCGTAAGTCCGTCCGACGATTCCCGTCCACCCACGGCCCTCGAGCCAATCCATCAGCTCGTCCGCCATGTCCGGGGCTGTCGGTGCCGACATCCGCCAGTTGCTCTCGAGCGGCGTTCCACGCTGAACGTAGAAGTTGTATCCGTCCGCGCCACAGCCATTCGGCACGTCGCCGTACTCACCTACTGCCCACTCGCCATCGAAGATATGCAGTTGCAATGCGGCAATCTCACTCCTCATGCTCATGTAGACGTCACGCGCCTCGTTGTATAGGTCGGAACTGCTCGGGAAGCACCCTGTCATGACAGCTAGAAGCGCACCCATCACCATCAAGACAGGGGCTCGACGAATGGATGTCGATGATCTCCGGTCACTTATGCACACCGGAATAGTGCGCCTGCTGTCCGAGCGCATCATCGGAAGTTATCCACAGCTGGCCGGCCGTCTCGCGCTCACGGTCTCGGTGTGGGGGTAGCGAAGCCGAACCTCGGCTCAGCCGCCGGATGCTCCGGCTGTGACCAGTCGCGCCCGTTCAACCCGTCTGGGAACATGAGGTCGGCGAGCCCATCCGCACTTCCCGGCTCGCAGGTGCTCGTCACGTCGATATCCATCCAGTCCCGCGACTGTCCGGCGGCAACTGTGATGACGAGAAGTTCGATGTGCGCAGAAGGCTTGTGCGCTTCCAGGACGAGGTCCTGCACGTCGCCGGAGTAAGAGCGCACGACGATTCCGGACCATCCGTGCTCGTCTAACCACTCAGACAGAGCGTCGATCGTCTGGTCGAGCGAACCGTCGGGCAAGCGCCAGCCGTCGTTCTGGGGCGTCGAGCGTCCGAACGTGAATCGATATCCATCGGCCCCGCATTTGCTAGGAATGTCCCCGTACTTCTGCACGTCCCACTCGCCATCGAAGACACGCAGCTGCAACGATGCGATCTCGTCCTTTACAACGAGGTTCACGCCTCGCGCCTGTTGATAGAGATCCGCGCCGACCGGGGCACAGGCCGTTGCCATCATGAGAATTGCTCCTAACATCGAGGCGAGTTGAATCCAGCGTGGCACCGCGTATTTCATCCGCGGTCCTCCACACGCTCCGCAAAGTCCGCGACCGACTGTTTGAATGACTCACCGCGTGGATCGAAGTAGCCCACACTGTCTTCCGGCATCAGCAAGAGCGGAGCGAGCGGGCCCTCGACCGGGAAGACAACAGGATTCCAGCCGGGGGAACGGTGGATTCGATAGAAGAAGTCCTCTGAAACGCCAGCGTTGTGTCCACCCGTCGGAAGACCGAAGCCGGATTCTGAACCTTCGGTGATGAAGTCCGGCACCGATCCTCCATCGGAGCCGAACACATCCATGCCGGGAATCCCTCGCGGATCGATCCCGTGCGATGACCAGAACGGACGGCGCCCGAGAGGCGCGATCCAGTCCCACGGCGAACCGGTCGCAGAGACCGTGACGTCACCTTCGGCAATCGATCGCCGCAGATCCTCCGCAGTGGCGGGAGTCACCCCCGCCGATCCGAAAAGGGTCAGATGGTCGAACACACCCGGCGCCTGGCTCTGAGCAGTTGCTGTCATTGCCGTGCCCAGCGAATGCCCCCAACCTTCCTGCCATGCAGTCGGGTTGGCATACCGGAGTCCTTCGACGAGAGCGACTTCCCGACGCGCTCCCTCGGACTGATGGTTCTCTTGCCACACCGTCAACGCCCACCCGGAATCCCACTCCATCTGAAGGACCACAGCAGTTGACGCATCCAGGCCGCGGCGCTCAATCTGCTCATTCGCGTGTTGGTAGAGGTTCGACGCGATCGTTCCCCATTCGCCAAGCGTTCCGAGGTCAGTAGCGATTCCGTGAGTCACCGTGATCACCTGGTCCGCCGTATCCGGATCGCCGAGAACGAGAGACGCCCTCGGCGCGCCGCCGTCATCGATGAAGACAGACAGAACTCGCATCCCATCGACGGCCGTCTTGTCGAGCAGTTCAAGCTTGGAGCGCTGACTATCTGTAAGCGTCGGATCATCGAGAAGGCGCTGTAGCTCCTTCTCGGACCACGGCATGCGATCCGCGGTCTTGAGGCCGTTGAGGTTGCCGATCGCCCCGGGCGCTCGATTCCATAGCGTCGCAAGGGGCCCGGATATCCAAGCGCCCGACGAGTCCATCGTCGAGCGTGATTTGAGCCCGTCCCAGATCTCATTCACCTTCGCGGGCGGGATGAAGCCAATCGTGGCGAAGAACTCGGGGTGGGCGGCCAGCCAATCGCTCACGTCCTGCGCGCCCGCTGTCGTGAACCAATTGATGCGATCAGATGCCGCGTCGCCGATCGCGAGGTCGAGGTAGTCCCCGAGAGGCACAGCCTTTGGCGCCGTTCCTGGTCCCGACGTGGGGCCTGGAGGTACTAGTCCCCAGAACGCCTGCGAGGTGGTGACGGCCGCCCCGGAGGCTTGTGTGATGACGTCACCGCCGGACAGCCCCCGCAGTTGTTTGGCGAGATCCTGTTCTGCCTGGTCAACGGATCGGTTGAACATCTCGACTTTCAATGCGAGCTGCTCTGCCTCCTGATCGAGGAGTCCCAAGTTCACCTTCGCGGTGCTGTACGCATCCGTCTCGGGGTGGTTTCTTCCGTTGACGACCGGATCGTTCGCAGGGTCCGCTTGGAAGGTGGCGATCTCCTGATCGAGGATCAACGAGTGGGCGTAGTGGCGCTCGTTGAGGTTCTGGATCGTCCCTTGCAATTCAGCACGCGTCTGCTCGAGCTTCGCGAACACGTCCTCGGAGGAATTCACCAGCACGTTTCGGGCCTGTGCCATGACGTCTGCAAAAAGACTCGTCGAAAGAAGCGGTGAACCCATCGCATCGGAGGGCGTCCCGTACGGGATGACGACGAACGCCCCCTCGATGAGCAACCATTGCGTGTTGACCGCGTCCATCGTTTCCCACACCGTCTTTCCCACGGCTTGGGCATCGGCGCCCAGCTGGGCCATCGCGGCGGAGGACGGAATTTCGCGCAGTGTGTGCGCCACGAACGCACTCATCCTCGCTCCATTGCGTTCTCGAACAGCTCGGGATGTCCTGCACGCCACTCCTGCGCCATGACCTCATCACCCGCCGTGATCGCGAGCACGCCTTCCACCACCGCGGCCGCCGCATTCGACACTGCGGTGATCGCCTTCCCCGGCACCAGTGCGCGCACTTCGAGGAAGTCGTCCCATGCCTCGGCGAGAGTCGTGCGCCCGGTCACGATGAGGTCGGAGCGACGCTCGGCGAGAGCCTGGGCATCCTTCACCGCCTGCCCCAGCGGCTCCCCCGCCACGTCCACGTTCTGCAGCACGACCGATACCTGCTCGGGCGATACCGACCATCCATCATCAACCATTCGAACCTCCGATCTCGAAGGCGAGATTACGACACATCGACCCCGAATGAAGACAGATGAACCGCATCTGTGGAGAGCATATTGATATGCCTTTAGGATCGGCTCATGTTCGCTCCCGAGACGCTGCTCGCGTTCGTCGTCGCCGCGTTCGTGATGGTCGTGATCCCCGGGCCGACGGTGCTCTTCACCATCGGTCGATCGATCGCTCTGGGCCGGGTCGGCGGGTTCCTCAGCATCCTCGGCACCGCCGTCGGATCGATCGTGCTGGTGCTCGCCGTGGCCCTCGGCGTCGGTACGGTGATCGCGCAATCCGTGATCCTGTTCACGATCGTGAAGGTGCTCGGCGCCGGCTACCTCGTGTTCCTCGGCATCCAGGCGATCCGGCACCGGCACGATGCCGCCGCAGCCGCGACCGCACCAGCCACGCGCAAGTCCGGCACCCGGCTGCTCTTCGAAGGCTTCATCGTGGGGCTCACCAACCCGAAGTCGATCGCGTTCTTCCTCGCGATCCTCCCCCAGTTCGTCGACCTGCACGCGGGCTCCGTGCCGCTGCAGCTCTTCGTGCTCGGCGTCATCGTCGTCGCGATCGGCGTCAGCTGCGACGCGATCTGGGTGCTGCTCGCGAGCGCGGCCCGCGACTGGTTCGGCCGCTCACCGCGCCGCCTCTCGACCATGTCGGCCACGGGCGGCGGCATGATGATCGGGCTCGGCGCCTTCCTGCTGCTGTGGAGCGAGAAGCCCGCGACGGCGTGAGCGCGGGCGGTGGCCCTTCGTCTCGCTTCGATCGCTCAGGGACCGGCGGGAGCGACCGGCTGCCGCAGGATCGTGCGGAGTTTGGCCGGCTCGGCCCGGCGCGCGTCGCTGAGGTAGATCTCGTGGTGGATGCCGCGCATCTCCAACCCGTTCCCGGGGATGAAGCGGTGGTGCAGATCCTCGAGCACGGGCGCCTCGTCGTCGTACGAACCGACGTGCAGCGTCTGCACGCACAGCCCCTCGTCGAAGGTCTCGAGCCGCACGGCCGACAGGCTCGGCGAGGCATCCTTCTTCGCCGCGGCCTTGTCGCGCGCCGCCTCGACCATCTCGGCGGTGACATGGTCGGGAATCATGATCATCATCGTCCACAGCCACGTCGACTTGTCGCGGCGCGAGGTGAACGACGCCATGTCCTCGGCATGCCAGAGGCCCTCCAACGGCATGACGACGGTGTCGACGCCGAGCTGCGCGCGGCTCGCGAACCTGACCCCGTAGGCGATCGGATACAGCGCGGCGAGGGCATCCGCGTAGGCCTGCGACACGTTCGGATCGCCGGCACCGTCGATCATCAGGTACTGCATCGGCGGCACGTCGACGAGCCGGAACACCCCGCGCTTCGCCTGGTACGCGTCGAGCGTCTTCTTCAGATCGGTGGCCGGCATCGCGAGTCCTTCCGTCATCCGCGGGTGAGCAGGTCGCCAAGGTCCCGCACGCGGCGCAGCGCCTCGGCATCGCGGGAGACGATCGCCGCGACCATCGCCCCGAGCAGCGCATCCGCGACGAGCTCGTGCCCCTCACGCCCCGCCGCCGCGAACGAACGCTCGATCGCATTCCGCAGCGGAGCGAGGAAGTGCTCGACCATGCGCTGCCGCGCCGATTCATCGGATGCCGAGGCCACGAGCAGCGCCCGGAACAGTGCGGCGTCGGCATCCGCTTCGATCGAGGCGATCGAGCTCTGCAGCCAGAGGTCGATGTCGGCGCGGAGGTCGCCGGTCGCGGCGACGACGACCAGTTCGACCGGCAGCACGTCGTCGAGCACGCAGTCGGCGACGAGCGCCTGCTTCGTCGGCCAGCGGCGGTAGAGCGTCTGGCGCGGCACGCCGGCTGCGGCGGCGATGTCGCTCATCGCGACGCCCTCGTAGCCGCGGGCGAGGAGGAGCTCGCGGGTGGCGCGGAGCGCGGCCACGCGGGTGCGCTGATCCGGGGGCCGCCCGATCCGAGATTCCGCCATGAGTCGAGAGTACCGAAGGTGTTCCGCTACTTATGTGACATGTGTAACATAAGTGCCGCGTGAACTTCCGACCCGAATGGAGCCCCCGATGAGATCAGTCCTGGTGACCGGCCCCGGCGAGACGACCGTCGTCGACGTCGACGCCCCCACCGCCGGCCCGCGCGACGTGCTCGTGCGCGTGCGCGCCTGCGGCATCTGCGGCTCCGACCACATGTACACGACCTATGGCGGCATCCCTCCGCGCCAGGGCGCGACGCCGCTCGGTCACGAACCGGCAGGCGAGGTCGTCGAGGTCGGCACCGAGGTCGATGGCGTCGCCGTCGGCGACCACGTCGTCATCAACGTCATGGCCACCGTCGACGGCCTGCTCGGCTCCGGCGGCGCGCAGGGCGCGCTCAGCGAGTACGTGGTGCTGCTCGATGCGAAGCCGGGTGAGCAGTTCCGTGTCATCCCACCGCACGTGCCGTTCAGCGTGGCCGCGCTCAACGAACCGATGGCGGTCGCCCGCCACGCGGTCAACCGCCTCGACCCCGCGCCGGAGCACCGGATCGCGATCTTCGGCGCCGGCCCGATCGGCCTCGGCGCCCTGCTCAGCCTCAAGCGCCGCGGCGTCGCGCACGTCGTCGTGATCGACATCGTGCCCAACCGCCTCGAGAAGGCGCTGGCGCTCGGAGCGGATGCCGTCATCGACTCCCGCACCGAAGACGTGGCCGCGCGGCTGATCGAGCTGCACGGCCGGTCGACGGGCATCGGATTGCGCGGCGAGCGCTCCTCCACCGAGGGATACATCGACGCCGCGGGTGCGCCGCAGGTGATCCGGACGGTGCTCGGTGTCGCCGGCAAGCGCGCCGTGCTCAGCGTGGTCGCCGTGCACAAGGCTCCGGTCGAGATCGACCTCGGCGGGCTCCTGACCACCGAGCTCGACATCCGTCTGTCGATGGGCTATCCCACCGAGATCTTCGAGGTGACCGACGACATCATCGACAACTGGCAGAAGTACGCGCAGATCGTCAGCGACGAGCTCCCCTTCGACCGCGTGCAGGACGCACTCACCCTCGCCGCAACGCCCGGACAGGCCGAAAAGGTCGTCGTCACCTTCGGCGGAGAGAACGACTGATGCCACTCGCACCCCTCGACGAGAACGTCGCGCTGATCGTCGTCGATCTCCAGGTCGCCACTGCGCCCCGCATGGAGCAGGACACCCTCGAGCGGGTCGTCGCGAACACGAACACGCTCGCCGCCGCGTTCCGGGCATCCGGCCAGCCGGTGGTCATCGCCACGGTCAGCGGGTCGGTGCCCGGGCGCACCGAGATGACCAAGGCGCACGGGGTCTCGGCGGTGCCCGCCGGTGGCGACGAGCTCCTCCCCTCCCTGGCGACGGATGCCGCCGACATCCGCATCCGTCGCGCACCGTGGAGCGCCTTCGCCGACTCCGATCTGCACGACCAGCTCTCCCGCCGCGGGGTGACGCAGGTGGTCGTGACCGGCGTCGCCACCAGCATCGGGGTGGAATCGACCGCGCGAGACGCCTACGCGCTCGGTTACTCGGTGGCGCTCCCGACGGATGCCGTCATGGATTTCCGCCCGGACGTCGGTGCAGCGCACCTCGCGCAGATCGCTCCCCTGCTGGCCGAGGTCACGACGACCGAGGAGTTGATTGCCGCGCTGGGCGCATCGGGTCGCTGACGCGCGGCGCAGACCCGCTCACGCCTCTTCGATCGGCAACCAGAGCTCGCACGACGCGTGCGTGCCGGTGAACTCCAGGTACCGCACGATCGAGGGTCCGGGCCGCAGTCGCCACGGGTTCGAGGGGAACCATTCGGTCGCCGTCGCCGCCCAGAGGTTCTGCAGCGTCTCGGGGAACGGCCCGTCGGCCGCGAATATCGCCCAGGAGCCAGCGGGCAGCGGCATCGCATCGAGGTCGGCGGGCACGGGCGACGACTTCTTCCGGGCCACGCCGTGCAGATAGGTGAGGGGGCTGCCTTCGGGTGCGTCGGGCTCGACGTCAGCGGTGACGGCCAGGATGCCGGTGGGCTCGGCATCCGACAGCGCCTTGAGGCGCGCGTGCTCTTCGGGAGCGATCGCGGCGATGTGCTCCTGGATGCGCGGGTTGACCCCGCGGTGGATCAGCGGGACGTCGACCGCGTGCCCGACGAGGACGATCGCAGGGTGATGGGTGATGGTGACGTGCATGGGAGTGCTCCCTTCAACGCTCAGGCGGAACCGGAGCGTGGGTTGTGTGCGAAGAGGTCCGCCGTCACGGCGCGCGTCGGCAGGTCCGATCCCGTGCACGGCTCGGAACGCTCGGCCGAAGGCTTCGACCGAGCCGTATCCGTGCCGCACGGCGACATCGAGAAGATCGGATGCCCCGGCGACGAGTTCCGCGCCTGCCCGAGTCATGCGGCGACGTCGCACGTACTCCGACAGCGGCATGCCCGCCAGCGTCGAGAACATCCGGCGCAGGTGGTACTCCGTGGTGCCGCGCGCGCGAGCTAATCCGGCGACATCGAGATCATCGACGTCGGTGCTCTCGACCAGGTCGACCAGAGCATTCAGCGTGCCGATCATGCGTTCCTCCTCCGTGGATGCCCCCAGCATCCCGCGCGTCCGGCTCCCCCCACCCGATCATTCCGGACGGATTCGATCGGGTCGCACCCACGATCCATACCAAAGGATCGGCCCGTACCCTTTGGTATGGATCGGCGGCACGACTCCACCGGAGAGCGCGAAAAAGCCCCCGATCACTCGGGGGCTTCGCTGCGGAGACGAGGGGATTTGAAACCTCACCCCAGCGGTTGACAACATCCGGATCGGCGTAGTTCCGCGAATCTACGTCTGCTTTGAGCGGGTTCGAGGTTGCTGAAAGGTCGACGATTGGTGGCAGAAACGTGGCAGGAAGTTGCCCCGCCCGCCTAGCGGCTCCGACGCCGTGCCCTCGCTGGTTGCGCCCAGATGTCCCGAGCGTAGACGCGGGCGACCTCGGACGGGTCCGGCGACTCACTGTGGAATCTCTGCCCCAAGCCTGCTGACTCGATGATGTTGTACGGAGTGATGCCGAGCAGATCGGCGATGTTCTCGAGTTCGGCCTGCTTGAACTCGTACGCGCCACTGAGCCGACCAGTTATCGTCGGGCGACTCACGCCAAGCACCTCAGCAAGCTCCGAGTGGTGCTTCCCTACCCGAGCCGCCTCCGCTCGAACAGCGGCGCCAACGGCCTTCGCAGATAGGGAGTGGGCGACCGGAACGCCCTGAGTGCGAGCCAACTCCTCACGGATCATCTCTCGAAACACTCGTTCGACGTTACTCATGCGCACCTGCTCTCGTTCGTAGCAGAGACACTACTCAGAAATCGTGTCAGTAGGTGCTGACCTCGGCTCCAGGCGGCGGCGGAAGAGATGGTTCTAGAAACGTCGGGGCTGGTCGGGCAGCGTGGGCACCCAGCGAACCAACTCTTCCACCATGATGACCGGTTTCGTGTTCGCGTAGGCCGGCACAAGCTCGTTACGGTCGATGGCAAACCGAATCGAGTCCACGCTGTAGCCGCAAGCCGCCGCAGCATCCTTGAGGTTCAGCGCCACACGTTGAGGTAGAGCGCCGATGTTCACGACAAGCTCAAGCTCCTCACGGATTGCATCGCGCACGATGTTCTGAATTTCCTCGGCCGTATCAGGATTCAACATGTCGAGGACGATAGCGGCCCTTTATTCTCGTGTCGAGCACGCATTTGCTTTACTTGTCGATATCGACTCTTGCCCTGTCGATATCGACAGAATGTCATTTCTGAGTGGTGACATCCAAATCGAAGGAATCCGCCGGCACCTCAAGGCTGATCGCGATGACGTCGCGGGCCATGACCTCGATCTCGTCGACCGTGCGCGCCTGCGTGAACAGGCCAACCTCAGGGATCTCCACGAACCAGAGATTGCCGTCACGCCGCGCCTTCGCTTCGTACACGTTCATGTCGTGAGCCTAATCGCGATGCCAGACTGCTGGAATGACTGAATCCGTCGGGGTGGTCGTCGCTGCCCTCATCGCCGCCCTCACGTTCACCGTGGGCGAGATCATCAGAGTCCGCGAACGCCGCAGGGATCAGATCGCGACGCGGGTAGCTGAGGTGCAACTAGCCGTTCGAGCCTTCACGCTCGAAGCGGTGCGCTCTGAGGCCAGAGACGAAGCTGTGCAACTCAAGACTGCGATGCACGCGACCGGCGCGATAACCTCGCTCCTTGCTGTCGTGCCCAAGCGAGACCGAGGCTTCGTGATGAGATAGCTCCAGAGCGTCGGGACTGTTCACGAACTGCCCCCGGACCAGACGGCCATTCTCCTCGCGACCGTCTCTGCTCAACTCGATACATGGCTGATGTCGCCCAAGATCGGACGCAAGCAGGATCATCCTCGCGACAGGCTCACGCTGAGACAGTCGCGCGAGGCCTAAGCGGCATCCTTCGCGCAGTCACAGCTCACCGTGCGCTTTCGAGGGCGGGTCACGTCCAGAACTAGTGCTGCGAGTAAGAGCGCCACAAACCCGATCACGACGAGGATCACTGTGTTGATCCCTAACGAGACCCCGAGCGTCACGTCGCCGTTAGAGAGCTGGCCGATCGAGATACCAGCAACCAGCACTGAGGCGATTGCGAGCACCCACTGGGTGATCACGGCGAGGTCCGCGAACCGCGGAACGTGCTTCCCCAAAAGAGGTACCGCGATCATCGAGAGGAAAGCTAGGCACGAAGCCAGGATGCCAAGGGTTGCAACCGTCTCATCAAAGTTCATACCCGAACAATAGTGAGGGCTACGGCCACACAGGTTCCACCCGTGTCCGGTTCACGTTAATGTCACCATGCGCCGAGCCTTCCAACTGGTGGACTTTGGAAGTCGCGACGGCCTCTAGGAGTTCCTTAGTGAGGCGCCTCGAGAAGTCGAGCCACGTGGGAGGCGAAGTACAACCTCCCGTAAGAGCTCCCTGTCACCTCGCGCACCACTCCGAGTTCTTCCAACTCGGCTATGCGTCGCGCTGCGGTGTTGATGGCAACTCCGATACCGTTGTGGAGCTCGTTCACGGAGAACACGGGCTGTCCAAGCAGGAAATCCCCGATCTCTACTCCGATGCGGCGGTATCCGGCTGCTGTTGCCCGCGCCACAAGATCGTCCCGGTACTCGAACAGTCGGTTCACCGTCGCAACCGCGGCGTCCGCACGCTCTTTCACGGCTATACAGAAGACTCGGATCCAGCGATCAAAGTCTCCGCTGATGCTCACGTCTCGTAGCGCATCGATGTACTCAGCCTTCCGAGGCTCGAACCATGCCGACAGATTCAACACCGGGTGGGTCAGCTCCCCCGCAGCAATCAGTTGGAGCGTGATTATCAGCCGCCCAAGCCTCCCATTGCCATCCGAGAACGGGTGCAAGGTTTCGAATTGGTAGTGAGCCATCGCGACTCTGGCGAGGAGCGGGATTCGTACGCCATCGTCGTTAATCCATCGTTCCCAGTCCGAGAATCCGAGTTCGAGGATGCGACCCGGTGGGGCTGGGACAAACCGGGCCTCTTCTACGGGAGCGTCTTCTTCCCCGACGAATACCTGCCTCTGGCGTATCGAGCCCGCATCGTATCCGTCACCCCTCGTCCCGCGGATCAGGATCGCATGCAGCGGTTCGATGAGCCGCCTGCTGATCGGAAGGTCGTCGATGAGAGAGAGCGCCCTCAGTGCCGCCTCGATGTAGTTTCGAACCTCTCTTACTTCTCTCGAGGTGTTGCCGTCAACGTACTCCGCCGTGAGGATCTCGTCGAGAGTGGCGTAGGTACCCTCGATCGCTGAGGTCGCCTTCGCTTCCGTCGCCAAGACTGGGCGGACGAGCAAAGCAGGGTTGGGCAGGAACTGAACTCGGGCATTGATGTGACCGAGTGCGCGGTCGGCCTCTGACATCACCACGAGTGTTTCGGGAGACAGCGACACGGCTGCCGGAAGCGGTGCCGGCACGAACGCCGAGTAGTTGTAGTGCCGGTCAAAACGAGCGTCATGGCCAGCGATCGGGACGAGGCTTCCCACTGGCGAGGCACCGAAGGCTTCGAGATCCATGATTGTCAGTCATGGCCGGATGTTGAAAATCTGTGGATAACAATGTCAACTGTTGGGGCGAGCGTAGTCAGAACATCAACTTCGGCTCCGGATTGACAATCTCGGCAGTGAAATGTCAATCGTGGTGCGGCCCCGCCATGCAGCAAGTGGGGATCGGAACCAGGTTGCTAGGGGTCAGATCCCCAAGGCGTGTAGATGACACCACGTGCCGCCGACGTCGGAGCCGAGACGTACAATCGAATCTCTCGGCCGGAGGAAGGTACTGCCGGCTATGGGGAACCCTGGGGCGACGCTCTCTGCGTACCGTGACATGCAATCGCAGGCCCGATCGATTCTCGAGGCAGCAAGGCACGGCCCACTGCAGAGCCTCACCGATCGTGAACTCGACATCCGCGAGCAGCCGGTCACGATCTACCCGCGCCCAGCCTCGGTGCGTGCATGGGTGCGGTTCGGACCCGAAGCCGTGCGCGTCGAGGCGAAGGTGATGCGCTCGACTCCCCTCGCCGCCGGTATCGAGTTCCGCGCAGGCGAGCAGACCTTCCTATGCTGGGTATGGGGCAACGCAGTGCAGCTCGTCGAAGACTAGAGGTTCGCGCGGAAGTCTGGTTCGCGGAGCCTTGGAGGTCGCGACTGGCTCGCTTCCTCACGCTCACGCTCACGCTCGCGCTCGAGCGCGCGGCGATCAAGCTCTTCGTGCGCGCGAATCATCCCGTTCTTCACCGCGGTGCGGGTGATCAGGTAACCGATCCACATCATCAACGCTGTCAGCGCAACCGCTCCGGTGATCCACATGAGAGTGATGTCGAGGGCTGCTGACTGGCTGCTGGTCATCCTCGAACCCTATCGGAGCCCCCGCCTAGGCTGGTCTGACGCTCGTCGCTACTTGAAGACGGCGAAGTAGACAGCAAAGATGCACCAGACGACCGTCATGCTCGCGGGGATGAACACGTCGAGCTTGAGGCGGGTCTGTCGCATGGTGCGGAAATTCTGCCCGGGCGGCATGTCGATGTTCGACGCGACGTTCGCGCGGAGGCGCCGCCCACCGAGGACGTTCGCGTAGGCGCGCTCGGACAGCTTCGAGTCCTCACGTGCGGTCCGGAGCGCGCCGTCTTTCGAGAACCGTTCCCCGAAGTTGAACTTGTGGAAGTCGACCACGGCGGTGCGGGCGAAGATCACGGGGAAGAACACGTACCAGGTCGTCACCATAGCGAGCACGAACACGGTGAAGAACGGCACCTTGTCCCCGAGACCGAGCAGGATCGCACCGACCGCAAGATACAGCGACTGCGCCGACATCGACAGGCCACGGTACGACTGCACGTTCGCCTCGTACGTCGACCACTGGCTATCCGGCGTGATGTGATTCTGGAACTGCTCGACCATCCCCTCAGCATAGGGAAGCCCGACCGCTTCCCTCCCCCGACCTCGAAAGCTCACACCCCGACTGACAATATCGATGCTTTCGCATAGACGTCTGTAGGCCAAAGAGGGGACAGCGCCCGCCCTCGAATCCTGAATATGTTGTGGGTCATGAGTCCACCGAGAAAACCGCCAGCAGAGGGCGAACCCGACGTCCCCGCTGAGGCCGCAGGAAACGAAAACGGAATGACACGTCGATCGGCGGTGACGTTCCTCAGTATCCTCGCCGGAGCTGCAGCGCTCGGTGCCGTCGGGCTCGATGCGGACCCCGCGCTCGCGGCCCCCGAGTGGGGCCACCCGTTCACCTTCTACTCCAACCGCTCCCGGGGATTCACCGGTCGCTATAACGCTGGCGGGCACGCGGGAATCGACTACACACCGGGCCCCGGCACGCCGATTCACGCAGTTGCTGACGGCGTCGTCACTCTCAGCGGCATCTCCGGAAGCCAGGGCGCCTTCGGCGAAAGCATCTGGATTCAGCACTCCGACGGCTTCGTCAGTATCTCCGCACACATGCAGGAAGGGACACGCATCCCGTACGGGACTGTCGTAAGCCGCGGTGACTACATCGGACGCGTCGGCAATACCGGTAAGTCCTACGGAGCTCACCTTCATCTCGAGATTCGACACAACGGCATCGAGGTCGATCCCGACCCACTCGTTGACCGAAACCGCACCGCGCCGCTTGCCGGCACCACCCCACCACCGCCACCCCCTCCCAAGGAGACTGAAGTGCCAGATACCCTCGTCATCCGCAACAACGAAACCGGTCACATCTACACGATCGGCACCGAGTACATCAGACATGAGTCCACCACGAACGGCCTCGGTCCGGCGGTGAACCTTCATAACTTCACGCCCACCAACCTTTGGCGCCGCGATCCATCTGACGGAATCGTCAAGCTTGAGGGATGGATGTTCGCCTCGTACATCGCTTCCCGGGGCATCCCCCAGGACAAGCCCCTTGCCGTTGTTCCGGGCAAGCTCTGGTCCCGCTCGAACGACATCTGGACGAAAGTAAGTACGCTCTAGCGACCAGAGTCGAGATCGACGAAAGACCCCCACCCGGCCCCTTGGGTTCTAGTGGTCGTTGCAACACCTGATCTCAGGAGTTGCAGATGGAGTTCGATCTCCAGCCCGATGGTCGGAAGAAGCACGTGGAGCGTGCGCGGTTCTTTGAGCTCGTTGCCGATGGTTGTGGTTTCCGTGAGGCCGCGAGAATCGTGGGCGTGAACTACCGCACGACGAAGCACTGGCGACACGGTCGCCCGTCACAGACAAAGAAGCCCGGTACGGGCGCGAAACCTCTGATGAGGCCGCGCACGTACCGGGCTTCTTTGTCGTCCCGTTTTCTGTCCGAGGAGGATCGCATCTTCATCGCTGACAGGCTCGTTGCGGGGTGGTCAATTCGCCGTATCGCTGCAAGTTTGGAGCGGCCGGCCTCGACGATCAGCAGGGAGGTGCGCCGCAACCGGAACCCACGCACAGGCTCTTACCGGCCTTTCGCTGCGCATGATCGCGCCCTCGCCCGCCTGCCACGTCCGAAGGTGGGGAAGATCGGGCAGAGCCCAGAGCTACGCGCCTACATCCAAGAGAGACTGGAGCGTCGGTGGAGCCCGGAGCAGATCTCCCGAATGCTGCGGCTGGACTTCCCCGGCCGAGAGGAGATGCACGTAGTTCACGAGACGATCTATCTTGCCCTCTACGCTCAGGGGCGCGGTGAGCTGCGTCGCGATCTCCACAAAGCGCTCCGGACCGGCCGCGCGCGACGCAAGCCCCGCCAGCATGCACAGCGCCGTCAGCCGCGGTTCCGTGACCCGATGGTCATGATCAGCGAACGCCCTGCTGAGGTCGAAGACAGAGTAGTTCCCGGACATTGGGAGGGCGATCTCATCATCGGAAAGAATCAGAAGTCCGCGATCGGCACCCTCGTCGAACGCACCACCCGCTACGTGATGCTCGTCCATCTCCCCGACGACCACGGCGCCGAATCAATGCGCGACGCTCTCACCGCAACCATCGAACGACTCCCCACACCCCTACGCCGATCTCTCACATGGGACCAGGGCAGCGAGATGGGACAGCACAAAGCCTTCACTACAGCCACGGACATGCCGGTCTACTTCTGCGACCCCGCATCCCCCTGGCAGCGCGGCTCGAACGAGAACACCAACGGGCTCCTCCGCCAGTACTTTCCCAAGGGCACCGACCTCGCCCAACACGACACCACCGAACTCGAGCGCATCGCCCACGAGCTCAACACCCGGCCCCGCAAGACACTCGAATGGGACACCCCAGCCGAACGCCTCGCGACGCTAATTGGTGTTTGGTGAGCGATTCACGGAACATCCCATCCAGGTGGGAGCTCGAGGGCCGGCTCGGGCGTCTTCGGAGGATATGAGAGGTGCCAGAGCCCGAGGTCGCGAATGAACGAGCGTGGGTCGGCAGCGATGAGATCTCCTGCACTTCGCGCCCGAACAAGGTCTTCCTCGCGCAAGTACTCCGTCTGAACCGCAGCGGCCGCCTCGTCCTCGTCCTTCCACTCAACCTCATAGTCGGCGGAGATCAAGAGGTCCAGATGCCAATCCACAGCGACCAGCCCTAGCCGATCGCGATGCTTCTCAGACTCGAGATTGACGTACCACCCGGCGAACGTCCCATCTGGGTTCCAGAAGTGAAGGACTTGCCACGGCTGAGTCAGTGGGATCACTCGAAGCACGCTTCCGCCGCTCCAGATTCGGCGCGCGGTAGTGAGGAATTGGGAGAACCTTGAATTCAGCGGGGTCGAGCGAGGGTCTGCCCCTCGTTCAGTGGCCCAATACGCGATCTCAGAGCCCGAAGAAAGCCATCCCGCCACGAGATCAGGCGACGTCTCGACGACTCGAAGGGGCAGAGCGGCTTGCACACGCCCGTCAGGATACAAATACCTCAAGAGCGTCCGAGCTGCGTCCATCCGGAAACCCTACGATGGAAACTCGTCGTGTTGCAACGATCTCTGGAATCCGCCCCCGGAGACTAGGTGGGGGTCTTCTGCGCGTACTTGTTACTTGAAGACGGCGAAGTAGACGGCGAAGATGCGCCAGACGACGGTCATGCTCGCGGGGATAAACACTTCTGGCTTTCGACAGGTCTCGTGAGCACCGCTACCTTGCACCACAGCAACTACACGCCGTAGCAGACGCCTCAGGGAAGCACAGAGCGCTTGTGCTCATGCTCGGGTACTGCGGACTGCGGTGGGGCGAAGCGATCGCACTCAGAGGCCAGGACGTCGACCTAGCACGCCGTCGACTCTTGGTGCGTCGGAACGCAGTAGAGACGCTCGGCACGATTCACGAGGGAACCCCGAAGACGCGCGCCGGCGCGAGACAGGTTCCGATTCCGCGGATCGTGGCTGATGCTCTGGCATCCGTGGTCAATGGCGATGACGACCTAGTGTTCCCCGGCCCGCACGGTGGCTATATGCGACGCGTTCGCGCTTCGGAGGGATCGAAGTCCTGGTGGAAGTCGGCGTTGCGAGCAGCGGGCGTCGAGCCGATGGTTCTACATGCACTGAGACACACCGCAGCCTCTATTGCTGTGAGTGCTGGCGGGAACGTGAAAGCCATCCAGCGGATGCTCGGTCACGAGTCCGCAGCCATGACGCTCGACATCTATGCGGATCTGTTCGACGACGACATCGACACGCTTTTGGATCGCATCGATGCGCTTGCCAACGCCGTGGTTGATGGCAAAAGCGTGGCAGATTGAAAAAGGAAAGGCCCGAATCCCAGTGTTTCCAAGAGGATCGGGGCTTTCTTGAGTGCGGAGACGAGGGGATTTGAACCCCTGGACCCCTTAAAGAGGTCTCCACCTTAGCAGGGTGGTGCACTAGGCCGGACTATGCGACGTCTCCAGGCATCCTCGCCCGAAAGCTCGGATGCACCTAGCCATCGTAACGGATTCCGCGGCATCCCACGAACCGGGACCGAACCCGGTCCGATCCCCGCCGGATTCCCCCGCTCGCCTTGCCCGACACCCGGCGCGTACGGCAGGATTGAAACGTACCAATCCGGGCTACGGCCCACCCCGTGCAAGGACGCATCATGACGTGGAACCGCCCCGAACGCGACGAGCGCACCCTCGGGGACTGGACGATCGAGCGCCGCGACGATGAGCTCGCCGACCTGCAGTGGCGCGGACATCGGGTGCTCCGCAGCATCCGCGCCGTGGTGCGCGACGGCGACTGGAACACCCTGCCCCTGACCGTCGGCGAGATCACCGGCGACGACTCGCGCCTCGAGATCGCCGTGCGCACGACCGAGCCCGCGTTCGAGGGCACTCTCCGCGCCACGTCCGACGCCGCCGAACTCATCGTCGCCCTCGACCTGCGGGCGACGCGAGATGTCGACACCAACCGCACCGGACTCGTCGTTCTGCACCCACCCCAGGTCGCGGGAGCCGCCCTGCAGGTCGGCCACTCCGACGGCACGACCGAGCAGACCGCGTTCCCCGGACGCATCAGCGCGCACCAGCCGGTCTTCGACATCACCGCCCTCGGCTGGACGCACGACGGTGCGCGGGTCGACCTCGCCTTCGACGGCGACGTGTTCGAGATGGAAGACCAGCGCAACTGGACGGATGCCTCGTTCAAGACCTACAACCGGCCGCTCTCGCTCCCCTTCCCCTACCGCGTCATCGAGGGCGAGCACGTCGTGCAGGCCCTCCGGATCCAGGTTCAGGAAACGGCGGATGCCGAGATCCGCGCCGCGTCCGACACCATCCGCCTCACCCCTGCCGGCCCCTTCCCGTCGGTCGGGGTCGCCGCGGCATCCGCCCCCGATCCCGCTCCGGTCGTCGACCCCGTCGGCACGACCCTGCTCGTCGAGCTCGACCTCGCGAGTCGCGACTGGCGGGCGGCCGTCGCCCGGGCCTCCACCTCCGGTCTCCCCCTCGACGTGCGCTTCGTGATCGACCCGGCGGCGCCCGAGAAGATATCGGATGCCGTCGCCGCCCTCGCGGGCATCGACCTCGTGCGCGCCACGGCCTTCCACCAGGTCAGCGATGCCCGGCACGTCTCGGACGGCGAGGCGATCGATCTGCTGCGCGCCGCCCTCTCCACGCACGGCCGCACGCCCGCGGTGATCGGCGGCAGCCGCTCGCACTTCACCGAACTCAACCGCGAGCTGCACCGGCTGCCCGACGACCTCGACGGGATCGCGGTCACGGTCACCCCGCTGTTCCACTCGGCCGACACCGAGCAGATCGTCGAGTCCGTCTCGATGCAGCGCCTCGTCGCCGAAGAGACCGTCGTGCGCGCGGCCGGGCGCCCCGTGCACATCGGCCCGGTCTCCCTCCGCCCCCGCTTCAACGACGTGGCCGCCTCCCCCCAACCGCTCTCGCCGCATGACGACCTGCGCGACGGCTACGGCCCGCAGTTCACCGGCATCGATGACGACCGTCAGCAGGCACCCGAGCTCGCAGCCTGGACGATCGCGAGCGCCGCGGCCCTGGCTGTGCCCGGAGTGGCCTCGCTCGTGTGGTTCGAGGAGTGGGGGCCGCGCGGCATCCGCTCGTCCGACGGAGAGGACTTCCCCGTCGCGTCCGCGCTGCACGCGCTCGCCGCCCTCGCGGCGCGCGACGGCGCGACGCTGCTCACCGGACCCAGCGCCGACGGACTGACCTGGGCGATCGGAGCCCGCACCGACGCCGGCGACGACATCCTCGTGGCCAACATCGCCGACGAGCCGCGCTCCCTGCACATCTCGACCGACCGCGGCGAAGCAGCCGTCGCGCTCGCCCCTTCCGCCTTCACTCGCATCTCCCTCCCCCGAACCGAGGACCCGCACGCATGATCGACACCTGGAAGTCCGACCTCCGCACCTACGTCACCGAGCACGCGACGCAGATGACCCGCGAGCCCTCCGGCGTGCTCGCCCACCCGTACACGGTGCCCAGCTCGCCCGACTCCCCCTACTACTCGAACGCGCTGTGGGACTGGGACTCCTGGTTCATCAGCGTCGTGCTCGGCCAGGTCGAGCTCGAGACCGGCGAGGCGGGACGCTTCGGCCCCTACGAGGAGGGCACGATCCGCAACTTCCTCGACCACACCGACGCCGACGGCGTGATGCCGCTGCTGCTCAAGCCCGAGGGTCCGCTGCTGCACGGCGACCCCTCGCGCGCCGCCGGGTTCTCGCAGAACATGCACAAGCCGATCATCGCCCAGCAGGCCGCACTGCTCAGCCGTCGCCGGGGCAGCGCCAAGTGGATCAGTGACGGTATCCCGGTGATCCAGTCGTTCCTCGAGCGCTACCTCGAGAGCCACATCCACGCCGAGACGGGCCTGGCGTATTGGCAGACCGACTTCGCGATCGGCGTCGACAACGATCCCTCGGTCTACTACCGCCCCGACCGCAGCACGGCCTCGATCTACCTGAACTCGCTGCTCTACCGCGAACTGCTCGCCTTCGGGTCGCTGCTCGAAGACCTCGACCGGCTGCCCGAGGCGAACCGCTGGCGCGGACGCGCGCAGGACCTCGCCGATGCGATCAACACGCACCTGTGGGACGAGCGCGACGGCACCTACTACAGCGCCGACCTGGCCTTCCGCGAGATCGACGGCGGCGACTGGCTGCACAGCGGCGCTCCGCGATCGTGGTCGGCACTCCTGCTGCGGGTCGACAACTGGTCGAGCTTCCTGCCGCTGTGGGCGGGGTTCGCGTCGCAGGAGCAGGCCGAGCGGATGCGCGAACGCCTGCAGGACACTCGCACGTTCCGGGCGAACTTCGGGGTGCGCACCCTGTCGCGCCTCGAGAAGCCCTACAACCTACGTGCGTCGAACAACCCCTCCAATTGGCTCGGACCGGTGTGGGGCATCAGCAACTACCTCGTCTTCCGAGGCCTCGAGAAGTACGGCTTCGCCGACGACGCCCGCGAGCTCGCCGAGCAGACCGTCGAGCTGTTCGGCAGAGACCTCGCCACGACCGGATGCCTGCACGAGTTCTACAACCCCGACACCGGGGAGGCGATCATGACGCGCAACTTCCAGAACTGGAACTTCCTCGTGCTCAACCTCATCGCGCACCTCGACGGACGCCCGGTCGTCGCGGAGTTCTGAGGCCGCGCGGGCGGGCCAGGGCTCAGGCCGTCGAGGCGCGCGCGACGAGTTCGGACTGGAACACGATGTGCTCGGGCGCACGGCCCGGGTCGTCGGCGCTCTCGAGCAGCAGGCGCATCGCCGTCTCGCCCATGAGGTTGCTCGGTTGCCGCACCGACGAGAGGGGCACGGCCGCAGCCGCCGCGAAGTCGATGTCGTCGAAGCCGATCAGGGCGACGTCCTGGGGCACGCGGATGCCGTTCGTCAGCAGTCCCTGCAGCACCCCGAGCGCCACGAGGTCGTTGGCGCAGAAGATCGCGTCCGGGCGTTCCGACGCCGCGAGTGCGGCGACCTGATCGCCCGCGAGACGACCGGCGTCGACCGTCGACGCCGCCGAGGGAAGCGTGTCGAGCACGGCGCCGGGCACCTCCGCGATCGCGCGGCGTGCACCGCCGAGGCGGTCTTCCACCTGACGCATGTCGAGGGGGCCGCCGGCGAAGAGGATGCGGCGACGCCCGGTGTCGAGCAGGTGGCGAGCCGCGAGGTACCCGCCGGTCTCGTCGTCGACCGAGACGCTGCTGAACGAGTCGTCGGCGCCGCGCCGATCGACGAGCACGGCGGGGATGCCCCGGTCGCGCATCCGGCGCAGGCGCGGTCCCGCCTCCTGATAGGGCGAGAGCAGGATGCCGCGCACGCGCTGCTGCTCGAAGAGGTCGATGTGCCGGGCCTCCTGCGCGACGTCCTCGTCACTGTTGGCGAGCACGACAGAGAGCCCGTGTCGGGCGGCTTCGCGCTCGGCGCCGCGGGCGAGCTCGGTGAAGAACGGGTTACGCACGTCGAGCACCACCAGGCCGACCATCAGACTGTGCCCGGCGCGCAGTTGACGGGCGGCGTCGTTGCGCACGTACCCGAGCTCGGCGATCGCCTCGTGCACGCGCCGGACGGAGTCCTCTTTGACGCGGTCGACGTGGTTGAGCACGTTCGAGACGGTGCCCACCGACACCCCGGCGCGGTCGGCGACGTCGCGGATGCTCGCGGCCACGGTCATGCCCTCCCGGTGCTCGCGCGCACCACGAGCTGGGGTTCGAACATCCGATGCGGCGCGGCGATCGCGTTGCCGCCGATCGCGTCGAAGAGCAGGTCGACCACGGCGATGCCGAAGCCATCGTGGCGGCCCATGACGCTCGTGAGCGGGATGAGCGAGGCTTCCGCGAACTCGATGTCGTCGTAGCCGACGATCGCGGTCTGCCGCGGAACCTCGACCCCGCCGGCGACGAGCGCGTTCATGATGCCGAGCGCGAGCAGGTCGTTCGCGGCGAAGATGCCATCGGGCATCATGTCCGCCGGACGCGAGAGCAGCGCCGCCCCGATCCGCTTGCCGCCGCGCACCGTGCGATCGGGCTCGTCCATCACCTCGAGCGTCGCCGCCCCGAACTCGCGCACGACCTCTCCCGCACCGGCCAGACGCCCCGAGACCTGCGGGATGTCGAGCGGGCCACCGACGAACAGCAGGCGACGGCATCCGACCTCGATCAGGTGCTGCATCGCCTGGCGCCCGCCCGAGACCTCGTCGAGCGAGACGGAGGGCTGCTCGTCGGACTGCCCGCGCTGGCCGACCAGCACCGAGGGCGTGCCGCGACGGCGCACCTGCGCGAGGCGGTCTTCGACGGGCAGGTGCGACGACATGAGCAGTCCCTGCACGCGGTACTGCTCGAAGAGCTGGATGTAGTCGTTCTCGCGGTCGCGGCTTCGGTGGGAGTTGGCGAGGAACACGGTGAAGCCGAGCTCGCTGGCGCGCAGCTCGACGCTCTCGGCGATCTCGGCGAAGTACGGGTTGCTCACGTCGGGCGCGATGTAGCCGATCGCGCTGCTCACCCCGAGGCGCAACTGCCGACCGGCGTTGCTGGGCACGAACCCGAGCGAGTCGATCGCGGCGCGGATGCGCTCGGCCTTGTCGGCCGAGACGCGGTCGGGGTGGTTGAGGTAGTTCGACACGGTACCCACGGCCACACCCGCGAGCACCGCCACGTCACGGATTCCGACTCGGGCCATGCGCGGCCTCCTTCGGCTCGGTGATCGATCAGTCACTTTACCGGCTCCTCTGCGCGCCACCCGGAGCGGCACACGCACGCTCAGCCACGGCGTTCCCAGACCGGTTCGTCAGCGATCGCGTCGACGCGCTGCACGTCTCCGATCAGGTCGATCTCGATGGCCTGCCCCTCGTCCGCGGCATCCGCGGCCACCCGCAGCACGATGCGACCGGGTTCGACGATGCGATGCCCCGCGACACCGGTGAAGGCGAAGGCGGCAGCGGGGATTCGCACCCGACACGTCTGCGCCTCCCCCGGGGCCAACGGCACCTTGTGGAACGCGACGAGCTGGCGGAGAGGACGCACGACCTGCGCCGCCGGGTCGCTCGCGTAGACCTGCAGCACGTCGGCTCCCTCGCGGTCGCCCGCGTTACGCACCGTGACCTCGGCCTCGACGACGCCGTCGACGGCGACCCGGGTCTCTGCGACGCTCAGTCCGTCCCGCACGAAGGTCGTGTACCCGAGGCCGTGGCCGAACGGATGCCGCGGCGTCGGGTCGGCCGAGCTGACGCCCGTGAGCGATCCGAGCTTCGGGGCGAGGTAGCTGCCCGGCTGCGGGGTGCCCGGCCGGGGCATCTGCACGGGGAGACGCCCCGAGGGCGAGGTGACCCCGAGGAGAGCATCCGCGATGGCCGGCCCGCCCTCCTGCCCGGGGAAGAACGCCTGCACGACGGCCGCGCACCGGTCGGCGGCGGCGCCGAGCGCGTAGGGGCGACCGGTCAGCAGCACGAGCACGACCGGGCGACCGGTCTCGACGAGCGCGTGGAGCAGCTGCTCCTGCACCCCGGGCAGACTCAGGTCCTCGCGGTCGCAGCCCTCGCCCGACGTGCCGCGTCCGAACATCCCGGAGTCGTCACCCATCACCGCCACCACCACGTCCGCGGCGAGCGCGGCCGCGACCGCCGCGTCGAGTCCGGAGACGTCGTCGTCCATGACGGCGCAGCCCTCGACGACATCGACCTCACCCGGCCAGCGCCCGCGCAGCGCCTCGGCGACCGTGGGCGCGGCGATCAGCGGATCGACCTCGGGATGCCGCGGCAGCACGTGCTTCACGAAGGAGTAGCACCCGAACACCGCCCCGAAGCGGTCGGCGTTCGGACCGACGACGGCGAGCCGTGGGGTGCGCCCTGCATCGAGCGGCAGAACACCGTCGTTCTGGAGCAGCACGATCGAGGCATCCGCCATCTCGCGCGCGAGCGCACGGTTGGCCGCGGAGTCGAGGTCGACGGTCGGGTCGCCCTCGGGTTCGGCCGCCCCCAGCAACCCCAGATCGCGCTTCTGCCGCAGCACGCGGCGCAGGGCGCGGTCGACGAGCGACGCGTCGATCCGCCCGCTCTCGACCGCGGCGACGAGCGGCGCGAGGTAGTCGGAGCCGGTGGGGAGTTCGACGTCGATGCCGGCCGAGAGCGCGAGCACCGCCGCGTCTTCGCCATCGACGGCGACCCCGTGCATCGTCTCGAGGAACCGCACGGCGAAGTAGTCGGCGACGACGGTGCCGTCGAAGCCCCAGCGGTCGCGCAGGATGCCGGTGAGCAGGTCGGCGGATGCCGCGGCCGGAACCCCGTCGACATCGTTGTAGGCGTTCATGACCGAGCGTGCCCCCGCGCGGATCGCTCGTTCGAACGGAGGCAGGTGGACATCGGCGAGCTCGCGCGGACCGACCGAGACCGGTGCGTGATTGCGGCCGGCGCGCGACCCGGAGTATCCGGCGAAGTGCTTGAGGGTTGCGACCACCCCCGCCGACTCGAGGCCGCGCACGTAGGCGCTGCCGACGACGCCGACCGTGAACGGGTCCTCGGCGATGCACTCCTCGACGCGGCCCCAGCGGGCATCGCGCACGACGTCGAGCACGGGGCCGAGTCCCTGATGCACGCCGAGGGCGCGCAGGTCGTCGCCGATCCGCCGGCCGAGGCGTTCGGTGAGCTCCGGGTCGAAGGCGGCGCCCCAGGCCAGCGGGGTCGGGTAGGTCGTGGCTCCCCAGGCGAGGACGCCGGTGAGGCACTCCTCGTGCACGAGAGCGCGGATGCCGGTGCGCTCGGCGAGAGCGGCCTGGCGTCGACGCAGCTCGGCCGTGCCCGCTTCGACCGCGATCGGCGTCGTTCCCCAGTGACGCGTGAGCTGGCCGAGGCCGTGCGCGGCGAACTCGTCGACGTGCATGCCGTCGGCGATCAACTGATCCTGCATCGGGGCGGCGTTGTCGTCGCGGCGGGCGCCCGCCCACAGCCCCACCAGCTGGGCCGTCTTCTGCGCGAGCGTCATCTCGGCGATGAGTCGATCGACCGCGTCGTCGACGACCACCTCGTCGTCGATCACGGCTGATTGTGACGTTTCAATGCTCATGGATTCATCCTTGCGCATCCGCCCGACGGCCGCCGAACTTCCTCACCGTGCCTCAGAACAGTTTTCGTTTGACAGGCCACAGATCTCCCCCTAACATCAGTTTTGAAACGTCTCAATAACGAGATATCACTTTCAAGGAGGAAATGTGTTCACAGCAGAACGGCGGCGCCTTCGCAAGCCGCTCCTCAGCGTTGCCGCTCTGGCCAGCGCCGGGGTTCTCGTCCTCTCCGGCTGCGCCGGTGACAGCGGATCGGGTGCGACCACCTTCGAGTTCCTGAAGAACTCCGAGAACACCACCACGCAGCCGGTGCTCGAAGCCCTCGCCGGCGACCAGTGCGCCGCCGAAGAAGAAGCTATGCCCCTCGAGTTCAACTCCGCACCGCAGGCCGATCTCGACGCCCAGGTGCAGCTGCTCGCCACGCAGGACGAACTGCCCCCGATCTTCTCCGCCGGCGGCAACCCCTCCGAGGGCGCGAAGCTCGCCAAGGGCGGCTACCTCGTCGACTTCGACGAGAAGCTCACCGAGCTCGGCGTGCGCGACAAGATCGCCGAAGGCGCCGTCTCGACCATCAAGAAGCTCTACGGCGGCGAGTTCAACTTCCTGCCGTTCCAGTACAACATCGAGGGCATCTGGTACAACAAGCAGATCTTCGAGGAGCAGGGCTGGGACGTCCCCGAGAGCTGGGACGACCTCACCACCATCGCCGCCGAGGCCAAGGCCGCGGGCTACACGCCGTTCACGGCATCCGGCGAGCAGGGCTGGCCCATCACCCGCCTCATCTCGAGCTACCTCTTCCGCTCGGTCGGTGACGACGCGCTCGAGAAGGTCGCGTCCGGCGACGCCAAGCTGACCGACCCCGAGTACGTGGCCGCCGCGCAGGCGATCGCCGACCTCGGCGCCGAAGGCTACTTCGACGCGAACGTCACCTCGCTCGACATCGACAGCTCGTACAACGAGTTCCTCACGGGCAAGGCCGCCATGATCTACATGGGCAGCTGGATCCTCGGCAACATCAACGGAGACGGCAACCAGATCGGCGCCGACAACGTCGGGTTCTTCAACTTCCCGGCCGTCGAGGGTGGCAAGGGCACGCCCGACGCCTACCCGTCGAACGTCGGCCTGCCCGCCACGATGAGCAACGCCGCCTACAACGAGGGCACCGGCGCCTGGCTCGGCTGCATCGCCGAGAACTACGGCAACGAGGCGCTCGAGCAGGGCCAGATCACCGGCTTCATCGCCGACGACGCCGACGTCGAGCTGCCCGCGATCTCGCAGACGATCGCCGACGAGATCTCCACCAGCACCGACAGCGTGCTGTGGTTCGAGGCGCTCTTCAACGCGAAGGCGAGCAACATCTCGTCGACCAACGCCGCGCTGCTCGTGACGGGCCAGCTCACGGCCGAGGAGTTCATGACCCTCGTCCAGGACGCTCTCGACGCCGGTTGATCCGCACCGGCTCCGCGCACTCGTACCCGGAGTGCGCGGAGCCGGTTCTCTCGTCTCACCCCCTCTACACCCGAAAGGCCGCCACGCATGAAGTCCGTCCTCGGCGACCGGAAGACGATCCTGCTGCTGCTCCTGCCGGCACTGGTCATCTATACGCTCATCACCATCGTCCCCGTGCTCTGGTCGTTCGGCCTCACGTTCTTCACCGGCAGCATCCTCGAAGGCTTCGAGTTCAACGGCATCGAGAACTTCCAGCGGCTCTTCTCCGACCAGTACGTCGCCGACGCCTTCTGGTTCACGATCCGCTACGCGCTGCTGACCACCCTGTTCCAGGTCGTGCTCGGCTTCGGACTCGCGCTGCTCTACCACTTCGTGCTCCGCCGCTCCTCGGTCATCGTCCGCACACTGGTGTTCTTCCCCGTCGTGCTCCCGACCGTCGCGATCGGCATCCTGTACCAGAAGCTCTTCCAGTCGGCCCCCGGCGACGGCCTCGTCAACGAGCTGCTCGTGAACGTCGGCCTCAGCAACATCGACTGGCTCGGCGACGGCGCGACCGCGTTCGTCGTCATCGTCATCATGGACGTCTGGCGCTCCGCCGGCTTCTACGGCATCCTCGTCTTCTCCGGCCTGCTCGACATCCCCGACGAGATCATCGAGTCGGCCCGTCTCGACGGCGCGAAGTCGTTCAGCCTCTTCCGCTACATCGTGCTCCCGATGTCGCTGCCGATCCTCTTCGCCTCGATGATCTTCAGCATCAACGGCACGATCAAGGTCTTCGACTCGGTCTTCGCCCTCACCGGCGGCGGCCCCGGCAACGCGACCACGCCGCTGACGATGTACATGTACCGCACGGCGTTCCAGTACAGCGACTTCGGCTACGGCTCGACCGTCGCCCTCGTGCTCACGATCATGTGTCTGCTGATCACGCTCGTCATCTTCCGCTCGTCGCGTCGCGACAACACCGTCTGAGGACAGCATCATGACCACCACACTCGACACGACGGCCGTTCCCAGCGCGAAGGCGTTCGTCCCGCACCGCCGCGGTCCCGCAGCGATCGCCCTCGGCATCCTGCGCAAGATCCCGACCTGGCTGACCATCGCGGTGCTCGTCATCGTGACGGCCTACCCGCTGTTCTGGATGTTCATCAACTCGCTGAAGTCGAACAACGAGTTCCTCAACAACCCCTCGTACACGCTCCCCGAGAACTGGCGGTGGGACAACTACGCCGTCGCCTGGGAGACCGGCAACCTCGCCACCACGATCACGAACTCGCTGATCGTCACGGTGCCGTCGCTCGTGTTCATCGTGCTGCTCGGCACGGCGGCGGGCTACGCGCTCGAGATCATGGTCTTCAAGGGCCGCGCCTCGGTGCTGCTGCTGTTCCTGGCGGGCATCATGATCCCCGGGCAGATGATCATCCTGCCGCTGTTCAACGCCTTCTCGAAGATGGGCCTCAGCGGCTCGTACCTGCCGATGATCCTCATCTACGTCGCGGGCGGCCTCCCGCTCACGGTGTTCATGATGGCGACGTACTTCCGCGCGATCCCCCGCGAGATCTTCGAAGCCGCGACGATCGACGGCGCCTCGATGCTGCGTTCGTTCTTCGCGATCGGCCTGCCGATGATGAAGAACGCGATCTTCACGGTCGCGATCGTGCAGTTCTTCCTCATCTGGAACGACCTGCTCATCGCCCTCGTCTTCGGCGGCAAGAGGAGCCTCAACACGATCCAGGTCGGGCTCCTCAACTTCTCGGGCGAATACGGCGCGATCAACTACGGCCCACTGTTCGCCGCGATCTGCGTGACGGTGTTCGGCATCCTGATCATGTATCTCTTCCTCAACCAGCGCATCATGAAGGGCCTCGCGGCCGGCGCGGTCAAGGGCTGAGACCCGCGACGACGAAGGGGGCGGATGCTGCGGCATCCGCCCCCTTTCGCGTCCCCGTCCGGGTGGTGAGGGGTCACGACACGCCGCGCGCGGCCACGCGCCAGCGACGTGTCTCGACTCCTCGCGCGCGACGAGGTCGCTGAGCCTGTCGAAGCCCCCGCCCGCGCACCAACGGAGGAGAACTCGCGAAAGGGAGGAGCGAATCCGCGAAATGCTCCTCCCCTGGGTGAGATCTCCTCCCGAACGGTGCAGTCCCGAGCTTCGTTCGCTCCGGGCTTGCGCGCGAGGGGTGGGGTCCCGCCGCCGGCGGTTGGCCCCACCCGGCGGGGGCGGGACCCACCCCCGGGGGGGGGGGGGGGCGACCACACACGGGGGGGGGGTGGCGG